>CAVQMT010000030.1:0-207739 GCA_963713655.1 uncultured Acidobacteriota bacterium
GCTGTTCGTGATCGGCGGCGTGATTCCCATCATCCTCGCGCTGGTGCTGTTCAAGGTGCTGCCCGAGTCGCCGCGCTTCCTGGCCGGGCGGCGTGACCGGTGGCCCGAACTGTCGGCGGTGCTCCGCCGTATCGGTCACCAGGTGCCGCCGGACGCCGCCTATGTGGACAGCGCCGGAGAGGCGAGGCCCAAGTCGCAGGCCTCGATGAGCGCCGTCTTCGCGCCGTCGCTGCGGCTGGACACTATCGGCCTGATGGGCGCGTTCTTCTTCTGCCTGATGGCCAACTACATCGGCTTCCTGCTGATCCCGGCCATGCTGACGGGCGCCGGATTCCCGCCGATCGTCGGCACCAACGCCAACGCCGCGTTCAACTTCGGCGGCGTGGCCGGCGCCATCTTCGGAGCGCTGGTGATTCAGCGCCTGGGGTCGCGCGTGACCATGTTGGGGATGTCGGCGCTGGCGATCGTCAGCGCACTGGCGATGGCGGCGACCCCGATGGCGCTCGACGCCACCACGCGCCTGATCGTGCTGTTCGCGATCACCGGCGGCCTGCTGAACGCCGTCCAGACCACCATGTATGCCCTGGCCGCGCACGTCTACCCGACCGACATTCGCGGCACCGGCGTCGGCGCGGTGGTGGGCTTTGGACGCATCGGCAACACGCTGGCGTCCTACGCCGGCAACTTCGCACTGGATCGCGGCGGCCCGCCCGGCTATTTCTCCTCGTGGGCGGTCACCATGGCGCTGGTGCTCGGGTCGTTGGCGCTGGTCCGCCGCCACATTCCGCCGAACCGGTAGACCGGAGCGCTTTTCGACTCGATGTAGCGCCGTCCTTGGTGCCTGGCTCTAGAACCGGCCGACCTGCAGGCGCTCGGCGTCCAGCGGCGGCGGCTCGATGTGGATGACCACGTCCACCAGTTGCGGAAATCGCGCCATCAGACGATCCTTCGCTTCATGAGATCTGGCGTGCGCCGCCTGCAGCGGTGTGTCGGGCGCCAGCCACAGGTGCAGGTCCAGGAACACGTAGTCCGCCGATCCGCGTGTCCGGATTTTTTCGCTGCCCAGCACCTCAGGCACGCCGCGCAACACCTCGCGCACGTCGCCCTCGGCGATCACGATTTCGTCGCCCAGGATGCGCGACGCTTCCTGGGCAATGTCCCAGCAGGCGTGGCCGATGAAGGCGGCGACCAGCAGCGCGGCCAGCGGATCGAAGATCGGGTAGCCCAGCCAGACGCCGACCAGCGCGCCCAGCACCGCGCCCGAAGTGAGCACGTCGCTGCGGGTGTGCTTCGCGTCGGCGCGCAGCACCTCGCTGTGCAGCCGCCGGGCCGCCGCCAGCTCGTACTTGACGACGAAGACGTTGATCGCCAGCGTGATCCCCATGATGGCGATGCCCTCGGGAAAGACGCGCGGCGTGCCGCCGTTCAGGAAGCGATCGGTCGCCGCCGACAGCACCTCCACCAGCACGATGATCAGGAAGACCAGGATCCCGATCGAAGCCATCGTCTCGTACTTGCGATGGCCGTAGGGGTGGTTGGCATCGGGCGGCCGCCGCGCCACCGACACCCCGACGAGGGCGACGACGTTCGACGCCGAGTCGGTCAGCGAATGAAAACCGTCTGAGATGATCGAGACCGCGCCGGTGTAATAGCCGAGGCTGATCTTGGCAGCCGCGACCGCCAGGTTGACGACGAGAACCCGGGTGAGGACCTGGGCAATCTCCGTGTAGCGGTCGCTCACCAGAAATCGCCCGGCGGGGACGGTGGTTTAGAACACGCGCGCGGTCGGGATCGGCCACCAGCGCAGCTGTACGCGCCCGATGATGTACTTTTTCGGCACCTCACCCCAATGGCGGCTGTCGGAGCTGTTGTTGCGGTGATCGCCCATCACGAAGTAGTAGCCTTCCTGAATCACCTTCGGGCCGAAGTCGTCGTGGCTGCGGTACTCGGGGATGACGAACTCGTCCGGCATCGGCACGTCGTTCACGAACACCTTGCCGTCCACGATTCGCACTTGGTCGCCCTCTTCGGCAATCACGCGCTTGACGAACGACTTGTCCGGGTTCACCGGGTAGTACAGCATCACGATGTCGCCCTTTCGCGGGGCGCTGATGCGGTAGATGAACTTGTTGACGATCAGCCGATCCTGATCGGCCAGCGTCGGCGCCATGCTCAGACCTTCGACGCGCGCCACCTGGAACCCGAACGTCACGATCAGCGTGGCATAGACCGCGGCCGACGCCAGGGTCTTGAACCACGCAATCAGCTCGTCTTTCCAGACATTGAGGCGGTGGGCCACCGAGGGCGTCGGTGGCAGAGGAGGTGCCGGCGCATACGCGCGCTCATAGGCCGCCTCCCGCTGGAGGCCGAACGACGCCTCCTCGCCGGGCCCGGCCGGCAAGACCTGTAACGCTTCTACAGTTTCAGGTAGTCCCGGAGCCGCTTGGTCTGCGACCGGCTGACCGGAATCTCCGTGGACTTCGCGTCCTTCATCCGGAGGATATAGTTCCTGCTGAACCAAGGCACGATCTCCTTGATCTGGTTGATGTTGACGAGGTGAGACCGGTGGACCCGCCAGAACATCTCCGGGTCCAGCCGCCCGTGCAGGTCGTCCAAGGTCCGGTAGTTGGACGTCCCCGTCACCTGCCCTGTCACTATGGTAATCGACTCGTCGGCCAGGGACGCGAACACGATGTCCTCTGCCTGCACCAAAAACAGCCGGTCGCCGGCCTTGAGCGCCACCTGATCGCGCCGTGGCGTCCGGCCCGCCACCATCCGGGCCAATTGCTCCAGTCGGTCGCCCAGCCCGGCCCCGGAAAGGTCGCCGTTGCGCTCAGCGCCCAGCCGCCGGCGCGCCCGGTCGAGGGCCTGGCGCAGCCGGGCGGGGTCAACGGGCTTCAGCAGATAGTCGACGGCGTTGACCTCGAACGCCTCGATGGCATGGCGGTCGAAGGCCGTCACGAACACGACGAGCGGCAAGTCGTCCCCCCGTTGCAGGAGTCGCCGGGCGACCTCGAAGCCCGTCAGCCCCGGCATCTGCACATCCAGGAAGACGATGTCCGGCTCGGCGGCGTCCAGCGCTTCCAGCGCCGCCACGCCGTTGGCGGCCTGGGCCACCACCTCGACGTCGCTCTCATTGCGGAGCTGGTAGCACAGCTCGTCGCGCGCCAGCTCTTCGTCGTCGACCACCAGGGCGCGCATCGCCGGCTCGCCTTCGCGCTGCGGCGTGCTAGACGTCTTGAACGGTCGGGATTCGTCCACGTGAGTCAGGCCCGTTCAAGATGTCTACGCCCGCGCGAACGCGCGGGCAAGCTAACACTGGTTGGACCAGCGAGGCGAGCCTGCGTCGGTCCGAGGCGAGCCTCGCTGGTCATGCCGGGATCCGCGCCGGGGTGATCATCTCGGGGATCTCGATCCGCGCACGGGTGCCCTTGCCCGGCTCGCTGGCCAGCGCCAGCTGGCAGGAGGCGCCGTAGATCACGCGCAGGCGTTCACGGACGTTCGCCAGCCCGATGCCGCTCGACATCGGCTGGTCCAGCCGCTCGATCAGAAAGCCCATGCCGTCGTCCTCGACCTCGATCACCGCGCGACCGCCCGCGCGAGTGGCACGCACGGTCAGCGATCCTGGCCCGATCTTGCGCGCCAGTCCGTGTTTGATCGCGTTCTCGACCAGCGGCTGCAGGATCATGCTCGGCACCACCAGGTCCAGCGCGTCGGCGGCGATCTCCTTGTGGACGCGCAGCGTGGAACCGAAGCGCACGACCTCGATGGCCAGGTACTCGTCCACCGACTCCAGTTCCTCGCGCAGGCTGACGAAGTGCTCGTGGCTCCGCATCAACCGGCGCAGCAGCGCCGACAGTTTGATGATGAGCATCCGCGCCGTGTCGGGCTCCGAGCGGATGAGCGACGAGATCGAGGTCAGCGTGTTGAACAGGAAGTGCGGGTTGATCTGGCTCTTCAGCGCTTCGATCTTCGCGGCGAGCAGCAGCGTCTCCTGCTCCTGCAGCCGGTGCTCGATGCGCGCCGAGTTCCAGATCTTGATTGGCGTGGCCACGGCGAGCACAGTCGCCAGAATCACGAGGGCGTTCATCGGCAGCGATGGCGAATCGAGGTAGAAGAGCCGGTGCACGCCCCAGCGCGCTCCCACGGTCAGCCGCACCATTTCCAACGCGACAGGAGCAGCCAGCAGGATGATCGGCCAGATGGGCTCCAACTTGCGCACCATCTGCCAGACGTGCCGAGGCAGGTCCACGAATACAAACGGCGTGAATTGCCAGATGGCTTCCTTGGGGCACAGCTCGCGCAGGCCACCTCCGGCAAACCCGCAGCCGACGGCGAACGGCATCGCGCCGTACTCTCCGGCTAACAGCGCGGGCACGCCCACCAGCATGCCGACCAGCCCGCCGGTGTAGGGCCCGGCGATCAGACCCGCCAGGAATGCGCCCTCGAGCGTCAGATCGGCGGCGCGGTAGTTGAGCAGCACGCGCGAGGTCACCCCCGCCATCAGCGGCACGGCCAGCGCAAGCGTGAACACCAGGCGGTCCAGCCAACCGCGCCGTTCGAAGATCAGGATGTGCCGGAAGCGCCGGTATCGGGCCAACATCGTGGCCAACACGGCCATGACCGCCAGCTTGACGATGAGGGTCGTGAGAAGGAACTGCTCCGCGGAGAGATAGCGCGGCTCCTGGAACACGGCTCAATTGTAAGGGAACCAACCAAGGGCTCGCCCTCGATATCCCTGCAGTTCAAGCCCTTGGTTGGTTTCCAGCGCTTCTTGGCGTGCTCCGCACGCCGGGCTCGGTATGCGGAGTCGCATCGAGTGCACGAGTCGCGTTTTGGGGCCGCATACCGAGCTAGTGGCCCGGGGCCCCCAGGGCCTGATATGATCGGGGTTCATGATCGGACCCTTCCTCAAGGGGTTTGGCCTCACCTTCAAGCATCTGTTCAAGAAGAAGGTGACGGTCAACTACCCATACGAGAAAGTCCCGGTTTTCCCCAAGTATCGCGGCAAACAGGTGCTGATGCGGGATGAAAACGGGCTCGAGAAGTGTGTCGCCTGCGGGTTGTGCTCGGTGGCCTGCCCGGCCGACGCCATCTACCTCGAGGCTGCGGAGAACGACGGCAGCGTGCTGGCGGGGCCGCGTTACGCGCAGGTCTACCAGATCCACAAGACACGCTGCATCTTCTGCGGCATGTGCGAGGAAGCCTGTCCGGTAGCGGCCATCTTCATGGGCAAGGACTACGAACTGGCGGTTTACAGCAAAGACGATTTCGTGTGGGACAAGACCGATCTGCTGGTCGCGCCCGCGGCCGGAGCGGTGGCCCCGGGCCGTGCCGGCTTGTCGGGCTGATCCTTCCAAGGTATAGTCCCCGCAACTGATGCCGCTCTTCGACCGGGAAACCCCCGAATTCACGGCCGACGTCAGCGCTCAGGCGTTGTCGGGGACCGTCGTTGAGAACGACTTCGTCGGACGCGTTTACGAGAAGCTGTCCGGTGTCTACGACCTGACCTTCGGTCCCCTCCTGCACCCGGGTCGCCTCTACGCCAAGGATCGACTGGGCATCAAATCAGGTGACCGCGTGCTCGAGGTCGGTGTCGGTACCGGCATCAACATGGCGCTGTATCCCAGCGACTGCCACCTGACGGGCATCGACTTCTCGGCATCGATGCTGGAGAAGGCAAGGGAGCGCGTCTCGCGCCAGGGCATCAACGTCCGGCTGATGGAGATGGACGCCGCGGCGATGAGCTTCGCCGACGATGCGTTCGACGTCGTCTACGCCCCGTACCTGATCAGCGTTGTGCCCGATCCGGTGCAGGTCGTCCGCGAGATGCGGCGCGTGTGCCGCCCAGGCGGCCGCATCCTGATCCTGAACCATTTCAAGAGCACGAACCCGGTGATCTCGATGTTCGAGAAGGCAATCTCGCCGCTCACCGTCCACATCGGGTTCAAGTCCGATCTCGACCTGCCGCGCTTCCTCTCGCAGGCGGAACTGAAGCCGGTATCGATTCAGAAGGTGACGCTGCCCATCTGGTCGCTCGTTACCTGCGTGAAGGAATAGCGCCACGGCGCGCTATACCTACCCCCACATCATCGAGAACGGCGCCGGCGAGCGCCTGACCTTCGTGCGAGTCGCGAGTGGCCGCGCGGCGGACCGTCTCGAAGCACTGAACCGGGTGCGCCCCGGTGCCGGGCCGCCGATGCATTCCCATCTCCTCCAAGAGGAGGCCCTCACCGTCCAGCGCGGACGCATCGGGTACCAACGGCCTGGGGCGCCCGCACAGTTCGCCGGAGTGGGGGAGACCGTCGTCTTCAAGCCGGGCGAGGCGCACAAGTTCTGGAACGCGGGCGAAGACGACCTCGAGTGCCTCGGCTACATCGAGCCGCCAGACAACATCGAGTATTTCCTGACCGAGCTGTTCGACTCCACCCGGCGCAACGGCGGCAAGGCCCCGAATCCATTCGAGGCCGCCTACCTGATTCGTCGATACCGGACCGAGTTCACGATGCTGGAGATCCCCGCGCTGGTCCAGCGACTCGCTTTCCCGATCCTCGTCGCTCTTGGCACCCTGCTCGGCAAATATCACCGCTACGCCGACGCCCCAGAGCCTATCCGGCGCTAGCTTCTCTTGACCGTCTTCGGGCTGCTCTGCTCCATCGACGCCACGAGAGCTTTTGCACCTGACCCCCACCGCGACAGCACCTGAAACGTCTCCAGGAACGTGGCATTCACGGCGTGAACGCGCTCCTTGCTCAGGACATAGACGGCTCCTGCGAACGGGGACGGCACTGAAGGCACGAAGACTGTGCACCGCCCGTCTTCCAGTTCTTCGATGATGAATGCGGGGACCAGGGCGTCCTCGATTTCGGCGAGTACCGGCTTCCACGTGTCCTCGCGCCCTTCACCCACCAGTTGCTGCGTGAGACCTCGAAAGAGGTCGTAGCCGGGAATTCTGGCGAATACCGTTCGTTCGAGCTTCCGCTTCCACGCGCGCCCGGCCGTGCTGCGGGTGGCGGCACCGACGGCGAAGCAGCCGAGGATCACCATCAGGAGCGACAGGATATTCCCTCCGGGCAGCCAATCAGGGAGCAGGGCGGCGATCGGACTGACGAGTTGGGCCAGCCCACTGAGGGCCCGGCCGATCAGCAGCAGCCCCAGGTAGACCGGTACGACGACCAGCAGTCCGCTCACGAGAGCATCGCGAGCATTGCCGACGAATCCGCGTTTACGCTTCACGGCACTCTCCCTTTCGTCATCAGTCTACGAATGCGAATCCGACGAGCGATTGGGTTGCCCCAGCACCGAGGAGGCACGTACGGCAACTCGCCCGCCAGGGTGTGTCCCCATGGCGGGCGAGTCTTGCGTCGCTAGGACAAACCGGCTACTGCAGCAGCACGATCAGCGCCGCCCGTCGATTCAGCCGTCGCTCAGCCTCGGTCCGGTTGTCGTTCGCAGGCCGCGTCTCGCCAAAGCCCTGCGAAGTGATCCGGCCCGGCGCAATGCCCCGCATCTGCAGGTAGTTGCGGGCGGCCGCGGCCCGGCGCTCGCTGAGCGCCTGGTTGTACTCGGTGGTGCCTTCGGAGCTGGCGTGGCCCTCCACTCGAATGGTGCGTTTGGGATCGGCGGTCAGCGCCTGGACGGCCTGATCCAGAATCGTGATGGCCTCCGGTCTGAGCGTTGCCTGGTCGAAGTCGAAGAGGATCTCGAGCGCGGGGACCGCGGCTGCGAAGACCTCGATGGGGAGTGCCTGGGTGGCCTGGCCGCCGCGGCCGTCCGCCACGACGACAGTCAGCACGACCTTGCCAGGGACGGTCTCGGCTCTCCAGGTGGTGGCGGCCGCACGGGTGTCGCCCAGCGTCCCGGCGGTGGTGGTCCAGACGTAGGTCAGCTGATCGCCGTCCGGGTCCTGGCCCTGGGCCACGATCTTGATCGTTCCGCCGACCGGGATGCGGCACGGGTCGCACTGGGCGGTCAGCGTTGGCGGACGATTCGGAGCCGGGGTCGGTGCCGGTGGGGGAGCAGCCACCACCGGTGGAGCTGGTGCCACCGGAGCCGGAGTGGGCGCGGGTGTCACCGGCGGAGTGGGCGCGGGCTTCCGGCCGGGCGAGAAACCGATTCGGAACTGGGCGCCGAGGGCGTCGAGTGAGTTGTCCGAGAATCCTGGCATCGCGTCGCTCCGGCTTTCGAGGCCCAACCGGTAGCTGAGGCCGGCGCCGGCGAAGAAGCCGCTCCTGTGCTGCCAGGTTGCGCCAAGCGCCACGGTCAGATCAGAATCCGCGCTCCGAGATGACCGGAGGCCGCGACCCGTCGACGCCGGCAGGCGGCAGAGCGTCGCGCCAGACGACGTCGTCGAAGGCAACGTCCCCGAACAGCTCGGTCGTGAACCGGAAGCTGCTGCGCGCGCCGAAGCCCGCGCCGACTCCCCAGCGCAGACTGTCGGAGAGACGGACCTCGTCGGGATCGCCTCGCCACGCCATGCCGGCAAAGCCGGAGAGCTCGACTCCGCCGGCCTTGCCGCTGAAGACTCCATCCAGCATGTAGTCCAACTGTCCGGTGCCGGCCCCCGTCTCGGCATCGGCCGTCGGCAGCTTGAACATGGTCCGAACCGCGAAGGCCACCGGGGCGTTGCGCAACTGTGAGGCGAGATTGATCTTTGCGCCGACGATAAAGTCGCCTAAATCGTTACCGGTCCACGGTTCCCGGACGAACGGGTAGCCGTTCAGCACGCCGCCGTTCTCGAGATTGCTTGGGACGAAGAGCGGACGGATATCGCGATCGATACGCGTCACGGTGCGCAAGGAGCCGAACACCTCGGTGCGGTGGCCCACGCCAGCCGCGAACGTGACCGGAAAGAACGCCAGGTTCGTAAACCCCTGGTTGTAGTCCAGTACCGTGCGGTAAACGCTGGCGGACCAGAGTTTGGCCCCAACGACCTCGGCGGTCGGGACGAACCAGAGGCCGGTATCGCCCAGGAACGTTGGGATCGCCGGACGGGCGTCGGGATCGGTCGCGGAGGCTTGGGCCCATGCGTCCCGACTGGCCAGCAACACCACCAACATCATCAGCACAGCGGAAATGCGTTTCATCTCCATCGCTCCTGGTGTAGGTCTTCCAAGCCGCCGTCATCGGGCGGCAATTTGATGGCTAAGGCGCAAGCGCCATGCCGGCTGAGTTGCGGTCATATCATCAGGGAATCGGTGGTTGTCGGGCAAGTTCCCCCGCGCGGGCTCACGATGTACGGGCGTGGAATACGGCGGGCCGTCGCTAGCTGATCCGTTTCCTGGGCTCACTCTGGAGAATGGCTGAGCCAGGCGTTCTGGTCATCGCCGATCGAACCTGAGCCCCACGCGCCTCACAGTGAGTGGTGCAAATCACCGCTCCCCTTGACGTTCGAAAGGAGTGCCTGATACAGTCCTTTCGTCCGTCGAAAGGAGCGCCGCGTTGGCCAAGGATCGAAGCGACGTGTTGCAGGGAACGCTCGACATGTTGGTTCTCAGGGCGCTGCAGCTGGAACCGATGCACGGCTGGGGCATCACCGAACGCATCGAACAGTGGTCGGAGCACGTGCTGCAACTCGGGCAGGGGACGCTCTATCCGGGGCTCTATCGCCTGGAGCGGCAGAACTTCATCCGCTCCGAGTGGCGCATCACCGACAACAACCGGCGCGCGCGCTACTACTCATTGACCGCCCGCGGGCGGCGGTACCTGAACGAATCGCTGGCGCAGTGGCGGCGCATGTCGCGCGCGATCAACCTCGTTCTGGACGTGACGACTGTGAACTGAGAGGGATGATGGGTGCGCTCGCTGATATGTGGCGGCGGCTCCGGTCGCTCGGCCGCCGGCGGGAACTCGAGGACAGGCTCGACGGACGAGATCCGGTTCCATGTCGAGCAGCAGATCGAGAAGAACCGGCGCGCCGGGATGACGCCGGACGAGGCGCGGCGGCAGGCGTTGATCCGATTCGGCGGCGTCGAACAGGTGCGCGAGCGGACGCGGGACGAGTTCCGTTCGGCCCCCATCGAGAATCTCGCGCGCGATGTCCGCTACGGGCTGCGCTCGCTGCGCCGCCATACGGGCTTCTCGGCGATGGCCGTGCTGTCACTGGCGATCGGCATCGGCGCGAACGCGGCCATCTTCGGCGTGGTTCAGACGATGCTCTTCCGCGTCTCCCCGATCGCGCAGCCCGAGACGCTCGTCAACATCTACGAAACGGAAGGCGGGCGCGGCTTCAATCCGATGTCGCACCCGAACATCGAGGACCTGCGCAAGGGGACGACCGAGGTCTTCAGCGGCATCGCGGCGTCAACGTTCTTCCCGGTGCCGATCGATGGTGGGGGACGGCACGGATCGTCATGGGCGAGGCTGGTGACGGGAGGCGCGTTTGCGCTCCTCGGCGTCGAGCCGCTGCTCGGCAGAGCCATTCTTCCCGAGGACGATATCGCGCGGGGCGGCCATCCGGTGGTGATGCTCAGCCACGGTTACTGGCAGCGCGCCTTCGGCGCCGACCCGCACGTCGTTGGCCGAACACTGCGACTTGGAGGGCGCGGCTACACCATCATCGGCGTCGCCCCGGCCCACTATCGCGGCGCGCTCCCGCCCCTGACGCCGGCCTTCTACGTTCCGATGGCCATGGCGAACGAGCTGATGGGCGTCGACATGCTCAGTCAGCGCAACTCCCACAGCTTCTTCGTCAAGGCGAGACTCGCACCAGGCGTGACGCGAGCGCAGGCGGAGCACACCGCCTCCCTCGTGGCCGAAAGTCTGACGCGCGCGCGGCCGGAAGGGTGGGTCCCCGGAGAGCAGTTCTCTCTCGTGCCGACCTCTGACGTGCAGATCTACCCCGGCGTGGACCCGCTGCTGCGTGCGGCGGCATTACTGCTCGTCGGGGTGGTGGGGCTGGTGCTGCTTCTGGCGTGCACGAACCTCGCGAGCGTTCTGCTGGCGCGCGCCCTCGATCGGGGAAAGGAGGTAGCGGTGCGGCGGGCCCTCGGCGCGACCAGGGGCACGCTTGTCCGCCAGCTGCTCGTCGAGAGCGCGCTGCTCGGGCTCGGCGGCGCGGCAGTGGGCCTCGTCCTGGCGCTCGTGCTCCTCCGGGCTCTGGTGTCGATCGATCTCCCGCTGCCCTATGGCATGAAGCTCGACCTGAACTTTGGCATCGACTCGACGGTGCTCTTCGATTGGCGAGTCCTGGCACTCACGGCGGGCGCCGGCGTGTTGACAGGGGCCGTCCTCGGACTGATCCCCGCCGTGCAGGGAACACGCGCCGACCTCGGCTCGGCACTCAAGACGGGCAGCAGAGGAAGCGATGCGCCGGGCCCACTCAGGTGGCGCAACGCACTGGTCATCGCTCAGGTCGCCATGTCGCTCGTGCTGCTCGTGGGAGCCGGGCTGTTCCTGAGAAGCTGGCAGCAGATGCTGTCCGTCGATCCCGGCTTCGGCCGGGCTCCGACGTCGGTCCTGTCCCTCATGATGCCGGTCGCGCGTTTGACTTCTGACGAGGCTGTGCAGCGGACGCGTCGCGTGCTCGAGCGCTTTCGGGCGCTGCCCGGCGTCGAAGCCGCCGGGCTCGTCTGGCCGCTGCCGCTCGAGCTTCTCCTCCAGCTACACTGACTTCACCATCGACGGACGCGTCCCGCCCCCTGGCCAGGAGGCGTTCCGCGCCGATCGCGCCACCGTGGACGGTGCGTTCTTCGACGCGGCCGGCATGGCGATCGTGGCTGGCCGCACCTTCAACGAAGGCGATCGGCGAGACACGCAACCCGTGGCCGTCATCAGCCAGGCCATGGCCCGTCGCTACTGGCCAGACGGGGACGCGCTGGGCCGCGTCCTCCGCCGGCCTGATCCGGCCGAGCCCGACCTGATGGTTGTCGGCGTGGCCAGCGATATCAACGTGCGATCGCTCGGGGAAGCACCTCGCGACGTCGTCTACGAGAACTATGCCCAGGGTGACGGCAGCCCCATGTTCAACTTTGTCGTCCGCGCGTCCACGGATCCGGCCCGGATCAGCGCTCGCGCTCGTCGCCGCCACCCGGGAGATCGATCCGGACCTGCAGGTCGTCCAGTCCACGACGATGGCGCAGCATCTGGCGATGTCGCGTCTGCCGTCGCAGATGGGCGCGTTCATGCTCTCGGCGTTTGCGGCGATGGCCATGGCGCTGGCGGCCATCGGGGTGTACGGGATGGTGCGCTACACAGTGGCGATGCGCACTCGCGAGGTCGGGATCCGGATGGCGCTCGGGGCCGACGCTGCCGGCGTCACGCGGCTGCTCGCGACGACACGGCGTGCGACTGGTGCTGATCGGCGGCGCGATCGGCGTGGCCGCGTCGCTGCTCGCGGCACGCTTCCTCGCGACGCTGCTCTTCGGCGTCAGGACGTTCGATCCCGTCGCCCTGACCGGTGCGCCGCTCGTGCTCGGCGTCGCGGCATGGCTGGCTGCCTATCTGCCCGCGCGCCGCGCCAGTCGCGTGGATCCGCTCGCGGCTCTCCGCACCGACTGATCGACGCGCTCGGCTAGTGGTGCGCCTTCAGGTCGACGAGCGTGATTTCGCTGCGGCTTGGATGGCCTCGCGCCGACGGCGCATGATCGCGCTGGCGTTCGGGTCGGCCATCACAACCTTCTCCAAGTGCGTGCAGAAGTCGGGCTCGCCACTAGCCCGTCGGATCTCGTCGAGAAACGGCTGAACCTTGGCGAAGGTCCCGAAGATCTCTCCGTGAGCCGCAAGGAACGCCGTGGCATCGATTGCCCCGGTTGTCACAAGCGAGGCAGCCATGTCCCAGTAGCCGAGCACCATGCGAAAGGAGGCATTCCGTTCACCGCTGACGATCTCACCCAGCTCGGCCAGGCTGTCGGGGTTGAAGTCTCGGAGGAACCAGGCCCTGGCTTCGCGAAGCACAGGCTCGCGCCGGACATCGTAGAGCTTCAGGTTCAGGAGAGCACTTTCAAATGGAGTCGGCATGTCAGGCAGACAAACAGAATCCGGTCCCATGCAGCCAGCAGTCGGGCGACTCGTCGTGCGTGTCGCGGCGAAGGCGGTTCAGCCTACACGTTCCGGCGGGGTCCACGGGTGTCACGTTGCGATTGTGCCGCGGAGGCCGAGCGCATCGGCTTCGAGCTGCATGAACCGAATCACGTTGGCGGTGTGATCGGCCAGCGACAGGCCGAGCGTTTCCGCGCCGGCCCTCAGATCGTCCCGCGACACGGCCCGGGCGAACGCCTTGTCCTTGATGCGCTTGAGCACCGAGCCGGCCTCGAGATCGAGGATGCTCTTCGACGGGCGCACGAGCGCCGCGGCGGTCACCATTCCGGCCATCTCGTCGCACGCGAAAAGCGTCTTCTCCAGCGGACTCTGCCTCGCGACGCCTGAATAGTTGGCGTGCGAGAGAATCGCCCGCGTGACCCACGCCGGGTACCCGCGGCGCTCCAGCTCCTCGCACCCACGAAACGGGTGATCTTCCGCCGTCGGGAAGCGCTCGTAGTCGAAATCGTGGAGCAGGGCGACGACGCCCCAGGCGGTCTCATCTTCCCCGAAGGATCGGGCGTAGCCCCGGACGGCGGCTTCGACCGCGAGCGCATGCTTGCGAAGGCTGTCGCTTGCCGTCCACTCGGTCAGCAGCGCCCAGGCCGCCGCGCGCGAAAGCGTCGTCGTCACGACCTGGCGACGATAGCATGCGGTGGACTACCGAGGAGCGGGTCGCGTGATGTACCAGTGGTTGCCGAGTGGGTCCTCGACGAACGCCATTCGAACGCCGGATGGCTGATCCGCAGCAGGCCCGAGCGCTTTCGCACCGGCGGCGACTGCCTGCTCGTACACCAGGTCCGGATCCGCCGCGTACAGGCAGAACGCGCCGGGCCTCGGGTCGGCGGTGCCAAACTCGATCGCCGCGTCGCCGACGCGCGCCCGCGCGTAGGGGATCATGCCTCCCGGGAGCTCGTGCACCACCTCTTCGGATGCGCCAAACGCCCGCACGAGAAAATCGATATACCCCCGCACGTCGCGCGAATGCAGGAATGGCGTCACGGTCCCCAATACGTGTCCAAAGGACTCCGGGCCGAGCGGGCTGGCGATGTACCAGTGGTTGCCGAACGCATCCTTGATGAACCCGGACCGCTCTCCGTACGGGCGATCGGCCGGTTCACCCAGCGACTCGCCGCCGGCAGCCAGCGCCTTTGCGTAAGACGCGTCGACGTCGTCGACGAAGACATGGAACGTCATCAACCTGCCCGGCGCGAACTCACCGGGCGTGCCTTCACCCAGCATGAGCATGGAATTGCCGATGCGCAGTTCGCGATGCGTACCGTGTCGGCCGCCCTCGGCCACCCGCGTTTCCACGGCGTCGAACACGCGGATGAGGAAGTCGGCCATCCCTCGATCCGGCACCCACAGATACGGTGTGACGGTCGCGAACCCTTCGCGAATGCTTGGGAGTACGGCGGTGGACATTGTCGGTCTCCTTGCCAATTGCGCCCGCAGGCGCGCCTTGAAGTCGGCGCTCGGGTAGTGCCGCAGGTCGGCGGCAATCCTCACCAGCGGCGCCAGTTCGGGATCCCGCAGCGCGGCGGTCGCATCACGCCGCGCCACAACCGCGTCAATGGCGCCGTCCAGCCGATCGATCAGCTCGTCAGTCATGGAGGCCCATGCCTTTCCGGAGGTTCTCGAGCGCGCGGAGCTGGAGCTGTTTGACCGCACCCTCCGTTCGATCCAGCGTCGCCGCGACGTCGCGGACGCTTTTGTCTTCCACGAACCGCATCTCGATGACACGGCGTTGCAGGTCGGGCAGGCGATCGACGAGTTGAAAGAGGCTGATCCGGCGCTCCAGTTCCTCGTGCACGCGCTCATCGGGCAGATCCGGAGGCGGCTCCTGCGACTCGCGTCCCTGACGACGCCAGTAGTCCGCCACCGCATTCGCGGCCATCCGGTATAGCCATGCCGCGAATGGCACACCACGCCATTCGAAGCGCGGCAGGTTCGACAGCGCCTGCTGAAAGACCTCCGACGTGATGTCTTCGGCAACGGCGCGGCTGCCGGCGCGGCGACTGACGTAGGCAAAGACCCGATCGATGTACCGGTCGTACACCTCGAGGAAGCGGGCAGGGTCTGCCTGCGCCGCCTCGATCAGCGCCCGCTCGTCCTCATTGCTGGCTGTCACGTTGCGTGTGGCAGCCCCCCGGGGGAGGGCCGTCGATCACTGTAACGGAGCAGCCAGGCGAAAGGTTATGGGAAGGAGTGTTACCTTGCGATGTTGCCCCGGAGGCCGAGCACATCGGCTTCGAGCTGCATGAACCGGATTGCGTTGGCGGCGTGATCCGCCAGCGGCAGGCCCAGCTTCGCGCCAGTCCTCAGATCGTCCCGGGACACGGCCCAAGCGAAGGCTTTGTCCTTGATGCGCTTGAGGACCGAGCCTTGATCGACTTCGACGGGCCCACGAGCGCCGCGGCGGTCACATGCCGGCCATCTCGTCGCACGCAGAAAAGCGTCCTCTCCAGCGGACTCTCCCTCGCGACGCCCGAGTAGTTTGGCGTGCGAAAGAATCGCCCGCGTCACCCACGCTGGATAGCCGCGCCGGACCGGTTCCTCGCGGCCGGCGAAACGGGTGATCCTGAGCCGTCGGGAAGCGCTCATAGTCGAAATCGTGGAGCAACGCGACGCGCCCCCCGGCGGTCTCGTCTTCCCCGAAGGACCGCGCGTACCCCGGACGGCGGCTCGACCGCGAGCGCATGTTGCGAAGGCTGTCGCTTGCCGTCCACTCGGTCAGCAGCGCCCAGGCCTCTGTCGCGGGAAAGAGTGGTAGGCATTGCAAGTAATGGCGGATTCTATCTCGCAGCGGGACGCTCGATTGCAATGGAGAGGCTGAGACTGGCGCGCAAGGATTAGCCATTCCGCCTTAGGGTCTCGTTCTGGGATGGGTGAACCCCCTCGCCTTCAGGCGAAGCCTTCAGGAGGCTTGCGATACGATCGGCCCTCGTGCGCGAGTATCGTCGAGCCGCCCATACGGTGTATGCGTTGCACTACCACTTCGTGTTCATCACGAAGTATCGCAAGCCGGTTCTGCGGGGCGACATCGGGACGGAGCTGCGGGATTTGATCCGGGAAATCTGTCGGAGGGAGGACATCGAGATTCTGCAAGGGCACGTCCGTCCCGATCACGTGCATCTGCTGCTGAGCGTGCCCCCCACCCTGGCGCCGAGCCGGGTCATGCAGGCGATCAAGGGGAAGACGTCGCATCATCTCCTCCAGGATCGTCGGAAGCTGCGGGCGGAGTTCTGGGGTCGGCACCTGTGGGCGCGCGGCTACTTCGTGTGCAGCAGCGGCCAAGTCACGGACGAGGTGATTGCGCAATACATCGAGCTGCAAGGTGCCGAGCCCGAGGACGACGACCGCTTTCGAGTCAGCGAGACGTGAGCCTGCATGGCGCGGCGATGGCGGGCCTTCAGTCGACTTCAGTCGAATCCCTTGAATCCCTCGCCTTCAGGCGAGGGTCGCTCAGCTCGCCGAGCGCGCTGTCGCTCGTGGTAAACGCCGATCGCCGAAATGTCGAACCGGAACAAGCCCAGTTACCAACTCGATAGGGAGCCTCAGAGCGCGGATAACCATTCCCTTGAGGTTGTGCCTGTGAAGTAACCCAGAGAGAGACGCGAATGACTGCTCGATGTGTGGCATCAGGACCGATGACGACTTCGTCAATGCTGAACGGCTGTCTCTGAGTCTCCAGAGGGATTCGGATCGTACGGAACGAGCATGGATACGCCCGCACGATAGCCGAATGGCTCGGATGTGTAGGCTACAGGGCTTAGAGATAGCGCGCCACTCCCGCTCTTCCAAAAACGCACGGTGCTTGATTATCGGAGCGTGCACTTTTGAGGTACGCATGACGAGATTGAGGCGGTCTGGATGAGGTGCTTGCCTTAGCGGCTTCTCTGCTCTCGGTGACGACGTCCTCAATGAGAGTGCGGATAAGGGTCCTCTGCTGCTCTTCTTCGTACAGGCACGGCACGAGCCAAAACTCTTCACTAAGAGTCGTACCGCGAGAATGCCCCGGAGAATCCGATTGAGAAGCCGCCGTGCCCTCCGCCGTAGGCCCGCCATTGCGAAAGCAGGTCGCCGTTTTCGGAAAAGAGGTAACACAGACGTTAGTGCTCTCAATGCCCTCGAGGCTTGTCTGCATCTCCTTCAGTATTCCTGTCAATTCTCGGTTCTCTGGGCGAGCTTCGATCTGCCTGAGTTCCCCCTCGGACCATGTCGATCGCGTGGCGAAAGCTCGCGAGAGTCGTTGAGGGTACTGGGTGTGAGTGGCCCAAATTTCACGATTGTGGACGATTCGGAGTAGTCCACCCTTGTGTCGTGTAGTGGTAGAGAGTTGGGGGAGGCGTGCGTGTGAGAATCTCCCTTACGTTCATAGACGTTGGAATCGTAACGCAGCCGTTCGAAGCATCAGCCTTTCGGATTATTGAGACCGTTGGTGCCCCTTTGTTGCCGCCTCCATTGAGTCGACCGGCGGCTGGAGGCATTCGGCCCGGGCCGCCTGACCGAACACGGGCCACGCGTCACTGCAGTGGAGCAGAGACGCGGAGCCAGTGAGAACGCTTTGAGGAGAGGTTTAGGCGCGGGCCTTGGGGCGGCCGCGCGGCTTCTTCGGCGGCTTGTCCAGCGCCTTCAGCAGGATGTCGGCGGCGACGTCGGCGCCGTTGGTCTCCGGCTTCTTCTTATGCTTCGCCTGGTTGAGCAGCTTGTCGAGGTGGGTCTCCCACTTGCCGTCGAACAGATCGTCGTGGTTGATGAAGGCCGAGCGCACGTACTTCGGCATCTCCTCGACCAGGACGTCGTATTCAGGGAAGTGGCCGCGCGAGGTGTAGAGCACCGCGGTGTCGTTGGCGATGCACTCGGAGATCACGCCGTAGCCGGGCTTGGTGACGATCGCTTCGGCAGCGCCGACCAGGTCCTCGTAGCGCACGCCGGCGTCGTACATCGCCTCTTCGTTGATGCTGACGAACGAGCCCTTCTTCTCGGCCGCCGCCACTTCCTTGCGCTGCGCGCGGCTCAGCGGCACGTTGGCCGTCATCACCACCGTGTACTTCTTGAACTTCGACAGCACCGTCGTGTCCAGGCTGGGCAGGCCGTAGCCGCCGAACGACGCCAGCACGATCGGCTTGTCGGTCGGCAGCTTCAGGATCTTGCAGACCTCGGCGCGGGTGCGCGTGGCGTGCCGGGCGATGAACGGGATGTCCTTGATGTTCGAGAAGCTGTCGAAACCGCGCGCCATCGGCAGGCGCAGCGCCATCGACGCCTTGGCGTAGGCGCCGCGGATGGCCGGCAGCAGCGACGGCGCCAGGCGCACGCGCGGATAGTCCGCGTAGATCCAGTCCCAGGTGAAGTTGCCGAGGCCGATGGCCGGGATGCCCGAGGAGGCGCCGACCGCGAACGCCAGCGGCGGGATGTCGCCGACGATCAGGCCGGCGCCGATCTCGCGCAGCTGGCGCGTCTCGCTGGCGGCTCGCGTCACCATGTCGCTGTGAAACGGCCGACGCGCGGCGGATGCTGTCGGCTTCGTCCAGCGACAGGCCGTCCACCTGCACCACGCCGGTGTCGCACTCGAGCGTGCTGAACGCCACCTTGCCCTTGACCGAGAGGTCGAAGAGCCAGCGCGGCGCCGAGGTGCGGACGCCGATGCGGGTTTCAGGCCGCTTGGCCAGGATGGCGTTGATGACTTCGATGGACCGGGACGCGTGCCCGAATCCGTGGCCTGACACGTAGAAAACGATCGCTGATGCCAAATTAGGGGGCCTTCTCGTCCAGTGCGACCTTGATCACCTGCTCGAGGGTTTCCACCGGCACGAAGGTCATGTCGCGCCGAATCTCCTCGGGCAGTTCCGAGAGGTCGGGCTCGTTGAGGGCCGGCAGGATCACCGTCCGCACGCCGAACCGCCTCGCCGCCAGCGTCTTTTCCCGAATCCCGCCGACCGGCAGTACCAGCCCCGACAGCGTGATTTCCCCGGTCATCGCCACGCCCGGCCGCACCGGCTGGTTGCGGGCGGCCGACAGGATGGCCGTTGCCATCGTGATGCCCGCCGAGGGCCCGTCCTTGGGAATCGCCCCCGCCGGCACGTGCACGTGCAGGTCGTGTTTGGCAAGAAACTCGGGCGAAATACCCAAGTCGCTGGCCTTCGCCCGGATGTGGCTGAGGGCGGCACGGGCCGACTCCTGCATCACGTTGCCGAGTTGACCCGTAAGAATGATGTTCTGGTTCCCGCCTGGAAGCAAGGTGGCTTCGATAAACAGGACGTCGCCGCCAGTTTCGGTCCAGGCCAGGCCGGTGACCACACCGGGCGTGGAGGTCCGGAAGGCCACTTCCTTCTTGAACCGCGCCGGGCCCAGGTAGTCGTCCACTTCGGGCACGTCCACCACCGACCTGCTCAGCCGGCGGGGCGTCGGCGGGCCGGGTGGCGATCCTGGCGGCCACCTTGCGCGCGATGGTTCCCAGCTGGCGCTCGAGATTCCGGACGCCCGCCTCTCGCGTGTACTCGCGCGATCACCGTCCGCAGCGCCGCATCGGTCAGCGCCATCATGTCGCGGCGCCAGCCCGTTCTCGCCCATCTGCCGCGGGAGCAGGTACATGCGGGCGATGTGCAGCTTCTCTTCCTCGCTGTACCCGGCCAGCGAGATGATCTCCATCCGGTCGAGCAAGCGCCGGATGCACCGGCCCCAGCTGGTTGGCGGTGGCGATGAAGAGCACCCTCGACAGGTCTACCGGCGCTTCCATGTAGTGGTCGCGGAACGAGTGGTTCTGCGCCGGGTCCAGCACTTCCAGCAGCGCCGCGGCCGGGTCGCCCTGGAAGCCGGCCGACATCTTGTCGATCTCGTCGAGCATGAACACCGGGTTCATCGAGCCCGCCTGCTTGAAGGCCTGGACGATGCGGCCGGGGATCGAGCCGATGTAGGTGCGGCGATGCCCGCGGATCTCGGCCTCGTCGCGCACGCCGCCAAGCGAGATGCGGACGAACTTCCGCTCCATCGCCCGGGCAATCGACTGTCCCAGCGACGTCTTGCCGACGCCCGGCGGGCCTACGAAGCACAGGATGGGGCCCTTCATGTCGCCCTTCATCTTGCGCACGGCCAGGTATTCGACGATCCGTTCCTTGACCTTGTCCAGGTCGTAGTGGTCCTCGTCGAGCACGCGCCGGGCTTCGACCGGGTCCAGGCGATCGGTGGTGATGGTCGACCAGGGAATGTCGAGCAGCCAGTCCAGATAGGTGCGAATCATCTGGTACTCGGGCGAGGCGCCCGTCATCTGGCCCAGGCGGTTCAGCTCGCGGGTTGGCCACCGACGGCAATGAACTCGGGCAGCTTGGCGTCCTCGACGCGCTTGCGCAGCTCCGCCAGCTCGTTGCTGTCGCCTTCGCCCAGCTCCTGCTGGATGGCCTTCATCTGCTGGCGCAGGTAGTACTGCCGCTGCGCGTCGGTCATCTCCTGCTGCGCCTGCGACTCGATCTTGCCCTTCAGCTCGAGCAGCGACACCTCGCGCGTGAGCGAGGTGGCAATCATCTGCAGCTTCTTGACCAGGTCGTTCTCTTCGAGGAGCGCCTGCTTGTCGCCCGGGCGGATGTCCAGCAGCGTGCCCAGCACATAGGCCAGGCGCAGCGGATCCTCGATGTTCATCACCATCGCCCGCAGCTCTTCGGAGAGACCGGAGGCAAGCGACAGCGCCTTGTCGATCAACTCCTGGATGCGCCGCACGTGCGCGTCCACCTCGATCGTGCGCTCGTAGTTCTCCGGCAGCGGCGTGATCTGCGCCAGCATCGACGTGCCGGTGCGCGTCACCCGGTCGAGCCGCACGCGCGCCAACCCTTCCAGGATGATGTTGGCGCCCATGCCCGACCTGGCCATCTGGCGGATGATGGCCACCGTGCCCACCTTGCGGACGTCGTCGGGCCCCGGGTCTTCCTTGTCGTTGTCCTGCAGCACCAGCAGGATCAGGCGGTCGCTGCCGAGTGCGCGGTTGACCGTCTCGATCGACACCGGGCGGTTGACGGCCAGCGGCTGCAGGGTCAACGGAAAGGCGACCGTGAGCCGGAGCGGCAGGACGGGTAGTTCGGATGGAAGCGGTGGGGGGGTGGGGTCGGCCATCCGGACGGTGGCCCCAGTTTATCAGGAGCTTCTTGAACCAAACAGGCGTGTTAGGAAGCTGTTTGGTTCGATGTACGCTTAGCGACGTGGATGAGCGTCAGTTTTTCACCGAAAAGCCCGAGCAGCGGCCGGCCACGTTCCAATGCCCGCGATGCCGCCGCACCAACGAATACGCCGTGCGCTGGCTCCGCCGCACCAAGAAGGCCCAGCCGCCGTCCGGCTCCGATGCGCGCGCCCGAGCGATGTTCGACAAAGTAAAGGATCACCTGGTGCGCGTGGACGACGACGTCACGTGCAAGACCTGCGGCAAGCGGTTCGAGATTCCCTCGCACCGCGGGCTGGTGTTCTTGGAAGAGCTGGAAGGGCTGCCCAAGGACGACTACGACGAGTGAGCGGCCGTCGCGCCGCTCACTTCATTCGACGCGATGACTGCTCGTTTTCCAGGCAGATTTCGTCCACGAGGTCGGTGTCGGTGGCGAACCGCATCCGCAGCGGCACGGTCCACGGCTTCGTGTAGGCCTTGGGGTCGTCTACCGTGACCTCGATTTCCAGGTGCCCGAAGTCGGGACGCCGGATGCGCTCGCGGACCTTGGCCGCCTCGGTGATCACGCTGCCGTTCCAGTCGATCCAGATGTCGTCGCGGAAGCCGTTGGAGTCCACCACCAGCGCATCGCCGTCCCACCGCGCCGTGGAGTAGCCCTGCCAGTTGGGCACGGGATCGACCGGCAGCGGGCGGCCGTCCATGTACACCTGCCGGTAGCCCGCGTTCATCTCGTTCAACATCACCAGCAGACCGGGCGTTTGCACGAACTTGAGCAGGTGCGGCAGACCGTAGGCCCGGATGAAGGTGTCGGGCAGGCACTTCACGTGCGGGTCGTCCTTGGCGTCCTCCGCGGTGCGCTTCTTGACCAGCGCGGCCAGCCACGGCTGATAGGGCAGCCCGCCCGGGAGCCCGATGCCCATGTTGATGCCTTCCCGGGAGATCGGCAGCTCCACACCGCACACGTGCGAGTCGGGATCCGGGTTGGGGCAGGCCGGGTTCCCGGTAATCCAGATGCCGCTGAAATCCGGCTTCCCGTCCGAAGCGCGCGGCGCTGGGGCGGACAGGTTCACCTTGCCGTTCGGGAGGCGAGGCGCGTTCGGCGTGGGGTATTTCAGCCACTGCGCGCCGACCACCATTGGGGCGCTGGCCACGCCCAGCGCCACGATCACCGCCCCCACGATTCGCATCGACCGTCCTGATCGCATGTCTCTGGCCCCCAACGACACCAGTATTATTCAAACGGGCCACGGCGCATACGGGCTACGGGCTACGGGCTACGGGCCAACGGGCCACGGGCTACGGGCCACGGGCTACCAGGCTACGAGTATGAGTACCCTGCGGATTGCTCTCGCCAACATGCGCTACCCTTCGTCGCCGGCCGAGTCCGTGTCGATTGCACAGGGGGCCATCGCCGAGGCCGCGGCGCAGCAGGCCGAGATCATCTGCTTCCCGGAGTGTTACGTCCCGGGGTATCGAGGGCTGGGGAAGTGCCCGCCGCCGCCGGACCGGCCTTTCTCGAGCGCGCGTGGTCCGAGATTGCGGCGGCGCGCGGGACAGCGCGGACGTGGCGGTGGTGCTCGGCACCGAGCGCGTCACGGACGCGGGACTGCATGCCTCGGTCCTGGTCATCAATCGCGACGGCACCGTTGCGGGCTTTCAGGACAAGGTGCAGATCGACCCCTCTGAGGAAGGCACCTACACGCCCGCCGAGGGCCGGCAGGTCTTTCACTCGGGCCCGCTCACCTTCGGCGTTTCCATCTGCCACGAAGGGTGGCGCTACCCGGAAACGGTGCGCTGGGCGGCGCGTCGCGGCGCCCAGGTCGTCTTTCACCCGCACTATCACCCGCCCGACGCGGGCAGCTACCGGCCGTCCACGTTCGCGGACCCGGCCAACACGTTCCACGAGAAGGCCGTGCTGTGCCGGGCGGCGGAGAACACCTGCTACTTCGCCAGCGTCAACTACGCCGTCGACGGGTCGCCGACCACGTCAGCCGTGGCCCGTCCCGACGGCACGTTGCTGGCCTACCAACCTTATGGCAGGGAGGGGCTGCTCGTGGCCGACATCGATCTGAGCGCTGCCACACGCCTGCTGGCTCTGCGGTGCCGCACCGAGCCCTGAGCCTCACCTCCCCTGAGGGCTATACTCTCTTCAAACCGCCAGGTCTGGATGCTCAAGATGCAGGATTCACTTCCCATGCGAAATAGCGGTCCCAACCCGAGGAGCACACGCATGCGGTGGTTTGTCGGCGGATGCGCCCTCGTATTGGCCACCTTGACGGTGCCGACGGCCCAGACGCCGGCCCGGCCAGCTGACGCCGGTCGGTCAGGCCGAGCGGGCCCTGAACGAAGGCCGCTACGACGAGGTGGACGCGATTCTGAAGAACGAGCAGAGCCCGCGTGTGCCGGCCCTGCGTGCGGAAGCCGCTATCGCCCGTGGGCGATATGCGGACGCGGAAGCTGTGCTCAAGGCGCCTGCTGCCGCGGCGCCCACGGGTGACGCGGCTCTGCAGCTCGGCCTCCTGCAGATGCTCGTCGGACGCCGGGACGACGGACGCCGCACGCTGCGCCGCGTCGCGGACGCTGGCGCGCCCCGCACCGCGGCCGACTTTGCGCGGATGGCGATGGCCGCCCGCGCGCTCGGCGAGTACAAGGACGCCAACGATCGCTACCGCAGCGCCACGCGCCTCGCCCCCGACGATCCGGTGATCAACACCGCCTGGGGCGAGCTGTTCCTCGAAAAGTACGACCGCCCGGAGGCGTTGAAGTCGTTCCAGGCGGCGCTGAAGGCCGACGGCACCTATGTGCCTGCGCGGCTGGGGCTGGCGGCGGTGGCGGCGGCTGGCAACCCGCCGGCCGCCAAGGAAGCCATCGATGAAGCGCTCAAGGTCAACCCGAATTCCGTCACCGCCCAGATACTGACGGCCGAGATGGCGCTCGACGATCGCCGCCGCGACGACGCGCGCGAGGCCATCGACAAGGCCCTCAAAGTCAATCCGAAGAGCCTCGACGCCCTGTCGCTGCGGGCGGCGGTGGACTTCGTCGAGGGCAAGCAGACCGATTTCGAGACTCACGCGAAAGAGGTGCTGGCGATCAACCCGCGGTACGGCGACGTGTTCCGCATTGCCGGCGACCACGCCGCCCGCAACTACCTCTTCGACGAGGCGGTGGCGATGACCCGCCGCGCGATCGAGTTGGACGACGCCAATCCGACTGCCCACGCCAACCTGGGCATGCACCTGCTGCGCACCGGGCGACGAGCCCGCGGCGCGGCGGTCGCTCGAGCGCGCCTTCAAGGACGACCCCTACAACGTCGTCACCTTCAACTCGCTGGCGCTGCTGGATTCGCTGGACAAGTTCCAGACCATCCAGGACGGCGACCTGATCTTCCGCTTCCATCCGGACGAAGTGACAGTGATGCGGGAGCACGCGATCCCACTGGCCAAGGAAGCCTTCGCGGCGCTGATCAAGCAGCTACGGCTTCACGCCCAAGGGCCCGATCCTGATCGAGATGTTCCCCAAGCACGACGACTTCGCGGTGCGCACGCTGGGGCTGCCCGGCATGGTGGGCGCGCTGGGCGCGTGCTTCGGCCGCGTGGTCACGCTGGATTCGCCCAAGGCTCGCAAGCCCGGCGAGTTCCACTGGGGCGAGACGTTGTGGCACGAGCTGGCGCACGTCATGACGCTGCAGATGTCAAACAACCGCGTGCCGCGCTGGCTGACCGAAGGCACGTCGGTGTGGGAAGAGCGGCGCGGCCGTCCCGAATGGGGCCGGGAAAGCGACTTCAGCTTCCTGCAGGCGCTCGAGGCCGGCAAGACGCTGAAGCTCGAGACCCTGAACGACGGGTTCAGCGACCCTCGCACCATCTCGCTGGCGTATTACCAGGCGTCGCTGGTCGTCGAGCACATCGTCGATACCCACGGCGAGGCCGGGCTGCACCGGCTGCTGCGCGCCTACGGCCAGGGTCTCGAGGACGAGGTCGCACTCAAGGACTCGCTGGGGGTCGACTGGGCGGGGTTGCAGGCGTCGTTCGACAAGCGCATCGAGCGCGATTACGGCGCTCAGCTCCAGGCCCTGAAGGGCCCCGAGCTGAAGGAGAAGATGCCGCTCGACGAGCTGAAGAAGCTCGCCACCGACAACCCGGGCAGCGTGATGGTGCAGATGGCGCTCGGCCAGGCGCTGGTGGCGGCGAAGGACTCCGACGGGGCGCTTGCGGCCTTCGAGCGTGCCGCCGCCCTGCTTGCCGCGGGCCGGCGGCCGCGGCAACCCGCACGCGATGATTGCGCGCGTGGCTCTGGAGAAGAAGGACACCGAGCGCGCCATCAAGGCCTTGGAGGCATCGCTCCTGATCGATCCGTCCGACATCGACGCCGCACGGCAGGTGGCCGGGCTGGTGGCGGCGAAGGGCGACGACACCGCCAGCGAGGCGGCGTACCGGCGCGTGGTCGCCATCGACCCGTTCGACTCGAAGTCGCAAACCGAGGTCGGCCGCCTGGCGTTCAAGCGCAAGGACAATGCGGCGGCGCTGCGCGCCTTCAGGAGCGCTTTGGCGACCCAGCCGGCCGATCGCGCCGCCGCGCACACCGATCTCGGCGAGGCCCTGCTGGCCAGCGGCGACGCGGCCGAAGCGAAGAAGCAGACGCTCGAAGCGCTCGAGATCGCCCCGTCGTTCGAGCGCGCCCAGGATCTGCTGCTCAAGCTGGCGGAATAGGCTACGATGGTCGCGCAATCCAGGTTGCATCCCGTCCGCGGGAAGGGACCATCCCACCTGTAGCCGTTCGTACATCACCTCGCTTCTGCCCACCGGCGGACACCGGGCACAAGAAGGAGGACTGATGTCTCTCATCCTGCCGCCACGGCCCAACCTCGATCACCTGAAGAAGCAAGCCAAGGATCGCCTCGTCGATCTGCAGGCCGCTTCGCCCGGCGCGCAGCTCGCCGATGCACAGCACGCGCTGGCGCGCGACTACGGCTTTGCCAGCTGGCCGAAGCTCAAGGCCCACGTCGAAGCGCTGGCCGCATCGGCGCTGGAGCCCCCGGCGCCCCGGCGCCTGCCGCTCCGGCCACGAGCGGATCGTTCCACCGCTACACCCATCGCGCGAGGCAGGCCCTGTTCTTCTCGCGCTGGGAGGCGGCGCAACTGGGAAGCCCGACCATCGAAGCCGAGCATCTGTTGCTGGGGCTGATCCACGCCCGGCAGGGGCTGCCGGTCCCCGCATCCGTCGTGATCCCGCTGGCTGATCTCCGGGCCGAGGTCAACATCCTGACGACGAAGGCCGAGCCCCTGCCCAACACCGTCGTGATTCCGTTTTCCGACGCGACGAAGCTGGTGATCAGCCGTGCCGTGGAAGAGGCCGACCAGCGTCAACACCCGCAGATCGGCACCATGCACCTGCTGCTCGGCGTGCTGCGCGATCCGGCGCCGATGGCGGCGGGCGTGTTGTCGAAGCGGGGCGTTGCCTACGCCACGCTGGCGGGTGACGCAGCGGCGTTCGTCGGCGACGACTAGAACGGCGCGCGCCTACTGCCTGAGCTCGAGCGCCATCAGCGCGTCGGGGAACTCGTCCTCGAACATCAGCGGCCGCTTCGCCCACGCGTCGAGCCGCCGCCGCCGGAGCACGTACGCCAGTGCGGCTCCGGCGGCGACGATGACCAGGGCACTCGCGGTGCTCGTCACCGCGGTCTGGAGCAGCCATTCGCCGGCCAGCACGAAGACGATGTAGCCGGCGCACCCGACGAAGAAGCTCTGGGCCACGAACCGTTTGCCGGGCAGATACGAGCAGGTGAACGGAATCCGCCGCCAGTCGAGCAGGACCGCGTGAACGAACAGCAGGCCCACGATGGCCACCACCAAGGCTGCGATCACGGCCTTCGGGCCCAGCGCCGCCCACAGCACCGGCAGCGAGGCGGCAACCGCCGGCACGGCGACGCAGACTGTCGCCACGTCGTTCATCGGCGCGCAACTGGTCGGCGCGCGTGGCGTCGTCCTCGGTGATGCGGAAGATCCAGTTCGCGCGATGCTCGACGGGCAGCACGAGCGACGACCGGACGCCGATCCCGCACGCGAACATCAGCGCAAACGGCGTCCACAGCGCCGCGGCCTGCCACTCGTCGCCCATCAGGCTGTTGGCGGCCAGGCCGAACCCGCACGCCGCCAGGCCCACCAGTACACCCTGGTGGAGCGCGCCGCGGCGCAGCGTCGCGACCGTGAAGAGACCGACCGCCAGGTAGGCGGGGGAGCCGCCCTGGCGGCGCCGGAGGGCCGAGTCCTGGCCAGCCGGTGACGTGATCGGCGGCCGCAGCACCAGCCGCTCGAAGTGCCGGAAGAGGATCGTGTACAGCGCCTCCGACGGCCACGGCGGCGCCGGCGAGCGCCGTCAGGGCGATGGCGGCCAGGCGGACGAACGCCGGATCCCGGCTGCCCGTCAGCACGCGTTCGAGACCCACGAACCATGCCGGCGGCACGAGCAGGAACCAGGGTGAGCGGTCAGCCAGCGCGCCACCCAGGTCCGACAGCCGGACGACCAGCGGCACGCTGAGCACCAGCAGGCCCAGCGCGAGGCTCTTGGCCGTGGTGGTGACGCCCTGCAGCCTGGCGCTGGACCGCAGCAGGCCCAGCAGGCCCACGCCGGCGGCGACGGCCAGGATCGCGAACGCGGAGGCGGCCGCGCTGGTCGCCAGCCACGCCACCATGCGCCCGACGAACACGTGCTCGCCCCACGGATTTCTGGTCGTCAGCAGGAACAGCGGCAGCAGTGACGCGTCGGTGAGCACGATGAACGCGCCGACGAACAGCACCAGCGCCGCCATCTTCGCGCCGAACACGACGCCGCGGTGGATCGGCAGCGGTCCCAGGATCCGGAAGTCGCGCTCGTCGGGGAAGAGCGACGAGCTGACGAGCAAGGTCACGAAGGCGCCCACCAGCATCGGCACGCCGAGCATGAACATGTCGTCGCCGAGCAGCGCCCGCCGGTACGGCTCGGGAGACGGCTGGAACCACAGCACCAGGTACTTGTCCGCGTAGATGACCACCATCAGCCACGCGGCGGAGACGAAGCCGCCGATGCTGCCGATGAACAAGTGCTTCAGCGAATCGGCCCCGGCTTCGCTCAGGACGCCGAAGTCGAACATGGCGCGAAAGAAGTGCGCGGACAGGCGCCACTCGACGCGATCGGCGAGACGCCGCGGAGCCGGCAGCGACGGTTCGGTCATCGCAGCTGCATCACGTCGAGGATCTGGCGCGCCACCGGCGCGAAGTCGTCCTGGCCGGTGGACTGGACGAACACGTCCTCGAGCGACGGCGCGCCCGGCTGCGAGCAGCGACGCCACGTCGTGGTCGGCGACGATGCGGCCGCGCGACAGGATCACGACGCGCGAGCACAGCTGCTCGACGATGTCGAACCGGTGGGTGCTGAAGAGCACCATGCGGCCGCTGGCCGCGAACATGCCGAGCAGCGTGCGAAAGAGCAGTCCGGCCGTGACGTCGAGGCCCGAGAACGGCTCGTCCAGCACCAGCAGGTCCGGGTCGTGCATCAAGGCCGCGGCCAGCAGCACGCGCTGCCGCATGCCCTTGGAGTAGACGGCCATGGTGTTGTAGCGGCTGTCCCACAGCAGGAGCAGTTGCAGCAGCGCCGGCACCTTTTCCGCCACCACCGGTTCCGGCATCCCGCGCAGGCGCCCGACCAGCGTCAGATACTCGATGGCCGTCAGGTGGGTGTAGAGGTGCGGCTCCTCCGGCACGTAGCCAATCCGGCGCCGGTAGGCCACCGGATCGGCGGTCATCGACCGGCCGTCGAGCGTGACCGATCCGGCGCTGGGCTCCAGCAGGCCGACGACGGTGTTGACCGTCGTGCTCTTGCCGGATCCGTTGGGTCCCAGGTAGCCGAGGATCTCACCGCGGCGCACCTGGAAGTCCACGTGATCGAGCGCGAGAAAGGCGCCGTATCGCTTGGTGAGTCCATGAGCTTCGAGCATCGAGTCCTCCCTGGAGCCTGGAGCCTGGGGCCTGGGCCTGGAGCCTAGTACCCGATCCCCAACAGCTTCCAATAATTCAAGAACGCCATGAACGCGACCGACAACACCGCGAACGTCGAGTAGCCCAGGCGCTCACGGCGCGTCCACCAGCCGGCCATCCACGCCCGCGCGGCGAAACCGGGCAGCAGCGCCGTGGCCGCGACGCTGACGAGCGGCAGCGACAGCAAGACGACCATCGGCCAGGGCAGCGGCGTGACGGCGCCGAGGTTGCGCAGCGAAGGTGCGAGCGCGGCCAGGAACACCAGGTTGGTGACGGCGACGAACGCCGCCATCCTGCGTGCGTTCCGCCCTTCCGCCTGCGCCGCGCCGGCGCCGCACCAGCGCCACGAGCCGAAAGCCGGCGTAGGTCAGGAAGGCCGCCACGCAGGCCACGAGCAAGACACCGTGAAAGGCGGTCTGCTCCAGCCAGCCGATGCGCTCGTAGGTGCCGTTGCCGCTGTGCAGCTCCGCCTCGCCGCGCTCGCCGGTGCGGAAGACGATGTACTCGTGCGCGTCCTCGCGCCGGAACACGGACGGCTCGACCTCCAGCCACCGCCGGCCCTGCCATCGCAGCGCGCCGTCGCCGTCCACGGTCAGCCGCGCCTGGATCATCGGCATCAGCGCGCGCACGCGCGACATGTCGTTGCGGGTGTGGTGGTAGTCGCGATAGGCGCCGGCCAGCCGGGCGGCGCGCTCGCTGCGCGCCTGGCCGCGGCGCCAGCGCGGGCAGCGGCGGATCGGCGTCGCCGAAGAGGTGCGTCATCATCGGCGCGTAGAGAAAGTCGCCGAGGCCCGGTAGCGAGTTCGAGGCGATGAAGATGCCCAGGCGATCCTCGGGCACGAGGATCAGCGTGCCGTGCTGATCGCCGAGCGTGCCGTCGCGATAGACCAGCCGGTGCCCGTGCCACATCAGGTGTCCGAACCCATAGGCCGCGGCCGGTATCCGGGGATCGGGCGTGAACTGTGCCGCCAGCAGCGCAGTTCGCCGATGCCGGCGTCAGACACTGGCGCGCCCCGCGCCGACCCATCGCCGAGCAGCGCCAGCATGAAGCGCCCCATGTCGCCGGCGGTGGTCGAAAGCGCGCCCGCCGGGCTCGGGTAGATGTAGCTGTAGTCCACTGGCTCCGTGACGATCGCCGGTCCAGCGATAGCCGCGCGCGACACAGCGGCGCCAACTCCGGTTGGGGCGGCTGATGCACCGTGCTCGAGGTCATCTTCAGTGGCCCGAACACGTGGTCGTCGAGATACCGGTCGAACGTCAGGCCGCTCCGAGCCTCGATCACCAGCCCGGCCAGCGCGGTGTTGTAGTTGGAGTAGCTGTAGACCCGCCCGGGCGGCATCACCTGCTCGGGCGGACTGCGGCGCAGGTGTTCGGCCAGGGGCACAGGTGGGCGGCGTCGGTGTAGGCGCCGGCGAACCGCTCGCCGAAGCCGGCGGTGTGCGTCAGCAGCTGGTGCAGGGTGGCGCCGTAGCGCGCCTGAACGTCCGGCACGTAGGCGCGGATGTCCTGGTGCAGATCCACCTTGCCGGCGTCCACCAGTTGCAGCGCCGCGACGCTGGTGAACACCTTCGTGACCGAGCCGACGCGAAAGAGCGTGCGCTCGGGGTCCACGGGCACATCGGGGTTGAGTCGCGCCCGGCCGTAACCGCGCAGCATCACCACCCGGCCGTCATGGACCACGGCGACGGCCGTGCCGGCGATGTGCTGCTGCTCCAGCAGCTTCGGCACGGCGGCGTCGATCAGGGCGGGTAGCGAAGCGATGCGATCGGCCGGGATGCCCTGGGCCTGTGCCGCCGTTGCGCCGAGCAGGCACATCGCCAGGCCCACCGCCAGGTTGCGGCGCCGCGACAGCAGCACGCCGGCCGCCACGCCAGCCACCGTCTCCACGGTCACCGCCGCGACGATCAACTGTGTCAGCCACGGCAGGCCCGCCAGCGCGGTGACGCAGATCGCCAGGCCCGTGAGCACGCGGATGTAGCCCGTCAGCCGGTGAACCCGCCGCCACAGGTCCTGGTTCTGCAGCGTCTGATGCGTCCGGATGCCCCAGGTCAGATTCGGGCGCACGCGCGGCAGGGCGTTGCCCGTCGCCATCAGGAACGCCCCGACCATGGCGCCCAGCACGCGGCCCAGCCACGGCTGGCCGCCGATGAAGGCGATGAGCATCGTGACGTGGAACGCCGACAGGAAGAGCGCCGTGGCCGCGCCGGCGCTCGGACGTCGGCTGCGCCGCGCTGCGCGCCGGCCGGCCGCTGGCGTTGTCCACGATCCACCACATGACGATCGCCGCGATCGGCAGGAAGAAGGCGACGAACGGCGCGCCCACGAACGGGCCGTCGAAGCCCGCGCGCGGCGGGATGTCCGGCGGCAGATCCGGAAACGCGACTATCGATGCGGTGAACGCGATGGAGAGGGCAAAGATCGCGCGATGTTCGATCGCCATCGGTCGCTCCGATCTGGGACGCTGTCCAGGAGCAGCTCGATCACCTCCTGGAGGACGGTGGTGTTCACGTCGTATTCGATGAACGGCCCCTTGCGCTCGCGCACGATCAGGCCGGCGGCGCGCAGCACGGCGAGATGGCGCGAGATGGTGGGCCAGCTGCTGTCGAAGGCGTCGGCGATCTCTCCCGACGTGCGCCGCCGGACGCGGAGCAGCTGCAGGATCTTGCGCCGGGTCGGATCGGCGAGCGCGCGAAAGGCTCCGTTCACCGCCACGAGGGCATGACAATTAGCCGATCTGCTAAGTGATGTCAAGCGCGGGAAACCGGCCGCAGCGGCCCCCCGGCCGCTAACGGCCGATGGCGTCGATGACCGTGTTCAGCGTGGCGCTCGGGCGCATGGCCTTGGCGGCCAACGCGGTATCGGGGTGGTAGTAGCCGCCGATGTCCACCGGCTTGCCCTGCACGCCGTTCAACTCGGCGACGATCGCCTGCTCCTGCCGCTCGAGCTCGCTCGCGACCGGCGTGGAAGATGCGCTGCAGCTCGGCGTCGGCGGTCTGATCGGCGAGCGCGCGGGCCCAGTACTGCGCCAGGTAGTAGTGGCTGCCGCGGTTGTCCAGCTCGCCGACCTTGCGCTGCGGCGACTTGTCGTTCTCGAGGATGCGGCCGTTGGCCCGGTCCAGCGCATCGGCCACCACCTGGGCCTTGGCGTTGCCGGTCTTGGCGCCCAGGTCCTCGATCGAGACGGCCAGCGCCAGGAACTCGCCGAGCGAATCCCAGCGCAGGTAGTTCTCCTGGGTGAACTGCTGGACGTGCTTGGGCGCCGAGCCGCCGGCGCCGGTCTCGTACAGGCCGCCGCCCGCCAGCAGCGGGACGATCGACAGCATCTTCGCGCTGGTGCCGAGCTCGAGGATGGGGAAGAGATCCGTCAGGTAGTCGCGCAGCACGTTGCCGGTGACCGAGATGGTGTTCTGGCCCGCTCGCACCCGCTCGAGCGTCGCGCGGATGGCGTCCACCGGCGCCAGGATGCGGATGTCGAGGCCGGCGGTGTCGTGATCCTTGAGATAGGCCTTCGACTCTTCTCGATCACGTTGCGGTCGTAGGCGCGGTCGGCATCCAGCCAGAAGATGGCGGCGTGGCCGGTGGCGCGGGCGCGGTTCACCGCCAGCTTGACCCAGTCCTTGATCGGCAGGTCCCGGGTGCGGCACATCCGCCAGACGTCGCCGGGCTCGACGGCGTGCTCGGTCAGCGCGCGCCCGCTCCCGTCCACGACGCGAATCGTTCCCGCGGTGGAGACCTCGAACGTCTTGTCGTGGGAGCCGTATTCCTCCGCCGCCTGAGCCATCAGGCCGACGTTCGAGACGGTGCCCATCGTGCGGACGTCGAAGGCGCCGTGCGCCTTGCAGTCGTCGATGGTGGCCTGGTAGATGCCCGCGTAGCAGCGGTCGGGAATCATGGCCTTCATGTCGTGCAGCTTGCCGTCGGGCCCCCACATCTGGCCCGAGGACCGGATCGCGGCCGGCATCGAGGCGTCGATGATGACGTCGCTCGGGACGTGCAGGTTGGTGATGCCCTTGGCCGAGTCCACCATCGCCAGCGGCGGCCGTGTGGCGTAGACCGCCTGGATGTCGGCCTCGATCGCCGCGCGCTGGTCGGCGGGAAGCGTCTTGATCTTCGCGTAGACGTCGCCGATGCCGTTGTTGGGCGTGACGTTCAGCGTGTCGAACAGCGCCGCGTGCTTCTCGAACACCGGCCGGTAATAGGCGGTCACGGCGTGGCCGAACAGAATCGGGTCCGACACCTTCATCATCGTCGCCTTGAGGTGCAGCGACAGCAGCACGCCCTTGGCCTTGGCGTCCTCGATCTGCGCGGCGTAGAAGGCCTGCAGCGCCGTCCGGCTCATCGCCTGAGACGCGCGATCAGATCGCCCTGGGTCACGGCGACGCCGTCCTTGAGCACGGTGACCTGGCCGTTGGTGCCGGTGAGCTCGATGCGCAGCTTGCCGCTGGCGCGCGATGACGGCCGACTGCTCGCTGCCGTAGAAGTCGCCGCCGCCCATGTGCGACACGTGGGACTTGGAGTCCTTGCTCCACGCCCCCATCGAGTGCGGGTGCGACCTGGCGTACTCCTTCACCGAGGTCGCGACCCGGCGGTCGGAGTTGCCCTCGCGCAGCACCGGGTTGACCGCGCTGCCGAGCACCTTGGCGTACTTGGCCTTGATCGCCTTCTCGGCGTCGTTCTGCGGCTCCTCGGGGTAGTCCGGCACGGCGTAGCCCTGCAGCTGCAGCTCCTTGATGGCCGCCAGCAGCTGCGGCACCGAGGCGCTGATGTTGGGCAGCTTGATGATGTTGGCCTCAGGGGTCTTGGCAATCTCGCCCAGCTCGGCCAGGTCGTCGGACTGCCGCTGCGCCGGCGTCAACTGCTCCGGAAAGCTCGCGAGGATACGGCCCGCCAGCGAGATGTCGCGCGTGTCCACGGTGATGCCCGCGGCCCGGGTGAAGGCCTGGACGATTGGCAGCAGCGAGTAGGTGGCGAGGGCGGGCGCTTCGTCGGTCTTGGTGTAGAGGATCTGTGCTCTGGGCATGCGGCTCCGGAAACCTCGATTATATTCGCGCCATGCCCCTGCCGCTGGCTCGCCGCACCGCCGGGATGGCGATCGCGCCGCTCGTCGCGGTCACCCTGGCACCGGCGCTTCCAGCCGCCCAGTTTCGCGGCGCCCTGGACGTCGTAGAGATCACGGCGACGGTCACCGACGGCAAGGGGCGATTCCTGACCGGGTTGCGCGAGAGCGATTTCGCGGTTCGTGAAGACGGCGTGCCGCAGCGGCTGATCCGCGTTGACGCGAACCGTGAGCCGGTGAGCCTCGGGCTCGTGCTCGACGCCAGCGGCAGCATGCAGGGCGAGCGTATGAACGCGGCGCGCGCGGCGATCCATCGGCTGCTATTCGAGCGGTCGGACCCGCGAGACGAGCTGTTCTTCGTCGAGTTCGGTTTCAACGCCAGGTTGACCCAGGAGTGGACCTCGGATCGACAGCTGCTGCGGGGCGCGCTGCAGGACGTGCAGCCGACCGGCGACACGGCGCTCTACGACGCGGTCGCCCTGGCGGTGCCAACGGCGCAGGCAGGCCGCCATCGCAAGAAGGTGCTGCTCGTGATCTCCGACGGGCGCGACACGCGTAGCGCGCTGAGCGTCGAGGCGTTGCGCGACGTCATCGCCGCCAGCGACGTGCTGGTCTACGCGCTCGGATTCGAGAAGTTGGCGGGTTCGCACGACGGCGCCGAACCGAGGAGCCTGCGGCAGATCACGGATGCCACCGGAGGACGCACCGAGATGGTGCAGCGGCCCGATCAGCTGACCGCCGCCGTGGACCGGATCGCCGAGGAGCTGGGACGGCAGTATCAGCTGGCGTACGAGCGCACCGGCTCGCGGGACGGACGTCGCCGGGCCATCGAGGTCGATGTGAAGGCACGCGGCGCTCGTGTGCGGGCGAGAAGCGGCTATGTCGCCGACTGAGGGGCCCCGGTGACGGCGCCCGTGGTGGTTCGCGCCGAGACTGCCGCGGATCGCGCTGGCGTGCGGCGCGTCAACGAGCTGGCCTTCGAGGGCGCGGCCGAGGCCGATCTGGTCGAGGCGCTGCACCGCGATGGCCTGGTGCTGTCGTCGCTAGTGGCCGAGATGGACGGCGCCGTGGTCGGGCACATCCTCTTCAGCCGCATGTGGGTGGACGCCGCAGGCGGCTCGCTGGACGCCGTCTGCCTGGCGCCCGTCGCCGTGGCGCCGCCGCATCAGCGGCGCGGCATCGGCAGCCTGTTGATTGGCCGCGGTCTCGACGAGGTGCGCCGGCTGGGTGAAAGGCTGGTCATCGTGGTCGGGCATCCCGAGTACTACCCGCGATTCGGCTTCGAGCCGGCGCGGGCGCGAGGACTGACGAGCCCGTTTCCGCGACGAGGCCTTCATGGTCATGGAGCTGACGCCTGGCGCGCTGCGCGGCGGCCGGCCGGCGATATCCAGCGCTTCGGCAATCGAGGCTGCCGGCCGGTAGCCTGGGCCGTAGCCTGGACTATCTGACGAGGGCCCGCCTCAGTGCGTGAGCGCGTACAACAGCACATCCACGCCCAACGCGTAGCCGTCCACCGAGAAGCGCTGGAAGTAGGCCGGCTCCTCGCCCTCGCGTTCCCAGGAATCAGCCATGTCGGTGTTGTGCGTCATCACCACCATGATGCGGCCCTTGTCGTCGCGGATGGCGCGGAAGTGCGGCTCCCGGCTGTCGTCGCCGCGCTCGGAGGTCTGGCCGCCGGTGGCCACCCAGAAGGGGTAGCGCGGCACCTGCGGCACCTTCCTGACCACGAACTGCGTGCGGAAGATCGGATCGTCGATCGACACGTCCTCGATCGGGCGGCCCGGCAGCACCTCGCGGATGACGCCTGACCAGTGCTCCCACGCCGGCGTGCCCCAGAAGTCGTCCACCCACAGGAAGCCGCCCTTGAGCAGGTACTGCCGCAGCCTCAGGACTTCGACGTCGCGGAGGCCCATCGTCCCCACGTCGGACGCCACCGTGTACGGGCAATTGAAGAGCGCGTCGTCGGTGAGCCGCACCACGTAGTGGTTGGGCCGTTTGCCGGGATCCTTGCTGACCGGCGCCCGCGTCAGCTCCGAAAACCGGATCAGCAGGTTGTTGTCGCCGTAGGGATAGTCGGTCTGCCAGCCGGCGCCGGCGTCCTCGCGTCTGACGCTCTGATACATGATCCGGCAGATCGTGAAGGAGCGGTCGGGAAGATCGGGCGGCGCCATGCGGATCCCGACGCGGCCGAACCCAAACTGCGCCGACACCAGCGCCACCGAGGCCACCACGCCGCACAGGAGGAACGCGATGGCGGCGAGCCGGCGCGATCGAGCGCGGGAGGGCAGCATGGCCTAGCTATCGTGCCACCACTCGACGCGTTGCCGTTCGGGCCGGCGGAACACGTGCACCGCGGCGAGTCCGGCCACGAAACCGGCCACGTGCGCCCAGAACGCGATGCCGCCCGATATGCCGGCGTCGGGCGAGAGCGCGGCTGAGCCAAGGCCGCTCAGGAACTGCAGCAGGAACCACAGCCCCAGGAAGACGACGGCTGGAATCTCGACCAGTTGGATGAAGAAGAAGATCGGGATCAAGGTCACGATGCGCGAGCGTGGGTACATGACGAAATAGGCGCCCATCACGCCGGCGATGGCGCCGCTCGCCCCGACCATCGGCACCGGCGAGTTCGGGTTCGCCCAGGTTTGCGCCAGCGCCGCCGCGACGCCGCACAACAGGTAGAACGCGACGAAGCGGCCATGGCCCATGCGGTCCTCGACGTTGTCGCCGAAGATCCACAGGTACAGCATGTTTCCGCCGAAGTGCATCAGCCCGCCGTGCAGGAACATCGAGGTGATGAGCGCGATCAGCGAGAACTCGGACGGCACCAGGCCGTTGGCGAAGATGAAGGCCTGGCCGCCGGCGCCGAGGGAGAGCTGATACGCGAACACCAGCGCGTTCAGCACGATGATGCCGATCGTGACCACCGGCGTCGAACGGGAGGGAATGACGTCGCGCAGGGGAATCATCGGCCGGTAGGTTCAGTGTACACTGTGCACGGGCGGAACAGATCCGATCGCATGACCTGCCGACACTGTGGAACCGAGATAGCCGACAAAGCCCTGATCTGCTTTCGCTGCGGAAAAGCCACGGCCGCACCGCGGATCACGCCGCCGACAGAAGGCTCGATTTTCAACGCGCCCAAGCGATCGCTGTGGCCGCTGGTCGCTGCGGGCGCTGCAGGGTTGCTGGGGCTGCTGGGCTGGTGGGCAGCCTACGGGTTGTGAGCACCGCCACTTCGCGGGGTTTGTCGCACGGCATCGCGGCGTACAGCCTGTGGGGCCTGTTTCCTCTCTACTGGAAGATGCTGACCCAGGTGCCGTCGCTCGAGGTGCTGGCGCATCGCATCGTGTGGTCCTGCGTGCTGCTCGTCGGCTTCGTCGAGTGGCGGCGCCGCTCCGGCACGCCATGGCCGGCGCTGTCGCCACGCGTGGTCGCCGTTTACTCGGTGGCGGCCGTGCTCATCGGCGTCAATTGGTTTCTGTACGTCTGGGCCGTAACCTCGGGGCTGGTGCTGCAGACCAGCCTGGGCTACTTCATCACGCCGCTCGTCAGCGTGGTCTTCGGCGTGGCGATGTTCGGCGAGCGCCTGCGCCCGCTGCAGTGGGCGGCCGTGGCGGTGGCCGCGGCGGGCATGCTGTATCTTGCGCTCTCGGTCGGTGGCATCCCGTGGGTCTCGCTCGGCCTGGCGAGCAGCTTCGGCGCCTATAGCATCGTCAAGAAGCAGGCGCCGCTCGCGGCGGTCGAAGGCGTGGCGCTCGAGACCGTGATTCTGTGGCTGCCGGCCGCGGCGTTCCTCGGCCTGTTGGCGTGGCGCGGCACCGGCGTGTTCCTGCGCCAGGGGGTCGTGACCGATGCGCTGCTGGTCGTCGGCGGGCTGGTGACGATCGTGCCGCTGCTGCTGTTCGCCTCGTCGCTCCGGCTGATCCCGCTGTCCACCGTCGGCATCCTGCAGTACATCTCGCCATCGCTGCAGTTCCTCCTGGGCGTGTGGCTCTACCACGAGCCGTTCGGGCGCGCCCAGCTGGTGGGATTCGTGGCGGTGTGGGCCGCGCTGGCCGGGTTCACCATCGACAGCGTGTGGTTCGGCCGTGCCCCCAGACTCGAACCTTCGCCTTCGACTCGCTGACCCGCCCGACGCCGACGCCATCGAGGCGATGCTGCTCGAGGCGGCGCGGTGGGTGGACGCGCTCGGCGTGGTGATGTGGGAGGAGGGCGAGCTGGATCGCCCGCGCATCGACCGCGAGATCGCGGCGCGGCAGTTCGTCGTGGCCGAGGCGGGCGGGGAAGTAGCCGGCGCCATACGCTTCCAGCTCGAGGACGCGCTCTTCTGGCCCGACCTTCCCGAAGGACGTTCCGCGTTCGTCCACCGTCTGGTCGTGCGGCGCGCGTTCAAGGGGCAGGGCGTTTCCCAGGCGCTACTGCAGTGGGCCGTGGACCGCGCCCGCGCGCTGGGCCGCGAGGCATTGCGCCTCGACTGCGATGCCGATCGGCCCAAGCTGCGGAGGCTGTATGAGGAGTTCGGCTTCGTCCTCCACAGCTATCGCCAGGTCGGGCCGTACTACGTCTCGCGTTACGAGCTGCGGCTCTGACTGGCAGGCAGTCGCCTCCTTCCTTGACATTCTCGAATCGAGGTGGTACAGCCCTCGCAGGCAGAGGTGGTCTGATGGACATTCGGCTGAAAGGCGCCACCACTCTGGTCGCGGCCGCGATGGCCGTAGCGTGGCTGGCTACGATCCCAACCGCTAGCCAGGCTCCTTCCGCCGGGTCGTTTCCTGCCTACAAGGCGCCGCGCACGCCTGACGGCAAGCCCAACCTGAACGGGATCTGGCAATCCTTTACCACGGCGAATTGGGACATCCTGGCGCACGCGGCGCAACCGGGCCCCCGGCCCGAGATCATGGGGGCGTGGGGCGCCGCGCCAGGAGGCCAGGGCATCGTCGAGGGGAACGAGATCCCGTACCAGCCGTGGGCGGCAGAGAAGCAGAAGGAGAACTTCAAGAATCGGATGGTGGTGAAGGTCACCAACGATCCGCATCGTTACGACACCGGCGAGCCCGAGCTGCAGTGTTATCGCCCAGGCGTGCCGCGCGCGAACTACATGCCCTTTCCGTTCCAGATTTTTCAGACGCCCGGAGAGCTCCTGATCGTCTACGAGTACAAGGGTGCGGTGCGAACGATCTACATGAACAGCAAGGACGAGGCGCCGAGCGACACCTGGATGGGGTGGTCGAAAGGACGTTGGGACGGGGACACACTCGTGGTCGACGTCACGGGGTTCGCCGGCCACACGTGGTTCGACCGGGCCGGGAACTTCCACAGCGACGCCCTCCATGTGGTCGAACGCTATACGCCCATCAGTCCGTACCACATGAGCTACGAGGCCACGATCGAAGACCCCAAGGTCTTTACCCGACCCTGGAAGATGAGCTTTCCCATCTATCGTCGTGTCGAGCCGAACGTCCAGCTCGTCGAGTTCAACTGCGTGCCGTTCGTCGAGGAAATGATGTACACGCCGCTGGGGCTCTACAAGCCGCGCGGCCGCCAGACGCCTTGAAAGGCAGGAGGCTTCAGATGCGTCATCGTGTTCTCGGAGCTCTGTGTGCCGCGACGCTCCTGATAGCGCTCGGACCGTGGATGCTGGTTCGTGTCGCGGGTCAGGCGCCGTCGGGAACGAAGGCATTCGATCCGACGGCGGTCGATACCGCTGCGGCCATCAAGGCGGCCAGCGAGGGTGTCCGGGCCGCCGCTGCCGCAAACAAGAGCTGGACGCCTCCGAAGACCGCCTGGGGCGATCCGGACTTGCAGGGCTACTACTTCAATCACAGCGGCTATACGCCGCTCGAACGCCCCGTCGCGCTCGGTGACAAGGCGGTCTACACCGAGGAGGAGGCCCTCGCCGCGTTCAAGCGCGCCGTCGAAGTCGATGCGGAAGTCGATGAGCGAGTGGTCCACTACGACTGGAAAGAGTACGGGATGGACGCGTGGCAGATGAACGGCGTCAGACCGAACCTGCGGACGTCCCTGATCGTGGATCCGCCGGACGGACGAATTCCCCCGCTCACGCCTGAAGCGCAAAAGCGCATTGCGGCGGCGGCCGCGGCTTCACGAGCCAGAGGCGCGGACGTGACGACGCCGCCCCTGTACACGCGCTGTGTCACCGGCAACGGAGGACCGCCACGCATTCCCGGTGGCGTCACCGCCGAGTCGCAGATTCTGCAGACGCCCGGCTATGTGGTCATCGTCTCGCAGGCGAACAACGACACTCGGATCATTCCTTTGGACGGACGCGCGCACCTCCCAAAGACCGTCGGCCAGTGGCTGGGAGACGCCCGCGGCCGCTGGGAGGGCTCGACGCTGGTCGTGGAAACGACCAATTTCAGCCCCGACCGGAACTGGCGTGGATCCACCGACGGGATGCACCTGGTCGAACGCTTCACGGCCGTCGGCCCGAAGACGCTCCGTTACCAGTTCACGGTCACCGATCCCTCGACCTGGACGAGACCCTGGTCGATAGACAGCCTCATTCCGAGGATCGATCCGCCGATCTACGAGTTCGCCTGCCACGAGCAGAACTACGGCCTGATCAACTGGGCCATCGGGACGCAGATCCGGGAGAAAGAGGCGGCGCAAAACAATCAAACCGTGCCACCCGCGCGCGAGGAACGCTGAAAGGACCTGAGATGCGAACAACACTGACGGTTGTCGGCGCGCTAATCGTCGTCGGTTCCGTTCTGGTCACGCCGCCGCTCAGCGCGCATCATGCGTTCGCCGCGGCGTTCGACGAGAACAGGCCGATCAACCTGCAGGGCACAGGTCACGAAAGTGGAGCTGGTCAATCCACACGCCTGGATCTGGATCGACGTCAAAGGCAAGGACGGCACGGTCGTCAACTGGGGGATCGAGGGCGGCCCACCGAGCAATCTCTTCAGGAACGGCATCACGAAGGCGAGCCTTCCGGTCGGAACCGAGATCAAAGCTGTTCGGGTACGGGGCCAAGAGCGGCGAGAGCAAGGGCGTCGGTGTCTTCGTGGAGTACCTCGACGGGCGAAAGGTGTTCATGGGCGGTTCGGCGCCAGGCGCCAACGGTAAAGGGGGGGCCACGAGCCCAATAGCGTCGGCGTTCGACGGGCGGGCCCATCGAGAGTCCGCGTTTCGAATCGGTGCGATGTCCATGCTGGGCTTCTTCGAATGGCTGGCGACCACTCGGGGAAGCATCGCGCTCCACGAATCCCTCCACGTGTACCAGATCGTCTCGACGATCCACGTCGTGACGCTGTCGCTGTTTGTCGGGACAGCCGCGATGTTGGATCTGCGCCTGCTCGGCGCCACGTTGCGGGGTGTCCGCGTCTCGGAGGTCGCGGCGCGTTTGCGGCCCTGGACCATGGCCGGCTTTCTGCTGATGGTGGTATCCGGGGCGCTTCTCTTCTACGCCAACCCCCCGCCGAGGTACCAGGACATCTTCTTTCGCGCCAAGATGGTGCTGCTGGTCATGGCCGCCATCAACGCGTGGGTGTTTCACGCGAGGGTGTGCCGCAACATCGCTGAATGGGACGGCGATCCGGTGCCGCCACGAACAGCCAGGATGGCGGGCGGTGTGGCTCTCGTGGTGTGGGGCGCGATGATCATGTCGGGACGCATGATCGCCTACGACTGGTTCGACTGCGACCGGCAGCCGCAGCCGGCAATCGTCAACGTCCTCGCGGGCTGCGTGACCAACTCTCCCTAGCGCGCATGTCCCTGTTGCCCTTTTTCGAGTGGTGCGAGCAAGCCCCGTTGATTGTCGCGATGCGCGGGTCCTTGTGGCTCTTCCCGGTCATCGAAAGTCTGCACCTCATCGGGTTGGCCCTCCTCGGCGGGGCCGTCGTGACGGTCGATCTGCGCCTCCTGGGGCTGGGACTACGGAATCAGCCTGTGGCGCAAGTGGCTCGGGATGCCGAGAAGTGGCTGCTGGTCAGTCTCTCGGTGCTGTTGCCTACAGGCTGGCTGCTCTTCATGGCGTCGGCCGTCAAGTGTTACTACCTGACGGCTTTCTGGCTGAAGATGACGTCGTTGCTTCTGGCGCTCGACGTTTACGTTTGGAGTCCGGCGCAAGGTGACACTGGCCTCCGGACGGACCATGAGTGGGGTCCGGCCCGAGGTGGTCGCCGCCGTTTCGCTCGCCTTGTGGTCCTGCGTGGCGATTGCCGGCCGATATGTCGGATTCCCGTAACCCGCACGAACCGCATTCGCACGGCGAGGCTTGGTATGTCGCCGAAGCCCGGCGCGGTCAGCAGCTGCTCGACCAGGGCGAGGTGGGCCAGGCGACAGAGGTTTTCGAGCGCACGCTCGCCAGGCTCGGCACCGTGCCGAGCGACGGCCGCGCCGTGATTCTGGGCCGGTTAGGGAATGCCCTTCGCGCCAGCGGTCGATTCGGCGACGCGCGGAAGGCATACGAGGCGGCGCTCGAGATCGCGGTGGAACTGAAGGACCTCCGGAGCCAGGGCGTCGATCTCGCGCGGCTCGGTGCGCTGGCCGTGACCGAGGGCAAGCTCGAGGAAGCGCTGACGCGCCACCAGGCAGCGCAGCGACTGTTTCGGCAGCTCCACGAGACGCAGATGGAGGCTGCCGCCTGGCATCAGCTCGGCAGGGTGCATCACCGGCTGCAGCATGCGGAGGAAGCCGAGCGGCACTATCGCGAGGCGGCGCGAATGTGCCAGGAGCGAGGCCACCACGCGGCAGCGGCGCAGACCTGGAACGACCTCGCCGAGCTGCTGCAGGGCCAACCGGATCGCCTCGCCGATGCTCGACAACTCGCCGAGCAAGCGGTAACGGCCATGCAGAATCTCAACCCCGCTGCGCCGGAAGTCTGGCGAGGTTACGGCATCCTCGCCGACATTGCCGAACGGGAGGCGCAAGCCACCGAGGCCGACGATCGCCGGGCTGCGCTGGAAACGAACGCGCGCGACTATCGCGAGGTGCAGCGGCACGCCCCCGTCCTCTTCGCTGCGCTCGACGGACTCGGCCCGGGGCGCGGCCACGGCAGGGCCGTGATTCTCGGGCAATTGGGTCGCACGTTTCAGATGGGCAGGCGCCCCGACATGGCTGTTGCGGTATGTTCGGGAAGCCGTTGATGTCGCACGGACGCTGCCGCCGTCCGCTGGTGTGAAAGGTCTGCTCGGTGCGCTGCTTGCGGATCTCGGACACGCCCTTGGGGCCATCGGTCACGCTGCCGAAGCGCAAGCGGCGTACGAGGCCGCGCTCGAAGTCGCCGAAGAATTGCAGGACCTACGAGGGCAGGCGACCGTTTCCCAGCAGCTCGGCAGGATGGTTCAGGAACCGCAGCAGTGGAGCGAGGGGCAGGACTTCGAGATCGCGCTGTACGAGGACCTCAGCACTGACTACGTCTTCGAAACGGATCTGCTCATCGACGGCCCGCGTCAACGACGGCTCGTCCGGGGAGTAGGAGATGCGGATCCCGTGGCCAGCGACGTACGTCCAGCGCTGCTGGGTGTGCGCGCCTGGATGGACGACCAAGGGGTGGTCCGTTTCAGCCTTCCCGCTGGTGATCCGATCGTGGAACGACTTCCGGATTGCACCGTCGTGCGGCGGATCCACCGCGAGTTGGCGGTCTTCGGAGAAACCCGTGTCATCTGGGGGCTGATCCAGGGGATGGATGGAACATCCACCGTTGAGGCGATTCTGTCCAGATTCAGGGAAGTCGAGCGCCCGGTCGCTGCCCGACTGCTTGCCGGGCTGGGCGCAACCGGCGCCATCGACGTGTCCGGACGGGCTGTGGGCCGGTTCCTTCATCTGGCGACAAAGAAGGGCGTCTTGCCAGCGGGGGGGCTGGAGGGCGATGCCGTGCTGCAACTCGCGACGGACGGGGTCTACCGTTCGTATCCGACGGCGCCGCGGATCGCCCTCAGCCAGGCGGTTCCCGATCGCCTCCGAGCGTTTCACACGTTGACGCGCCTGCGCCGATCGTCACGGAACTACCGCGGCCTGGGCTTGTCGCGAGTCGATTTCGATGCGCTGCTCCACACGGCGTGCGGTGCCACCGGGACAGTGACGTGGGCGGGACGTGACGTGAAGCTGCGCGCGTACCCTTCGAGCGGGGCTCTCTACGCGGTGGAGGTCTATCCCGTCGTCTTCGCCGTGGAAGGCCTCGGGCCGGCGGTCTACCATTACCGCGCGATCGAGCACGTGCTCGAGGTCGTGCGGCCGGACATCGACCCGGCAACCGTCGTCGGTGCCGCGCTGCCCGTAGAGCGCGCCATGGTGGCGGGCGCCGCGGCACTGTTCTGTCTCACCGGCTGCTTCCCCCGCCACGAACGGAAGTACGGGGAAGGCGGGTACCGTATGCTGGTCGCCGAGGCCGGTCACATCTCCCAGAACCTGATTCTTGCAGCGACCGCACTGGGGTTGAGCGCCCGGCCGTTCGGCGGTGTCTTCGACGATCTCTTGAACCACGACCTTGGGCTGAACACGCCGGACGAGCAGTTCCTGCTCGCGGTCCTGGTCGGGCACGCGAGCGCGAGTTGACCAGCGAGGCTTCGCCTCGACCGACGAGCATGCAGGCTCCGCCTCGCTGGTGCAGTGTTTGATTGCCCCGCCTTCGGCGGGGCGTAGAAACTTGACTCGTCTGGTCAGGTTTTGGAATGGTCAAGTTTCTAGGGAGGTCCGCCATGTCCATGAAGTCTCGCAGGGAATTCATTGTCGCCGCCGGGGGTGGGCTGACCGCCGTTTCGTGTGCTCGGAGGCCGCCCGCCGCCGTAGGTTCGGCCGCTCCCGCGAATACGCAGGGCCTCATCGGCGACGGCCGCAAGCGCCCGATCCTGTTGCGAGGAGGCGTCGTGCTCAGCCTCGACGCGAAGGTGGGTGATTTCGAGAAGGCGGACGTCCTGATCAACGGAAAGTTGATCGCAGCAGATCGCGCCCACGATCTCGGCTCCCGAGGCCGAGGTGGTGGATTGCTCGGGCACGATCGTCATGCCCGGCTTCATTACGACGCATCATCACCAGTACGAGACGCTGCAACGGAGCATCATCGCGGATGGCCTCCTTGCAGGCGCCTGGCCGCAGGAGAGCTATGGGTCCGTCGTTCAGAACATCTGGACGGCCGGCCGCATCGCCGATCCGAACGACCCGACCAGGTTCATCTGGGACCTGGGACGCGTGCCGTACGACCCGGAGGATTGCTACATCTCCGAGCTCGTGACCTGCCTGAGCGAGATCAGCGAGGGCGTCACTTGCGGAACCGATACCTCGCAAGCCAATCACACGCCCGAGCACACCGACGCGATGATCAAGGGCCTGATGGACTCCGGCCGACGGATGGTCTTCGACTACAGCGGAGGAACCAACCGGAGCGCAGAGGGCATCCCGTTCGAAGCCCCTGGAGCCATGAACGACACCACGAAGGGCATCGGCCGCCTCGCGAAGACCTACTTCAGCTCGAAGGACCAACTGGTGACGCTTGGCTTGGGCGCGGGCGGCGGGCCCGCATTCCAGGGCGCCAGCTACACGGGGTGGCAGCTTGCCCGCTCGTTCGGCGCGCTGATCAACACGCACAATGTCGGCAACCCGATGGCGGTCGTCAGCGCGGCGGCCGACGCTCGAAACGGTAGCGACTGGTCCGACGTGACATTGGTTCACTGCACCAGATGGCAGGAGGAGTCCGTTGGCCAGGTCGGCGCCGGCTCGAGCGGCTACCCGAACAGCGCCCAGTCGAAAGCGTGGGCCATCTGTCGCGACCGGGGCGTTCATGTCTCGATCGCCAACCTCATCGAGATGCAGATGCGGCACGGGATGCCGCCGTTTCAACTTGCGCTGAATCACGGCATCCTCCCCAGCTTGAGCCCCGACGTCGACACCAACATGACCACCGACCCGTTCTCGCTGATGCGAGGAGCCTTCTGCATGCAACGCGCGTTGGCCAACGACCTGGCCTTCAACGAGAGCAATCCCGGCCGTCTGCCGGTCCCCCAACTGGTCACGTCCCGTCAGATCATCGAGATGGCCACGATCGCCGGCGCCGCCGCCAATCGTATTCTCGACAAGGTGGGAACCCTGACGCCTGGCAAGGAGGCCGACCTCGTCGTGCTCGACGCGCGGAACATCAGCATCTGGCCGATGAACAACGTGCCCGGCACGATTGTGACGATGATGAATCCCAGACACGTGCGCGACGTCATCATCGCGGGGAAGGTCGTGTACTGGAAGGGCGCGCTCGTGGGGTGGGACGTCGAGCAGCTGCTGCGTCGGATCGAGCAGGCACGCGATCGGGTGCTGGCGCGGATCAACGGTCCGGCGAAGGTCGGACGCCTTCCGGCGGGTAATAACAGCGGGAGCGATCCGTACCGGCCGAATTTCTTGGGGTCCTGCTGCTACAAGGGGCAGAACACAACGGCGCCCGACTATGTCTTGAGGCCGTAGCCTGGGCAGTTGGTCGTTTGTCGTTGTCGTTGGTCGTCCGGACCACATGACTAGCGACCCACGACTCACGACTAACGGATCAAGATTCGGCTCTAGCGCGGATTCTGCCGGCGAGGCGCTGCTGGATGTCGGGCAGCGCGGCCAGCACCACGTCGCCCACGACCTGCAGGCTCTGGCGGCTCACGTGCGCCAGGTCGTCCTGCGCCGTGTGCCAGGTGGGGTTGTCGAGGTCGATGATGTCCACCGCGGGCACGCCGGCGCGCACGAAGGCGACGTGATCGTCCTCGACGGTGGTCAACTCGTTGGAGAACACCGCCCGCTGGCCCACGCGCGCGGCGGCGGACCACACCGCGTCCACCAGCCACGGAGTCGAAAGCGACTCCCGGCGGATGATCAGGTTGACGTCGCCCACCATGTCCAGGAGCACGAGGGCCTTCAGGCCCTTCAAGCTGCCGTCCGCCTGACCGGCCGACACGTAATGGCGGCTGCCGTAGGTGTTGTCGGTGCCGGCCCAATCCCAGTTCACGGCTTCTTCGCCGTCGAGCAGCAGCAGCTCGATCGTGAACTCGGGCTGCGAGTCCTTGAGCGCCCGGGCCAGCTCCAGCACCACGGCCGTGGACGACCCGCCGTCGTTGGCGCCGACGAAGCGGAACGGCGCCCGTTTGGTGTCGTAGTGGCTGGCCAGCGCGACGCGGTCGGCGCGCCGTCCGGCAATCGTGGCGATCAGGTTCACCATCGGCACGTCGCCGGCCGGCGTCTTGGCCGTAAACGCCTGCTCACGCACCGGGAGGCCCAGCGCCTTCAACTCGGCAATCAGGTAGCGGCGCGTGTCCGCCAGCGCCGCGGAGCCCGACGGCCGCGGGCCGAACTTCACCTGGCGCTCCACGTGGGCCCACGCCCGCGCCGCGTCGAACTTGGCCGCCGCCGCGGGCTTCGCCGGCGCAGCCGGCTTGGCTTGCTCGGCCGGCGCAGGCCCGGCGCATGCAGCGACGAATGCGCCGGTCAACACGGCCCGGGCGAGCGATGCAAGCGTCACGTGAGCCTCGCCGTTTCTGCCTGGTGACTTCTGACTGCTGACTTGACTTAGCCCCGAATGGCGCCGGGAACGTAGTCGCGGCGGCGCGAGCCAATGTACACCTGCTTCGGCCGCGCGATTTTCTGCTCGGGGTCGAGCAGCATCTCCTCCCACTGCGCGATCCAGCCGGCCGTCCGGGGGATGGCGAACAGCACGGGGAACATCGTGACCGGGAACCCCATCGCCTGGTAAATGATCCCCGAGTAGAAATCCACGTTCGGGTAGAGTTTGCGCGTCACGAAGTAATCGTCCTGCAGTGCGATGCGTTCCAGCTCCAGCGCGGTGTCGAGCAGAGGGTTCCTGCCCGTGACGTCGAACACCGCGTCGGCGGTCTGCTTGATGATCTTGGCCCGCGGGTCGTAGGACTTGTAGACGCGGTGGCCGAAGCCCATCAGACGGCCTTCGCCCGCCTTCACCCGCTTGATGAAGCCCGGGATGTTGTCCACGCTGCCGATCTCGGTCAGCATCCGCAGTACCGCTTCGTTGGCGCCGCCGTGCAACGGTCCATACAACGCCGCGGCGGCGCCCGCCATCGCCGAGTAGGGGTCGACGTGCGAGCTGCCGATCCCGCGCATGGCGCTGGTGCTGCAGTTCTGCTCGTGGTCGGCGTGCAGGATGAACAGCACGTCGAGCGCGCGCTCCAGTACCGGATTGGACTTGTACTTCAGCTCGGTCATCCGGAACAGCATGTTCAGGAAGTTGCCGGTGAAGCTGAGGTCGTTGTCGGGGGAGTTGTAGGGACGGCCGATGCTGTGGCGGTATGCGTAGGCGGCGATGGTCGGCACCTTGGCGATCAGGCGCTGCGTCTGCTTGCGCCGCGACTGCTCGTCGAAGATGTTCTTGGCGTCTGGATAGAACGCCGAACATGCGCCCACGGTGCTCAGGAAGACGCCCATCGGGTGGGCGTCGTACTGGAAGCCTTCCATCAGCTTCTTGATGTTCTCGTGCAGCATGGTGTGGAAGGTGATCGAAGTGATCCACTCCGCCAGCTGGGCCCGTGTCGGCAGCTCGCCGAAAATGATGAGGTAGGCGGTTTCGAGATACGTCGACCGCTCGGCCAGCTGCTCAATGGGATAGCCGCGATACTCGAGGATGCCCTTGTCCCCGTCGATGTAGGTGATCGGGCTGCGGCACGAGGCCGTGTTCATGAAGGCCGGGTCGTAGGTGGCGAGCCCCACGTCGTCGCCAGTCGGTCTTGATCTGCTTGAGGTCGGTCGCCTTGATGACGCCGTCCTTGATCGGGACCTGGTACTGTTTGCCGGTGCGGTTGTCGGTGATGGTGAGGGTATCGGCCATAAACGCTGTGCTTACTCCGGTTCCGCCTCGGTATCGGGTGAGGGGACCGGGTCGCCCCCGATCCGGTACGTTCCCTCCGCCCACCGGGCCAAGTCTTCGTTGCGGCAGCGTTCGCTACAGAACGGCCGCCACTTCGGGTCCGCCGGCCGAGTGCGACACAGCACGCACAATCGAGCCTCACCCATCCGGCGCATTGTACAACCGGACGGGCCGCGACGTCCGCCACAGGCTTGTCTGGGCGGGCCCAATCCGTTACGTGTTTGTCGTTCGGCCGTCGCCCGCCGGGCTACGATGGCCCGGCATGTCGGAACACGCTGAGCGGCCGGTGCTGGTCGTGGTGAACCCCACGGCGGGGCTGGGCTCCGTCGGGGACGGCGCGCGCGCCAGGGCCGAACTGGCCGCCGCCTTGGCCGTGGCCCACGGATCAGCGGTTGAAGTGGTGGTGACGACGCAGGCCGGGCACGCGCGCGAGCTGGCATCGTCGGCGGCGCGGCGCGGCGCCCGCATGGTGGTGGCATGGGGCGGCGACGGCACCGTCAACGAGGTGGCATCGTCGCTGGCTGGCTCCAACACCGTGCTGGCCGTCGTGCCGGCCGGCTCGGGCAACGGTCTGGCCCGGGAGCTGAACGTGCCGCTGGATCCGCGCCTCGCCTTCGACGCCGCCATGGCCGGGATCGATCGGCGCATCGACCTCGGCTCGCTGGACGGCCGGATCTTCGTCAACGTGGCCGGCGTGGGCTTGGACGCGCGGGTGGCGCAGCGGTTCGCCGAGATTGGCCGCGACCGGCGGGGCCTGGCGCGCTACGTTCGTGCCGCGGTGCGGGAGGTCCTGCTGTTCCGGCCCGACGACTTGATGATCGAGGTGGGCGGCGGGCGGCACGACGTCCGGCCGCTGCTGATCGCCTTCGCCAACGGACGCCAGTACGGCAACGGCGCCATGGTGGCGCCCGGCGCGCGGATCGACGACGGGCTGCTGCACGTGGTGGTGGTAACGTCGCGGTCCACGTGGGGCATCATGCGAGGCGTGCCAGCGCTCTTCGGCGGCCGGCTCGACATGCAGCCGGGGGTTACCACGCATGCCGTCGTAGAGGCGCTCGTGACCAGCACGGGCCCGGTGCTGTGCCATGTCGACGGCGAACCACACGTGGGCGGCCTTCGTGTGGAGGTGCGCATCCTGCCCAACGCACTCACTGTTCGTGTGCCAGCCCGGGCGTAACATCCTCTGATAGGATCCGTCACAAATGACGTTAGCTGAAGAGGCCTCGAGGCCCGCAGCCGGCCTCGAGGTCGCACAGCGCTGGTTGCCCGCGCTGTTGCTGCTGTTCGTGGGGTCGGGCTGCGCCGCGCTCATCTACGAAGTCGTCTGGTTCCAGCTGCTCCAACTGTCGATCGGGTCCTCCGCGGTGTCGCTGGGCGTGCTCCTGGGCATCTTCATGGGGGGCATGTGTCTGGGGAGCCTCGTGACCCCGCGGTTCCTCGACGCGAATCGGCACCCGCTGCGTGTCTACGCGATGCTGGAGCTGGGCATCGGCGTCTGCGGCCTGCTGGTCATGTGGCTGGTGCCGCTGCTCGGCGGCGCCTATACCGCCTGGGCGGGCACGGGGCCGATCAGTCTGGTGCTGCGGGCGGCCGTGGCCGGCATCTGCCTGATTCCGCCGACCCTCCTGATGGGCGCCACGCTGCCGGCGATTGCGCGCTGGGTCGAGACCACGCCGCGAGGCGTCTCGTGGCTCGGCTACTTCTACGGCGGCAACCTGGCGGGCGCGGTGATTGGGAGCCTGCTTGCCGGCTATTACCTGCTGCGCGTTTACGACATGCCGACCACCACCTACACGGCGGTGGCGATCAACGTCGTCGTCGCGTCGCTGGCGCTCCTCATCGCGCAGTGGACGCCGCATCGTGCGACCGAGGCCGTGCCCGAGGAGTTGCCTGCGCCGGCCCTCGCGATCAGCAGCGAAGCCAAGCTGGTGTACCTGACGATCGCGCTGTCCGGCCTGACGGCCCTGGGGGCCGAGGTCGTGTGGACGCGGCTCCTCTCGCTGCTCTTCGGCGCCACCGCTTACACCTTCTCGATGATCCTGGCCGTGTTCTTGACCGGGCTGGGCATCGGCAGCAGCCTCGGATCGGCGCTGGCGCGCGGCGCCGCCAATCCTCGGACCGCGCTCGGCTGGTGCCAGGTGGGGATCTGCGCCGCGCTGGCCTGGGCGGCCTACGCCACCGGCACGTCGTTGCCGTTCTGGCCGATCAACCCGTCGATTTCCACCAGCTTGACCTTCACCTTCCAGCTGGATCTGATGCGCGCCATCTTCGTGATGCTGCCGGGCGCGATCCTCTGGGGCGCCAGCTTCCCGCTGGCCCTGGCGGCCGTGGCGTCACGCGGCCAGGATCCGGCGCGGCTGGTCGGCGGCGTCTACGCGGCCAACACGGTCGGCGCGATCGTCGGTGCGCTGGTCACCAGCCTGGGGCTCGTCGGCACAGTTGGCAGCCAGATCACGCAGCAGGCGCTCATCGGCGTGGCGGCCCTATCGGGTCTCCTCATGCTCGGCGGGTCCAGTCCCCAGCAGTCCTCGGTGCTGGCGCTGGCCCGCGTCGTGGTGATTGCCGCCGTGGCCGGTCTGCTGGCCCGGGTCGTGCCGCCGCTGCCGGGCATCCTCGTGGCCTACGGCCGTTATGCCGCCACCTGGGTGGGGCAGAACGAGATCATCTACGTGGGCGAGGGCGTCACAGCTTCGGTGGCCGTGTCGCGCACGCCCAGCGGCGCGCTCAACTACCACAACGCCGGCAAGGTGCAGGCGTCCAGCGAGCCGCAGGACATGCGGCTGCAGCGCATGCTCGGCCACATCACGACGCTCGTGCCGAAGAACCCGAACAAGGTGCTGGTGATCGGCTGCGGCGCCGGGGTCACTGCGGGTGCCGTGTCGGTGGATCCGCTGGTGAAGGACCAGACGATCGCCGAGATCGAGCCGCTGGTGCCGCAAGTGGTCTCGACGCACTTCTCGGCGCACAACTTCGACGTGGTGCGGAACCCCAAGGTCAAGGTGCACCTGGACGACGCCCGGCACTACCTGCTGACCACCGACGAGAAGTTCGACGCCATCACATCCGACCCGCTGGATCCGTGGGTCAAGGGCGCCGCCACGCTGTATACGCGCGAGTTCTTCAACGTCGTGAAGTCGCACCTCAATCCGGGCGGCGTCGTGACGCTGTTCGTGCAGCTCTACGAAAGCACCGAGGAAGCGGCCAAGAGCGAGATCGCCACCTTCCTGGAGGCGTTCCCCAACGGCGCGGTGTTCGCCAACACGATCAACGGGCAGGGCTACGACCTGGTGCTCTTCGGGCAGCTGGAGGACGGCAAGATCGACGTGGACGCGGTGCAGGCGCGGCTGAACGATCCGGCAAACGCGCCGATTACCAACTCGCTGCGTGAGATCGGCATCAACTCGGCGGTAGAGCTGTTCGGCACCTATGCCGGCCAGCGCAGCGACATGGCCGGCTGGCTGAAGGACGGCATCATCAACACCGACCGCAACCTGAAGCTGCAGTACCTGGCCGGGCTGGGGCTCAACCTCTATCGCAGCGACGCGATTTACAAGGCCATGATCCGCGAGAGCAAGTATCCCGGAGGGCCTGTTCGTCGGCTCGCCGGAGACGTTGATGGCGCTGCGGGCGCGGATTGGTGCCGCGCTCGGTGGGGCGCCGAATTAGAAGAGCAAGGCAAAAGGCAAAAGGCAAAGGCTAAAGGAAGAGAGGGCCGAAGTCATGCGCACGATCTCAGCGGCGGCCGTTCTTCTTGTCGTGCTCGGAGTCGCGGTCGGCGTGCAGGGGCCGACGACGGTGGCCAAGGCGCCCGAGCGGTTCACGATGCGCGTCGTGGCCACGGGCTTTGCCTCGCCGTGGGAGATCGCCTGGGGGCCTGACGGACAACTGTGGGTCACCGAGCGCGAGGCGTTCCGCGTCGTGCAGGTGAACCCGGCCGACGGCATGCGCCGCGTGCTGCTGACGATGCACGAAGTGCATCGCAGCGTCGCGCAGGACGGCCTGCTCGGGCTGGCCTTCCATCCGGACTTCGGCAAGGGCACGGATCAGGTGTTCGTGGCCTTCACCTACGACGATGCGCCGGGGCCGGCGCTGGCGCGGCGCCTCGGCGTTCGCCGCTACCGCTACGACGCCGACCGCGCGCGCGCTGGTCGATCCGGTGGACGTGCTGTCGGGCCTGCCTACCCACGACGACCACGTCGGCGGCCGCATCGCCGTCGGGCCGGATCGCAAGCTGTATCTGACCATCGGCGACGGCGGCGCCAACTTCGGCGGCAACCGCTGCATGGTCAACCACGCGCAGACCCTGCCGACCGCGGCGCAGGTGTCGGCGAAGAACTGGGTGGCCTATCAGGGCAAGATCCTGCGCATCGATCTGGACGGCGGCATCCCGAGCGACAACCCCACGGTGGGCGGCGTGCGCAGCCACATCTTCTCGGTCGGCCACCGCAATCCGCTCGGCATCGCCTTCGGCCCGGGCGGCCGGCTCTACGAGTCCGAGCACGGCCCCAGCAGCGACGACGAGGTGAACCTGATCGAGTCGGGCCGCAACTACGGCTGGCCCAACGTCGCCGGGCACAAGGACGACAAGGCCTATACCTACGCCAACTGGTCGGCGTCGTCGCCGCAACCGTGCGCGTCGCTGCCGGCGGGCAACGCCAACGCGGCGATTCCGCCCTCGGTGCCGCAGCAGACCGAGTCGTCGTTCGCCAACCCGCTCTTCACGCCGCCGCTGCAGACGTTCTTCACGGTGGACAACGGCTGGGACTTCCGCCAGGGAGCGACCATGGCGCCGGGCGGCGTCGAGGTCTACACCGTCGCGCGCGATTCCCGGCTGGGCCAACTCGATCCTGGCGTTGAGCCTGCTGCGCGGCGTGGCGTTCAAGATGACGCTGGCCGCCGACGGCAAGACCACCGTCGGGCCGCCGCTCGAAGTGCTGAAGACCACCAACCGCTACCGCGACCTGGCGGTGCACCCCGACGGCACTCGCATCTACATCGTCACCGACGTATCCGGCCGCACCGCGGATGCCACCGGCGCCCCGACGACCAACGTCGCCAACCCGGGCAGCATTCTCGAGTTCACGTTCGCAGGTACGTAGCGCGTCAGTTAGTCGTGGGTCGTTGTCGTGGTCTAGTTCAGAGCACCGAGCTAACGACCTAGCAACGACCAACGACCAACTGGAGCCAAGCTACAACCACCGTGCCAGGCTGCGAGCACGGCGCCTTTCGGGACGACGATAATCCCGCTCCGGATGCAATAGCCCTCGCCATCCGCGTGCTGCACGCCGGCGTCGTTCACCAACCGCACGCCGTCGCCGATTCGCGCGTTCTTGTCGACGATCGTGCGGCGCAGCACGACATCGCGGCCGATGCCCATGCGCGGCGCGCCAGTCGGCGGGTCGTCTTCATACCAGTCCGCGCCGAGCACGACCGAGTGCTCCACCCGGGTGCCGTCGCCCACCCGCGACCGGAGGCCGATGACGGACTGTTCGACCGTGCACCGGTGCAGATCGCAGCCGTCCGAGACGATGGAATCGCGGACGTGACAGTCGAGCAGCCGAGATCCAGGCAGATGCCGCGAGTGGGTGTAGATGGGACGCAGCGGATCCCAGTAACGGAACGGTGCATCCGGGCGGCCCAGCGTCACATTGGCGTCGTAGAACGCCTGGATGGTGCCGACGTCGGCCCAGTAGCCGTCGAACATGTACGGCCGCACCTTGTGTTGCGCGATCGCGCGCGGGATCAGCTCGCGCCCGAAATCGTGGCCGGCCTCGCGCTCCAGCAAGCCGTGCAGGATCTGGCGCGAGAAGACGTAGATGCCCATCGAGGCGGTGAACGGCCGCGCGTCGTCGTGGAGGGCGAACCGTGCGCCTTCAGGGATGCTGCGGCCGATGGCGCGCAGCCGATTCGCGTCCGGTTTCTCCTCGAACGCGGCGATGCGGCCGTCCTGCTCGAAGCGGAAGATGCCCATCTGCGTCGCCGTGGCCGGGTCCACCGCCTGTGCGGCGATGGTGACGTCGGCGTTCGACTCGCGGTGCGCGCGCACCAGCGCGCGGTAGTCCATCCGGCAGATGTGGTCGCCGGCGAGAATCAGGTAGAAGTCCGCCGACATGCTCGTCGAAGTGCCGTGCGGCCTGGCGCACGGCATCCGCGGTGCCCTGGAACCAGTGCGGGTTGTCGGGCGTCTGCTCCGCCGCCAGGATCTCGACGAAGCCGCCGGAGAACTGGTCCAGGCGATACGTGCCCGAGATGTGCCGGTTGAGCGACGCCGAGTTGAACTGCGTCAGGACGAAGATGCGCCGGATGTCGGCGTGCAGGCAGCCGCTGACGGGGATGTCGATCAGCCGGTACTTGCCGCCGATCGGCACCGCCGGCTTCGAGCGCGTGGCCGTGAGCGGGAAGAGGCGGGAGCCCTGGCCGCCGCCAAGGACGATGGCGAGTGTGTCGGTCATGGACGGGTGGCGAGACGCGAATACAATACCGCGCATGCTGCGGAATGGCTTCTTCGCGTGTGGCGTGTTCGTCGTGGTCTTCGCGATCGCGCAGTGGTCGCCGGGCGTGGAGGCCCAGGGGACCGTGACCCTCGACGCAGCGGCCTGCGGCAGGCTCGCCTCGACGAAGCTGCCGGGCGTCACGGTCACCAGCGCCGCGCTGGTGGCCGCAGGGCAGATGCCGTCGCCTCCCGCCCGTGGCGGCGGGGCAGCCCCGCCGCCAACCCGTTCGCCGACCTGCCGGCGCTGTGTCGAGTCGCGGCGACGCTCAAGCCCACGAGCGATTCCGACATCAAGATGGAGCTGTGGCTGCCCGCATCCTGGAACGGCAAGTTCCGGGGCACGGGGAACGGCGGGCTGGGCGGTGGCACGCCGTCGCTCAACGCGCTGGCTGGCGGCGTGCGCCGCGGCTATGCCACGGCGTCGCACAACACCGGTCACGCGGGGGATTCCAGCTATGCGATGGATCACCCCGAGCAGATCAAGGACTTCGGCTATCGCGCCACGCACGAGATGACCGTGGCCTCGAAGGCGCTGATTCGCGCCTTCTACGGCAAGCCGCCGAGCGCCTCCTACATGGCCGAGGGCGGCGGCGGCACCATCGCGGCGCTCAGCTCGGCACAGCGCTATCCGGAGGACTACGACACGCTGGCCGTCACCGGCATGTCGTCGTATCTCACCCGCCACACGTTCGCGCAGATGTGGGTGTGGCAGGCCACGCACCAGGACGCCGCCAGCTTCATCCCGCCGGATCTCTATCCGGTGCTGCACCGCGCGGCGTTGAACGCCTGCGACAAGGGTGACGGTCTCGACGACGGCGTCATCGGCGACCCCGAGGCCTGCCGCTTCGATCCGGGCGTGGTGCAGTGCAAGGATGGCGCGACCACCGGCTGCCTGACCGCCCCCCAGGTCGAGGCCGCGCGCAAGATCTATCGCGGTCCACGCAATCCGCGCACCGGCGCCGAGATCTATTCGCCCCTCTATCCGGGCAGCGAGCTGGGTTGGGGCCAGCTCGCCGGCGGCGCCCAGCCGCTGGGCATCCCGGTGGAGTTCTTCAAGTCACTACGTGTTGCGCGATCCCGAACTGGGATTACCGGACGCGGCCGCTGAACTTCGACGGCGACGTCGCGGCGTCGGACCGGGCCGACATCCAGCCGGTGAACGCCGTGGACCCGGATCTGCGCCGCTTCTTTGCGCGCGGTGGCAAGCTGCTCCTGATCGAGGGCTGGAGCGACACCGCGGTGCCGCCCAAAGTCGCCATCAACTACTACAACCGCGTGGTGGCCACGGTGGGCGAGCGCGCGGTCCGCGAGAACATGCGCTTCTTCATGGTGCCGGGCATGGGGCACGGACCCGGCACGGCGGGGCCGATCAACTTCAACTTCGACGCGCTGGGCTTGATTGAGGCGTGGCGGGAGAAGGGACAGGTGCCGGACCAGCTGGTGGTGGCGCAGTTCCGGGACGGCAAGGAGGTTGGGACGCGGCTGGTGTGCCAGTATCCGCGCGTGCCCACCTACAAGGGCGCCGGCAGCCAGACGGACGCGGCGAGTTTCGAGTGTAGGAGCAAGTAGGGCGGGCTCCGAGTCTCGGGCTACGGGCTACGGGCTACAGGCTCCAGGCCTGGAGGTGCGGAACTGCACTAGTGGCTTAGTCCTCTTTTGAGGACGTTTTACGGTCCAGCTGCCTCGGCCATCTGGCTAACTGACTCTCCTAGAGGACCTTAGCGCCGATGCCGGCGTGGCATGGGGTTTGGACTCTCCATGGCCAAGGAACGTTTGAGGAGAGGAGGTTGCACCATGAAGGCCATCGTTGCAGCAGGAGTCGCGTCGGCACTGGCAATCGGAAGCCTGGGCTACATCGCCGGCGCGAAGTCGGCCTCGGGTGCGGCGGCCAATCCGTTTGCCGTCAGCGCGTTCGAGGGAGCACCGGCACCGGCGGTCACACGCACCGACTACGTGGCGCGTCCCGCGCCGCGCCGGGTGTCGAGCCGGCCGATCAGTTATGAGCCGGCGCCGCGGGCGACCGCCAGCCCGGCGGTGATTCGCGAGGCGCCTGAGCAAGTCGAGCCGAAGCGCTCGTGGAAGAAGACGGCGCTCATCATCGGCGCCGGTGCCGGGTCGGGCGCAGTGGTCGGCGGCATCATCGACGGCAAGAAGGGCGCCGGCATCGGCGCGGCCATCGGCGGCGGAGCAGCTTCGGTATACGAAGTCCTGAAGCGCCGCTAATACGGTACCGGCCCTGACCGGTTCCGGTCGGATTGACGGGGCGGGCGCCTCTCCCGCCCCGTCGCCGTGTACGGGATATGATGCCGCCTCGTTCATGCCACCCGCGGTCTCGCGCTCTCCCAAGCAACGAGCGGACGACATCATCGCCATGCTGAAGCGCCGCGGCTCCAGGGCCGTGCGCGACGGGATGGCGCGCTACGCCATCCCGTCGGATCGCGCCTTCGGCGTCTCCGTGGGAACCATGCGCGAGATGGCCAAGGGGCTCGGCCGCGACCATGACGCGGCGCTGGAGTTGTGGAAGTCCGGATGGTACGAAGCGCGCATGATCGCGGCATTCCTGGGCGAGCCCGAACGCCTCACGCCGGCGCTGATGGACCGCTGGTGCCGCGACTTCGACAACTGGGCGATCTGCGACCACGTGTGCTTCCACCTGTTCGACCGCACGCCGCACGCCTGGGGCCGGGTCAGAGCGTGGAGCACTCGGCGCGACGAGTTCGGCAAGCGCGCCGCGTTTGCCTTGCTGGCCAGCGTGGCGCTGCACGAGAAGACCGCACCGGACGCAGCACTGCTCAAATGCTTGCCGCTCATCGAGCGCGCGGCAGCCGACGATCGCAACTTCGTCAAGAAGGGCGTGAGCTGGGCGCTGCGCCTGATCGGCCGGCGCAACATAGCCTTGCATGCCGCGGCCGTCGAGATGGCGTCCCGGATGTCGACGAGCGACCTGCCGTCGGCGCGATGGATTGGGAAAGACGCGTACCGCGAGCTGACCAGTGCCGCAGTAGTGAAGCGACTGAAGGCTCGAACAGCCTAGGGCCGGTCAGAGCTCGCGGACGCTGTGGCCACGGACCAGGAACCACGCGGCCACCAGCGCCAGCAGCGTTCCGTTCATCGTCAGCACCGGCGGGGCGGTGAACTGATTCGCCAGCCAGCCGCCGGCCAGGCTGCCCAGCGGCATGCCGCCGCGAAACGCCATCATGTAGATGCTCATCACGCGTCCGCGCAGTTCGTTGGGGGCGCTGAGCTGGACGAGCGACTGCAGCATGGCGAAGACCATCACCATGCACGCGCCGCCGATGAAGAGCAGCGCGCCGTTGACCAGCGGGCGTCGCGGGTGTTCGCGAAGACCACGATCACCAGGCCCATCGCCATCTGCAGGCTCAGCACGGCCCGGCCCATGTGCGTGAACTTGCCGAGCCAGGCCACACCCAGCGCGCCGACCACGGCCCCGGCGCCGGCCCACGACATCAGCCGCGTGTACAGGGTCACGTCGCCGCGGAGCACGTCCTGCACGAAGGCGGGCAGGAAGGTCAGCAGCGGGCTGGCCAGGAACGTGCCCATGAACCCGAGCGTGGCCAGGCCGACGAGCGACGGGTCGGTGCGCACGTAGGCGAAGCCGCCACGCATCTCGTCCTTCATGCTCCGAACGGCGCCCGCAGCCGGCGGCCGCGCGCGCAACAGCAGCAGGCCGATGATCACCGCCACGAACGACAGCCCGTTCAGGCCGAAGCACGCCGCCATGCCGAAGGCGGCCAAGCGCCGCGCCGGAGATCAGCGGACCGATGACCCGCGCCAGGTTGAACTGGATGGCGTTGAAGGCGATGGCGTTCGGCAGGTGCTCCTTGGGGACGAGCGACGGCATCAGCGAGTGGTGCGCCGGACCGCCGAAGGCTTGCGCGATGCCGGTGATGACCGACAGCGTCAGCACGTGCCAGATGCGCACCTGGCCGGTGTAGACCAGCGCCGCCAGCGCCAGCGCCGTGGACATCTGCACCACCTGCGACGCGATCAGCACGTGCCGGCGATCCATCCGGTCGGCGACCACGCCGCCGACGAGCGTCAAGAGCAGGATCGGCGCTTCGCCGAGGAACGAGTCGAGTCCCAGGTAGAACGCCGACGACGTCCCCGCCAGCGTCAGCACCAGCCAGCTTTGCGCCACCTTCTGCATCCAGGTGCCGATGGTGGAGACCAGGGCGCCCAGCCAGACGATGCGGAAGTCGCGGTAGGTCAGTGCGGCCGCCATGCGGCGCAGGCCGCGGCTGGGAGGCAGGGGCGGTGGACCGGGTCGGGGTGTCGGTGGAGCTCGGGGGCCGTACGGGAGGGCGGGCGCGACGACGGTGCTCACGTGGGTCCAGGCATCATCCCATAACGGCAGGAGCGAGGTCAGAAGACACTGGCCAGCGAGGTGAAGCCTCGCTGGCCACTAGACGTCTGGGACGCGGGCGACTTCGTGAACCGCGGGTTCGGTTGCGTCGGTTCACCGTTGACGGTGGCGCCGTTGTGCATCAGGTTGGCCGCGTTCTTGAGGAACCGGGCCGGGAAGTTCAGCACCGGCTCGGACAGACGGTCCAACGCCTCGAGGTGCTCGGCGCCAAGCGTCAGGTCCAAGGCGTCGAGGTTCTGATCCAACTGCGCCAGCCGCCGCGCGCCGATGATGATCGACGTGACGCCGGGCCGTGACGCGCAGCCACGCCAGCGCCACCGCGGACGGCGTGGCGCCGATCTCGCTGGCGATGCGCCGCAGCTCGTCCAGCAGCGTCAGCACCGATTCGTTCAGCCGGCTGAGGGTGAAGGCGCCGCGGTCCGACGTGCCGCCGTTCATGTGCTCGCGCGTGTACTTGCCGGTCAGCAGCCCGCCGCCCAGCGGCGACCACGGCGTCACGCCCAGTCCCAGCTCGCGCGCCGCCGGCATCAACTCGCCCTCGACGGTGCGCTCGATGAGCGAGTATTCGAGCTGCAGCGCCACGAGCGGCGTCCAGCCGCGGAAACGCGCCGCGGTCTGCGCCTGCGCCACCTTCCACGCGGGCGTGTCCGAGAAGCCGATGTAACGCACCTTGCCCGCGCGCACCAGGTCGTCCAGCGCGCGCATCGTCTCTTCGATCGGCGTCAGCCGGTCCCACACGTGCATCCAGTACAGGTCGATGTAGTCGGTCCGCAGCCGGCGCAGCGATTCTTCGCAGGCGGCGGTCAGCGACTTGCGGCTGGCGCCGCCGCCGTTGGGGTCGCCCGGGATAGAGGTTGCCGAAGAACTTGGTGGCGATCACCACGCGGTCGCGGCGGGCGCGGTCGTGGGCGATGTAGTTGCCGATGATGCGCTCGGAGTGGCCGCCGGTGTAGCCGTTGGCGGTGTCGATGAAGTTGCCGCCGCGCTCGAGGTAGCGCGCGAGGATGCTCTCGGATTCGGCGACGCTCGAGCCGAAGCCCCACTCCTCGCCGAAGGTCATGGCGCCGAGGCACATGGGGCTGACGCGCAGGCCGGACTGTCCGAGCGTGACGTAGTGATCAAGGGGCATGGGCTCTCCTGGTTCGGCTACGATACGTCATGCTTCGCACATTTCTCATCTGTCTCGCGGCGGTCGCCGCGGTGTCCGTTGTCCTTCCCGCCGCGACGTCGATGCCGGCGGCCGGCAGCGCGGCAATTTCCGCGTTTCTCAAGGACGCCGTGGACAAGGGCCAGGTGCCCGGCATCGTCGCGCTGGTGGTGGGGCGCGACGGCGTCATCTACCACGAGGCGTTCGGCAAGCAGGACGTCGGCAAGAACGTGCCGATGGCGAAGGACTCGATTTTCCGCATCGCCTCGATGACCAAGCCGGTGACGTCGATGGGCGTGATGATGCTGGTGGAGGAGGGCAAGATCGGGCTGGACGACGACGCCGCCAAGTGGGTGCCCACCATGCGCGGCCGCGAGGTGATGACCGACGTGGACCAGGCCGCCGGCACGTGGAAGACGCGTCCCGCCAAGGGGCCGATCACGATCCGTCAGCTGCTCACGCACACGTCGGGCATCGGCTACAACTGGAGCGATCCGGGTCTGGCGCTGGTGCAGCGCAAGGAGATGCCGCAGGAGGACGCGCTGCCGCTCGTGGCCGACCCGGGCACCCTCTGGACCTACGGCTCGAGCACGCGGGTGCTCGGCGACGTGATCGAGAAGGCGTCGGGCCAGCGCATCGACGCCTACTTGCAGGCGCGCCTGCTCGGACCGTTGGGCATGCGCGACACCTTCTTCGAGGTGCCGAAGGACCGCTACGGGCGGGTGGTGACCACGCACCAGAAGCGCGACGGCAAGTTCACCGAGACCCCGAACCCGGCCACGCTCCCGGTGCAGCTGCGGGCCGACGGCGGCCTGCTGTCAACCGCCGACGACTACGCGAAGTTCATCCGGATGATGCTGAACGGCGGCCAGCTGGGCGGCGGCGCGTGTGTTGAAGGAGAGTACGGTGCGCGAGATCGGCCGCAACCAGATGGGCGCGATTCGCGTGCGCCAGCAGCCGTCGGCCAACCCGGGCCTGTCGAAGCCGTACCCGCTCGGGGCCGGCTCGCGACACGTGGGGGCTCGGCTTCCAACTGGCGGGCCGCCCCGCCAACCCGCTCGACCGCAGCGAGGGCAGCATGTCGTGGGCCGGGATCTTCAACACCGAGTTCTGGATCGATCCCAAGCGCGAGATCGGCGGCATCCTGTTGATGCAGATGCTGCCGTTCTACGACGACGACGCCATCCGCATCCTGCAGGGGTTCGAGCGGCTGGTGAACCAGCACCTGAAGTAGCTGGAGCGCGCGGCTCAGGTCTTGCTGCTTTTTCCGCCCAGCTCGCGTAACAACCACAGCTTGGCGAAGCGCCAGTCCCGTTTCACGGTGTCGACGGACACGTGAAGCGCTTCGGCCGCTTCCTCGAGGCTCAGGCCGCCGAAGTAGCGCAACTCCACGACGTCGCTCTTTCGCGGGTGAACGGCCGCGAGCGCCTGTAGCGCGTCATCGAGCGCCACGAGGTCGTGGCTGGTTTCTTCAGGCGGGAGCAGGGCCTCGTCGAGCGTCACCCTGGGCGCGCCGCCGCCTCGCTTCGCGTTGCGCTTGGCGCGGGCGAAGTCCACGAGGATCCGGCGCATCACCCGCGCCGACATGGCGAAGAAGTGCGCGCGGTTCTGCCACTGCATCTGCTTCAGGTCGATTAAGCGCAGATAGGCCTCGTTGACGAGCGCCGAGGCCTGCAGCGTGTGGTCCGGGCGCTCGCGCGCCATGTAGCGCCGCGCGAGCCGTCGCAACTCGGCGTGAACCAGCGGTACCTAGCTGGTCGAACGCACGCGCGTCGCCGCGGTTCCACGCCAGCAGCAGCTCGGTCGGACGGGGAGAGCGATCCGAACTGGTGCTCATGGCAAGGCTGCCGAGGCAGCGGCTGATCTGACTCGGATGCCGCTCAGTCTACTCCCCTTGCCCGCGCTCCCTCGGCGGGGCGCCTCGAATTCCTTCGTGTTTCGAAGGCATGCCCCGTTTGCGCGTTCCGTTCCGCCTTGTGTGGCGAGGACCGATTCGCGCTGTCCGCCCTGGCTGGCACCGGTCCCAGGAGGTGAAAGCCATGGCACCCGCCACCACGATCCGTCAGGCACTGGTCCTCGGGATTCGGGCGCTGGGGACTGCACGCAGCCGCTGATCACCACCTTGAGCGGCGCGGCTGTCCAGCCCGTGGCGGCTCAGGCCGCGGGCCGATCGAGCCGCGCGTCCGCTCCGAAAGTGCGCGCATCGTTCGAGGCGATCGCGCGGGGCAGGGAAGGCTCGCCGACATTCCGGCGCCTCATCGAGACCATCGAGGCCACGGACGGCCTCGTGTTCGTCGATGAGGGCGTGTGCGCGGGCGGCGTGCGGGCGTGCCTTCTGCTGTCGGTGACCGTCGCGGGACCGAGTCGTCTGCTGCGTATCGTGGTGAATCTTCGCAAGGCTCCTGGCTGCGAGGCGGTCGAGATGATCGGCCACGAACTGCAGCACGCAATCGAGCTCTTGCGCAATCCTGGTATCAGGTCCGACATCCAGGCCTTCAACTTCTTTTACAACGTTGGCCGCACCAGCGCCAGGAGGTTCGAAACCGAAGCTGCCATGCAGGCCGGCATCGCTATCGCGACGGAAGGGTGCGACGAGCCGGAGTGAGGACCGCGGCGCGCGTCTACTTCGGCCTCCCGTTGAGGCCTTGCGCGATCGTCGGGATCGAGAAGATCTGCACGTCGCGGATGGCGACGCCGTAGAGCAGCTTCTTGTCGGTGCCGCCGAACGCCACGCTGATCAGGTTGCGCGGCATCGGGATCGCGCCGAGCAGCTCGCCCTTGGGGCTGATCACCGACACCACGCCGCCGCCGGTGGTGTAGATCCGCCCCTCCTTGTCCACGGCGCTGCCGTCGCCGCCCGCCCACGCGAACTGGCGTTCGTTGGTCAGCGAGCCGTCGGCCTGCACGTCGAAGGCCACCAGGCCACCGTTGTTGCCGCCGCCACCGCCGCCACCGTCGCGGGCGCTGCCGGCGCCGGCTGTCCGCCGGGCGGCACCGCGCCGGGCAGCCGGCCGGTCACGTACAGCGTCTTCTCGTCGGGACTGAGGATGATGCCGTTGCCGCCCACCATGCCGAAGCGGCCGCTGACGACGCCCTGCGGGTTGGCGTAGTACACGCCGCCCATCGTGAAGTAGACGCCGCCCTTGCTGTCTGCCGTCATGTCGTTCAGCACGCCGGTGGTCTGGCATTCGAACGGCTCGCCCCGGACCGTGTTCGCGAACAGCTTCCGCTCCGGCCGCAGCAGCCAGATGGCCTGGCCCAGCGCGCGCTCGGCGATGAACACCTGGCCCCGCCGGTTCGCCGCAATCGAGCCGCCGGTATAGGTGTCGGTGTAGATCACCGACGCCTTGCCGTCCTTGTCGATGCGCACGACGGTGCTCTTGTCGTTCTGCGCCAGCCACAGGCTGCCGTCGTCCATGCCCACGGGACCGTCGGCGTTGTTGCCGGCGTCTTCCCACACCAGCTTCCACTTCTGGCCCGCGGCGATGACACCGGGAATCGCCGTCACCGTGTAGTCGTTGAGCGCCGGCGCGGCGGCCGGCGCGCCACCGGCGCGACCGCCTCCGCCAGGACCGCCGCCGCGCGCGGCCGGCGCCGGCGGTGGCACCTTGCAGTTGGCGGCGACGAACGCCTCGCGTTTCGGGTCCTGTCCGGACTGCACGCCGGGCGTGCGCCTCGAATCGGCCGGCTGACCCTGCCCCTGGGCCCAGGCCGTCAGCGCGCCAGCAGTTGCCACCGCGGCCACGAGCAGCATTCCCTGTGCCTTCATGCAACCCTCCTCGACAACGATGGTGCAGTATAGGCCGGCCGCCCGCTCGACGAGCGTCCCGGGGCGACTTACTCGTAGCGCAGGGCGACCAGGGGATCCACGGATGCCGCGCGGCGCGCCGGGAGGAACGCCGCGGCCAGCGAAACCAGCAGCAGGATCAGCGCGGCGCTGCCCAGCGTAGTGACGTCGGTGGGGGCCAGGCCGAACAGCATCCCGTCGAGGACGCGCAAGCCGATGAATGCCGCCGTCAACCCGATCGCGCATCCAATGGCCGCCAGCACCGCGTTGTCTCGCAGCGTTGCCCACATCATCTCGGCGGGCCGCGCGCCGAGCGCCAGCCGCACGCCGATTTCCGGGACGCGCCGCGCCACCAGGTGCGCCAGCAGGCCGTAGACGCCGATGGCGGCCAGGGTCAACGCCACGATGGCGAAGAAGCTGCCGAGCGCGGCGAGCACGCGCTCGCTGAGCAGGCGCCCGTTGATCGTCTCCGCCATCGTGCGGATCGCGAGAATGGGGGCGTCGGGGCGAAGGCGCTGGATTTCCGATCGCACCGGGTTGACCAGCGCCGCGGGGTTGCCGCTGGTTCGCACCACGAACTCGAATGGCGACAGGCGGACTTCGGTGCCCTGGAACCAGGACACGTACGCCAGGCGCTCGGCCGGCGCCCGCAGATCCTGGTGGCGCAGGTCGGCGGCGACGCCGACGATTTCATGCTCGATCGGGGCGCGCCCCGGCCGTGAACCGGCGGCCAATCGCCGTGTCGATGTCGCCAAAATAGCGGCGGGCGAACCCTTCGCTGACCACGGCCACGCGCGGCGCGTTGGGCTGATCGCGCGCGTCGATCGGGCGCCCGCGCAGGATCGGAATCCGGAACGCCTCGAAGTACTCCGGCCCGACCATGTTGACCTGGATGACGCCGTCGTCGGGGTCGCGGGGCTCGACGCCTGGGATCCTGAGCCTCCGGCCATCGACGTTGCCATTGAACGGCGACGACGTGGCCACCGTCACGTGCTCCACGCCTGGCAGGCGCGTCAGCGTCTCCAGCATCTCCCGTTGGAACGCGCGCAGCCGCTCGTTCTCGTAGGTGGTGCCTTGGGGGTCCATCCGGACCAACAGCACATGGTCGCGATCGAAACCGGTTTCGACGCGCGCCAGGTTGACGATCGTGCGGACGAAGAGCAGCGCTCCGGCCACGAGGACGACCGAGAGCGCAAATTGCGCCACCACCAGGGCGCGGCCGAACTGCACGCGCGTTGTGATCAAGCGCGGGTTGGCTCGATTGAGCGCTGGCGACGCCCCCAACTGGGCCGACTGCCACGCCGGGATGAGCCCGAACAGCAGCGTCGTGGCCACGGTGGCCGCCAGCGCGAACCCAAGCACGCGCCAGTCGGCCGACACCGCCGCCGAGATCGGGCCGAACTCCGGCGGCATGACGCCGAGCAGCAAATTGCTGCCGCGAATTGCCAGCAGCACCCCCGGCACGGCTCCCGCGGCCGCCAGCAGCAGGCTTTCGGTCAGCAGCTGCCGGACCAGCCGTCCGCGGCTGGCGCCGAGTGCGGCTCGTGTGCCCAGCTCGTGCTGGCGTGCCGCGTTGCGTGCCACGAGCAGGCCAGCGATGTTGCCGCAGGCAATCAGCAGCACCAGGCCAACGGCGCCCATCAGCAGCCAGATTGGCGTCTCGAACTGCGCGCGCAGATCGCTGAGCCCTCGCGCCGCCGACTCGGCCTCGACTCGCTGGTAGCGCCGCCGGAAGCGTTCCGACATGCCGCTGGCGACGAAGCGCTGGAGTATCGGATCCAGTTGTGGGCCGACATGGGCGACTTCGACACCGGGCTGCAGGCGCGCAATCAGCGGCGTCGTCGACCACCCCCGCGGGTCCGCGAACTCCGACAGGTCGAGCGGCATCGTCACGTCCATCGTCCAGCCGACCAGGATGCCCGCGAACGCCGGCGATGTGACGCCCACGATCGTGTACGGCTGCCGATCGACCGTGATCGACCTGCCGATGGCGTCGGGATTGCCGCCGAATCGCCGCTGCCACAGGCCGTAGCTGATCACCGCCACCGGGCCGCCGCCCTTATCGGGCTGGTCGGCGGGCTGCAGCGTCCGGCCCAGGACGGCCGGCACGCCGAGCAGCGTGTAGTAGTTGCCCGTGACGCGCTGGCCGGTAATCGGCTCAACGCGGCCGTCGATGCCCACTTTGTAGACGTCGTGCCGGACCAGCATCGCGTCGGCGAAAAGGTCGGTGCGTGCGGCCACTTCGCGGAACCACGGTGAGTTCGACGATCCCGAACGGGCTGGGCCACGCTCTCCGACCGTGGTCACGTGGACCAGTTCCTGGGGGCTCCGGACCGGCAGGGGCCTGAGCAGCAGCAGGTCCAGCAGGCCGAAGATGGCCGTCACCGCACCGATGCCCAAGGCCAGCGACAGCACCGCCGTCGCGGTGAATCCGGGCGAGCGGCGCAGGGTGCGGACGGCGTAGCGCAGGTCCGCGCCCAGCTCGTCGACGAGCCGCAGGCCACGGGCTTCGCGGCCCGCTTCTTTCCAGCGCAGCACGTCGCCGAACTCCGCCCGCGCGCGTCGTTGCGCCTCCGATCGTGGCAGGCCTTGTGCCTCGAGGTCGGCAGTTCGAGCGTCGACGTGGAATTGCATCTCGCGGTCCATGTCCTGCTCCATGCGCGAACGCTGGAGCCAGGCGCGGCCGAATGACTTGAGCGCGGCCAGAAGACTCATGACGAGACCTCAAATGTCGCTGGGCGCGGCGTCGAGAACGAGTCGAATCGCCCCCGACAGGCGCTGCCAATAGTCCGTTTCTTCCCGCAGCCGCTTCCGTCCGGCCGTGGTCAGCGAGTAGAACTTCGCCTGGCGCTTGTTGTCCGACTCGCCCCACTCGAACGTGACCAGCCCCTGGTGCTCGAGGCGGTAGAGCGCCGGGTAGAGCGAGCCCTGCGGGATCTGCAGCGCGTCCTTGGTGATCTGCTGCAGGCGCAACAGCACGCCGTAGCCGTGCAGCGGGCCAAGCGAGATCGCCTTGAGGATCAGGAGGTCCAGGGTGCCCTGCAGAAGCTCGGTGGTCTTCGACATGCGCTCTCCTAGTCGTGCTAGGCAAGCGTAGCACTCTCTCCTAGGATGTCAAGGTGAGGACTTGGGGCAGTATTAGCCCATGAATATTCGACTGTTCGCCATATGCCTGGGCTTGCTGGTCTCGATGCCGCTGGTGCCGGCCCAACAGGCGGTGCCCGAGCTCGAGTTCGAGTCGGTGAAGGATTTCCTCAAGTTGCCCGCGGACGTGCACTTCGGCGAGGTGTCCGGCGTTGCGGTCAACTCCAGGGGCCACGTCTTCGTGTTCACGCGCTCGGCCAGCGCCGGCGGGCCGGCCTACGCGCCGTCGGCCTCGCAGCTGCTGGAGTTCGGCCCCAAGGGCGAGTTCATCCGCGAGGTCGGCAAGGGCAACTACGGCTGGTCGTTCGCCCACACCGTGCGGATCGACAAGGACGACAACATCTGGGCCGTGGACAAGGGCTCGGACATGGTGATCAAGTTCACGCCGGCAGGCCGCATCGTCGAGGTCTACGGCCGGCGCAAGGAATCGGCCGACGACGAGGCCAAGCCGTGGGAGCATCCCAATCCGCCGCTGCCGCCGATCGACGGCCTGTTCCGCCAGCCGACCGACGTGGCGTGGGACTCGCAGGGCAACATCTACATCTCCGACGGCTACGTCAACTCGCGCGTCGCCAAGTACTCGAAGGCCGGCGACTGGATGAAGTCGTGGGGTGAGCGCGGCACCGGTCCCGGCCAGTTCAACACGCCGCATGCGATCGTCGTGGACCGCAACGACAACGTCTACGTGGGCGACCGCGCCAACCGCCGCATCCAGGTGTTCGATACCGAGGGCAAGTTCCTGCGGATGTTCACCATCGACGTGCCGCCGCCGCCCGGCACCAAGCCGGTGAACGGCAACACGCCGACCGGCGATCGGCTCGCGGCGACGATCGGCGCGCCCAACTCGATCTGCATCACGCCTGGGCCGAACCAGGTGATGTTCGTTGGCGAGTCCACGTTCCCCGGCCGCATCTTCAAGGTGACGCTCGAGGGCAAGGTGCTCGGCGTGATCGGGCGGTCCGGGCGTCAGCTCAAGCAGTTCTCCGGTGCGCACCAGCTCGCGTGCCCATCCGAAACGGAAATCTACGTCGCCGAGACGTCGAACTGGCGGGTGCAGAAGCTGATCTTGCCGTCGCCCGCGCGCACGTCGACGGCGAGGCGGTGAAGAGCAGGCCTCAGGCTCCAGGCTCCGGGCTCCAGGCTCGCTAGGAAGAACCAATGGCTGAATTGCCGATTGTTTGCACGTTGCAGCCTGACGAGCTCCAGGCGCGGCGTGAGGGGCTGCTCTCGGAGCTGAGGCGGCGTGTGCAGGGCCTTGAAGATCACCCGATGGCTACCGCCTGCAGTTCGCGGCTGGCGGCGACACGCTGGCGCTGATCGCGGGGGTGGTGGAGGCCGAGCGGCGGTGCTGCCGGTTCCTGCGTTTCGCGATTCAGGTCGAGCCCGACGATGGCCCGATCTATCTCGAGTTGACTGGCCCGCCAGGGACTCGAGAGTTCCTGGGCAACATGTTCGCCGAGTGAACGTGAACGATCTGCTACGTCTGTCGCCAGAGGTCGCCGACGCGCTCCACGAGAATCGCCCGATCGTCGCGCTGGAATCCACGCTGATCACGTTTGGACTGCCGTGGCCGGCCAACGCGGAAACTGCCCTCGCGATGGAGAGGGCCGTGCGCGAGTGCGGGGCGGTGCCGGCGACGATTGCCGTGCTCGGCGGTCAGATCACCGTCGGTCTGTCACCAGATCAGATCAACGACCTGGCGCAGCGTCCACCGGGCTCGGTGCGGAAGTGCAGCACCCGCGACCTCCCGATTGCGGTTGGACGCGGCGAGGATGCGTCGACCACCGTCGCCGCGACGATGATCGTTGCCCACAAGGCGGGCCTCAAAGTGTTTGCGACCGGAGGCATCGGCGGCGTCCATCGCGGTGCGCCGCAGGATGTGTCGGCCGATCTGATCGAGCTGGGGCGGACGCCCGTCGCCGTCGTTTGTGCCGGCGCAAAGGCGATCCTCGATCTCCCATTTACGCTCGAAGTGCTCGAGACCCAGGGCGTCCCGATTGTCGGGTTGGGCACCGATACGTTGCCCGGCTTCTACTCGCGGTCGAGTGGTCTGCCGATCGATACGCGCGTGGAGACGCCGCGCGAGGCCGCTGCAATCATCGCCGCGTCGCGCCGCCTGGGCCTGGAACGCGCCGTCATCATCGCTGTGCCGGTTCCGGAAGACCACGAATTTGCCGGAGCGGAGGCGGCCATCGCCGAGGCCACAGCCGAGGCGGAGCGTCTCGGCATTCGCGGAAAGCACGTCACACCGTTTCTGCTGAAACGCGTGACGGAACTGACCGGGGGCGCATCGCAAACGGCAAACAGCGCGCTTCTCGTCAACAGCGCGCGAGCCGCGGCATTGATCGCGCGCGAGTTGTGCACGATGAGCGATGGCGCCGCGACGTGATCTAGCCGATTACTTCGACCTGTGACGCGTGTCCGGGTGCGGCGCCAAGATGTGCGTCGCAGGTGATCAGTGGCGCGTCGATCGCCTCTGCAAGGGCAATGTACATCGCGTCGTACGCCGTGACATTGTCCCGCAGCTCCCAGGCGCGGCCCAGCAGGTGGGTGTGGGGATGGCGGCGAATGTCGAGATCGATAAAGTCATGCAGTGCCTCCTGCGCTCTGTCGGCACGTATGTCGCCAGCCCGTACCAGGCGCCTGAGAGCCTGAGTGACTTCGACGTCCAGCAGATGCGGCGCATGGAATGTGTCGTGGCTGTTGAACAGCCGCGTCTCGACTCGCGTGCCGAGCGGAGTTTGGAGAAGGAACTCCAGCAGGGCGGACGCATCGACGACGATCACGCGCGACTCGCGCTCGCCTCGGATGACGTCGGCAGCCGGAGTGGTCAAGACGACGCGGGACCGGCTGTGAATCCGGGCCAGCATCTCCTCGCGCGTTGGTAAAGCGGCGATGCGATCGATCTCCGACAGCAGATAGTCCGACAGCGATTGACCCGCAACCGCCGCGCGGGCCTTCAGCTTCCGGTGCAATCCGTCGGGGACATTCCGAATCTGAATCATCTTCGACATGCTTTGAGCATGTTCGCATGTGGCAAACATGTCAACGTCACTCAGGCAGGAAATACCTTGACTGGCCTGGCTTGTTTCGCTATTAATTCGCCATACCGAAGATATGGCGAAAACTGCACTGGCCACACTGGAATCCGCGCTTCGAGACCACAAGCTCGACCGCACGCTGACCACCGCTTTGCCGCCGCTGGAACGGGCGGATCCCACCGCCTTCGTGCCCACCGGGCTCGAGGCGCTGGACGCCTGTCTGCGAAGCGGGATGCCCCGGGGCCACCTGTCCGAGATCGTCGGCCCGCGGTCGTCGGGGCGCACCACGCTGGCGCTGCAACTGATGGCGGCGGCGACCCGAGAAGGGGAGCTGGTCGCGCTGATCGACACCTTCGATCGGCTGGACGTGGCGTCGCTGGCGGCGGCCGGCGCGGACCTGTCGCGCGTGCTGTGGGTGCGCGGGCAGGCGGTGTCGAAGACCGAATCGGCGGTCGATCCTCGATGGGTGCCTGGCGAAGGCGCGGTCCGGAGCGTGCGATCGAGCGCCGCCGAAGGCCTGGTGGAGCGCACCATCGACCGGGCGCTGAAGGCATTCAACCTGGTGCTGCAGGCGGGCGGGTTCGGCATCGTGGCGCTGGACCTGGCCGATGCGCCGCGCCTCGGTTTGCAGCGCATCCCGTTCACCACCTGGCTGCGCGTGCAGCGCGCCGTGGAGGGCAGCGACACGGCGTGCGTGCTGCTGGCGCCCGAGCCGGTGTCGCGCAGCTCCGGCGGGATCACGCTGTCGCTCACGGGGCGCACGACCTGGTCGGGGCAATCGGATCGCAGCCGCCGCGTGGCGGGCAGCGACGTGGACGTGCGCGTGGTGTCGCCACGCCGGCGCGTGGACGGCCAGCTGCGTGTCGGCGCCGCGGTCCACGAAGACCGCGCCCCCGAATACATTCCCCGCGCCGCGTGTTGAGGCCGAGATGTTTGCGGCGGTTTTCGCGCCCGAGGGCAGCGACGTCGGCGTGCTGGTGGACGTGGGGCGCGCGTTTTCCCCGCGTCTCGAAGAGCACCTGCCACGAGAGGTGGTGCTCGACGTCGATGGGCTGACGCGCCTGTTCGGCGACGCGCGGACGATTGCGGCGGAGATTCGCCGCACGGCGGCGGACCGCAAGCTGCGCGTGCGCGTGGCCATCGCCGGCTCGCGCGTGGCCGCACGCTTGCTGGTGCGGCATCGCGCCGGCCTCACGGTGATCGACCCCGGTGACGGCCCGGCCGCCGAGGCGGACACGGCCGCCGTGGCCGACGTGCCCATCGAGCTGCTGCTGGAGGTGATGCCTCCGCCCGACGGCACCACACCGCGCCGACGCGCGAGCGCGCCTGCCAGAAAGGAGTCAAGACCGCGTGCGCACGCTGCGCCGCTGGGGTCTGCGCACGCTGGGCGAGCTGGCGGCGCTGCCGCCCGACGACGTGGCGGCGCGGCTGGGGGAGGCCGGTGTCCGCTGGTGGCACATCGCGCGCGGGCAAGACCACGAGCCGCTGGTGCCCGCGCTGCCGGCAGAGCAGTTCGAGCAGTCGCTCGATCTGGAATGGCCGATCGAGGGCCTCGAGCCGCTGTCGTTCGTGCTCGGGCGCCTGATCGAGCCGCTGTCCGCGCACCTCGAACGCCGGGATCGCGGCGTGGCCGTGCTGCACGTGCGCCTGCACCTGGTGAACAAGACCGTGCACGAGCAGTCGCTGCAGCTGCCGACGCCGATGCGCGATCCCAAGGCGCTGCGCACGATCGCGCTGCTGGCGCTCGAGTCCAACCCGCCGGCCGCCGGCATCGATCGCGTGACGGTGGCCGCTGACCCCACGCCGGCGCGCGTGCTGCAGCACTCGCTGCTGACGCGGCCGGTGCCGATGCCGGAAGAGATCGCCACGCTGATGGCGCGGCTGAACGCGCTGATGGGCGAAGGTCGATGCGGTGCGCCGGCCGTGGTGGACAGCTGGCGGCCCGGCGCCTGCGCGGTGGCGCTCTTCAAGCGCCAGCGAGACGACCGCCTCGGAGCCGTCGAGCGTGTAGGCTCCGCCTCGCTGGCGCAGTGTCTGATTGCCCGCCCTCCGGGCGGGCGATCTCCAGCGATGGCCTTGCGGCGGTTCCGGTTCCCGATTCCTGCGCGCGTCACCATGGAGCAGGGCAAGCCCGTGCGCGTCGCCACCGATCGCCGCGGCATGGCCGGCGGACGCGTGGAGAAGTCGGCGGGCCCCTGGCGCACGTCGGGCCAGTGGTGGGAAGACGGCAGCACATCCCAGGCGCCCAGCGCGCTCATCCCGTGGGACCGCGACGAGTGGGACGTCACGCTGAGCGACGGCGCCACCTACCGCGTGTTCACCGAGCGCGGCACGCGCGCCTGGTTCGTCGACGGTCTGTTCGATTAGGGCCTGAAGTCTGGAGCCTGGAGCCCGGAGCCAGCGGCCCCATGTACATCGAGCTTCACGCGGCGTCGGCTTTCAGTTTTCTGCAGGGCGCATCGCTGCCCGAGACGCTGATCGAGCGCGCCGCCACGCTGGGCTATCCGGCGATGGCGCTGCTGGACGCCGACGGCGTCTACGGCGCGCCCCGCTTCCATAAAGCCGCCACCAAGGCCGGCCTGCGCGCCATCATCGGCGCGGAGCTGACCATCGAAGCCACGGGCGGCACGGCGCGCACGGCCGCGCATCGCTGGCGGCTGCCGGTGCTGGTGTCCTCGGCCGAGGGCTACCGCAACCTGTGCCGCCTGGTCACGAAGATGAAGCTGCGCGCCGCCAAGGGCGAGGGCGCGCTCCAGATCGAGGAGCTGGACGGCCACGCCGCGGGGCTGGTGGGCTTGCCGGGCCGTGCCATTCTCGACGCGCAGCACTACGGCGTCGGCGGGCTGCTGGATCGGCTGGTCGGCATCTTCGGCCGCGGCCACGTCTACGTGGACGTGCAGCGGCACCTGCTGCGCGACGAGGAATCGGACAACACCGCGCTGTCGCAGCTGGCGCAGGCGTTCAAGGTGCCGGTGGCCGCCACCAACGGCGTGCGCTTCGCCGCGCCGGGCGAGCGCCAGCTGTTCGACGTGCTGACCTGCATCCACCACCGCACCACGCTCGACGCCGCCGGCCGCAAGCTGTCGCGTAATGCCGAGCGCTACCTGAAGACGCCCGAGGCGATGGCGCAGCTGTTCGGCGACTGGCCCGAGGCGCTCGCGGGCAACCAGGCGCTGGCCGAGCGGCTGGAATACACGATGGCCGACCTCGGCTACCAGTTCCCCAAGTACCCCGTGCCGGCGGGGGAAACCGAGATGTCGTTCCTGCGGCACATCACCGAAGCCGGCGCCCGCAACCGCTATCGCCCGTTCCACGACAAGGCGCGCACGCAGATCGCGCACGAGCTGGCGCTGATCGAGAAGCTGGAGCTGGCCGGCTACTTCCTGATCGTCTGGGACATCGTCAGCTACTGCCGCCAGCACGACATCCTGGTGCAGGGGCGCGGCTCGGCCGCCAACAGCGCCGTCTGCTACAGCCTGGGCATCACCGCCGTGGATCCGATTGCGATGGAGCTGCTGTTCGAGCGCTTCCTGTCGGAGGAGCGCGGCGAGTGGCCCGACATCGACCTGGATCTGCCGAGCGGCGACCGCCGCGAGCAGGTGATCCAGCACGTCTACGAGAAGTACGGCCGGCTGGGCGCGGCGATGACGGCCAACGTCATCACCTACCGCGGGCGCAGCGCGGCGCGCGAGGTGGGGAAGGCGCTGGCGCTCGACGCCCAGCAGATCGATCGCCTGGCCAAGGTGATGCACCACTTCGAGTACGTCGATCCGCACGAGACGCTGGCGCGCAACCTCGACTCGGTGGGGCTGTCGTTCGACATGCCGCGCATCAAGTCGTTCGCGGAGCTGTGGCGGCAGATGCAGGACCTGCCGCGCCACCTGGGCCAGCACTCGGGCGGCATGGTGGTGTCGCAGGGCGCGCTCGACTCGGTGGTGCCGCTCGAGCCGGCCAGCATGCCGGGCCGCGTGGTGATCCAGTGGGACAAGGACGACTGCGCCGAGATGGGCATCGTGAAGGTGGACCTGCTGGGCCTGGGGATGATGGCGGTGCTGCAGGACGCCATCGGGCTGATCAACACCTCGCTGCCGGCGCCGGTGGAGCTGGCGCACATCCCGCCCGACGACCCCGAGGTCTACGACCTGCTGCAGAAGGCCGACACCATCGGCGTCTTCCAGGTGGAGTCGCGCGCGCAGATGGCGACGCTGCCGCGGCTGAAGCCGGAGAAGTTCTACGACCTGGTGGTGGAGGTGGCGATCATCCGCCCGGGCCCGATCGTCGGGCAGATGGTGCACCCGTACCTCAATCGCCGCGCCGGGCGCGAGCCGGTGGTGCCGCTGCACCCGCTGCTCGAGCCGGTGCTGGCGCGCACGCTGGGCGTGCCGCTGTTCCAGGAGCAGCTGCTGCGGATGGCGATGGTGGCCGCCAACTTCACCGGCGGCCAGGCCGAGGAGCTGCGGCGCGCGATGGGCTTCAAGCGCTCCGAGAAGCGCATGCAGCAGATCGGCATCCAGCTGCGCGAGGGGATGGCGGCCAACGGCATCACCGGCGAGACCGCCGAGCGCATCATCACCTCCATCACCTCGTTCGCGCTCTACGGGTTCCCCGAGTCGCACGCCGCCAGCTTCGCGCTGCTGGCCTATGCCAGCGCGTATCTCAAGGTCCACTACCCGGCGGCGTTCTACACCGCGCTCCTCAACAACCAGCCGATGGGGTTCTACCACCCGGCCACGCTGGTCAAGGACGCGCAGCGCCGGGGCGTGCGGTTTCACCCGATCGACGTGCAGCAGTCCGACTGGCCGTGCCGCGTGGAGGAAGACGGCGGCGTGCGCCTGGGGCTGCAGTACGTCAGCGGGCTTCGCAAGGAAATGGGGCAGGCCATGGCCGCTTTCGACCGGACGAAGATGGCGGGGCCCGCTCAGAACGCGGACCCCGCGCAGTATCTGGCAAACCGGCTTGACGCCGGTTCCGATGCGCCGCCGCTCTTGTGCGCCAAGTGCGGGGCCGACGACGACAAGATGATCGAGGTGGTGGGGGAGGCGCCGAGCGCCGGCGGGCAGGGGCGCACGCGCACGTATTTCTGCAACATCTGCTCGCACGAGTGGACGGTGGCGCTCGAGCCGGTGGGGCGCTTTGCGTCGATCGAGCAGCTGGTGCAGCGCACCGGCCTGCGGCGCGACGAGCTGGCGACGCTCGCCGACATCGGCGCGCTGAACGCCTTCACCCACGACCGGCGCAGCGCGTTATGGCAGGTGGAGCGCGCGGTGCGGCCGGCAGGGGAGCTGTTCCAGGAAGGGGAGCACGACCGGGGAGAGATCGCGCCGCTGGCGCCGATGAACCCGGACGAACGCCTGCAGGCCGACTACGCCGGCATGGGCCTGACCATCGGCCCGCACCCGATGGCGCTGCACCGCTCGACGCTGGCGTTGCGCGGCGTGCTGCGCGCGTCCGACCTGCCGCAAGCCCGCGACGGCCGGCGCGTGCGCGTGGCCGGCATGGTGATCACGCGGCAGCGCCCCGGCACGGCCAAGGGGTTCGTGTTCCTGACGCTCGAGGACGAGACCGGCATCTCCAACGTGATCATCCGGCCGGATCTGTTCGATCGCCAGCGCAGCGAGGCCATCCGCCAGCCGTTCCTCATCGTCGATGGCGTACTGCAGCACCAGGACGGGGTGATGTCGGTGCGAGCGGAGCGGCTGGAGGGGCTGGAGCGCCTGGCGGCGTCCATCGATGCGCACGACTTCTATTAGTTCTGCCGGTTGCGGAGACGGAAGACAGAAACGCGTTGCATCAGGAGCGAGTGCTACTTTAGTATCACTAGATGCGGACCGAACTGGTTACGACGCTCAAGCGGCAAGCCACCGAACTCATCTCAGAATTGGGGCGCAGCAAGGAACCGATCCTCATCACCCAGCACGGCCTGCCCAGCGCCTACCTGGTGGATGTTGCTGAGTACGAGGCGATGGAACAACGCATGGCGCTGCTCGAGGGAATCGTCAGGGGCGAGAAGGCTCTGGAGGAAGGGCGAACACTGTCCCACGCCCAAGCCAAGCGACGCATGGCGCGATGGCTGAAATAGTCTGGACCGAACCTGCACTGACAGATCTCGACGCCATCGCCGACTACATCGCGCTGGACGATCCCGACGCAGCCCGAGGACTCGTGAGACGGGTGTTCCAGCACGTGGAGCAGTTGGCAGACCACCCCCGAAGCGGGCCCAGGCCGCCAGAGCTCAAGCGGTCCCGCTACCGCCAGATCGTCGAACCGCCCTGCCGCGTGTTCTACAGGCACGACAAGGACCACGTGTACATCCTCTTCGTCATGCGCTCCCAACAGCGTCTTCGCGCCCGTACTCTTGGTGCCCGGGACAGACGCCGGCAAGGGGAACAGGCGTCTCGTCGCCCACGTCGATCAGCCAGCCGGATGGAGAGCCGTTTCAGGTGACTAACTGACGCGACTCTTCCCCAATCGGATCCGCTACCTGCTGGCCTGGCCGAGGGGATCTTCGACAAGCGCGTCGACCGATCGTCCCCGCTCGTCGCTCATCGAGCCCAGCCCGTTCTGATGTGGATCACGTCGGAGTCCGGCTGCTCGACCGCCTGCGGAAAGTAGATCCTGGATCCATCGCGCGAGATGGCGAGATGCGACACATCCAGAACCCCACCCACCCGGCGAACGGAGAACAGCGGCACCGGAGTAACCTGGGTTGAACTCTCCACCCGACGTATCTACAGGGAGCGACCAGATGCGGTTCCCGTCCAGGTAGACGATCTCTTTGCCGTCTTTGCGCCACACGGGGTACTCACCGCTGCTCGTGACCTGTTTCCGCAAGCCTGGGCCAGGAAACCGTTGCACGTAGATCCCGCTCTGCTGTCCGGCGACGGCCACCTGATACACAATCCAGCGCCCGTCCGGAGAAAACCGCGTGTTCCAGACCCACTCGTCGTTCTGGAGAACCGGCCTCGGGACGCGTTCATCCGGTGTTCCGTCGAGCCGCACGGAGAACACCTCGCTTGCGAAGGCGCCCTTCGTGTACAGCACGACCTTGCCGTCGGGTGACACGTCTTCCAACCGGGCGAGACCAGGGACTCTCGCCAATTCGCGGCCTTTAGCGGATTCGCTTAGCGGACTCTCCACGATCGTCGATTCCAGCGGGACGAGCACATGCGTGGAGTTCGAAGACCACAGCATGCTGATATTGCCGTGGCTCAGCCTCAAGCGTCCGGGTCGGTTGGGTTCGAGCAGCCAGGACTCCCCGGGACTAGAAACCAGCAGATGTCGTTCGTCCGGCGACAGCTTGAGGGAGAGGAAGCCACTTGCGGGGCCTGCCGTACCTATCGCCCGGCCCTTCCGATCGAAGATGGTGACCTGAGGCCGCGGGGGTGGGCCGGGCCGCCACGCCACGATTCCCGTTCGGGACACCGAGAACCCCGACACACCCTGCTGCACCAACTGAGCGTCGCCTTCCAGTTTTCGAGTGGTCCGGTTCAGCACCTGCGCGTACAAGTTGAAGTCCCGGATGAAGAGGATGCGGCCACCTCCGGCAGGCGTGTAGCGAATCGGCCTCGCGCCCTTCATCAGCAGCATGGGCTCGGCCGGTTTCCCGTCACGCCAGGTGACCAGGTAGATCTCGTTCCCGGGTGACGTGCCAACGAGGAAATCCTCACTGCCGGGTAGGAATCTCGGACTGAAGTAGTTCTTGAGACCGGGCACATCGATCTGCTTGGGTTCACCACCAGCGGGCGGGATCATGTACAGATTGCTGGCGCTCGCGCCCCCTCCCAGGATCGTGACGAACAACACGGTGCCGCGGTCGCTCCAGGTCCCCCCCAAAAACGGTCCCGGAAGCCGGCCGATAATCTCGGGTGCACCGTCTGGCACCCGTATCCGTTTCAAAATAGTCGCGTCCGAGAAGATCAAGGACTTCGAGTCTCCCGACCAGGTCTCAGCCGTGGTCAGGATGCCGTCGACACCCTGAAGCGGTTCCAGGGAATCCGAATTCAGCCGCCGCAACCTCAACGTTCTCGTCCGATCGTGGTACGTGATGAAGGAACCATCCGGGGAAATCTCGGGCGTCGCCAGGTCAGAGCCCACCGGCGCGACGCCGCTGGCACTCGGGGGCACGATGGTCGTCGCCAGATCCATCGTCACCGCCAGATCCGCTGTCGGGCTCGCCGGCGGCCGGATCCATAGGAACCACAGCAGGCCTGCACCTATCAGGCTTACGAGGATCGCGGCCGCCGCAAGTGGCAGCCAGCCTCGACGGCGAGTAACCGCGATCGCATCAGAGTTCGCTGGATGCGGCGCCGCAATCGCGTCGTCGATGTCGAGACGAGCATCACCGATGTCGCGGAGCCGGTGTTGAGGATCCTTCTGCAGACAGCGGCGCAAGAGATCCCGAACTTTGTCCGGCGTCGTTGACGGCATTACTTGCCAGATCGGTTCACGTTCCAGGATCGCAACCAGTGTGTCAGAGACGGTTTCACCTGCGAACGCAACGCGGCCGGTGATCATCTCGTAAAGCACGCAACCGAATGCCCAGATATCGGCGCGTTTGTCCACCGCCATCCCCCGCGCCTGCTCGGGACTCATGTACGCCGCGGTCCCGAGAATCATCCCGGTACGTGTGCCACCACTGGCGGCGGTCGGGGACTTGCTGACATCGGGCGCCGCATCAGTGCTCGTGGCCTTCGCGAGTCCGAAGTCGAGGACCTTGACCGTTCCCTGCGGGGTGATCTTGATATTGGCCGGCTTCAGATCGCGATGCACGATGCCTTTTTGGTGCGCCGCCTCGAGCGCGTCGGCGATCTGTCGCGCAATCGTCAGCGCCTCGCCGAGCGGGATGGCGCCGGTAGCGATCCGCTCGGCGAGGGTCTCACCTTCGACGAGTTCCAGGACGAGCGCGCGCCCCGCCACCTGTCCGAAGCCGGTCGAAGGGCCGACGTCCTCGACGCCGTAGATGGCGGCGATATGGGGGTGATTCAGCGCCGCCAGCACGCGTGCCTCGCGATCGAAACGGGCTCGCCTGCCAGGATCGGTGGTGAAGACCGCTGGAAGGATCTTGATCGCGACGTCGCGGCCTAGCGTCGTGTCGTGCGCGCGGTAGACTTCGCCCATGCCACCGACACCGAGCAATCCGACGATGCGATAGGAAGCGAGCTGGCGCCCGACGAGAGTCTGGTCGTCTGACGCGGCCAGTGCGGCTGCGACTTCCATGGCCGGCGATTCGAGAAAGTCACCGGCCTCGCTTTCGTGCGCGAGCAGCGAGTCGACTTCCAGGCGCAGCGTTTCGTTACCCGCGCATGCCTCATCGAGGAACGCGGCGCGCTCGTGCGGGCTCCGCTCCAGCGCTGCTTCGAGGAGCCCGCCCACCGACGTCCAACGCGGGTCTTTCATCGGGCCCAGCCCATCTTGATGTGGATCACATCGGAATCGGGCTGTTCGACCGGTTGCTGATAGTAGATGCGCAAGCCGTCGCGCGACACCGCAAGCTGCGAGATCCCACGCACCCTCCGGCCGCCCTCCATCGAACGAACCGAGAACATCGCCGCGGCAGTGCCGGCACGAAGCTGACCGCCTGACGTGTCCGTGGGGACGGACCAGATGCGGTCTTGATCCAGATACACGATTTCCCTGCCGTCCTTCCCCCACACAGGGCTTTCACCACTGCTGGCGATCTGCTTCGGCAGGGCAGGGCCCGGAAACGGTTGCACGTAGACGCCGACTTCCTCTCCCGGACCGTCCCCCTGATAGACGATCCAACGCTCGTCGGGAGAGAAGCGGACATTCGAAATCAGCTTGCCCGTCTGGACGGTCTTGGGGACACGATCTTCCGGCCTGCCGTCCAGGCGCACGGAAAACAGATCTGACCAGGAGCTCTTTCTGAACAGGACCAGCCTGCCGTCGGCGGACACGTCTTCCAGACGGACGAGGTCTGGCACCCGGACCAGTTCGCGGCCCTCGTTTGCACCGGTGACCGGGCGCGCGACAACCCGCGATCCCTGCGGGACGAGGAACCCCGAGGCATCCGGCGACCACAACATGCTGAGATGGCCTTGACCCACATCGAGACGCCCCGCCTGGTTTGGTTCGAGCAGCCATGCGCGACCGGTTCGCTCGGCCAACAGCACGTGCTGCTCGTCCGACGACAGTTTGAGGGCCCCGGTAGTGGAAAATGGGCCGGCGGTGCCGATCGGCGTGCCCTGGCGATCGAAGATCGTCACCTGCGCAAGGGCCGCGCGGCCGGGCCGCCAGGCCACGATGCCGGAGTCGGACACCGAAAAAGCCGCAAGAAACCCTGCCCCCGAAGCCACGCCCCGTTGCACCAGCTCCGGGTCGCCCTCGAGCCTCCGCGTCCGTCGATTCAGCCTCTGCGCGTACAAGTTGTCGTTCCGGACGAAGAGAATGCGTCCTCCTCCGGCGGGCGTATAGCTGGGGGCATCCGCGTTGCTCATCAACAGCACGGGATCGGACAGGTTCCCATTGCGCACCGTGACAAGGTAGATTTCACCCTGCTCGGATCCCTGCGGCACAAAGCGAATCAGGAAATCGTCACCGCCGGGCAGAGTCCTGACACTCCCCAACGCGCCGTCTTTCAGGCCGGGCACCCGGACCTCAGAGGCCTCGGCCCCCGCGTGCGGCGCGAGAAGCAGGGTGAAGTCGGGCCTCATGAATATCAAGGCACCGCTCTCCGTCGTGCCGTTGAGAACGGCGTTGGGCGGTGCCACGCCGATGGTCTCGGGCGCGCCATCCGGCACCCGTATGCGTTTCAGAGTGTTGCGATCGACAAACATCAGGAACTTCGAATCCGGAGACCAGACGAACCAGGCGCCGTCCACACCCGGAAGCGGTTCCGGCGACGTCGAATTCAGCCGGCGTAGCTGCAGCGTGTCTCGATCGGTCGAAGTACGCCACGAAGGAACCATCCGGTGAGATCTTCGGAATTGCGAGGCCTGCGCCAGAGCTGACGCGGGCGATGCCGCTCGCCGCGGGCGGCACGATAGTCAGAGTCAGGTCCGCCGCCGGGACGGCCGGTTGCGGACGCATCAGGATCAGGAACAGCAACAACACGACCACGCCGATGACGGCTGCCAGAACCGCAGGCCCCGGCCACACGGCGGCCAGCGACTGCGCCGGTGCCCGCGGTCGACTGAGCCGCGATCGCATCGTCGATGTCGAGACGCGCGTCGCCGATGTCCCTGAGGCGATGCTGAGGATCCTTCTGCAGGCACCGCCGCAGCAGGCCCTGCACTTTCTCGGGGGTCGCCGGCGGTAACGCCTGCCAGCTCGGTTCACGTTCAAGGGTCGCGGCGATCGTGTCCGAGACCGTGTCGCCGGCAAACGGAGCGCGGCCCGTGAGCATCTCGTAGAGCACGCACCCGAAGGCCCAGATATCGGTCCGCTTGTCGACCGGCTTCCCACGCGCCTGCTCGGGGCTCATGTAGGCCGCGGTACCGAGCACCACACCCTCGCCCGTGCGACCGACAGTCACGGTGCGGGAGTGCGAGAGATCGGCACCGGGGGCATCGCTGCCGACTGCCTTCGCGAGCCCGAAGTCGAGCACCTTCACGACGCCGTCCGGACGGACCTTGATGTTGGCCGGCTTCAGGTCGCGGTGGACGATGCCCTTCTCGTGGGCGGCTTCGAGTGCCTCGGCGATCTGCCGCGCGATGGCCAGCGCCTCGGGCAGAGGCAGAGGCGGACCTTTTGGTCCGCCGGTCTGGACGATGCGCGCCTCCAGGGTCTGACCCTCGACCACTTCGAGGATCAAGGCGTGGAGACCGTCGACGTGCTCGACGCCGTGGATCGTGGCGATATTGGGGTGATTCAGAGACGCCAGTACGCGCGCTTCGCGCTCGAACCGCGCCAGCCGTTCGGGATCCGCGGTGAAGATCGTCGGCAGGACTTTGATCGCGACTTCACGTCCGAGTGTGGCATCGCGTGCGCGATACACCTCGCCCATGCCACCTGATCCGAGCGGCGACACTATCGTGTAGGCGCCGAGCTTCTGGCCAGTGCTGAGCGCCTGACTTCCGCTTCCCATCCCCTGCGCGGCGACGGCCAAGGCCGGCGTCTCGAGAAACGCGGACGCCGCATCTTCGTACGCCAGCAGACGCTCGACCTCCCGGCGTAAGTCGTCGTCCCCACCACACGCCTCCGCCAAAAACGTCTCGCGCTCGGTGCGCGGGCGCTCCAGTGCGGCCTGGCAGATTCGCTCGATCTCCCGGTCGCGTTCAGCTGCCACCGCCGGGATTCTACCAAGCAGTGCGCCTCGTCAGATCCCTTGGATTTCGGCCTCTTTCGATGAGATGCCCCGTTTTGGCGTTCCGCTCCGCCTTGGGTGGCGAGGACCGATCCGGGCAGGCCCTTCGGACTGGCTCCGGGCAGGTCCGGCGAGGTGAACGCCGTGACTCTCTCCGTTCCGACCTACTGCGTTGCCGTTCTGGGGATTCACGCGGCGCTAATCACTGCAGTGAGCGTCGCGGTCGTCAAGACCGCAGCGGCCCAGGAAACGACCGCCCCCTCACGCGTCCGCTCCGAGAGTGTGCTCATTACCGACGCGATCGCTCGAGGCGCCAAACGCTCGCCGACGCTGCGCCGCCTCATCGAAACGGTCGATGCCACAGACGGTCTCGTGTATATCGATGAAGGCTTGTGCGGACACAGCGTCCGATCCTGCCTGCATCTGTCCGTGGTGATCGCAGGCCCCTATCGTGTCCTTCGCATCCTCGTGAACCCTCGAAAGGCGAAGGACTGCGATCTCGTGGCCTCGATCGGGCATGAGCTGCAGCACGCGATCGAAGTACTGAACGACCCCAACGTCAGAAGCAACCACGAGATGTTCCTGTTCTTTCACAGAACAGGCCTAACGAGTTTCGACAGATTCGAGACGAAGGCAGCCATGCAAACGGGCTTGGCCGTAGATCGTGAGTGCGTCCGGAAGAACTGATGCCGCCATCGCTAATGCGGGCCCTCGGTACGTCAACGGTCCTGCTGGGCGGATTACGGTTTTCATACGCGGTGCGACGGATTCTTGGCGCCGCGGAGGATCGCGATCGAAGGGCCGAGCAATTGGCGCTGGCACGCCGTCTGCAGACTCGTCGCCAGCGACCTGTGGCCGACCGACACCGAATCATCATCGCCTTGTCCGACCGCGCGGAGGCCGCCGCCCTTGCCGCCTGGCTGGCCGACGACGGGTTCGAGCCAGTGCTTCGTCCGACGCCGCCGATGGCAATCGAGGAGATGCGGGCGCGGCCGTTCGACCTGCTGATTGCCGACGCCTCTCGCGATGGCCGCGTCGCGATGCAGCCCGAGGGACAGGCCCGGCGTGCGCTGACGCCAGCTATTCTGATCGGCAATGCAACGGCCGGCCGCGACAAAGGGGTGACCAACCGTCCGATTTTCGTCACCCGGCCCGTCGATCGTGCACATCTGAAATGCTACGTCGCGATGGCGCTTCTCGAGGGCAGCCCCATCCGATGCTCCGAGCGCAGGTTGGTGCTGCCGTTCGAAGCCATCATCAACGGCGTGCCCTCTCACATCATCGACGTGAGCGTCGAGGGTCTGCGCATTCGTACACCGCCCGACCACACCGGGGTGCTGCCACCGCAATTCGTCGTGAGCGTCCCTCTGATGGGCGTGAGCATCCACGTACGGCGGGTATGGACCCGCTCATCGTCCGGACCGGCGCTCGGGCTGTACTACGGCGTGTCGCTGCTGCCGAATCGATCGAGCGCAATCCAGGGCTGGAGGTCGCTCATCGAGACGATTCCGGGCGCCATCGACGCGCACGACTCCTACTGACCGACGGTCCCACACCGCACGGCACTTCCTTCAGCCTTCGAGCGGCCGCAGCCGGCTGATCGGCTGCGTCGGATCGACCGCCACGTCGAACGTAACGCCCTCGTGCCCGTTACCCGCGCTCAGGCCGTGATGTAGCGCTCTAGCTGGTTGATGACGAACTGCTGCTCGTGTAGCAGCGACTTGACGACGTCGCCGATCGACACGAGGCCGACCACCGTACCGCCCTCCATGACGGGAAGATGCCGCACCCGTTTGTCGGTCATGAGCGCCATACACCCCTCGACCGTATCGTCCGGCCTCACATACAGCACCCGCGTCGTCATGACCTCGGAGACGGCGAGCTCCTTCGAGGCCTTGCCCTGAAGGATCACCTTTCTCGCGTAGTCGCGCTCGGAGAACATGCCAGCGAGCCGGCCCTGGTCCAGGACGACGAGCGCGCCGACGTCGTGCCGAGCCATCATGGCCAAGGCGTCGTAGACGGTCGCCGTCAACGAGATAGAAATGAGGGGAGACTTTCCGTGGAGCATCTGTCGGACGGTCTTCATATGCGCCTCCGGACGGGCGTTCAGCGCCTCGGCGGAATTGTAGCCCCGGCAGGACCCACCTGGTGCTCTATCACGGGTGCTCGTGCCGCGGGCGGCCTGGCGGGGCGGAGGTCGTGTTTGGCGAAAGGGAGGCCGTCCAGGTCACGATGCGAGACCGTGCTAATCTGCGGCCGTGGGACAGGGGGGTGACCGCCCACGGTCGCTATCGGGCCTTCGGTCGACCTTTGCCCCGCTAATATGGCCTATCCGCGCGGCTCGGTGTTTGCAGCAGCAGCCGTCGTTCAGATAACTGAAAGGGAAATGGTGCTATGAGAAAGCTGTTCTTGCTCGCGCTGGTACTGCTCGTGGCCAGCGCTGGCAACGCGTTCGCGCAAGACGTTCGATACAACTTCGACAAGCAGGCCAACTTCGCTTCCTTCAAGACCTACAAGTGGGTCCCGATCAAGGGATCCCAGCCTGTCAATGACCTGGTCAACCTGCAGATCAAGGCCGCCGTCGACTCAGAGCTTGCTGCCAAGGGTCTGACCCTGACGGACGCCGACACAGCGGACCTGCTGGTGGGTTACCAGGCCGCCGTCAGCACCGAAAAGCAGTACACGTCCTTCGACAGCGGGTATGGTTACGGACCTGGCTGGTACGGGGGCGGCTGGTACGGTGGTGGTGGCGGTGGCATCACGACCGGCACCACGTCGACGATCTACATCGGACAGCTGGCAGTGGACATGTACTCGTCCGCGCAGAAACAGCTCGTATGGCGGGGGGTTGCGAGCAAGACGGTCGATCCCAAGGCCAAGCCGGAAAAGCAGCAGAAGAACCTCGGCAAGGCGATGACAAAGCTGCTCAAGAACTATCCGCCTAAGGTGGAGAAGCTAACGACCCGCCCCGCAGACGAGGGCCTTCCAACACTCATAGGGCGCGTTCGGCGGGTCTCGAAAGACCCGCCGACCCCTGCAAGCCGGATGTGTAATCCGCCCTAACTACCCGCCGTCACACCCTCACAGCCGGCCGTGGAAGGCCTCCGGCCAGGGCGGGTGACAACTCCGGGCTGTCTTCGCTTATCCTTGCTACGTTCGGGGCTGCCTTCCCGAATGCGGGCCCTGGCCGCGAGCATACGGGTTCGCGCGTCCGGTATCGCTGAGGCTGGTTCACGGAGAGGGGCGCCATGTTCATCACCAAGTCGTCGCTGTCGCGTCGAACGGTTCTGAAAGCCATGGGCACCACGCTGGCCTTGCCGCTGCTCGACGCCATGGTCCCGGCGCTCACACCGATCGCAAGGACCGCCGCCGCGCCCACACGCCGCTTCGGTGCGGTGTTCGTGCCGATGGGCGAGCGCCCGAGCCACTGGACGCCGGCGACCAAGGGCGCCGGCTTCGAGTTCAGTCCGATCCTCAAGCCGATCGAAAAGTTCCGCGACCATGTCACGGTGATCTCGAACCTCGACCGGCCGCCGCAGGGCACCCACGCCGTCAGCACCGCGACGTGGCTGACGGGCAGCGCCCCGAAGCGCACGGAAGCCGAGGACTTTCGGAACGGCACGTCGCTCGACCAGATCATCGCCAACAAGATCGGTCAGGATTCCGTGTTCCCCGCGATCGAGATCGCCACCGAGGACTTCACGGGCTACGTCGGCGCCTGCGATACCGGCTACAGCTGCGCCTACATGAACACGATCGCGTGGAAGTCGCCGACGCAGCCGATCCCGCTCGAGACCAACCCTCGTGCCGTGTTCGAGCGCCTGTTCGGGCGCCCGGGCTCGGTGGAAGAGCGGGTCAAGCGGATGCAGCAGAACCGCAGCATCCTCGACTCGGTGACCGGCGACGTCGCCTCGCTCGAGCGCGGGCTTGGCGGCCGCGACCGGGTGCGCCTCGACCAGTACCTCGAGCACGTTCGCGAGATCGAGACCCGGATTCAGCGCGCCGAGAAGCAGGCGGCTACTGAGCTGACGCTGCCGGTCGCGCCGGTCGGGATCCCGGATTCGTGGGAAGAGCACGCCACCGTGATGTTCGACCTGATGGCGGTGGCCTACGAGGCTGACGTCACGCGCGTCTTCAGCTTCATGCTGAACCGCGAGGCCAGCCAGCTGGTGTTCCCGAACCTCGGGTTCAACGAGCCGTGGCACCACGTGTCGCACCACGGCAACGCTCCGGAGAAGCTGGAGCTGCTGGTCAAGCTGAACACCTGGCAGATCGAGCTGTTCGGCAAGTTCCTCCAGCGGCTGCAGGACACACCCGACGGCGACGGCTCGCTGCTCGACCACTCGACCCTGCTGTGGGGCAGCGGGATGAGCGAAAGCAATGCGCACTCGCCGCTCGACGTGCCCTATTTGATGGTCGGCAAGGCGGCCGGCGCCTTCACCGGCAACCGCCACCTGGTCGCGCCGAAGGGGACGCCACTGGCCAACGTGATGCTGACGGTGGCGCAGCGCTATGGCTGCGAGATGGACAAGTTCGGCGTCAGCACCGGCGCGTTCGAGCTGTAGGGCCGTGTGATCAACGCGAACGCGAAACGTCGTCGATCCGCCTGATTTCTTCCGCGCTCAAGACCAGGGAGGCCGCGGGCAACAGCTCACGCACCTGGTCCACCGTTCGTGCGCTGGCGATCGGCGCGACGACTGTCGGTTGCGCCAGCAGCCACGCCAGCGACACCGCCGCGACGGTGGTGTGATGGGCCGCCGCGATCGCGTCCAGGGCGGCTAGCAAGCGCACGCCCCGCTCGTCGAGATAAGCACGAGCCGAGTCGGCCCTGGCACTCACCACCTCGGCGCCGGGCCGGTACTTGCCCGAGAGAAACCCCTTCGCCAGCGAAAAATACGGCACGCAGGCCACCGACTCGTGCGCGCACACGGCCTCGAGCTCGCCTTCGTACTCGCCCCGGTGCACGAGGTTGTAGTGCGGCTGCAGCGCGACGAAGCGAACCAGGCCGGTCCGGGAAGAGATCGCGAGCGCCTCTGCCAGCCGCGGCGCCGTGTAGTTGGAGGCGGCCACGTAACGCACCTTGCCTTCGCGGACCAGCGCGTCGAAGCCGCGCAAGGTCTCCTCGAGGGGCGTCTTCGGGTCGTCCTTGTGAGCGTAGTAGAGATCGATACGATCGACGCCGAGCCGCCGGAGCGACGCCTCGGCCGCACGCCGGATTGTCGTTGGTGCCAGCCCTTCGAGGCCGCTGAGCAGGCCCACCTTGGTCGCGACGATGATGCGGTTCCGCAGCCCCCGCGACGCCATCCACCGGCCGATGATCGACTCGGACTCTCCCCCCACCTGCCCGGGCACCCACGACGCGTACACGTCGGCTGTGTCGATGAAGTTGCCGCCACCAGACGCGTACGCATCGAGGACGGCGCACGATTCCTCTTCGTTCGCCGTCCAGCCGAAGACGTTGCCGCCGAGGCACACGCGGAAAACGTCGAGATCGGTGTGAGGCAGCCGTTGCGTCGGTGTCATCGTGCCCGAGAGCATACGACAGCCGATGCTCCCCGGCCACGCGCAGGATAGGATCTAGACAAGGGCATGCACGACTCATCTACCGTGGTCTTCACCGACGGCGCAGCGAAAGGCAATCCCGGCCCTGGCGGCTGGGGGGCCATCATCGTGACGCCCGATGGGCACGTCACCGAACTCGGCGGCGGAGCGCCGCACACGACCAACAACAGAATGGAATTGAGCGGGGCGATTGCGGCGCTGCAGCATGTGGCCGATCGGCCGGGTCCCGTTGTCGTCTACACGGACTCGACTTATCTGATCCAAGGCATCACACAGTGGATTTGGGGCTGGCGCCGGCGCGAGTGGAAGACTGCCGAAGGGAGCGACGTCCTGAATCGCGACCTGTGGGAAGGGCTGTCCAGCCTGACCGACGCGCGCGCCCGCGGCGAGCTGGACTGGCGCTGGGTCCGCGGCCACGTCGGCACGGCGGGCAACGAGCGCTGTGACGAGATCGCGGTGGCGTTCGCGTTGCCGCGTCCGATCGACCTATACGACGGACCGCTCGACAGCTACCCACGGCCGGTGCTGCAACTGCCCGAGAATACGTCGCTGCCGAAGCGGTCGCCGACCTCGGGATCCGGCGCGAAGAGCAAGGCGCCGGCCTATTCGTATCTCAGCGTCGTGGACGACGTGCCGATGCGGCATGGCACGTGGGCCGAGTGCGAGGGTCGGGTGAAGGGGCGTGCCGGGGCCCGGTTCAAGAAGGCCGCGAGCGCCGCCGACGAATCCGCCATCCTGCGCGGATGGGGCATCGACCCGAGCCGGGTGTAGCCTCAGTCTTCCACCGTATACTTTGCGATCGACAGCCGTTCAGGAAGGAGCCCGTTCATGCCGTCGTGCCAGTGTCGTGCGTTGCCGGTTGTAGTTGTGCTGACGGCCATCGTCATCGCTGTACCGGCACGCGCCGAGGTGCTCGAGAAGTCACGGACAGTCGCCGGTGTCACGGTTCAGTACAAGGTGGTGCTGCCGTCCGGCTACGATCCGGCTCGGCCCCATCCGGCTATCGTCGCGCTCGGTGGCGGGCCGCAGACGATGAACACCGTTGACGGCCTGCTCAATCGGAACCTGCGCGCCGAGGCCGAGAAGCGTGGCTACATCGTCATCGCGCCGGCGGCACCCAACGGCGAGCTGTTCTTCGAGAGCGGCGCCAGGATCTTCCCTGAGTTCCTGAAGCTGATCCTCGCCGATTACAAGATTCGGGACGGCAAGTTCCACATCGCCGGGCCGTCGAACGGCGGCATCGCGGCGTTCCACGTCGCCGCCTCCAACCCGCAATACTTCCTGTCGGTTACCGCCTTCCCCGGATACATGTGGCAGCCGACTGCGGCGAAGCTCCAGGCGATCTCGAAGCTGTGCGTCTTCATGTACGTCGGCGAGAACGACGACTACATGTGGCACGACGAGATGAACCGCGAGGCGGAGTTCCTGCGCAGCAAGGGAGCGGTAGCCCGCTACACCGTGGAGAAGGGCCAGCCACACCGGATCGAGACGCTGGCCGGCGCCAGCGCCTCGCGCCTGTTCGACAACTTCGACGAGACGGGAAAAGGGTGTAGTAAGTGAGGGATGCGATGCGATATCTGATTGCCCTGACAACGGTCTTCTGTCTGTCGTGGCCGACGCTGGCGGCCGCCCAGCTCGTGGCGCCCAACGCGACTGGCGTCGCCATGGGCCACGTGCACGTCTTCGCCCGCGACGTCGAGGCCATGCGGCAGTTCTTGCGGCTGCTCGGCGGCGAGCCGACGCAGAACGGGACGCTGCAGATGGTGCGATTTCCCGGCGCGTATGTGAACCTCGGCTCCCGCGACATGAACTCGGGCGGGAGCGTTGGCTCGGTGGCGAACCATTTCGGCTTCCACGTGAAGAGCGTGGCCGACACCCTGGCGCGCATCGCACCACTCGGCTTGAAAGTGGAGCAGAACAACCCCCGGCAGGCCTTCATCACCGGACCGGACGACGTCCGCGTCGAGCTGCTGCAGGATGACGCGCTTCCGGTGCCGATCCGCATGCACCACGTCCACCTGTGGCTGCCCGCGCCGCTCGAAGCGCAGGCGTGGTACATCAAGCACTTCGGCGCCACGGCGGGGAAGCGAGGCGACTTCGACACCGCCAACGTGCCCGGTGTCGAGCTGACGTTCACGCGCCAGGAGCCGGCGCTGGCGCCGACGCAGGGTCGCTCACTCGACCACATCGGCTTCGAGGTGCGCAACCTCGAGGCGTTCTTGAAGCGTCTGCAGTCGCTTGGGATCACCGAGATCGACGGCCCCCGCCTCGGCGGCAACAAGACGACGAAGATCTCCTACGTCAAGGATCCGTGGGGCACACGAATCGAGATCACCGAGGGCCTCGAAGCCAAACCCTAGACACTCGACGCTCCCCGGCGGCGGCGCGGGACGCTGTAGAATCGTCGCCCCCGTGACAACGTCCGCCGGCTCGATTGCCGCGCGCCTCAACCGACTGGCGCCCACCCGCGCGCACCGCGAAGCGACTGTCGTGGCGGGCATCGGGACGTTCTTCGACATCTTCGACATCTTCCTGACCGGCGTTCTCAGCACGGTGCTCGTCGAGGAGTTCCACCTTGGCCGGTCGGCGCTGCCGCCGATCCTGGCGTCGAGCTTCGTCGGCATGTTCGTGGGCGCCTGGACGCTGGGCTGGATCGCTGACCGGGTGGGGCGCCGGGCGGCCTTTCTCGTCAACCTGGCGATTTACTCGGGATTCACCCTCGCGGGCGCCTTCAGCGGCTCGGCGACGATGCTGATCTTCACCCGCTTCATGGCGGGCATCGGCATCGGCGCGGAACTGGTACTCGTCGACACCTACCTCGGCGAACTGTTGCCCCCGAGCCACCGCGGCCGCTACACCGCGTGGGCCTACACGCTGGGCTTCGTCGGTGTGCCAGCTGCAGGCTTCCTGGCACGCGTGCTTGTGCCCACGGCCCCTTTTGGCGTGGCCGGTTGGAGATGGATGTTCGTGGCCGGGTCGCTCGGTGCCGTAATCGTCTGGGGACTGCGGGCGCGGCTGCCGGAGTCGCCGCGCTGGCTCGCCTCGGTTGGACGCCTCGACGAAGCCGACGCCATCGTGACGCGGTTCGAGCGGGAGGCGCACTCGCTCTCACCCGTCCCGGCCGCGCTCGAGGCACCGGCTCGTTTAGAGACGGCCGGGCTGCGCCTGGTCTTCGGCCCCGCGTACCGGGGCCGTATGGCGATGCTGTGCGTCCTGCAGATCTTCCAGGCGTTCGGCTACTACGGATTCGGCACGCTGGTCCCGACCGTCCTCGCGGCGAAGGGATACTCGATTGTCACATCGTTGGCCTATACCTCGCTGACCTTCATCGGTTATCCGGTCGGGTCGGCCCTCTCGTTGCTGATCGTCGAACGCGTGGACCGCCGCTGGCTGTTGGCCGGCGCCGCCGCACTCATGAGCGCGTTCGGGCTGGCGCTGGGTTACGCGACGTCGCCGGCGACCATCCTGGCGGCCGGGTTCTGCTACACGGCGACGAGCAACGTTTTCTCGAACGCCCACCACATCTTCCAGGTGGAGATTTTCCCGACTGCCGTGCGGGCTACCGCTTCGGGTGCGGCATATGGGATGAGTCGCCTTTCGACCGCGGCCATCCCGTTCCTACTCGTGCCGGTGCTCGACCGATGGGGCGCCGGGCCGATGTTTGCGTGCATCGCGCTGGCCCTGTGGATCGTGATCGCCGACGTGGCGCTTTTCGCGCCAGCGACGACGGGCCGGGCGCTCGAGGGGATTCTGAGACGGTCGCGTTGCCGGTAAGCAGCTTCGTCTAGTCAGCGACGAGGCGCCAGCCCACGGCCCAATTATGGGCCTGCAGCTGGTCGCTCCAGCGGAGTGCACTGGCCCAATCGCTGAAGTCCCGGTACCCCAGCGCACGGCCGTTCACGAACCAGGCGACGACCGCTCCGTCAGGGCCGGGACCAATCACGGCGTGAGACGCCAGCCCATCGGCCCGCTGCATCCTCCACATCACGGTCGGCTCGTCATACGCCTGCATCGGGACCTCGGCCACGCCTCCTCGAGAGGCAAGGATGATGCTAACCGCAAGGTTCCTACTACTTCATCGAACTCGCACGTCGCCTGGCACCAAGGTCGCGGTTGGGAAGACAAACGTGCGCGCTTTCCGGGTTTCGGCGGGCGTCCGACCGACTTCGAGCCGCGAAGTGGGCTACAATCACCACGACAGTTTCGTGAACTCGCGTCTCCAGCAGCTTCAGCCCTATCCTTTCGAGAAACTGCGCGCCTTGCTGACCGGCCTGGCACCGGCGCCGGCGCCGATTCGCCTGTCGATCGGCGAGCCGCAGCACGCCACGCCGGCGTTCATCGGCCAGTCGATCGCCGAACACCTGGATGGCCTGTCGGTCTACCCGGCGACGGCGGGCATGGATCGCCTGCGCGAAGCGATTGCAGCCTGGTTCGTGCGGCGTTACAGCCTCGACGCGCTGGATCCGCAGACGCAGGTGCTGCCGGTGAACGGCACCCGCGAGGCGCTGTTCGCGTTCGGCCAGGCGGTGGTCGATCCGTCGCGCCCACTCCCGGCCGTGGTCTGTCCGAACCCCTTCTACCAGATCTACGAGGGGGCGGCGATGCTGGCCGGTGCCGAGCCGCTCTTCCTCAACCAGACGGCCGAGAACGGCTTCGGGCTCGATCTCGACTCGCTGACCGCGCAGCAGTGGGCTCGCACGCAGCTCATGTACGTGTGCTCGCCGGCCAATCCGTCGGGCCGGGTGCTGACGCTCGACGACTGGCGCGCGCTGTTCGACCACTCGGATCGCTATGGATTCGTCCTCGCGTCCGACGAGTGTTATTCGGAGATCTATGGCGACCGCGCGCCGCTTGGAGCGCTCGAGGCCGCGCAGCGCCTGGGCCGCGAGGGCTTCGCGAACCTGGTGGTCTTCAACAGCCTGTCCAAGCGGTCGAACGCGCCGGGGCTGCGCGCCGGCGCCGTCGCCGGCGACGCGGCTCTGCTCCAGCGCTTTCTGCTGTATCGCACGTATCATGGATGCGCGATGAGCCTCGTCGCGCAGCACGCGAGCCTGGCGGCCTGGACCGACGAGGCGCACGTGGCTGAAAATCGGCGGCTGTATCGCCAGAAGTTCGACGCGCTGGTGCCGATGCTCCAAGCCGTCATGGAGGCGCCGCGGCCCGAGGCCGGCTTCTATCTGTGGGCGCGTGTTCCCGGCGGCGACGACGAGGCCTTCGCGCGCGACTTGTTCGGGGCTACGCATGTGACCGTGTTGCCCGGGCAGTATCTCGCCCGCGACGCGCACGGCACGAACCCGGGGCGTGGTTACGTGCGGATGGCGCTCGTGCCCGAACTGTCCGAGTGCGTCGAGGCGGCCCGGCGTATCGTGGCGTTCTGTGGGTCTTGATATGACGACTACTCAGGCACTGGAATCACTGATCGACGACGCGTTCGAACGCCGGATGGACATCACGCCGGGGACGGTGCCCAGGGATCTCGCGGAGGCGCTGTCGGCGATTCTCGACGGCCTCAATCAGGGCCGGTTCCGGGTGGCGGAGAAGGTCGACGGCGCCTGGGTGACGCACCAGTGGCTCAAGAAGGCCGTGCTCCTGTATTTCCGGACGCACGACAACCGGGTGATCGATGGTGGCGCCGCCCGCTACTTCGACAAGGTGCCGATGCGGTTCTCGAGTTATTCCGAGGAAGAGTTCCGACAGGGCGGCTTCCGCGTGGTACCGCCGGCGGTCGCGCGCGCAGGCGCCTTCATCGGCCGGAACGTCGTGCTGATGCCGTCTTACGTCAACATCGGGGCCTATGTGGACGAGGGCACCATGGTGGACACCTGGGCCACGGTCGGCTCGTGCGCGCAGATCGGCAAGAACGTCCACCTGTCGGGCGGGGTCGGCATCGGCGGCGTGCTCGAGCCGCTGCAGGCCAATCCGACCATCATCGAAGACCACTGCTTCGTCGGCGCCCGGTCCGAGATCGTCGAAGGGGTGGTTGTCGAATCGCACTCCGTGATCTCGATGGGCGTGTTCATCGGCCAGAGCACCAAGATTTACGACCGGGGGACGGGCGAGGTGCTCTACGGCCGGGTGCCGTCCGGCTCGGTGGTCGTGCCCGGCAGCCTGCCGTCGTCCGACGGCACGCACTCGCTGGCGTGTGCGGTCATCGTCAAGCGCGTGGACGCGCAGACGCGAGCCAAGACGTCGATCAACGAACTGCTGCGCACGTGACCGGCATCCACGGCGAGACCCTGCGGCTCGCCAGAGAGCTCATCGCATGCCGTTCGGTCACGCCCGCCGATGGCGGCAGCCTGGCGCTGCTGGAGTCGCGCCTGGCGGCTGCCGGCTTCCGGTGCGAGCGGCTCGATCGCGGACCGGTGCGCAATCTGTGGGCGCGCCACGGCTCGTCAGGGCCGCTCGTCTGCCTGGCGGGCCACGTCGATGTCGTGCCGCCGGGCCCGCTCGAGCAGTGGACCAGCGATCCATTTACGCCGACCGAGCGTGACGGCCGGCTGTACGGCCGCGGCGCGGCGGACATGAAGGCGTCGGTGGCGGCGATGATCACGGCGGCGGAGCGGGTCGTGCGCGCGGCCGAGGGCCGCGGGTCAGTGGCCATCCTGCTCACGTCGGACGAGGAAGGCGACGCCGTAGACGGCACCGCCGCCGTCGTCGAGGCCCTGCGGCACCGTGGCGAAGCCATCGACGCGTGCCTCGTCGGCGAGCCCACCTCGACCCACCGTTTTGGCGACACGATCAAGAACGGCCGGCGCGGATCGCTCAACGGGCAGCTGCGGGTGCACGGCCAGCAGTGCCACATTGCTTATCCCGAGCGAGGACGCAACCCGATTCACGACGTGGCGCCGGCGCTCGAGGCGCTGGTGGCGGCTAAGTGGGATCGCGGCAATGCCTACTTCCAGCCCACCAGTTTCCAGATTTCCAACATTCATGCCGGGACGGGCGCCAGCAACATCATTCCGGGCACGCTCGACGTCTGGTTCAATTTCCGGTTCTCGCCGGAATCGTCGACGGCGGCGCTCCAGGAGCGCGTGCGCCAGATGCTCGACAGCCATCGCCTCCGCTACGACTTGAAGTGGACGCTGATCGGCGAGCCGTTCCTCACGCCGCGCGGCGCGCTGGTGGACGCGGTGACTGCAGCGGTGCAGGCAGTGGCCGGCGTGAGCCGGCCCTCTCGACCAGCGGTGGAACGTCCGACGGCCGTTTCCTGGCGCGTCTGGCGCGCGAGGTGGTGGAATTCGGGCCGCTCAACGACTCGATCCACAAGATCGACGAGCATGTCCGTATCGCGGATCTCGGGCCGCTGTCGATGATCTTCGAACGCACCATTCTGGCGATGTGGGACGGCCCCGCTTCCCGGGAACGCCGAGGCCAACTTTCTTCATAACACCTGCCCGCCTCGTGACACTTCCACTTAGGACGCAAGAGGAACCGCATCCGGAGGTGTTCAGTGGCCCGAATCGACGAGATCGCTCCCGACTTGTATCGAGTGTCGCTCTATGTGCCGCAGTTCGACCTGCAGTTCAATCATTTCCTGATGAAAGACGACGAGCCCCTGCTGTTCCATACCGGAATGCGTCGGATGTTTCCCGAGGTCCGCGAGGCGGTCGCAAAGCTGATCGACCCGGCCGCGCTGCGCTGGATCAGCTGGAGCCATTTCGAGGTGGACGAGTGCGGTGCCCTGAACGAATGGCTGGCGGTCGCCCCGCAGGCACAGGCGATCTGCAGCCAGGTGGGAGCAATGGTCAACATCGACGATTTTGCGGATCGCCCGCCGCGGGGCCTCGCGAAGGGCGAGGTGATCGAGACAGGCCGGCACAAGTACCGGTTCGTGCCGACGCCCCACCTGCCGCACGGCTGGGACGCCGGCGTGTTGTTCGAGGAGAAGACGGGCGTGCTGCTGTGCTCCGACCTGTTCCACCAGATTGGCGACGTCGAACCGGTCACCTCCGGCGATGTGCTGGGACGATGGGATGCGGCAATCGCGGCGTACCAGGCGCATCCGGTGCTGATGGATTACGTGCCGCTGACGCCGGCGACCAGTCGTCGTCTGGACGAACTCGCCGATCTGCAGCCGCGCGTGCTCGCTGCCATGCACGGATCGGCGTTCGTCGGGGACGGTGCGGCCGCCCTGCGGTCGGCCGCCGAAGTCCTGCAACGCCGGCTCGGAGCGGCGCCGGTTGACGCGCGGCACGTAGCCTGAGTACCGTCCGGCTGATGCCGGACACTCACGCAACGCTCGCCTCCGATAGCGACGAAGCGCTCGCGCGCCGAGTCGCTGTCGGCCTGCCGGGATCGACTGATGCCGAGGAGGCCGAGCTGTATCGTCGGTTCGCGCCGCGCGTGCGGCTTTACGGGCGCCGGCACCTGCGTAACGATGCCGCGGCCGAAGACCTCGCCCAGGACGTCCTGCTGCTCACGATCGAGCGGCTACGGGCCGGGGAAGTGCGCCGGCCCGAGGAAATCGGCTCGTTCATCCTGGGGACCAGCCGGATGATGGCTCACTCAGAATACCGGGTTGCGCGGCGGCGGGAGGCGCTGGCCGCGCGATTCATCGACCCAGTCGTGGAGACCGCGCCGATCTCCGTCACTGCATTCGACGCGCCGCGGGTGGTGCCGTGCCTGAGGGCGCTCGCTGAGCGGGACCGGCTTGTCGTGCTGCTCACGTTCTACGCCGACCGTGAAGCGCCGCGAATTGCGGCGGATCTCGGTGTTTCGCCTGGCGCGGTCCGCGCCATCCGGCATCGAGCGATGGCGCGACTGCGCGACTGCGTGCTGGGAGGCGCGCGGCCATGACATCTACGAGATGCGAGCGGATCGCCCTCGACGATCTCACTGATTACGCGGCCGGCGAACTGCCCGAGGCCGAGGCCGCCGCGATCGAGGACACACCTCTACTCTTGTGCCGATTGCGGTGCGCGCGCCGCGGAGTTCGACTCGCTTGTGCGCGCGATCCGGCCGGCGGTTCGATCTGCGGAAGTCGGCGGGTTCGTGACGGACGCGATCCTGAACCAGTTCGCGCGCGACGGTCTGCGGGTGCGGACATTCGCGCTATCGCCGGGTGCCTTCGTCCCCTGCGCCGTGTGGGACGACGACGAGGTGATGGCGCTGCGGCTGCGTGCGGACTTTGGCGGCGCCACCGAGGTCACGCTGTCGCAGCGCGTTGCCGGGACTGAGGTGAGTCGCACGACGGGTCAGGTCGACGGCTCGCACGGTGAGATCATTTACGCCACGCCGGCCGCCGGGGTTCGCCAGCTGCCGGTCGTGGAGGTAGAGGTCCTCCTCATTGCCCGCGAGGGCGATGCCGAGCGACAGATCGCCAGCTACACGCTCGTCCACGGGGGAGTGCTGCACCGGTCGCATAAGGCGCGTGGGGTCTCGTGAGCGACAGTAACGCGATAGCCGTCAGCCGAAGAGTGGATTGGCCCGGCGCGCGCTTTGCGGCGGGCACCTGGCTTCTCTCCAGAGCCGGAGACTTCTGGCTGGCATGCGCCGGCGGCGGCTCCTTGCTCGTGGCGATGGCGCTGGTGCTCTACTGGCACGGCAACCGTGAGCTGGACACGACGGATCTCCTGCTCTCGGAGCTTCACCTCGGCGCCACCTACGATGCCGTCGTCCGTGGCCGCCTGTGGCGACGTATGCCGTTCGATGTCGTCGCCGTCCCCGTCGCAATCGTAATCGCCACGTTCGCGCTGATGTTGGGCGAGCACGCGATCGCACTCACGTCCGCGACCTTGTACCTTGCGGCATGGCACCGCGGCCGCCAGAACTTCGGCATCGCCCGCTACTACCAGTCGCGTCTCGGCGGCGCGCTCTCGTCCGCGCACGAACAGCTGTTCCGGGCCGCCATCTACCTGCCGATGCTCGCCGGCGTCCTCTACTTCACCAATACCTCGTTCCTGTACGAGGGTGACGAGGACCCTGAGTCTCGACATCGATCCGGCATTCATTCGGGCGGTGGGTGCACTGGCGGCGACGAGTGTCGTTGCCTACGTGATGTTCACCGTGCGGCATCGCGCGCAGATTCACCCCGGCGAGCGATGGGTCGTGCTGGCAAACGCCCTCGCCTTCGGCAGCGCCTACGTGCTCGGCGCCTGGAGCGTGTCGTTCATCCTGGTGCTGGTCGTACACCACGAGGTGCAGTACCTCTATTTCACCTACGCGATGGCGCGACGCTCGGCCAGTCCGCGACCCGGTAATCCTCTCGCCGAACTGCGTTTGCTCGCGTCGTTCGCGGTGTGGCCGGCTATCGGACTGGCCAGCTGGGCACTCTGCCAGCGATCGGACGCCGCCTGGATACCGCCGCTCCTGGTGAGCGGCCTGCTCTGCCACTACTGGCTCGACGGCCGCATCTGGACCAGGCGCGCCCGCCGGCTGGCCGTCTGAGGATCCGAGGCCGGCCGGCCGCGCCGGCAGAGAGTCGCTGCCTTACGACTCAGCCGGCAGGGTAGTCGATGGTCAACACGATCGGGCGATGATCCGAGCCGTAGCGATCGTCCAGCGTCTCGCAGCGCGAGACGGCCGAGTCGGACACGTCCGTGAAGATGAAATCGAGGCGCGCGAACCAAGGCGAGGTCCGGCCGGTGCCACAACGCCGCGCCACCGGAGCGACGCCGGCAAGCGCTTTCACCGTCCCATGGCCGAATCCGCTCATGGCGTTGGCGTCCGCGCCGATGAGCAGCGGGAGGCGCGAGGCGTTGAGCGCCTGGATGCGTTGCGCCAGGTGCTGCGCCTGCCGTACCGCGCCGCCACCCAACAGCACGACGTCGAAGTGCGTGGCCACTAGCCGCACTGGCGTCGCGGCAGGGTTTCGTGGCCTCACGGTGGCCATTACTGCCACGCGTCGCTGCCTGGCAAGCGGCAGTTCGATCGCGATGAGGTCGCTGAGCGGTTCAGTGGAGAGAATTGCCGTGCCGCGGTCCTCCCACTCGCCCGGCTCTTCCGATCGCCCGTTGCGCATCGACGGGACGTAGAACGCCGACAGGCCCAGCCGGCGCGCGAGCGCCACCACGTCGTCGGCCGGGCGGTGGGGACGGATCGCACTTGGGACCGGGGCACCGGGCGGTGCCTCGCCCACCTCCGCCCCTGCGCGAAAGACTTCCTGCAGCAGCAGGACGAGTCCGGTTTCGTCGCCCGGACCGCCGCGCATCTGCGCCAGCGCTGCCACCTGGTCCACGGCCCCTCCGCCGACGTGGACGTTCCAGCTGACCACCGCCAGCCGCGCGATCGCCCGATCGGCCGCCGGGTGCTGCACGGCGACCACGGGCGCGCCGACCGTCGCGCACCAGGCGTTGAGCGCAGTTGTGTCGACGGCGGGGCGATCCCAGGTCACTTGCGCATCGGGGCTCTCGAGGCAGCGCAGCGGCGTGCCCGGCGGCAGCTCCACGCGGCGGGCTGCACAGCCGAGCGCCAGCGCGAGCAAGGCAGCACACGTGACGGCACGTGCGCGAAGCCCATCCGATGACCCACTGGCCATGCTCCAGTATGCACAATGGCCGGGCTGGTGCTGAGTCGGCCACTACAATTAGTGATGGCTCGACGAGCGGCCCGCTGGGGCCTGGCGCTGGCCCTGCTGGCGTGCCGCCCTGTGGCTGCCCAGGACCAGGGCCTCGATCCTCTCCTCTTTGCGCGATCGGTCGACGGGCAGGCGGCCGAGGAAACAGACCTGCAGGCTCGCGGTGTTCAGCTGTACCGAATCCCCCTGTCGCTGAGGTTGCTCGAGATGCGGGGGAATCGATGGGGCGTGAGGCTCACCTTCCCAGTGTCTGTTTCGGCCATCCGGATCACCTCCACGTCCGACCTCGACCGTTTTGTGAAGGGCCTTGGGCTGGCCTCGATCGTCCCGGGGCTAGAGCTCGAGATCCCCATAGAGCCGCGCCTGCGCTTGCGGCCGTTTGCCGAAGTAGGTTTCGGGAACTCCACCGAAGGCAGCGAGACCGAGGTGCTATACGGCGCCGGGGTTAGGGCCAGGTTTGTCCAGCCACTCCGGCGCCTGCACCTGAGCCTGGGAGGAGCAGCGATGCACCGCAAGCCCGAGACCAGTCGCGAGACATATAACGGGCACTCCACGTTCGAGGCGGCCGTCGATGCCCAGTGGCCGCTGGGCTTCTCGATCGGAGATCAGGCCGCCCGTGGTGGGGTGTATACGATTAGCAGGGTCTTCAACGGGTTGGAGCTGTTGCGCGAGGGGCACACCATTGTGCTGAGGCGACAATGGGAGGCAGGCATCAGCTTCGCCACCGCGCCAGAACTCCGCGTCTGGAAGGTGAAGCTGCCGTGGATCGCTGTCGGCTACCAGTCCGGGAAGGCTCTGTCTGGCGTTCGCCTCTACGTCGCGTTCCCGTTCTGATGCGGGTCTGGGCCTGCCTTCTTGCGGCGCTGGCGCTGACGGCCGGCCGTGCGGTGGCGGCGGACCTGACGGAGCCGGCCAGCCGCGCTTACGCGAACTATGTCACCAAGGCTCAGTCGGCATTTGTTGACCGGGCCATGCGCCCGTCGTCCGATCGCGGAGAGAGCGCCGTGCGCCGCGACGAGACGCCACTCACGCGCCCCGGCGGTGGCGACGGCATTCTCGACGTCCCAGGCGGGCTGATTCACCATTGGCGTGGCGAGATCTTCATCCCCGGCGTGACGCTCGATCGGGTAATCGCGGTGTCGCGCGCCTATCACGACTACCCGGCCATCTACCGTCCCGTCAGCGCCGCGACGGTGCTGTCGGAAGACAAGGGCGTGGTGCGCGTGCAGTTCAGGATGCGGTCCTCGGCCGGCGGTCTCAGCGCGACACTCGATGTCCGGACGCGCGTCGAGTACGTGCGCGTGGACGAGCGGCGCGCCCACTCGGTGTCGTTTGCTGAGGAGATTCGCGAGGTCAAGGATCCGGGGCGGCCCAACGAGCGCCGCCTCCCCGAAGGGCACGACAGCGGCTACCTCTGGAAGGCGGCGACGTTCACGCGGCTGGTGGCCGTCGAAGGCGGCGTCTGGTTGGAAATGGAGACGATCGGCCTCAGCCGCGGCCTCCCGTCGATGCTTGGCTGGCTCATCGAGCCCATCGCGCGCCGCCTCGGTCGCAGCAGCGTGGGCGATTCGCTGCGCGAGTTCCATCAGGCGATGTTGGCGCGCGGGTAAGCTGCCTGCACCGACACTCTCGCGATGCCAGAAACGGATATTGATGGGCTAGCGTGGCCAGCCGAGGCGGCTGGTGACATCATAGCGGCGCCAGGAGTCTTGTCGCTTCGCAATGGAGTATCCATGATGGTCCCACGCAGGTCCTGCTCGAACCGCACCCTGACTATCGCCCTCACGCTCGTCCTCGCGGCGACGCTGATGTCGTGCAGCCGCGGCGCTGACACACCCCCGGCCGGCGGCCAGGCCGCTGCCGACACAGCGGCACCGCCTCCCGCACCGCCACCGCCGCCACCCCCGCCGCCGCGCGAGCTCTCCTGGAGCGGGAAGGTCGACATGAAGCTCTGGTCGGCGATCCGGGTGAAGCAATACAAGGCCGGACTGCAGCGGGAGACGCCGCCGACACTCGCCATCCTGCGCATCCCGCGGCTCGAGCTCGAGGTGCCGGTCTACGACGGCACTACCGACGCGGTGCTCGACATGGCGGCCGGTCGGATCGAGTACACGGCCCTACCCGGGACGGTGGGCAACGTCGGCATCGCGGCCCACCGGGACGGGTTCTTCCGCGTGTTGAAGGACATCAAGGAAGGCGACGTGCTCGAGCTGGACACGCCGGTCGCACTCGAGCAATACCGGGTCGAGTGGATCCGGATCACCACCCCCGACGACGTCAGCGTGATCGACCCGACGCCCGATCGGGCGGTGACGCTCGTCGGCTGCTTCCCGTTCTACTACAAGGGCTCGGCTCCGCAACGGTTCATCGTCCGCGCGGTGCCCATGGCGGGATCGCCCGCTGGCACGGGCCTCCCGGCAAGTTGAGCGCACCGCCCAGCCATGACATCGACGTCCTGATTGTCGGGGCCGGTCCGACCGGACTGGTACTCGCACTCTGGCTCACGCGACTCGGCGTCCGCGTCAGGATCATCGATAAGGCGGCGGAGCCAGGCACCACGTCACGTGCGCTCGCCGTGCAGGCCCGCACGCTCGAGCTCTACAACCAGATCGGTCTCGCCGACGCCGTAGTGGCTCGCGGACGGAAGGCAATTGCCGCGAACATCTGGGTCGCCGGCCGCAAAGTCACGCGAGCCGCGTTTGGCGATATGGGGCAAGGCATCAGTCCGTATCCGTACGCCCTCATCTTTCCCCAGGACGAGCACGAGCGGCTGTTGATCGATCGTCTTGCCGCAGACGGCATCGAGGTGGAGCGCAGCACCGAGTTGCTCGATTTCGAGCAATCCAGCGGTTCAACGCGCGCGCGAGTGAAACGGGCGGACGGCGCGGTCGATACCTGCGACGCTGCCTACCTGGCCGGTTGCGACGGCGCGCATTCCCTCGTCCGTGAGCAGCTCTCGATCGGTTTTGCCGGAGGAACCTATCAGCACCTGTTCTACGTTGCCGACGTGCAGGCCGGAGGCAAGGTGATGAACGGCGAATTGCACGTCGGCCTCGACAGGACGGACTTTCTGGTCGTCTTTCCGATGAGTGGCGAGGGAAGGGCTCGACTGGTCGGCACGGTTCGCGACGGTGCCATCGACCAATCCAGCCTGTCGTGGAGCGACGTCAGCACGCGTGTGATGGAGTGGCTGCCGATCGACGTCACCCGGGTGAACTGGTTCTCGACCTACCGCGTGCACCATCGTGTCGCCAGCCAGTTCCGTCACGGACGCGTGTTCCTGCTCGGCGACGCGGCGCACATCCACAGTCCGGTCGGCGGGCAAGGTATGAACACCGGCATCGGCGACGCAGTGAACCTGGCGTGGAAGCTGGCGGCGGTGTTGCGACGCACGGCGGATCCGGCAATCCTCGATACCTACGAGGCCGAGCGAGGCAGCTTCGCACAGCGCCTGGTGGCGACCACCGATCGCGCCTTCACCGCGGTGACGAGCCCGAGTCTGCTGGCACGGACCGTGCGGCTTCGCGTCGTCCCGCTGCTGATTCCCCCGCTCTTCTCCTTCCCAGCGACACGGCGCCTGATGTTTCGCACCATCTCCCAGACCGATGTGAACTACCGCGGCAGCGCGCTGAGTGCAGGAAGCGCCGGATCCATTCACAGCGGTGACCGGCTGCCATGGGTGCGGATAGACGGTCCTGATGGCGACAACTTCGCGCCGCTTCGATCGCTCGACTGGCAGGTGCACGTGTATGGCGACGCGTCGTCGGAGCTCCAATCCGAGTGCCGGCGGAGGCGACTCCCGCTGCACGTGTTCGTATGGCAACCGACGATGGGCCTCAAGGGTCTTCACCGCAATGCGCTCTATCTGGTGCGTCCCGACGGCTACGTCGCCTTGACGACCCGAGACGGTCACACGACGGCCTTGAGCTCGTATCTCGACGCGCGACAGCTGATGTCATTCGAGCTGAGACTGCTCGTGGACTCGATAGAGAGACGTCTCCGTAATCAGGGGCTGCTGGTGGAAATCAGGAAGCCGATCGAGCGCTGAATCGGGTTGTAGAAGGTGCCATAGTCAGGCGCGGCGATGTTGGCCTGCACGTCGCGTTCGTCACCGGTATCGAACAGGTTGTAGACCTTGACTCCAGCGGTAAAGCGATACTTCTTGAATCGCAGGGGCCGCGCCAGGGTGAAGTCGAGCGTGGAGACCGTCGGCAGCCGTCCAGCTTCGTTCCGCGGCCCGACGAAATCCTGGAATTCGTCTACCGCCGACCACGGGAAGCCGGTCCTCCACTCGTAGACCGGTGTCAGCACCCACTTGCCCATCAGGCCAAGCGTGCCGCGCACGATCGATGCGATTAGGCACGTCGGTCGGGCTCAGCCCGTTCTCGTTGGCTCTGATGATCGGGTTTCTGAAATTGCCGTAAAACTGATCGAAGTCGTTGAGGTTGCGCGTGCTGTGCGAGCGGACGTACGACACGGTCAGGTCGCGGTGCTCGCTCGCCAGGTACCGCCCGGTGGTCTCGAACTCCCAGTAACGTGATTCTCCCGTCGACGAAAGCGCCAGGACGCTGCGCCGACGGTCCGGATCGAGGACGTAGGCATGCGAGCCCGTTCGATGCAGGTACGCCGCCTTGAAGAAGAACTGTCGACCGAATCGCTGGTCCCACGCCGCGGTCTGCACGATGCTCTCTGGCGTCCTCAGCTCGCCGTCGATGACGTGCGTGAGGGTGACCGGGCCGGCGAGCGCCGCCCCATTGGCGGCGAACCGGCTGACCGTCTGTCCCTCATATTGAGTAAACGCGCCGACCGTCAGCGGCGTCCGTTCGGCAAACTTGCCGATGCCACCGCGCAGGATTCCGCGCCCGTCGGGGAGGATGCTCACCGCCAGTCCGGCGCGCGGTGAGTAGTTCACGCGCTCGACCACGTCATCGCGATCAGCGCGGAAGCCCAGTTCGAGCATCAGGCGATCGTTGACTCGCCACCTGTCCTGGACAAACCCGGAGAATTCATAGGCGATGACTTCAGGGGTGGTGGTCGACGGTGAGTACGTCGTCCGTTCCGCGAGTGAGCCATCCAGGCGCACGATGTCGAGTTGCTGGCTGAAGCTGATGCCGTCGAAGCTGGAATGCTGGTAGTCGACGCCGACCTTGAACACGTGCTGGCCGGCCCAGTCCTTGGAGATCGACAACGCCTTCAACGATCTGCAGGCTGCGGACGTTTCGCTCCTGTTGGCTGAAGAAGTCGCCGCTCTGTGTCTGGGGCGCGTAGACCATCGGTTGCGTGCCCCGCGTCTTCTGATCGACTTCGAAAAGGCGGCCGGCCACTGTCGATTCGAGCACGGCGTTGTCGGCCAGGATCAGCCGATCGGTCCCGCCGAGCGAAAAACCTTCCTGCGTGAATGTCGGCGTCGTCTCGACTGGCCGGAATGTCGACAGCGTCGGGTTGGTGATCTTGCGCGGGAAATACACCACGCCGCCGGTAAGCGCGTGCCGCGGCGAGAAGACGGCATCGAGCCTCGTGAATGAATCGAAGCTCTCGAGCCCGAATTGCGGGCTTCCGGGCAGGCTCTGCACCTCGGTGCGCGCGTACCGATACTGCATGTAGTGTCCGAGCAGTAGACGGTCACGCTTCAGCGGCCCGGAGATTGACAGACGCGGCTCGAACTTGTTCACGAACACGAACCCCTTGCCGAATCCGGGAAAGAGGTTGTCGGTCTTGAAGACCCAGTCGTTGGTCCCACGCTTGGTACGGACCTGTGTCACGCTCGTGGAGAACCGGCCTGTACTCGGCGGCGAACGGGTTCGAAAGCACTTCGACCGATTCGACTGCGCCGCTCGGGAGCTCGAGATCGAAATCACCGGTCGACGGGTCGTTGAGGCTCGCGCTGCTCATTTGCAGCGCGGCCGTCGTCGGCGCACCGCCTTTGATGCGCAGGCGGCCATCGGGACCGCGGATGATGCTGGGCAGCATGGTCATCAGCGACTGGAAGTCGTCGCCGGCCAGCGGCTGGATGTCCATCTTGGCGCCGGACAGCACGTCGCTGACCGCCACCGGCTGCAGGCTCTCGGTCGGTGAGTTGGCCGGAACAAAGACCTCGACGCTCTCCCGCACGAACGTCAGGCGCATCTCGACGAGCACCTGCTCCGTCGTCCCGCCGCGGACCGTGAACGGCGCAGACTCCGCGTCGGCAAACCCTTCACGGATGGCCCGCACCACGTAGCGCCCTGGAGGTATGTCGGGGAACGTCACCTGGCCGATCACGTCGCTCGTCGTCTGCGCGACCTGGACGTTGCGGTCGACGTCGCGCAAGGACACGGTGACGCCAGGGACGCGCACGTCTTCGAGAGAGATCGTGACGACCACGCGCCCGTTCGAGCCCGCCTGCGGTGATGCCGCCGCCTGGGCAAAGGCGGCGCTGCTCGCAGCGAGAGCGCAAATCAACGCGGCGATCATCTGTGACATAGAAGCAGGTCATCGTAGCTCAAAGACATGCTTCCGCAGGGGTGACCAGCGGCGCGAAGCCCCCGGAGGATAACGGGCCTATGTTGTCCGCCGCGCCGCCTTGCAGCCTCAACAGAGCGCGATCGAAGGGGTCACTATCGACTCGAGCTCTTCGCAGAAGGATTCCCGCGTGCGTCGTGATGTCATCCAAAGACGGTACGAATAAACCGCGCGAAAGGGAACTCTAAGAGCGGCAGGAGCAGGAAGCATCCGAGATAGACGGTTCGTTCCACGTTCAGGTAATTGCGTGTCTGCGCCAGCCCCATAACCGCGAGGAGGCGGCCGAAGCCAACGACTGATGCGACCGGATATGTCGAGAACATGAACAGGAGCAGAGCCAGATCTCGCGGCGCGCTGACGCGGAATCGGTCGGGAAGCAAGAACAGCAACGCGAGCGACGCTTCGATGCCGACCGTCCAGAACGATAGAAACCTTGCCAGCGTCGCGATTCGCGGCGCATCCGCGAGCTGAACGAAGCCGACGTCGCTGTACGGCTGCGTCAGTCGTTGGAGCGCGCCGATGTTCGCGGCGGTGACATCGGCCGGCACGCCACCGACCAGGTCCGCGAAACCGCTGAAGCGGGGGTCACTCAAAAGGACGAAACGAAAGAACGATCCATCCAGGAATTCCGGCGCGGACAGCTTCCGCAGCGTCGCAAACAGGAAGCAGAGTCCGATGAGCCATCGGGCATTGAGCGCCAAGGCTGTAGGGGTCACAAATGAGATTCGTGAGATGCCGATTGCCAGGCACCAGTAGGTCTCCAGGTATTTGTGGTTGTCTAACGTTGACCACAGCAGCGCATGATTCACCACGAGGAGGGCCGTGAGAACAAACCAGTACACCGGCAAACGCAGAAGGCGACGATCGACGATGCCGGCACCGCAGTAGATGATGACGAGCTCCCGTAGACCACGAACACTGTTGAGATGAACGATGACGAGCAGGGCGGTCATCACGCCAACCAGATCGAAAAACCTGCTGATCGTCGAACAGCTCGTTGACGGTCCGCCAGGCGCGCTCCGCGTAAGCTCGGATTCTTCCGGACCACGGTGTACAGAGAAGGCGGCGTGGCTGAAACCGTGGCGGTGGGCAGCGTCACGGAGGGGTTCCAGTCGCATCGGCAAGAAGGATGCGCTCGACCTGCAGTGTTGCGGGATCGAAGAGGATTCGATAGATCTCCAGGCGAACCGCTGAGGGCCGAATCGCCCGCACTCCAGGCGCCGGTGAACCGTCGATTGGAGAGGCAGCCCCGGAGGCCGGATCAAGCCGCCACGCGCGGCGAGCAAGCATGCCTGCCAGACGGTCGAGGCGGGCCCGTGTCGGCAGCGCGCGCGCTTGCAGAGCCTGCCGGCCGATAGGGTCCGAACCGCCCAACCTAATCGGAATCTCGCGCCCATCGACGATGAGTGAGCCTCGAACGGTCCTCGTTAACATCGTGTCGATCGACGAAAACATTCCGAACCCGCCCCCGGTCCACGGGGACAAATGAAGAGTTGAGCTCAGAATGATCTGTTGAACCGCGACGACCACGAGCAAAGCTGGCGCCACATAGACTAGCGCCTCGGCCAGCCTGCGACTGACTGGGCCCGTTTTCCCGGCGACGTCGTGGCGTGCGCTGCCGACATCCGCAGGCGGACTGGACCGAGTCGACTCAGTCATCCCTTCGAAATTCTACGTCCGGGCTCCGCCAGGACTACCTCGCGGCGGCCGGCGGCCCTGGCATCACACCCGGAACCTCAACGCGGATGCGATACACCGCGTCGCAGGCGGTGACGTAGAGGCTTTTCGCGTCGGCATCGCCAAACGCCACGTTGGTCGCGCAAATCTGCCGCTTGGGCTCGCCGCCCACGATGGGCAGGTTGAGATAGCCGAGCAGTGTCCCCGTGGGACTGGTGATGCGCACAATTCCGGGCCCGGCACCGCTGGTCGAGTAGAGATTGCCGCGCGTGTCCACCTTCATGCCGTCGCCGATGCCGGGACCCTGAGTGAAGAGACTGCCAGGACCCAGGCCGCCATCCGGCTGCACTTCGAAGCGCATGATCCGCTGGCCAGCGTTGGCGTAGAGGTACTTCTCGTCCGGCGACAGCGCGACGCCGTTGGGGATGCCGCCCAGCGCGGTTGCCTCGAGCACCATCCTGGACTGGCCGTCCTTGATCAGCCAGATGCCGTTCGGCATCTGCTTGTCGGGGTTGCGGCCGCCGTCGCGCAGCCCGAAGTCGTTGTCGGTCAGGTAGACGCCATCCCGCGAGGTCACGGCGATGTCGTTCGGGCCGCTGAAGCGCTTGCCGTTCAGGCCGCTCGACAGCACCGTCCGGGTGCCGTCCTTCTCAAGGCGCATCACGGTGCGATCGTTGTCGGCGCACCAGATGACCCGTCCTTGCGAGTCCAGGCTGGCGCAGCTGGGGCCAATCAACAGCACGTGCGACCGGCCGCTGCGGGTCTGCGCGCCGGTGCTGTTCACATCGGTGCCGGTGTAGCCGGCTTTCTCCATGAACACCGACACGGTGTTGTCGGCGGCGATCTTGTAGATCACGTTGTCCAGCAGGCCGCCGACCAGGAGGTAGCCCGAGTTGCCCTCGCGCACCCACACCGGGCCCTCGTTCAGGCCGAAGCCGCGCGCCAGCTCCTCGGCCCTGGCGTTGGCGGACACGATCGCATCCAGCCCGGGATCCGACCGGGTGATGCTGAACGGCTTCGGCTGCGGCGCCGGGCCGTCGCCGCGCATTGCCGGCACCGGGGCTGGCACCTGCTGCGCCGAAACAGCCACCGCGGCGAGCGCCACAACGAACACGAGTCCGATTCGGATTCGAAGGCGTCGGGTGGGTATCCGCACGCCCTCATTCTAGTGCGGCAACCCAGGACAGCGTTGGGTCGGTGGGAGCGTAGAGGTCCCGTCGTCCGGCTACGTGACCGCGGCGCCAACTGGCGCGGGCGCGTGGGCCACGTCCGGCACGCCGGTCCCGCCACGGCGGCCGTTGAGGACGAGCCCGATGAGGGTGTGTCGCACCATGATCTGGTAGGTAGCGAGGCACACAGCGGTTGCTACCGTGATCACAACCAGGAACTTCAGCAGCGGCGGCCATCCCACCAGGGTCAGGACCACGTGGATCACCATGACAACCGGCGCGTGCACGAGATACACCCAGTAGGACGCGTCAGCCAGGTAGCGAATGCCGGCCCGGTAGGCCGAGAGAAACCTCAACGCCGCCCCCATCACGGCAAAGGTCCACGTCCAGATCGCCACTACGTAGACCACCGCGTGAATCGCCGTGGCGGTGTATCCACCGGTCGGGGCCACCAGCAGGTGCGGCCCACCAATGGCGAGGCACGCCCCGGTCGAGATCGCGGCCAGCAACGTGTTCAGGGCCCAGCGCCGCTCCCACACACGAACCAGATCCGGCTGCCGGTGCAGGACCCAGCCGAACAGGAACGTAACACCGAAGGCCGTTGATGACAGCGCGTCTGGGACGAGCCCGAGGATGGGCGATGGGATGCTGAACCACCGCGTCGGCTCTGGGACGGAGAGGTATAACGCCAGCACCGGCGCGCCGAGCACGAACGGCGCGACGTGGCTCCGCACGAGCCACGTCGCCACACGGTCGGCAGCGCGCTCGACCACACGACGGCGATCCACCCGCTCCACGATCGCGCGACCGGCGAGGGCCAGCACATAAAAGCCGAGCAGCATGTAGAGGAACCAGAGGTGGCCCCACGGAAACCCGCTCGCGACCGCGCCGACGATGCCGCCGGGGGCGGGCCCCGGCGCGGCCCAAGCTGGCGGCGTGCCGCCGTTGGCGACGACGACGGCCAGGGCGCTTGCCAGGCCCATCGCCGGCATCAGCACGAACCAGCCGGCCACGAGCGGCACGCCCACGCGCATCAGGCGATCGCGGACGAAAGCCGGCTGGCCCTTGCGGTGGAAGGCGAGGTGCGCGAAGAAGCCGGCAATCAGGAAGAAGACGGTCATCCGGAAAACGTGGATGACGTAGACGGTTACCGCCATGGTCGTGCTCGGCTCGTCGGCGACGATCCACGGGAAGTTCGCCACGTACGCGTTGGCGCCGTGCAGCGCGACACCGAGCAGGAGCGCGAAGCCTCGCACCGCGTCAAGGGCGTGCAGTCGCTCCGATTGGCTCATGCGGCGGGGAGTATATCTCGCCATCGGCCACCCGTTCCGCATCGTCGCTGGCTAACTGCAGACCAGATGGGCGATCATCGAGTACAGGTACCTCCAGCCGTCCTACGCTACCGGAGGGGGGCGTCTTCGAGCCAGCGTCACCCCGGGGCCTTGCCCGTGGTGGTTCAGGCGCACCGGTTCACCCGCTCACCGAGGAGAGTCCATGTCCACACACAGCGCCGGCGATCGTGTCGCGCACGCTCAATACGGTGACGGTACCGTCAGCAGTGTCAATCAGTACCACACGGTCATCGAATTCGATGCCCATGGAGCGCGCACCTTCGTGTCCCCTCGCGTCGTGCTGACGCACTCCACAACACCGGCGCCGGAGAAGCCTGTGCGGCGGAAAGCCGCTGCGCGGAAGAAGAAGGAGTAGCGGCCCGCCGCGTCGCCCGACGCTTCCGAACCGAAGAGCGTTACGAGGTTCAGTCGATAGGGTCGCTGAGTCGTCCACTTAGCCGAAGCTTCCATGCTAGACTCGCCGCGAGTCTGCCTCTGAAGACCATCGCCGCCCGCTAGTTCGTTCCACTCCCTTCTTCAGCCAATTCAACCGTAGTGTGTCCGCGCGAAGCGGACCTTGGGATGGAGATCTGTGATGGACACATCGAACTGGTGGGAGCACTTCTTCGAGGGGCTCTCCGTGAAACTGTGGCTGCAGGCGGTGTCCCCGGAGTACACCGACAGCGAAGCCGACACGATTGCCCGGCTGCTGGGTGCGGCGCCGGGCGCCGAACTGCTGGACGTGCCGTGTGGAGGCGGCCGGCTGTCGCTGGCCCTGGCTGACCGCGGCTATCGCCCCACGGGGGTGGACCTCTCCGGCGAGTTCCTCGAGCACGCACGATCCCGGGATGGCGCAGACCGCGTGACTTGGGAACACCGCGAGATGCGTGATCTGCCGTGGCCCGGCCGCTTCGACGGCGCTTTTTGTGTCGGGAACAGCTTCGGGTACCTGGACGACGCAGGAAACGCCGCCTTCTTGTGCGCTGTGGCGGCAGCGCTCAAGCCCGGCGCCCGGTTCGTCCTCGAGACGCCGATGGTCCTCGAGAACCTGCTGGGGCATCTGCAGGAACGGCCGTGGTGGCGGGTTGGTGAGATGTACCTGCTGGTCTCGAACCAGTACGACCACACGCGAAGCCGCCTCGAGATCGATTACACATTCCTGGCGAACGGCCGCTCTGAAGTGCGGCACGGTTCGCATCGGGCGTACCGATACGCGGAATTGTGCGAGTTGATCGAAAGGTCAGGATTCGACGTGACCGTCGCCAGTCCCTGGACGCGGGACCAGCACTCGGTGACCTTCATCGCGACGCGACGATAGCGAGCACTCCACTCGGCTCTGGTGGCTCCGGCGGCGCATCGCGACGCCGCCGGAGCGCGATTTCTGCCGATGGCGCTTTCATGCTCATACAATGGGCCTTCACCACTGGCTGGGTGGAGGTGCTTATGGCAAAGAAGGTTCTGGGGCTCGCAATCTCCGTTCTTGCCTTGACCGCGTGGCCGGTGTTCGCACAGCCGCAGCCAGCGCAGCCGCAGCCGCAACGACAGCCCGTCACAGTCACGCAGATCCTGCAGCGCCCTGAAATGCGCGTGATTCGCGTCGCGATCCAGCCGAACTCGACGCGGACCGCCCACGCCCATGCCGACGCGCTGTTTCACCTCTTCATGCCCCTGGACGGGACGATCGACGTCACCATCGAGGGAGAGCCATCAGAACGGCTCGGTCCCTGGCAGGCGCATTTCTTCAAAGGCGGCACGACACACGCGTTCACCAATGCCAGCGGGTCGGCAGTCCAGTGGCTGGAGGTGTTCGTGCAGAAGACCGCTACGTCAGCCGACATCGACCTGGGCCACGCCCTTGCGTTGGCGATGGCCAGCCTGTCGCGTCCGTCGGCCTTGCCGGGGGAGAATGATTTGCCGGGAAGTGAACTTGACCGCCATGAACAAGCGTTTCAGTCTCGTTGAAGTCGGCGCTGTCTGCCTTCTTGTCGCGGCCCTTGCTGGCATGGCGGGACGTCGGCTCGGCTCGTCACCCCCGACTGATCGGCGTGAACGTCCTGAAGCCGCAGAGATCGGTTCTGCGCAGCATCTGGGCGAAAAAGGGCGCCGCGGTCTGGATGGCGTTACAACGGCGCTATGGGACGCGAAACTCGCGCAATGCGGAGGAATGGGTGGTCCGCGACTACTTTCAGGACCAGCGTGGTGGCGTGTTCCTCGATGTCGGTGCCGCCGACGCCCGTGAGTGGAACAACACCTATTTTCTGGAAACCACGTTGGGTTGGAGTGGGATCGCTATCGACGCACAACCGGAGTTCGCACCCGAGTACGCACGACTGCGGCCTCGCACCCGGTTCTTCTCGTTGTTCGTGTCCGACGCATCCGATGCCATCGAGACATTCTATGTCCCGACGAACGGGCCACTTGGTGCGACCAGCGACAGGGATTTCGCCAAGCCCGACGAAGGTCCGGTCGATGTTCGAAGCGTTCCTACAATCACGCTGAACGATCTGCTGACGCGCGAGGGCATCGCGCGCGTGGACTTCATCTCGATGGATATCGAACTCGGCGAGCCCCGTGCGCTGGCCGGCTTCGACATCGAGCGGTATCGACCGGCTCTGGTCTGCATCGAAGTCCACCCTCAGGTGCGACAGGAACTCATCAACTATTTCCACCGTCACCACTACGTCCTCGTCGGCAAGTATCTGGGAGTAGACGCCCAGAACCTGTACTTCATGCCCGACTCGTCGAACCACTAGACCGATCCACGGACAAGTCTCGCAGCGTGGCACGCTTCATCCTCCCAGGAGGATGGTGCCCAGTCCCAGGTAGACCACCAAGGTCACGACGTCGGTGGTCGCCAGGACGATCGGGCCCGCCGCGATGCGGGGATCGACTTTGAGAGCGCGGATGAGCGTCGGCAGCAGTACGCCGAAGAGGCAGGCCGCGAGCATCGACGCGGCGATGGCACCGCCGACCACCATGGCGCCCATGACGTTTCGCCGCCACGCCAGCACCACGAGCGCCACGAGGGCCGCGGAGCTGAGTCCCAGCAGGACCGCCGTGCGTGCCTCTCTCCACAGAGCCGCGCCGATGCGCCGGGGTTTGAGCGACTCGTCCGAGAGGCTCTGCAGCGTCAGCGTCGCGGACTGCATGCTGACGCTCTCGGCCAATGCGAGCACGATCGGAATGAAGAGCGCGAGCACCACGATGTGTTCGAGCAGCGACTTCGAACCGCGCGGCGATGAAAGCACAGAGGAGGCCGCCAGTGATGTTCGAGAGCAGCCAGGGGAATCGGTCCAGATACGACGTCCACGGCGTTCCCATCGCCGTGGCGTGGACGCCGAGCAGCTGGAAGATCTCGTCGTAGGTCTCGCGCGCGACGTTGATGACCTCGCCGGTGAAGAGGCCAACGTCCACGGTCCCTGCCAGCGTGCCATCGTCGTGAATCACCGGGAAGGCCTTCAGCCTCCGCGTCGCGAAGTACTCGCTGGCGATGAGCACCGTCGCCCAGCTCGGGATGGCGACGACGTCCGGAATCATCACCTGGTCCACGCGGTCGTCGAGGCGAGCGGCCAGCAGGTGGCGAACAGGCATCACGCCCGCCAACCGGTCGTCATCGTCCAGCACGTAGAAGTAGTGCACGTTGCGCGCCGATGCGGCGCGCACGGCAGCATGGGCCTCGCCGATGGCCTGCGACGTCCTGAGCGTAATCGGCACGGGCCGTACGAACGAAAGAACAGGGTCGTGCAGGTTGGCAGAGGTGAGCTGGGCCGAGGGCATGCGCCGTTGTCCTGTGAAGCGAGCTGGTTTGGTGTCGAGGCCGTGTCCGGCTCCAATCATCGCTCAGGTCACCGTCGCCGGTCTGGTGCAGAGGTCATGCAGACCAGGACAGGGTAAGCATAATCCACGCTAGGATCCTATGCAGCTCTTACTCGAGCATCGACAGGTCGGTCACGTGACAGTCGTCACCTGCCGCGGGCGGCTCGTGGCGGGTGCCGAATCCGATGCGCTGCTGAAGCAGATCGACGAGCTGCTGCCGATGAACTCGCGAATCGTGCTGCACCTTGGCGGTATCGACTACATCGACAGTGGTGGCCTTGGCCTGCTCGTGCGATGTCTCACGCGTGTACAGAATTTGTCGGGGCAATTGAGTCTCTGCGCGCTGTCGCCGAAGGTCAGCGAGGTGCTGCGGGTTACGAGGCTGGACGGTCCGCTCCGTCCGTATATCGCCGAGGACGACGCGATCGCGCAGGCACACGACGAGCGCACGGGCGAGGGCGGAGCGTCTGGCCCGCTGATCCTGTGTGCCGACACGTCACTCGACGTGCTCGCGTATCTTCGCGGGCTCTTGAAGCAGGCCGGCCATCGCGTCGTCTCGTCGCAGAATCTCTACGACGGCCTGATACTGCTGAAGACGATGCGGCCGTCGGTAGTCGTGATTGGCGAGGCGCTGCAGGCCATGCACGGGACGAGTTCCGCCGACGAGTTCCACCGCCGGGTGCCACCACGGGGTCTCATCGTGCTTCCACCATCGTTCTCGTCGCGCGATGCCGCTGAAGCCGGCAGCAGGCTTCTCGCAGAGATTCGAGCCATTCTCGACGCGGTCTGACTTCGAGACCAGGCCGCCGCCTGGCGTCAAGGCGATTGATGCGTGACGCCTGGCGTCAATGCGATTAGCGCTTCACCGTGCGTTCGATGAAGTCCACGAGCTCGCGCGACACGCTCGTGTCGGACGTGCCGACCGACAACAGTTGCGACGAATGATTGTGTCCCAGGCTCTGCCGGTAGCGGGGCCGCGCGCCGTGCTTGTCGACCAGCTCGTTGTATACCGCCGCCTGCGGCCACAGATACCGGGCGTTGTCCCATTCCGCGGTCGTGAACAGCACTGGAATGTCGGCGCGTGTGACGTGGCCCGGGATCACCATCTCCGGCCACCGCTTCGGGTCCTCGCCGAAGTAGACCAGCTCGCCCTTCGACGGTGCCTTGAAGTCGAAGGAATAGGGCCCCGACAGGAGCATGGCGCCCGCGGGCCGCGCGGTGCCCGGCAGCAGCAGCTCGGGCCTGAAGACGTAGGTGGCGGCGTGGTAGGCCCCGGTCGAGAGACCCACCACGAAGATCTGCTCGGGGTCGCCGCCGTACTCGGCCGCGTGGCTCTTCAGCCAGGTCACGGCGGCGCCGACGTCGCGCGCGCCCTCCGGCCACTTCGCGTCGGGCGCCAGTCGATAGCCGCCGTTCACCCCCACGTATCCCAGGCTCGCGAAGTAGTCGGCGACGTTCGCCGTCGCCGCGCGGCTGCCGCCGATGAGGCCGCCGCCGTGAAACACGACGACCACGGGCACGGGACGTTCGGATCTCCGCACCGTCGCGGTGTGAATGTCGACCTGCTGCCTCTCGTGCGGGCCGTAGGCGAGGTTCTTCGTGACCTTGATTTCGCCCGCTTCATAGACGCGGGGCTGCGAGGCATAGATCTTCGCCGTCTGGCCGGCGATCTCGCCGTCGAACTCGGTGCCGAACGCGGCGAGCTGTTTCGCCACGTCGGCGGGCATGCCGGTGCGCACCTCGTCGGCGCTGCCGAGCCCGCGCTCGCCGGGCTGCGACCACCGGAACGACTGCCGCGCCTGCTGCGTGTCGTCACAACGCTCCAGGGTCACATCGCGCCGCCGATAGACCGGCGAGACCAGCGCCGGCGTGCCGGCGATCTCGCCCTTGGCGCTGGCGACCGAGACACACAGATCGCGCCGCGACTCGGGGCTGAGACGGCCCCAGGTGATGGCCCAGCGCTGTGCGGGCGCAGACGTGCACGCGCGCACCACCAGCCTGGCGCCGGGCTCGAGCCCGGTTGCGGCCAGGCACCGATCGTAGAGGCTGGCCTTGATGGCGCCATTGGCGATCCGCTCGAAGCGCTGATCGTCGAGCTGGCCGCCGTACTTGCAGGTGTGTGCCTGGAGCGGATCGTCGAGACGAAGCGTCGGACCGAAGCCGGCGATGTCCAGGCAGTAGCCGCGCGCCTCGTCCAGCGGCTCAGCCGTGCGCAGCAGCCCCACATCGGCCCAGCTCGCGCGCGCACTCGACACCACGAGCAACAGCACCACGGTTGACAGGCGTGACTTCGTCATGTGTCCCTCCTGATGTCTTGATGCTCGGTCAGCGCTTCAGGCCGGCCTGCCAGTTCAACACGATTGTCAGGGGCGACGACACGGTCGCCTCGCCCGCGGCGGGCATCGAGACGAGAAACCGCCCATCGGGGCTGGACGGCGTAGGGGAAGAACCCGGTTGCCCGTCGTCTCGAACAGCGGCACGGCAATGCCTGGTTGGAACGGCGGACCGAGCTTGACGGGCACGGCCATCAGCTTCCGGTCGGGCGCGATGTAGTACAGCTCCTTGCCATCGCGGCTCCACCGTGGCTTGTCCCCGCCTGCCGTGGACATCAGCCACTTGCCGCCGGCCGCGGCCGGGACGCGGTCCGGCGCGAACCCCTGGACGTACACTTCGCGGCGCCCGGATTCATCGGAGCTGTAGGCGATCCACTGGCCGTCAGGCGAGAACTGGCCGAACGTCTCGTCCGCCTGCGTGACGACGAACGGAATCGGCTTGCGCTCGCCGTTCGGGCGGCGCCGTCGATGGGCAGGACCCACAGGTCCTGCCGCTGCGTCGTGTGATCGTCGTAGATCAGGAATTTCCCATCCGGGGAGAACCCGTTCGGATGCTTGACCGTGGGCGAGTTCACCAGCAGCGGTTCCGGCGTGCCGGTGCCGTCGGCCCTGCGTCCAATACAAGTCGCCGACGCCTGTCAGCGCCGAGGTGAACGCCACGCGGCCGTCGGGCGAAATGGCGGGAGAGCCCTCGATTCCCTCGCCGGGGTCAAACGGCTGAATATCGCCGCGCGACAGCTCGGCGGTCCAGACGCGCGCGCCCTGGACGTTTCCCAACGCTCCCGACAGCTCCGTCAAGCACGCCCCTGATGATCACCACGCGCGTGCCGTCGGCCGAGAGCTGGACGCTGGTCCCGAGATCCAGGCTTGGTCCGAATTGTCCCAGACGGGTGCCCTTGCCGGTCGAACCACACCAGATCGGCCTTGGCGCCGCTGGTCGCGCTGGCCCGAAACGCGATCGCCCCCGAGGGCGAGGCGGAAAACCAGCCGTAGCTGCCGAGCGTTGCCGACGTTCTCGGATACGGGAATCGGGTCTCCGCGAAGCTGCGCATCCATCGAACGCCTGCGCCAGCAGCGAGCCTTGCCGCAGGAACAGGATGAAGCCGCCGCCCGATCCGTCCGACGCGGGCACATACACCGGATCCGAGTCGGTGGCCAGCAGGCGCGTGGTGCTTTGACTGTCCGGGGTCGCCTCGATCGACCCGATGTAGATGCCGGTGTTCTCGGGCACGCGCGACGCGCGATGGTAGAGGAAGCGGCGTCCGTCGGGCAGCCATACCGGTCCGGCATGCTGGATCTCCTGCCGGCACGCGTCGATTTTGGTGACCGGCGTGGCCGGACCACCTGACTCGGGCACGCGCATCACACCGGCGTTTGCCGCGCCAAACAGGATCACGCCGTCCGAATTCCACGCGCCCTCTCGAAATCCGTCCGGCGGGATACTCGCAGAGCGTCTGCGGCGGACCACCGGACACCGCCACCTTCTTCAGCCGTCCCGGAAACCCGTTCACGCCGAACGCCAGGAACCGGCTGTCGGGTGACCAGATTGGCCCGGGGCTCACCCCCTCGGTTCCTGCCAAGGGCCGCGCCTCGAGCACATCGAAGGACCGCACCCACAGGATCGGGCGGCCGTCCGGCCCGGGCGCGTCGAATGCGACGCTGCGGCCGTCCGGCGACAACACACCCGTGCTGGAGAACGGCGCCTCGGCGGGAGCGGGCATCTCGAAACGAACCGGCGTGGTGACGGGCGGCTGCTCGCGGAAGTGCACCCAGGCCAGGCCGGCCGCGGCGGCCATTGCGATCGCCGCGACGCCGATCGCCACCGCCGTCAGCATCGGCCTGCCGGAGGGTGGGACGGCAGCGGCGCTGGCCGGCCGCGCACCCGCCGGGTCCGCCAGGTAACGTTGCAGGGCACACGCGCGCTTCGCCGATGTCCCGCAGCCGGGCCTTCACGTCGCGATCGAGACAGCGCCGCAGCAGGACTCGAACGGACTGCGGCGTGTCACCGGGCAGCCGGTCGAAGTCGATCTCGGCTCCGCAGCACGTCGGCCAACGTGTGGGACACGCTCTCGCCGTCGAACAGGCGCGTCCCCGTCAGCATCTCCCACAGCACCACGCCGAACGACCAGATATCGGCGCGCTTGTCCACCGGCTTGGCCGCCGCCTGCTCCGGGGACATGTAGCCGGCGGTCCCGAGAATCACGCCCGCCCGCGTCGCCGCCAGGGTCAGCGTCGGCGAGTTCGTGGCATCGGCGGCGATCGCCCCCGCGCCTTGCGCGACCGCGGCCAACCCGAAATCGAGCACCTTGACGGTGCCATCGGGCCGCACCTTGATGTTGGCCGGTTTCAGATCGCGGTGGACGATGCCCTGCTCGTGCGCGGCTTCGAGCGCCTCGGCGATCTGTCTGGCGATGTGGAGGGCTTCGTCGATCGGGACGGCGCCTTGCGCGATGCGATCCGCCAGCGTCGGGCCTTCCACCAGCTCCATCACGAGCGCGATGGTCCCGTCCCACTTCTCGAGGCCGTAGATCGCGGCGACGTTGGGATGATTCAGCGCCGCCAGCACTTCCGCTTCGCGCTGGAAGCGCGCCAGTCGCTCCGCGTCACCGGCCACCGAAGCCGGCAGCACCTTGATGGCGACCTGCCGCTTCAGGTTCGTATCGGTGGCCCGATACACGACGCCCATGCCGCCCGCGCCAATCTGCGCGGTGACTTCATAAGGGCCGAGCCGCGTGCCGGAAGTCGAGCGCCATGTGAGTGTTTAGTGAGTCGAGCTCAGGGTAGGGGAGGACCATCACTTCGGCGGCGTGCCGCCGATCTGATGCCGCTTGAACTTCCAGCGCCCGTCCTCGCGGACGAACTGGTCGTAGTAGTTGGCGATGATGGTGACCTGGAGGCGGTTCTCGAAGTTGGTCGAGACCCAGGTGCCGCGGCTGAAGCCGGTGGCGGTGTCGCCAGTGACGTCCACGGTCTGGTTCATGACCAAGTGGAAGTCGCGACCGGGTGTGGCTGCGCCGTTCTTGCCCAGCAGGCCTTTGAGCAAGTCCCGAATCGCCGCCGGGCCCTTCGCGGTGTTGCCGGCGCCGCCGGAGAACTCCGCGTCCTTCGCCCACAACTGCGCGAAGCCTTCGAAATCCCGGCCGTCGAGCGTGGTGGCGTAGGCGACCAGCAGCGCCCGAATCGCGTCACGGTCCTCCAATGTCTGCACGCGGGCCGCGAGCGCCGCGGAAGAGGCCGCTTGTCCGGCGGCATCGACCGGCCACCCGGTTGCGAGGGCCACGAAGATAATGAAGAAGCCTGCGCCTGCTCCGGGTTTCATGGCGGCCATGCTACGTTGAGGCCCGCAATTATTCCAGCCCGAACGCGGCGGTGGGCCGCACTCCCGAGCGGCCATCGAGCACGATGAGGGGTGCCCTCGCCTCGGCCGACTCGGATCGGCTGACGACGCTCACGGGTTCCTCCCGCTGGAAGAACGTGGCCCCCTGGGCGAACGCGCGGCCCGTCCACGTCGCGCCGAACATCACCCGCAGGCCGTAGGTCCCAGGCGCCACATCGAGCAGCGTCACCTGCTCTCCGCGCCGCAGGAAGAATCCGCGCGTCCCGGAAGGCCCATCCAGCAACACTGCCGCGTCCCAGATGGTGGTGTTTTGCGCCGACACCTGCCCGGTGCCTCGCCCCTGTGCGGTCAGCAGGTCGGCCCCCGACTCTGGGCGTGCGGCCCCAGCCGGCGTCCTGGCCGCGGGCCGTCGCGGCACGGCCTTCAACTCGACATCAGCGGGCTCTGGTGCCGCGGGCACTTCGACCGCGGCGGCGTCCGAGGCCTGCGCCGGCGTTAGTTCCTCGCTCCATTTCACGATCGCCAGCAGCCCCAAGGCCACGCCCACCGCTGCACCGACCGCTCCCGCGAGCACGAGACGGCCCGAAGGCCGTGCGGCCTTCGGCGACGGTGCCGTCGCTTTCGGCGGCGGTGCCGCGTCTGCTGGCGCGCGGTACTCCGGGCGCGCGGTGGCTGCTTCTGGCTCCTTGCCAGAGTCGGTCGCAGAGGCGGACGCTGGATTGGTCGTTCGGCCCTGCAGCAGGGCGTACGCATCGTTGATGCCTTGCAGCGTGCGTTCGGCCTTCGCGCGCAAGTGCACATCGGACTGGAACCGATCCGGATGCCACACCTTCACCATGTCCAGGTAAGCGCGCCGCAACTCGTCTTGCGAACAGCCGTCCTCGAGGTGAAGGAGGCGCAAGGCCTCGCGTTCGGTCATGAACGTGGTGAAGCGGGAACCGTCGGCTTACGAGCGACGCCCCATGAATAGCCACAGCATCACGACGGCGAGCACGGCGATGCCGTAGTGCAAGGGCTCTGCCTGCCGCAGCGCGTCCTCCACGCGGATGCGAGCCAGGAGAATGCCTTCCTGAAGTGCCGAGACCAGGCCGTATTCGCCGAGCGCCTGCGCCAGGATCATCAGGTACTAGGCTACACCGAGAGGGCAGTGCGACCTGCGCAGATCGGCGGTTCTTGCTTGTCTACCTGGAACCAGATTCATGTCAGGACTGGAGCAGATAGACGCGCCTGCTTCGTCGATTACTCCGTGAACGTGAGTGTGCATGGAACTTGCACCCCAGCTCCGCATACAGAACGTGCACGCGCCAAGTCGTGCACGCAAAGGAGCATTTTCGATGACGTCACGAGCGGCGCTTTTTGCGGGCCTTCTCGCCTCGGTTGTGGCGACGGCCTCCTGCGGAGAGAGTGTGAATAGAGTCCCGGCCACTCCAGCAGGGCCTTCCTCGCTGTCCGACTTGCTGCTCCCGCGGCTCAACGGACTGTGGGGCGGCGACCTGACATTGATCGAGGTCGCGGGCGGGACCGGCGCCGCACGGAACGCCGGCGCGCTCGAATGCGTCGGCGCCGCGTTCGACGACGTGATCGGCGAGGTCAACTACAACAGCCTGGCCATCACCCAGTCGAGCACGGACCTGACCGCCAAGCTCGTGTCGGAAAGAACCGGCCTGGCCTGCACCTATAAGGGGACGATCGGTTCCGGAACCAACCTGGTCATGCATGCCGAGGAATGCACGCCGAAAACCCTGACCATCCTGTGCCATCCCCATCCGGAGACGGGAGTCCAGGAGGTGCGGGTGCTGGACCTGGTGGGGTCGAGCCTGACGGCGTCGTTCGACGACCCCATCAACGTCACGCAGATCAGCGGGAACCGCGGCGCACACCTACAACATCAAGGACAAGCACGTCGGGCTCGCTCGTGGCCAGACATTCGTTCACGAACCTCACCCGCCGCTAACCATCAGGAGCCTTGCGATGCACGCCCGTTATTCGATTCCGGTTGCCGTTCTTTTCGCCCTCGCCGCGTCGGCCTCGGCCTTCGCTCAGGGGACGCCAGCCCCAGGCCCGAACTCACCCGAGCCTCGCTGGTACATCGCGGCGATCGGCGGCGCGACGTCACGTCCGCCGGCCGCGCCCGTGTTCGGCGTCGAGATCGCGGAGCATCTCGGCCGCCACGCCCAGGCGTACGCCACCATCTCGTACTTCGAGAACCTGATGCGCGACACGCTGCGCGACGACCTGGACTTCACCGCGACGCGGCTTGCCACCCTGACTGGGGAGGACTGGTCGCTCAGCGGGCGGGACCGGGGCGTGGCCCTGGTGGTGGGCGCCAAGTACGTGTTCGGCAGCGGCACCTACCGGCCCTATGTGGGCGGGGGCGGCGGCGTGATCAATCTCAAGCGCACGGTGTTCGAGACCCGCATTGGCGACGTGACCCAGGCCGTCTACAACGACTTCGAGCTCGGCGACGGGGAGTTGTCCGCGACGGCCGACGGCGTGAACAAGCCCATCATCGAGTTCGGGTTCGGCCTCGGCATCGGCTCCGGCCACACGCACTTCGATATCGGCTATCGCTATCGGAACGTGCCTCGGACGGCTTCGTCGTTGGACTTCTCCCAGGTTTCCGCCGGCATCGGCTACCGGTTCTAGAACGGGACGACTCCTACCGGCCTGCCAGAGGTGTCAGGCCGGCCTTCACGATCGTCGCGGCCGCTTCGGGGGCCGCAAGGAAGCGAAGTAGCGCAAGGCCGGCTTCCGGCTGCCGGGCGGCAGTGGTGATCGCGCCGGCGAACGAGAACCCCGGCTGCAGCTCCGCCGGAATCGCGCCGACGAACGTGACGCCGGGGACGTGGATCAGCTCGCTGACCTGCTGAAAGCCGATCTCCAGCTCGCCCCGCGCCACGACCGCGGCTACCGGTTCTCCCGACGGCGGACCGCGTACCTTCCGGCCCTTGCGAGCCACCTGGTCGGCGACGCCGAGCTTGGCAAACAGCGTGGTGGAGAGATACGTGCCGCTGGCGCTGTCCGAGTAGCCGATCGACTTCACCGCGAGCAGCATCTTCCGGAACGCCTCGACGCTGCTGATATCCGGCTTCGCGGCCCCGGCGCGCACCACCATGCCGATCTGCGACCGGGCGAAATCCACCTTGCTGCCGGCGCGCACCAATCCCCTGGCGGCAAGCTCGTCGGCAGCGGCGCCATCCAGAATCAGCACGTCCGCCATCTCGCCGCGCGCGAGCCGTGCCGGAATCGCCTCGGGCGAGTCGCCCATCGACGGGCCGCGCGTCGTGATCAGCCGGTGCCCGCTCGCGCGCTCGAAGGCCGGCCCCAGCTCGGCGTAGACGGAATAGAAACCGGCCGAGATCATCACGCGAATGTCCTCGGCAGACGCCGAGCCCGGGAACAGCAATGCCACCAGGGCAAGCGTGGCCGACCAGCGAGCGAACGACCGGGGTTCCATCTCGGTTCCGCAGTGTAGCTCAGGAGGTGAGGCGGGCGATACAATCGCCGTCATATGGGTGTGGCTCGACCGATGGCGTGTGCGGCGGCGTTGGCCGCGCTGGCGACGGCGTGCGCGCCCCAGTCACACGAGCCCGACGCGCGATCGGTGACGGCGGAGGTCGAGGCCTGGAGGGCCAAGCACGAGGCCGACTACCGGCGCGACTGGGTCACGATCGCCGGCCTGCACTTCCTGAATCCTGGCGCGCAGACCGCGGGTAGCGCCGCGAACCAGGCGATCGTACTGCCGATGTCGGCGTCCCCTTCGCTCGGCACGTTCGTCCTCGACGGTCAGACCGTGCGTTTCGAACCCGCGGCGGGCGCTGCCGTGGACTTGAAAGGCGCACGCGTCAGCGCCCCGGTGGTGCTGAAGGACGACGGCAGCGGGCCCGCCGACGAGCTCACCTCGGGCACCGTCAAGATGGCCGTGCACGTCAGCGGCGCGCGCCGGTCTCTGCGGGTCTGGGATCCCGGCGGTCCGCTGGCGCGTGGCTTCAAGGGGTTCACGTGGTTTCCGATTCAGACCGATTACCGCGTAACCGGTCGGTTCGTCGCCGACGCAGCCCCTCGAACCTTGCAGGTGACGAACACCTTCGGCGACGCCGACACCTACACCACGGAAGGCGTCGTCGAGTTCACGCTCAACGGGCGGACGCTGCGCCTGCGGCCGTTCACCACGCGGCCCAAGCGCTTTTACATCGTGTTCAAGGACGCGTCGAGCGGCGCGGAAACCTATGCCGCGGCGCGGTTCCTCTACGCCGACCTGGGCGACGACGGCAGCGTGGTGCTGGATTTCAACCAGGCCTACAATCCGCCCTGCGCGTTCAACCCCTACACCACGTGCCCGATTCCGCTGCCCGAGAACCGGCTGCCGGTGAAGGTGCTGGCAGGGCGAGCGGGCCTACCCGGACCACGTGGAGCTGCCGGCCTCGTAATCAGTTCCTCGGCGCGGCCGGCGCCGCCTGAAGCAGCACCAGAAACAGATTGTCGGGATCGCGGACGATGGCGACCTTGGTCGTGGCCCCGCCGCGTCCGGGTAGTTCGACCGTGGTGCCGCCGCTCGACACCACGGCGCCCCCGGCCTGCTTGAGCGCGGCGATGGTGGCGTCCACGTCGCGGACCTGAAGCTGGATGCGCGTCGATCCGGGGTCCTGGATGTTGCCGCGCACCGAGCGGCGCTCGACGCCCTTGAAGTCGATCAATTCGAACGTCAACCCCGTCGTCGGCACGGTGAACATCGCGGCACGATACTCGCCGCCGCTGAGGCCCATCATGTCGAGCACCGCACGATCCTTGCGGAACTCGCCCGGCGCGCGCACCTGCAGGCCCAGCGCATCGCGATAGAGCCGTGCGGCCTTCTCGCCGTCGCTGACGGTCAGCCGGACGCGCACTTCGATGACGTTCGAGGTGGCGGGCGCCTGGGTCGGGGGCAACGGATCGGGCTGGTACAGCTCGACGAAGTGGCCGTCTGGATCCTTCACGATCACCGCCCGCGACTTCGAGCCCGCCGGTACAGGAATCGGCGCGCCGCCTCGCGTGACCACAGGCGCGCCGAGCTGCTTCAGCCGCGCGAACGCGGCGTCGAGATCGCGGACGATGGCGATCAGCGTGAATGCGCCGCTGTCCTGAACCTGGCGATCGAGCGGCTTGCCTTCGGCCTTCGAGATCTCCACCATCTCGACGCCGGTGCGCATGCCGCCCGGGCGGCCGATCAGCCAGCGCAGCTGCGCGTCGGGCAGGCCGAACATGTTGCGCAGCGCCGGGTTGGCGTCGGCATTGGCCGGCGCCCCCTGCACGTCCAGGCCGAGGCCGTCGCGATAGAACGCCACCGTCTTCTCGAGGTTGGCCGTGATCGGGCTGAAGAAGTTGCCCGACCCGACGACCAGCCCGGTTGGTGCCGGCCCTGCCGGCGCGGGCGGGCCTTGCGCGAACACGGCACCGGCCCCGGCCAGCAACACCGCAGCGATGGTCACGTTTCTCATGGCACGCTCCTGCGTACGGGAAGACCCCACAACTCGAAGGCCGAGACGGCTATCCAGCCGCCCACTGGAGGAGGCGGTTGCTTTTCGACGGCGAGGCCATCGGTCCACGCGCCGCTCCCCGGAATGACATCGAAGCAGCCCACCTCGTCGACACGGCTGAGATCCGGATTCTGGACCCAGGTGCCCAGCGTCACGCCTCGCACGGGGTCCAGCCGCAGCCACCGGCTTTCGCTGAACGAGATCGTGTACTGGTGGTAGTCGGCCACCGAGCCTTCGGCCTGGTCGCCGATCAACAGCGTGCCGTCCGCCAGCTTCACGATCGGGCGCACGCGATGGAAGCCCGACACGATGGTCGTGAACGTGATTCGCGCCCGGCCTCTCAAGTCGAACTGGTTGCTCCGATCGCGCAGCGTGAAGCCGCACGGCCCCTTGCACAGCCCGAAGAACAGGCGCGGCAGGTTGGGGCCGGCGCCGGTGGCGACGATGATGTTGGCGCCGTCTCCATACGTCTGCAGGTCGAGATTGGGTGTCGTCACCGAGCTCTGGGTCAATGGTGACGCGCGCGGTGTTCTGCAGCGTCAGGTTGAAGAGCAGCACGGGCGCCGGAGGCTGAGCGGCCACCTCCCACGAGCAGAGGGCTGCCACGATCGTGGCGATGCCCGCGCTGATCCGCACGAATCAGTTGCTCCGGCCCGGTGCCGCGGCCGGCGCGGCGCCAGGCCCACCGGCGCGCGGCGGTGGCGGCGGCAGCGTGCCGCCTTCGGCGAGGGTCTTCATGTTCTGCAGCGCGCGCGTGAACGTCGCCGTCCGCTGCGCCCGGTCGCGTTCTTTCGCCGCGTCGTCGGCAAGCATCGAGTTGTCGTAGACCAGCGTGTAGACGAGCTTCGAGGTGGTGGCAGTAACCGGACGCGCCTCAAGCGTGCCGTGATAGAGGTTGTAGGGCCGCCCGGCGCGCACCGGCTGCGTGTAGGTGTAGGAGAGCTCGGTCTTGCCCACCAGGATCTCGTTGGCTACCGAGCGCACGGCCCCGAACTCGCCGTCCTTGCCCTGGGTGATGGTGCAAGGAATCTGGAACCACTCGCCGATGTCGCAGTACTTCCCGATCCGCTTCCAGACGTCAGCGGCGGGGCGGTTGACCATGATCTCCATCGGAATGGACACGTAGGTCGGCGAGGCGACGACGGTCGCGTCGGCCGGGGAGGGAGCGGCGGCCGGCGCCTGTGCGGAGACCGCCTGCCCTCCGAGGGACAGAAGGACGAGCGCGCACGAGGCCGCGCTCCGGGTAATGAGCTTCGTCATGGCATCTCCCCGAATGAATGTGGCGCCGACATCACCGTTCAGTTCCCCACCAGGCGCTTCGCGCTGAGGTTGTTCTCGCCGCACACGAACTCGATCAGCTCGGTGTCGGGCATCAGGCGCTGTTGCATCGTGAACATGAAGGGCCTGGTGAAGGTCTTGGCGTCGTCCACCGTCACCTGGATCTCGAGCGTGCCGAAGTTGAGGCGGCGGAACCGTTCGGTCACCCTCAGCTTGTCGCTGCTTGGCGTGCCGGTACTCGTCAATCCACATCTGGTCCTTGAAGCCGTTGGACTCCACCACCAGCGTGTCGCCGTCCCAGCGGCCCACCGAATACCCGTACCACCACGGCTCGAACTCGCCGGACGGCAGCTGCCGGCCATCCATGAAGACCTGCCGCCGGCCGTCGTTCGCCTCGTAGACGATCAGCATCACCTCGGGCGTCTGGACGATCTTCCGCGGCTGCGGGTGCAGGTGCAGCTGGATCGGATGCAGGGGCAGGCAGTGCGCATCCGGATGATCCTTGCTGTTCTGGGCATATCGCTTGGCCTTCAACTCTGCCGCCCATGGCTGCATCGGCAGATCGTCAACCGCATTCTTCAGGTCGCGAAAGGCGCGTCCGGGCCCGGCACCAGAAAACAGCCCCGGCGCCGGCACTTCGGCCGGGAGCAGGCCCTTGTCCCAGATACCTGACAAGTCGGGCTTGCCGTCGGCGGTACGGGGCGCCGGCGCCAGCAGGTTGACGCGGCCATCCGCGGTGCGCGGCGCGGCGGCCGACTTCGTCGCCGGCCATTGAGCCAGAAGGGTCGCGGGGAGGAGCAGTGCGGCGAGGCAAAGGATGGTCTTCATAAGCGCGATGCGAGAGGCTACGGTCGAATCGTGACCTTCTTGATGATGGGCGGGGTAGCCGGCTGGCTCATCTCGCCGTCGGGTCCTCTGGTGGTAGGGGTCTCGGCGATGGCGTCCACGGCGTCCATGCCGTTCGTGACCCTGGCGAAGATGACGTAGTTCGGGGGCAGGGGATAGGTGTCGTGCATGATGAAGAACTGGCTGCCGTTGGTATTCGGCCCGGCATTGGCCATGGCCACGAGGCCCCGCCGGTAGCCATCCGCGATAGAGCGCCGACGCCGGATTGATCTCGTCCGCGAACGTGTCACCCCACGCGCTCTCGCCGCCCGTGCCATCGCCGGCAGGATCGCCGCCCTGGATCATGAACCCCTTGATGACGCGGTGAAAGGTCAAGCCGTCGTAGTAGCCGTGTTCGGCCAGCAGCCGGAAGTTCTCGACCGCCATCGGAGCATCCGCTCCCAGCAGCTCGACCTCGATCGCACCCTTGTCCGTCTCGATGACGGCGTGCAGTCCTCCCGAGCTCTTCGCGCCCGCGGGTACCTTGGGATTGCCGGACGCCGGCGTGCAGCCGGCCAGCGCCAGCAGGACGGCACACGACAGACCGCCGCAGAGGACGAACGGAGAAGCGCGACGCATCATGCGTGTGTGCCTCGTTCAGGGCTGCCGGACGGTCAGCGGCTTGCCCTTCGCGGCGATCCTGAAGAGCAGGACCTTGGTCGGCGTCAGGATGTCCGATTCCGAGACCTCGCCCGGCGCTTCCATGACGACGTCGCCGACCTTGAACGATTCGACCGGCTTGCCGTCGACCATCCGCCGCTGCGAGCCTTCGACCATCCAGGCGAATGAATAGGCGTTGTGGTAGTGCTTGGACTGGTGCTGCGGGCCGATTTCCTCGATCCCGATCGCCAGCTCCTTGCCCGGACACCAGTCGCCGAGATCCACCTGCTTGAGCGGAGACACCCGGCCCTGGGCCTGGACGGCCGAAGCGAGCCACGTTTGCGACGCCATGCCGGCCGCGAATGCCAGCACGATGAGAGCCCCGACCGCCAGCTTTGACATGACACCTCCCTCGTGAGGCTCCTATTCTCACCGATCGGGCGGCGCCCGCGTGGTCAGCCCTTGACCGTCCAACCCTTCTTCAGCAGGAGCTCGCGGACACGGTCCCGGAGATCGCCCTGAATTTCCACCGTGTCTTCGACGACCGTGCCTCCCGAGCCGCACGCGCGCTTCAACTCGGCGGCCAGGTCCTTGAGGAAGGCCTGATGGCGGGGCAGGTCGAAGACAACGGTGACCGCCTTGCCGCCCCGGCCCTTTTTCTCGATGCGCAGCTTTGCGGTGACGCGAGCGGGGAGAGGCTCGTCGCGCGGGAATTGGCGACTGCATCGGCAATCGCGTTCCGGCCAGCCACAGGTCGGGCACATCCGGCCAGAGCCGGTCGAGTAGACCGGCCGGGCGTTCCGCTCAGTCATGCAAACGCGAGATGGGGCTAGCTGAGGATCTCCGCGGGCTCGGCGTCGGCGGATTCGCCGGCCTCTTCAGTGACGCCACTGGTACGGTTCCGCCCTTCCCGCTTGGCAGTGTACAGCGCCCGGTCGGCCTTGTGCACGAGCGCCAGGCCGTCGGTCTCGCCGTGTTCCGCGGTGACATAGCCGACGCTGATCGAAACAGTTGCGGGAGCAGAATGCTCGAGGGGGAGGCACGACACCTTCTCGCGCAGCTTCTCCGCGACGATCATGCGCGCCCTGCGGCGGCGTCTCGGGCAGCACGACCAGGAACTCGTCGCCGCCGATTCGGCAGCACAGGTCGCTGGTGCGAAGCAGTTGCCTGACGGTTCCCCCCACGCTCTGCAGCACCACGTCGCCGGTCAGATGCCCGGCGGTGTCGTTGACCGCCTTGAAGTCGTCGATGTCGAACAGCAGAATCGACACCGGACGCCCGGTGCGAAACGCTCTCCGGAGCTCGATCTGCAGCCGCTCGAGTCCATACCCGCGGGTCGCGCATCCGGTCAGCTCGTCCCTGATGGCGCGCCGCCGGCTGTCGTCCAGCACTTCGAGGTTGCGCAGCGCCAGCGCCACCAGTGCCGCCATCGCGGCGATCGCCCCCCGTTCGGTGTCGCTGAGCGCGGGGCGGTTGGACACTCCCAGCACTCCGACCGTCTTGCCGCCCGCTACCAGTGCGAAACAGACGTCGTCGCCGATCAGGAGGCCGGTATTTTCCAGCGAAACGTCCGCCGGATCACCCTGTGTCAACCGCGCCGGAGCCGTCTCCATGGCCTCGATAGGAGTGGCCGTGTCGTCGCCCAGGAACTCGAGCCATTGCTGATCCTGAAAGCGAAGCATCCAGCAACGACGCTCGCCGCAGAATGTCGGCAGCAGGCGGTATAGCGTCTGTCGAATCGACTCGGCGTCGAGCGATTCAGCCAGGGCCCGGCCGAGCCGCAGCAGGCGTTCCACTTCCTGGTTTCGGGCGAGTGCCTGGCGTGCCTGCTCGGCGATCTCGCGGCGTCGCTGGTACTGGTGAAACGCGAGCGTGACCGCCAGAACGGTGAGTGCGGGGACCAGGGCCAGGTCATACGTGCGTTCGACGCTATTGGCCAGTTCGAACAGGCCTTCCAGCGGCCGGTTGAACAGCACGAAAATCGCGACGATGAGCGAGGTTGCCAGGCCGGCGTCCCGCCGGGTAATGAGCTTCATGCGATGGTCGACCGGGAGACGGAGGGATATAGGGGCATGGATGACGAGAGGGCGCCTGTCTTAGAAGTATCGGCGCCGCGTGCCGCAGGACATAGTCCGCTCCAGCCATCCAGGCTGGCATGCCCTCTGCAGCCCCGTGCACTTCTGGCGAGTGCCAGTGCCGATGGCCTGGCAGGAGCCGGGCGCGGGAAGATTAGTGGGCGGCCGTGCCGCTCGATGCGCCCTTGGGCCGGCGCATGATGAACACGAGCGGGATCAGCAGCAGGAACACCACTCCCAGCAGCCGGAACAGCATCACGAAGGAGACCATCGACGCCTCGCGCAGGAGCATGCCCCGCAGGATCGACCAGCGCCCGCTCGTGACGCGGTCACGGTGTCGGCGCCGGCCGCGATCAGGCCGCTCGTGATCTGCGGACAGCGTTGACTGCGTCACCGGGTCGTAGAGGCTGATGTGCTCCCCCAATCGCGTGCCCGTCACCTGCCGCTGGCGCTGGAGGATGGTGGCCGTGATCGCGATGCCGACGCTGCCGCCGATGTTCCGCATCAGGTTGAAGAGGCTGGTGGCAAAGCCCATCCGCTCCTGCGAGATCGTCGCCATCGACACCGTGGTCAGCGGCACGAAGAGCAGCGCCAGCCCGGCGCCCTGCAGCAGCTGGGGCCAGAAGATGTCCCAGTAGCCGGCCTTCAGATTCAGTTGTCCCATCCAGACGAGGGTGCCGCCGCCGACGGCGAGGCCGATGATCAGAAGGCGGCGGGGATCGACGAACCCGGTCAGCACCCCGACCAGCGGCATCATCACCATCGACCCGATGCCGCGCGGCACCATCGCTTGTCCTGCCTGGTAGGACGAGTAGCCCCACAGCGTCTGCAGCATCACCGGCAGCAGCACCAGGCTCCCGTACAGCACGAAGCCCAGCACCGTCATCAGGAACACGCCGACCGCGTAGGTCCGGTCCTTGAAGAGCCGCAGATCCACGATCGGGCTCTTGGCGCGCAGCTGCTGGACGATGAGCGTCGTCAGCGTCACAGCCGACAGGATCGACAGCGTCAGGATCGCCGGTATCCGCGAACCAGTCGTCCTGCTGGCCCTTGTCCAGCACATACTGCAGCGCGCCGATGCCGACGACCAGCATGCCCATGCCCCAGTAGTCGATGCCCTGGGTCGCCTTCTTCAGGTAGGGCGGATCGTGGACGAAGGCCCGGGTCATCAGCAGCGAGGCCACGCCGAACGGCAGGTTGATGTAGAACACCCAGCGCCAGGAGTAGTTCTCGGTCAGCCATCCGCCGACCACCGGCCCGAGAATCGGCGCCACCACGATGCCGAGGCCCCAGAAGCCCATCGCCCGCCCGCGGTCCTCGGGCTTGAACGACTCGAGCAGCACGGCCTGCGACAGCGGCTGCAGGGCGCCGCCGGTGGCGCCCTGGATGATGCGGAAGATCACCAGCGACGCCAGGTTCGGCGCCGCGCCGCACAGGAACGACGCCACCGTGAAGCCGGCCGTGGACATCATCAGCAGCCGCTTGCGGCCCAAGCGCGACGCCAGCCAGCCGGTCATCGGCAGGATGATGGCGTTGGCCACCAGGTACGACGTCAGCGCCCAGGTGGCTTCCTCGGTCGTTGCCGCCATGCTGCTGGCGATGTGCGGCAGCGACACGTTGACCACGGTCGTGTCCAGCACCTCCATGAAGGTGGCGAACATGACCGCGATGGCCACGATCCACGGGTTGACGGGTGTGCTCATCGGGCGCTCGACCGGCCCGGTTGGACTGCGTGCCGGTCAGCGGGTGAACACCGTTGGCGTGACGGACATGCCAGGCCGCAGCAGATGCTCGGGATCCTGGGTGCCGTCGAGCACGATCTTCACCGGCACGCGCTGAACCACCTTGACGAAGTTGCCGCTGGCATTCTCGGGCGGCAGCAGGCTGAATCGCGAGCCCGTGGCGGCGGCGATGCTCTCCACCTTGCCGGTGAAGCGGCGGCCACCGTAGGCATCGACTTCGACCGACACCAGCTGCCCCACGCGCATGCCCTCGAGCTGGGTCTCCTTGAAGTTGGCCGTGACCCAGACCTGATCGAGCGGCACGAGCGCCATCAGCGGCTGGCCGGGCTGCACGACCTGCCCCGGCTCCGCGACTTCCGGCTGACGATGCCCGTCGCGGGCGCCTGCACCGTCGTGCGTTCGAGGTCGAGCTCGGCGCGCGCCACCGCGCACTTGCGCCTGCTTCACACGCGCCGCGGCGGACAGGGCGCGGGCACGCGTCGCGGTCACCTGTTCGGCCCGGTCTTGGCGGTCTGCAGATCGGCATCCGCCCGCTGCTGCGCCGACTCGAGCCTGCCCAGCGCGGCTGCGGGCCACCTGCACGGCCAGCTCGGCTTCGCGCACTTGCGCCCTGGTCATCGGCCACGGTCGGCCCTGGACGATGCCGCCTGCGGCCACGGCCGCGTCGTACTGCTGCTGCGACACCTCGTCCTTCGCCAGCAGCCCCTTCAGCCGCTCGCCGTTCTTCTCGTCACGAACGGCCTCGGCCTCGTCGCCCACGAGGCGCGCCTGCATCGACGCCAGACGCGCTTCGCTCGCCTCGACGTTGTGCTGCGCCTCCTCGATCGCTGCGACGGATTGATCGACGCCGCCCTGCGCCGAGCGCAGGCCGCTGCTCGAGGTCGTTGCCGTGATGGGCACATTCGCGCTCGCGGCCGTGGCTTCGGCCTCCGCCGTCGCCAGCTCGGCGCGCGCGCGCTCGAGGGCGATCTGGTAGTCGCCAGGATCGAGCTCCACGAGCACGGCGCCCTCGTCCACGGCCTGGTTGTCGGCGACGCGGACGCGCAGCACCGTGCCGCCGACCCTGGCGGCCACGGGCGTGATGTGCGCATCGACCTGGGCGTCGTCGGTCGATTCGCGGCCGCGAGTGGTCCACCACCAGGCCGTCAGGCCGGCGCCGGCAACGATGACGACGGCGACGAGGATTCGAACGCGAGCGGTCATGGCTGGGAACTCCGGGAGATACTTCGCGATGGCCTGCTCCAGCGAGCCAGGCGCGCTGAGCACGAGGGCCTTGGCGACCGTGACGTCGTATTGCGCGGCGATGAATCGCTCGATGGCAGCGGCCGACCATCTGCTGGGCCTGCACCACTTCGACGGTGTTGGTCACGCCCGCGGCCAACCGATCTCTCGCCTGCGTCAGCTGAAGGGTGGCCAGCTCCCGGCCGCGCGTGGCCGCCTGCACTTGTTCTTCCGCGGCGGTCAAATCCAGGAATGCGGCCCGGGTGTTGTAGTAGATGCTGGCCCGCAAGTCCTCGAGCTCGGCCTGGCGCTGCGCCAGATCCGCTTGCGCTTGCTGGATGCGCCCGCTGGCGCGGCCGCCGTCGAAGAGCGGCACGGTGACGGCGCCGGTGACCGAGAAGGTCGGCAGCGAGCTGCCAACCGTCAGGCCGATGACGCCGTAGTCGCCGACCAGAGAGGCCGACGGCAATCGCTCCGCCCGCGCCCCTCGCACGGCGGCTTCGGCCTCGCGTAGACGCGCTTGCGCCGCCAGAAAGTCTGGCCGGTCCGTGTAGGCGCGCGCCAGCACTTCCTCGAAGGACGGCGTTGGTATCGACAGCGACGGCACCTGGTCCGCGATCGTGAAAACCTGGCGGACCGGCAGTCCGATGAGCCGCGCCAACTGCAGCTTGGTCTTCTCGAAATCGTTGCGGGCCTCGGTGGCCGTGTACTGGGCGGCGTCGACGCCGACCTCGCTGCGCACGACGTCGATGCCGGCGATCACGCCGGCGGCCCGTAGCTCCACCGCCTGCTGACGAAGCGCGCGAGCCGTCTCCAGCTGCGCCAGGGTTGCCTCGGCGCGGGCGCTCGCGGCGACGGTCTGCAGGTAGACGTTGGCGGCCACCAGGACGATCAGATCGCGCTCGCTGCGCCGTGTCAGCTGCACGGCCGCCAGCCGGTGCGATTCCGCGTGCAGGTCGTTGGTCGCGCGGGCGTCGAAGATCGCCTGCCGCAGCGTCACCCGCGCATCGAACACGTTGTACGGGCCGACCACGCGCGGAAACGTCGGGCCGAGGGGAAACCCGAACACCTCGAGGTTTGTCTTGCGGCGTGTCTCAGTGACGCTGCCTTCGAACGCGCGGCAGCAGCTCGCTCAATGCCACCCGCCGGGTGCCTTCGGCGCGGTTCACGGCTTCGTCCGCGGTCAGCACGCCCAGGTTGTACGCGAGCGCGCGCCGCAGCGCCTCGGCCAGCGATAACGTCAGCGGCTCAAGGGTGGCTGAACCCGTCGGCACTCCGCCCCAGACAGGGCTATTGGGCGCGGGCGTCGGGACGCTGAGGCGCTCCTGAGCTGCCAGCGGACTGGTGGCCACAACAGCCGCAAGGAGCCCGCCGACAAGGAGCCGCGCACAGTTTCGGAGCGGACCGACAAAGATGAGCTAGAAGGAAGCAGGGCATAGGGAGTCACCGACACCATCAAGGTACCTGGGATCAAACTCCCATCGTAGTGCATGTGCTCGCGGCTGTGCTGGCGCCGAGGTAGCGATCGGTCTGGCGCGCTTGTTGCTCGATTTGCGATGTCGGCCGTTCAGTCCAACTCGCGGTTCCGACCAGCAGCTGCCCCCCGCGTCAACGAGGCACGCGATGCACTCACCGCTTTCACCAGTCGTGTGAGCTGGAATACCTCCCGGACGACTCCGGATTGGAGGAGTTCGACGTCGAAGAGAGCGATCGACGATGCGGAGACTGTCCAGTCCGCCCGCTCGGGCTCGCGCTCTGTCCCCGGGGAATCCCGCCTCTTCAGTGTCATCGAACAATACGAACCCTGCGACGGGCTAGACGCGAGCGGCGCTGATACCAGTCGGCTTTACGCGCCCCAGCGAGCCCCCTGAAGGCCGCCGGCAGAACTCGGCCGGCGCGGCGTCTGATGGCGAGGCTCGCGTGCGCCGTCGTCCTGGTCGCCATCCCCAGCGGAACCCCCGTTGGCACCGGAGTGCTGCCAGCGCTGCCGGCGCCGCCGGTTGCCGCCGAGCCCGTTCGTCTAGCGGAGCCCGCTCAGGCGCATCCTGTTCCGGTCGTGATGCCCACGCCGGAGCAGGCCGAGCCGAACGGAGTCAGCAGGAGAGCCGAACGGCCGAAGGCCGCGAGCCCCGGCCGCACCGCGTGCGCAAGTCGAGCCGGCACCCGCCCTGGAGTTGGCCAGACTTCGCGATGCCCTCGCCACCCTGAACGGTCTGGACATCACACTCGAGCACTGCGAGGTTCGGCTGGCATCGAGCGATCGAGCGGTCGCTCGGTGCCAGGGCATCCGCACCGAGGTCGATCCCGGCGGGGCATCCCAGCGGCAGCGCCGCGTCGAGTGGGCGCTGGACTTCGACCGCGCGCAAGAACGCTGGCTGATCGTGGGTGAATCGCCCCGCTGACGCGCCGGCGCTTCCGTTCGGCCGGCCGAATCCCCTTGGCCCGCCAGCGCCGCTGGACCGCCGTATAATCGCCGCTCCAGCGGCCCGGTTGTGCCGCGAGGAGCAGGCACATGCCGAATCGCCGGGACTTCCTTCGAAACGCGGCGGGCGCGACCGCGGCTGCGCTCATGAGCCGTCACGGCCTGGCGGGGGCCGGCCTTTCACCGCGTCAGGTCGGCGCACCGCCGGGCAAGCGCCGCGAGGTGTCGATCGGAGGCCGCCGCGTCAAGACCGTCGATGTTCACGCCCACTGCTTCGTGCCGGAGGTGATGAACCTCGTCAAGGACACGCCGCTCGCCGCGGTGGCCAAGGCCAACCTCACCGGCAACATCGTGCTGGGCAATCCACAGCGTCTGATCGACATGGACGCGCAGGGGATCGACTACCAGGCGATCAACGTCAACGCCTGGGGCTACTCGGCCGATCGGCCGCTGGCGCGGGATCTCATTGCGCTCCAGAACGAGCGGATAGCGCAGTGGTGCGCCAAGCACCCCGATCGCTTCGTCGGGATGGCCACGCTGGCGCTGCAGCATCCCGACCTCGCGGCCGATCAGCTGGACCAGGCGGTGAGAAAGCTCGGCCTGCGCGGCGCTGCAATCGGCGGCAGCGTAGAAGGGCAGGAGCTGTCCGACCGAAAGTTCGATCCGTTCTGGGCGAAGGCGGAAGAGCTGGGGGTGCTGCTGTTCATGCACCCGCAGCCCGCCCCGGGCACCACCCAGAACATGCGCCTGGAGGGCAAGGGCGGCTTGGGCAACACGATCGGGAACCCGCTGGAGACGACGGTGTTCCTCTCCCACCTGATCTTCGAGGGGACGCTGGACCGCTTCCCAGGACTCAAGATCTGCGCGGCTCACGCCGGCGGCTACCTGGCGTCCTACAGCGGCCGCTCCGACGCGCTGTGTGGCCGCGCCGGGGGGGCTGGCGCCGACTGCAAGGCACTGAAGAAGAAGCCCAGCGAGTACTTCAGGCGCGAGCTGCTGGTCGACACCATGATCTTCCATGCGGACGGACTCCGCCATCTGGTCGCGGAAGCCGGCGTCGGCCAGATGGTCTACGGAACCGACTACCCGTTCGACTGGCCGGTGGGCATCGACTTCGTCCTCGACGCGCCGTTCCTGAGCAACGCCGACAAGGAAGCGATCCTGGGAGGGAACGCGATCAAGCTGCTGCGCATCACCTGATCGAGACGCAAGGTCACCGGAAACACGCGCTGGACGAGGGAGACAGGCCATGCAGCGACGACGATTCTTCAAGGCCGGCGCGGCGCTGGCGGTGGCCGCCGCAAGCCCGCTCCTGTCCAGCCGGGTCGAGGGCGGCCAGCGGCCTCAGGCGCCCGAGGACGGCGGCACGCTGGAGCGCAGCTGGCGCCAGAGTGCCGCGCCGAACCAGCGCCTCCTGCTGAAGGGCGGCACCATCGTCAGCCTGGACCCCAAGGTCGGCGACTTCGTCAAGGGCGACGTCCTGATCGAGGGCAAGAAGATCGTCAACGTCGCCGCCGAGATCACGCGCGCAGGCCCAGGTCATCGACGCCTCGAACACGATCGTCATCCCGGGATTCGTGGACGCGCACCGGCATTCGTGGGAGGGGCAGCTTCGCCGCATCATTCCCGACGGCGCCATCGGCGCCTACATGGCGACGACGCATCAGGGCTTCGCGCGCTACTACCGGCCGCACGACCACTACGTCGGCAACCTGATCACGGCGCTCGGGTGCATCGACGCGGGCATCACCTGCGTCATCGACAACTCGCACAACTCGCGATCCGCGGCGCATTCGGATGCGGCGGTTCAGGCGCTGATCGACTCCGGCATCCGCGGGGTCCACGCCTCCGGTGCGCCTCAGACCGGCGACTGGGACAAGCAGTGGCCGCAGGACCTGGTGCGCCTGCAGAAGCAGTTCTTCGCCTCGGAGGACCAGTTGGTCACGCTGCGCATGTTCTCCGACATGAACCGGGAGAACTGGGCGCTGGCGCGGCGGCTCGGGTTGCGCATCACCACCGAGTCGAATGCCGCGGGCCCCACGTTCGAAGAGTTCTTGAACGAGAAGCTGGTGGGCGCGGACAACACGTTCAACCATGGCCAGAACTGGCCCGACGCCGTGTGGCGGCGCGTCAAGGAATCGGGCGCCACCGTCAACGTCTGCCCGCGCTCGGACTCGCAGTACGCGCTCGGCGAAGGCGTCTCGGCGTTCCAGAAGGCGCTCGATCACGGCATGCGCCCGGGCTTCAGCATCGACAACGAGGTGTCCTACGGCACCGACATGTTCACGGAGATGCGCGTCGCCTTCCACATCCAGCGGGCGATGGCCACCTACCGGAGAACCACCGGCGGCGACGCGAAGGCGCCGGCCCTGATCGGCGTGCGCGAGACGCTGGAGTGCGCGACCATCGGCGGCGCGGCCTGCGCCGGGCTCCTGAACAAGTGCGGCACGCTGACGCCGGGGAAGGAAGCCGACATCGTCCTGATCCGGACCGACGACATCAACCTCTATCCCGTCGAACCATGCGGTGGGGACCGTCGTCTCCGCCGCGGACACGCGCAACGTCGACACCGTCATCATCGGCGGCCGCGTGCGGAAGCTGCGGGGGCGGATGGTCGGCGTGAACATGGAGAAGTTCCGGCAGATGGCGGACGAGTCGCGCAATACCTGTTCACGAAGGCCGGCTACACGCTGGATGTCTTCTCCAAAGGTTAGGGCGCGACTCGTCGCGCAATTTCTGCTGTAATGACGCCATGACCGCCGCGGACCCAGACTGCGACTCCTGTACGGTGCGGTGTTCGCGACCGCGCTCTGTCTTTCAGCGTGCGCGACGCCGCCGGCGCCGAACCCCGCGGAGGTGACCGCCGCCGTCGAATCGTTCTACGCCGCGATCAAGAAGGGCGACGCGGCCGCCGCCATGAGCCTCATCGCACCCGACGCCGTGTTTCTGGAGTCCGGCAAGCTCGAGACCCGAGCCGAGTACGAATCCAACCACCTGCCCGCCGACATCGAGTTCGAGAGCCAGGTGACCGGCAAGCGCCGCCCGATGCAGGTGACCTTCAATGGCGACACGGCGTGGGTGATCGCGCTCACGGAATACGCCGGCACGTTCGAAGGCGACCCGGTGGATTTCATCAGCGCGCAGCTGGTGGTGCTGACGCGAGATTCAGGCAGCTGGCGCATTCGGTCGATTCACTGGTCCTCGCGCCCGAACTTCCCGGTCTGACATGGCACCCAGGCTGCTGACTCGCCGCGAGCTGCTCCTCAGTGGAGCGGTGCTGCCGCTGGCGGCAGCACCGCACGCTCGCGCAGGCGCCGCCAGACGACGCCGAGGCGCTGGCCCAGATTCGACAGATCGAAGCGCAGCTTGGCGGCGCGCGGCTGGGCATCGCGGCCCTCAACCTCGACACCGGCCGCCGCCTTCGCTACCAGTCGGAAGAGCCCTATCCGATGTGGAGCACCTACAAGATCCCGATCGCGCTCTCGGTCCTGAAGCGGGTCGAGGCTGGCTCCGAGCGCCTCGACCGCATGGTGACGGTGGAGCCGCGGTTCTTCTCGTCGGGTAGCGGCATCCTCACCGACTTCTTCAGCCACGGCGCGCTGGCGTTGTCGGTGCGGAACCTGCTGGAGCTGATGATCGTCGTCAGCGACAACACGGCGACGGCGATCCTGCTCGAAAGCGTCGGCGGCGGCGCCGCCGTGACCGCCGACCTGCGCGCGCTGGGTGTCACCGGCATTCGCGTCGATCTGCCCAACATGCAGCGGGCCGCGCGTCTGCTGCCGAACTACACCCTGCCGCCGAAGGAGCAGTGGAGCGCGGAGCTGGCCGGCCAGGTCGACGAGGCCGTGGGCGCGGTGCAGCCCGGGACGCCCGGGTGGGACTTTGCGATGAAGGTGCTGGCGGACGACCCGCGGGATCAAGGCAGTCCCGATGGCTTCGTTGCCCTGCTGCAGGCCTTGTATCAGCATCGGGTGCTGAAGAGTGCCGGCGAAGCCGTCGCGCTCGACATCATGCGGCGATGCCGGGGCAACGCGCTCCGGGCCTTGCTGCCTCGCGACGTGGTGCTGGCGCACAAGCCGGGAGGCGGGCCTGGATCCAACAACGACGTCGGCCTGCTGGAGGTGCCCGGTGGCCCGGTGCTGGCGGTCGCCGTGCTGATGCGGAACTCCAGGCTTTCCGGCGCAGCCAACGAGCGCGCGATCGCGATGGCCTCGCGGGTGGCGTTCGACACGCTCACGAGGCGCCAGAGCTGACCGTCAGGCCCAGGCCACAGGCCACAGGCTCCAGGGGAGGAGTGATGCGCAACGCGACCGCAGTCGCACGTGTCGTGGTTCTCGTCGCCGGCGTTGCCGCCGCACTGCAGGCGCAGGGGCGAGGCGGGCGGCCGCCCGCAGGGTGCTGGCAAGGTCGAGCGCGTGACCGTCCACGGCAAGGCGCTCGAAGGCAACCTCGAGGGCGACGCTCCAGACCGCGACGTCACGGTGTATCTGCCGCCGAGCTATCAGACCGACCAGGCGCGCCGCTTCCCGGTGGTCTACCTGCTGCACGGCTACGGCGGCCGCGAGAACACGTTCACCGAGCGCCTGGCCGGCCTGCAGGAGAGCGCGGATCGCCTCGCCACGAACCCGGGCTTCAGCGAGCTGATCGTCGTCACCCCCAGCGCCTACACGCTGCACAAGGGCAGCATGTATTCCAACTCGGTCACGACCGGGGATTGGGAACGGTTCATCGCCGAGGATCTGGTGGCTTACATGGACGGCCACTACCGGACGCTGGCCGATCGCAAGAGCCGTGGACTCGCCGGCCACTCGATGGGCGGCTACGGTGCGCTGCGCATCGGGATGAAACGCCCGGACGTGTTCATGAGCCTCTACAGCATGAGCGCCTGCTGCCTCACGCCCAACCGCGAGCCGCGGGTTGACGCGATGGCGGCGTCGGCGGCGATCACGACGCGCGAACAGGCCGAGGCGGCTGCGGCTGCGCCGGGATTCGGGCCGTCGACGAACCTGGCGTCAGCGGCGGCGTGGTCGCCCAACCCCAACAACCCGCCGCTGTTCCTGGACCTGCCGGTGAAAGACGGCAAGGTCAGGCCCGACATCGTCGCCAAGTGGGTGGCCAATGCCCCGCTGGAGATGGTCGATCAGCACGCGCCCGCCCTGATGCGCTACTACGCGGTGGCGATCGACATCGGGACCAAAGACAGCCTGCTCGACGCGAACCGGCGCGTGCACGAGGCCCTCACGCGTCTGCGGGTGCCGCACTACTACGAGGAATACGACGGCGATCACACCAACCGGATCCGGGAGCGCGTGGAACGGAACCTGCTGCCGTTCTTCGCCAAGAACCTCGTCTCGCCGGTCAACCCGACATCGCCGACGTCGCCGCCGGAATAGCGCAGCAGGCGGTCAAACGGCGCCGACGACCGGGGCGCCGACCGCCTCGCTCAGCGGGATCGTCACCACGACGCTCGTGCCGCTGCCGGCGACCCCCTGAATCTTCACCTCGCCGCCGACCAGCAGCGCGCGCTCCCGCATGCCGAGCAGGCCGAGCGACCGCGCCGCCGCCAGCTCGTCCTGCGCGATGCCGCGGCCGTTGTCTCGCACCTCGAGGACGAAGCTGTCGGCCTGCCGGCGGATCGCGACGTGCACCTGCGAGGCCTGCGCGTGGCGGAGGACGTTGGTCAGGATCTCCTGCAGGATCCGGAACGCCGCCGTCGCGCGGTCCCGATCCAGATCCGGTGCGTCGGCGTCTGCTTCATAGATGCACCGGATGCCGGTGCGCGCCTCGAACCGCCGCACCTGCCACTCGGTCGCCGCCACGACGCCCAACTCGTCCAGCACCGAGGGCCGCAGGTCCGACGCAATCCGGCGCACGGTGGTCATGGTGGACTCCACCAGATCGAGCATCAGCGGCACGGTCTTGCGAATCCGCTCGGTCTCGCGGGCGCTCATGGGTCCCGCAAGGGTCGTTGGCGACGCCGTCCAGGTCCCATTTCAGCGTCGTCAGCGTGCCGCCCAGCTCGTCGTGAATCTCGCGGGCGATGCGCCGGCCTTCCTCCTCGCGGGCCGACTCCAGCCGCGCCGACAGCGCCCGCAGCCGCGCCTCCGACGCCCGGACGGCGTTTTCCGCCAGCTTGCGCTCGGTGATGTCCTGGCCCGAGTGCAGCAGGCACGGCTGGCCGTCCAGCTCGATGCGTTCCACCGACAGCGAGAGGACGCGCTTTTGTCCGCTCCTGGTCCAGAGGTCCGCCTCGAACCCGCGGACCGTGCCCTCCTCTTGCAACCGCCGCATCAGCTCGGTCTCGATCCTGCGGCCTGCGCCACAGGCCCAGCTCGTTGGCGGTCCTGCCCACGACCTCCTCGCGAGAGTAGCCCGCCGTCCGCAAGAACTGCTCGTTGGCGTCCAGGAAGCGGCCGTCGAGGGTCGAGATCGTCGACGACATGGGGTTGGCGTTGAAGGCGATCGAAAACCGCCGCTCCGACGAGCGCAGCGCGTCTTCGGTGCGCTTGCGTTCGCTGACGTCGCGGATGATGCCGGTGAACAGGTGCTGGCCACCGATCCGCAGCTCGCTGAACGCCACTTCCATGAACAGTTCCCGGCCGTCGCGGTGGAGGCCGATCAGCTCCCGGGATGTTCTGCGGAATGCCCGGTGATTCGGTCGCCAGATACTGCTCGAGCGCGGCCTCGTGGCGCCTGGCGGTCACGCTCGGGCATCAGTGTGGTCAGCGGCATGCCCGATCAGCGCCTGCCGGTCGTAGCCGAACATCCGCTCCACGGCCGCGTTGGCAAACAGAATCCGGCTCTGCGGATCGATGGTGACGATGGCGTCGGTGGCGGTCTCCGCCAACGTGCGGTAGCGCTCCTCCGACTCGCGCAGCCGATCCTCGGTCGTCTTCCGTGCGGTCACGTCCATCATGATGCCGCGCAGCGTCTTCGCCCGGCCGGCCTCGGCCTCGACGGTGACGATGTCGCGGATCCACACGAGGCGCCCGTCCGCGGCGATCATGCGGTACTCGAACTCGTGGGCCAGCAGGTGTTCGATCGAGGCCAGGCACGAGGCGACGGCCGCGTCGCGGTCGTCGGGATGGATGTGGTCCTCCCAGAATCCATGCTCCGACAGCCACATCGCGCACGGGTAGCCGAGCATCTGTTCCGCCTGCGGGCTGACGAAGGTGAACTGAAACGTCACGGGGTCGGCTTCCCAGACGATGCCGTCGATGTTCTCGATGAGTTTTTCCGACCGCCTCGTCGCCTGGCCGATCGACTTCGAGGCGAACCACTGGAGACCGGCCATCATGGCGGCGAGCATCGCCAATCCGAGCCAGCGGAGCACCGGGGTATAGGGCAGGACGGGCCAGGGCAGCCGGCCGGCGCTCTCGAGGATCGCGACGACGAGCAGCGTGGCCGCCGACAGAAAGGCGACTGCCGCACCGGCACGAGCGCCAAAGAACAAGCCGGCGATCAGCACGACGATGACGTAGAACCAGGGCGCGACGGCCGACGTGCCACCGCCGGTCAGCGTGCAGACCGTGACGATGGTCCAGAAACCAGCGACCGTCAGCAATGCGGCGCCGCGGGTGCGGCCGCGCCGATTCAGCAGCAGCGCCGGAACACACAGGACATAGACCGCGGCAATGATCGAGGCCCAGCGCGTTGCATGGGCCGGCGCAACCAGGATCGCGCCGAACACGAGGGGAATCGCCGCCATCACCACACGCAGGATGGTGTTCAGCGCCGACGACAACCCGGCCGGTTCCAGTTCCTCCGGTTGTCGGGGTATGCGTCACGAGCGCCGTCCGGCGTTCCGACCGCATGCCGCTGGATTGTACCCAATCTCGGTCGCGCCCACCGCGCAGAATCGAGACGCGAGAGGCGAGCGAGGCGTCCCTAGGAGCAGGTCGAGGCGAGCTTGCGGACGAACTCGACGCGGAGCACCGGCAGGCCCGTCGTGCTCTTCGCGGCCTCTTCGGACGGGGGTTCGATCTGGCCCGACACCTCCACGCGCGTGCCGACAAACGGCGAGATCGCGCCTTCAATCCCCGCCAGCCGGAAGCGGTCGCCCGTCACGGCAGCCGCGGCCGGCGAGGTGCCGGTGCCGGCCGGGAGCCGCTTCTCGCGCTTGGCGCCGGTCAGGAGATACCGCGTGTCGCTGGGCGTGTTGGCGTCGAATGTGGCGGCGGCGCCTTCGACGCGGACGACGCATCCGCTCAGGGCGATGCGGTCGGCCGGCTTGGGCGGCTCGGGCTGGGCCGTTCCCGGCGTCGGGTTCCCCCGCAGCGTGCGGCGGCGGCGGCGCCTGGGCCGCCGAAAACGCGGTGGCACACAACGTCAGGCCCACGCACAGCAGCACACGCCTCATACGTCCTCCCACGCTCGTGAATCGGCGCCTTTCCGTTGACGGAAACCGGACCGTGGGGTAGCTTACCAAGGATCTCCGGCCGTTCTCTCTCAAGCGAGGTCAGCCTTATGTGGCGATACAGTTGGGCGGCGCTCGTATTCGCAGTCGCAGCCTTCGCGACCTCCACGCATCAGACCATCAGCGCACAGGACGCGGCGGCGCCGACCTACTACAAGGACGTGCTGCCCATCCTGCAGAAGAATTGCCAGTCGTGCCATCGGCCCGGGCAGATCGGTCCGTTCTCGATGATGAGCTTCGAGACCACGCGGCCGTGGGTGCGTGCGATCAAGACGCGCGTCGTCAACCGGCAGATGCCGCCGTGGTTCGCCGATCCGCACAGCGGCCAGTTCGTCAACGACACGTCGCTCAAGCAGGCCGACATCGACATCATCTCGAAGTGGGTGGACGCGGGCGCGCCGCAGGGTGATCCGGCGCACGCGCCGAAGGCGATCGAGTGGCCGTCGGACGGCTGGCAGATCAAGCCGGACCTGATCGTCCGCGGGCCCGAGTTCCGCGTCCCGGCCCGGCCGCCCAAGAACGTCATCGAGTGGGCCGATATCGTCGTGCCGAGCGGGATCACCGAGGACACCTGGATCACGTCGCTCGAGATCAAGCCGAGCGACCTGACGGTCACGCATCACATCTGCATCTCGTTCATCCCGCATCGTGACAGCGTCAGGTACTACGAGTGGTCGTGGCGGGAATCACCGCGCGACGAGGAAGGCGTGGCGACCGACCGCGGCGCGACGGCCGCCGGGGCCGTGTCCGGGCGGCAGGGCCCGCGAGCGAACGCCCCGGTTGGAGGCCCCAACGCCGGGACCGGAGGGTTCTCCTGCTATGTGCCGGGCGTGCAGGCCGACGACTACCGTCGGTTGAAGGCGGCCAAGATGATTCCGGCGAACACCGACATCGTCTTCCAGGTGCATTACACGCCGTCAGGCAAGGAAGTGGTGGACCGCCCGCTGGTCGGTTTCACCCTTGCCGAGGCGCCCGCCGAGAAGCGCTGGGTGTCGATGGCGATTTCCGGCGCGAGCCCGGCGTTCGCCATTCCGCCCAACGAGGCCAACTATCCCAGCCCTCCCGCCGAGGGCGAGTTCATGGCCGACTCGTGGCTGGTGCAGATGATGCCGCACATGCACCTGCGCGGGAAGGACATGACATACACCGTGACCTTTCCCGACGGCCGCAAGCAGGTGGTGCTCAGCGTGCCGAAGTACGACTTCAACTGGCAGATGGTGTACCAGCCGGCCGAGCCGATCTTCATGCCGAAGGGCACCAAGATCCGGATCGACGCGCACTTCGACAACTCGTCCGGCAACAAGTTCAACCCGAACCCGAACATCACTGTCTATCCCGGTCGCATGACGTGGGAAGAGATGATGACCCCGTTCTTCTCCGTCATCGTCGACTCGAAGGTCGATCCGACGAAGGTGTTCGAGCTGCGCGGGGACGACGGTGGTCGGCGACGGAGCGCCTAGAAGACTGGGCTCACGGGACTAGCAGGCTCCGAGGCGTGCCGGTTTTAGGTCAGGCCTGTGAGCCCGTGGCCCGGAGCCTGTCGCCCGGCTAACTGCAGCTCGCCGCGACCGTCTTCAGTGACTTCACTTCCAGGCGTCGGCGGCTTCGGCGGCTCGTCGGGCTGGGCGGCCGGCGTCTCCTGCCAGTCGGATCGTCCGACAACCTGCACTTTCTCGCCGACGCGCGGGCCCAGGTTGCCGCCGCCCTGCAGCACCCATTTCTGTGCGGTTGGCGGCGTCTTGAACGTCGCCGGAACGGGCTTGCCGTCGATCGTGTCCACGGTCACGCCTTCCATCTGGTAGCCGGCGTAGCCGGCACGCAGCAGGCAGCCCGTCAGCGTGAACTCGCGCTTGCCGTCGTTGACAGGCTCCTGTCGCGCCGCTGGTGGCTGGACAGCCAGCGCGAACGACAACGCAACGGCGGCCAACGGCGTGGCGAAAGGCATGGAGCCTCCGTGCTCAGGCGCGGCTAGGACGACGCTTGCGCCGGCGTGGCGCCGCCGGTGAAGTCGCGCACGCGCTTGACCGCCTGACCCACGCGCAGCGACGCGGTGAAAATCCGGCCCACCGGAATGAAGCCGTTCAGCTTGTGCCGCCCGATCGCCTCGAGCCCCGCCGACGCGATGCAGCCGCAGTTCTGGCAGTCGGGGTTGCCGCCGAGCTGGCACGGCGTGATCCGCCGCTCCAGGTCCGACGACAGGCACTCGGTGGTCTTGGAGAAGATGCAGTCGTCGGGCGATTCCGGCGGCTGGGCGAACACGTTCAGCATGCCTTCGAGCAGCTGGAGCTTCGAGAACTGCAGCCGCAGCCGGCGCAGCTCGGCCACCACGTTGGCACGATCGGCGGGCGACAGCCGCTCCATCGACAGTTCGCCTATCTGCGGCGTGTAGAGGCTGACCCAGATCAGGCGGGTGTTCGGGTTGGCCTGCCACGTGCGCAGGAATTCCTCGATGTAGCCCTCGCGCCGCACCTGCTGCCGCGTCACCGTGCAGTGCACCGTAATCTGTGGCCTTCGATGTGCTTGACGATGCGGTCGTAGGTGGCCGGCTTGCGCCGTTCGTCGTGCTCGGGCTGCAGCCCGTCGATCGACACCACCACCTGCACGCGCCGGAGCTTCGCCCACTCCTGGGGAATCGGCCGCACGGCGCTCGTGACCACTTGCGCGTGGATGCCCCGCTCGGACAGCCGCGGCAGGATCTCGTTCAGCTCGCGGTAGCGCACCAGCGGCTCGCCGCCGACGATCGAGACGTGCAGCGGATGATGCTCGTCGATCACGGCCATGAACCGCTTCACCAGCTCGTCGCCCTTGTAGTCGGCGAGGCCGCGCAGTGTTACGCCGTTGCCGCCGAGGTGTTCATCGCCGTAGGCGTAGCAGCCCGGACATCGCAGCGGGCACTCCTTGGTGATCTCGATCGAGAGGTTGGGACGATAGCCGCCGAGAATGCGGCCCCACGCCTGGACGATCTCCTTCGCGCCTACGGCTGTTCCATTCATGTGGTCCCTATTATGTGCCGCAACCGGCGATTCTCCGCAAAAAGGGCGGGCGCGCTTGTTATCCTGTTCGACACGCATGCCCAATCCCGTCAGACTGCCCCGCATCGTCCGCCGCCGGTCCAAGCTCCATGGCTGGGGCGTGTTCACCACGGACGCCATCAACAAGAACACCCGGATCGTGACCTACGACGGGGAGCTCATCGACCACAAGGAGAGCTTCAAGCGCGAAACCAAGTACTTGAAGCGCGGCCAGATCTGGTGCTTCACGATCAACCGCCGGTGGGTGCGCGACGGCAACGTGGACGGCAGCATCGCCCGGTTCATCAACCACGCGTGCAAGCCCAACTGCTACAGCCAGATCGTCGGCAAGGACATCTGGATTCGCGCCGGCCGGAACATCGCGCCGGGTGAAGAGCTGACCTACGACTACCACACCGACGGCGAGATGGTGATTCAGTGCCGTTGCCGGCCCGGCTGCCGGCGCAGGCTGTGATGCTGCTTCGCACGGCGGCCTGCACGCTGGTGTTCCTGGTGGCGCTGTCGCTGGGGGATTGGCCCGTGGCCGCCCCGGCGCGGCCACAGGATCCGGCGACCGACGGCGGCCTGGAGGCGGCCAGCAACGGGCGGCTGGTGCGGATTGGCGCGCTGTCGGGCGATGGCGCGGTGACCACCGTGCCGCTGGAGGTGTACGTGGCGCGTGTCCTGGTCGGGGAGGCCGAGCCCAACGCCCCGGACGCGGGCCTGCAGGCGCTGGCCATCGCCGCCCGCACCTTCACGATGGTCAACATCGGCCGCCACAGCCGCGAGGGATTCGACCTCTGTGACACCACGCATTGCCAGGTGTGGCGGGCCGCGGCCACGGCGGCCTCGCGCCGCGCTGTGATGGCGACCGCCGGCCAGGTGCTGCTCTACAACGGCGCGCTGGCCGAGGTGTTCTACTCGGCGTCCTGCGGCGGGCACACCGAGAACGCCGGCGACGTGTGGGCCCGCGGCGCGCTGTTCCCGTACTTGCGGGGTGTGCCCGACGACGTACACGAGAACGACGTGCCGTGGCGGCTCGAACGCTCCCTCGACGAAGTGCGCGAGGCCGTGGCGCGTGCGGGGGCAAGGGGCGCTCGCCTGGAGGACGTCCGGCTCGAAGGCCGCTCGCCCGGTGGCCGGGTGATGCGGGTCGGCCTACCCGGTTTGACGCCCGACTCGCTGACCGGCGACCAGTTCCGTGGCGCCCTGGGGTTTGCGGACCTGCGCAGCACCGCGTTCTCGCTGGAGCGCGTGGGCGACCGCCTGCGGTTCGAAGGCCGCGGCTACGGCCACGGCGTGGGGATGTGCGTTGTCGGGGCCGGCCGGCGCGCGCAGCGGGGCGAGACCGCCGAGCAGATCCTCGCGCACTACTTCCCGTTGCTCACCGTCCGGCGTTTCGACGACCTGGCTCGCTGACGACTGCCTGGCTCAGCGCGGCGCGGCCGGCGGCGGGGCGGTGTCGTTCGACGCCACGCGCCGCTTGAAGCGCCACCGTCCGTTCTCTCGCACCAGCGTGTCGTCGTAGCGGCCCGCCTGCGCGATCACCGCGCCCTGCTGTCCCGGCACCACGAACGCCCACCGCGACCACGCCGTCGCGGTGTCGCCCTGCACCGAGATCACGAAGTTCGACAGCAGGTGATAGTTCCTGGCGGTGTTGGCGCCAGGCATCGCCTTCTCCATGAACGTCTTGATGTTGGCCGGCCCGGCTACCTTGCCGAAGCCGCCGACCCACTCGCCATCCGCGGCGAACAGCGCCCCATAGGCGCCGAAGTCGCGCGCGTCGAGATGACGCCCGTAGTCGAGCAGCAGGCGCTCGATCTCCGCCTTGTCCTCGAACTGCTTCAGCCGCTGCTCGAGCGACGGGGCCGCCTGCGCGTAGGCGCCAGCGGGTCCGGCGAGAAGGCACGCGACGGTCAGCGGGATCAGATGTCGAATCATGGCTGCATTCTACTTCGACCACAACGACCAACGACCAACGACTAACGACCAACTAGTGCGGATGCTGCGCGTAGTGCTGCCGCAGCAGGTCCTTGCCGTAGTCGTTGCCGTTGGGCGTGCGCACCACGGTGTGGATGTGCTGCGTGCTGGCGGCGTTGGGATCGAGCAGGTGCCGCATGCCGACGGGGCGCTGGTGATCGAACTCGATCAGCACCACCGGGCTGTGAATCCGGTAGTAGAAGACGCTGCCCGGCTCGGTCTTGCCGACCCACGCAAACCACGTCCGATCCAGGTGCGCGCGCACCTCGTCCATCTTCACGCGCGCGTGGCCGTCGTCCATGTTGCCGACGTAGAGGGCCACGAGACTCACCAGCTGCTCGCGCTGCGCCGCGGTCATGTCCGACACCTTCAGGCCGGCGTAGTCCAGGACGACGTTGTCTCTCCACGCCTCGGTCAGGTTGAGGTCGCGCGTCTTGTCGGATTGCAGGATGGCCTTGCGCGCGCTGCGCCGGCGATGAGCGAGTTGACGAACGCCAGCCCCTGGTTCTGCTCGTCCTGCAGCACGGTGGTGCCCTTGTACTTGCCCGCCGCGGCCGAGACCGGCTCGGACCCGGCGAAGAACGGCGACATCACCACCTGATCGCCGAGAACGAAGTAGTTGATCACCGCGTGGTGGCCGTCGAACTGCCAGCCCCACGGTTCGGTGGCCGACGGCGTCCCCATCACGGTGATGAAGTACTGCCATTCGCCCAGCTCGTCGAAGTTGTTGTCGTTCAGCTCGGCCAGCGTCTCGTTGAGCCGCATGATGTCGCGCGTCTGCTTCAGTCCGCGCGCGCTCAGCGCCGGCGCGCATCAGGGCGAACGCCGCCTCGCGCTGCGCCGCGGCTCATCTCCAGGAATCCGGCCCCGTCGCGGATGTAGAAGCTCTGGTTCATCCACTTCCGCCATTCCGGGTCGTCCACCGGCTTCAGCGGTCTTCGCCCGCAGAGCCGGGGAGAGCGACGCCAGAAACGCGGCCGCCGCGGTGCGTACCGGTTCAGTGGAAACGCCGGTCGAGCGAATCGAGAACAGGCCGGGCTCGACGCGACCGTTCGCCGTGATGCCGCGGAAGGGGTCGGCCAGCCCCGGGACTTCGGCGTCGCGCGACATGCGCTGCAGCTGTTCCAGCGGGCGGCGCGGCGGCGCGGGCCGCGATTGCGACTCCGCCGCACCGCGTCCCACGGCCCCGAGCAGCGCGGCGCACAGACCTGCAAGCAGAATCAGACGCTTCATGGCTCGTGTCACGATTCTACTCCTCACACGTTGAACCGGAAGTTGATGACATCGCCGTCCTCCACCACGTAGTCCTTGCCTTCGAGGCGGAGCTTGCCGGCTTCGCGCATCTTCGCTTCGGTCTTCAGCGCCAGGAGATCCTCGACGCGCATCACCTCGGCGCGGATGAAGCCGCGCTCGATGTCCGAGTGGATCTTTCCGGCCGCCTTGTGGGCCGTGAGGCCCTTGCGGATCGGCCAGGCGCGGCATTCGTCGTCACCCGCCGTGAGAAAGCTGATGAGCGACAGCAGCGAGAATGCCGCGCGGACGAACCGATCGCGCGCCGGCTCGGCGAGACCGAGCGCGGCGACGAAGTCCTTCTGATCGGCGGGCGGCATCTGGGCGATGTCCTGTTCGACCTTGGCCGACAGGACGACCAGGCCGAGACCGCGCTTCGCCGCATGATCGGCAATCGCCGCCGGCGGCGTTTCCGACACGCTGGCCTCGTCCACGTTCAGGACGATGAGCAGCGGCTTCTGCGTCAGGAATCGGTAGCCGGAGATGAGCGCCTTGTCCTCGTCCGAGAGCGGCAGGTCGCGAATCGGATTCCCGGCCTCGAGATGGGCGTTCAACTGCGCCAGGAGATCCGCCTCGCGCGGATTGCCCTTCTCCTTTTTGAGGCGCTCGAGCCGCTTCTCGACGAGCTCGAGGTCCGAGAGAATCATCTCGGCCTCGAGGTCGGCCACCTCACGCAGCGGCTCGCCGGGAGAGCCGGCGGACGCATCGGCATGGGCCCGCGCCACCTGGCACAGCGATTCCATCTCGCGCATGGCCGTGAGCACCGCCCGATCGAGGCCGCGGGCCGAGCCGCCGCCGCCGGCTTCTGCCGCGACGTCGCTGAAGGTGATCTCCGCGAGGGTCTTCTTCCGGGGCTGAAAGAGCTCGGCCAGGGCTTCGACGCGCGCGTCCGGCACCTTGACCACGCCGAGGTTGGTCTTGCCGCGCGCGGCGCCGTACCCGGTCTCGGCCGAGAGTCCGGTCAGTGCGTTGAATACCGTGGTCTTCCCTGATCCTGGGAAGCCGACGAGTCCAATCTTCATCCAGAGAACTTATCAAGCTTCGGTCGAATCTGCTTTCTGCGGCGCCTGCTGCTGGCGTGATGAAGCGATCGCTGCGGTCGCTGCTGTGGCGGGTGCCGATCGAGCAGGAGGTCGAGGAGGAAATCGCCTTCCACATCGAGATGCGCACGCGCCAGCTGGTCGAGCAAGGCCTGGCTCCGGACGCGGCTCGCGAGGCCGTGCTTGCCCGTCTGGGAGACATCGACCGCCTGAAGCGCACGTGCGTGGACCTGGGTCGAAAACGGGAGCGTGAGATGCGACTGACACAGTGGCTCGGGGAATTCGTGGACGACGTGCGATTCTCCTTCCGGCAGCTGCAAGGCGGACGCCGGGATTCACGGTGGTGGCCACGCTGACGCTGGCGCTCGGCATCGGCGCCAACAGCGCCATATTCGCGCTGGCCGACGCAACGCTGATGCGGCCCTGCCTTTCTCCAACCCCGACCGCCTGGTGTGGCTCTGGGAGAGCCGCAATGGCCAGGGCCGCATTTTCCTGAACCCACTCGACTTCAAGGACTTCAGCGAGCGCAACCGGAGCTTCGACGACACTGGCGGGCTTTGTCCGGCTCGGGCATGCCGGTCAGCAACGCCGACGGCACGCGCCGAACGGGTGCCGACTCTGGCGGTCACGACGCGGTTCTTCGACGTGTTCGGCGTGCCGCCGATCGCCGGCCGGACCTTCCAGCGCGCTGACGAGGGACCGCAGCCGAGCGCCGTCGTCCTGGGCGAAGCGTTCTGGCGGCGCCGGTTCGGCGGCGACCGGTCGGTCGTGGGGAGCGAGCTGCGGCTCGACGGCCGCCCGTTCACCGTGGTCGGCATCGTCCCTGCATCGTTCCGCTTCGACCTGGGCGCGCTCGACACGGCGATGTGGACGCTGTTGAACACACCCGTCAACAGCGGACCGTCGCAGCGGTATCCCATTACGTGCAAGCGGTTGGCCGGCTGCAGCCCGGCGTGACGCTGGAGGCGGCGCGAGGCCGACATGGCCGGCATCGCCGCGGCGCTGGGGCGCGAGTTGCCGGCGACGAACCAGGGACACGATGTCGACGGTCGAGCCGCTCGCGCGACGGGCTGGTGGGCCGGGAGCTTCGCCTGACGTCTGACGCTGCTGCTCGGCGTCGTCGGCTTGGTGCTGTTGCTCTGCTGCGCCAACGTCGCCAACCTGCTGCTGGCGCGCACGACCGGACGGGCACGGGAACTTGCGGTGCGCTCTGCCCTGGGTGCGGGACGCCGCCGGATTATGCGGCAGATGCTGACGGAAAGCCTGGTGCTCGCGGCGCTCGGCGGCTTGGCCGGGGCCGGCATCGGCGCCGGGCTGCTGCGCATCGCGCCGGCGCTCGATGCCGGCGGAGCTGCTGCCGGGAGCGCTGACCCTGGCATTCGACGGCCGCGTGCTGACGTTCTGTGCTGGCGCCGCGGCCGTCGTTGCCGTGCTCTTCGGCTTGGTACCGGCGTGGCAAGCCTCCGGTCTGACGCTGTCGCAGGTGCTGGCTTTCGACAGTCGCACGGGGACGAGGCGCGGCGCGCGGTTCCGCAGCCTGCTCGGCGCCGGGCAGGTGGCGGCCGCGGTGTTGCTGCTCTGTGGCGCCGGGCTGCTGCTCCGTACACTCCTGGCCGTCTCCACGGTGGATGGCGGCTTCCGCGCCACCAACGTGTTGACGATGATCGTCAGCGTTTCACCGGGGGCCGGATTCACCGGGACGCCCGATGCCTGGTACCGGTTTTACGACTCCATCGAGCGCGAGGTACAGAGCCGTTCCTGGCGTGCGTAACGCGGGCCTGGGTGGCACGCTCCCGCTCGACGGGGAGGTGGTACACGCAAGCGTTCGAAATCGTTGGCGATCCGCCAAAGCCGCAGGCCAACGGCGACTCCGCTGGCTACGACATGATTTCGCCGTCCTATTTCGAAACCCTCGACGTCCCGATGGTAGCCGGCCGCGGCATCGGCACACGGGATGTCGCCGGCGCTCCGGAAGTCTGCGTCGTCAACGAGGCCTTCGTCCGACGCTTCATCGGCAATCGCAACCCGATCGGCATGCGGATCAACGTGCGGGGCCGGCGATGGTCCCAGGTTCCGCTCGTACCAACGCGCCAGCCGCGCCGGTGGCACGCCCGCGAAGTAGAGCGACACCAGGGCCACGTTGCGGGCGCTGCGGCGCAGCCAGCCGTCGGCCCGCCAGCGCCGCGCCGAGGTCACGAGCGGCAGCGGCAGCTCGGCGACCGGCCCCGCCCTGACAAGGCGGCGGACGAACGCGACATCCTCCATCAGGGGCACCTCGTCGAAGCCCCCGAGTGCGGCGAACCGCTCGCGCCGGACGAAATAGCCCTGGTCGCCGTAGGGCAGGCGCAGGAGCCGGACACGCCACGCCACCGCCCGCTCCAGCCATCGCGCCTGCCAGGCGGCGTCGTCGAGGGCGAACCGGAACCAGCCGCCGCCGACCCCCGGGGCCACGCCGGCGATGGCTTCGACCCAGCCCGCCGGCAGGGTCGAGTCGGCGTGCAGGAACAGCAGCCAGGCCCCCGCGGCCGCCGCGGCGCCCGCGTTCATCTGGCACCCCCGCCCGGGCCTGGATCTCGAGCAGCCTGACGTCGGGACGGGCACTTGTTAAGTCGTCCAGGCGCCGGTCGTGACCGCCGTCCACCACCAGCATCTCAACCAGTGGATGGGGCGGCGCGTGCCGCAGCAGCCGGTCCAGGGCCGGTGCATCGTTGAGCACCGGGACGACCACCGACACCAGAGGCGCCATCGACGAAGGAAGCCTATAATCGATTCATGCTGATCAAGAAGACTCCCGACATCCGTTCTTCGGAGATCACCCCCAAGGACATCTACCTGCGTCGGCGGGAATTCATCCAGGGGTCGGCGGCGGCGCTGGTGGGCGCCGGCCTGGGCGGCTGGCCCGGCGAGGCCGAGGCGCAGATTCCTCGCACCAAGCTCCCCGACGTCAAGAAGAGCCCGCTCAGCACCACCGAGACGCCGAGCGAGTACGAGTACGTGACCAGCTACAACAACTTCTACGAGTTCGCCTCGGGCGCCGGCGACGGTCCCAAGGCCAACTCCAAGAACTTCAAGAACCGGCCCTGGAGCCTCGCGATCGAGGGCCAGGTCGCCAAGCCCGCCACCTACCAGCTGGACGACTTCCTGAAGCCGTACGCGCTCGAGGAGCGGGTCTATCGCATGCGGTGCGTGGAGGCGTGGTCGTTCGTGATCCCGTGGGTCGGCATCCCGCTGGCCGAGGTGATCAAGAAGGTCGAGCCGACGTCCAAGGCCAAGTACGTGGAGTTCCAGACGCTGCACGACGTCGGGCGGTTCCCGGCCCAGCGGACCAACTCGCTCGACTGGCCCTACATCGAAGGGCTGCGCCTCGACGAGGCGATGCACCCGCTGACGATCCTGGCCGTCGGCATCTACGGTGAGGTGCTGCCGGCGCAGAACGGTGCGCCCATTCGCCTGGTGGTGCCGTGGAAGTACGGCTTCAAGGGCGTCAAGTCGATCGTGAAGATGCGGTTCGTGGAGAAGCAGCCGCGCAACACCTGGCAGATGATGTCGCCGCGACGAGTACGGCTTCTACGCGAACGTGAACCCGATGGTCGATCACCCGCGGTGGAGCCAGGCGCGTGAGCGTCGCCTGCCGAGCTTCGTGCCCAACCGGCGCACCGAGATGTTCAACGGGTACGCCGACCAGGTGCAAAGTCTCTATGCCGGGATGGACCTCCGCCGCAACTTCTGATCGTCCGCAGACCGCCACGGCCCGGCCCGCGCGCCGGGCCGTGAAGACCATCACCCTCGTCAAAGCTGCTCTGTGGGTGGCGGCGCTCACGCCTGCGGCCCTGCTCGTCCGCGGGTTCTTCCGCAACGACCTCACGGCCAACCCCGGCGACTACCTCACCGACCAGACCGGCACCTGGATGCTGGCGTGCCTGATGGCGTCGCTGTCGGTGACGCCGATCCGGCGCCTGACCGGCTGGAACGAGATCATCAAGGTGCGCCGGCTGCTCGGGCTGTTCGCCTTCTTCTACGGCGTGCAGCACATGCTGACGTGGATCGTCTTCGTCCACTACTTCGACGTCGGCTTCATGGCTGAGGACCTGGCCAAGCGGCCGTACATCACCATCGGGATGGGCGCCTGGCTGATTCTGTTCGTCCTCACCCTGACGTCCAACCGCATGGCCGTCCGTAAGCTCGGGCGGCGCTGGCAGAGCCTGCACCGGTGGGTGTATGTGGCAGGTGTTGCCGGCGTCTTGCACTTCTGGCTGCTGGTGAGGGCCGACACCACCGAGCCGCTGCGGTGGGCCGCCGGCCTGTCGGTGCTGCTCGGCCTGCGCGTGTGGTGGGCGTGGCGCAAGCGCCAACCGTTGCGCTCCTAGCCCGCGCGCCGTCCGCGGGCGGCAAGCGGCGCCTCTTCGCCGCGCTGGGCATCCAGCCGGATCCCACGCTCCTGACGGCGTTGCTGCTGGACACCTTGGACGGTGCCCTGGCAACTGGCTTCCGCATCCTCGTCGGCGTGGAGCCGCCCTCGGCCGTGGACGACGTGCGCGCGCTGGTGCCGCCGCGCGTCGAGGTGGTGGCGCAGTCCGCCGGCGACCTCGGCGATCGCATGCGCGCCCTGATGGGTGAGGCGTTCGCCCGCGGGGCCGATGCGGTGGTGCTCGTCGGTTCGGATCTGCCGGATTTGTCGCCGGAACCGCTACGCGCGGCCGTCGACGCGCTGGATGCCGAGCCGCACGCGGTGGTGCTGGGTCCGGCCGCCGACGGCGGCTACTACCTGGTCGGCGCGACGCAGCTGCCGGACATCTTCACCGGCATCGCCTGGGGCGGCCCGGACGTGCTCGCGCAGACGGAAGCCGCCGCGGACTCGGGCGGGTCTGGCGTGCCGCCAGCGTGGCGATGCAGTCCGACGTCGATCGGCCGGCAGACCTGGTGCGGGTGCGGGCGCGGCGCACCCGCGCATGGGTGGAGCGAGCCCGCGCGGCGGGCCAGCGCATCGAGCGCGACTAACGTCCGCCCCGCGGCCGCTGCCGCCAGCTCCAGCCGTCCTTGGGCCGTTCGATCGCCTTGAGGTGCAGCTTGTACTCGGCTTCCTCGCGTCCCGGGCTGCCGGTGACGATCACGACATCACCTGGCTTGAGCGTGTCCTTGGTGATGTTGTCGCGGTTGAGGCGGGACGGGTTGGCCCACTCGGCGGCATACGTGTGCATCCGCCCCGACGAGTCGGGCGCGTTCACGTGCAGCCAGGCGTGGGGCGCGCGGTAGTCGAACTCCACCACGTCGCCTTGGATGGTCATCGACTGCTGCTCGTGGTAGTAGGCCGAGAACGAGTGGTGCGCGGACAGACCGGCCCCGACGACGGCTGCGCCCACCAACCCCAACAGGACAGTACGCATCACGGTCCACCCTCCGCGACGAAAGTACGACTCATTGACAATCCAGTCAATAATGCGCCGATGAGGCCTGGAGCCTGGGGCCCGGCGCCTGAGGGGTAGACGATGCGGGGATGGTTTCCGTTGAGCGCCTTCGTCAGTGGCCGGCGTGCTGGCCTGGCCGGTTGCATCGCCGCACGCGCAGGGCGGGCCCCGGACGCCGTGGGGCGACCCCGACCTGCAGGGCACCTACACCAACACCTACGAGCAGGGGACGCCGCTGGAACGTCCCGAACAGTTCACCGGGCGGAAGCTCGAGGACGTGTCCGGCGCCGAGCTGTCGCGCATCCGGCAGGAGATCCAGAAGCGGACGATCACGGCCTTCGAGGGGCCGATCCACGCGCCCGACCACTGGTGGCAGGACAACCTGTTCCTGGAGCGGGGCAGCCAGGCATGGTTCATCGTCGATCCTCCCGACGGCCGCATTCCGCCCCTGACGCCCGAGGCGCAGCAGCGTAACGCCGACCGTGTCGCGGCGCGCAAGGCCAGCGGACGCGGCGAAGCCGATTCGTGGACGGATCGCAGCCTCTACGACCGCTGCCTCACGCGCGGCGTGCCGGGCTCGATGATGCCGGCCATCTACGGCAACTCGTCGGAGATCGTCCAGGCCCCCGGCTACGTCGTGATTCGCAACGAGATGATCCACGAGGCCCGCGTGATTCCGCTCGACGGGCGCGCGCACATCGCGCCGGCGATCACCCAGGACATGGGCGACGCGCGCGGGCATTGGGAAGGCGACACACTGGTGGTCGAGACCACCAACTTCAAGGCGCGCAGCGTCTATCGCAACGCCAATCCCGCCCGGCTCAAGCTGACCGAGCGCTTCGTCCGCATCGCGCCGAACCGGGTGCGCTGGTCCGTCACCGTGGACGACCCCACCACCTGGACGCGGCCGTGGACGTTTTCGATGCCGCTGACGGCCGACGATCAGCCCCTGCCGTTGTACGAGTGCCACGAAGGCAACTACGGCCTGCGCAACATCCTGAGCGCCGCGCGCGCCGAAGAGCGGGCGCGGGCCGCGGACAAGTAGCACCCTGGAGGTCACGATGGTTCGAGCAAGTGCGTGTCTCGCGCTGGCCGTGGCGTTTGCCGCGCCGGCATTCGCCCATCACGGCGGCGGCACGTTCGATCTGAGCAAGTCGGTCACGTTCGCGGGCACGTTGACGAAGATCGAGTTCATCAACCCGCATTCCTGGCTCTACTTCGAGGTGAAGGAAGCCGACGGCAAGGTGTCGAAGCACCGGTGCGAGATGCGCTCCGCGCACGTGCTGCGGCGGTCCGGCTGGACCAAGGAGCTGTTCCCGGTCGGTCAGCAGATCACGGTGGAGGCCGCGCCGGATCGCCTGGATCCCGCCTCGTGCTACCTGAATACGATCCGGTTCGCCAACGGCAGCCACATGGATCGCTACGGGCAGTACGTGCGCGCGCCCGAGGGCGGCATCAAGGAGGTCCGCGGCAAGCTGCCAACGCGCGGTCAAGCCGCGGGACGCCGCGGCGGCCGAGCGGCGAGCCCAACATCAGCGGCGACTGGGCGCCCGAGCAGGTGGTGATGGTGGATCCCCGCGGCGCCGGCGGCGGCCTGGTCCCGCTCAGCACGGTCGCCGAAGCCAAGCCGGGCGAGCGCGGCCGTGGCGCGGCGCGCCGCGGCGGCGGTCCGCCCGCCGGGCCGCGCCTCTACGGCGGCACCGAGCTGACGCCGCTGGGCGAGAAGGCGGCGGCCGAGTTCAAGCGCGAGGACAATCCCCGCTTCAGCTGCCAGACCACCAGCATCACCTTCGACTGGACGTTCGACGGGCCGGTCAACCGCATCACCCAGAACAAGGACACGATCGTCCTCCAGTACGGCCAGATGGATCTCAAGCGCACGATCTACATGAACCAGAAGGATCACCCCGCCAGCGTGCGGCCGAGCCGCGCGGGCCACTCAATCGGACGCTGGGAAGGCGACGTGCTGGTGGTGGACACGGCGCGGTTCCTGCCGGGCGTGCTGAATGCGCCGGTGCGCCACGGCGACAAGCTGCACGTCGTCGAGCGGTTCACGCTGGACCCGCAGACGATGAAGCTGACGCGCAGCTACATCGCCGAGGATCCCGACTACCTGAAGGGCCAGTACACCGGCTCGGACGTGGTGGAGATTGCCGACCAGCCCTTCGCCGCCGACAACTGCAAGGAGCAGGGGTTCATCGACTACTCGAAGCAGGTGAAGCGCTAGTTGGTCGTGGGTGTCGTTCGTCGTTCGTCGTGGATCGTTCGTCGAGATGGGTACGACCAACGACTAACGACCGACGAGCTATACTGAAACGTTGCTCATGCAGAAAACGTCGATTCAGGACCTCGTCCGCAACTACACAATCGAAACCACGGTTCCCCAGGCCACACGCGTCGAGCGGTTCGCCGACCTGGTGCCGATGGGTACGTGTCTCTATATCGCCCACATCCCCGGCACCGACTTCAAGGACACGGTGGCCCTGGCGGCGCGGCTGCGGCAGGAGGGCATGGAACCGGTGCCGCACGTCGTCGGGCGGCGCATCGAGAGCCGCGCGGTGCTGGCGGACTTCCTGGCCCGGTTGAGCGGTGACGCCGGGGTGAAGCAGGTGCTGGTCGTGGCCGGCGACAACTCCGATCCGGCGGGGGAGTTCACCAGCGGCTTGCAGGTGCTCGAGTCGGGGCTGCTGGAGCAGAACGGGATCCGCAAGGTCGGCGTCGCCGGCCATCCGGAGGGCCACCGCGAGGTGGCCGACCCGGCGCTGCGCGACGCGCTGCGCCGCAAGAACGCCTACAAGGAGAAGACCGGCGCCGACGTCTACGTCGTGACCCAGTTCGCGTTCTCCGCGGACCCGGTCCTGGCCTGGGAGGCGTCGCATCGCGAGGACATCGGCAAGCTGCCGGTGACCGTCGGCCTGCCCGGCCTGGCCACCGCCAAGACGCTGCTCAAATACGCGATGGATTGCGGCGTCGGGGCATCCCTGCAGGCCTTCTCGAAGCGCTATGCCAGCCTGACCAAGCTGCTCACCGTGTCGGCGCCCGACGACGCCGTGGTGGCGCTGGCGGCGCACCGGGAGCGCACGCCGTCGTCGCCGCTGTCGGGGGTGCACTTCTTCCCGTTCGGCGGCTTGAAGAAGACCGCCGATTGGGCCAACAAGGTGGTCGCGGGCGAGTTCGATCTGAACGGCGAAGGCGGGATCACCGTTCGGTAGGGCGGCTTCGTTGCTCTAGCCGCGTTCCTTTGTCCTTGGTGCTTGGTATGGGTCCGTCCATTGGGCGCCGGGGACTAGGTAACACATTAGTCTAGCGACATAGGTAACAGTTAATCGCAGATTTCGTTCATCATCGTTCGTCGTTTCTGTAGGCGCGGAGCCAGCGGAGCTGGCGGAGCGCCCCCCGAGATCGCGGCAATCGGGTGAATGCGATGCTGACGTTCGTCGAAGCGGCCGAGGACGATGGTCGCGAAGGTGACGGTCCAGATCCCGTCGTCAACCTCTTCGAAGGCGAGGCTTGATCGGCGAGCGCGGCCGACACGAACAGCGGCTGACGCCACGAGACATAGCCATTTTGATCGACGCGGCGAATCTCCGCGTGCCCCGGATACTCGAGCGGCGGCAGCCGACGGGGCAGCGGCCGCGCCGAGGGCCGATAGCGCGTCGCCGGCACGGCCTGGTCCAGCGCTTCATGCGGCCGCTCGTGGTTGTATTCCGCACAGAAACGCTGAAAGCGTCGCTGTTGCGCGCGGGCCGTGGCGGCGGGTGGCCGGGCGGTCTCCGCTTTGAGGACCGCATGAAATTGCTCGTGCGCCCCGTTCTGCTCCGGATGCCCGGGCGCGATCCGCTCCGGGACAATCCCGAGTCGGATCCACCACACGGCCAAGTGTCGACAGCCGCCCAACCCCGGGCCGCCAAACGGCGGTCCGTTATCGCTGCGAATCCGGTCGGGCAACGTGCTCGCAAGCCGTTCAAAGCACGGGCGAGTCACCGCGAGCGTGTGCGCGGTCAGTGCGTCACAGCGCAGCACCAACCGGCTGAACCCATCGCGCCACGTGAACGGATAACAGTAGCGGTGATCGCCCGTGAGAAATTCGCCTTTGAAATCCGTCGTCCAGACCTCATTCGCCGCCATGATCGCCGGCCGGCCGCTCGGCGCTGGCGGGGCTGGACGGCTTCGGCGGCGGCGAGGCGCGATCAACCGCTGCGCCTGCAAATGGGTCGATACGTCGATCGGACGGACGAGGCCAATCGGCCGTGGGCGCGCGCCGGGCCGCGACCGTCAGCAGCTTCTTGGCGCCCCAGTGCGGATGCCGTTTCCGCACGGCGACCAGCGCCGCTAGCAGCTTCGCTCCGTGGCCTGCGGACTGTGGTGCGGGCGCCGCGAGCGATCTGCAAGCCGAGCACACCCTCCATCTCGTGCCGCGCAGCCACTTGTAGCCGGTCTTCCGACTAATCCGGTACTGGGCCGCGAGCTCGGTCATCGTGAAGACGCCCTCTCGACACTCTCGAACGAAGTCCACGCGTTGTTCCATGGGCCACGTCTCCAGCCACGGCATCGCATCCTCCCGCGACGCGAGTGGCGAAAAGTGTTACCCATGTCGCTGGACAGGAGTGTTACCCATGTCGCCGGATCGAGCCCATGGTTCTTCGTCCTTAGTCCGCCGTGGACCTAGGACCTTTGAATCAACTCCATAAGACCCGGCCGCCAAACCAAGGACCAAGGACCAAGGACCAAGGACCACTGACTCACTCGGCGCGTAGCGCCGTGATGGGCTGAACGCGCGAGGCGCGGTACGCCGGCAGCGAACACGCGACGAGGGCGATTACCGCGAGCAGGGCCGGCACCGCGCCGAAGGCCACCAGATCGTGCGTCTCGGTCCGATAGAGGAACGAGTCCACCGTGCGCGCCACCACGTAGGCCGCCGCGACGCCCAGCACGAGGCCAATCGAGACGAGCTTCAGCCCCTGGCCGACCACCAGGCGCACGATCTGCCGGCGGCGCGGCGCCCAACGCCAGCCGAACCGCGATCTCGCGGCGCCGCTCGGCGACGCTGAACGCCAGCAGCCCGTAGAGGCCGATGCCGGCAAGCAGCAGCGCGCCGGAGGCAAACGCGCCAAGCGCCAGTGTGCTGAACCGGCGCGGCGCCACGACCTCAGCGATGCGTTCCTCCATCGTCGCCATCGATCGCACCGCAAGTTGCGGATCGATCCGGGCGATGCTCCCGCGCAGGGCCGACGCCAGGGCTCGAGGATCGCCTTCTGTGCGCAGCGCCAGGGTCACGTCCCGGCCGAACGAGCCCGGAAAGTTCTCCAGCACAAAGTTGGGGAATTGAATGAAGGGCTCGTAGGCGTGCAGGTAGGGCTCCACCCCGAGCGGGCCGTCGGCGACGTCGTCCACGACGCCGACGACGGTCAGCCAGGGGTTGGGGTTTTGCGGCAGGTCGAGGCCCCAGCGCAGGCGTTTGCCGACGGCGTCTTGACCTGGCCAGAAAACGGCGGCGAGGCGGTGGTTGACGATGACGACGTTCCGCCGTGCACGGTCCTCGTCGTCCGTGAAGTGGCGCCCGCTCCGCAGCCGGATCCCGAGGGTGGCAAAGTAAGGGCCGCGCAGCCATGACAGGTTGGTGTTGCGAGGAACAGCCGCGGTCGATCGTACCCCCTCCGCCGTCAGGGTCCGCCGCTCGTAGCTTTCGAGCGGCAGGTCAGTGGTGAGCGCAGCCGACCGGACGCCCGGCAGTGCCGCCGCCTCCCGGAAGGCGGCATCGTGAAAACCGCGAACGCTTGCGGCGGAGGTGTAGCCGGCGCGAGGCAGCGTGACCACCGCTGTCAGCACCCGGTCTGCCGTGAACCCGGCATCGGTCGCCATCAGCGCGGTGAAACTCCGGATGAAGAGCCCGGCCCCGGCAAGCAGCACGCAGGCCAGGGCGACGGTCGAGACGACCAATGCCGCTTGCACGCGATGCCTGCGGACACCGTGGGTGGTGCGCGCCGCCTCTTCCTGCAGGGTGCGTCCGGGCGCGCCGCGCTCGACCGTAACGAGCGGGATCAGCGCGAACAGCAGCGCCGTTGCGATGACGAGTCCGGATGCGAACGCCAGGACACGCACGTCGATCGGCGCGGTCCCGACGGCAGGGAGTGCGTCCACGATGACCGCCGGCAGCGCCGCGACGACGAGCGTCGCGAATCGCAACACCGGCCACTCCGCCGGCCACCGACAGGAGTGCCGCCTCGGTCAGCAGCAACTGCAGCAGGCGTCCCCGGCTGGAGCCGAGCGCACTGCGCAGCGCCACCTCGCGCGTGCGCGCCGCCGCCCGGCTGAGCACCAGGTTCGCGGTGTTGGCGCAGGTCACTAGCAGCACGAGGCCCACCGCCGCCAGCAGCATTAGCAACGGCCGCTCCGCCCGGCCGGCGATCTCGTCGCGAAGCGACGTGGCCGACAAGGCGCTGGAGAACCCCGCGCTCTTCAAAACTGGTGGATAGCTGTCGTTGATCTGCTGCGCCAACCGCGCCAGCTCGGCGCGTGCCTGGTCCAGCGAGGTGCCGGGCTTCAGTCGACCGACCGCGCTGTAGTTGAACTCGTCGCCGCGTGCCTGGCGTTGCCCGGCCGTGAAGACCAGCGGAATCCAGACGTCGGCCGGACGATTGTTGATGGGTGCACCGCGCCGCGGAAACTCGAATCCGGCAGGCATGACACCGACGACGGTGTAGGGCCTTCGGTCGAGCACGATGGATCGCCCGACGATGGACGGGTCGCCGCCGAAGCGCGCCTGCCACAGACGCCAACTCAGCACGCCCACGTCGGTGCCCGGCAGGTCCTCGTCGGCGGTGAACGTTCGGCCCAGATGCGGCGCCACATCGAGCACGCGGAACAGTTCGGCTGACACCTGTGCGCCGACCAACAGCAGAGGAGCGTCAACCTCCGACAGCTCGAGGGGGACGCTGCGGTACGCGGCCACGCCCTCGAATGATTGCTGTTCACGCTGGACGTCAAGGAAGTCGGAAGGCGAAAACGGCGCGCCGCCGGCGGTGAAGCCGGAGGGTAGCTCCTGCAGCGCCACCAGCCGCTCCGGCTGCGGGAACCCGAGCGGTCGGATCAGCACGGCGTTGACGATGCTGAAGGTCGCCGTGTTGACGCCGATGCCAATCCCCAGCGTCAGGACGACGACCGCCGCGAAGCCCGGATGCCGGCGCAGCGCCCGGAGCGCGTATCGGACGTCCTGGGCGAGGCTGGCGAGCCGGGGACTCAGCGCCCAGCGGTCCCGAAGGTCCTCGGCAATCCGGGTGGCGTTGCCGAACCGGCGGCGTGCCTCAACGCCAGGGTTGGCGCTGCCCTCGCTCCCGAGCTGTGCCTGGCGCATGGCCAGGTGGAAGGTCAGCTCGTCGCTGAGATCCCGTTCCGTCTGGCGGCGACGCCAGGCGGCGCGCAACCGAAGACCGAGGCCGTGCAACCACTCGCGCATCGCGCTCTCCCGTCAGCTCGCCTCGAGCACCAAATTGATCGCGGTGCTGGTGCGGCGCCACGCGTCGGTGGTTTCCTGCAGCCGCCGCCGCCCGGCCGGCGTCAGCCGGTAGTACTTGGCGCGGCGATTGTTGGCCGAGACGTCCCAGGCGGCAGCCAGCAGGCCGCGCAGTTCCAGGCGATGGAGGGCCGGATACAAGGCGCCTTCTTCGATGGCCAGGGCTTCGGCCGAAGCCGCGTGAATCCACTCGGCAATCTCGTAACCGTGCTTCTCGCCGCTGGTGACCGCCCGGAGAATCAGCAGCTCGAGGGTCCCTTGCAGCAGGTCGGCGGCTTTTGTCTCTGTTCCCATAAGCAGATTAGGTGTAGAAGTCTCACCTAAACGTCTTATGGGAGTCAAGGGGTCCTAAAACAAAAGGGGCCGGAGTGTCACTCCAGCCCTCTTTCTCCGCGTTTAGCCTTTTGCCTTGTGCCTTTTGCCTTGCCGGAGCCTCGACCCCTAAGTGGCTCCGGCCGTCCGCCAGCCTTCGGCGTAGGTTTCGCGTGCCACCTTCGAGTACGGCACCGGGCTGACTACCGCCCGAATCTCCGCCTGCCGATGGCGCTCCACCGTGGTCTTGCGCGAGCCGCCGTTTTCCTCGCCCCACACCAGCGTCAGTTCGCTGCCGATCTCGACGTCGGGATCCACCACGCCCAGCGACAGCATCGAGCGCTCGTTGTAGCTGAAGCCCGAGAACATCGACAGGCCGACGGTCTTGCCGCCCTTGCCGATCAGCTTGTCGTAGGAAGCCGAGGTGTAGTTCGAGAGGGGTAGCTCGATGAACTTGTAGGGGTCACCGTCGTCGAACACCGACGTCATCACCTTGATCACGTCCTCGCGGTTCCACGCGAACGTGACCTTCTTCCGCTGCGGCTCCTTCGACTGCTTCTGCAGCGCGTCGCGGCCGATGTAGTCGTGGTCGAACTTCACGAACGAGCCGTAGCCGAGCGCGAACGGCGACATGTAGTAGTCCTCGATGTTCGAGGAGTAGAAGCTGCCGCCGACCGAGCCCGTGGCCTCGTAGCTGGTATCGGGCAGCCACTCGCGATAGGTCTTCATCTTGTCGCCGGTGTAGACGGCCGGCAGCGGCGAGGGAATCCAGCCGGATTCGAGCGTGTTGGTCGCGTAGGCGCGGTTGCCCACCTGCACCAGGCCGAAGTCCTTGCCGGCCTCGACGATGGCGGCGCGGATCTCCTCGCGCTCTTCATAGGGACCCCAGATCTCCAGGCCCGGCGCGCCAGCCATGCCGTGGCGCAGCGCCCGCACCTTGCGGCCCTTGATCGCGATCGCGCCCATGTTGAAGAACTTGATCTCGGGGATGGGGCCGCCGTTCAGCTTCTCCAGGATCTGGTTCGCGTTCGGCCCCTGGACCTGGAAGCGATAGGTGCTGCGGATGACCGCCTTGCCGCCGGGGTTGCCGGGCGAGCGCTCGTCGCGCGTCGCCTTCACGTTGAAGCCGCCGGTCTCGGCGTGGAACTGCAGCCAGTTGGCGGCCGGAGCGCGGCCGACGTAGACCAGCTCGTTGGGCGCGAGGTGAAACAGGATGCCGTCGCCGATCACGAAGCCGTCGTAGCTGCAGGGCGCGAAGTGCTTGGCGCGGTCGACCGGGAACTTGGCGAACGGGTTGAAGGCGAGATGCGAGCAGAGCTTGAGCGCGTCCGGTCCCTCGACGTAGAGGTTGACCATGTGGTGCGACTGGTCGAACAGCACCGCGCTGTCGCGCCACGCGCGCTGCTCGTCGCGCCAGTTCGAGTATTCCGACGGCACCACTGGATAGACATACGCGCCGATCTGCGAGTTGCGCAGCATCTCGGCGACGTTGCCCGACCGTTGAATCAAGCTCTCCAAATTCAGTTTGTTCATAAGCTCGCTAACCTATCACAGCACCGCATTACTGGCGGGCTACCGGCTCCCGGCTTCCGGCCTCCGGCCATCAGCGCCGAACGAACTACCAACCACCAACTACCAACTACCAACTGGAAGCCCCTAGTACGGATGCGTCAAGTACAACGTGTAACGCATCGGCCCGCCACTGAACAGGATGATGTGCACCTCGCACGTCTGTCCGGCGCCGATCTTCGGCAGGATTTCGTCGTGGTCGCCGCCCCTCATGCCGCGCGCCTCCACCAGGTTACCGTTGCACCAGGTACTCGAAATCGAAATCGGCCGAGGTGCCGTTCCACGCGGCGAACGCGCGGACATCACCCGCGTGGTGCGCGCCAAAGGAGTAGGAACGGCAGGGCTTGTTGGTGCCGGTGCACGGCGCGTCGCCCTCCTTGAGCTCGGCGGTGAACTCCCGATCCACCCAACGGAACACCGGCAGCAGGTTGAAGACGAGGCCGCCCACGTTGGCGCCCGAGACGGTGACCGACTGGGTCTGCGTTTCGTAGCCCGCCTTCGCGACGCGCAGCGTGTAGCTGCCGTTGGCGACGTTGGGAATCGTGAACGTGCCGTCCGCGATCGAGCCGCTGGCGACGCCGCCCGAGAGCTGGACCTCGGCTTCACCAATCCGGGTCGAGGTGGTGGGCGCCGTCTCGAAGACGGTGCCGCTGACGGTGAACGACGCCGTGGGGGTCGGGGTGGTGTCGGGATCGGGGTCGGGGTTGGGGTCGGCGCGGCGGTGGCCGCCGTGGTGCTGTCGTCGCTCGCGCACCCGCTCACGGCGAGCGCGCACGCCACGGCCAAAGCGGCCGATAGTCTGTATGGAATCATGAAAGGGTTCACAGCTCTCCAGTATGGCCCAAGCGCGCTGCCAGAGTCATCCGACGCGGCCACGCTTGCGCGGCAATTAGCTTTCGAATAAGGAGGGCCTCATCGTGCTGGCACCGTTGCTGCTGCTCGTTATCGGGTTCGTGGTCTGGAAGCTGTGGGCGCCGGCGATGGCGTGGGCGCCGGCCTTTGCCGCGCTGCTCGACCGGCCGGTGCGCAAGACCGGCTGGCTGCCGTTCATCACCGGGCTCGAGACGGCGGGCGGCGAGTTTCAGGGCCGTCCAGTGCTGCTGGCGCTGCATCACAAACGCGGCCGGAACAGCCTGGGCTATCTGGTCGTGGCGATGCAGCCGCGAACGGGATCGGCGCAGGAAGCGGCGGCCCTTGGACTGCTGCCCACTGGCGAGGCGCGAATGGCATTGGACGAGCTGGAGGCGCGCGAGGGGCTGAACGTGTCGCTCGACGACGGCTGGTTGAAGGCGCGGTGGCAGCCCGGCGGCTTCACGATGTTCCCGGGGCAATTCGACGCGCAGCGTTGGCGTCGCGTGCTGCGGGCGATGTCGGCGGTGGTTGCCGCCCTCGAGGCAGCCGGCCAGTAGCGCGCTTCGATGATGTAGCGCGGTCCAGCCGCCTAGAAGCGCCGCACGGGCGGCGTGGTCCGGTGCAGGCGATCGGCCGCGTCGAGCAGCGCCTGCTCCCGCGTGATGTCGTCGAGACCCTGCAAGGATGCCGCGTCGATGTTCATCGCGGTGTCCGGCTCCTCGCCCCCGGAGACCGCTCGCGTGGCCAGGGCCAGCCCGACCATCGCGGCCCACGCCCACGAGAGCGCCCACACACTCCCGGACGCGACCGCACGGTGCCGTTCCAGCAGGGCCAGGGCGCGCGCGCGTTCCTGGCCGCCCGCGTCGTCCATCGTCCGGATCAAGGTTTCGACGCTGGGTGCCAGCCGCTCGGTGGCGCCGACGCCAACCCAGCTGCCCACTGTCAGCCCGCCAACCAGCAGCGCCGCGATCGCCGACAGCTTGAGGGCGGCGGCGCTGCGAGCCAGCATCAACACCAGCAGCAGGCCGCAACCGAGCGCTACCACGCCTGCCGCGATGGCCTCGAGCGCCGGCACCAGCAGGACACCCATGGCCGGCACGAAGACCAGCGCCGACGGGCCGTTGGCCGATTCCCAGACCTTGTACTCGGCTGCCAGGCGCGCGATGTCGCGCCAGTAGGCGATCAGCGGACCGAGCGCGATCGCGAGCGTCAGCGGCAGCGCCGTCGCGGCCAGCAACAGCACGGTGACAGGTGTGCCCCACGAGACCGCCAGGCGCGCGTCGTTGTACCCGACGCCGCGCGCCCAGATCACGGCCACGCCGCCGGGTAGGGCCAGCACGGCACCCAGGGCCATCAAACCCACGGTGATGACCGGCATGCCCTCCATGTCCATAGCCGTGTCGACCGGAGCGTCGCACCCAACCCGGCCAGCGCCACGCCGCCGATCGCCATGGCAGTGGCGACCAGCGACAGGAGCGCGGTTGCGACGCGTTCGGTGAAGCGACGTGCAACGGCCACGTGTTTGTCCCGCTGGACGTTATCGGCACCCGGCGGGGCGAAGGGCGAGCCTGCGATCAGCTCCCGGCCGTCAACTCGCGGGCGAGCGCCAGCAGCCGGTCCAGATCCTCGGGCGTGGTCGGCGGCCCAATCGACGCGCGCAAGGCGCCCACGGGCAGACCGCCCAGGCACGAGCGGAATCTCGCGACGGAGAACTCCGCATCGAGGCAGGCGGCTGTCTGTGCCGCGGGCAGCCCGAACGCATGCTCGGCCGCGCCGGGATTGCAGAAGCACCCGCCGCGAATCGCCACGCCGCGTGCCCGCGCCGCGGCTTCCACCGTCTCGTAGTCGAGCACGCGACCGTTGGCGTACAGGTTGAAGGCCACCACGCCGCCGCGGCCGCTGAGGTCGGTGGGCCCGTAGACGCGGACGCGGTCGCGCAGCGTACTGAGCCGGTCGAGCAGTGCCGCCGTCATCGACCGCACGTGCTGGTCGATGGCGGCCATGCCGACGCGCATCAGCCACCGAAGGCCATCGCACACCGCGGGCATCGCCAGGAAGTTGGGTGTGCCATCCTCGAATGCGCCGCTGCCGGGCCGCGCCCGCACCACGTCGTTCTGCACCGAGACGATCTGCACCGTGCCGCCGGCGAAGTAGCGGCGCTCGAGCGCCGCCAGCGCCTGCCGGCGCACCAGCAGTGCGCCGACGCCGCTCGGATAGCCGAACATCTTGTAGAAGGAGATCGCGACGAAGTCTGCCGGCACCTGGGCCAGTGACAGCGCGCTGCGTCGGAGCGTAGGCGGCGGCATCGAGCAGGACGTGGTAGCCGCGGGTTTGCGCCTCGTGCACCCACCCCAAGGGATGCCGGACGCCGGAGAAATTGGACTGCGCCGGGAACGCGAACAGAGACGGCGCGGTCGTCAGCGGCAGCCACAGCCGCGGATCGCGCCCGCGCAGGCAGCCATCCAGGGGCACGTACTCGACCTCGGCGCCGGCGCGCCGCGCGGGCAGGCGCAGGCCGTTCACCGAGTTGTGGTTGTCGGCGGTGACCACCAGCCGCGAGCCGTCGCGAAAGGGAAAGGCCTCGGCCAGGATCCGGATCGCTCCGCTGGCGTTCGCGGTGAAGACCAGATCGTATTCATGCGGGTCGGCGTCGAAGAAGCGCAGCGTCAGGTCGCGTGCTTCCTCCATCGACGTCGGTGCTTGCCAGCGAGGGCGCGCTTTCGGAGTGCGGGTTGCCGAACACGCAGCGCAGCAGGCGCCGTCCATCGCGCTTGACCAGCGACTCGGGATAGAGCGCCGCCCCGGTGTAGTCCAGGTAGGCGCTCCCGGTGGCGTCGAGCCGCGAGAACTCGCGGCGGCGCAGGGCCGCAAAGTCGACGCCGGGAGCCGTCAGCACCCGCGCCTCCGGATCAGGGCCACCGACTGCAGCGCCGCTGCTTCCAGCAGCTCGTCGGTGCGGGGCGCGCCCGTCCAGTACCCGACGGCACTTCGCTGCGCGGCACACCGGCCAGCGGCACGCCGCCGAAGAATCGGCTCATCGCCGCGGCGCGGTCGAATTGCGCACGCTCCTCCGGCGTGGCGTCCACCGCCAGGCGCGGCTCGTGCACGCGACCAAGCCATTCGGACACGCCTTCCCGCAGCACCAGCACCTTCGCCTGCCGCCTGGTGCGAAGCACGCGCACCGCGTCCGACAACGTGGCCCGGCTGTCCCCGTACAGCACTACGTCGGCGTCCGCGCTCAGCGAGCCAGCGCTCAGGTCTGCGGGTTCGACGCGGCGGGCCGTGGGAATGTGAAACTGCTGGTAGGCCGCCGCTGGCCTGAGATCGAAGAGCCGCAAGCTGCCGTCGCCGCTCATGATGCGCTCGGCCAGCTCCGGCGCGGCGATGAACGCGCTGGCGCGTGCGCCTGCGGGTTCGGCTGGGGACGCCAGGTCGGCGGCGCCTGCCGCCGCGGCCATGATCGCGGCCACGAGCGCGAGCGCGACATGGAGTCTCTTCACCGACGGCCTCGCTCGATGCGGCCGGCCACCGCGAAGCCAGCCAGGGCCAGGGCCGTCAGGCCGGCGATGCCAGCGCCGGGCGCCACACCTGCCAGGTCTGTCAGGCGGATCGCCCCCATCGGCGTGGCGGAGTAGAGCGGTTCGATCCACGCGAACGTCGCGTTGAACAGCCCCGACGCCGAGCAGCATGCCGGCAATGACGCCGAGGCCGTCGCGCCTGCCGGTAGCGGCCGCGACGCAGGAGGTGCCGGGGCACAGGCCCGCAATCAGGAACCCGACGCCGAAGAGCGCCCCGCCGATCGCTTGTGGCAGCGCGAAGGTTTCCGGCAGGTAGACGAGCTCCAACTGCAGCACGCCCAGCCGGTCCAGCCAGAACGCGCCCAGCATGGCCGTGAGGAGCGCGCTGAACATCACCTTGAACACCGTGAAGTCGGTCAGGTAGAACTGGCCCGCAAGCTTCGGCGCGCTGCCCAGGCCGCCGCGCTCCAGGAACCACCCGAACACGAACCCGATCGCCGGCGCCGCCAGCAGCGCGCCCGTCGGGCCCAGCCACCCGGTCTCGGTCAGCGGCGTCATCGCCAGAGCCTCCGGGCCGCTGGTGCGAACGCGTAGCCGGCGGCGAAACAGGTGGCGATGAAGATCCAGCTGCCGACCGACAGCAGCGCGCCGCCGCTCAGTGCCTGGCCGCTGGTGCAGCCCCGCGCCAGCTTGGCTCCCAAACCCATCACCACACCTCCGCCCACCGCGGCGAGCACGCGCTGCGGGGGACTGACCTGCGGGCCGCGCTCGGTGTCGCGCCGCAGCCGGCCGGCCATCCACGCCGAGGCGAACCCGCCCACGACCACGCCCACGAGCTCGAGTACCAGCCAGTCGCGCAGCGGGCTGACGATGCCGAACGGCAGGTAGGGCGCAACCGCCGGCAGCATGACGGCGCGCGCGGGGCCCCGGACAGCAGCGGTGCCCGACGCGACCACGCTGGCGAACGCGCCCGACGCCCCGAGGCCTTGCCCGACGACGACGTAGGCGGCCAGCAACACCAGGCCCACGCCGATGCCGGCGAGGTACGGGTCTGTGTACGGGCGCGGGCCCTTCGTCACTTCTCGACCGCGCCCCGGTTGTTGATCGCCCAGTCCTGGAACGCGCCGTCATAGAGCACCGTGGGATGCCCGAGCAGCCGCGCGGCGAAGATCACCGCCGTGGCCTGCTGACCGACGTGGCAGTACGCCACCACGGTGTCGCCCGGCTTGACGCCGGCCTTGCGGAACAGCGCCTCGACGCGCGCGCGGTCAATCAGCCGCTGCGTGTCGGTGATCTCGGTGAACGGGATGTTGACGGCGCCGGGGATGTGTCCGGCCTTGTCGGCCATCGTCGGCTGAATGCCGGTGAAGAACACGGGGGCTCGTGCGTCGACGAGTGTGTGGTTCGGCCGTTGCTGCACCGAGGCGACAAACGCCGCGTCCACGACCAACGGATTGGCCGGCCGCGCGGTCAGTTTGCCGGTCGCGGCCACCGGGACGGCGGTGGTGAGCATCTTGCCCGCGCCCTGCCAGGCACCCAGGCCTCCGTTCAGCAGCGACGTCCGTGGACCGAGACCCAGGTAGTCCAGCGTGAAGATGATCCGCGTGGCCGAGGGGACGCCGGCGTTCTTGCCGAAGTAGACGACGATGCGGCTGTCGTCGGAGATCCCGAAGGACGCCACCTTGGCCCGCAGCGTGTCAAGCGCCGGGAGCTCCAGCATCATGTCGCGGGGGTTGCTCATGTCGTGTGGCGCGGCCACGTCTTCCTCGACGATGAAGCGCGCGCCCGGGATGTGGCCGGCATCGTAGCCAGCCTTGTCGCCCACGTGCAGGACCACCAAACCGCGGTCGCCCAGGTGCTGCGCCAGCCACTCGGCGTCCACGAGCAGTCCGGGCGCGTCCTGGGCCGCGGCTGGACCGGTCGCCATCGCCCACGCGGCCAGGGCAGTCACGATGATTCGCTTGCTGAACATGTCGGACACCTCGACGCGTATCATCCCGCCGGCGCACCAGCCGGCCAAGGCGTTTGCAGCGGAAGGACCGGCTTTGCAGCCGATCGCACGGTCGGTGCCGCGGGCGGCGGGCGTCAGCGCAGCCGGGGCCGCACGTGGGGCTCGACCTGCGTCCGGCGCGACCGGCTGACGCCGACTTCAACCCCCGAGGACAGGGTCAACAGCAGCCGTCCGTCGTCCCGCACGGCACGCACTTCGTCCACGTTCACGATCGCCGTGCGGTGGACGCGAAGAAAGGTGCGGGGATCCAGGCGCTGTTCGAACGACGCCAGCGTGGCGCGGACCAGGTGCCGGCCCTGCTTCGAATGCACCAGCACGTAGTAGTCCTCGGCTTCGATCCAGATGATGTCGGACGCCCTGACCACCACCGAGCGATCGCCGTCCTTGAGGGCAATGCGCTGCAGGTATCGCGGCGCGTCGGCCGGCTTGCTGGGCTCGCTCTCATGCTGCAGCTCGGCCGACAGCGTCGCGACCTGGGTGGCGAGGGCACCCAGCCGCCGTTCGCGCACCCGGCGTTTCGCCCGCTCCAGCGCTTCCCGGAACCGGTCGTCCGAGAAGGGCTTCAGTACGTAGTCGGTGGCGCTGACCTCGAAGGCCTGGGTGGCGTAGCTGCTGAAGGCGGTGATGAAGACGACGATGGGCGCCTCCTCGGGCAGGCCCGCCGCCACCTGGAGACCGGTGGCACCTGGCATCTCCACGTCGAGGAACGCGATGTCGGGCCGCTGGCTGGCGATGCAGTCGCGCGCGCCGGCCGCATCGCCGCGTTCGAACACCGACTCGATTTCGGGATCGTCCTTGAGCAGGTTGGCGACGATGCCGCGCGCCAGCGGCTCGTCGTCGGCCACCAGGACGCGGAAGCGGGTGGTCGAGCGGGTCACGTCGCCGCGGCGGGGACGGTGAGCGGCGTCGAGGCCGGAAACGCAATCTCGACGATCGTGCCCGCGGCGTTGCCCGCCCGCACCTCGAAGGTGGCCGCGGCTCCATACAGCTGCGCCAGCCGCGAGCGCGTGTTGCTCAGCCCCGTGCCGGCATGCCGCTCGAGGTCGAAATCGCGCGGCAAGCCGGCGCCGTCGTCGGTCACCCACAAGCGGAGCCGGCCGCTGTCGGCCTTGGCGCCAATCTCTACGTGGCACATCCCCGGCCGCGGCGCCGCCCCGTGCCGCAGCGCGTTCTCGACCAGCGGCTGCAGCAGGAAGGTGGGCACTGCCAGGCCGGTGCAGTCGTCGGCGACGTCGTAACGGACGTCCAGGCGGTCGGCGAACCGCACCCGTTGCAGATCGACGTAGCGCCGGACGAAGTCCAGCTCCGCTGTCAATGCGACCAACTGGTCCTTGGGTTGATCCACCGCGGCTCGCAACAGGTCGCTCAGGCCGATCAGCATGCGCAGCGCGTTGTCGTGCTCCTTGAGGCGGATCAGCGCCGACACCGAGTTGAGTGTGTTGAAGAGGAAGTGGGGCTGGATCTCGAGGCGCAACGCGTCGAGCTGGGCGCGCGCCAGCGCCGCTTCGAGCCGCGATTCGCGCAGGTCGAGCTGGCGGGCCCGGCGCCGCGCGGCATACGCGCTGCCGCCCGCGACCAGGATCCCCAGTATCAGTACGTCGATGACGACCAGAGAGGGCAGTTGACCGATGAACGCACCCGCGAAGGTGTTGGAGTTCAACGGAAAGAACGGCTGCATCAGCACGGTCGACGCAGCGGCGACCGTCGCATGGAGACCCAGGAGCCCCAGACCAGCCAGGGCCCACAGGGCCAGGTCGAACCGTGGCAGCGGTCCGCTGCCAAGTCGCTCGCCAGCCCTCAGCACCAAGGGCGCGAGCAGGGCCCAGTACCCCCAGTTGCCCAACTGCCACCCGAACATCCGTGCGAACGAGTGTCCATGGTGGAGCATCGACAGGTAGACCGAGACACTCACCGCCAGCGCCAGCAACACGGCAACGCTGCCGGCGAGCAGTGTCGCGCGCCCGAGCGGCAAGGCGTCGGTATGCGAGTCGGACGCGGAGGTCATGGAGCCAACCTTACAGGCTGCCGACCGTGGCAGCAACTGGCGCGCAGCCAACGGTCGGAGCCGTGCAGTAAGCGGGCCGAACAACGCGGCGAGCCGCTAACGCTGGTGCTTCAGGAACAGCCGATACTTCGTCTGATCGCCGCTGTGCAGCACCTGCACCTCGCAGGGGCGGCCACCGCTGACGAACTCGTTCATTTCCTCCATCGTGCCGCCTTTGCGGTAGGCCTCCGCCACCAACTCGTCGCCGCACCGGACTTCGAGATCCAGCTCGGTGCCATCGGTCTCCCAGAGCAACTGCACTTCCACGCGCCCGTCGTGATGCGGGCTGAAGGGGAAGGTGTCGCACGACCGCGACGTGCCGTGACAGGTCTGCTGCTCGGGGCCGATCTCTCCCATCAGCTCCTGGGAGACCACGCCCGGCGAGGGCGGCAGGCCGATTTGCACGCCGGAGACGTCGCCGCTGGCGACGGTCACCGACGTGGTCCGCGTGTCGTACTCAGCCTTGGCCGCGGTCAAGGTATAGGTGCCGTTGGCGACGCCGGTGATCGTGAAGGTCCCGTCGCCCCCCGTCGTGGCGGACGGGCCGTTCGAGAGCGAGACCTGCACGCCCTCCACACGCCGCGACGCCGTCGGCGCGGTCTCGGAAATCGTGCCGCTCACGGAGAACGTCGGCGTGGGCGTAGGTGTTGGCGCTGGTGTTGTTGTCGGGGGCGGAGTCGGAGTCGGGGTTGGAGCAGACGGACCATCGTCGCAAGCGGCGACCGCGCATGCGAGCACGAGTGCGAACGAGACACAACTCAGGCGATTCATTAACCCTCCACGCTTGCCGGGGCGGTACGCAAGCGCCACAGTATCGCTCAGAGGCCGCCCGGCAGAGCTTTCGGCCGGCGAGCGGGCGCGTGGCAGGACATGTGCGGCTCACGCGGGCGCCGACTCGCCGCATGAGCTAATCCCGATTCCTCCTGCCGCCGACACGGTAACGGGATCTCATGTCCCGCCGTCGCGGCGTGCAAAAGGGGGATGAACTCAGATTCTTTCGGCATTCGCGGGCAAGGTGAAGGGCTCTGGGACTGGAATCTGGCGTCCAACCGGATTCACTTTTCGCCCGGCTGGCTCTACCTCGTGGGCTGCGACGAGCACGAGGTCGGGACCACGCACCAGGCCTGGCTGCAACGGGTCCACCCCGAAGATCTCTCGCAGGTGGCACAGGCTGTGGACGCCGCCCTGGCCAACGGCCCCGACGCGATCGAACTCCGTCACCGGATGCGCCACAAGGACGGCTCCTACCGGTGGATGTCCTGCCGTGTGGCGGTGCAGCGCAACGCCGAGGGGCGGGCCGTGCGCGTTAGCGGCTCTCACGCGGACGTCACCGCCGAGGCAGTCACCGATTCGCTGACGGGCCTGCCGAACCAGCTATTGCTCGTGGAGCGCCTGACGCGCTCGATCGAGCGGGCACGGCGTTATCCCGGCTTCCATTTCGCGGTTCTGATCGTCGGCCTCGACCGGGCGGAGATCCCGGAGGCGCCGGTCACGCGGGATCCCCTCCTGACCAGCGCCGCGCGGCGCCTCGAAACCTGCCTACGCGTGCGCGAGACGCCGCCGTCGCTGCGCAACGACGATCTGGTGGCGCGCCTGGAGGGCGATCAGTTCGCCATCCTGCTCGACGGCTTGAAGGAGGTCGGCCACGCCACCCTGGCCGCCGATCGGATCCTGGCCGAACTGCTGGCGCCGTACACCGTGAGCGGCCGTCGGGTGCAGATGTCGGCCAGCATGGGTGTCGCCGTCAGTTCGACCGGCTACACGTCTGCCGACGACGTGCTGCGCGACGCAGCCACGGCGCTCCACCGCGCGCAGCTGCTCGGCGGGAAGCGCTGCGAGGCCTTCGATACGGCGGCGCTGCAGCTGGCCCAGGCCGAACTCCGGCTGGAAGCCGATCTGGACGGCGCGCTGGAGCGGGACGAGTTCGTCCTGTTTTACCAGCCGATCGTCTCGCTGGCCTCGAATCAGATCGTCGGATTCGAGGCGTTGGTGCGCTGGCAGCACCCGGTTCTCGGGATGATCCTCCCGCTCGAGTTCGTGCCTCTCGCCGAAAAGACCGGGCTGATCGTGCCGCTGGGGAAGTGGGTCCTGCGCGAAGCCTGCCGCCAGCTCAAGGAGTGGCAGGGCAGCACGCCGCTGGCGGAACAGCTCTGGGTGTCGGTGAATCTCTCCGGCGTTCAGCTGGCGCACCCGCGACTGGTCGAGGAGATCGGCGATGCGCTGCTCGATTACGCGCTGGAGCCGCGGTGCCTGCTGCTGGAGTTGACCGAGAGCATGGCGATGGAGAATCCAGCCGCTGCGCAGACGCTGCTGATGCAGATCAGAGCCCTTGGTGTCCGCGTCAGCGTGGACGACTTTGGCACCGGCCACTCCGCCCTCGCCTATCTCCGCCAGTTTCCGCTCGACTCGCTGAAGGTCGATCGCTCCTTCGTGCGTGGAATCGAAACGAACCAGGACATGGCGAGCATTCTCGGCGCCGTGAGCACCATGACCCGGCAGCTGGGCCTGCAAATGGTGGCCGAGGGCATCGAGAAGGGCGAGCAGCTGGAGCTGATCCGCTCGCTCGACTGCGAGTTCGGGCAAGGCTTCCTGTTTTCCAAGCCGGTCGATCGCGATCGGGCCTCGTCGATGGTGACCGAGGGCCTGCCCTCATGGCCGGCCCGCACGGCGGCAACCGCAGCCGCGGCACCCGGGAACCGCCGCGTGTGGACGACCAGGACTTTCGTCGCGGCCGCGGTGCTGATCGTGGTGGTGTCCGTGGGTCTGCCTCGCTATTTCACGGCCGATGCGCCCGCGGCTGAACCACTTGCCGGCCCGAGCCGTGGCACCGACATCCCGTTGGCCGCGTCGTCTGTGCCATCCGCCGAGGCCGCCGCGACGCTTCCGCGGCCACCCACGTCGACGCTCGCCCCCATGCCTTCCAGCCGGAGTGGGGCAGCGGACGCCTTACCGACGCCTGCCGCCGCCACGCCCCTCGCCGGCCTGCTGACGTCGGTGCGGGTGGTGCACCAGCATCGTCTGGGAAGCTGTCGAGGACTGTTGATCGTGTCCCGCGACGGCGTCGCGTTCGTGCCGGACGACGCGCCCGATCAAGCCAAGCACGGCTTCAAACTGCCGCATCACGCGTTCCTGCACGCGCTGGACGGCGACAGCTTGACGATCCGGTCCGCCGACAGAGCCTACCGCTTCAAGTCTGACGGTGAAGGCGGCGCCGGCGATCGGCTCGGGGCGCTGGTCGAGAGCATCGACCGCCTGCGCAAGCGCCCGTCGTAATCTAGGCGGCGAGCTCCCTGGTGAGGACGGCGGCAGGAATCTCCTTGCATCCGCTGGTGTTCTGCCCCGCCCACATCGGCGAGAAATCGCTCGAGCCCGCGCGCTCGGCCTTGGCCCGCAACGGCAGGATGGCCGCCGCCGCCAAAGGAAACTGGGGAGCGGCGTCGCTCATCGGTCCCAATTCGCGGATCAAGCGGTTGACGATGCCGCGCGCGGGCCGTCCGGTGAACACGTTGGTGATCGCCGTGACGCGCGCCGCGTCGCTCTTGAGGGCCGCGCGATGGAGCGCGCTGGTCGTGGCCTCCGGACACAGCAGGTACGCCGTGCCCACCTGCACACCTGCCGCTCCCAGTGCCATCGCGGCGGCCACCCCCGTGGCGTCGGCGATGCCGCCGGCGGCGATCACAGGCACGCGCACCGCCCGGACGATCTGCGGCACCAGTGCGAACGTGCCGCTCTGCGTGTTGAGATCGCCCGAGAGGAAGATCCCGCGGTGTCCGCCGGCTTCGAGACCCTGGGCGATGATCGCGTCCACCCCACGCGCCTCGAGCCAGCGGGCTTCGTCAACGGTCGTCGCCGACGAGACGATCTTCGCCCCGGACGCGCGGACTCGGGCCAGCAGGTCGTCTGCCGGCAGACCGAAATGGAAGCTGACGACGGAGGGCTTGAAGTCGTCCAGCACGCCGGCGGCCTCGTGGCTGAACGGCAGCCGTCCCGGTCCGGTCGCGATCACGTTCGGATCGATCCCGTGTTCCGCCAGGTAGGGGGCCAGCGCCGCGTGCCACCGGCGCTCATGGTCCGGGTTCGGTTCGGGCTGCGGATGGCAGAAGAAGTTGACGTTGTACGGCCGCGTCGTTGCGGCGCGGAGGGCATTCAGCTCCGTGCGGATGCCGTCGATGTCCAGCATGGCGCAGGGCAGCGAGCCCAGGCCGCCGGCGTTCGAGACGGCGATGGCGAGGGCGCTGCCTTGCACCCCCGCCATCGGCGCTTGAATGATGGGCAACTCGATGCCGATCCACTCCTGGAGCGTCAGGATCCCTGTCTCCTCATTTGTTCAGGGCGATTGTCCCATCGAACGATCCTGAGCCCGTCGCCGAAGCCGCCGCGAAGTCAATCGCTGAGGCGTGCTCCATCGTAAACGTGCCGCTGGCTCCGGCAAACCGTCCCGTGCCACCCACGATCGTGCCGGTCAGCGTGACGTGAGAAATGTTCGGCGGAATGAAACTGTCTTCCGCGCCGGCCGTCGTCGCGAACAACTGGTCGCCGTTCTGGCGAGTGGACTCGTCCGGACGAGCTGATGATCGACGAGCTGATGATCGCGGAGAACTTCCGATAGGGCGCGGGGCGCTGGAGGGAGAGTGCCCCTAACTCTGTAGCGGTCTGGACACTATGCGGAAGCCCTGCTCCACAAGCGCGGTCTTCCAGGTCTCGGCGACCTCAGCCGCGGCGTCTGCCGAGGCGATGCACTGGCTCCGAATGACCGCGTGGGGTCCAAACGCGCAACGCAGAATCGGTTGCCCGTGCCCGGGCACGATGAGTTCACAACTGATGACCTGGTCGCCGCGTGCCGCGGTCCAGAACGCATTGAGGGCTGACATCGCCTTTTAAGAAAAGCACAGGTTGTGCCAATGGATGGGGCGCGTCTGTCCAGTCTGTCCCAGAACGCTCATAAGGTGAGGGTTTCGTCGATTGCCCGAGCGCAGACCCAGGTTGGGAAGTAGAGCTACATGGAGCTCGAGCCAGCTCGACTGTTTGGGTGGTCACAGCCTGAGCCGTCGGCTGGGTTCTTGCACCCAGCCTCATCAACTCTGCTTCGGCAGATCGTTCTCCCCCTCGTTCAGGCAGGATGCGGCAGAAGTTCACGGTTCCTCGAGTGGCCGGCGGCGATGTCGAGCTGCTCAGCGTCGAGCTGCTCGACGAGCACGCGCGGCGGCTCGCAGCTCTGCTGTCGATCGCCCCGCGCGGCTCGGGACCAGCGGCGCACGCACCTCCGGCAACTCAAGGCGCACATGCGGGCGCTGCGCGAGGTCTACGCGCTGCTGGCGGAAGACGCCAGCCAGGAGGCGGTCTCGCCAGCGGCCGAATGGCTGCTCGACAACTTCCACGTGGTCACGGCGGCGGCGCGCGACATTCAGCACGACCTGCCGCCGTCGTTCTTCAAGCGATTGCCGCGCGTGGCCGCGGACGAGTTCGCCGGACTGCCCCGGATCTACGCGCTCGCCCTCGAGCTGATCGGGTCGAGCGCCGGCCGGCTCGACGCGCAGCGCCTGCAGCGGTTCATCGGCGCCTTCCAGGCGATCACGCCGTTGACGATCGGCGAGCTGTGGGCGTGGCCCAGCGTCCTCAAGCTGGCGCTGCTCGACTACCTGCGTGAGCGGGCCGACGTGCTGGCGGAGACGCGCGCGCATCGTGTGGCGGCGGACCGCCTGGCGTCGGCGATCGAATCGGTGCCGGACGCTGTCGGCGACTGGCCGGCTGAGGTGCACCCGGCGTTCGTCACGCGCCTCTTGAGGCGCTCGCGCGCCCTCGGCGGGATCGCATCGGCCCTGCACCGCCAGCTCGACGAAGTGCTGTCGGGCCGGGGCGAGACGATGGAGGACGCGATCCGCATCGACGGGCAGCACCAGGCCGCCCAGCAGGCGGGCGTGGCCAACCTGATCACGAGCCTCCGCTTCATCGCCACGTTCGACTGGAGCGACTTCTTCGAGAGCGTCAGCCTGGTCGAGCAGGTACTGCAGCGCGACCCCGCCGGCGTCTACAGCCAGATGGACTTCCGCAGCCGCGATCGCTACCGGCATGCGGTCGAGGAGCTGGCGCTGCCGACGGGTGAGGCCCAGCTGCTGCTGGCGCTCAAGAGCGTCGAGCGGGCGCGGCAGGTGCACGTGCGCATACCCGACGATCGCGCCGCGCACGTCGGCTACCACCTGATCGGCCCCGGCCGCCGGGCGTTCGAGCGCAGCGTCGCCTGGCAGCCCGACGTCAGCCATCGCGTGCGCCGGTTGTTCTTTGCCTGGGCGACCCCGATCTACCTGGGAAGCGTCGCCGCAGGTACTTCGCTGCTGGTCGCGGCGGCGGTTGGTTACGCCGCGTGGCACGGCTGGCGCGGCGGCGCCTTGGCGTTCGTGGCGCTGCTGACGGTCGTGCCCGCCAGCGAGCTCGTCATCCAGCTGCTGCAGCGGCTGATCAGCTACCTGATTCCGCCGCGCCGGTTGCCCCGCATCGAGCTCGACGACGTGCCCGCGTCGGCGCGCACGATGGTGATCGTGCCGACGCTGCTCGACAGCGTGGAGCGGGTCGAGGAGCTGATCGCGCACCTGGAGGTCCAGGCGCTCGGCAATCTCGACCCCCGCATCCACTTCGCGCTGCTCAGCGACTTTCCGGACGCCGCCACGGAGACGCAGCCGCAGGACGCCGAGGTTCTGGACGCGGTCCGAGAGCGGCATCGCCGCCCTGAACGCCAAGCACGGCAACGGCGACGGCGGCAGCCGGTTCTTCCTGTTTCATCGGCTGCGGCAGTGGAACGCGGGTGAGGGCCTGTGGATGGGGTGGGAGCGCAAGCGGGGCAAGATCGAGGAGTTCAACCGCCTCCTGCGCGGCGCCACCGACACCAGTTTCGCCGTGTCGGTCGGCGATCTGTCGGTGCTGCCCGACGTCAAGTACTGCATCACGCTCGACAGCGATACGCAGGCTGCCGCGCGGCGTGGCGCGCGAGCTGATCGGGCTCATCGTGCACCCGCTCAACCGCGCCGTCTTCGATCCACGCGTGGGCCGGGTCACCGAGGGCTACGGCATCCTGCAGCCCCGCATCAGCGTGAACTTCATGAGCGCGGCCGGCTCGCTGTTCGCCCGCCTGTATTCCGGCCACACCGGCGTCGACCCCTATACCACCGCGGTGTCCGATACCTACCAGGACCTGTTCGCCGAGGGGATCTTCACCGGCAAGGGCCTGTATGACGTCGATGCCTTCATCCAGGCGCTCGAGGACTCGGTGCCGGAGAACGCGCTCCTGTCGCACGACCTGTTCGAAGGGCTGCACGCGCGCGTCGGGCTGGTGTCGGACGTCGAGCTGGTAGACGACTACCCGTCGAGCGTGCTGTCGCATGCGCGGCGCCAGCACCGGTGGGTGCGAGGGGACTGGCAGATCCTGTTCTGGCTGTTTCCGTTCGTGCCGTCGCGGCGCGGCCTCAAGCGCAATCCGCTGACCGCGATCGGCCGCTGGAAGATTCTCGACAACCTGCGCCGCAGCCTGGTGGCGCCGGCGCTGCTGGCGCTGCTCATCGCCGGGTGGATGGTGCTGCCAGGGCGGCGCTGGGTCTGGACCGCGATGGTGGTCGGCGTGGCGGCGTCGCAGCTCCTGCCCGTCCTCGCGCGGCTGCTCATCGGCCCGGGCCGGTCGCAGTCCTTTCCGGTCTTCCTCACCAACCTTCGTCACGATGCGTCGACGACCGTGGCGCAGATCCTCCTCAGCCTGACGCTGCTCGCCTTCCACGCCTTCGATGCCCTCCACGCCATCTCACTGACCCTCGTCCGGCTGGTCGTCACCAAGCGGCGGCTGCTCGAGTGGGAGACCGCCGCCAGCACGGCGGCGCGGGCGGCCGGGCTGGTCGGGAGCCACGGCCTGCGGCGCTTCACGATGGAGATGATCGCCAGCCCGATCACCGCGGCCGCGGTGGCGATCGCCCTGATCATCTGGCGCCGCGACGCGCTGCCGATCGCGACGCCGTTTCTCCTGCTGTGGGTCAGCGCGCCGGCGCTCGCCTATCAGCTCAGCGTTCCGGTGGGTCCGCGCGTGCGCCCGCTGCGTTTCGAAGAGCGGGCGCGCCTGCGGCGGACGGCGCGGATCACCTGGCGGTACTTCGAGACCTTTGTGACCGAGGCGGATGGCTGGCTGCCCCCCGACAACTTTCAGGAAGGGGACGGACTGCTGCCTGCGCGCCTGGCCCGGCGCACGTCGCCGACCAACATCGGCATGAGCCTGCTGTCCGACACTGGCCGCGCACGATCTGGGCTACCTGCCCACCGACCGGCTGGTGGCACGGCTCGATGCCGCCCTGCGCACGATCGAAAGCCTGGAGCGCTTCCAGGGACACCTGCTCAACTGGTACGACACGGTCACCCGGGCTCCGCTCCATCCCCGTTACGTGTCGACTGTCGACAGCGGCAACCTCGCGGGTGCGCTCCTGACCCTGGCGCAGGGTCTGCTGGATCTCGAGAGCCGTCCCCAGACCGTGGCGCAGCGGCTCGAGGGACTGGCGGATACCGTCGCAGTCCTGCGAAAGGTCTCGTCTTCGACGGCGGGATCGGAAAGCCGTCAGGCCGTGGCGACGATCAACGGCCTCGCGCGCGCCATCACCGCCGCGGCCGGCGGGGCGGCTTCCGGCCCCCGCGTGGCCACGCTCCAGGAATACGCGCCGCGTCTGGCGGCGTCGATCGCGGAGATCGATCGGCTGGAACCGGACGGCGATCTCGCCGACGTCGCCTACTGGGGGCATGCGGTGCTGGACGCGCTGGACGATCTGGGGCGCGAGCCCGCCGTCGCGCCGGCGTGCCCTGCACGCACTCGCCGCCCGCATGCGCGCCTTCGTGGACGAGATGCGCTTCGACTTTCTCTACGACCGTCGGCGCCGCATCTTCGCGATCGGCTACCGCCTGGCCGATGCCGAGGGTCCAGGCCGCCTCGACCGGGTCTTCTACGATCTGCTGGCGTCCGAAGCGCGGCTGGCCAGCTTCATCGCCATCGCCAAAGGCGACGTCCCGCAGCAGCACTGGTTCCACCTGGGACGGCTGGTGACCAACGTCGACGGCCGCGCCGCGCTGATCTCCTGGGGCGGGACGATGTTCGAGTACCTGATGCCGCAGCTCCTGATGCGGAGCTTCACCGGCACGCTGCTGGATCAGAGCTGCCGCGCCGCCGTGCGGCGGCAGATCGACTACGGCCGCCAGCGCGGCGTCCCGTGGGGCGTGTCCGAATCGGCCTACGCCTTTACCGACCGGGATGGCACCTATCAGTACCGCGCGTTTGGCGTGCCGGGGCTCGGCCTGCGGCGCGGCCTGGTCACCGACCTGGTGATTGCGCCCTACGCCACGGCGCTGGCCAGCCAGGTCTCGCCGGCGATGGCGGTGGAGAACTTCGATCGGTTGTCCGAGGAGGGCCTGGAGGGGCGCTACGGGTTCTACGAGGCGGTGGACTACAACCCGCGCGGCCGGGGCGACGACGTGGCCTCCCAATACTCGCGGTGCGTCCCGTGGTCGTCCGCGCCTACTTCTCCCACCACCAGGGGATGTCGCTGGTGGCGCTCGCCAACGTCGTCTGCCAGGACGTGTTCGTCGCCCGGTTCCACGCCGATCCCCGCGTGCAGGCCACGGAGCTGCTGCTCCAGGAGCGGGTGCCGCGCGAAGCGATCCTGTCGGAACCGCGGCCGGTCGAGACCGCCACGGCGCCGCCGTCGCTGCCGGTGTACGCCTCACGCCTGTTCCTGTCGCCGCAGAGCGCCGCCGTCCACACGCACTTCCTCTCGAACGGGCGGTACACCACGGCCGTGACCAATGCCGGCGGCGGCTACAGCATGTGGGGCGACATCGCCGTGACACGCCGGCGCGCCGACCCGACGACGGATTCCGGTGCCCAGTTCATCTACGTCCGCGACCCGTGGTCGGGCCACGTCTGGTCCGCCACGCACCAGCCGGTCTGCCACCCGCCGGACCTGTTCGAGGCGACCTTCGATCTCGACAAGATCACCTTCCGGCGCCAGGATGCCGGCATCGAAACCAGGCTCGACATCACGGTGTCGTCCGAGGACGACGTCGAGGTTCGCCGGCTGACGCTCACCAACCGCGGCAACCTGACCCGTGAGCTCGAGGTGACGAGCTACGCCGAGGTCGCGCTGGCCCGGCCGCAGGACGACTTCGTGCACCCGGCCTTCGGCAAGCTGTTCGTCGAGTCCGAGTTCGATCCGCAGAGCGCCGGCCTGCTGTTCACCCGCCGGCCGCGTGCGGCCGACGAATCGACGATCGTCGCCTTCCACGTTCTCGGCGTGGACGGGCCGCGGCTGGGCGGATCGGTGGAGTGGGAAACGGACCGGGCGCGGTTCCTCGGCCGCGGCCACTCCCTGGCCAGCCCGCTCGTCCTCGACGGCCGCGCCTTGTCCGGCACGACCGGCGCCGTGCTCGATCCGATCGGGTCGCTGCGCGAGCGCATCAGGCTGGCGCCTGGCGCCGCGGTTCGCATCGCCTTCGCCACCGGCGTGGCGCCCGATCGGGCGTCCGCGCTGGCGCTGGCGCGCAAGTACCGCGATGGCAGCGCCGCGGCGCGGGCCTTCTCGATGGCCTTCACGCACGTCCACATCACGCTGCAGCACCTCGGCCTGAGCGACGAGGACGCCATCCTCTACGATCGGCTGGCCTCGCGCGTGTTCGGGTCCGACAACTCGCTGCTCAGCCCGCCCGATCTGGCGGCCAATCGCTATGGCCAGCAGAACCTGTGGGGACAGGACATCTCGGGCGACCTGCCGATCGTGCTGGTGCGGGTTGGAGCCCCGTCCGCGCTGCCGCTCGTACGCCAGCTGCTGAGCGCGCAGGAGTACTGGCGCGTCAAGGGGCTGCGCGCCGACCTCGTCATCCTGAACGAGCAGCAGGCCGACTATCTCGACGAGATGCAGCAGCTGCTGTCCCAGCTGGTGCAGGAGTCGCCCTGGGCCGGTTGGTTCGGCAAGTCCGGCGGCATGTTCCTGCTCCGGACCGAGGGCATGGCCGACGCCGACCGGCACCTCCTGTCAGCCGTGGCGCGGGTCGTGCTGCCGGGCGACCTGGGCGATCTCTCATCCCAGCTGGAGCGGCCGGCCTCGTGGCAGTACGACGGTCCAGGCACGCCGCCCGAGGAGGATCTGCGCTCGCCCGAGGCGTCGCCCGAGCCGGTGCCCGTGCCGGCGCTGGTGATGGAGAACGGGCTGGGCGGCTTCACGCCCGAGGGACGAGAGTACGTCATCGTGCTGGAAGGGGAGCGCGAGACCCCGCTGCCGTGGTCGAACGTGCTGGCGAATCCCGGCTTCGGAACGATTGTCAGCAGCGCCGGGTCGGCGTTCACGTGGGCCGGCAACAGCCGCGAGAACCGGCTCACGCCCTTCGCCAACGATCCGCTGATCGACCCGACCAGCGAGGCGTTCTTCCTTCGCGACGAGGACACCGGCGCCGTGTGGGGCGCGACTCCCGGGCCGCTTCCCAGGCGGCCCGACGCCGGGCGCTGGGTCATCCGCCACGCGGCAGGCGTCACGCGGTATCAGCACGCCATCGCCGGCCTGCGCCAGGAACTGGCGGTCTTCGTGGCCGTGGACGATCCGGTGAAGCTGGCTCTGCTGACGGTCACGAACACGTCCGGGCGGCGGCGGCGGATCAGTGCGTTCGGTTACGTGGAATGGTGCCTCGGGCCGCCGCGCAGCGGCGAGCAACGGTTCGTGGTCACCGACATGGATGACTGCCAGCGGTGGGATCCTGGCCAAGAACACCTACAACAGCGACCACCCGGGAGCGGTCGCGTTCTTCCGCGCCAGCGATCTGCCGGCCTCGTACACCGGCGATCGGAACGAGTTCATCGGCCGCAACCGCAGCCTGGCCGCGCCGGCCGCGCTCTTTCGCGAGCGGCTGGCCGGGCGTACCGGCGCCGGCCTGGACCCGTGCGCGGCGCTGCAGATCGCGATCGATCTCGAGCCCGGCGAGTCGCGGCAGATCGCGTTCGCGCTCGGCCAGGGAGGCGACCATGAGCACGCGCGCGCGCTGGCCGAGCGTTACGGCGGGCTGACGGCGGTCGGAAGCGGCCCTGGCCGCGACCGAACGGATGTGGGACGACTGCCTCGGCGCCGTGCAAGTGCACACCCCCGACGACTCCTTCGACCTGATCGTCAACCGCTGGCTGGTGTACCAGACGTTGAGTTGCCGGATCTGGGCGCGCAGCGGCCCGTATCAGCCCGGCGGCGCGTTCGGGTTCCGGGACCAGCTGCAGGACGTCCTGGCCCTGCTGTACGCGCGCCCCGATCTGTGCCGGGCGCATCTGCTGCAAGCCGCGTCGCGGCAGTTCGTGGAGGGAGACGTCCAGCACTGGTGGCATCCGCCGAGCGGCCGGGGCACGCGCACGCGCTGCTCCGATGACCTGCTGTGGTTGCCCTACTGCCTCGCGCGTTACGTGGAAGCGAGCGGCGACGAGTCCGTGCTCGACGAGCCGGTGGCCTTCCTCGAGGCGCCGCTGCTCGAGCGCGCACCAGGACGAAGCGTATCTGCTGCCGCGGGTCTCGACCGAGTCCGCGCCGATGTTCGAGCATGCGGTGCGCGCCATCACGCACGCGATGAAATACGGTGCGCACGGCCTGCCGCTGATCGGCTCCGGCGACTGGAACGACGGCATGAACCGCGTCGGTCACGAGGGCCGGGGCGAGAGCGTGTGGCTTGGCTGGTTCCTGGTCACCGTCCTCAACGACTTCGCGCCCATCTGCGAACGGCGAGGCCGTGCCGACCTGGCCCGGCGCTACCGGGACGAGGCGCGCTGGCTGACGGGGATGCTCGAACTGGCCTGGGACGGGGACTGGTACCGCCGCGCCTACTTCGACGACGGCTCACCGCTGGGATCGGTGCAGAACGAGGAGTGCAAGCTCGATTCGCTGACGCAGTCGTGGGCGGTGCTGTCGGGCGCGGCGCAGCCCCGTCGAGTCGAGCGGGCGCTGAACGCCGTCCGCGCGCATCTGGTGCGCCGCGATGCGCAGCTCGTGCTGCTGCTGACGCCGCCATTCGACCGGATGGCGCGGGATCCCGGCTACATCAAGGGCTACCTGCCGGGCATCCGGGAGAACGGCGGTCAGTACACGCACGCGGCCCTGTGGGTCGTGATTGCGCTGGCCCGGCTCGGCATGGGCGACGAGGCGATGGAGCTGTTTCACCTGCTCAATCCGATCAACCACGCGCGCAGCGGCGAGGGCGTCGAGCGCTACAAGGCCGAGCCCTATGCCGTGCCCGCCGACGTCTACGCACATCCGATGCACGTCGGCCGCGGGGGCTGGACCTGGTACACGGGTTCGGCCGGATGGATGTATCAGGCGGCCGTGCAGGCGCTCCTGGGCCTGCAGCGGATCGGCTCGACCATCAGCATCAAGCCGTGCATCCCCACGGTCTGGCCCGAGTACTCGCTGGTGTGGCGGGTCGGCCGGTCGCGATATCGCTTCGTGGTCTCCAATCCCGACCACCTCTCGCACGGCCATCGCGCGGGCGCAGCTCGATGGCGCCGATGTCGACCCGGCGGCGATTCCGCTGGTCGACGACGGCGAGGAACACCTGGTGAGCGTCCTGCTGGGCAGCGAGTCGACGATGCTCCGGGCCGCCACCGCCGGCTCCAGGCGCAGCAGCCGCTGAGCCGCTATCGGTTGGCGGGCGCAAACGCAGAGCGCGGACCTCGGCCGTTATCGCGGCAGCCCAGCGGTAAACTACGCGGTTATGAGCTTCAAGAGTCTCGAGGACGTCATCCAGGCAGCGGGTAATCCGGTCACCTTGCTGCGCAATCTGCAGAGCGGTCCCAACGCCTACCCCGGCGTGCCACCCGAATACACCAATTGGCGAGACGAGACGCAGGCGTGGCAGAAGACCTGTGTGCTCTTCAACCAGTCCTACCACATGGTCGATCTGGCGCTGGAAGGACCGGACGCCTTGAAGCTGCTCTCGCACCTCGGGGTCAACAGCTTCGCCGGGTTCGCGGTCGACAAGGCCAAGCAGTTCGTTCCCTGCAGCCACGACGGCTACGTGATCGGCGACGTGATCCTGTTCTACCTGGGGCCGAATCAGTTCAACCTGGTGGGCCGGATCCCGGTGCTCAACTGGATCCGCTATCACGCCGCCACCGGCGGCTACGACGTCAAGGTGGAGCTCGACGAACGCTCGGCTGCACGCCCGGACCCCTTCAACCGCAAGTCGTACCGCTTCCAGCTCCAGGGGCCGAACGCCATGAAGACGATGGAGAAGGTGCTGGGCACACGGCCGCCCGAGCTCAAGTTCTTCACCATGGGGCACGTCACCATCGCCGGGAAGGCCGTGCGCGTGCTGCGGCACGGCATGGCCGGGCAGCCCGGGTTCGAGATGTTCGGACCCTATGCGGAAGGCGACGCGGTGCGCGAGGCGATCTTCAAGGCCGGCGAGGAATTCGGCCTGCGCCTGGTGGGCGGCCGCGCCTACTCGGCCAACACCCTGGAATCCGGCTGGATCCCGTCGCCGCTGCCGGCCGTGTATACCGGCGGCCAGATGAAGCCCTATCGCGAGTGGCTCCCGGCCGATTGCTACGAGGCCAAGGCCTCGATCGGCGGCAGTTTCAACTCGCCGAACATCGAAGACTTCTACCTGACGCCCTGGGACCTCGGCTATGGCCCGCACGTCAAGTTCGATCACGATTTCATCGGCCGCGAGGCGCTCGAGAAGCGCGCCAAGGGTCCCCATCGCACCAAGGTCACGCTCGCGCTCAACACCGACGACGTGATGCGGGTCATCGGCAGTCAGTTCCAGCGGGACCATCGCGCCAAGTTCATCGAGTTTCCGTCGGCGGTCTACTCGATGCACCCCTACGACAAGGTCACGAAGAACGGCAAGACGGTCGGCATCTCGACCTGGGTCGGCTACAGCGCGAACGCAGGCCAGATGCTGACGCTGGCGATTCTCGAGCCGGAGCACGCGGCGATCGGGAACGAGGTGACCTTCGTCTGGGGCGAGGAAAACGGCGGCACCTCCAAGCCGGCGGTGGAGCGGCACGAGCAGGTGGAGATGCGTGCCATCGTCAGCCCGGTGCCGTACAGCGAGGTGGCGCGCACCGAATACGCCGGCGAGGGCTGGCGCACCGCCACCCGCTGATGGCGGTTTCGCTGCCCTGAGTCACTGGAGATCCGCGAAGCCGATCAACTCGATCCCCTCGTCGCAAATGGCACGGCGAACGGCGGGATCGCACAGTGTCTCCAGTTCGACCTGACGCTCCGCGTGATACATCGTGACGAGATCGTCGGCAAATCCCGGATGACAGGCCACTTCGGTCACGCCGTCCGGCAGACTGCGCAACATTTCCACCAGGTGCGCCGGGGTGATGCCGGCGGTCAGCGGATCACCGGTGCGCGTCTGCCCGTAAAACCGCCCGTCATGGCGGAGACGCGCTGAACGGTGTCTCAGCGGCACGCCCAGCTCCCGGGCAATGCCGTCGAGGATCGACCGGGCCGGCTCCTCGGTGTGCACGTGTTGATGCGAGTCGAGATGGGTCGGATCGCGCCGCAGGAGCTCGCGGCAGAGCGCGAGCTGCGCGCGGATCTCCGCTTCGACCGCGCGCGCGTCCTGGCGGTCGACCCGCTCGTAGAGCGCGATCCACTCGCCGGCGCGATAGATCGATTCGCCGAGGTCGACGTGAAGTCCGACACTCAGCCGCGGCTGCGCACGCGCATATGCGGCAGCAGCCGAAGCGGCGGGCCACCGCACCATCAAGCTGGCGCTGGTGACGATGCCGCGCTCGTGCGCTTCGACGATGCCGCGGTTGATCCCGGCGCTCTGACCGAAATCGTCGGCGTTCACAATCACCGCGCGGCTCATCGTCCGTGGCATGTGCCGCTCGCAGGCTCCGGCGCCTCAGAAGTCGTAGCGGGCGCTCAAGGTGAGCCGGCGCTTGTTGAGCGCGCGATTGGCGGTGCCGAAGAACGGTGACGTGAGGACGCCGTTGAACGGCGCGTAGTTCGTGTGGTTCAGCAGATTCGAGACGCTCAGCAGAACCGTCGTGCGATGCGACGAGGGCGTCAGGCCCTTGTAGGTGACGAACGCCTTGGACGCGGTGACGTCGAAGGTGAAGTTCGTCGGCCCGATGCCGACGTTGCGCGGGATAACGGGCTCGCCCGGCTGCGGGTTGGGATTGAAGAGGCCGAACGGTGTCGCAACCGCACCGGCCTGCCCGGCGTTGGGCGAGCGACGGCCGGTCGGTGAACACCGAATCGAAGTTGGTGTCGTTTCCGGACGTGATATTGAACGGCAGCGCCGACGTCCAGGTGACGAAGGGGTAGACAGCGAAATCGTCTGGCAGCTGGAACGTCCCGCCGAAGGACACGCGATGCTGCGGCACGGGTGCACGCCCCCACTCAGCCGCGAGATTGGCTGAGTCGGCCGGGATACTGTAGAGATCGTCGGTGTCCTGCATCGCCCGCGTGAACCCGTAACTGCCGAACACCGTCACGTCCGGGCCGATATTACCGCTCACGGTGGCGTTGACTTCGTGAGCGGTCGATCGCCCCGTCGACTCGAACTGCAGGATCAGGGCATTGGGGACCGTGATGCCGGCCTCCGTGGAGCCGCCGACATTGCGGGTGCGCAGCAGGTCCGTGCCACGCCGCCACGTGTAACCGATCGAGCCGAACAGGCTCCCGACCAGCCGGCGATCGTAGCTGACGGTTGAAACGAGCATCATCGGCAAGGTCAAGTCCGGCGACTGCGTCCGAATGGTGGCGGTGACGTCCTGGACGCTGGGAAGCGCACTCGGCACGCCCGGAAAGAACTCCGGCCGATCGACAACGAGCTGCCGGCCGTGGCGGCCGTCCAGACGAAGCGCGTCGGAGAAGAGCCGGTGAGGAATCGGCGTGTAGAAGACGCCGACGCCGGCCCGGACCGCGGAGTTGCCATCCGCCGCGGGAGCCCAGGCCAGCCCCGCGCGTGGCGCGAACCGCATCCGCAGGCCGTCATACTGCTGAATCTCGTGGCGTACGCCGTAGGAGACCGTCAGCCGCGGCGCCGCCCGCCAGTCGTCCTGCGCGAACCAGGCGCTCTCGAGGATCGAGAGTGCGACCGCCGGTTCGCCGGTGACGATCGAGAATTGCGACGGGCGGTAGCCGGGCGTGCCGGCACGCACCAGGCTGTACAGGTCGAGACCGGAGATCACGCTCGGCTCGCCGCGGACGCCCGCGACCGGATTGCCGAACGCATCGCGAACCACGTCACTGCCGAAGATGAAGGTGCCGTTGAAGTTCGCGCGATCGACCTGCGCCAGGCGGATGACATCGGCCTGCGCTCCGACGCGAATCGAGTGGGCCGAACGGGCAAATGTGGTCACGTTCGACACCCGCGTCCTGTCCGTCGTGTCTTCCCTGAACAGCGCGTCCTGATTGCCGCCGGCATTGAACGCCTCGAGCACGAGGACGGCCGGCGTCGTGGTCACCGCCCGATCGAGCAAGTGATTGCGGGACACGCGCGCGCGCAGCTCGTTCAGGACCGTGGGAAACGCCGAGGTCACCCAGAAGCTCGCGGTCCGTTCCTCTGATTCCCCGGTGTACGCCCGTTCGGGCAGGTCGAAACCGCTTTGCAGGCCTGCCGTGCGGCGAACTTGCTCGTTCAGTGCGTACTCGACCGCCGCCGTGTGGTTCTGCGTCACCTGCACGTCCGTCTTGACGGAGTACGAAGAAGTGCGGGTCGGAGCGGCGACGTTGAGGCGCAACGATGTGGGCTGCAGGGTGATCGGATCGAGCGGCGTCGCGTTCACCACCACGTTGTCGTCCTGTTCCCAGCGGCCGCCATAGGCGAGCATGCCCCAGCGGTTGCGCACGATCGGTCCGCCGATGTAGCCCTCATAGGTGCGGCTCTGGTAATCTCGCCCGGTTCGGTTCGAAGGGATCCTGCGCCGTTCAACCGCGCATCGTTGAAATCGATCCGCCCGCTGCCGTGATAGTGCCCGGACGCCGGCTTGGTCAGGATCTCCACGCGGCTCGCTCCCGGCTCGGCGAACTCGGCGGAAAACGGATTCGCATTGATCCGCACGCTCTGGATGACGTCCTTGGGCGGCAGCCGCTGCGTCAGCGGCAGGCCGTCGACGTAGAACATCACCAGGTCCGGGCGCGTACCGGTGGTCGCCGCGAGGAGCCGAAGCGCGTGCAGCAGAGACTGCGGATCGTCCGGGAGCGCTTCCAGCGCTTTGCCCGACAGCCTGATCCCGGAAAGATTCTGTTCCGAATCGAGCGACACGCCGACCAGCCCGCCTTCCACAACGACACGTTCGTTGATCGCGACTCGCAGCTTGACGTCGATCGTCGTGCTGCCCGCGCCGGTCACCGTAACCGTGCGGGTCGAGGGCGCGAAGCCCGCCGCCTCGACGGTCAACGTCATCTTGCCAGGGCTCTCGGTGACCACCCGGTAGCGGCCTTCCTGGTTGGTCGTGGCCGTGGTCTTCGCCCCGCGCTCGCCGGTCAGCGTGACCGCCGCTCCGACGATGAGTCCGCCCGTCTCGTCGGTCACGACGCCGCGAACCTCGACGCCGGTCTGGGCCACGACACCCGGCACAATCCAGCCGAGCACGAGAAGAAGGAGAAACGCGATCCGTGTTGAGCGTGTCATACCGTTGACTCTTGCACCATGTTTCAGAACCCGAGCCTGTCGGCGGCGTGAAGCGCCTCGCCGAGCCAGTCCTGTGTATGCGTTGCCGGAGGCGTCCACTGTCTCGCCCACCCAAAGCGCTGTACAGCGAGTTGCAGGCGGCAGCAATCGAGTGCCCGCATGAAGTCGTCGTGCGACAGCGAAGTCCCCCGTTCCTCGCTGACCACCGTGCGGTAGCTGATCGCCAGCTCCGCCCGCTCGTCTTCCGTCCAGCGGCCGGCGGTGAGCGCGGCGAGATCCATGAGCATCGGACCCATTCCCGCGACCTCCCAATCGACCGGACGCACGCGCGCCTGGCCTGCCGCGGTTTCCACCAGCACGTTCGATGCAAAGAACTCGCCGTGCACGAACCCTGACGGCAGCGCGGCGATCTCATCGAGGACGCCTTCGTACTGCGACGCCAGCCGGGCAAAGCGGAGGCGGACCGACCGTGGTTGGGCCGCGTCAGCCTCCAGGTGTTGTTGCGCCCGCTCCATCCAGGCTCGCGCGTGCGCCCGGTCGTACTGCACGAGGGGCACAGCAGCGGCGGCGCCTGCCAGGCCGGGGTCGCGCGCGAGCCGGCCGTGCATCCCGGCCAACCAGCCGCTCGCCTGCCGCCACACGCGCAAAGTCGCCGACTTCGGTCAGGGGCACGCCGCAGACCCGCTCGAGGAAGAGCCAGTAGCGCCCGCGTCGCCGGTCGACGGCGCTGCCGTAGAAGCGGGGCGCGCCGGCGGCGAACGGGGCGAGAATCCGCTCGTAGGTCGCAATCTCGCGAAGCGGGTGGTGGAGGAACCGCGGCTTGATGCGCCGCGCCTCGGGCAGCATCGCCGCTTCACCGGTGTCCTTGCACACCAGCTCGAGGATGCTGCCATCGTCGAATCGCACGGTCGCTTCTTCGATCGCGAAGCTCGAGGCATATGGCAATGGCCGCGTGTCGAGATCGACGATGCGCGACGACCCCGCTCGGCTGAACAACACTTCCAGGGCGGCACGCAGTTCGACGCGCGGAGGCGGGCGACGCCCGGCCGCGTCGGCCCGAAGCACGGAATCCGGCATGGCGGTGTTCATCCGTCCACCCCGACGCGCTCGAGCAACTGCGGCAACACGCGCGATGCGTCGAAATACTCCTCAGCGATCGCGCGAGCGGTGCGCGAATGGCGCTCATAGTCGCGGACGACGGCGTCGATCCCCGCGCCCGCCTCGTCTGTGGTCTCGAACGCGAACAGGCCCTCGCCGGTCGGGAGGAACCGGCTGAAGCCGGTATCCTGTGCCACGACGGGGCGGCCGGATGCGAGATAACAGACGCTGCGATCGCTGAACCAGCCGCAGCGCGACGCGGCGTAGCCGCTCTTGGCCACGCCGATCTCGCCTTTCGAGCCTTGCACGAACGCCCGATAGCGGTCCGGGGTATCCGTCACCTGCGCCGGATCGACCAGCGTCCAGCCGTGTGCGGCCAGGAGCGCGAGGTCCCGCTGCTCATCGGGGTGAATGGCCAGCGCCACCACGAGCGGCTCGCGCGTCTTGTCAGGCAGCGACATGAGCCCGCGCCACGCGTGCGCCTTTTGCCCGTAGAAGACGCTCTTGTAGGTGATGGAGCCGTACCCCCGCCAGTTCGCGACCGTCGTGAAGGCGTCGTGCGTCAGCGCGCTCGGCCCGGGGCCATTCGCTGAGCACGACCGGTTGTCGCGTGGCAATCCAGGTGCGGCCGCATGTCGGGATGTCGCACGCCGCCTCGCCGAGCGCCAGCCCGATCGTCACGAAATGCGTGTGGCCGTCCAAGCCGACGTCGAGGCCTTCGGCGGCGTGCCAGAGCTGATTGAAGCCGGGGTCGAGGTCGAGATAGACGCGAACCGGGATCGGCTCGGTGAGCGCCGGATCGGCGAGCATGCCTGAGATGTTGATGAGGACATCGGTCTCCGCCGCGACCGCGCGCAGCCGGTCGTAGGGCAGGCCCACGGTCTCCTCGGTGCCGGCCAGCAGGAGCGCCGCACGCGATTCGAGGTCGAACTGCGCGCATCACCTCGCGGAAGTAGGCCGCATTCGCCGTGCACGACAGGCTCGCGCCCGCGGCCGCAGTTTGGCTGCCGCCACTGGTTCGATGAAGTGCACGTCGTGCCCCAACTGCCGGAGGCCGAGGAGGTACTGGAGCACGGCCCACGTGGCGCCACCCTGGTACGGATCGCCGGCGATCATGCCGGCGACGATGATCCTGAGACATCGCCGCCGTCCCGAACCAGTGTTCACTGTGCTGGGGTTCATGGGTGCCGTCGCTGTCGGTGCACTCAGCGGACGCCGGCCTCGGCTGGCGGACGCACCACGACCGGCCGAATGGCCGTGTCGGCGCCCTCGTTCTCGAACCACGCGACCAACTCGTGCACGAGGCTGGGCTTGACCATTTTGTCCACCGTTATTCCTCTCCGCAAGCGGCGCGCGAGAAGTCACGCCGCGACGCCCACTTCGTCGAGCAATCGACCGATCACCGCGTTCGAATCGAAGAACTCCGCCGCCAGCGCGCGTGCGGCCTGCTGGTGTCGCCGCGGATCCCGCTGGATCGCGTCTCACGCCGCGGACGGCGTCCTCGACCGTGCGAAACGCGATCAGGCCTTCGCCGACGGGGTAGGTGCGGCTGAAGCCGGTGTCCTGCACCAGCGCGGGCTTTCCCGCGGCGAGATACCGCACGGTCCGATCGCTGAACCAGCCGCTGTTGGTGGCGACGTAGACGCCCTGCGCTGCTGAGCATTCGGCGTCCGAGCCCAGGATGTAGTCGTCGAACGACTGCGGATCGGGCACGACGCGGACCGGGTCGACGACCCGCCACCCGTGACCGCGAAGCAGTTGCAGGTCGTGTGCGTCGGCTGGATGAATGTCGAGGGCGATCTCGAACTCGGCCGCCGCCCGCTGCGGCAGGTCGATGAGCTTCCTGAACTCGTGGACCTTCAACCCGAACGTCGTCGCACCGTGCTGAACCGGACCGTATGGCCCGCGCCAACTGGCGATCGTCGTGAACCGCCCGGTCCACGGCAGGCTCTCACCCGTGTCGCCGGTGAGGATCGCTGGTTGACGCGTGTGACGCCAGCGGATATCACCGGCCGGGATGCCGCACTCGGGCGTGCCGATGTTCTCGCCGATCGTGAAGTGGAAGTCGTGACCGTTCAATCGGGCGCCGTCGTGCCCCGCCGCGTGCCAGAACTGCGTGAAGCCCGGATCGAGATCGAGGTACGCCTTCCGGCGGATCCGTCGCATCAGCGGTTCGAGCGTGAGGTGGCCGGTGATGTTCAGCAGCAGGTCCGCCGCTTCCGCCACGTCCAGTAACTCGCGATAGGCGAGGCCACTGGTTTGCGGACCGCCATCGCAGATGAGGGCGGACGCTCCGATCAGCCCGGCCTCGCGCATGACGTGCTCGAAGTAGGCGACGTTCGTGCTCTCGGCAAAGGGCACCGTCTGGCCACGGTCGTCGACGCAATGCTGTGACGCGATCTGCTCGACGTAATAGGCCTGCACGCCAAGCTTCCTGAGTCCGTGCACCCAGTTCAGGACGGCGCGCGCGTTGCCGCCGTTCCAACACTTGGTCGCGATCACACTTGCCACCAGGACCGTGCTCATGTGGCGACCGCCGGCGCGCCAGGCTGGCGCACGTCGTAGAGAACGCATTGCCGATGGTGACCCCAGCGCGATAGCGCGCTTCGAGTGCCGTGATTTGGGTCTCGATGGCGTCGCGATCCGCTTCGCCCGGACGCCGCGGCGTGGTTCCGAGAGGCGCTTTCTTGGGGGCCATGACGTGGTCCTTTTCCCTGCGCGGCTGCCTGACGGCAACCGTCTATACGCCGCAATCCTTGAGCAGTCGCGTGAGCACGAGATCCGAGTCGAAATAGGCACGGGCAAGCTCGCCGGCCGCACGTGAGTGCGTCTGGTAGTCGGCGTTGATGGCCTCGATCGCCGCCGCCGCCTCGTCCAGCGTCGAGAAGCCGAACAGGCCCCGTCCAGTCGGGAGCACATTGCCGAAGCCCGTGTCTTGCGTGACCACGGGCCGCCCCGTGGCGAGATACGTGGCGCTGCGGTCGCTGAACCAGCCGCTGCGCAAGCGGACGTTCTGGTCCTTCGCGACCGTGAACTCGGCGCGCGAGCCGCCGATATAGTCCCGGTAGGTATCGAGGTCGTCTGAGACTTCCGAGGCGTCGCGGATCCGCCATCCGTGCTGCTCGAGCATCAGACGGTCCTCCTCGTTGCACCCGGCCAGGGCCAGCTCCAGCGTTTGCGTAGTCCGCGACGGCAGAGTGAGGAACTTCATGAACTCGAAGTTCTTGCTCCAGCGGTAGAGCTCGCCGTTCAACGTGACGTCGCGCCACAGCTGCTGCCATCCCGCGATGGTGGTGAAGGCATCCGATGCGACCGGCCGCATCGACTCCCACAGCTCGATGACCACCGGCTGCCGCGTCGGCAGAAACCGGAACCGCGTCGACACGGGGATCCCGCAGTCTGGCTGCCCATAATTCTCGCCCCAGGTGAACAGCGTCGCGTGCTGCTCGAACAGCTCGACCGTCTCCGGCAGCTGCTGATGCAGCTCAATCTCGCGCACCACGGGATCGGTGCCGAGGTAGACGAGCCGGCCGGTGGCCACGTGTTCCGGCAGCGGTGCGGTACCGCCGTGGAGGTTGAGCAGTAGCGTCGCGGACTGATAGAGCGATTGCACCTGCTGCTCGGACAACCCGTAATGGCGGCCGTCGGAATGCCGCGCGACGAGCGACCAGCGGTCGCCGAGGTCGAACCGGCGCATCATGGCGTCGATGAACGCCGCAGCGAGCACCGACCCATCGTTGTCGGCGCCGATGAACATCCTCGGCGTTGCGCCGTGCGCCTCGACGTAGTACGCCTCGTAGCCGAGCCGCTCGAGCCCGATCAGGTACTGCATGGTCAGCCAGACCATGCCGGCGACCGGGTGCCGGCTCGCCATCCCGAGGACGACAATCTTCTTCCTGACGCTCACGCCGTGGCCTCCGTCTTGGACACGAGCGAGAGTGCCAGTTTTTTGCTGCGCTGCCGTGTCTGCACCTCGTACATCTGCTGGTACAAGCCGCCGCGCGCGATCAACTCGTCGTGGGTCCCTTGCTCCACTAGCCCGCCGTGATCCAGGGTCGCGATCAGATCGGCGTGACGAACCGTCGACAGGCGGTGGGCGATCATGAACGTGGTGCGCCCGATCATCAGTTCGTCGAGTGCATCGAGAATGATGGCCTCGGTTTTCGAATCAATCGAGGACGTGGGCTCGTCGAGAATGAGGATCGGCGCGTCCTTGAGAAATGCGCGCGCGACGCAGATGCGCTGGCGTTCGCCTCCCGACAGGCGGACGCCGCGCTCGCCGATCTCGGTCTGATATCCGTCAGCCAGCCGCTCGATGAAGTCGTGGGCGTTGGCCGCCTTGGCGGCCTCCACGATCTCGTCCATCGTCGCCTGCAGACGGCCGTAGCGGATGTTGTCGGCGATCGTCCCGAAGAACAGGACGGGGTCCTGCGCCACCATGCTGATCTGCCGGCGCAGGGAATCGAGGCTCAGCGTCCGCACGTCGCGCCCGTCGAGGAGCACGCGTCCGCGATGCGGATCGTAGAAGCGCGGGATGAGGTTCATCAGCGTGGTCTTTCCCGCGCCGGTCGGCCCCACGATGGCGACGACCTGACCCGGTTGCACGTCGAGCGAGATGTCGGTCAGCGTACCGGCGCGGCCGGGATATTCGAAATGCACGCCCTCGAATCGGATGGCGCCGGCGGCCCGGCCGATGGACTCGGGGTTCGCCGCCTCCTGCACCTCCGGCTCGGTGTCGAGGACGTGGAAGGCCATCCGCACACTGACCAGGTTGTCCTGAAGTGCCCCGACCGTGTAGCTGATGGTTTCCAGCGGTTTGTAGACGGCGGCGATGTACGCCAGGACGACGAGGAGCTCGCCGGCGGTGATGCTGCCCTGGATGGCATGGTATGCCCCGACGCCCAGGACCATGGCAGTTCCGATCGCCGTCATGGTGGTCACGGCCAGCGAGAACAGCGTCTGGCGGACAGTGACGTCCACCCGGGCCTTGATCGCGTGACCGGTTTTGGTGCGGAAGCGCTCGAGCTCGTGGTCTTCGCGCTGAAACGCCGTGATGACGGGCAGCATCGACAACGCGTCGTGCACGATCGACAGACAGTCGGCTTCCATCAACTTGACTTGCAGCAGCCGGTGCTGGATATGCGTCGCGTAGTAGCGGATCGCCCAGTAGATGAACGGCACCACGGCAATCGACAGCAAGGCGAGCGTGCTGTCGATCCGGAACGCGATCCAGACCATGCCGACCAGGGTCAGGCCGGCCTGCGCGAGCGGCTGGATCGACATAATCAGCGTGCCAGCGGCCGCCGCTTCGAAGTTGATCCCATACATCAATCTCGCGGTGCTGACCTGATCGCGGTACGCGACCGACAGCCGCTCGGTGTGGCGAAAGAGATCGCCGCGAAAGTCGGCGATGATGCGCTGCTCGAGCTTGGTGTTGATGTAACTGTTCAGCACGTGAATTCCGCCGCCGACAATCGCGATCAGCAGGCCGGCAACCACGGTCAGCGCCAGGAGCAGGAACCGCTGTGATCCGAATCCGCCGAGCACACTGCTGAGGGCCGGCGGCAGCGGAGCCTGGCCAATGACGTTGTCCACCAGGATCTGGAGCGGCCAGGGCGACAACAGACTAAACAAAGTTGCGCCGATCGTGAGGCAGACCGAGAAGACGCCGAGCCGCCAGTACGGCCGAAGGTAGGGGAGCACTCGCAGGAGGTACGGAAGCATCCGAGCTTCCCGCTCGGAATATGTCGTTGTCATCACTCGGCACCCTCGCACGGTTGCACCGGGGTCACCAGCGCGTCGCTCGATCGCCGTGGCGAACGCCGCCACGGTGATTGCGTGCCGAGCGGCTGCATGTGCATGTCCTGTGCGAGCGCCGCAATCAGGCGGCGCGCGGCCGACAGCAACCGGGCGCTGCGCCAGAGAGCGGTCCCCGCGATCACGAGGCCAATCAGGCTGCCGACGCCGGCAATCGACGACGCGGCGACCGAGGCGTCCTGCAGGCGCGCGAGCGGCCACGCGACGATCGCCACGACCGCGACAAAGGAGAACGTCGACGGCTGCAAGCGGTGCCCGATCCGGACGAGCGAGCGGCCAGCGCCGTGGTTCTCGACGAGGACGAGAAGGTCGAGCCAGGCAAAAGGCCAGACGGGCACGCGAATGTCGCGCGCAGTCGGCCAACCGTCCTCGATGTCGAGAGTGCGTGCCAGCGGCGAGCTGCGCAGTCGATCGGTCATCCTGGTCAGCAGCGAATCGGCGCCGATCCACCGCTCCGCCCAGAACCGCGACTCGATCGTACCGTGCCCGAGGAGGTATAGGGTGCACGCCATATCGCCCGGCGTCGGACGCGGCTCGCGCGCCGCGGGCGGCGGTGCCACGATTGGCGGGGACAGCATGCCGCGCAGATAGCCGGCGGCCCGGGCGAACGGCTGCAGCACGTGCAGAGACGCGATGACCAGGCGGTAGGTCGCCCGGCTCGCGCGCCGCGAGTAGCGGCCGATGTCGGGAAGCGACTCGATGTCGGAGGCCAGCGCGTAACGGACGCACTGGAACAGCGTGATTGCGAGGCCCGCGAGGCCGATTGCTCCAATGGCGGCGGCCGCCCTGGCCGCCCCCGCCCCAATGGCGAATCGCAGCAGCAATGCCGCCGCCATGAAGGCCGCTGACACGAGTTGCCAGCGGACCGTGTGCGGCAGAAACGCCAGCGAGAAGGCCTGCATGTGATAGACGGACGGAAAGGCAGCGGAGCCCCATATCCCCACGTTGACCCGCGGCCGTGACAACGACCGCACGAACGGCAACGGACTGTAGATGTGGCCCTTCCAGGCGATCTTCGCCCCCGTGAACCGCTCGGGGTGATGCGGGACCAGCCAGGCCTGCCCTTCGCCGTACCCCACCTGTTGTCGCCAATAGGCACGGACGCTCGCGCGATGGTGATGCCAGACCAACGCCGCCGGCACGAACTCGATGCGCCCGCCAGCATTCTGCAGCCGCCAGCACACGTCGACGTCGTCGCCGGCGCGCAAGTAGATCGGGTTGAACCCGCCGATGGCGCGCAAGGCGTCGCGACGGACCGCGAGATTGCAGCCGGGCACGTGCTCCGCCGTGCGATCGTCGAGAAGCACGTGGGTGGGGCCGCCGGGGGCACGCGCGACGCACTGCGCCATCCATGGGCTGTCGAGCGGTGGCAGGCTCAGTCCTCCCACGGCAACCACATCGGCGCTGGCGAACGGCTGAACGAGATAGGTGAGCCAGTCGGGATCCACCCGCACGTCCGCATCCGTATACGCCACGATGTCACCGGTCGCGGCCGCGAGGCCGGCGTTGCGGGCGGCGCTCAGACCGGCGTGCTCGAGATCGATCACGCGGCACATCGGGTGCTGCCGCGTGATAGCGCCTGTTGCGTCATTCGAGCCATCGTTCACGACGATGACTTCGAAATCGGGGTAGGTCAGCCGTTCCAGCGAGGTGAGGCACTCGTCGAGCGTGTCGGCGGCGTTGTAGGCGCAGACGAGGACCGACACCTTCATGCGACTGCGCGGCTCCGCCGCCGAAAACGGCACGCTCGAGAAAACGTCCGCGACCGATTGCAGGACCGGCTTCGGGCGCCGCTCGGCATCGACCAGGCCGAACGCCCAGTCGTTGATGGCCTGTCCGCCCCGCCACCATTCGTCCGTCCACGCAAACGCCACGGCGCCGCAGGCGCCCTCGGTAAACGACGCCCGGAGTTGCATCGCGGTGAGCGCGGCCTGCCCACTCACACCTTCCCGCGAGCTGTCGGCCCCGGCTTCGGCGACCAGCAGCGGCTTGTGGCCGGCGATGTTCTGCAAACGCGCCAGGTAGGCGCGGAGATCGCGCTCGCGATGCAGGTAGACGTTGAAAGCGCACAGGTCGACGAACGGCAGGTTGAGGTACTCGGTCGGCGGGTAGTTGACGTAGGTGAAGAGCGTGTCTGGCGCGATTGTCTTGGCGTCGGCATAGAGCTCGGAGAGAAACCGCTCGACACGTTCGGGGCCGAGCCAGCGCACGACGGCGGCGGGGATCTCGTTGCCAAGCGCCAGCATCAGGACGGCCGGGTGCGACGCGAGCGCGCGCACGTTCTCCACGACGTCGCGCCGGATGGCCCTGGACAACCGCCGGTCGTCGAGAAACGCGACGTGGTCGGCCCACGGCACCCCGGCCATGATCCGGAGACAGTGCTGGTGCGCCAGGTCCAGGAACCGCTGGTCCGGCACGGTGTAGGTGCGGATCGTGTTCACGCCTGCGCGACGCATCAACGCGAAGTCTTCGGCGATGCGCGCCGGCGGCGGAAAGTGCTGGCCGTCCTTGTCAGGCGCAAACGTGCCGTAGCTCACGCCCTTGACCCAGAACCGCTCTGGACCCAGTTGAAGGAACTTACCCGCGACCGACGCGCGCAGAGACGTGCCGTTCGCGTGGTGGCCGCGATCACCCGAGTGAGATGGTTGCCGCCGAATCCGCCTTCGAGCCGGTTCGCCGATGGTGAACAGATTTGTCATCGAACCGCGCAGATGGCCCGTGCGGAACCTCGATCCGTCACAGGTGCCTCGTTGATCGGGTCGATCGGTTGGGAGTCCCCGGGGCCGAGTCGCATACAAGGGTTGAGCCAACCGTCGCCATGCCGGCGGCACGATGTAGGGCGTACGAAAGCGGGTGCAGCCTGTGCAGTTCGAGGGCCATTCTGAGCGCACGGGCGCCCGAGGCCTGCCTTGTTTAAAGCGTCTGTGGGGCGCCAGCCGAGCGATTACAAATCCGTAAGACGATCAGTCGGCAGTACAAATGTCTCCACGGGGGGATCCGGGCCTCAGTCGTAGGTGCGCGGAAAACTCAACCGTATGTCTGTTTCCAATGCGTAGCGGCGCATTCATTACACGATCAATTACCCAACAGGCGAGCTGCCACCGACTCGGCAGTGTGTGTCGTTCCTTCGATTTGCTTTCAAGTGACCATTGAAGTACCTACAAACGCGTGCCTCACTCCTTATGCTCGGTTCGCGCGACGGTGTTGCGTCGCCCCGGGACGTGGAACCCCCGGTGACCGCCTTTGCGGTCAGCGAGACCACCGTCAACGACGATCTCAACGGCGACGGAGACACTCTCGATGCTGTGGTCCATGTCCTCAGGGCCGTAGGTGTGACGGGGATATGGCGCGCTACGCGCTTGCGCCCGCACCACCCGATCGCGCATGATGCGGACTATTCGGAGGTTCCATGGCGAAGGCCAAGCGCACCACTCATCGCAGTAGCAAGGGCGAGAAGCTCTACGCTGTCCGTGACGCAAGCGGGCAATTCAAGGACATCCAGACGTACGAGCGCGCCCACCGCGCCGACCTGGCCAAGACTTCGAAGGCCGAGAAGACGGCCGCCAAGAAGGTGGGGCGCAAGACCGCAAAGAAGCGCTGAGCCCGCAGTCGTCATCGCGCCTCCTCGCTGGTCACTCACAACGTGGAACCGTGATTCGATCCACATAGCCCGCGTCAGAACCAGAACTTCGCCGCGAGCTGCACAACACGTGGATCGAGCGCCGACGTGATCGTCCCGAAGCTCGCCGGTCCGAGCTGCGCCGCCGGTGCGCCGAAATTCGCAGTGTTCAGCAGGTTGAAGAGCTCCAACCGCAGCTCGATTGCGCGCTCACCCGCGAACCTGACGTTACGCATCACGGCGAGATCAACGTCGTGGTACGACGGCCCCCGCACTGGATTGCGCGAGGCGGATCCGATGGTGAACTGATTGGCTGTCGCGAACGCTGCCGTGTTGAACCAGCGAGCGGGTGTCCGCTCGTCAGCGGGGAGTGTCGGATCGCCGAGGAGATGTCGGGCGCTGGGTCGTGAAGCCGGCATACCCGAGCGAGTTCGCCTGCGTCACCGCGACCGGCACCCCTGACTGCATGGTCATGAAGCTCGCGACGCTCCAATCATTCACCAGTGCGCCGACCACGCCGGTGGGGTGGGTGGCGCGGCCCTCGCCCATCGGAAGATCCCACACGACCGAGGCGGCGAAGTAGTGCGGAATGTCTCCGGTCGAGTAGTCGCGGTCGCGCTCCAGATTGTGACTGTCGGCGACGGCGGCGTTGGTCAGCGGCCCTGTCAGAATGGACGCGTCGAACACCGACGAGGCGACATCGGTCAGCTTCGAACGGGTATAGGCGGCCGAGTAGGTCAGGCCGCCCGACATTCGCTGACGAATGCTGAACGCGAGACCCTGGTAGTTCGTCGTGCCGACATTGTTCCGATAAAAGCTGACCGCGGTGTAGTCCGGATAGGGTTTCATGAGCTGCGCCCTCGTGATCGTCGGGTCGCCGATCGAGGACGAGCGGGGAATGATCCCGAAATACGGGTTGGGGACCCTCTCGAGGAGCGTGGGCCCGAGTGTCAGTTGTTCCTCCGTCAACTGATTGATGTTGCTGTCCGGGATCCCGATGTTCGTAATCTTCGATCCGAGGTAGGAGACTTCGATGACCGTGTTCGGCGTCAACTCGCGCTGGACCGACACGTTCCACTGTTGCGCGTAGCCCGACCCGAGCGTCCCGTCAACGGTGAACACGCCTTGTCCGAGGCCGGCGGTTGGCGTCGGACTGACTGGTGTGACGGTCGGTCCCTTCGCCAGCTCGAAGGCCGGTGCGATGTTGTCGAGCGTTCGCTGCGACACGGTCTGCAGAAACGGAAAGTTCGGCGTCGTGAAAGGCGTCGTGATCCCCGCCATCTCGATCCAGATCTTCCCGTACCCCGAGCTGACGATGGTCTTGTCGCGTCAGGCGGTAGACGGCGCCAATGCGCGGGCCGAAGTTGTCCTTCTTGAGCGGCCGTACCGGCTCCGTACCTGGATAGTCGAGCTGCCGCGTCTGTAAATTGAATACCGCGGTCTGACCGTTGATCTCCGTGGACGGGAAATTGAGCGTGTATCGCAGCCCCGCATTGATCGTGAGGCGCTCGGACATCTTCCAGTCGTCCTGGATGAAGTACTCCTGAAAGTGCGCGCGTTCCTGAATATCCGTCTGCTGGAGGTCGATGGCAAACGTCTGCACCTGTCCGAGCAGGAAGCTCGCAAACGCGTTGCCGGTGTTCGCGACTCCGGGTAGATCGCTGCCGACGGTGCTGAAGACAAACGATCCCGTCGGCCAGGGAGGTTGGATCACGTTGAGCCGCTCCCATCGCCAGTCGAGCCCCATCTTCATGGTGTGGCGGCCTTTCAGCCAGGTGAGCGAATCGGCGATCTGTGTGACGCTGGTGCTGAAGTTCGAGGCCGTGTTGTTCGGGGATCCGAGCTGCTGGTAGCCGTTCGGTGCGAAGGTCGGCATCGTGTTGGGAAATTGCGCATTCGACGGGATGCCGGGAATGTTGAGCGCGGCTCCCGCAGGCGAAGACAACGCCACCGCGCTCCGCTGGACGGATCGCCGTGTATCTCCGATGCGCAGTTCGTTCAGCAGGTTGGGGGAGAAGGTGTGTTGATAGTTCGACGCAAACGCCCACGCCGTCGTATCCTGCGGACCGACGGCCACGCTGCCGGCCAGGATGGTCCCACTCCCATCCGGAAAGGCTGTCACCGGTTCGGCGTGACCACGGAAGTACGTCAACCGTCCGAACGCCTGATCCCGGCCGGTCGCGAACTTATGATCGATGCGCACATCGCCCTGATCCTGATCGTCGATTTCGTTGGCCGTCCGGCTGTAGTTGTTCGCTGTGGCGGTGTTTGTCGGGAGCGGGTAGCGCTCCAGAAGCGACAGCGCGACCGGGTCTATGGCGCTTCTCGGAATCGTGTTGTTGGGAAACTGCTGACGCGTATTGCCGACCGTCGTCGCCGGATCGTAGATGTTCTGGCGGAAGATACCTGAACGTTCGGCGAGCGTGGGTACGTTCGAGGTCACGGTGCGGCCGATGCTCTGTCGCTGACCCTGATAATCGACAAAGAAGAACGTCCGGTCCTCCACAATTGGGCCACCGAACATGCCGCCGGTACTGGTTCCGCCGATAGTCCGGTTTCACTGGATTGCTGGCCTGGAAGTAGTTCCTGGCGTTCAGATGCTCGTTGCGAAAGAATTCGAACACGTTGCCGTGAAAGGCATTGGTGCCCGATTTCGTCGTGAGATTGACCACGCCGCCATTGAACCGCCCGAATTCGGCCGGTGGGCTATTGCTCTCGATCTTGAACTCCTGGATGGCGTCGATGATCGGGTAGTACGCGAGCTGCCCCGGCTCGGGCTGCAGCACGGAGATGCCGTCGAAGAGATACTCGTTCGTTCGCGGTCTCCCGCCGTTGATGCGCGGCAGGACGGAATTCGGCGGCAGGGCGACGCCAGGCGCGATGGCGGCGAGCATGATGAACAGGCGGCCGTTCAGCGGCAGCCGCACGACCTGCTCATTCTCGACGACCGTCCCGAGGCTCGCGGTCTCCGCTCGCACAATCGGCGCGTCCCCGACCACTGTCACTCGTTCTTGAACGCCTCCGACCGCGAGATCGAAATCTATCCGCGCCTTCTCGCCTGTCGCCAAACGAATGCCCTCGCGGCGCACGGGCTTGAACCCAGACAGCTCGATATCGAGGCGGTACTCGCCCGGTGCCAAGCTGGCCACGGTGTACACGCCATCGCCAGTGGAGACGACCACTCGTTGTAGATTCGTCCGTGTTTCGGTGACGGTGATCGTCGCGCCGGGAACGGCGGCTCCAGCCTGATCCTGCACAAGGCCCGTGATTTCGCCGGCGGCGGTCTGAGCATATGCCGGCGACGCGCCGACG
>CAVQMT010000031.1:0-45578 GCA_963713655.1 uncultured Acidobacteriota bacterium
TTCTTCGACGTGCAGGTGGCAGCCGGTCAGCGACGCGCCGCCGCGCCCGCGCAGGCCCTCGAGGAACGCCGGCACGTCCTCGGGCGCCAGGCGTTCGTGCCAGTCGTCGTTCACCATCACCACCGGCGCGCGGTCGCACGCGCCCAGACACTCGACCTCGATGACCGTGAATTCGCCGTCGGCGGTGGTCTCACCCAGCTTCACGCCGAGGGTGTGGCACAGGGCCTCGGTCACGCGCTCGGCACCCAGCAGCGCGCACGAGAGCGTGCGGCAGACGTTCAGCACGCGCTTGCCGACCGGCTTGGTGTAGAACATCGTGTAGTAGGACACGACGTCCTCGACGTCCGCGGTGCTGCAGCGGATCTGCTCGGCCACGTGCCGCATCGCGGCGCCGGTGAGGTAGCCCTGCTGCCCCTGCGCCAGGTAGAGCGCGTAGAGAATCGCCGACTTGCGTTGATCCTCCGGGTAGCGGGCGACGTTCTCGTCGAACTTCTTCTGGTTCTCGGCCGTGTAGGCGAACGCCGGGCCCTCGTCGGCCAGCTTGCGCTCGGACCGGTGGAACCGGGCCGGCGCGTATTCCATCTGGGGATGAAAGCTCACCGGTCGCAGTCTCCCATGACGACGTCGGTGGAGCCGATGACGGCCACGACGTCCGCAATCAGACCGCCCTGGACCACCGACGGCAGCGCCTGGATCGCCATGAACGAGGGCGCGCGCATCTTCACCCGCCACGGCCGGTTCGTGCCGTCCGACACCACGTAGCAGCCGTGCTCGCCGCGCGGGCCCTCCACCGGCACGTAGGCGTCGCCGGCCGGCACGGTGAAGCCCTGCGAGTAGATCAGGAAGTGCTGGATGAGCGCCTCCATCTCGCTGTAGACCTTGTCCTTCGGCGGCGGCACCACGCGCGGGTCGTCGCACGCCCACGCCCCGATCGGGCTGATCCGGTCGAGCGCCTGGCGCGCGATCTTGACGCTCTCGCGCATCTCGGCGACCCGGACGCGATAGCGCGCATACACGTCACCCTCGGTCGCCGTGGGCACCTTGAAGTCGTAGGTGTCGTAGCCGCAATACGGGAAGTACCTGCGGACGTCGTAGTCGGAGCCGGCGGCGCGCGCGATGGGACCGACCAGACCCCAGGCAAAGGCGTGCTCCTTGGTGATCACGCCGACGCCCTGCGTGCGCCGCTGGTAGATGTCGTTCTTGGTGAGCAGGCCTTCGAACTCGTCGATCTTTGCCGGGAAGCGATCGAGGAACTCCTTCACCTGGGCGTGGAAGCCGCGCGGCAGGTCCTCGCGCAAGCCGCCGATGCGGATGTAGCTGGGGAAGAAGCGGAAGCCGGCGATGAGCTCGTTGATGTTGAGCAGCAGCTCGCGCTCGCGCACCGCGTAGAACAGCATCGACACGGCGCCGATTTCCAGGCCGTGCGTGCCGATCCAGATCAGGTGACTGGAAATGCGCTGCAGCTCCGCGATCAGCACGCGGATGTCGTTCACGCGCTGCGGCATCTCCAGGCCGAGCAGCTTCTCCACCGCCAGCGCGTAGGCCAGGCTGTTCGACTGCGCGGCCAGATAGTCCATCCGCTCGACCAGCGGGAATCACCTGCTGCCACTTCTTCTGTTCAGCGGTCTTCTCGATGCCGGTGTGCAGGTAGCCGATCGTCGGCATCACCGACTTGACGACCTCGCCATCGAGCTCCATCACCAGCCGCAGCACGCCGTGCGTGCTGGGGTGCTGGGGCCCCATGTTGACGAGTCATCGTCTCGGTACGAAGTTCAGCCATGGTCGGAACCCCGCGCCCTCAGTGCGGCTGCGCGCGCTTCACGCGATCGCGCTCCAGATTGGCGCGGAACTGCTCCTCGCTGACCTCGAGCGGCGAGTAGGTCTGCGCGCTCTTCTGAATCTGGACGGGATAGTCCTTGCGAGCCGGGTGCCCCTCCCAATCCTCCGGCATCAGCAGCCGCCGCAGGTCGTTGTGGCCCTCGAAGACGATGCCGAACATGTCCCAGACTTCGCGCTCGAGCCAGCCCGCGCCGGGGTACACACTCTGCACCGTCGGCCACGGCTTCCGGCGGCGCCGACCCGCACCTTCAGCCGCAGGCGCTCGCGCCTCGACACCGACAACAGATGGTAGACGACCTCGTAGCGCGGGTTGCGCGGCAGGTAGTCGGCCGCCGTCACCTCGACGAGCACCTCGAAGTTCAGATGGTCGCGCAGTGCGGCGCAGGTGGCCACGATGTGTTCGGCCGGAACGTAGACGGTGGCGAAATCCACGCTGGCGCCGGCGTCGAACGTGGCGCCCGGCACGAGCGGGGTCAGGATGTCGATGACTTCAGCAGCGGTCATGCCCGGCTACATGCGCGAGCGCGCGATCTTCTTCTGCAACTGGACGATGCCGAAGATGAGCGACTCCGGGCGCGGCGGACATCCAGGCACGAACACGTCCACCGGCACGACCTGGTCCACCCCCTGGACGATGGCGTAGTTGTCGAACACGCCGCCGACCGACGCGCAGGCCCCCATCGAGATGACCCACTTCGGTTCCGGCATCTGGTCGTAGACGCGGCGCATCGCCGGCGCCATCTTCCGCGACAGGCGCCCGGCGACGATCATCAAGTCGGATTGGCGCGGCGAGCCGCGAAACACCTCCGCGCCGAAGCGCGCGACGTCGTAGCGGCTGGCCACCATCGCCATCATCTCGATGGCGCAGCAGGCCAGGCCGAACTGGGCCGGCCAGATGGCCGACTGCCGGGCCCACTGGACCAGCTTCTCCACCGTGGACGTGAGGATGGGCAGCTCGGGGTCGAGCCCGTGAGTGTGCGTGTCCGCCGATGCCATTACGCAGCCCTCTGCGTGGATTGGGTTCCGGTGCGGCGCACCACCGCCGGACCCCAGTCCAGCACGCCCTTGCGCCACACGTAGACGAAGCCGACGACCAGGATCAGAAAGAACGTCAGGATCTGGAAGTAGCCCGGCCAGCCCAGGTCGCGCAGGGCCATGGCCCAGGGGTACAAAAACGCGATCTCGATGTCGAACAGCAGGAAGATCATCGCCACCAGGTAGAACTTCACCGAGTGGCGTTCCCGGGCGTTGCCCACGGCGGGCATGCCGCACTCGTAGGGTGCCAGCTTCTCTGGGGTCGGGTTCTTGGGGCCGAGCAGCAGCGAGAGGCCGATCATCAGCGCGGCGAATCCCACGCCGAACGCCGTCATGAGGAGAACGCCGAGCCACCCGTCAAACGCCATCAAGGCCTCTCGAGCGACCCCTTCGCTGCGCTTGTGAAGGATTTCCCAAACCTGTTCATGCTATAGAACGACACCTCAAAGGTCAATTCTGTGACGGCATCAGAGCGAACGCCGCCAATGCGGCTGAGGCATCGATGAAGATCGCGTGGTTTCGGCCGTCCGGGGCCGCCCCGGACGGCGACGGCGACCATCTGGCGGACGTCATCGGCGCGCTGGGCGCCGCCCATCGAAATCGAGTGCGTCGACGAACGACGCGCGCACGATTTCGTGTGGCGGTACGCGCGCGGCGCCTTCGACCTGTGCGTCTACGAACTCGACAACACGGCGCGCCATCAGTACATGTGGCCGTACCTGCTCCACTATCCCGGCGTTCTCGCCCTGCAGTCGGCGACCGTGCACGACGCGCGGCGCGCGCGGCTGGTGCACGAGGGCCGGCAGGCCGACTACCGCAGCGAAATCGCGTTCGCGGGCGGGCCCTCGCAGGTACGTCCGCCGTGGCATATGGCGCGGGGGCAGTGGCCCATGCTCCGGATTCCGGTCACGGCCTCGCGGCTCACCGCCGTCGCCGACGCCTCGCTGGCCGAGGACGTGGCCTCCGCGGTGCCCGAGGCTTCGGTGCGCGTGCGTCACCACCGGCGTGACGGATCCGTTGCCGGCCGGTCAGGTACCGGTCCGCGTGCCAGCGCATCGTGTGACCATCGCCGTCGCGGAGCCCTCGCGCAGAGAGGCCGTGCATCGCGCGGTGGCGCGGCTGTCGGCTGAGGGCATGGCGATGCAGCTGGCGCCGGAGGGCGCGGTCTCCGAGGCGGACGTCGTCGTCGCGGTGCGGTGGCCGCTGGCGGGCCGGCCGCTGGTGGCGGCACTGCGGGCGATGGCCGCCGGCCAGCCGCGTGATCGTCGCCGAAACGCCTGGCACGGCCGCCTGGCCCGCGTGGGACCCGCAAACGTGGCGCCCCCGCGACCTGGGCCGTCCGCCGGAGCCGCCGGCGGTGGTCTCGGTGGATCCCAGGGACGAGGAGCACTCGCTGGTGCTGGCGATTCGACGGCTCGCCGCGGACGCCAGTCTGCGCACTGAACTGGGCACGGCGGCGCGTGCGTGGTGGGCGACGCACGCGACAATCGACCATGCGGTGGCCACGATGGCTCGCGGTGGTGAGCGACGCTGCCGCCCTCCCCGCGCCGCGACGCCCAGACGGGTGGCCTCGACACCTGGATGCCGACGGCTCGGGCCTGGCGCGGGAAATTCTGGCGGAGTGCGGGGTCGACCGGGTTCCTGGCTATTAGCCAGAAACGATCACCTGCGTAATAGGGACAGGCTGGCGTTAGGCTATTTGGCCAAGGCCTTGAGGCGCTTTTCCACCTCTGAGATCGCCTGGCGAAGCTGCTGCCGGCGTGCGTCGTGCGTCGTCGCTTCGAGCTGCCGTTCCATCTCGGTCTTGGCCAGACGCAGCGACTCTACCTGCCGGACCTTCTCCGGATCCACCTTCGAGGGCCCGAGGCGGGCCTGACGGCGCTCCTGTTCCCGCTCCTCCATCCGTTCGGCGAGGCGAGACTCCGCATCAACAAGTCCTTCTCCAGCGTCACCCATTCAGCCAACTCGCTCCCAGTTTCGAGGGTCCGTTTCCGTCGCACCGTGCGCATTACGTGCCGAAGGCGGGCAAAAATTGTATGCGATACCAGCACACCCTCGCTAGATTTGTTACGACGCGCGGCGCGCGTGCGTTACATCCGGGGCATGAGGGCTTACAATTCATCTCGCCGCGCCCCACGATGGCCACACCGTGCTCCTTCGACATCACCTCGAACGTCGACCTGCAGGAGGTCGACAACGCACTCAATCAGGCACGAAAAGAAGTAGCTCAACGGTATGACTTCAAGGGCGCCAAGGCGTCCATCGAGTTTGACACCGCCGGAGTCGAAGCTGGTGCTGGTGGCGGAAGACGACTTCAAGCTGAACGCGCTCTGGGAGATCGTGCAGACCCGCCTGGTCCGCCGCAACGTCCCGGTCCGGAACCTGACCCGCGGCACGGCGACGCCCGCGGCCAACAGCACGGTCCGGCAGGAAATCGCCCTGCAGCAGGGCATCCCCTCCGAAAAGGCCAAGGACATCATCAAGTTCCTCAAGGACAAGAAGCTGAAGAAGATCCAGGCGACCATCCAGGCGGACCAGCTGCGCGTGACGTCGCCCTCGAGGGACGAGCTGCAGGACGTGATGCGGCTGCTGCGCGAAGCCGACTTCGGCGTCGCGCTGCAGTTTGGGAATTACCGGGGATAGTCAGGCTCCAGGCTCCGGGCTCCAGGCTCCAGGACTACTTACAGACGAAGTTGGCGGCGTCGTCCACGCTGCCCGAGCCGTCGTAGGTCGCCAGCTTCGGCCAGGCACAGAGCGGCCTCGTCCGATCCACCTTGCCGTCGCGCACCCGGGAAGCCGGGATCTGTTCGGGGGCCCGGCCGCCGTCCACCCACGCGTCGAGCGCCGCCGGCATGTCGAATGTGCTGGTGCCGTTGCCGCCGCCGCAGTGTCCCATGCCCGGCACCATGAACAGCCGCACAGCGTCCCGGGCACCCGGCAGTCTGCGCCTGCACCTTGCCCAGGTAGGTCACGACGTTGCCCGGCGGGATCCCCGGCTCGCCCCAGCCCTGATACATGATCAGCTTGCCGCCGCGGCCGACGAACGCGCCGAGCTTGGGGTCGTTGGCCTCGAAGATCTGATGGGCGGGACATACGCCTCGGCCAGGTGGCTGTCGAAGTTGAGCGTTTTCGGATCCCAGTTGGGATCCTTGAAGACGATGTGCTTGAAGTAGTCCACCGCGTAGCCGACCGGTACCGGAGACCAGCCCAGCTCGCTCCCCCGCTCGAGCCCCGGGAAGATCTTCTCGCCGGTGCGCGGGTTGGAGGCGCCGGCATACACGCGGCGCACGGCGTCGACCTGCGGCGCCGTGAGACACGACACCTCGTCGGCCCCCTTGCATGCCAGCACGCCTGGATCGAACGAGCACGTCAGCGGGTTCTCGATGATGCCGTCCTTGGCGCCGTCGCTGGCGTCGCAGGCCGCCATCGCGCCCGCATGGATCGTCGCCAGCTTCTCTTTGGGGATCGCTCCGGGTCCGACGGCAATCGCCTGGTAGAACCAGATCTGGCCGAACGCCTGCTTGGTGGTGAACGAGGCCGGCGCGCCGCCGACGATGCCGTTGAAGTCCTCCGGGAAGCGCTGCGCCGCCGTCAGCGCCTGGCGGCCGCCGGTCGAGCAGCCGTTGAAGTAGGCAAACTTCGGCGCCGAACCGTAGAACGCGTCCACGACCCGCTTGGCCGCCACGGTGGTCTCGTGGATGGCGCGATAGGCAAAGTCCACCAGCACGTCGTCGTTCACGAACGTGTTGGCGGCCGGGCCGGTGTGGCCCGTGTCCGTGCTGGCGCTCGCGTAGCCGGCGGCAACGGCGTTGGCCATCGCCGCATAGCTGATCGTGCCGGCGAAGCCGCCGTTGCCCACCACCTGCAGCTTGCCGTTCCATCCGGCGGCCGGCATCCACACCTCCGCCTTGATGTCGGACTGCGGTGAAGGCTTCAGCGTCAGGGCCACGCGACAGAACGCGCCCAGGCGGCTGTATGGGTTGGCGGCCGCAGCGCCGCCGCGTCCGGGCCCCGCCGGAGGCGTGAAGGCGCCCGGAGCCAGCTCGTGCGTGGACGTCACCGTGCCCTGCGGGATGCCCAGCGCCGCCAGGCTGTCACACGTGCCGGCATCCGCCGACGAAGCGGCTAGCGTGACGACGAAGGCGGCGGCAATGACGATCGTGAGCGCGCGAGTGCTGGGCATGGGGGGATTCTAGCGCTCGTGGGCTCCGGGCTCCAGCTCGGAGGGCGTGGTACGCTGGACGTCCCCATGGCCGACGAGCAGTCCGCACCTCCTATCAGCCTGCAGCGGCGGCGCGCGATCACCGCCGGCCTCTTGCTCGGGCATGAGTCTCGCCGCGCTCGAGGCGACAGTGGTCGGCACCGCCATGCCCACCGTGATCGCATCGCTGGGCGGGCTGGCGCACTACAGCTGGGTGTTCTCCGCCTACCTGTTGACGTCTACCGCGTCGGTGCCGATCTGGGGCCGGTTGTCGGACCTGTACGGCCGGCGGCTGATGTACCTGATCGCGGTGGTGTTGTTCCTGGCCGGCTCGGTCGCCTGCGGCGCCTCCGTGTCGATGCTGCAGCTGGTCGCCGCGCGCGCGGTGCAGGGCCTGGGCGCGGGCGGCATCATCCCGCTCAGCATGACGATCATCGGCGAGCTGTATACGCTGGCGGAGCGGCCGCGCACGCAGGCGCTCTTCAGCGGCGTCTGGGGCGTGGCCAGCGTGGCGGGACCGCTGGTCGGCGGCTACATCACCGACGCCCTCTCGTGGCGCTGGGTCTTCTATATCAACATCCCGTTCGGCATCCTGTGCACCGCCGTCATCGCCGCGGCCTACCCTGCGTCGAAGGTCCTGCGCAACGTGCGCGTGGACTGGATGGGCGCGGCCCTGCTCTTCCTCGGCGTGAGCGTGCTGCTGGTGGCGCTCGGCGGCGACGCGCCGATGGGGCCGTGGCTGGCGCTGGCCGTGGCGGTGCTGGGCGCCTTCGTGTTCGTGGAGTCGCGCGCGGCCGAGCCAATCCTGCCAGTCGAGGTCCTGCGGTATCCGGTGATGGCCCGCACGCTGGGCGTGGTCTTCCTGGTGGGCTTTTCGCTCTTCGGCGCGATCGCGTTCGTGCCGCTGTTCGTGCAGACCGTCATGGGCGGCACGGCCACCGAGGCCGGACAGGTGCTGACGCCGCTGTTCCTGGGATGGGTGATCATGTCGGTCATCAGCGCCAAGGCCACGGTGAAGCTGGGGTACCGCGTGGTCTCGATGACCGGCGGCACGCTGATCGTGCTCGGGTTCGTCGGGCTGACGCTGCTGACCTCCGATGCCACGCGTCCGCTGCTCTTTGGCGCCTGCTTCGTGATGGGCGCGGGAATGGGGCTGCAGATGCTGTCGCTGCTGCTCGCCGTGCAGCACGGCGCGCCGCGCTCGCAGCTGGGGATCGCGACGTCGCTCAACCAGTTCTCACGCAGCATCGGCGCCGCGGTGGGGGTGGCGGTGATGGGCGCGATCCTGGCGCGCGGTGTGGCCGGCCTGCCGCTGCCGGGGACGGAAACGGCCGCGTCCAGCGCGATGCTGCTGGCGCCGGCCGTCCGCCTGCAGTTCTTCGCCGCGCTGCACCGCGTGTTCATCGCGGGCGCGCTGGTGTCGCTGGCGGGCCTGGTCGGAACGCTGTTCCTGCCGCGCGTGGACTTCGGCCGCGGCGTCCCGCGCGCATTCGGGCGAAAAGCTGCTCGCGGCGGAGATGGCCAGCCTCGAGGCCCGGGACGAGCCCGTGGCGGTAGTCGAATAGTCAGGTGGTTGGTAGTTGGTGGTTGGTAGTTATTCAACTCGCCAAAAACGGACCACCACTTCCGTCGGATAGCGTTCCCCCGTTCCGACGAAGACGGCACGCGTCAGCCACTGCAGATCGGGCGCTGACGTTTCGAACTTCGGCACGGTCCTGAAGTAAACGAGCGCGGGATCGACGGGCTGGCCTGCCAGCAGCTTCTGCATGACGTCGGGCGGCGCGTGCCGCATGCCGGCGTTCTGCACGTAGACGAGCTGGCCCTTGTCGGTCTCGAGCGTGTAGCGCGTGTCGAGCTCGGTGAAGCCGTCGGCTCTCACGATCTGCCAGTCCGCCCCACCGGGACGAATCTTGCCCTTGATCCCCGGCCCTTCGAAGGTCCCGCCGGTGATGTCGACGATACGCCGGCGGCCGCTCGGCGACCTGACCCAGCTCCGTGGGCGCGGCCACGGTCGCACGAAGCTCGAACGCGAACGTCAGTTTTGGTGCCGGTGGCGCACCGCGGAGGACGGGCCGCGCGACTGGGCCCGGCTTTCCACGATCAGGGCGTCCTGACCCGTGCAGCACAGGGCGATTACGAACGCGATTCCGAGAGCACGTGTCATCTTGACTCGGGGCATGCGGGCACTCCGAAGAGACCAACTACCAACCACTACAACTACGAACTACCAACTACGCGTTCGGCTAAAGCGAGCACGCTCTCCGGCACCAGCACCTGCCCGACGAACAGCGCGCGAGCGGTGCTGATGATCGCGCCCTCGGTCACCTCCTCGCGGCCATCCTTCTGCTCCACTGTCAGCAGCACCGGGCTTGCGCCCGTCGGGTGCTCGACCAGCATCCGCCGGCGCCGGCCCGATGGCAGCACGGCCACGTCGCGCGCCGGCCCTTCGCGCAGCAGGCACGCGGTGGCGACGCTCAGCGCCGCGAAGACGCCGATCGTCGCGTGGCAGCGGTGCGGGATGAAGGACCGCGTGCAGATGGCACCGCCGTCGCGGGGCGGCGACACCAGGATCATCTTCGGGACGGTGTTGGTGGTCACGTCGCCCAGGCGCATCATCGGCCCGGCGATCAGGCGAATCGCTTCGATGCGCGCCTTGAGCTCGGTGTCCTTGTCCAGCGCGTCACGGGTCTCATAACCAGTGCGGCCGAGGTCGCTGGCGCGCAGCACGACCACCGGCATGCCGTTGTCGATGCAGGTGATCCCGACGCCGTTCACCACGTCCACGGCATGGCCGGTCGGCAGGAGGGCGCCGCAGGTGGAACCGGCCGTGTCCGGCGAAACTGAGGGGGATCGGCGCGGCGGTGCCGGGCACGCCGTCAATCGCGGTGTCGCCGTCGTAGCGCGGCCGGCCGCCGGGCGTCTGCACGGTGGCCACCACGGTCTGGTTGGTGTTGACCATGAAGATGCGGACGATCGTCTCCGGGTCGTTCGCGGTCACCAGGCCGCGCTCGATGGCGAAGGGCGCCACGCCGGCGAGGATGTTGCCGCAGTTCTGCTGCGTCGAGACCTCCGCCTTGTCGACCCACACCTGGCAGAACAGGTAGTCCACGTCGATGCCGGGCCGCGTGGAGCGCGACACGATCGCCACCTTGCTGGTCAGGGGATCGGCGCCGCCGACGCCGTCGATCTGTCGCGGGTCGGGCGAGCCCATCACCGCCAGCAGCACGCGGTCGCGCGCGGCCTCGTCGGCGGGCAGGTCGCGCGGCGACGAAGTACGCGCCTTTCGACGTGCCGCCCCGCATCAACGTGGATGAGATCGCAGTCTGCATCACAGTTTTGTAGTCAGCCGGGGTTGGGGTCGGGTGTGCACGTCCGGCGGGCGTGCACACCCGACCCCAAACCCCGGAAATTACGAATTTCGTGGGCCGACGTACTCCTCGATCGGCGGCGTGCCGTAGGTGTGAAAGCTCTCCACCGTCTTGAGCCCCCACGCCTGGCCCTTCTTGCGCTCGGTCTCGGTCCACACCACCGGCTGCCAGTCCGGCGCCAGCATCAGCCGGGCGCCGGCGCTGTCCACCTCGATGCGGTTGCCGCCGGGCTCGATCATGTAGAGAAAGAACGTCTGCTGCACCGCGTGCTTGTGCGGCCCGGTCTCGATCTTGATGTCGTGCTCGAGCGCGATGTCGGCCGTCGCGCAGCACCTCGTCCTTCGAATCGAGCGCCCAGGTGGCGTGATGGAAGCGCCCGTGGGCGCCGTAGTGATCCTTGGTGAACGCGACGTCGTAGGTCTTGTTGTTCGACGTCACCCAGGCGCCGGCCAGCGCGCCGCTGTCGAGCCGGATGACCTCCGTGCTGCGCAGGCCCAGCACGTCCTCCATGAACCGCTGCAGCCCCTCGACGTCGGACGTCAGCAGGTTGAGGTGATCCAGCCGGCGCACGTTGGCGCCGCGCGCCGGATAACCGCATCGCCTGGTTCTTGAGCGACGGCTTCAACTCCGGCGGCGGCGTGTACCACTCGGTCTCGTAGTAGATCTCCATGTTGTGGCCGTCGGAGCGTCTTGAACGCGTAGGCCGGGCCGTGGCCCAGGTCGCCGTCGGTCCAGCCGGTCCCGAAGCCCGCCTTCTCGATGATGCGCGACGCGGCGCTGGCAGCGCTTCGGGGCTCGACGCGCGAAACGCGAAGTGGCCCATGCCGCGGTCTTGGCCGCCGTCAGCTTCAGGGTGTGGTGCTCGTAGTCATCCCACCCGCGCAGGTACACCGAGTCGCCGCGGCGCGCCGATCTCGGTCATGCCCAGCACGTTGACGAAGAAATGCAGGCTCTCGTCGGGCTTCGGCGTCAGCAGCTCTACGTGGCCCAGATGCGCGAGGTCGAACGAACGAATGGTTGGCTGCACGAACCGGTGCCTTTCCTTCTGGCGTCTATGGCGTCTTCGATGTCCGGTGCGCGGAGCCTGGCGCTCGGCCGCGCGCGCGGCACTGAGGATGTTCCGCATCGCCAGGTTGCCCTCGTGGCAGGCGTACTCGTGGACCTCCTGCGAGCGGTCCACCTTGGTGAGCGGCATCAGGTAGGTCCACGGCCGCGTCCACGTGGTCGGGTCGTCGAACGTGACCCGCCACTCCACCACGTCCTTGCTGACGGGCGTGAAGCGTTCGGTCATCACCACGCGGTCGCTGGCGCGCTGCGGCGCCGTCTCCGCCGGGAAGTTCCGCGTCTCGACCACCAGCGTCTCGCCGTCCCACCACGCCCGCGCATCGCCCAGGTACTGGCGGATGCCGGCAGACACCGGCGGCCGCCGATCGAACGGGATCACCCGCGTCTCGTGGATCATCTCGTAGCGGATCGCGACGCTGTCGGGCGACTGCACGATCTCGTAGCGGCTGCCGTAGCCGGCCGGCATCATCGACGCCGGGATGCCGCGGGTGATGCAGCGATCGTAGAGGCCCATGTCCAGCCAGCTGTTGAACGGGCCGTTGGGATTGGCGTTGGTGCTCACCCCGCCCGGCACGCGCGGCCGCTTGCGTGCCGCCTCGGTCATCGGCGGAATCTTGCCGTCGGGCGGATCCACCACCAGCCACGCACGCTTGTTCTTGCGCTCGAAGGTGTCGAAGATCAGGTGCGCGGGCGGCCGCAGGCCGCCGGCGAACTCGTCGCCGCTCACACCGTCAACGAAGCGCTCGTTGCGGTCGGCGACGATGCGCTTCAGTTCCTCGGTGGTCAGGCTCTCGTGGGTGCGTCCCTCGAACTGCGCCGGCCGCTCCATCGGCGTGCCCGTCTCGTCGTCGTTCGAGTAGGTGCCTTGCAGGTCCGGATGGCCCCACGGCGTCCGCTCGGGCACATACGACCGGCCCTGGCCCGATAGCGGCGAACCGACGCGACGAGGCCGAGTCGACCGATCGCGCAGTAGCGTCTTCGAGATCTTCATGGCGGCCTCCTCGGCCGTAGCCTTAGCCTGTTGCCTTAACAGGGAGTCTGTTTCTCGACAAGCTCCCTTCCCTTCCAATGATTGTCACATACCGGTTCGCCGGTCGCCGTGGAGATGTCAGGCAGGCCGGAGGCCGGCCGGCAGGGGCAGCCGACATCGCCAGGCTTGGCGATCCGAGAGCCGAGAGCTAATCGGGACCGGCAGTCAGGCTCGCCGGCGCACGGGTTCCGGCACCGGCGCGAGCACGCGACACGCGCATTCGACGAAGCTGCTCCACGAGCGGCTGTCCCTCGCTCTTCCGGGTGACCATCCGCACCTCGACCGTCGCGTCGCGATCGGAGACCGGCACGACCGTGACGCCGCTGGTCGGATGGGGTGCGCTGATGGGCACGCCATAGCCGAGGTAGAAGCCCTTGCCCGAGGCAACCATCAGGATGCCGGCGTGGTTGAACGGGCCCGCGCCGGGCGTCGCCATCGTACGCGGCGTCACGCCGGCGTGCTTGAAGAGGGTGAAGATCTTGTCGTAGAGCACCGGCGCGTTGTGGCGTTCCCAGAGCAGGAGCGTCGTGGCCGCCAGGTCGGCCATCGACACCGACGACCGTTCCGCCAGCGGGTGATCGGCCGGCAGGATCGCCTGGATCCGCTCTTCGGCCAGCACATCGGACACCTGGAACTCCGGGTCGTAGGGCGGCCGCGCGAACGCCACGTCGATGGAGTGGTTTCGCAGCAGCGCATCGGAATCGAAGTGACAATACGCGTCCAGGGCCTCGATGGTGGTTTCGGGGTGGTCCTTGGCGAACTCCACGCGAGCCAGGTTCACGAGGTCCCAGAGCCCCCACCCGATCCCCACACGCAGGCGGCCGCTCTCGGCCGCCTTCAGCTGTCCCGCAGCCTCCGCAAATCCGCCGCCGCCAGGTCCCATTTGCGGGCCTTTTCGAGCAGCTGCCGTCCGCCGTCGGTGAGCACCACGCCGTGTCGATGCCGTATGAAGAGGGTCAGCCCCAGCTCCTGTTCGAGCTGTTGAATCTGACGGGTCAACGGGGGCTGGGAAATGTGAAGCCGCTCGGCCGCCTTGGTCACGCTGGATGAATCGGCCACGGCTATAAACGCGCGGATGTGCCTGAAGTCCATCGGGGCGTGAATCCTATACCAAACCGGTATGGTGGCGGAAGCAAGATGTATTGGACACACCGGGCCGGATCAGCCACCTTCTGTGACCGTCAGAGCACGGTCTTTCGGCGACTGAGGAGGTTGGCTGAATGAGGGGAATCAAGGCGTTAACAGGAGCGTGCGCGCTCGTTCTGGCCCTGCCGTTTACGGCGTTTGCGCAGGCTTCGCTAGCCGGAGTGGTCACGAGACGCGTCCGGGGCGGTACTCCCGGGCGTGACGGCCGAGGCCAGCAGTCCCGTGCTCATCGAGAAAGTGCGCTCGGCCGTCACCGACGGAACCGGCCGCTACACGATCCCCGACCTCCGGCCCGGCACTTATCGTCGTCACCTTCACCCTGCCCGGGTTCAGGACCGTCGTCCGTGAGGGCCTCGAGCTGAGCGGAACGGCGGTGTTCACGATCAACGCCGACCTGGCGGTCGGCGGCGTGCAGGAGACGATCACGGTCAGTGGCGAGACGCCGGTCGTCAACCTGGAGTCCACGACTCGACAGGCCGTCATGGACCAGGAGGTCGTGTCGGCCATTCCCAGCTCTCGAACGCCCTTCACCACCGGCGTGCTGATCCCGGGCGTACGCAAGGGCGCGTTCACAGGTCAGGACGTGGGCGGCTCTGTCGTCCAGGAAGTGGCCTCGCTCGAAGCCAACGGCGGTCGAACCTCCGACCAGCGGATGATGGTCAACGGGGTCGCGCTCAGTTCGGGGATTGCCGGTGGATGGGGCGGTGGCGCGGTCCCGAACGCGACCGGGACAGCCGAATTCGCCATCGACGTCTCGGGCGTCGATGCACAGGCCGCGACCGGCGGGGTCCGGATCAATTTCATCCCGCGGGACGGCGGCAACCGTTTCAGCGGCACGGTCTTCGCCAGCTACGCGACCGGGTCCTGGGCATCCGACAACTTCACCGGCAGCGACGTCCAGGAGGCCGGACTCGCGGTCCCGGGAACAATCAAGGAGAACGGTGACTTCAATCCGGGCTTTGGCGGACCGATCAAACGCGACAAGCTCTGGTTCTTCCTGTCCGGTCGCTCGCTCTTCGCCGACAACTACGTCGCCAGCACGTTCTTCAATGAGAACGCGAACAAGCTGGATCGCTTACGACTACGTGCCATCACCGAACCAGGCGATCCTCCATCAGGAACAGACGATCTTCCAGGCTCGCCTGACGTGGCAGGCGTCTCCGAAGCACAAGATTCGGCATGACGTTCGACCAGGAGAACTTCTGCGCCTGCACGACCGGCATCGGCCCGGGCCCCGGCGGTGTCGTGACCTCGCCCGAGGCCGGCAACGACCGGCGCTTCCCGCTGCAGCGGTTCGTCACCGTGGACTGGAACACGCCGGTCAGCAGCCGGCTGCTGATCGAAGCCAGCGGCATCCACCGCGTCGAGCGCTGGGGCGGCATGGAGCCGCAGGTGGGTAAGCTGGGCAACATCGATCACCTCGAGCCGGGCATGATTTCGGTCAGCCGACACCCTCAACCCGGTCACGGGCACGCCGCTGACGTATCGCGCGGCCACGACCTACAACAACTCCTGGAACTGGAATCATCCACTACCGGGCGGCGGTGTCCTACATCACCGGATCCCATGCCTTCAAGGTGGGCTTCAACAACGCGTACCTGCATCACGACAACACCACCTACAGTGCGCCGGCGATGCCGTACAGCTACAACTTCACCTGGATGGTGCCCAACGCGATCGTCTACCGGATCGTGCCCCGCACGGTAGCGGTCGACGTCAATCGCGACATGGGCCTCTTTGTGCAGGACAAGTGGACGACCGGACGGTGGACGCTGTCGGGAGGCATCCGCTGGGACTCCTTCAAGAACAGCTTCCCGGAGCAGTCGGTCGCAGGGACGTACTTCGGACGAACCCTCAACATCCAGTACGACAAGATCGACAACCTGAGCTGGAACGACCTGACGCCGCGGCTCGGCGCCACCTACGACGTCTTCGGCAATGGCAAGACGGCGTTCAAGGTGACGCTCAACAAGTACCTGGAGGGCCTGGGAACCACGGGATTCGGGCGCGCGCAGGTATCGGACGCGCCCAATCCGGTCAATCGGCTGCTGAACCAGACCCAGCGCGTCTGGGCGGATGCCGACCGCGACTTCATCCCGGATTGCGATCTGAACAACTTCGCGGCGAACGGCGAGTGCCTGGCTCTCGACAACGCCGCGATCTTCGGCACGGTCACCCCGGGTACGAGCTACGACCCGGACCTCATGACCGGGTGGGGAAAGCGGGCGTTCAACTGGGAGTTCACGACCAGCGTCCAGCACGAGATCATCCCTCGCATGTCGCTCGACGTCCAATATGCCCGGCGGTGGTACGGCAACATTCGCGTCATGGACGACCTGTCCGTGACGCCGGCGAACTACACGCCGTTCACCATTACCGCGCCCTCGGACTCACGGTTGCCGAACGGCGGCGGATATACGCTGACCGGGATGGGTATCAGCCCGACGGCCGCGCCGCAGAGCTATTTCGTCACGTTGTCGAACAACTTCGGCAAGCAGACCGAGCACTTCGACGCCGTGAACATCACCCTCAATTCCCGGCTGGCGAACGGGTTGCTCATTACAGGGCGGCCTCGGCACGGGGCGTCAGGTCACCAACGACTGCGATGTCGTGGACGACCTGCCCGAAATGCTCCATACGTTCTTCGGCGATCCGACGCGCGCGTTCTTCTTCGCCGCACGGCCCAGGGAGTTCTGCGAGCAGAACAACGGCTTCCGCACGTCAATTCAGGGCCTGGCGTCCTACGTCATTCCGAAGATCGACGTGCTGATCAGCCGGGACGTTCCAGAATCTGCCAGGGGCCGTGGTCCAGTCCAACGCGAACTACGGCGTCATTCCTGGCGTGGCCGGTCCGGGCCCGTTCATCCCGTTCCAGACGTTCCAGATCGCCCAGCCGGGCGAGCTCTACGTCGAGCGCCTGAATCAACTCGACTTGCGCCTCTCGAAGATCCTCCGTATGGGCGCGACTCGAACCAGCGTGAACTTCGACTTCTACAACGTGATGAACGCCAACTCCATCATCGGCGAGAACTTCACGTATGGCCCGACCTGGAGGCAGCCGACATCGATTCTGCTTCCGCGTCTCTTCAAGTTCAGCGCGCAGTTTGATTTCTAGACGGGGCTCCAGGCTCCGGGCTCCGGGCTCCAGGCCTGACGGCGGAACTGAGGCGGGTCTCGGGAGACCAGGACCCGCCTTTTTCTTTCTGGCCGAGCCCAAGCCGGAAGCCGGAAGCCGGGGACCGCTGCACGCTCACGGCCCCCCGGGCCTGCACGACGTGCCGTCGTATTGCGCGGCGGCGGCCTTCAAGCGCGAGACCTCGGACGCGTCGCGGGCCGCCTGAGCGGCCGTCACAGCACGCGTCATCCACGCGCGTGCCTCGTCGCACCGCTCGAGTTCCGCCAGCGCCATGGCCACGGTCTCTGCGTGGACCGGCGCGGGATCGGACGGCGTGGACCTCGGTCGCCAGTGCCAGAGCGCGGCGTCCGTCCCGTAGCGACCGATCGGGCGCTGACGCCAGCAAGCGCGCCAGCGTGGTTGCCGTCGTCGGCCGATCCGGAGCGCGGCGATTCGCGTCGTCGAGCAGCACCAGCGCCTCACGGTACCGTTGCTGGTCGGACAGCAGGATCACCAGTCCCAGAAGCGCGTCCTCGTCGTCGCCATCGCTCGCGCGCATCCGGTTCAGCGTGGCGATGGCGGCATCGGCTCGTCCCAAGCGAACCAGCGCTCCGACCAGTTGTCGAGCGACGGTCGCGTCGTCTGGAGCCTGATCGAGGGCCGCTTGCAGGTGGGGAACGGCTTCGGCGTCCTTGTGCTCCCGCACCAGCAGCCCTCCCCAGCTGGCGTGGGCCGCGAAGTTGGTGGGATCGACGCTGCAGGGCCGCCTGAAACGCCCGCGTCGCCTCGACCGTGTTTCCCATTTGCAGGTGGGCCAGCCCGAGATTCACACGGGGCGTGGCGCTCGTGGGCGCGGCGTCGACCGCCTTGGCAAACGCATCCGCGGCCTCTTTGTATTGGCCCGCGTCGTAGGCCCGCCGCCCGAGGACCACGAGCCCTCGCTCGCCACGCACCAGGGCCTGGAGGCCATCCACGACCGGGTCGCCGATCCGAATCGTGCCCGGCCCTCGCTTGTCCAGGTGCGACCTTGCGTCGGCCGCCCGGCCCAGGCCGCGGTACGCCATCGCCAGGGAGTAGTGGAGCGACGTCGCGCGTTGGCACTCGCTGTAGCGCCAGGTCGAAGTGCCGCGCCGCATCGCCGAACCGCCGCTCGCGAATCGCCACCTCCCCGAGCCCCTTCTGGGCCAGCGCCGGGAAGATCTCGCGCACGCTCTCGAACTCCTCGCGGGCTTCGCGAAGCCGGTTCAGGTCCAGATACACGTCGCCCAGCCGGACGGTTGCCGCCTGGTCGGTTGGCTGAATGCGACGCGCGGCCGTGAACTGTTCGACCGCATCGTTCAGGCGGCCGGTCTGCTGATAGAGATAACCCAGCAGGTGCGGCCACTTCGCGGCGCCGGGTGCCAGCCGAATCGCATTCGCATAGGACAGCTCGGCGGGCTCGAAGAACTCGTAGACGTGGAGCACCTGGCCGAGCGCGCCGTAGGCGTCCGCAAGTTCCCTGGCGCCGAGGCGGGAGCCCGTGGCGCCCGTGATCACACGCTGACTCTCTTCTCGAATCTGACTGGCCACGGCGGCCTCGAGGTCATCGACTGCCGGAAGAGGAATCGGCTGTAAGCTTCGCCCGACCGGCGCGGGAATCTCGGCTGGCGCCGGCAGACGGTTCGACTGGGCGGCGCCGCTCGATGCCGCCCCTGCAAGCGCCGCCAGGGCCACGATGGCCGCGCGTCCACCGCGCCGCCAGAAGCCGCTCACTTCCCCGCCCCCGAAACCATCCGCGCCGGCTTTCCCGGCTCCAGGACCCAGTACCGATCGACGGCCAGCCCACGGAACTCTTCGACAGGTCCGCCGGGCCACTGCACCCGGATGGTCCGGGCCGCCGCGTCGGCGCCCAGCCCGAAGACGACACGCGGATCGCTGGCCGAGGCGTAGCTGCCATCCGTATGCACCACGCGGGTCGTGTCGCGTCCCGCTGGACCAACCAGCGTCACACGCGACTGCAGCGCTTCACGAGGATGGCGCCGGTCCAGCACGCGCACACCCAGCCAATGGCGGGTCGAACCCACCTGATTCATCAGCACGCGCGCGGGACCGTTGTTGTTGAAGATGGCCACGTCCACGCCGCCGTCGTTGTCCAGATCCCCCGTGGCGACGCCCCGCCCCACCTGAAGCTGCGAAAAGGCCGGCCCCGCGGCATCGGAGACGTCGATAAACCGCCCACGGCCGTCGTTCCGGAACAAGTGGCTCCGTTGCTTGAGCGGATAGGTGTCTCCACGCGCCGCCTGCGCGGCGAGGTGCCGCACGGCTCCGTTCACCACGATCACGATCCAGCCAGCCGTCGTTGTCGTAGTCCAAGAGGCGCGTACCGAATCCCGTGAAGCCCAGGCGGAACAGCCCCGCTTCTACCGTCCGATCCTCGAAGAGCCCCTTGTCGACCTGCCGATAGAAGACATTGCCTTCGTTGTCGAGGTTGGTGACGAAGAAGTCCTCGTCGCCGTCGCCGTCGACGTCGCCGGCGTCGATCCCCATGCTGCCCTGCGCTTGCCCGGTCCGATTGACGGCCACACCCGCGAGCAGCGCCCCGTCGGTGAACCGGCCCGACCCGCGCTCGTTGATCCACAGATGGTTGGGATCGCCGTCGTTGGCCACGTAGAGGTCGGTCCACTCGTCCCCGTTGACGTCCGCGGCCAGCACCCCCAGGCCGCGCCCGGCAGACCGTGCGAACCCGGCGCGAGCCGACACGTCCGAGAACGTGCCGTCGCGGTCGTTGTGCAGGAGCCTGGCGGGCACCGCATCGTAGACGGCTGGGTTGCAGTAGTCGCGCGCCGAGCCTGCCGAGAAGCAGCCGCGCTTCATGTCCAGCCCGAAGTTGACGTAGTGGACGACGAAGAGATCCAACCAGCCGTCGGCGTCGTAGTCGACGAAGCTGGCGCTGGTGCTCCACCGGGCGTCGCTGGTCCGGGATGCCGCGGTGACGTCGCTGAAGGTGCCGTTGCCATTGTTTCGCAGCATCTGCGCGGCGCCGAGGCCCGTGAGATACAAGTCCGCCGCGCCGTCGTTGTCGATGTCCCCGACGGCCGCCCCCATCCCGTACCCCGTGGCCACGATGCCGCTTCGCTCCGTCACGTCGGTGAAGTGGAGCCGGCCTGCGTCCGACAGGTCGTTGCGAAAGAGGCGGCTTCGGGGCAGGGCTTCGCCAACGGCCGCACCGCGCCGAAGCGGACCGCTCTGCACCGCGAACAGATCGAGATCGCCGTCGTTGTCGTAGTCGAAGAGCGCACCTCCCGCCCCGATCACCTCCGGCAGCAGCAACTCTCCTGTCGCGCCGTTGACGTGAACGAAGTCGAGCCCCACTTCGGCGGTCCTGTCGGCGAAGGCCGGTGTCGCCGCACGACGCGCGTCCTGCGCGGCGAGCGCGGCGACGCAGGCGAAGGCGACAAGCGCGAAACCGAGGCGTTTCACATCAGGCTCCGGGCTCCAGGCTCCAGGCTCCAGGCCTTCCAACTACCAACTCCACGACCAACGACTAACGACCATCGACGAGCCCGCCCCTACGGAGTGCTGGGGGCGGGACGATGCACGGGGTCGTCCTCGGTCCAGGGCACGCGGCAGGGCTGCCTCGCCTGATAGCGGCGGAGGTTCACCGTGAGCTTGCTCGCCAGGTCGCCGCGGTCGGCCCGCGACGCCGCGGCGATCGTGTCCTGCTGCCACTTGACCGCCTCGTCGAACCGTCCGACTTCGGCCAAGGCCATCGCCATAGTCTCGGCCATCGCGAGCGTCCGCTGTGTCTTCAGCAGCTCCGCCATGATGGATGCGGCCCGTGCGCCGTCGCGGATCCGGTCGTCCGGCGCCGCCGCCAGCAGACGTGCGAGGGCGTGTGCGAAGCCCGGCTGATCGGGAAAACTCCTGGCCGCCTGCTCCAGCCGCACCCGCGCCTCCTGATAGCGGCCCAGCCGCACGAGCCCCATCGCCAGTCCGAAAGCCGCCTGCGAGGCCGCCGGGCTGGCTCTGGAGGATGTACTCGTAGTGCGGCAGCGACTGTTCGACCCGCCCGTTCCGGCGAAGCGCCTGGGCCAGGCTGAAACGCGCCTCGAGGGAGGCGGGATCGCTCGTCACCGCCGCCGTGAACGCCTCGATGGCCTCGCGGTCCTGGTTGCGGGTCTCGAGAATCACGCCGATGCCGAAATGCGCCTTGGCCAGCGACGGGGACAGGCGGGTCGCGGCGCGGTACTCAGCCAGAGCGCCATCGGCGTCGCGCTGCATGTAAAGCGCCGTGCCCAGGTTCAAGTGCGTCAGCGCGTTGCCGGGTTCGAGCGACACGGCCTTCTGCAGGTTGGCCACGGCCTCGGGCCATTGCCTCGCCTCGATGGCCTTCGATCCTCGTGTCTCGTAAGCGGCCGCGTTCTCGAGCAGGTTCCCCAGCCCCTCGAGAATCGGATCGATGGGCGGCAGATCCACCTCCCCGCGCAAGGCCAGGTGCTCCTCGGCCTTGCGGCGGTCACCCAGCCCTCGATACGCCAGCGCCAGCGGATAGTGAATTCGCGTTGCCTGGGGTCCACGCGCCAACGCGGCCTCGAGGTGCGTCACCGCCTGCGCGTAGTCCTGGCGCGCAAGCGCCAGCCGTCCTCGCACGAACCGTACGGCGCCGCTCTCGGCATCGAGCGATTGCGCCTTGATCAAGAGCGGCTCGGCCTGGTCGGCCTGACTCTGCGCCAGGTGCATCTCGGCCAACCACACAAGCGTGGGTACGTGATTGGGCGCCAGCGTCAGTGCCTCGCCAAAGGCGCCCGCCGCCCGTGGGATGTCGTTCTGGAACCGAAACACGTGGCCGAGCAGATACGGCCACTGCATCTCGTCGGGCCTCAGCAGCTGCGCGTTGGCCAGGCACGCCTGAGCCTGATCGAAGAACTCGGCCGCGATGAACAGCTTTCCCATCTCGCCAAAGGCATTCGCCAGTTCGGCCGGTGGCGCGTCGGCTCGACCCGAGGACGGCCTGCAGCGAGCCGAAGCGCGTCTTGATGCGCTCCTGGATCGGCACCGCCGCGCTCGACAGGTCGGGCAGCGATACCACCTGCAGGGTCGGGCGCGCACCGGCAGTTCCCTGGCGATCGGCTCGGCAGCCAATCGACGCGCAGGCGAGCGAGGCCACCAGCACGACGCCGATCGAGCGTCGCGCCATCACCGGCCCTTGCCTTCGACCAGGGTGGTGTACCGGTCGACGGGCACCTGCGTCCACGCCTCGGTCTTGCCGGTGGGCCATGTGACTCGCACGGTGCGGACGTCCGCCGAGTCGGCCAATCCCACCACGACCCTGGGATCGTTGGCGGAGGCATAGCTGCCGTCGGCACGGGCTCGCCGCCACGACGATGGGGCGCCCGGACGCAGCACCTCTGCCCGCGCGCCCAACATGTCGCGCCCCGCGGCGCTGGTCAGCCGCAGACCGAGCCAATGACGGCGCTCCGTCCGATTGACGAGGAGTCGCGTGGGCCCGTTGTTGTTGCCCACCAGCACGTCCACGTCGCCGTCGTTGTCGACGTCGCCAAAGGCTGCGCCCCGACCAATCTCCGACTGGGCCAGCGCGGCTCCGGCGCGAGCGGTCACGTCCTCGAAACGGCCTGCGCCACGGTTCTGCAGGAGCAGCTTGCGTTGGTGGAGAGGCAGGGGGTCGCCCGCCTGTCGCAGGCTCTCGATGACCTGCACGGCGCCATTCACCGACAGCAGATCCAGCCGGCCATCGTTGTCGAAATCGAGCCACGCCGTGCCGAAGCCCGTGAACCCCAGGCTGGCAGGCGCCCAACCCCGACGGCGCGCTGCGGTCTTCGAACACCCCCGAGCCGTCGTTGACGAAGAGGTTGCTCCCCTCGCCGGTCAACTCGGTGACGAACAGGTCCTCGTCCCCGTCGTCGTCGAAGTCGCCGGCGTCCACGCCCATGCTGGCCTCCGCCTTGGCGGTCACGGGCAGCGCCACACCCGACAGCAGCGCGACGTTCTCGAACGCGCCGTTGCGCCGGTTCATCCACAGCTGGTTTTCCTTGCCGTCGTTGGCAACGTAGATGTCGATCCAACCGTCGCCATTGAAGTCGGCCGTTGCCAGTCCGAGGCCGGGTCCGTACTCGCGCGCGATGCCGGAGGTGACGCTGACGTCGGCGAAGGTGCCGTCTCGGCGGTTCAGATACAGCCGGCCGGGCAGCGGCTGGTAGCTGTCGGGCGTGCAGTAGTCCCGCGCGCCCGTGGCGCTGAAGCACGGCGCGTGGTTCTCCAAGCTGTACCGCAGGTAGCTGGCGACGTACAGATCCAGCCATCCGTCCCGGTCGATGTCCACAAACGCCGCGGAGGTGCTCCAGGACGTATGGTTGGTGCGGCTAGCGCGCCGACCAATCCGCAAAGGTGCCGTCGCCGTTGTTGTGCCACAGCTCGTTGGGCGCGTTGAACTTGGTCAGGTACAAATCGACGTGCCCGTCGTTGTCGACGTCGCCCGCGGCGACGCCCATCCCGTAACCGCGAGGAGCGATGCGGGACGCGGCGGTCACGTCCACGAACTTCAGGTGCCGTGCTCCATCCGCATCAGCCGCCAGGTCGTTCCGGAAGAGCCGGTCCCCCGACGGAAGCGGGGACGCGCCGGCCGCAGCGGCGGCCACGAGGGGCTGGCCCTGCACCAGATACACGTCCAGGTCGCCATCGCTGTCGTAGTCGAAAAGCGCCACGCCGGGGGCCAACACCTCGGGCATGTAGAACTGCCCGGACATGCCGTTGACATGGGTGAAGCCAAGGCCCGATGGCCCGGCCTCGTCAACGAACCAGTCGGAGGTCGCGGGCAGCGGCGCGGCCGCGCTCGGCCGGCCGGCTTGCGTCAGGCTGGCCGCAGCCGGCGAAACACACCGCCACCAGCGCCGTCGCGACTGCGAAACGCAATGGTCAGCGCGGCGCCGTCCGCTCGGCCGCCCGAGCCCCGCTCAGGATGTTGCGCATCGCGTTGTTGCCTTCGTGGCACGCGTACTCGTAGAAGCCGTAGCTGTCGTCGCGCTCGAGCGGGAAGGTCACGGTCCACGGCGCCGTCCACGTCTTCGGGTCGGTCACCGTGGCGCGGTACTGCAGCGTGTCTTCGCCGGTGCGGGTGAAGCGCTCCACCATCTGCAGCGCGTCGCTCGTCGGCCGCAGGCGGCCGTTGCCGGTGACGCCGATGGTGCCGTTGAAGTTGGCCGTCTCCACCACCAGCGTGTCGCCCTCCCAGTGGCCGCGGGCATCGCCCGAATACTGGCGGATGGCGCCGGGCACCGTCCCGCGTCCGTCGAGCGGGATGACGCGCGCCTCGTGGATCATCTCGTAGCGGATCACCACGTAGCCCGGGGCCTGCACGATCTCCGTGCCGTTGTTGTAGACCACCGGCAGGATGCCACCCAACACGCCGCGCGAGATGCAGCGGTCGTAGGTAGTCCAAGTCGCCCGGGGCATCGAACGGGCCTGCTCCGGTGCTGCTCCGCCTCGCGCGATCCGCCGCCCGCTTCTCGCCGTCTGGCGTCATCGGCGGCATCCGCCCGTTGGCCGGCTCGACGATGAGCGACGACTGCCGCTGCGGCCGGCCGCGCTCGCCCCAATGGGAGGGCGGGCCCGTGCCGTCGCCGCCGCCACGGCCGCCGGCCGCCGGCGCGATGAACTCCTCGTCATCGGCCGCCGCCTGGCGCGCATTCTGTGCCGCGCGCGACTTGAATTCCTCGTCGGTCAGCGTCGCGCGCGTGCCCAGTTCCGTTGGCCGCTCCAGCGGCACGCCCACCATGTGCGTGCTCGGCCAGATGCCTTGCAGGTCCGGATCGCCCCACGGTGTTCGCGGCACCGCGTAACCGGCCGGCGACTGCGCGAGCGCGGCCAGTGCGAGGCGACGACGATCGCCGCCGCGATGGCACCGGCCTCAATCTGTCTGTGCCTGGTCATGTCCTTCCTCCGGCCCATAGCCCCGTCCCGTAGCCTGTAGCCCGTAGCCTGTAGCCCGTCTCAGTCGATGATCGCCTGCCGTATCGCGGTCTCGACGTCGCGCTGCAGCGCGCCGTTCGGTGTCTGGATGAAGACCACCGTGACCATCTGCTCGGCCGGCTCGACGTTGAAGTTGGTGCCAAAGCCGCCCGCCCACCCCCACGCGCCCTTGGACTGCGGCAGGCCAGACGCGGCGGGATCCTCGTTGACCTGCACGCCCAGGCCGAAGCCCATGCCGCGGGCCGGGCGGCCGAATTGCCCGTTCACCATGTCGCCGGTGTGGTTGGTGGTCATCATCTGCACCGTGCGCGGGCCCAGATACCGGCGTCCGTTCAGCTCGCCGCCATTGAGCATCATCTGCGCGAACTTGGCGTAGTCCTCCGCCGTGCTCACCATGCCGCCGGAGCCGGCGAAGTAGCTCGTGCTGCTGAGCCCGCTCTGATCGGGCACTGCGCTCCAGCTTTCCCTCCGGGCGTCCGTCGGTACAACGTGACCAGGCGGCCAGCGCGGTCCGGCGGCGCGAAGAACCCCGTGTCCTTCATGCCCAGCGGGTCGAACAGGCGCTCGCGCAGGAAGCGATCGTAGGGCAGGCCCGAGGCGATCTCGACGATGCGGCTGAGCACGTCGAACCCCGCCTGGCCGCTGTAGCGCCACAGCGTGCCGGGCTGGAAATCCAGCGGCACCGACGCGAGCTTCGGGATGAAGGTCGCCAGCGTGTCGGTGGGCTCGCGGCGCGGCGCCGCGCCGTTGCCCAGCCCGCCGCTCATCAGCCCGGAGCCATGGGTCATGAGATCGCGGACCGTGATCTCGCGGGCCGCGGGCACGGTATCGAACTCCTTGCCCGAGCCGCCGCGGCCGCGCGGCACGGCCACCTTCATGCTCTTGAACTCGGGAATGAATCGCGACACCGGGTCGGCGAGGCGGATCTTGCCCTCTTCGATCATCATCAGCACGGCCGCGGCGGTGATCGGCTTGGACGTCGAGGCCAGGCGGAAGATGCCGTCCTTCGGCATCGGCTTCTTCGACTCGACGTCCATCAGGCCGTGCGCCTCGAGATGGACGATCTTGCCGCGCCGCGCCACCAGCGTCACGGCGCCGGATGGCGAGCCGGCGTCGAGATGCCGCTTCACCGCCTCACGCACGCGGGCCAGGCGTTCGGCGGAGAACCCGGCCTCTTCGGGCTTGCCCGGGACCAGCGTCGACGCCGCTCAGCGGCAGGAGCACGGCCACCAGGGCCACCAGCGTCGAGACGACACGGACTCTCATCGACGACTCCTTGGGCTGGTGGCGCAACGCCACACCCGACCCCAAATCCACAATTCAGGACACTCGGCAGGCCGTCGGGGCCCACTTCGAGCCGTCCGCTTCCTTCTTGAAGTTCGAGCTGGTGATGAACGTCTGGGCCAGATACTGCGGGTCCTCGACCATCGTCGTCACCACGAACCAGTCGCCCGCCTGCGGGTGGCTGAAGCGCGTGAAGTACTCGGTGATCACCGCGTTCTGGCTGTACGGCACGCCGTTGCGGCGCAGCCAGCCGCCGGTGTGGTTGGTGGTCGTCACCTTCAGCGAGCCCCAGCGCTGGCCGGGCACCGCGTTGCCGCCACCGCTCCAGGAACGCGTCGAACGCGCCGCCGGCGCGCTGCCACTCGGCCACCGACGTGCCCTGCAGCGACCGCGCCGCCGGGCGCCGACGACACCGGGCTCGGCGCCGCGCCGGGCGGCGGCGCGAACCGCAGCAGGCGCGTCTGCTGGCCGGCATCGCTTTCGATCTTCAGCGTGCTGTCGTCCTGCCAGCTGATACGAAGCCGGCCCGGGATGCGCATCAGGCCGCCGACGCCGTAGGCCTCGCACTGGCCGTCCTTGGCCTCGGTCCACGTGTCCGCGGCCTGGCGGCCGGCCGGGGTCAACGGCACGCTGGCGTAGTCGCCCTTGGCGGGCGTGCGCATGCGCCACTGCCAGTCCTCGGTGACGACTGACACCCAGTTGCCGGTCAGATCCACGGGCGCCGTCTGGCGGGCCGGGCCCTGCGGCACCGCGGCACCGCGGCCGCGGCCGCCGCGCCCGCCACCGCCTTGGACGGCCGGCGGCGTTTCGCCTTGCGGCGTCGAGGCCTCCGAGGCGCGTTGCGCCCGTATCTCGCTGCCGGCACCGAACGCCAGCACGCCGACAACGACTGCCGCCAGCGGTCCGGCGGCGCTCCTCACCTGACGCGCGCTCATTGGCCGCTCCTGGTCTTGGTCTGGTTGCGATTCCGCGGCGTGCCGGCCGGAGGGCGCCGGGGGATGCTTGGCCGCCATCTCCTTGTAGATGGTTTCGATGAACATCGCCGGCGTCCAGAAGTCGTTCGTGGTCGCGTAGCGGCCGTCGAAGTCGAGCGTCGGCTGCTTCGCCTTCACCTGATCCAGCGTCATCCCGCGCTTCACGTACTCGCGGATCCGGTCGCGGACGATCGTCGCCATGTCGCGGTATTCGATGACGTCCTGCTCGTCGGACAGGCGGCCGTGGCCGGGAATCACCAGCGTCCCGCCCTCGTTGACGTTGCTGGCGACGGTGATGTCCAGGATGGCGTTGAGAGCGTTGACGTAGCCGTCGATCGACCCGCCGTTCGCGACGTCGATGAACGGGTACATGACAGTCGTGAACAGGTCGCCGGTCGAGAGCACGTCGCTCTTGCGGAAGAACACGACGCTGTCGCCGTCGGTGTGGGCGTTGGGTTGGTGGATGATCTGCACCGCCTCGCCGTTGAACAGGAACTCGCGCTTCTTGCCGAAGAACGTCTCGTTCGGCCACGCGGCAAACGGCACGGCGGTCTGCCCGGCCGCCGGCGGGGCGCTCAGGCGTGTCAGCACGTTCTCGTGGGCGATGATGTGCGCGGTCGCGGTGGCGGCGCCGCCGATGTCGCCGACCACGTTGCCACCGGCACGGAACCGGCCGGCCTTGGCGAAGTTCTCGTTGCCGCCGATGTGGTCGCCGTGCATGTGGGTGTTGACGATGTGCCGGATCGGCGCGTCGGTCACCGTCCGGATCGCGGCCAGCAGCTTCGCGCTCAGCGGCGCGAACTGGGTGTCCACGACCAGCACGCCTTCGTCACCGAACTGGACGGTCTGGTTGCCGCCCGCCCCGACCAGCATGTAGATGTTGTCGCGCACCTTGACGGTGTCGATCTGGACCGCATCGAAGTTCTGGTTCTGCGCGGTCGCGGGCCGTGACAGCGCAGCGGCCCCGCCAATCGCGGCAGCCAGCATGGCCATGCCGAGCACGCGCGCGGCGGGACGGCGGACGGGTGACGTTCATCGTCCCGCTCCTTGTCCACGGCCCGCGGGCTGCGCCGGTGCCGGCGTCGCCGGCGCCACGTTTTGCTGCCCCGCTCCCAGCACGCGCGTCGCGCCCGGCGCGGGCGGCGGCAGGGGTGGCGGCTTGGGCAGCTTCTTCAGCACCTCCTGGTACTCGGGGTACATCGTGGCGGCGCCACCGAGGGTGGCCTGCACCGGAATACCGTGGCGGCGCGCGAACTCCTCGGTGAAGGGGTGCTCACCGGGAAGATACGCGGGCACGACGCCTTCTTCCCGAACCGTTTCGACCACCGGGTCGCACACCCACAACCACGTGCCCGCCGGCAACTCGCGGGCGCTCCGCAGGAACTCCTGGCTCTTGACCAGCGGCTCGGTGAGATACACCGGGTCGATCAGCACCGTCGTCTGCTGGAGCACGTCGCCGTAGCGGACGAAGTATTCGGTCAGCGTCGCCTGGTCGCTCATGGGCAGGCCGTTGCGGCGGAGCCAGCCCTGCTTGATGTGGGTGGTCTCGACAACCAGCATGTCGCCGTCGAAGCGCCCGGTGGAGAACCCCATCCAGGTATGTGGGGCGTTCGGACCGGGATGCTTGCGCCCGTCCATCCAGATGGTCCGGGTCTGCTCGTAGGTGCTGTGGTAGTGCTTCAGGGCCACGAGGTCCTGGGTCTTGGGGTGCCGCTCCTCCCAGATCCGCAGGTTGGTGGGACCTCGATAGATATAGGGAGCGACGTGAACCCGGCACTGCTCCTCCTGGAGGGCAATCCGGCCGGGGTCCCAGCTGTCGGCGAACTGCCGGGCGGCATCGTTGATGGGGAGCCCCAGGTAGTCCCGCAGCTCGGGGCCGGGGATGCGTTCCGGCTGGTCCTCGTGGTACCGCGGCTGCCAGACCCCGTCGAAATCCGCCTGGGCGCTGGCCGGCACGGCGCCAGCGGCCACGATCGCCGCCAGGACCGTGGCTCTCGTCAAAGCTCTGATCATCGGTTTCTCCCCACCGGGTAGTCGAACACGCAATAATGCCCCGCTCCCTGCCATTCTTTCAATACCGGACGGCCAGTGAAATCGTTTGCAGAAGGGCGGCACAAACCGACTGTTGACGCGTATAATTGCCCGATTCGGTATAACCCATATGACCAGACTCGACATCCCGGACCTGCGCACCAAGGAACTCCTGACGATCATCGCGCTCGCCGAATACGGCAGCTTCGTGGCGGCCGCCGCCCACCTGAAGACGTCGCAGCCGGCCCTGACCCGGACCGTGAAGCGGGTCGAGCGCGTGCTCGGCGTGCTGCTGTTCGCGCGCAACACGCGCCGCGTCGAGATCACGCCGGCCGGCCGCGAATTCGTGGCCGTGGCCGAGCGGATGCTGAACGACCTCAAGATCACGTCGCGCAGCCTCGGCGAGATCGCGGGCGAGCAGCGCGGCCGGATCACGGTGTCCACCTACTCGGCCTTCGCCAGCCAGACGATGCCGCCGCTCGCCAAGTGCTTCCTGTCCACGCGGCCGTTCGTCGAGCTGCACATCCGCGAAGGCCTGCAGTTCGACATCTTCGAGGACATCCGCAGCGGCGTGGCGGATTTCGGCGTCGGCCTGATCGACACGGCCGACGAGCCGTTCAAGACCGAGTTCCTGTTCCGGGAGCCGCTCTACGTCGCGCTGCCGCAAGGCCACCGGCTGTCGAAGCCGAAGCGCACGTCGGTCGGCCTGGCCGAGCTCAAGGGCGAGGCGCTGGTCTCGATGCCCAACGAGACCATCTTCCGGCGCGCGGCGGAGACCGCGGCGGCGTCGCTGGGCTTCAGCATCCGCTACGCCGTGATCGTCGGGCGGTTCCCGACGATGGTCGATCACGTCAAGGCAGGGGTGGGACCGGCAATCGTGCCCAGCGGCGTGCTGCCGCCGCAGCCGTGGAAGGACTTCGAGGCCTATCCCCTGTCGGACCCGGCGTTGGCGCTCACGGTCGGCATGATTACGCTGCAGGGACGTTACCTCTCGCCAGCGGCAACCGCGCTGGCCAACCTGGTGCGTGAGCAGTGCAAGGTCGCGCCGCATGCCCGCGTGCACGAGGAAGGCGGCCAGGGCCAGGGCTCACGCGCGTCACGGCGCGTGAGACCGGCGGCCTAGAGGCCGAGAGTCCGCAGCATCGTCCGCACCGCGTCGCTACTGACGCCCAGCTTGGGCGCGCCGGCGAGTAGGTCCGCGGTATCGACGCCGTACCAATTCGCCTTCTCCGGCCGGCAGAGCCCCGCCACGTTCAGCGGCTCGATCGCCTCGCCTACCTCCTGCGCCAGGCAGCCAGCAGACGCATCGGCGCGCGCGGCCGGCGACAGCCGCGCCAGCGCCGCGGTGAAGTCCCGGTGCGCGGCTCCCAGGAAGCCGATCCCGGCGGCGCCAGGCGTCAGGCGGCGGCTGGCTTCGGCAAAGCTCGCCGCGGCGAAATAGAACATCGAATAGGCGGCAAACGCGTCGAATCGAGGGAAGGAGGCGTAGCAGCCGGCGACGAACCGCGCGGTCTGGTCCGCTTCGGCCAACGTGGTGCGTGCGTAGGCGGCGAGGCCCTCACGCGTCTCCTCGCCACCCGCCGTGAACAGCCCGCGCTCGAGCAGCCGTCCGAGCCGCTCGATCCCGAGCAGCGTCAGCGGGAACCCGGTCGAGAACAGCGGATCGACGAACGCGGCGGCCGACGGCAACAGCGCCCACCGCGGGCCGGCGATGGCGTGGGTCCGGAACGTGAGCCGGGGCTGCCAGTCGAACCCCCGCACCGGCGCTGCCTCCGCGAAGGCCGGCGCCAGCGACGGGAACCGCGCGAGCAGGCGCGGCCAGGCGGCGGCGCCATCGGCCAGCCTGAGCTCCGCCGCCAGCCAGTCTTCCACCGCCACGCCGGCGCTGGTCACGCCGTTGCCGAAGCGCAGCACCCACATCCATCCGCCGTCGAAGACGTGGTGCACGGCGGCATCGTCGATCGGATACGGCGGCTGCGCGCCGTGCTCGGGCGTGGTCAGCGCGAAGTCATCCAGCGCCTCGCACCGCGTCACGTCGTGGAAGTGCGAGAACAGGGCGCGCGTCGCCGGATAGCCGTCGAAGCTCGACTCCGGCAGGCCCAAGGCCCGGTGCAGGCAGCCGCGCGGGCCGGTGGCGTCGATGATCCCGCCGGCCTCAATCGTGCATGGCCCGCCCGCCGCGCACGGCGCGCACCCGGACGCCGTCGTCGCGGCACTCCACGCCCTCCACCTGGCACTCGTCCAGGTACTCCGCGCCAAGCGCCACGGCTTCGCCCACCAGCCAGGCGTCCACGTCGGACCGCAGCCAGTGCGTGTCCGCCAGCTCGTCGCAGGGGCTGGCGGCCACCAGCAGCTGGTTCGATCGATCCGGCGCCGTCCGGTAGCGGCGGCCCGCCTCGTGCCGGAAGAAGGTGAAGCCGCGCTTCAGACCACAGCCAAGCTGCGGGTAGTGACGCTGCCAGTCGCCGTAGGCGGCCAGGGGTGCCAGCCGCGGCAGGTCGTAGCGCTCGGCCAGCTGCTCGATCAGGATGCCGGCCAGCGGCGACGACGACTCGCCGATGGCGAAGCGCGGATGGCGGCCGCGCTCGAGCAGGACGACGCGGCGGCCCAGCCGGCGCGCCACCATCGCCATGATCGAGCCGCCCATGCCCGACCCGGCGATGACGAGATCAGAGGCCGTGTTCACACACGCCGCCGGCGGCGGCCGGGACTTGCTGGTGGCGGTTCATGAACGCGAGCCGCGACAGGCGCGCGGTGTCGCAGGGGCAGCGGGCGAACCGCTCCGCTTCCCACAAGTCGGCCAGCACCACGGGGCCGCCAAGCGACAAGCCGGTACTCGACCGCGGCTTCGAGCGCCTGGAGCCGCGGGGGGACGAACGGCGTCTCCAGCGCCTCGATGGCACCGTTGCCGCCCCGCGTCGGAATCACGGAGCAGACTCGCGCCCCGGCCGCCGCGGCGACGTCGAGCGATCGGCACGCCCACTCCAGCCCCTGGTCGGCCGGGAGGAACGGCGGGTTGAGGAGGATGAAGACCCGCAGCGCGATCGCCTCCTCGGCCAGGAAGTCCGCGGCGCGGCGGAAGCTGGCCAGCGTCATGCGCTTGTTCAGCCGGGCGAGCACGTCGGGGTGGGCGGTCTCGAGGCCCACCGCGACCTCCAGCGCGCCGTCGAGGGCGTCGCGGAAGGCCAGGCACCGCGACGCGTGCGTGCCGGCCAGGAAGGCCGGGTGCGACTCGACCACCACCCGCTCGAACCCCGCCACCTCCCGCGCGATGGCGGCGTCGTCAGCCGGCGGGATGGCGCGCGGGTCGAACGCGCTGCCGGCGTTGTACAGCTTGACCCAGCGGGCCGGCGGCAGCGTCTCGATGGCGCCGCGGATCTGCAGCGGCACGAGGCCGGGCGGCAGGTCTTCGTCGAGGGTGTTGACCCACAGGTCGCACATCACGCAGCGGAAGGGGCACTCGCGGTTGGTGATGAAGACGACCGCCGTGGGCGCGACACCGCCGCGCCCGTCGGCCTCCTCTTCCCAGAAGCTGGCGTAGGCGCGGGCCGGATCGAGGACGCGTTTCGGCCCCCGGTGTTCCAGGACCCACGCGTCCACTGACATGCCTAGCGCACTCCAGCGGGAGCCGTGGTCTCGTTGCCCGAACGGCGGTCGTCGATCTCCACCTCGCGCAGTTGCGCCTCCCACAGCTCGTCGAACACGCGCCGGCACCAGGCTTTGGTGACGCGTCCACGCGGCGCCGCATGCGCACCGTCCTGGAACCGCCGCTTGGGCGCAATCGGCATGTCCACGCCGAGGACCGCCCGCACGCCCGCGTGGACGACGTCCTGTTTCAGCGTGGCGACGCGGGCCGGATCGCCGCCCAGCATCGCGTCGAACGGCATCGCCTGGGCCTCGGTGATGACCGAGCGGCAGGTGAACGGCGAGAACGCGTCGAAGGCGTAGCGGGCCGCGGGCATGAACGTGCGCATGTAGCCGCGCGACAAGCCGCCCGAATACACCGGGCTGTGTTTCATCGCGTCGATGCCCCACCCCTCCTGGTACAGGAGCGGGTTGCTGAGCACGCTCGACAGCGTGAGATCGGAGTCCTCGAGCGGATAGGACTTCAGGTTCTCGTCGCCGCCGTCGCCGTCGATCAGATAGCGCAGGCGCGGGTGGCGGAACCGCAATGCGCGCAGCAGGCACAGCGCCGCGGCAGCGCATTCGACGTCGAGCGGATGATAGTCCTCGATGGTGACGATCGCCTGGCGCAGGTCGTACTCCGCCTCGGCCACCTCGACACGCTCCCAGGCGTGCGCCAGGCCCAGGCTCCGGGCCACGGCCTCCGCCTGGGTGGCGTCGGCACCGCCGCCGAAGTCCAGGGTGTAGGCGCGCACCAGGTCCGGGTCGCGGCCTAGATCCTGCGCCGCGCGGCGGGCCAGCAGCCACGCGGTCGTGCTGTCGACACCGCCGGAAAACGCCACCGCCACCGGCTCGCCCGCAGGCACCGTCTCGAGCCACCGCCGTGTCGCGCCCAGGGCCGCCCGGACGTAGCGCTCCCCTGCCACCGCGACGTCCGCCGAGCCCACGCCCACCGGCGCGTTGAAGAACCGCCGGTAGCGCGGTACCGGATCCGGGCAGCCGACCTGGTCGATCTCCACCAGGTAGTGCGCCGGCACCATCCGGGTATAAGCCGGATCGAACTGCCAGCCGATCCGCTGCGACCGGCACCACGCGTAGAGCGCATCGATGCGATCGGCCACCACCAGGAACGGGCCGTGATACATCTTCGCCACGAAGTAGCGCAGCGGCAGGCCGATGGTGCGCGCGAGCCGGACGGTCTTGCCGTCGCGCGCCACCGCGGCGAAGTGGCCGTCGGTCGCCGCCAGGCGATCGGTGTCGCCGCGCCGCACCGCGTCCACGATGTCGGCTTCGCCGGCGCCGGTGAGGCCGCTGGCGTGAAATCCGGTCAGGTCGATGAGTCGATCGACGCCCTCGAGCATGGGGGAGATCATAGCGCCGCGGCGGGGCTCCCGGCGCCGCCTCAGGCTTCAGGCCCCAGGCGCCAGGCTTCAGGCCCGATCGGGTAGCCGGGGGCTGTTACCAGTCCCCAGCTCCCACACCACCGGACGTGCCGTTCGGTATCCGGCGGTTCACGAAGCGCCTGAAGGCGCCGATGCTCATCAAGAAGGCTCAAGAGCCCCATCCGCGTAAGACGGAGGTAGGCACGGCCGCGTGCATGTGACTCGCTCCGGCGTTCCACCAAGGCCCATGACCATTGTTGGCCGAAGCCTTGGCGCGAGCCACATCAAGACCGCGCCGAGCCAGCTCCTTCGCGCGCGTCCGTGGACGCTTCCACTGCCGCCACAGGATGCAGCGGAGTCGGCGGCGGAGCCACGTATCGAGTTGCTCGAAGCTGGTCTTCACCTCTGCCATCCGAAAGTACGCGACCCAACCGCGCAAGAGCGAGCGTCAAGTCGGCCACGGTGTGCTGCAACGGCTCGTCCGCGGCCCGCCCGCAACCGAAGACGCAGCCGCGTCTTCAGTCGGGTGACCGACTGAGGCGCGACCCGGAGCTTCGGCTCCCGGTGGACGGTGACGGTGTAGCCCAGAAATTTGCGCTGCCACGGGCGGTGCGACCGCGCTCTTGTCACGATTGACCTGCAGCCGGAGCCGCTTGCTCAGAAAGCGCTCCAGCGATGTCAGCACCGCTCGCCGGCCGTCCGCGACTGCACGTACACGTTGCAGTCGTCGGCATACCGTACGAAGGGGTGCCCGCGCCGCTCCAGCTCCCGATCGAGCTCATCGAGCAGGATGTTACTCAGGAGCGGCGAGAGGGGTCCACCTTGCGGCGTGCCCTCCGTTCGCGGAGACACCAGCCCCCGGCCATCATTCCCGCCTGCAAGATAGCGACGGATGAGGCGCAGCACTCGTTTGTCCTTCACCCGTCGCGCCACGCGCGCCATCAGCACGTCGTGGTTCACCCGGTCGAAGAATTTCTCGAGGTCCAGGTCCACCACCCATCGATGACCCGCCGCGATATGCTCGCGGGCGCGTCGCACCGCCTGGTGCGCGCTCCGACCCGGCCGAAAGCCGAAGCTGTCGTCCGAGAAGGTCGGATCGAAGATGGGCTGCAGGACCTGCAACAAGGCCTGCTGAATCAATCGATCCAGCACCGTGGGAATGCCCAGCATCCGCATCCCCGCGCCGTCCGGTTTGGGGATCTCGACCCGCCGGACCGGTTGCGGGGTATACGTGCCGCTGGAGCAGCTCCTCTCGGATGCGCGCCCAGTGCTGACGGCAGTGGGCCATCAGATCGTCGACGGGCATCCCGTCCACGCCCGGGGCTCCGCCGTTACTGCACCACGCGCGCGTGTGCACGAATCAGATTCTCTCGACGCAGCACCTCCTCCATGAGCCGTCGACGTCTCCGTTCCGGGTGTGTCCGCTCGTGCCGCGACTGCTTGACGCACGTCTCCGGTACTCGCCGCGGTGCCGCCGCGGCCCCTTCCGGGTCGTTCCGGCATCTCAGCCTTCTGGTCTGCGTCTCTCTCAGTCATCGAACGCGTGGTGCCGATACGTCTCTTCGTGTTCGGCCCTTCACCGCCGTGCGTTGCGACTACTACGGCCTCGGCTGACTGCTGCGCCGCCCATCATCGCGTTTCACAACGCGACTAGCCTCTGCGGCAGCGGCGACAGCTCTCCCAGGGTAAGGCGCGTGACGGTCGCTCCATCTACCCGCCGCATATACGCCGCGCTCGGTCCGGATGACATCGGGCTTCAGGTTTCTTTGCCCCCTCGCCCACCCAGCGCGCGCCTCGTATGCGGTTCGTGTGCCTCGGGCCAGAGCTTTGCCTACGGCTTCCTTCCCACGGCGCCTCGCGACGACGCAGTTGCCGTTCGGCTAGGGGTTCCGGTCATCACAGGCCCCCAGAGGACTTTCACCTCCAAGTCACTTCCCGAATCGCTTTCGCTATCGGTTGCTCAGCGCCAGCCACGGCGCTTCGCGCCATGCCTGGCGCACAAAGAAAAAGGCGGGCTTGGGTGACCAAGCCCGCCTGGTTTTGCGGCTCCAGGCCTGTAGCCTGGAGCCCGTAGCCTGTAGCCCGCTCTCAGTAATCGAACGCGATGCTGAACTTCAAGAGACGGGCATTGAGAATCTCCGTCGGCGCCAGCCACGTCGCGTAGGCCTGGTTCTGATTGATCATCGCGTCGGAGTTCAACGCGTTGTAGATGTCCATGCTGACGACGGTTCGTGCTTTCCCGAAACGCAACACTTTTCCGATCCGCATGTCGAGCTCTTGACGCCGCTCGGTATACATCTGGTTCAGTTCCTCGATGCCAATGACCACGTTCTGCAGCGGCCACCGGACAAGCGGCCGGCCGAGCGTCGAATTCGCCGCCAGGTAGGCGTTGGTCGCGGTGAATCCCGCGGTCAGCGCCGTTCCGGGCGTGCTGCGGAACGAACCGGACACCTGCACCTCGATCTTCGGGACGACGTAGATGGCGAGGGCCTTTGCCCCCGTCAGCATCGGCTGTTCGCGATGGCAGAACCCTGCCGGGCGCAACTGCGCCAGCGCGCCGCCCGTTTGGCCGCTGTTCGCGGCTCCCGCATCAGCAGCGCTGATGCTGTTCATTTCCGGCAGCTTCGCCACTACCTCGCAGTTGTCTTCGACTTGCTTGCCGCTGCTGACGCCACCCTGAAGCACCAGCCCGTTCTGGAAGCGGGCGTTGATGCTGACGTCGAAGCCGTTCCAGTGGTCGATCTGCTTGCCGTACTTGTCCGACAGCGTGTTCAGGTTCTGTACTTGCCCGAACTTCGTCGGCACAACGTTGTACAGCCCGCCGAGCGTCTGGCCGCTCGTCGTCAGGCGCGGGTCGACCGGCACGGTCATGCTGAACTGCGTGAAGTCCTGCGGCGCGAGCAGCAGATTGTCGGTCACCTGGAAGTTCTTCCAGATGCGGCGGAAGTAGCCCACGTCGAGCGCGACGCGCGGCAGCAGCTCGCGCTGGACGCCGGCCGACATTTCCCAGTTCGCCGGACGATGGCCCCAGCCCGTCGTCAGGTCCTTGTCGTACAGCTCGCCGGGCCGGGTGGTGCCGAACGTGAAGTCATTGATCGGACCGCACTCACCGTTTGTCAGAGGATTCAGCAGGTCGCACTGCGGGACGTAGTCGCCGTTGATGCCAAGGCCGCCGCGGTCGTTCCAGGACCGGTTCACCTCTGCGTAAGAGCCAGTACCGGATTCGGATTGCGGCCGATCCCGTTCAGCGTCTGACCGAGCAGGTACTTGTTGAACGCGACCTTGATGGCGGTCTTGCCGTTGCCGCCAAGGTCATACACGAAGCCGGTTCTGTAGGTGATGTCCTTCCAGTCAAGGTTGTCGGACTCCGGGAAGGAAATGTTGCGGGTCGGTGTCAGGGGCGCCGATCCAATCGTCTGCTCGGGGAAGCTGCTCTGGAACGAATCGTACCGCAGCGCCAGGTTCAGCGTCAGCCGGTCCAGGGTCCAGCGATCCTGCACGAAGAGCCCGAAATCGTTGTCCAGGTTCGAAACCGCCGTGTAAGGCGTCGACCGCTCGGTGAGCTGGTTCGGCACGCCGTTGTTGAACCGGTAGCTCACCGGGTTCATCGCGTACTGGTACTCGTTGAGGAATCCGTGCGTGCGGTTGAAGCCGACCTTGAACGCGTGCGTGCCGGTGACGTAGGACAGCGCCGCGCGGTAGGACCAGTTCGGCACCTGCGTGTTGTTGTTGTTCTCGCGGGCCCGGTAAATCAGGTTATTGGTCTGCTCGTTCACGGAGATCAACTCCGGGAGGAGCGCTTCTTTTGCCGGGTCGTCCAGCGAGCCGCCGTTGACGCGAAGGTGCATGTCGCCCCAGCGCTCGTAGAGGTGCAGGCCCACCGCCTCGAGGAGCAGCTTGTTGGTCAGCGGCGAGGTCATCTCGGCGTGCTCCTGGCGCAGCCGCGGGAATCGCCGGTCGCGCGCCGCCTCCGGGGCCCGCGTCGCGCTGATCTGGCTCGGGCAGTTACACCACTTGTCGGCCTTGTAGGTGCCGGCGATCTTGAGCTTCGGGTTCGCCTGCCAGGTGACGCGGATGCTGTTGTTGAACTGCTGCCCCTCGTTGACCGCCGGCGTCGTGGTCGGAACATACAGCCACTCGGTCGGTCTTGAACGCGTTGGCGTTTTCGAAGATCCCGGCCTCGTTGGCCACCGTGTTGTAGCGGGTCGAGAACCAGAACCACACCTTGTCACGCTTGATCGGACCGCCGAACGCTCCGTTGAAGTCGTAGTTGCTGACGATCTTGGTCGGCGTTGACAGGCCGGCAGCCTTCAGCTCGTCGGAAAAGTTGTCCCCCTGCAGGCCGCTGTTGGCGAAGTTGAAGAACGAGGAGGTGGAGAATTGGTTGCCGCCGTCGCGCGGGATGAAGTTGATGCGCACGCCGCCGGTTGGCAGGTCCGCCGAAAGCGAGGTCGTGTCGATGGTGACCTCGGCAGCGGAACCGACGTCCGGCGTCTGACCGCCGATGTTACCCCCCGCCTGGAGGGTCATCGTGTTGATGCCGTTGGCCGTCACGCGCTGATCCGTCGTCCGGCTGCCGTGCACCGTGAGACTGCCGCCAACGTCTTGGATCTGCGATCCGCCGACGTCGTTGGCGCCGTTGCCGCTGGCGTTGGTGCCGGCGACCATGCGCGCCAGGGTGACGTAGTTACGCGCGCTCGGCAGCGCGTCGACAAGCTCCGAGTTCAGCACCTGTTGCTTGGTCAGCGAGCTCGTGTCGACGATCGGCGCTTCGCCGGTCACCGTAATCGTCTCTTCCACCGACCCGACGCGCAGCTCGGCATCTACCGAAATGGCCGCCGCGCCGCTGACATTGACACCATCACGCTTGAAGGTATTGAAGCCCGGCAGCGTGAACGTGACGGTGTACGCGCCGGGGCGAAGATCGACGATCTGATACCGCCCGTTCCCGTCGCTGACGGCGGTCCGGACCTTTTCGATGAGGACGGGGCTGGCGGCTTCGACCGTGACGCCGGGGAGGACCGCGCCTGAACTGTCTCGAACCACGCCGGTAAGGGTGGCTTGAGCGAACGCGACCGAGGGGAGCAACAGGACCGTCCACACAAGGACGGCGGCAAGCTTGGCCACTGCGCGCATGTGTACTCAGCCTCCTGGGCGGCTGGGCTGAACCCGCCGCCACTGTTTGTTAGCCCCGCTAACTAGGAATCGGTACCTCCGGATAGGGACCTCGCTCGCTCTGACAGTGGCGGGAGCCTACGCCCCGCTCAGCCTCTTGTCAACGCCGGCGCGCATTGGTGCGCAGCGGAAAAGAGTGGCCCGAATGACATCAGGTTGGTTAACAGTCGGGACGGCTTCTGGGTTTCCGGCTCCCGGCTTCCGGCTTCCGGCTTCCGGCCAAGAAAAAAGGCGGGCCTGGGAATCCCCAAGCCCGCCTCAGTTCCGTCTACAGGCCTGTAGCCCGTAGCCCGTAGCCCGTAGCCTGTAGCCCGCTCTTTAGAAATCGTACGTGACCGTGAACTTCATCACGCGGGCGTTCAGGATCTCCGTCGGCCGCCAGATAGGACGCCAAGCCTCCCCCAGTCGCCGCCAAGGTCGAAGCCTGGTTGACGTTGACGACGGCGTCCGAGTTGAGCGCATTGAAGAAGTCGACGCTGAGAACCAGCGGTGGCGGTTCGACTCGCAGGAGCTTGCCGACGCGGAAGTCGAACTCGTTCCGACGATCGAGGTAAGTGCTCCAAGCGGAGCGAGAATCTCCAGCGTCGTGTTCGGCGCGTTGCCCGACAGTGGTCGACCCAGCTTCGAGTTGGTGGCCAAGAACGAGTTGGTGGCCACCAGCGCCACGTTGGCGAAGTTCTCGTTGACGCCATGTCCCTGGATCTGCCCAGGCACGCTCCGGAATGTCCCGGATACCTGGACCTCCACCTTCGGGATGAGGTAGACGCCGAACAGCTTCGCCTGGGTCAGGTAAGGCGACTTGCGGTCGCAGTGCTGCAGCGGACGCTGAGAGGCCGGCCGTGGCTGCGGCCGACGGCCGGAATGTTGCGCATCTCCGGCAGCGCCGTCAGGATGTCGCAATCGTTCTCATGCGTCGAGCCGGTGCTGACGCCGCCCTGGAGGTTCAGGCCGTTCTGCAGCCGGGCGTTGACCGTGAAGTCCACGCCCTGCCACACCTCGGTCTGATCGCCGACCTTGGTGGACAGCGTGTTGTAGTTGCTGCACCTGGCCGAACTTCCCCGGCACGACGTCCACGAAGCCGTGCGACCTGGCCCCGCTGTCCTCCCCCAGCCGGGGATCGACGGGATTGACGATGTTGTACTGCGTGTAGTCGGCGGGCGTGACGGCCAGGTTGTCGGTGACGCGGAAGTTGGCCCATGAACGGCGGAAGTAGCCGACGTCGAGGCCGACGCGCGGCATCAGCTCGTGCAGCACGCTGACCGACGTCTCCCAGTTGGTCTGGCGATGGTTGAAGCCGGTGATGAGATCTTTGTCGAACATGCCGGTCGGGACGGCCGAGCCGAACGCCAGGTTGCTGGCCTGCGCGCACTCGCCGTTGGCCTGGAGGTTGGTCAGGTCGCACTGCGGGATGAAGTCGCGGTTGGCGTCGTTCCACGACCGGGTCGGCGCGACCGCGCCGGTGACGATCGCCGGGTTCGGGTCACGGCCGAGACCATTCAGCGTCTGGCCCAGCAGGTACTTGTTGTAGCTGAACTTCAACGCCGTCTTGCCGCGTGCCGAAGATGTCGTAGGAGAAGCCGCTCCGGTAGGTCAGGTCCTTCCAGTTGATGTTGTCGGCCTCCGGGAACGTGATGTTGCGGTTCGGCGCCAGCGGCACCGGGCCCGAGCGTCTGCTCCGGGAAGCTGGTCTTGAACCAGTCGAAGCGAATGGCGCCCGGACACGGTCAGCCGGCTCATCGTCCAACGGTCCTGGGCGTAGAGGCCCATGTCGTGGTCGAGATCCGTGTGCGCCTCGTAATTGCCGCGCATCGTGATCAGATTGGGCGTGGTCACGCCGCCGACGGTGTTGAACCGGTAGCTCCGCCCGTCGTTCAACTGGTACAGCGACTCGTCCAGATAGCCCGAGGTGTGGTTCCAGCCGACCTTGACCGCGTGCGAACCGGTGATATACGAGGCGGCCGCACGGACCGCCATGCTCGGCACCGTCGTGTTGTTGTAGAACGGCCCCCGGCCCCGATAGACCAGACCCGTGCTCTGCTCGGTGACCGAGATCATCTGCGACTGGATCGCCTCTTCCTCTGCCGTGATGGAACCCGTGGAGGAACGCAGGTGCATGTCACCCCACCGCTCGTAGAGGTGCATGCCGACCGCTTCCAGCAGGAACCTGTTGGTGAGCGGCGACGTCCACTCCGCGTGCTCCTGTCGCAGCCGCGGGAACCGGCGGTCACGCGCCGCTTCCGGCGCGACGGTCGCGCTCATCTGGCTGGGGCAGTTGCACCACTTATCGGCCTTGTAGGTGCCGGCGATCTTGTTCTTGGCGTTGGCCTGCCACGTGATCTCGGATGCTGGTGTTGAGCTGCTCGCCGCGGTTCACGCCCGGAAGGTCGGTATCGGGGACGTAGAGCCACTGGTTGGGATTGAACGCGTTCCGGTTGACGAAGATCGGCGCTTCGTTCGCGACGTCGTTGATCCGGAAGGACGCCCAGAACCATACCTTGTCGCGCTTGAACGGCCCGCCGAACGACTCGTTGAAGTCCACGGCGTGCAGGATCTTGTTCGGCGTGCCGAGAGCCTGGGCGCGCAGCTCGTCAGAGAAGTTGTCGCCCTGGAGCGACTCGTTCGTGAACGAGAAGATGGCGGAGTTGCTGAACGTGTTGCCGCCGTCCTTGGGCACGAAGTTCACGCGCACGCCGCCGGTCGGCAGGTCGGCGCCGAGCGACGAGGTGTCGACCGTGACTTCCGCGGCCGAGCCCATGTCCGGGGTCTGGCCGCCGATGTTGCCACCGGCCTGCAGCGTCATGGTGTTGATGCCGTTGATGGTGATGCGCTGATCGACGTTGCGGCTGCCGTGCACGGTGACGCTCTGGCCGACGTCCTGGATCAGCGAGCCGCCGACGTCGTTGCCGCCGCCGAGCGTGCCGGGCACCATGCGGGCCAGGCCGAAGTAGTTGCGGGCGCTCGGCAGCGCGTCGATCGTTTCAGCGTTCAACACGCGCTGCTGCGTCAGCGACTGCACGTCCACCACCGGCGTCTCGCCCGTGACCGTGATGGTCTCCTCGAGCGAACCGACTCGGAGCTCGACATCGATGCTCGCGATAATCGAGCCCGTCAGCACCACGCCATCGCGCTTGACGGTGTTGAACCCGGGCAGCGAAACCGTGACGGAATAGGTCCCGGGACGAAGATCGACAAGCTGGTAGCGTCCGTTGCCGTCTGTGACGGCGGTCCGGACCTTTTCGATCAGAACGGGACTGGCGGCTTCGACTGTGACGCCGGGGAGCACCGCTCCGGAGGTGTCTCGCACGACCCCGGCGATGGACGCCTGAGCGAACGCGACTGCTGGGAGAAACAGGACCGTCCACACAAGGACGGCCGCTAACCTGGCCACTGCTCGCATGTGTTCTCGTCTCCTGGGCGTCCGACGCGAGCCGGTGGCTTGAGCCTGACGCCGATTAGGCACGCTTCGCGCGCCTCGACCGTTATGTACTACCCCACCGCGTTTCCAGGGCCGACCCTGGATCCGCAAATAACGGTCAGGGGAACCGACGCCTCGCTCTTGACAGGTGGCGAGAGACTACGCGCCAGACATGGTTCTGTCAACGCTTCGTACCGATTGGTGCGACGCGGAGAACAATCAGCGAAGTCGCAGCACTTTTGGTAACAATCTGATTGTTTCCGTCCGGGGCATAAAATCCCCTGCCATGACCGCCTTCCGCCTCCTGTTGGTCGTCCTGCTGGGCGCCGTGATGGCCCCGCTCACCATTCACGCGCAGTCGAAAGCCGAGTCGCGCAACATGGAGCTGGTCGGGCACAGCGACCTCAACGGCCGCGGCGACGGCGGCGAGGGACTCGCGCTGCAGCAGCTCGCCGACGGACGGCGCATCCTCTACCTGGCTCACGAGGCGCCGCAGCTGTGCGTGAGCGTCGTGGACGTGACGAAGCCGGAGAGCCCCCGGGTCGTCACGCAGCTCCCGTCACCCGCACCCGGCGTGACCCGGTGCAACTCGCTGGGCCTCTCGGGCAACGTCCTGGCTGTCGCCAATCAGGCCGCGAAGATTGGCCAGAAGCCCGCGGGCATGTGGGTGCTGGACGTCTCGGACTTCGATCGGGTGTCGAAGGCGAAGACCCTCGACGATCTGAAGCTGTCGTTCTACGACACCTCCGGGCCCGAGTCCCGCGGGGTACACAACCTGTGGTTCGTGGACGGCGAGTTCGCGCACCTGACGACCGGCACGGCGGACTTTCGTCCCACGCACGTCAACGACGACCAGTTCTGGGTGACGGTGGACCTGCGGAATCCGCGCCAGCCGCGCGAGGTCGGCCGCTGGTGGCTGCCCGGCACGCGCCGCGGCGACGCGTGCCTGCCCGGGTGCCTCCCGCCCCGGCACGCGCCCTTCGACAACGGCTACCGCCCGCATCAGATCGAGATCTGGCCGGATCACGCCGACCGGGCGTATGTCGCCTACATCGACGGCGGCGGGATGATCTTCGACATCTCGGGGCTGGCGGAGGTAAAGGCCGGAAAGGCAAAGCAGCTACACGCCGCGCCTGCTCGGCCGCGTCGAGTTCCACCCGCCCTACACCGCCTGGACGCACACCTTTCAGCCGGTCTTCGGCCGCAAGATGGCGTGGGCGGCGGACGAAGCCACGTCCGACAACTGCAAGGACATGCCGAAACTGGTGTGGCTGGTGGACATCCGCGCCGAAACGCATCCGGTGATCATCGGCACGGCGCCGCTGCACGCCGACGACGGCCTGTTGTGCTCACGAGGCGGCCGCTTCGGCGCCCACAACATCCATCCCAACTTCCCCGGCCCGCTGTACCGCCGTCTCGAGAACACCACCGTCTCCACCTGGTTCAACGGCGGCGTGCGCATTTACCGGATGACGCCGCCGATCAAGGACGTCCCCGACGCGCCACCGCAGATCGAGGAAATCGGCTTCTACATCCCCGAAGCGCCGCCACGGAACCCAACCAAGACGATTCAGTTGAACCACGCGATCGTGGACGAGCGGGGGTTGATCTATACGAACGACCGGTTTGCGGGCGGGTTGTATATCTTGCGTTACACAGGGAGTGTGCCGCTCGACTGAGTGCAGTCTTCAGTCTTCGGTCTTCAGTCTCGGCTAAAGTCTGCCTTCTGCCTTTAGCCTTTTGCCTTGGCGAGGCGCTCGATGCGATATCCACCCTGGGCGCGATCCCGGCGTAGAGCAAGGCGAAGACGACGGCGAGGACGGCCGGGAGGATGGCCCAGGTCGGGTAGCACAGCCGGCGCGCCGTACGCTGTCGTTGATCCGCCCCATCACCGGTCCGGAGATCGCGGTCGCGATCGAGCCGGACGCGCCGACGATCGCCAGCAGCAACGCGCCGCCGCGCGGGAAGCGCTCGGACGTCATGCCGATCATCGTCGGCCACCAGAACGCGGTGCCGACGGCCAGAAGCGCCGCCGCGACGAACCACATCGCCGGCGTGCCTGCCCACGCCGAACAGATAGAGGCCCGCGGCGGCCAGTGGCGCGGTGACGGCAATCAACAGCGTCGGCGACACTCGATGCGGAACGTGGCCGAAGAACTGCCGCACCAGGTACATGATGCCGTTCACCCACACCAGCAGGATGATGCCGCTCTGGGTCCCGCTGCCCATCACATCGTTGAAGATGTTGGCGTACCACTGGCCCGGCCCCAGCTCGGTGGCCGCGGTCAGCCACATGCACAACCACACCACCAGGAACAGCGGCCGGCCGATTTCCTTGAATGCGCCGCCGAGCGTCACCCCCGCCGCCTTGCCCTCGGTAGGCGGGAACCGCTGGCCGGCGAACATGAACGCATAGACGACGGTCGGCACCAGCAGCATCAGCATCTTGGCCTGCCAGCCCAGGCCCGCCTGCGAGAACAGATACGACAGCACGCCGCCGATGACGATGCCGCCGGGGAACCAGGCGTGAAAGGCCACCAGCCTGGTGGTCTTCTGTTCGGGGAACAGCGTCGCCACCAGCGGGTTGGCAAACGCCTCCACCAGGCCGTTGGCGATGCCGATGACCAGCGTCGCGGTGAAGAGGATGGCGAAGTTCGGGGCGGCGATCGTCAGCAGCGTGCCCAGCACGTGCCCGGCCACGGCCAGGCGCGACAACGTGCGCATGCCCAGCACGTCGCACAGCGGGCCGCCGATCAGGATCGAGAGGCCGAAGCCCCAGAACGCGGCGCCGGCAATCCAGCCGACTTCGGTCTTCGACAGCGCGAACACGCGCTCGAAGTCGCCCATGATGTCGCCGCGGATGGCAAACGACATCGCCGTGGCGATGAGCGCCACGCAGCTGGCCCGGAAGAGACGCGCGGATGACGTC
>CAVQMT010000032.1:0-30447 GCA_963713655.1 uncultured Acidobacteriota bacterium
TCATCGCGAGGTTGGCGGTGGCGCCCGCCTTGGCGTCCACGGTGACTTTGTGGTCTGCGTGCCGAACTGCTCGTGCCACACCTCGATGGTGTAGCTGCCCGGCGGCAAGCCCTTGATCTCGAAGCTCCCGTCGGCTTGCTGACCGCGAAGAAGGGGTGCGGAACACGCCCGCGTAGGCGTTCATCCAGCCATGAACGTCGCAGCGGAATGGCACCATCACCTCGACCTTGTCGAAGGCGCGGCTCGACTTCATCCCCTTGGTGGGCTGGCCGAAGTTGAACTCCTTGTTGACCTTCGGGACGGCGTGGACGTTGTGGAGCGTGCGGTCGCTGTTGCGGACCTCGAGCGGCTGTCCCACCTGGATGCCGACGACGTGGGGCGGTACTTGCAGCCCTGCTGGTCCAGGACGACCGGGGTCTTGGGGCCGGAAACGTCCGGTTGCCAAGCCCATCCTTCACGTAGACAAAGGCGTTCTGGAGGCCGTTTCCGGGCCCGACGAGCAGGACTTCCGACAGCGTGCCGGCCTTGCCTTCGGGCATGCAGAGCGGGTCGGACCCCATGCGCACCACCCGCGGGCGCGGCGCCCGGCCTTCGTAGGTGATCTTGCCGACGACCGTTCCGGCTGGCGCGGCGGGCGCGTTTCCGCGCTGCGCCGTGGCCACCGCTGTCGCCAGCACCATGGCCGCCACCCCCGCGGCCAGCACCGCCCAGATGTCGAATCCTCATCGCTCGTGATCCCCCGCTCGGGCCCTCGACGGCTGCCCTCAACCGCTCGATCATAGCTGGACACAGGAGTAGTGCTCTAGTGCAATAATTGTCGGCTGCGGTCGCTGGGTCGGAGGTCCGTCCTGCCCCATGTCGGGCCCGTCACTCCACCAGGAGCGCGGGGACGGCCGCCGAGTTCGCTACGCCAACCAACACGAGGACGAGATGGCAACGAAAATCGTAGACAAGCTGCTTCCGACCACGATGGTCGGGTCGTATCCGCGGCCGCACTGGTTCAAGCACCAGCTGCTCGGCCGCGACATTCGCGTCGCGTTCAAGGAAGTGCAGCACGAAGAGGCGTACACCGACGCCGTGGCCGCGGTGATCAAGGAACAGGAGAACGCTGGCCTGGACATCGTCACCGACGGCAACATGTGGTACGACGACTACGTCGGCGTCATCGGCTCGTTCTGCTGGTATCTCTACGAGCGCATCCCGGGGTTCGAGCACACGCGCAACCCGCACCCCTCGATGATCGGTGCCGGCCCGAGCGTCGGGCAAGGCGATCCTCGACGACTGGGGTGGCGTCATCAACAACGGCCCGGTGGACAAGCAGGGCGACGCGCTGCGCTGGACCGACCTCTTCCAGATCGCCAAGGGCCAGACCAACAAGCCCGTCAAGGTGTCGATCGGCGCCGGCCCGGCCAACCTGGCGTGGCACGTCTACTTCAACGACAAGTCCACTACAAGAACGCCAAGGACCTGACCTTCGCGCTCTGCCCCATCTTCAACAAGGAGATGAAGGAGCTGGTCAAGGCCGGCGCCACCTACTTCCAGATCGAGGATCTGGGCGCGTGGCTGCCGCTCTTCAGCGGCAACAAGAAGGAAGACTACGCGTGGGTGCGCGAGAGCATCGAGCGGATGACCGACGGCGTGGATGCGAAGATCGGCTGGCACTTCTGCTTCGGCAACGCCTGGGGCAACGACATCATCAGCGCCAACTTCCCCCAGGGCTATCAGACCGTGCTGCCGCACTTCTTCGGCACCGCCGGCGTGGACGAGTTCGTGCTCGACTACGCCAACCGCCACATGGACGGCGTGGATTTCCTCAAGAACCTGCCGGCCAACCAGGGCATCCAGCTCGGCGTGCTCGACATCCGCACCAACGCCATCGAGACCCCGACGGTCATCGCCGAGCGCATCCGCCTCGCGCTGAAGCACATCCCGGCGGACAAGGTCACGCTGAGCAGCGACTGCGGCATGAAGCCGCTGTCGCGCATGGTGGCCAAGATGAAGCTGGGCGCGCTGGTCGAGGGCGCGAACATCGTCCGCAAGGAAATCGGGGGCTAGCAGGTACCTCTTCACCCCTATTCAACGAGGCAACAACGTATGGCAAAAGTGATTGCAGTTCTGGGTTCGACGGGCGGACAGGGCGGCGGGCTCTGCCGCGCGATCCTGGCGGATCCGGGCGGCGGCTTCTCGTGCCGCGCGATCACGCGCGACCCCAGCAAGGACAAGGCGAAGGCGCTGGCCGCGGCCGGCGCCGAGGTGGTGGCAGCCGACCTCGACGACGTCGAGAGCCTGAAGAAGGCGTTCGCCGGCGCCCACGGCGTCTTCGCCGTGACCAACTTCTGGGAGCACTTCTCGGCCGAGAAGGAAAAGCAGCAGGCCAAGAACGTCGCCGAGGCCGCCAAGGCCGCCGGCGTCAAGCACGTGGTCTGGTCCACGCTGGAAGACACCCGGCAGTGGATGAAGGCCGACGACACGCGGATGCCGATGCTGCAGGGCAGCTACCGCGTGCCGCACTTCGACGCCAAGGCCGAGGCCAACGCGTTCTTCGCGGGCGTGCCGACGACGTTCCTGTGGACGACCTTCTACTGGGACAACCTCTACATGTTCGGGCTGGCGCCGAAGAAGGGCGACGACGGCAAGTACGCCTGGGCGTTCCCGCTCGGCAACGCCAAGATGGCGGGCATCGCCGTCGAGGACATCGGCAAGTGCGCCTACGGCATCTTCAAGGCCGGCGATCAGTACGTCGGCAAGACCGTGGGCATCATGGGCGAGGCGCTGACCGTCGAGGAGATGGGCAAGAAGCTCGAGAAGGGCCTCGGCATCGGCCCGGTCACCTACAACGCGGTGGACGCCAACACCTACCGCAGCTGGGGCTTCCCGGGCGCGGACGAGATGGGCAACATGTTCCAGGTCTATCGGGACTTCGAGGGCCCGTTCCTCGCCAACCGCAGCGTGGCCACCGCCAAGCAGCTGAATCCGCAGCTCCAGGACTTCAGCACGTGGCTGGCGGCGAACAAGAGCAAGGTGCCCGTCTAGACGCGGGAACCGCAAGGCTCAAGGCTAAGGCAAAGGCTAAGGGCTAACAGGGGGCGGGCGGGTCTCACGACTCACCCGCCCTTTCTGTTTTCGCCCTACAATTCACGAGGACCCAGACCGGTGGTAAACAACACGACTTCAGCCGCAGTAGACGCAAATAGGCCCGTCCAGGTGACCCCTACTCTTCTGTCGTCCAACCCCGTCGGGCCGCTTCTGCGTCACCGTTGCGCTGACGCTTGTTGCCGGGTTTCTCGCAGCCGCCTGCAGCGGGAGCAGTCAGGCCAGTCCGGAGGGAGCACCGGCCGCCGGCCAGGGCAGCGGCGGCGGACGTGGCGGCGACGGCGGCCCGGTTCCCGTCGTGACGGCGGCGGCGGTCACCAAGTCGGTGCCCGTCACGGAAGCCGCGGTCGGGCACCGTCGAAGTCGATCTCCACTGTGCAGGTGCGGTCTCAGGTGACGGGCCGGCTCGCGCAGGTGCACTTCGCCGAAGGGGACGAGGTCAAGGCGGGCCAACCCCTGTTCACCGTGGACCCGCAGCCGTTCCAGGTCGCGCTCGACCAGGCCGCCGCGGCGCTGGCCCGCGACACGGCACAGGCCGACAACGCCCAGGCCCAGCTGGTCCGGCTCAAGAACCTTCTGGATCGGGGTCTGATTGCGCGTGAGCAGTACGAGACTCAGCTCGCCAACGCCGCGGCCCTGAAGGCGACGACCGATGCCGGCCGCGCCGCGGTGGCGGCGGCCGAGTTGAACCTGCAGTACACCCGTATCCTGGCGCCCGCGGCCGGACGAACCGGGCGCGCTGCAGGCGCACGAAGGCGATCTGGTGCAGGCCGGCGGACAGGCGCCGCTCGTCGTGATGAACCAGCTGGCGCCTATCTACGTGGCCTTCTCGGTGCCCGGGCAAGCTGCTCGACAGCATTCGGCGGCTCCAACGGGCCGGCGCCGCTCCGCGTCGGAGCCACCGCTGCCTGGGGCGGATGGTCCGGCCACGGTATACGGGCCGCCTGACGTTCATCGACAATGCCGTCGACGCGACCACGGGCACGATCAAGCTGAAAGCGACGTTCGACAACATCGGCAACCACCTCTGGCCCGGACAGTTCGTGGACGCGACGCTGTTTCTCAGCGCCGATCCGCACGCCATCGTGGTGCCGTCGCTCGCCGTGCAGGCGGGGCAGGACGGGCTCGTACGTGTTCGTGGTCGATGGCGACTCCAAGGTCGAAATGCGCCCGGTCTCGGTCGCCCGAACCGAAGGCGACGAGTCGGTCATCGCGCACGGGACTCAAGGCCGGCGAGGTCGTCGTCACCGACGGTCATCTCCGATTGACACCAGGCGCGCGGGTGACGAGCCGCCAGTCCGACCAGCACTGGGGCGGGGACATCATGAGCTTCTCGGACGTGTTCATTCGCCGGCCGGTGGCGACGACGCTCATCATCCTGGCGATCGTGATCTTCGGGGCGATGAGCTACCGCCAGCTGCCGGTCAGCGACCTGCCGACGGTGGACTACCCCACCATCCAGGTCCAGGCGTCGCTGCCCGGAGCGAGCCCGGAAACCATGGCGGCCGCCGTGGCCACGCCGCTCGAGAAGCAGTTCTCGGCGATTGCCGGCGTCGACTCGATCAGCTCGACCAACTCGCTCGGCGGCACCAACATCACCATCCAGTTCACGCTCGACCGCGACATCGACGCGGCCGCGCAGGACGTGCAGTCGATGATCGCGCGCGCCGCGCGGCAGCTGCCGCCCGACATGCCGACGCCGCCGTCGCTGCAGAAGGTCAACCCCGCGGACCAGGCGATCCTGTTCCTGGCGCTCGGATCCGACACCCTGCCGCTGTCACAGGTGAACGAGTACGCGGAGACGGTGATCGCCCAGCGGCTGTCCACCGTCAAGGGCGTCGCCCAGGTGAACATCCAGGGCGCCCAGAAGTTCGCCGTGCGGATCGACCTCGACCCGCGGGAGCTGGCGTCGCGGCAGATCGGCATCGACCAGGTGGCGCAGGCGGTCCAGCAGGCCAACTCCAACCTGCCCACCGGCACGCTGGCCGGGCCGCGAGCAGTCGTTCGTCGTCGAGGCCGACGGCAAGCTGATGTCCGCGGCGGCCTACCGCCCGGTCGTGGTCGCCTACCGCAACGGCTCGCCCGTGCGCCTCCACGAGGTGGCGCGGGTGTACGACGGCGTGGAGAACGACAAGACCGGGGCCTTTCAGCGAACCGAGCGCGTCGTCTTCGTCTCGATCCAGCGCCAGCCCGGCGCCAACACCGTCGCAGATCATCGACGCGATCCGCGCGCTGCTGCCGGAGCTGCAGGCGCAGCTGCCCGCCTCGGTCACGCTGAACGTCCGCAGCGACCGCTCGAAGTCGATCCGGGAGTCGGTGGCCGACGTGAAGTTCACCCTGATGCTGACCATGGCGCTGGTGGTGCTGGTGATCTTCCTCTTCCTCCGCAACGTGTCCGCGACCGTGATCCCCAGCCTGGCGCTGCCGGTCTCGGTCGTCGGCACGTTCGCGGTGATGTACGCGTTCGGCTACAGCCTCGACAACCTGTCGCTGATGGCGCTCACGCTCTCGGTGGGGTTCGTGGTCGACGACGCCATCGTGATGCTGGAGAACATCGTCCGGCACATGGAGCTGGGCAAGTCGCCCGATGGAGGCGGCGTTCGCCGGCTCGCGCGAGGTGTCGTTCACCATCCTGTCGATGACCGTGTCGCTGGCCGCGGTGTTCATCCCGGTGCTCTTCATGGGCGGCATCGTCGGCCGGCTGATGCACGAGTTCGCGGTCACCATCGCCGCGGCCATCCTGGTGTCGGGCGTCGTGTCGGTCACGCTCACGCCGATGCTGTGCAGCCGGTTCCTGCGGCCGCCCCACGAAATGAGCCACGGCGCGCTGTTCCGGGCCACCGAGCGGATCTTCGATCTGGTGCTGGCCGGCTATGCGTGGACGCTGCGGCAGACGCTGCGCTTCCGCCCGGTGGCGATGGCGGTGTCGCTGGCGCTCGTCGCCGGCACCTACGTGCTCTTTACGAAGGTGCCGACCGGGTTCATCCCCAGCGAGGACACCGGGCAGATTCAGGCCCAGACCGAGGGCGTGCAGGGCATCGGCTTCGAAGCCATGAAGCGCCACCAGCTGGAAGCCACCGAGATCGTCGCCCAGGATCCGAATGTCGGGTCGGTCGCGGGCATGATCCAGGGCGGCAATCAGGGCCGGCTGTTCATCGAGCTGAAGCCGCGCGAGGAGCGCGCGCTGACCGCCGACCAGGTGATCGAGGCGCTGCGGCCGAAGCTGGCGCAGGTCCCCGGCTTCCGGGTGTTCCTGCAGAACCCGCCGCTGATTCGCATCGGCGGGCAGAACACGCGCAGCCTCTACCAGCTCACGCTGCAGGATCCCGACACCCGGGAGCTGTACGCGGTGGCGCCGAAGTTCGAAGAGCGGCTGCGCCAGATCCCGGGCCTGCAGGACGTGACCAGCGACCTGCAGATCAAGAGCCCCCAGATCAACGTCACCTTCGACCGTGACCGGATCGCGCAGCTCGGGCTGTCGGTGGATGCCGTGCAGGCCGCCCTCAGCAACGCCTACGGCACGCGCCAGGTGTCGACCATCTTCGCTCCCAACAATCAGTACGCGGTGGTGATGCAGGTCGCGCCCGAGTTCCAGCAGAGCCCGGCCGCGCTGTCGATGCTGCACCTCCGCGGCCGCGGGGAACAGCTCGTGCCGCTGTCCGCGGTGGCCAGCGCACGGCCGTCGGTGGGACCGCTGCAGGTGAACCACGTCGGGCAGCTGCCGTCGGTCACCCTGTCCTTCAACCTGCGCCCGGGTGTCGCGCTCGGCGATGCGGTGGCCGCCGTGGAAGCCGCCATCCTCGATTCGCTGCCGGCCACCGTCCTGGCCAGCTTCCAGGGCACCGCGCAGGCGTTCCAGTCGTCGATGCAGGGCCTCGGCCTCGTGCTGCTGATGGCGATCGTCGTGATCTACATCGTGCTCGGCATCCTCTACGAGAGCTTCATCCACCCGTTCACGATCCTGTCCGGGCTGCCCGCCGCCGGTTTCGGCGCGCTGCTCACGCTGCTCATCTTCAAGACCGACCTGAACATCTATGCCTTCGTCGGCATCATCATGCTGGTCGGCCTGGTGAAGAAGAACGGCATCATGATGGTGGACTTCGCCATCGAAGCGCGCCGGCGCGAGTCGAAGACGCCGAGCGAGGCCATCTACGAGGCCTGCCTCGTGCGCTTCCGGCCGATCATGATGACGACGATGGCGGCACTGGCAGGCACGCTGCCGATCGCGCTCGGGTTCGGCGCCGGCGCCGAGTCGCGGCGGCCGCTCGGCCTGGCCGTGGTCGGGGGCCTGCTGGTCTCGCAGACGCTGACGCTCTACCTGACGCCGGTGTTCTACACCTACATGGAGAGCCTGAGCGGCCTTCTCTCGCGCCGGCGGGCCGTCGGCGTGGCCTTCGAACGCCCGAGCGAAGGCGCCAGCGCGGGCGCGCGCGCGCCGCGGTAGACGGTTCAGTCTTCAGTCTTCGGTCTTCAGTCCTGACAGGCGCGGGCGAGTCGGCTGTGGACTCAGTCGCGCCGCGTTGTCTCCCTTGCACGGCAAGCCGGTTGCGCGGCTGACCGTTCGCGGCTGACGTCCAGCCTGTCGGGTCTTGCTCTACAATTCCGCGCATGCGGCCGATCCAGGCGCGGCCAGACGCTTCGTCCAGTCGGCTCCGCCAGCCGCGAGTACGCCGCCGCCGTCTGGCTATCGTGGCTGGCGGCGCGCCTGGGGCCGTGCATGGCGGCTCGCGCAGGCGCGCGCGGCGACCCGTGCGCGGGCTCGCGCGATCTGCGGCTGACCAACGGCCGGTTCGTCACCATGGACGCGCGCGGGACCACCGCATCCGAGCTGGTGATCCAGAACGGGCGCATCGCCTCGGTCGGTCCCAGCCGCGGACGTCTCAGCCCGTGCACGCGCAATCGTGAACCTCGGCGGCCGGACGGCAGTGCCGGGCCTGATCGACAACCACAACCACATCGTCCTGCTGGGCATCCGGCCGGGCTATCACACGCCGCTGGAGGGGCTGCCGACCATCGCTGCGGTGCAGGCTGCCCTTACCGCTCGCGCCAAGGGCGTGCCCGCCGGCGCGTTCATCACGTCGATGGGCGGCTGGAACCCGGCGCAGTTCGCCGAGAAGCGGCTGCCGACGCTGGCGGAGCTGGACGCTGCCCTGCCCAATCACCCCGCGCTGATCTTCCAGGCGTTCACCGGCCCGGCCGCCACCAACACCCGCGGCAAGGCCTTCTTCACGTCCAAGGGCGTGACAGTCAGCGACACGGGCGCCATCGCCGCCAACGCGGCGTCGCTGGCGGCGCTCAACGCGCTGCGTGCCGCCCAGACGCCCGAGGACCGCCAGCGGGGCACCGCCGATGCCCTGGCCTACGCGGCGTCGGTCGGGCTCACCACCAACGTGGACATGGGCGCGTTCAACCTGCCGGGCACACCCGACCTGCAGGGCTCGTTCGAGGCCGACACGCTGGCGAGCGCCGACCAGGGCCGGATGTACGACGCGCTGGTCGCGCTGCATGCGCGCGGCGCGATGACGTCGCGCGTGCGCCTCTTCTTCCTGACGATGGACACGCGGCCCGACGTGCCGATGCTGTCGGCCCGGCTGCGCAACACGCTCGGCGGCTTCGGCGACGACATGCTGCGCATCTCGGGCATCGGCGAGTTCGCCACCAGCTGGCCGCTCTTCGGCCAGAAGCCGCCGGACAACTACACGCGCGCGCTCGAGGACATCGCCAAGGCGGGGTGGGCGTTCCAGCAGCACAGCCTGTCGGCCGCAGAGGACGAGCTGACGGTCAGCACCTTCGAAACGGTGAACAAGACGACGCCGATCGCCGACCTGCGATGGTCGCTGGCGCACGCCGGCGCCACCACGCCAGCGACGATGGCGCGGCTCAAGGCGATGGGCGCGGCGATAGCCGTGCACCCGTTCCAGTTTCTGGCCGGCGGCCGGGGCGGTCCCCCGCTGCGCACGATCGTGGACAGCGGCATCACGGTCGGCGCCGGGTCCGACTCGGCGCAGATTTCGACGCTCAACCCATGGTTGGTCATCGCCTACATGGTGACCGGCAAGGCGTCGGACGGATCGGTCATCAATGCCGGACAGCAGCTCTCGCGCCAGGAGGCGCTGCGGCTCTACACCGCCGCCAACGGCTGGTTCCTCAAGGAGGAACGCTCACTCGGCACGCTGGAGGTGGGCAAGCTGGGCGACGTGGCGGTGCTGAGCGCCGACTACTTCGATGCCGCCAGGTGCCGGATGACGCGATCAAGACGTTGCGCTCGGTCCTGACCGTCGTGGACGGCCGAGTCGTCCACAACGCGATCAGGTAGCTCAGTACCCCTCGCAATATCTGCCGGTGCACGGCGGTGGAGGACCCGAACCACTGGATACGGCCCCGATCATCCCGGGGTGGGTCTGGCAGTGGTAATTGGTTCCGCTGTCCGGCATCGCCACCGCGCGGCTGGTCGCTCCCGGGGCGATGTCTCCTGTGTCGATGCTGCCGTCGTTCAGCACCACACGATGTGCGACCGAGTCGTTGTTCCTGAAGACGACCATCTGCCCGCCGAGGCTCGCGGGGTTGGGCGAGAAGGCCTGCGCGCCACTCTGACCGACTATCGGGATCGTCGATGCCGGAGTGGCTGTCGCGGACGGCGAGCTTGGCGTGGAGTCGCCGCCGCAACCACCGAACAGGATGCCCGCGATCGACGCGAGCGCCAAGGGATGGAGTCGCATTCTGGTGCCCTCACACTCCCCGCCGACTGCTAATGCGGCCGCTCCCCAATGCAGGAACCCAGCGAGCGACAGGGTGGCACGTGGTTGTGATCGCGCTACACTGACCCGCTATCGGACTGTCGGGGAAGTTGGTGCGGACTGTCGGTGGAAGTTGGTGCGGACTATCGATGGAGGTTGGTAGTTGGACTACATCTCTAGACGCGATCTGCTGAAGCGCGCCGGCGCGGCGTCGGCGGCGGCCGCCGTGCCGGCTGTGCTGACCGAAGCGGCGCAGGCGCCAGCGCCTCCGCCGCGCACCGAGCCGCTCGAGACGCTGTCGGCGCCCGAGGCCGAAATGCTGGAGGCCATCGCCGCGCGCCTCATCCCGACCGACGCGAATGGGCCGGGCGCTCGCGAAGCACGTGCCGCCCACTACATCGACCGCGCGCTGGGCGGCGCGCTGGCGGGATCGCGTGAGGCGTACCGCAGCGGCCTGGCCGGTCTCGACGCGCACGCGCGCGCCACCAAAGGCCGCGGCTTCGCGCAGCTGTCCGAGGCCGACCAGGACCAGTTGCTCGCCGCGCTGGAACAGAACGCGGTGCCCGGTTTCGCGCCGCCTGGATCCGCGGTGTTCTTCAACCTGGTGCTGAACCACACGCTGCAGGGGACGTTCGGCGATCCGTACTACGGCGGCAACCACGGGTTCGTCGGCTGGGACCTGGTCGGCTACCCGGGCGTCCGGCTCGCGGTCACGCCGGACGAGCAGCGGCTCGGCCAGCGCCCGCGTCAGCTCCACATGTCGGCCTACGACTACTCGATGTTCTCGGGCCGGCGGCCGGCGCGTGCCGACGCGACCCCGAGGACGACACGCACCTCACGGGGCGCGCCATGGCGACTGAGCTGCCGCGGACCAACGTCGTCGTCGTCGGCCTGGGCGCCGCCGGCGGCGTGGCGGTGCTGCCGCTGGCGCAGGCCGGGCTCGACGTCGTCGGCCTGGAAGCCGGCGCGTGGCTGGCCCCGGCCGACTTCTCGCCCGACGAGCTGCGCAACAACTATCGTGGCTGGCCGCAGTCGGTGCAGAAGGCGAATCGGGAGGTGCCCACGCACCGGCCCACCGCATCCGCGCCCGCGTCGCCCCGGCCCGCCATCCACCCGATGATGAACGCCGTCGGCGGCACCACGCTGCACTACTGGGCGCAGAGCTGGCGGCTGCACCCGTGGGACTTCAAGGTGGTCAGCGAGACGCGGCGCCGCTACGGCGCCTCGCGCATCCCGAAGGGCTACACGGTGGAAGACTGGCCGTTCGGCTACGACGAGCTGGAACCGTACTACGACAAGGTGGAGGTCGAGATCGGCGTGTCCGGCCAGGCCGGCAACATCCGCGGCACCATCGACAAGCGCGGCAACATCTTCGAGGGCCCCCGCGCGCGCGCCTACCCGATGCCGCCGCTGCGCGGGACCGGCTTCACCGACATGATGGCCGGCGCCGCGCGCTCCCTCGGCTGGAACCCGTTTCCGGGCCCGGCCGCGGTGAACTCGGGCCGCTACCAGAACCGCGCCGGCTGCGTGTACCACGGCTTCTGCGCCCGCGGCGGCTGCCACGTCAGCGCCAAGGGCTCCACCGCCGTCACCACGATCCCGAAGGCGCAGCGCACCAAGCGCCTGACCGTGGTCACCGAGGCCCACGTGACCACCGTGGCCGTGAACGCGCAGGGCCGCGCCACGGGCGTCAACTACCTGAAGGGCGGCACCGAGTATTTCCAGCCGGCCGACGTCGTGCTGGTCGCGGGCTACGTCTACGAGAACGTGCGCCTGCTGCTCCTGTCCACGTCGCCGGCCTTTCCGAAAGGGCTCTCCAACAACCACGGCCAGGTGGGCCGGCACTACTTCAGCCACAACCAGCTGTCCACCGTCAGCGCGCTCTTCCCGCGCGACCTCAACGCCTGGTACGGGCTGCCGGCGCAGGGCGTCGCGGTGGACGAGTGGGCCGACGACAACTTCGACCACAGCGGCCTGGACTTCATCGGCGGCGGCAACCTGTGGGTCTACTCCGACCGCCGGCCGATCGCCGCCGCGGGCATGAGCACGTTTGGGCGCGCGCCGCGCTGGGGATCGCAGTGGAAGGCGTTCGTCAAGGAGAACGCGGACCGCTGGAACACGGCCTACCTGCAGAAGACCACGCTGCCCCACGAAGAGAACTATCTGGACCTCGATCCGGTGGTGAAGGATCCGCTCGGCTTCGCGGTGTGCCGCATCACCGCGGACTACAAGGACAACGAGCGCAAGGTGGCGACCTTCATCCAGGACAAGATGGTCGAGTGGTTCAAGGCGGCCGGCGCGATCGCCACCGAGAAGACGGGAATGGGCACGATGGGGCCGACCACGCACGCCTACGGCGGCACGCGGATGGGCGACAACCCGGAGACCAACGTCGTCAACCGCTGGGGCCTGTCGCACGAGGTGCCGAACCTCGGCGTGCTGGGCGCGTCGGTGATGGGCACCAGCGGGTCCAGGAACCCGACGCTGACCGCGCAGGCCCTGGCCTGGCGGACCGCGGAGTACGTGGCGAAGAACTGGAAGACGGTCGCCGGCTGAGATCGCGGTTCAGCCGGCAGCGAGCCGGGTGCCGAGCAACCGCTCGCCGCCAGCCTCCCGGAAAGCGTCCAGCGCGTGGCGCCTGCCGGCTTCGGCCTCCGACAGCACCGCGAGAAATGCCGGCTGCTGCCGGACCCGGTCGAACTGCGCGCTTCCCGACAGCGTCGGCACGACGAAGTAGCCCCTGCGGATCGCGCGCTGCAACAGCTCGACGCCGCCCTCGACGTCCCCGGCGTCGCAGAGCATCCATCCGATCTGGAAAATCGCTTCGGGGTCGTCCATGATCTTGAGGCTGCCCAGGGCGGCGTGCCCGGCTCGCATGTCGTCCAGCCGCTGGTCGAGCCAGGCCGCGAGGTAGGCTTTCCAGGTCTGGAGCGCGTGCAGGCTCGATGCCGGCGCCATCTCGGCCAGCCGCTGCCTCGCCTCGTCGCGGCGGCCTGCGAGGCCGAGGCCGATGACGCGGATGCCCTGGTCCGCGCTGCCGACGGTCGACGAAGGCGCCATCGACAGCAACCGGTCGATGTCGCCCGTCATCATCACCGTCTGCTCGACGCTGGTCGGGACATTCGGATCGAGGCGGCGCGCCTCGTCGTGGGCGACGATCGACTGCTCGAACAGGCCGCAGTAGCGCAGGGCGTGGACGAGCCCGGCAAAGAGCTCCGGATCGTTGCCGTGGCGGGAGGCCTGTTCGAGCAGGCGCACCATCGCCCGGGTGGCGAGGCCGATGTCGGCCTCGAGATTGGCGTAGTACTTGTGCGCGATCGCGAGCCCCGGGCTGAGCGCCAGCGCGCGATCGAAGGCCTCCTGGGCGCGGCTCTCGCTGCCGGGCGCGCTGTCAACGAACTTGCCGATGACGCGGTGGCACCGGCCCAGGCGCGCCCACGCCGGCGCGAAGCCGGGATCGCGGTCCACTGATTCCTGATACAGCTGCCGCGCCTGCCCCAGCCCGTCGTAGGTCCGGGCCAGCTCGTTGGCGCGCAGGTAGAGCTCGTAGGCCGCCGGATTCTGCGGCAAGTCGTGCGAGGAGGCCGGCGACCCGGTGAGCGGCAGCGACAGCGCCTCGGCGACGCGGCGGGCGATGTCGTCCTGCAGGCGAAACAGGTCGCCGAGGTCCGCCTGTACGGTGTGCGACGTGATCAGCCGGCCGTTCGGGGCCTCGACCAGCTGCGCGACGGCGCGCACCTGATCGCCCGACCGCAGCAGCGTCCCCATCACGACGCGGTCGACATCGGCCTCGGAGGCCAGCGCCTTCAGATCCGGCGTCTCCCCCGCGAAGCGCCCTGCGACGGCGCTCGAACGGACGATGAGCGAGTTGATGCCCGAGAGGGACGTCGTGATCGCATCCGCCAGGCTGAATGCCAGGAAGTCGGTCTCGGCGTCGGGACGAAGGATCCGGAACGGCAGCACGACGAGCCGCGTCATCGCCTGTGCGCGCGCGGTCGTCGACCCGGTGTCGAGGCCAGCGGCGGCGCGAAGCTCCTCGGCCATCACGTCCGCCGAGGGCAACCGCTCCGCCGGCCGTTTGGCCAGCGCCCGCCGGATCACGCGATCGATCGCGGCGACGGCCGGCGAGCCGCCGAGCGCGGGCGGCTGCTCGGACGTGGTGGCACGCAGCACCTCCACGATCGTGCGTCCTTCGAAGGCCGGCCGCCCAGCCAGCATCTCGAACAGGATGGCGCCCGCCGCGAAGAGATCGGCGCGCGCGTCGGCGGCATCCCCGGTCACGAGCTCCGGCGCCATGTAGCGGGGCGTGCCGACCAGCATCCCGGACTGCGTAATCGCCGTCATCGTCGGGGCCGCAGGCTCGTCGAAGTCGGGCCGGGCCAGCCCGAAGTCGAGCAGCTTGACGCCATGAGCGGTGACGAACACGTTCGACGGCTTGAGATCGCGGTGGATGATCCCCCGGGCGTGGAGCGCGGACAGCGCCGACAGCATGCCCAGCGCCGATCGACGTCGCACGGGACACATTCATCGGCCCTTGCCGCACCACGTCGGCCAGCGACTCGCCTTCGAGCAGCTCCATCGCGATGAAGAGCTCGCCCTGCTCCTCGCCGATCTCGTAGATCTGGCAGATGTTGGGATGGCTGAGGCTGGCGGCCGCGCGCGCCTCGCGCCAGAAACGCTTGCGCGCGGTCTCGTCGCGCGCCACCGACGACAGCGTTTTCACGGCTACCGCGCGCCCGAGGCGTTCGTCGCGGGCCGAGTAGACGACGCCCATGCCGCCTTGACCGAGCTTGCCCGTGATCGCGTAGTGCCCCAGGCGGCTCGGGAGCCCGCCCTGGGCGGGCTCGCTCGGCGTCTTCTGAGGCTGCGTTCCGCGTCAGCCAGTCGATGAAGGTGCGGAAGGCCACGCGCGAGTCGTCTTCAGCCAGAGCTTACTGTTTCTCGTAGACGACGACGTTGGTGTAGGGGCGGCCGTCAGGCGTGACGCCCTTCAGCGTCTGCGTCAGGGTCTTGCGGTCGCGGGACACGGTCAACGTGTTCCCGGACTCGGTCACGCGACCGTCCACGACGGTGCCGATCTCCTCGGTCAGGTTGTCCACGGCGCGCACTGCCACCATTCGCACCGTCCGCGTGCCGGCGGCCGACTCCGGGTAGGGCTTGCCGTCGCGCTTGTAGACCAGATAGGCGCGGGTGGCCGCGCCGCTCGCGCTGACGCTGTCCACGGTCAGGAAGATGGTCCCCCCGCCGCGATCCTCGTAGGTGCGCGTGAAGCTGCGAGGCGGCCGGCCGGCCTCGTACGTGGACTTCTCGACGACGAGCCGCCAGACGCCGGCGAACGGATCCCCGGCCTGGGCCCGGACGCCGCTCGCGACGGCAACGGTCAACGCGGCCGCCACGAGCCCCGCGATCCACCCGCGCGCGATCTGCCGGCTCACGCGCGCGCGGTGGAGGTGGCCGGCGGCGCCACCTGCTCCATCCATCCCCTGATCACCTCGAACACCTGCCGCCGGTTGTTCTCGAACATCGCGAAGTGACTGTTGCCCAGGATGCCGCGCTCCTTCAGATCGATCAGCTCGGCCCGCGCGCCCGACGCCGTCAACGCGTCGATGATCGGCTTGCCCGGACGGCCGCCGCGCTCGGAGAGCAGGTACATCACCGGCATGTTCTTCAGGCCCGGCAGCGGCGTGCCCGCGGCCCCGCCCTGCCCGACCAGCGGCGCGGTGGCGCCTTCGAACGACGCCAGCGCCTTGACCAGGTTGGGCCGCTCGTTGGCGACGATCCATCCGAACGGCCCACCCGCCGAATGCGTCATCACGATGCAGGGCCCGATGCGATCGACCAGCTCGGCGCCGTGGCGCCGCCACAGATCCTGCGCCAACTGCGTGTTTCGCGGCGTCGAGTTCGCCGCCGCCATCAGCTGATCGACCAGCGGGTCGCCGATGTCGCCGGAGCTCCCCGGCCACTGCTTGTTCGGCGTGCGCGCCGATGTGACGGTGTCGCGGGTCAGCAGGTCGTAGGTGACGACCGGGCCAATCTCGCCGAGCGCGTCCGGGTGATACGGCGACCGCCCATGCCCCGGCCGATCGACCAGGTACACCTTGTAGCCGGCCTGGACGAAATGGTGCGCCCAGCCCGACGCCCCGCCCAGCCCCATGTAGTGCACGCTCTGGCCGCCGCCGCCGTGCACGAGCACCACCGGCAGCGGGTGGCGCTGCTGCGCCGGCTCGAGGAACTGCACGAACATCTGGCCGACGTGGATGGTGCCGTAGGGCATCGTCTTCCGCTCGGTGCCGGTCCAGAAGATGCCGGTGTCGGCCAGCTTCAACGCCAGCGAATCGCTGCCCTGGCGCCGCGGCGCCGGCGCCTGGTTGTTGCTGCCGGTCACGTTCTTCTTCATCCAGTCGATGATCGGCTGCAGCACCGCGCGGCTGTTCTTCTCGACCATCATCATGTGGCCGTTGCCGCTGATGCCGATGGCGCCGAGCCGCAGCTCCTCGGCCTGCACGCCCGCCTGCTTCAGGAAGGCGACGCCGCCGGGGTTGCCGGGCGAGGCGAACGACGCCTCGGCCGTGACCATCAGCACCTTGGTGTTCTTGAGGTTCGGCAGCTTGCGCGCCGGCTCTGCCTGCAGGTAGTAGCCGGCGATGCCCGGCTCCGGGTTCGCGACATACGTGGTCTTGAACTCGGCCGGGTCGTTGACGGGCGGGTCGTAGGTCACCGGGACGCTGGACATCCCCCAGCGGTTGCCGCCGCCGAAGCCCGAGCCCGCGCCTTCGATGATCACCGTGGCCTTCACGAGGTTCGGGCGCGCCTCGGCGACCAGCAGCCCGAACGGGCCGCCGGCCGAGTGCGTCATGATGATTGCGGGGCCGATCTTGTCGAGCAGATCCGCACCGGCCTGCCGCCAGGCCAGGTGCTGCACGTTGTTCTGACCTGGCACTGTGTTGGCCGCCGGCGGCGGCCCGGCCTGCGTGCCGCGCCCTGCGCCACCGGGGCCGCGCCGCGCCGCCAGGGCCGCCCTGCCGCGCGCCCGCCGGGCCCGCCTGAGGCGTCACCACGTAGCTGCCGCCCAGGCCCGCGCACAACTGGTCGAGGTCCGGCGATCCGACGTTGCCGGGACCGGGCCACTGCGTGTGGTTCTTCTGATACTGATTCGGCTGCTGAGCCGGGTTCGCGCTCGGAGGCGTGAAGCGCCCCGCCAGGCTTTCGAGAACCAGCGGCGTCTGTGGAAACGCGCCGTGCAGGTCGGGATGCAGCGGCGAGCGCCCGTGCCCGGGGCGATCGACGACGTAGACCTTGTAGCCTTCCTGCACGAGGTACTGGAACCAGCCCGGCCGTCCGTCGGGGGTCCCCATCCAATCGGTGCCCTGCCCGCCCCCGCCGTGCACCAGGACCACCGGAAACGGGTGGCGCACCTGCGCGGGAATCATGTACTCGACGTACATCTGCTGGCCGCCGACGAAGGCCCCGCGCGCCGTCTCGGCGCGCTTGACGTTCACCCACATGTAACTCCACTCGGCGACGTCGAGCGCGATCTTGGCGCCGGCGCCCGCCGCGCCGGCCTGGGCCGCGAGGCCCGCCGCCTCAGCCGGACCGCTGGTCAGTGGCGCCAGCGCCGACGCCGCCACGCCGGCGACGCCGAGCGCCGCCGCCTGCCGCATGAACTCGCGACGGTCCACGGCGCCGTCGGCGAATCGACGATAGAGATCCGTAAGCTGCTGTGAGGGAGCGCTCATGGTGAACTCCGGATGCTAGTGTCCTGCCGGCTAACGGGCCGCAACCCGCCCGAAAAGATCCGACGAATTATCCTATAGTTGCCGCATGTCGAACCGCGCATTCGCCCTCGCAGCCGCCCTCACGGCGGCGCTTGCCGCTCCGGCCCCCGCCCAGCAGAACGCCGATTGGACGCGCCCGTTCCCGGCCTTCAAACTCATCGGAAACGTCTACTGGGTGGGCACCTACGACCTGTCGACGTACCTCATTACGAGCGGCGACGGCCATATCCTGATCAACACCGGATTCCCGGAGACCGTGCCCCAGATTCGGCAGGGCGTCGAGAAACTGGGATTCAAGTTCGGCGACGTGAAGGTGCTGCTGGCCACGCACGCCCACGGCGACCACGTGGCCGGTCTCGCAGAGCTGAAGCGTCTGACCGGCGCGCGCGTGATGATGATGGAACCGGACGCCGCGCTGCTCGAGGACGGCGGGCGCAGCGACTTCCGGTTCGGCGACGAACCCGGCACGCGCTTCCCACCGGTGGCGGTCGACCGGCGGCTCCGGGACCGCGACACCGTCGTGCTCGGCGGCGTCACGCTGACCGCGCACCACCACCCCGGCCACACGAAAGGCGCCACCAGCTTCGCGCTCACGGTGCGCGAGAACGGCCGCGACTACCGCGTGGTGATCGCCAACATGGGCAGCATCAACCCCGGCGTCACGGTCAGCGGCATGACGAAGTATCCAACCATCGGCGACGACTACGCGAGAACCTTCGCGGCGCAGAAGGCGCTGCCGATGGACGTGTTCCTGGCCTCGCATGCGGCGCAGTTCCGCATGCACGAGAAGTACAAGCCGGGCGACGCCTACGATCCGAATCGCTTCGTGGATCCCATGGGGTATCGTGCGGCGGTGGAGCGTCTGGAGAAGATCTATCTCGATCAGCTGGCGAAGGAGCGCAGCGCCGGACCGCCGCTGGCGCCCACCGGCACGCTGCGGGTGGCGTTCCTGGGCACCAACCCGGTGCACGCGCGCGTGAACCCCGGCACCGGCACGATCACCGGGCCGGTGGCCGATCTGGTAGCCGAGCTGGCGAAGCGCCGCGGCGTCCCGTTCAAGCTGATTCCCGCACCGGACGTGCGGGCCGTGATCTCGGCGATCAACAGCGGCGAGGCCGATGCCGGCGTGATGGCCTTCGAGGCGGCCACGCGCCCGCGAGGTGGACTTCGCCGGCGGCTTTGCCGTGATGTTCAACAGCTACGTCGTCCGCACTCGACTCGCCGCTCAAGACGGTGGCGGACGCCGATCGCGCGAGGTCTGACAGTCGGCGCGGTGCGCGGCCAGACACAGGAAATCTTCCTCAGCGCCAACCTGAAACAGGCGAAGCTGCGGATCTACGAGGCGCAGCCGCCGCCGGACGAGCTGCGGCGCCTGTTGGCCAAGGGCGAGCTGGACGCCTTCGCGATGAACCAGCAGCGCATCGAGGACGCGGTGCGGGGATCGGTCGGCGAGCTGCGCGCGCTGACCGGCAGCTACGTGGACGTGGAGCAGTCGTTCGTCGTGAGGAAGGGCGAGGCAGCCCGCGCCGCCGAGCTCAAAGCCTTCGTGGACGAGGCGCGCGAGAGTGGCCTGACCAAGGCCGCGCTCGACCGTGCGAAGCTGGTGGGCGTAGCCGTGGCCCGCTCCGCGCTGACACCGGTCAGCGCGAGCGGAGGTGTGAAGGAACGAGACGTGCATCAGCCGAACACGTGGCCACCTCTCGGGGCTCGTTGCTCGCCGCGCTCGCGGCGGGCCTCTTGCTGACTGCGTGCTCGCGGCGTCCCCGTCACTCTCCCCGTCGCCCGTGCCACCGCTCTTGACAACCCGGGGACCGCCAGGTCTACCAGGACATCTGGGACACAGGCTGCAACATCTTTCAGGTCACCGCACGTTTGACCTTGAGTGGCCGCGTCGGCGGCAAACGTCCGCGCTCGGCCATCTGGGTTGGGAGCGCGAGTGGTACGTTCCGCATCGAGGCGGCCGGCAACGGACGGCCATTCCTGCTGACCAGCGCCGCGCAGCCCACTCCGATCGCCACGCTGCGGCTGCCCGATGGCCGGCTGGTGGCCAGCACGGATACCGCAGCGCTGGTGCAGCTCGCGATCGGGTTGCCGCTCGGAGGCGGCGAGCTTCAGAGGCTCCTGGCTACGTGTCCGACTGGGGAGGGGAGTGGTCCCGTTTCCTACCGATCCGAATTCGAACGCCTTGGATCTCGTGCTCGGCGACTCCCCGGACATGATCGACATCATTCATTTCGCTCGCGACGATGCACAGGCGAGCTGGCGGCTGGTGGCCATGACGTCGACTCGCCCGTCGATCCCCTTCAGATGGCGAACCGAGTTCCATGCGCCGATTGCCACCGTGCCGAAGACGTTCCGGTTGACCAGTCTCGATTGGAAGGGCCAGCCGACCGGCGAGCTGGACGTCCTGGTGAAGGTGGATCAAGTGCAGGTCGGCCCGATGATCGACCCGTCGACTGTTCGAGCCTGCGGCCGCTCCGGGCAGAGCGTATGACGCTCGAGGAGCTGAAGACCAGCGGTGTGCAGCTGCCCCTGATCGTGAACTGATCAGATGGGCGCACGTCCTACTGCGGCCGGATGCGGTTCTGTCGTTCGACGAGCTGCTCGAGCTGGTAGAGCCGGCCCTTGACCTCGCCGTTCTCGGGATCGATCTCGAGCGCCTTCTTCAGGGTGGCGATGGCCGCCGGCGCGTCGCCTCGGCTCTGCGCGATCGCCAGCGTGACGTAGCTGCGCACCGACCGCGGGAAGAACTCGAGGTTCAGGTCCATCAGCGCGATGGCATCCTCCGGACGCGCCTGGCCGATGCGCGAGGCGATGGTGATCAGCGTGTCCTCGCCGAAGTCGTAGGCCTGCTTGCCGTAGAACTGCGTGCGCAGCTCGCGATACTGGGTGGCCGCGGCCGGCACCGCCCTGCCGCACCGTGGTCGTCCACAGCACGTCGGTCAGCTGTCGCGGGATCGGCACGCCGCGGTGACAGGTGATGCACCCGACTGGAACGGTTTCGTTGGCCGGCTTCCCCGCCGCCGTCTGGACCGTGGCGTTCAGCGCCCGCGTCATCGCGATCATCTCGCGCGCCACCTCTTGCCGCGACTTGCCGCTGGCCGTCACCGCCGGCGGGGCGCCGCGCCCGGCGTGGCAGTAGGTGCAGACGACGCCGAGCGAGGACGCGATCACCTGCATGTCGACCAGGCGGTCCGGCTGCTGCTGCGCCATGGCGGCGACGCCGCCGTCAGGATCAGGGTCGCCGCGAGAGATCGAAGCGGACCATATCTCTACCTCCGCGAGCGCTCCGGCAGCTCGAACACGAAGACCGCCGCGCCGCGATCCGGCGGGTTGCGTATCTCCGGCACCAGCGCCGGGAACGTGTTCGCCTGCGCCCCGCCGTTGCCGACCACGACCGCCAGGTACTGGCGGCCGTTCACGGCGTAGCTGATCGGCGCGTTGCTCGGCACGTCGCCCAGGCGCGTGCGCCACAGCTCCTTGCCGCTCATGTCGTCGTAGGCGATCAGCGACCGATCGAGCGCGCCCGCGAACACGACGCCGCCGGCCGTGGCCAGCGCGCCGGTGGACTGCGGCGCCCGCTGCCGCTCCATCCACACCGACTTGCGGGTCTCGAGGTTGATCGCCTGCACCCGGCCGTACTTGCCGTCGCTGTCCGGACGCGGGCGCAAGCTCCAGCGCACGCCGGTCGAGAGGCTGCCCCGGCCGCCGGCGCCCACCGGCGTCAGGTCCATGCACGCCTCGACCAGCGTCACGTAGAGCATCTTGGTGCGCGGGTTGTAGGAGGACGGCAGCCACGACTTGGCGCCGCCGGCATGCGGACAGGTGAACTTGGTCTCGCCGTCGCCGGGCACCAGCTTCTGGTCGATGATCTTCTCGCCGGTCTTCGGATCCACCGCCGTGACGACGTTCTGCACGCCGAGGTCGAACGAGAACACGTACTTGCCGGTGTCGGCCTCCATGGTGTCGAAGATCGCCTGCTTGCCGCCGGTGATCACCACCGTCTTCTGCGTGCCGTTGACCGGCAGCTGCAGCACCTGGCGCTCGAACGCCCAGTCGTAGTCCCACTGGTCGTTGGGCTGGTGCTGGAAGAACCACACCAGCCTGCCGGTGTCCACGTTGATGGCGAGCGTCGAGTCCGTGTACAGGCCGTCGCTGGTGACGTCGCCCTCGTCCGACGGGTTGCGCAGCGGCCCGGTGTCGTAGGTCTGCGCCGGCCCGAAGAACGCCAGGTTCAGCTTCTGGTCGTAGCTGGCCGGCACCCACACCGAAGCGCCGTTGCGCTTGTCGACGCGGCAGCCCGTTCCAGCTGTTGCCGCCGGGCTCGCCCGGACGCGCGATGGTGTAGAAGCGCCACGCCTCGCGGCCGGTCTGCGCGTCCATCGCGACGATGAAGTTGCCGCCGGGCGCCCTGCCGGTGGTGCCGATCATCACCTTGCCGTTGGCGACGAGCGGTCCGCCGGTCATGCCGTAGCCGGCCTTGGGGTCGGCCACCGCGTGGTCCCAGACGACGTCGCCGGTCTTGGCGTTCAGCGCCACCACGTGGGTGTCGGAGGTGGGCACGTAGAGCTTGTCGCCGTAGAGCGCGATGCCGCGCTTCACCGACGGCGCGCGATCCCTCGGCAGGCGCCGCGAGTACTGCCACAGCAGGTCGCCGGTGGCCGCGTCGATCGCCTGCACCCTGTCGCCGTAGCCGTGCACGAACATCACGCCGTCGTGGACCAGCGGCGTGACCTCGTTGGGCCCGTTCGGCAGCGCCCAGCTCCAGGCCAGCCGCAGGTCGGCGACGTTCTGCTTGTTGATCTGCGTCAGCGGGCTGAAGCCCAGGTTGTCGTGCGAGCGGCGCCAGGTCAGCCACTCGCCGTCGCCGGGGGTGGTCAGCATGGTGTCGGTGACGGCCGTCAGCTTGTCGAGCGGGTTGGCCCTCGGCGGCGGCGGCGGAATCGCCACGCCCGTCGTCAGGCCGCCGCTGGGTCCACCGGCCGCGCCCGGCAGCATCGCCGTGCGCAGCGCGGCGGCGTCGGGCGTCAACTCGCGCGTCCCCGCCGTGACGCCGTTCTCCTGCGCCAGGTAGGCCAGCAGCTGCGCATACACCGCGTCGCCGAGCGTGTTGGGCGCCGCCGGCGGCATGGTGCGGCTCATCTCGTCGAACAGCGTGTCGAGCGGCTTGGCGCCCCACCGCAGCCGGAAGTCGTTGCCCCGGAGCGGCGGCGCGAACTCGCCGTCGTCCAGGTTGGGCCCATGGCACGACGCGCAACTGCGCTCGAACGCGGCCTTGCCCTGTGCGGCCTGCGCCGTCGTGTAGTTGGGCGTGGCCAGCGACTGGGCGCCGAGAGAGCTCGAGACGTGGAGCGCGCCGGCGAAGACGAGCGCGGCGAGCGCGGCGGTCAGGGCGGTCGGTGGTTTCATGGGCGATACCTAAAACTGGCTCCGGGCTCCAGGCTCCAGGCTTCAGGCCTTGCGTGCCACCCAGTCACTTATCACATCGAAGACCTGTTTGCGATTGGACTCCAGCATGGCGAAGTGACCGTTGCCGAGAATGCCGACATCCTTCAGATTGATGTGCTCGGCGGCAGCGCCGGACTTCGACAGCGCGGCCACGATCGCGGGCCCCTCGGTGCGCCCCGACGCCTCGGCGGTGAGGTACAGCATCGGGATGCCGGTGACATTGGCGAGCGCGCGCACGCTCGAGAATCCGACCGACGGCACGGCCGTCACCGGCGCGCCGGCGCCTTCGAAGCAGACGACGGCCTTGACACGCTGCGGCCGCTGTTCGGCCACCAGCCATCCGAACGGGCCGCCGGCGGAGTGGCTGACGATGACGGCTGGGCCCACCTTGTCCACCAGCGCCGCGCCGCCCTTGGCCCACAGCGCCATCTGCGCGGCGTAGTCGCGCGGCATGCCGTTCTGGCTGGCCATGAACTGATCGAGCAGGGGATCGCCAATCTCGCCCGTGCCCATCCATCGCCGGTTCGGCCCGCGCGCGGCCCTGGCGAAGTTCGGCGCGATCTGCTCGTAGGTCGGCGTCGGGCCGATCGGGCCCAACGCGTCCGGGTGATACACGGCGCGGCCGTGACCGGGCCGATCCACCAGGTAGACGCGGTAGCCCGCCTGGACGAAGTAGTGCGCCCAGCCGGGCATGCCGTCGCCGGTACCCATGTAGTGCAGCATCTGGCCGGTGCCGCCGTGCACGAGCACCACCGCCACGTCGTGACGCACCTCACGCGGCACCAGATACTGAACGTACATCTGCCCCGACGGAATCAGCCCGTAGGGCATCGTCTTCCGCTCGACGTTGGTCCAGAAGAAGCCATGCTCGGCCAGCGCCAGCGCCGGCGAGTCGCCCTCGCGCGCCGCACGCCGCGCCGGCGCGGGCGGCTTGGCGGCCTTGCCGGTCACGTGCGACTGCAGGAACTGGAGGATGGGCTGCAGCACCTCGCGGTTGTTGCGCTCCATCATCATGAAATGGCCGTTGCCGGTGATGCCCAGCTTCTCCAGCTCGATGTGCTCCACCGCGCAGCCGCATTGCTTGAGAAGCGCCACCGATCCCATGTCGTAGGGATAGTGGTACGAAGCGGGAGCGGTGACGACGGCGATCGGGATACCCTGCAGGTTCCTCAGCTTCCGGGGCTGCGCCAGCAGCTTGTAGGGATCGCGGTTGGGCTCCGTGGGCTTCACCTCCACGGTCGCCAGCTCCGACGGATCCGCGGCGGGCGGGTCGTACTCCAGGCGGCTGGCCGTGAGCCCCCATTGCAGGTTGCCGAACGCCGGGCCATTCGGCTCGACGGCCACGATGCCCTTCACCAACGACGGACGAGCGTTGGCGTAGATCCAGCACGACGGGCCTCCAGCCGAGTGCGCCATCACGATCGACGGGCCGATCTTGTCCAGCAGCTGGCCAGCCAGCACGCCCCAGTGCGCATGCGTCGCGCCCAGGTCGGCGGTGTAGGAACCGCCCTGCCCGGCGATCACCTGATCGACGGTCGGGTCGCCGAGCATGCCCGTGCCCGGCCACGCGTTGTGGAGTTTGGCGACCGGGCCATAGGGGTTGAGCGCCTTTTCGGGCGACGTGAACTGCCGCTCGAGCGTCGCGTAGGTGGAGGCGCGCTCGGGGAACTGGCCGTGCAGTTCCGGATGAAACGGCGAGCGCCCGTGTCCCGGACGATCGACGAGATAGACCCGGTAGCCTTCCTGCACGAGGTAGGTGACCCAGCCGGGACCGCCGTCCGGACGCGCCAGCCAGTCGAGGCCCTGCCCGCCGCCGCCGTGGACGATGACCATCGGGTAGGGATGCCGTACCGTCACCGGCGTCCAGTACTCGACGTACATCTGCGCGCCGTTCACCACCGTGCCGCGCGCCAGCGTCGCCCGGGTGACGCCGACCCAGAAGTAGCTCCAGTCGGCCAGATCCAGCGCCGACGGCCCGGGCCGCCGCTGCGGCTTGCTGCACCGCTGCCTCGGTGGGCGCCGACGCCAGGACGCCGAGGGCCGAGACGGCCGGGCCGGCGATGCCGAGCGCGGACGCACGGCGCAGGAACTCGCGGCGGTCGATCTGCCGCCGCGCGAACGAACGATAGAGGGTCAACACGTCGTGCATGTCAGCCAACCTCGGGCAGTGGCGCGGGGGAGCGGCAAGTGTGCGGCCGTGGAGTTGGTCCGGCGTAACCGGCGTCAGTCGCGGGCTGAGTCCGTGAATCACGGCCAGGCCGATCGGATACAGGCATCCGGCGGCGATGAAGATCGGCAGGTAATAGGACGGATTCTCGTTCAGCATGCGGCCGGTCAGCTCGGCGGTGATCGTGCTGACCGCGCCTGCCATCAGGCCGCCGATGCCGGTCACCGAACCGACCGCCTCGCTCGGGAAGAGATCGGATGCCAGCGTGTAGACCATCGTCGACCAGGCCTGGTGACAGCCGCAGGCCAACGCGATCAACGCGATGGCCGTCCACGGATCACGGGTGAAGCCCGCTGCGATCACGAGCGGCGTCGTAGCAGCCATCAGCGCCACGAAGGTGCCCTTGCGCGCCGCGTTGATCGTCCAACCGCGGCTCACGAGGGCGGACGACAGGTAGCCGCCCACCAGGCAGCCGATGTCCGCCGCGATGTACACCGTGGTCAGGTAGGGGATTACCGCAGTGCCGCGCACGCCGTGCTCGGCGGCGAGGAACTTCGGCAGCCAGAACAGGTAGAACCACCAGATCGGATCGGCCAGGCACTTGGCCAGCGTGTAGGTCCAGGTCTGTTTGAAGCCGAGCAGCGCCCGCCACGGCACCAGCGACGGGCTGTTGCGGCAGGAGCAGCGCCACCGTCCTTGTAGAACCACCACCAGAGCGGCAGCCACAGCAGGCCCACGGCGCCGGTAGCGACGAACGCGGCGCGCCATCCCCATGCGGCCGTGATCAGCGGCACGGCAATGGAGGCGACGATGGTGCCGGCGGCGACGCCACTGTTGAAGATGCCGGTGGCCATGGCGCGCTCGCCGGCTGGAAAGCGCTCGGCGACGGTCTTGACCGCGGCCGGAAAGTTGGCGGCCTCGGTCATGCCCAACAGAAAGCGGGCGGCGCCGAAACCGGCTGGCGAACGCGCCAGCGCGTGGCCCATCGCCACCACCGACCACGCGGCCACCGCCAGGGCGAACCCCAGCTTCGTGCCGATCCGATCCAGGAGGCGGCCCGCGCCCAGCGTCATCAGCGCGTAGGACACCTGGAAGGCAATGACGATCCGGCCGTAGTCGAGCTCGGACCAGCCGATTTCGTCCTGCAGATCGGGAGCCAGGATGCTAAAGACCTGCCGATCGACGTAGTTGATGACGGTGACGAGGAACAGCAGGCCCGCCACCAGCCAACGGCTGCGATGCACGCCCAAGGATACGATAGCGGGGTGATCAGCATGACGCCACGCGCGATGGCGGCGGTTGCCTTGGCGTGGGGCCTCCTGGGCGCCGACGGCGAGGCTCAGACGCCTGGCAGCGCGAGCTTCCGGGTCTCACAGCGCGGCGAAGTGATTGGCAGCGCAGACGTCAGCGTGGAGCGGTCCCCGGACGGCTGGCGCATCACGAGCCGCAGCGTAATGGAGGGTCGCGTCCAGCTCTCCGTGCCGCACTTCGACACCCAATACGACCAGGACTGGCGTCCGATGTCGCTCACGATGGAGGTCATAAGTCCAGGCGAGCACGCGATCGTGCACGTGGCCATGGTGGGCACCGTGACCCGTACCGACATCGTGGTGCCGAACAAGGAAGTCTTCTTCGGCGCCAACGACGTCCCTGGCGACACGATCTTTCTGCCCGACTACGTCTTCGGGGCCTGGGAGGCGCTGGCCGCGCGGCTGCAGGCGGCGATGCCAGGCGACGAGATCAGCGTCTTCGCCGTGCCCGAACGAGAGGTGAAGGCCACGCTCGATCGGCGGGACGCGGCCACGCTGCAGACGCCGGCGGGCTTCCGCCCTGCGACGCGCTGGCGAATCACCGTTCAGCGCGAGACGCCGGTCGTGTGGGAACTGTGGGTGGACGGCGGGCGGCTGCTGCGGCTCGACCTGCCCGGCGAGCGGTTGTCGGTGGTGCGCGCCGATATCGCCGCCCCACCCGATCCGTTGCTGCCATGACCGTGGCGCTGTGGGTATCGGCGTGGTTCTGGTGATTGTGGGCTTGGCGGGGGTGGTGCTGCCGGCGCTGCCTGGCACGTGGCTGATCCTCGCTGGGTTGATCGTGGCCGCGGCAGCCGAGGGGTTCACCCGGGTCAGCATCCCGACTCTGGTCGTGATCGGCGTGTTGGGCCTCAGCAGCTACCTCATCGACTTCCTGGCCGCAGGCATCGGCACCAAGAAACTGGGCGCCAGCCCGCGCGCCATGGCGGGCGCGATGATCGGACGGTCGGGGGCTGTTCTTCGGCCTGCCGGGTCTGATTGTCGGGCCGTTCGTAGGCGCAGCCGTCGCGAGTGGACGGTGCACAAGGATCTGACGAAATCAGGAAAGGCGGGTGCTGCCGCCCGGCTGGGCTTCGCCATCGGCACGGCGCTGAAGGTCGGCGTGGCGTTTCTGATGATTGGATTGTTCGTGGGGGCGTTGATTTTTTAGGCTCCGGGCTCCAGGCTCCAGGCTCCAGCCTCTGGGGGCTTGGAGCCTGGAGACTGGAGACTGGAGACCGTAGACTGTTATGACGAAGGAGTCCCGATGATCGCTTTCGAAGTCAACGGCACGGCGCAGAATGTTGACGCCAGCCCCGACATGCCCCTGCTGTGGGTGCTGCGCGACATGCTCGGCCTCACCGGCACCAAATTCGGCTGCGGCCTGGGCCAGTGCGGCGCGTGTACGGTGCACGTGAACGGCGCGGCCGTCAGGTCGTGCCTGACGACGGTCGGGTCGGCGGCGGGCAAGAAGGTCACGACCATCGAGGGCCTTTCGCCCACCGCGGCGCACCCGCTGCAACAGGCGTGGGTGGCCGAGCAGGTACCGCAGTGCGGCTACTGCCAGTCCGGCCAGCTGATGTCGGCCGCGGCGCTCCTGGCCAAGACGCCCAACCCCACCGACGCCCAGATTGATGCCGCCATGACCGGCAACATCTGCCGCTGCGGGACGTATCAACTCATCCATAACCCGATCAAGCGCGCGGCGAACGGGCAAGGGGGGGACGCGATGAGCACCAGGAACACGATCACGCGCCGCTTCTTCCTCAAGACTGCGACCGCGGCGGGCGGCGGCTTGATGCTCGGCTGCTACTTCTCGCCGGCCGGCGACGTGGCGAGCGGCGGCCGGCACGTTCGAGCCCAACGTCTGGATCCGTATCGACGCCGACAGCAGCGTGCGCATCATGCTGACGATGCTCGAGATGGGCCAGGGCGTGATGACGTCCATGCCGATGCTGGTCGCCGAGGAGCTGGATTTCGACTGGCGGAAGATCAAGACCGAGTGGGCACCGGCCGACGCCAAGTACGGCAACCCGAACTTCGGCGGCCAGCAGCTGACGGCCGGCAGCAACAGCGTGCGCGGCATGTGGAAGGTGCTGCGCGAATCGGGTGCGGCCGCGCGGATGATGCTGGTGACTGCGGCGGCGCAGACCTGGGGCGTGCCCGAGAGCACGATCACGACCGACAAGGGCGAGGTGATCCACGCCGCGAGCGGACGGCGGCTGGCCTACGGCGCGCTGGTGGACAAGGCCGCGACGCTGCCCGTGCCGACGCAGATCACGCTCAAGGCGCCCGCCAGCTTCAAGGTGCTCGGCCAGTCGCTGCCGCGGCTCGACATGCCGGAGAAGGTGAACGGCACGGCGCGTTTCGGCATCGACGTCAAGCTGCCCGGGCTGCTGACCGCCAAGATCGTCAAGAGCCCGGTGTTCGGCGGCAAGGTGGCGAGCTTCAACGCCGACAAGGCCAAGGCCGTCCCCGGCGTGCGTCACGTGGTGCAGGTGAGTTCAGGTATGGCGGTGGTGGCCGACAACTACTGGTCCGCGACCAAGGGCGCGCAGGCCGTCGAGGTGAAGTGGGACGAGGGCCCGCTGGCGACGCTGTCGAGCGCGGAGATCATGAAGTGATACGTGGCGCTGGCGAGCAGCCGGGCAGGGTGGCGCGCAACGACGGCAACGCGGACCAGGCGCTGGCCGGGCCGCGCGCGTTCGAGCGCCAGGACCAAGCGCCGTTCCTGGCGCACGCGTGCATGGAGCCGATGAACTGCACCGCCGACGTGCGCGCCGACGGCTGCGACGTCTACGTGCCGACGCAGGGCCAGACTGCGTCGCACCAGGCCGCGATCGGCGCGTCGGGGATGCCCGCCGACAAGGTCAATATCCACACCACCTACATGGGCGGCGGGTTCGGCCGCCGCGGCGAGGCCGACTTCGTGATCGACGCCGTGGAAACGTCCAAGGCGGTGGTAACCGGTCAAGTGGTGTGGAGCCGCGAGCACGACATCCACCACGACTACTACCGCCGACCTCCTATGCGCGCATGGGGGCGCCCTGGACGCGACTGGGGAGCCGACGGTGTTCAAGCAACGGCCGATCGAGCAGTCGCTGATGAAGCGCGTCGGCGGCCTGCCCCCAACGGCGCCGACTTCATCTCGCTCGATGGTGCGGCCAACCTGCCGTACCCGATCCCGAATGTGAGCGTCGAATACAAGGGACGGACCCGGGCTCCCGTTCGGCTCTGGCCATTGGTGGGCGCTTTGTTCCAGGGCTTCGTGGTCGAAGCCTTCGTCGACGAGCTTGCCGTCGATGGCAGGAAAGAGCTTACCCGTATCAGCTTCGGCGCGACCCGCTGGGGCAAGAGCATCCGCGGATCTCGGCGGCGTTCGAACTGGGCGCGGAGAAGGCCGGCGTGGTCGACGCCGCTCGCGATGTGGCGCGGACGCGGACCGTCGTCGACGGAGCGTTTCTGCAGCATCTGCGTCGAGGTCAGCGAGGTGTCGTCGATCAGACGGGCGCCGGCCAAGGGTGCACAAGGTCGTCTGCTCGGTCGACTTCGGCTGGGGGATCAACTAGGATATGATCAGGGCTCCTATGGAAGGGCGGCATCATCTATGGCCTGGATGCGGCACTGAAGGTGAAAATCACTATCGACAAGGGCCGTGCGTCGTCCAGCGGCATACTTCGGCCAACTACGATATGATGCGCGTCAATGATATGCTGGAGATTCAGGGTGCACATCGTGGCGAAGCGCCTGCGCGGAGCCCCCGGGCGGCATCGGCGAGCTGAGCACGGGCGCTGGTCGGCGGCTCGCTGGTCAACGCGATCTACGCCGTGATCAGGCAAGCGGATCGACGCGCTGTCGATCACGAAAGCGTAACGCGGACGGGTTTGGGGTCGGGTGTCCGTGAGTCCCTTGGGCTCACGGACACCCGACCCCAATTC
>CAVQMT010000033.1:0-39580 GCA_963713655.1 uncultured Acidobacteriota bacterium
TCACCGCTGATCTCGTGCCGTTTGCACGAACGCGTTCCGGCGATGGCGCTCGTTGATTCCTACGGCAAGGTCGCCGCGGAGCGTTGCACAGACAGAAATGTCGAGCCGGTCAGTTCTTCAGCAGCGGAACGGCGGCGACAGCAGGCGGCGCCGGCCGGGACTGGATGAACGCGTGGATGTTCACCAGATCCGCGTTGGAGACGACCTTCTCGGTGTACGGCGGCATCTGGTTGGTCGGGCCGCCGCACGTAGGCGCGAGAAGCCGGCGAAGGGCAGCGTTGCGCGCCGACGAGCCGTGGGACCGGCGGCGCCGCCCTGGCCTTCGTAGCCGTGGCACTGCCAGCAGCCGTAGCTAGACCCACAGCTTCTTGCCAGTCTCGGCGTTGCCGGCGGCGGTCTGCGCGGGTCGCGCGGCGGCCGGCGCCGGCGCCTGGGCGTGCGCCACCACGGACCACCAGGCGGCGGCGACGACGATCAGTGCACGGCAATCGAGTTGCAGCATCGCCGACTCCCTCCATGCCGCTCACCGGGGTTGCGTTACCACGTCGATCAGCGCCGGCTGGCCTGATTTACGACCTCCACCGCGCGGCTGATCGCCGGTCCGAGTTCGTCGGATTCTTGATCGGGCCCTCGCCTGGACGCCCATGCCCTGCGCGATCTTCGCGTAGTCGACGTTCGGGCTCTCGATCATGGTCCCGATTGCACCGTTCATGCCGCGCTTGTGCCGTGGCCATGCGCTGAATGTGCATGATCTCCTGGCGGTAGCCGCGATTGTTGTGCATGACCGTGAGCAACGGAATCTCGATGGTGCGCCGCCGTCCACAGCACGCCGGGTGCGTACATGAGGTCGCCGTCGCTCTGGATGTTCACGGAAGGCGCCCGTGTTTCTTGTTGGCGAGCGCGCCGCCGACGGCGGCGGGTGCTCCGTAGCCGACGCCGGCGCCGCCGGAGCCGCCCGTGTGCTGGTATTCCTTGGTGAATTCCACAAACGGAACGCCGAGCCCCTGGAGTTGCCGCTCTCGGACACCAGCGACCAGCTTCGTTCCTGATCTGCGCCCAGATCTCGGCGGAGTCGCGCCGTGCTGATGGGGCTCGCGTCCCAGCCGTAGGCGGCCTCGACGCGCGGACTCACGCCCGCGAGCGTGCGCCTGCTCCAGCCGCTGCGCCGCTCCTGCAAAGGCGCGCCGCGGTCCGGTCAACAGTTACCGCACGCGTCGATCACGCCGGGAGCGTGGCCTCTGCATCGGCGGCGATAGCAATATCGACCTCCGGGTAGCGCTGGAAGTCCTGATAGTTGCGCATCATGTAGAGATCGACGGCGGTGATACTGATCAGCCGCGCCCCGGCCTGTTCGGCGCGAGGTCCTTCTGTGGGTCCGGAGCGAGTTAACGGTACCCCAGAAGTCCGTCAACTCCAGGCCGAGAATCACGTCGGCATCGGCATCAGCTCAACGCGCGCCCCGGTCTGGTTGAACGGATGGCGGGAGGGGAAGTTCATCCGCCCGCGCTGATCGACGACCGGCGCCTGCAGCGTCTCCGCCAGCTCGCACAGTAGGACCATCCCGGCCGGCGTACGCGCCAGCCGATCCCCCATGATGACCGGGTTCCGTGCAGCCACGAGCACCGCGCGGCTTCGGCAACCGCACCTGAATCGCCCTGGGGCGGCGCGCCACGGTCAGGGCGGCACGCGCAGCCGGGAAGGCAACCTCGGGTGAATCGGCTCCTCCTGGAGCTCGCCGTCGATGACAGAAGACTGGCCCCATCGGGGGCGTCATCGCGATCTTGTAGGCGCGCACCGCCGACTCGGCGAAATGCTGCAGCGAGAGTGGCGTGTCGTCCCACTTGACGAAGTCGCGGACCAGGCCGCCGCGTCCTGCACAGAGTGCTGCCATTCCACCCCGGCCTGCGCTCGGCATCAAGCGGGTTCCCCGCAAGGATAACACCGGGACCCGGTCACAATACGCGTTGTAGATCGCCATCGCCGCGTGCTGCAGGCCCAACCGTGCCATGGCACAGCACCGCCATCGGCTTGCCCTCGACCTTGTAGTAGCCATGGGCCATCGCCACCGACGATTCCTCGTGACAGCAGGTAAGGAACTCGGGCACTGGGTTGCCGCCGTAGTTGATGATCGACTCGTGGAGTGCCGCGGAAGCTCGAGCCGGGGTTCGACGCGACGTATCGAAGTCGAGAGACTTCAGCACGTCGAGCATGAAGTCGCTGCCCGGCCGGCCGGTCGGGACCGGCCTCGACCTCGACCACCGGGTCGGTCTCGCGCGGAGCCGCTGGCGCTGGCGTGCGCGCTTCGGCGGCGGCCGACGCGGGGCCCTGCGCCGCTGATCGTCGACGGCTCCTGGCACCAGCGCCGCCGCACCGGTCGCAGCCGTGCCCTTCAGGAAGCTTCGACGATCCACGGAACGCATCTTGGACATCTCGTCTCCCTCCGTCCCAAGCCGCGGGCGATCGGCCGAGAGCTCTACGATGGTCAGCGGGCGGCGGCGGGCGCGTAGAAATCGTCCTGGCGATAGGAATGCGTCGCGCCGGTAGCCGCGCTCGGCCAGAAACTCGACCAATTGCGTGCGCTTCGGCTCCTCGTAGTTGTGCTCGATGCGCCAGCGCGCCCAGGCGGATGCGGTCGAACGGAAAGGCGCGCAGCGCCTCGAGCTCGGCGCCTTCGATGTCGAGGCTCATGAAGTGGATGAAGGACGGCGCCTTCGCCCGCGTCAGGATGTCGTCCAGCGTGACGGTCGTCATCTCGACGCTGGGCGCCTTCATCGCCTGGTCTTTCCAGCGGTCCAGCGTCTCGGCGAGCCCGCCCAGCCCCTCGGCCTTTTGGAAGGTCATCGACCCGGCCCGGCGTGCTCCACACCACTTCCTTGAACACCTGGCAGGTCCGCTTGTCCATGTTGGAGGGAAACGGATCCACGCAGATGCCGCTCCAGCCGCGCCGCTCGAGCGCGGCGGTGTTCGAGTGGAACTGTGCCGTCACCCGGAGCCGACGTCCAGGAAGAAGCCATCGGTCACGCCGGGAAACATCGTTTCCAGCACCCACTTGTCCTGGCCGATCTGCGACGGATAGCTGACGCGGCCCAGCAGCTCGTTGGCCGTCACGGCGACGTTCCGGCCGAACGGGATCTGGCAGCAGACCTGGTTGACGGCGAATTGCGCGCTGAATCGCGGCGCGACAAGAGCCGCCGCGGCCAGCACCAGAAGAACGATCACGAGCGTAGGGCCAGCAGAGCGCGCGAGGAACGTTTCATGTCAATCCGATGTGACCCAGACAGTGGCGATCAGGATGAGGAGGAGCAGCGGCACGATGACGATCGGTGAACCCAGCAGGACCGCGTCCACCAGCGCGGCGCCGAGCATCGTTGCACCGATCAGGACGGCACCGACGGTGAGCGTGCGGCGAAAGACCAGCAGCGCGCCGCCCAGCGTCTGCACGACGCCGGTGAAGACGCGGAACCACTGACCGAGCCCGATCTGTTCGAAGATCTGAAACCACTCGCCCTTGGGATCCCCGTCGAACTTGCTGTAGCCGATGAACACGAACAGCCCGCCCAACGCGACGCGGGGCACGGCACGGAGCATGCGGCGGGCGGCCACCGCGCTGGTGGATTCGGGAATGGACGGATTGAGTTCGAACACCTTCTGGCGCGCCACACGATTCTAGCGCGGCCGCGCCCTGGCCCGCGGACCTGGAGCGGCTTCTATTGCTATGTGCCGCGTCCTTAGTTCGTAGTCCTTGGTACGAGGTCCGGCCTTGGTCCTTTGTCCTTAGTCCGTGGACCAACTGGGGGTTCATCCAAACGACCTTGGACTACAGGACAGACCACGAACAAAGAACCAAGGACCAGGGACCCGCGCTACATCAATCCGAAAGGCGCGCTAGGTCGGGCCGTAGCGGCGCGGGATCGGCTCGTCGAGCGCGTCCCACAGGTACTCGTCCTCAATCATGCGGCGAAGGCGCCAATCAGCGCCCCCGCCGTTGGCGCCGTTCGTCATGATGATCGCGCCATAAACCTTGGAGCGGTGCGCGACAAGGTCGCACTGGAAGCCCCAGTTGCTCCCGCCGTGCGCGAAGTCCCAGCCCTCCCCCTCCTTGGCGATGTCGAACCCCACGGCGTAGGACCGACGCCGACCGGCGTGACCATCTCGCGCGGCGAAGTCGCGGAGAACACGCGCTTCGACCGTCCCTGAGTAGCGGAGTTGAACCTCGATTGCGAATCGCCAATTGGTTGGGGTCGTCCACAGGCCGGCGCGGCCTGCTCGGGATACACGTGCCACGGCGCGGCCGCCCGCGCGCCCATCGGGTCGTGCGCGCGAGCGGCCTGGCTGGCGTGCCGGCCGGGAGCGGCTGGTCGAAGGTGCTGTTGGTCATCCCGATAGGTGCCAGCACGGTTCGCGCGCCAGTTGGGCGAAAAGGCTTCCCGGTGGCCTCCATGAGGGCCAGCTGTTGAATCATTACGGCGCCCCCGGAGGTACTTGAAGCCGGACCGGGCGGCCGTTCAGCCGAACGGCCCGCAAGTTCGACGGCTGCACGCCGTCGAGGATTTGCTGGATGGTGGGAAGCGGCGTGCCAGGGTCATAGCCGGGAAATCCGAAGCCGTCTCCGTACCGGACGTGTGGCTCATCAGACATCCGCGGCGTGACCGCCGGCGATCCATCCTTTCCGAGCCGTCGGGCAGCTTCCACGACTTCAGGATCGTGTTGACGTCCTGGTCCAGGCCGAAGCGGCGGTCCTGGACTGCGCGCAGGGATGCCATCGCGGCAACCGGCTTGCTGATCGACGCGGCCTGGAACATGGTGTCCGTGGTCACCGGCGCGCCGGTCTCGACATCGGCGACGCCGTAGCCTTTCGCCCACGCGACCTTGAAGTCCTTGATGATGGCGATGCTGACGCCGGGCACATTGAACTGCTTGAGGAGGCGCTCGACCGCTGCCTGGTCGGATACGCTACCCGCGGCCGTGAAACGCGTGTTGCGCCTGGCGACGAACTGGAGGGGAACCGGCTGAGGCCGACCACCCGAAACAGGATCTCGTCGCCCGTCATCTGGCCGGTCAGGACGGCGTCCGGACCGGGGCGGCCGGGGATGGCCAGTGATAGCGTGACGGTCTCCCCCTCCACCTTGCCGGTGACCGGGAGGCCGAATACCACGCCGGTCACGGTGCCGTCCTTGACCTCGAGGTTCAAGGAGACGTCCTGTGTGCCGCCGTTGGGGTTCACCAGGACGGCGCGCCACCTTCCGGCGACGGTGCCGGCAACGCCCGACTGCGACTGCGTGGACAGCTGGGCGATGAGCAGGACGATGGCGAGCGACAGGATGAACTTCGTCATGCGGGTAAAGACGCGGCAGTCGTCAAAAGGTTTCACGGTGCGTCGAACTTTTCGGCTCGAGACCACGTAGGGTCCGCCGTGGCCAGCCTGGGGCACATCGTGGTGGGAATGGCGGCCGCCCGCGTCCAGTCGGGGGGCACCGGCGGGCGCCGCCCGGCGCTGGCAGCGATGCTGTTCTGGGCGGCGCTGTCGTTCTGCCCGACGCCGACGTCATCGGCTTCGGCCTCGGAATCAGGTACAAGATGCTTGGGGGCACCGAGGCGCCACTCATTCGCTGGCGTTTGCCGTAGCGCTCGGCGCCGCGATCGCCCTGCTGGCGCCGCGGTTCGGCCGCCCGGCGCTGCGGACCGGCGTCATGGCCGCGCTGGTCGTGGCCAGCCACGCACTGCTCGACACGCTGACCGACGGCGGCCTGGGCTGCGCGTTGTTCTGGCCGTTCGATCTCACGCGCTACTTCGCGCCGTGGACGCCGCTGCCGGTGTCCCCAATTGGACTGGGCTACCTGTCGCCGTACGGGCTCTACGTGGCGACGGTTGAGCTCGTGGTGTTCGTCCCCCTGCTGTTGTTCACACGCTCGCAAGGAACCGGACTCGGCAGCCCGCTCGCGCACGCCCGATCGCGGTCGGGCTTGGCGTCGTAGCCTGGCTGATGAGCCTGTGGCTCCTCATGGGCACCGGCGCCCTGCGGATCACCTGACTCGAGCGTTGACCCTGGCAGGTCGCTTGCACTTTTCGACAGTCTCCGCTCCCCGTAAGGAGATCGTCACCATGAAGCGGCCATTGCCGACGCTAATCGTCCGACACGTTGCCCTGGTGATCCTGCTCGCGCTTGTGGGCGTCGGCGGACAGCCTGGCTCAGAACAACCCGCCACGAAGCGCGGTCGCGGAGCCGGCCAGGGTCGGCGCCGACGCCGAGATCCTGGATGGCTAATCGTGCTCAACGAGAACGAGGTCACCCTGGCCATGAGCGCGGAGCAGAAGGCGTCCACGACTGAACAGCAGAAAATCTCGCAGCCCGTCCTGGACTACGCCAAGATGCTGCACGTGCAGCATGCCAAGGGCGCGCAGGACACCAAGGATCTGGCGGCCAATCGGCGTCAGCCCGGCCGAAACCCCGGCCGTCGAGCAGCTCCGCGCCAAGGGCAAGGAAGCCAACGGCAAGCTGACCTCGTTGATGGGGCCGGCGTTCGAACGGGCGTTCGTCGATCAGATGGCGGCCGGGCACCGCGAGGCGCTGCAGAAGGCGGAGGTTTTCTCAAGACGGCACAAAACGATGCGCTGAAGCAGCATCTTACCGGCACGCGCGAACGGATCAGTGTGCACCTCAAGGAAGCCGAGCGCCTGCAGGCCATGAGAAGCTAGACTTCGGAGGCTGGTAAACCGTTCATGAATCTCTGCGGATGGCGGCGGATCCTCTGGAACACTCTAGCCGCCGCCATCTTGTCAATCGCGCCTTCGACGGCGGCGACGTTATAACGTGGCGCGGCGGAACGGGCGCTGGCAGCGTCGACCGCCCGTTCGGCCGGGTGCGCGATGCGCTGTCGCTGGCGGGCCCGGCGACGTCGTCGTGTTGCGACCGGGCACGTATCTCGAAGCCGTGCAGACGGCGCGCGGCGGCACGAGCGACCAACGCATCGTCATCACCGCGGAATTGCCGGGAACCGCCGTCCTCACTACCTCGTCCAGGACGGTGCTGCGCATCTCGCACCCGTTCCTGACGATCCAGGACGTCATAATCGACGGGCAATACGGCGCGTTCGATGCGGTATCGTCGATACGCCGGCTGATGGGCTGATCCTGCAGGGCGTTGAAGTGCGTCGAAGCTCGAAGGACTGCATCGACATCCGGTCGCCGCGAGACGTGCTGATCGAAGGCGCGCTCATCCATCACTGCCTGAATGCCGAGGGAGGCCGGTCGACGCCCACGGGATCGTCGCCAGCGCCGCCCGGAACCTGACGATCGCGATACCGCGTACATTCGTTCTCGGGCGACGCTGTCCAATTGGACCCGGGCCGTTCGGCGAAGGCTGGGATCAGCTGACCATCGAGCGCTGCCAGTTCTGGCTGGAGCCTCTCCCGGCCGCCGAGAACGGGTTCCCGGCCGGTACGGTGCCCGGGGAGAATGCGCTCGACACCAAGAATCTGGCCACGGCCCCGCGGGCGAATCTCGTGGTGCGGGACACCGAGGCGTGGGGGTTCGAGAACGGCTTGATCGCCAACATGGCCGCGTTCAACATCAAGGAGAACGTCAACGCGATCTTGGACGGGGTCACGGTGTCCCGGTCGGAGATCGCGTTCCGGGTGCGTGGACCGGGACCCTTCGGCGGAGCGTGGGTCCGCGTCCAGAACGCCGTCGTGTTCGACGTCGGCACGGCCGTGCGCTACGAAGATGACATCGAGCGCGCCCAAATCTGGAACTCCACCTTCGGCACGGGTATCGGGCGGCTGTTTCGCGCCGCGGAGTCGAGCGCGAGTGGTCTGGATGTCCAGAACCTCTTGTTCATGGGTTCGGCCCCTGGTGAGGCGACTGGCGCATCGAACAGTTCAGTCACAGCTTCGTCCTTCGTCGATGCTGCCCGGCACGACTACCGTCTGCAGCCCGGCAGCCTCGCCATCGACGCTGGGGTGCCGCTGAGCAGCGTCACGATCGATCGACTTGGCGTCCCGCGGCCCGCCCTGCGCTACTGGGACATCGGGGCCTACGAGTTCATGCCGACTGAGACGCCGGCACCAGGGCCCTTCTAATCGTCCAGCTCGACACGGGTGGCCAGGATCTGGCCATTCGCGTCACGAGTGCCCCTGACCTCTACGCGCGCCGCATTCAAGATCCGGCTGCAGGCGTCACGGAACTCCGTTGCGCTGCTCGTCCTCACCCCCGTGCTGCGGACCGTGAACGTGATTGACGGACAGGCGCCGCCGAGACCGGACACGGTTCCAGACAGCTCGGTCTGCCGGCCGTCGTCGCGGTCGTCGTCTTCGTCGTCGTCATCGTCATCATCGTCGTCACGCTCCTCGATCTTGACCTCGGTCGCCGTCACCGTCGAGCCGTCGCGCGAGCCCTTCACCTTGACCTGGTCGCCCATCTTCAGGTCGGTGAACTGCAATGTCCTGTCGCCGCGACGAACGACGGCGGTAGCCGGGACGACGACGGTCTGGCCGGCGATCTGCAGCGATCGGGCTGCCAGATTCAGCGCGCTGATCGGCCCCTGCACTTCGACGCCGTTGTTCGACGACGACCGCCGGTCGGAATCCAGCCGCGCGCGGTTGCCGTTCAGCGTCACGTTGATCTCAATCCGGTCGTTGGCGGCTACCCCGGTCAACGACAGCGTGGCGTCGATTCCGGACCCGGAGAACTTCAGCTGCACGGTGCCTGGCGGTACGTCGGTCAAGGTGAATTGCCCGGCGCCGTCGACCTGGGTCGACACCGACGTACCTATCACCGTGACCCTGATGCTGGTGATGGCCATCGTCGAGATGCCGGCAGCCGACCAACGGTCCGCGGCCATGACAGTCGAAGGCGCGGCACTGAGGCTGTTGACGCGCCCCGTGATCACCGCGCCGGTCGAGCTCGACGCGCGAACGCTCGTCGGACTGGCCGGGGTCACCGATGTGCTGGCGCCGTCGCCGCAAGCGGCTGAGATGCCGGTCGCGGTTACGAGCAGAAGCTGGAGGACGGCCCTTGAAACGTCGAACTCATGCGATTCCTCCTCGATTTGGTGGAGGACCGAGGAGCAATTCTCGAACGAAGCGCGCACCAGCGGACGGCATCGTCCCATCAGCGGACAGAGGCTGAGATCGGACGGAACGAGCCGGGCAATTTGCTTGGCAAATTGCCAATCAGCGGCAGCAACCTCTGGCACAGGATTTGAGATTCGGCGGCCACGATGACCCGGAACCTCTCGCAGGACATCCGGCACGCCGTGCGAGGGCTGGCGCGCCGGCCGCTGGTCTCAGGGGTCGCCATCGTGTCGCTGGCGCTCGGCATCGGCGTCAACAGCGCGATTTCTCGGTGTTCGAGCGGCTAATCCTGCGCCGGCTGCCGGTGCCCGCGGCCAACGAGCTGGTTGACCTGCGGGTGTCTGGCCCACGGCCGGGCAACCGGTCGTCGGGCGATGGTGGCCGGCTGGAATCGGTGGTCAGCTATCCGTTGTTCAAGGACCTCCAGCACCTCGAGGGCACGGGGCTGGGCAGTGTGTTCGCCCACCGCGACTTCGGCGCCAGCGTCTCGTTCGCCGGCCAGAGCTCACAGGCCGAGGGCATTCTGGTCTCCGGTACCTACTTCTCTTCGCTGCGATTGACGCCGGCGCTGGGCCGGCTGCTCGGCCCCGAAGACGACCGCGTCGAAGGCGGCCACCCGGTGGTGGTCCTGGCCCACGCCTACTGGAGCACCAGGTTCGGCGCCGACCGATCCGTGGTCGGGTCGCCGCTGGTGATCAACGGCGAGCCGATGACCATCGTCGGCGTCGCGCCCGAAGGGTTCTCCGGCACGATTACGCTGGATGCGCCCGAGGTCTTTGTGCCGCTGGCGATGGCGCGCACCGCGAGGCTGCACGCCGACTGGGACGGCTTCAACGCCCGCAACGACCATTGGCTGTACGTGTCGGCGCGCCTGGCGCCTGGCACCTCCCGTTCGCAAGCGGAGCAGCTGACGAATGCGCGCTTCGCCGTGCTGACGCGCGAGGTCGAGTTCCCGCTGCTGCGAAGCGGCCTCGGCACCACCGGCCGCGCCGAGTTCCTGGCCCGCCGGCTGATGCTGGACGACGGCGCTCGCGGCCGCAACGCCGGCCGCGACGAGGCACAGCTGGTGCTGGTGGTGCTGTTCGCGGTGACGGGTCTGGTGCTGGCGATCGCCGCGGCCAACGTGGCGAACCTGCTGCTGGCGCGGGGCGCCGACCGCGCGCCGGAGATCGCGGTGCGGCTGTCGCTGGGCGCATCGTCGGCGCAACTGGTCCGCCTGCTGCTGATCGAGGCCGTGGCGCTCGGGGCTCTTGGCGGCATCGGCGCCGTCGCGGTCGCGCAGATGACGCTGACCGGGCTCATGACGATGTTCCCGTCCGAGGACAGCGCGATGCTGGACCTTCGGGGTGAACACGCCGGTGCTGCTGTTCTCGATCGCCGCCGGCCTGCTGACCGGGCTGGTGTTCGGGCTCGCGCCGGCGCTGCACAGCGTGCGTGCCAGCGTGCGCCGGCGGGCTGCAGGCCCAGCCGGGACGCGCATCGGCCTCGCGCGGCGCGCGGCGGCTGCGCACCAGCCTGGCGACGGCGCAGATTGCGCTGGCCACGGCGCTGCTGGCGCAGTCGGGCCTCTTTCTCGCCAGCCTGGTCAACCTCTCGCGGGCCGATACCGGGATGCGGCGCGACGGGCTGGTGATGTTCTCGCTGTTTCCCGGGATTGAACGGCTACTCGCCCGAGCGGGCCGCGGCGTTCTTCGACCGGGTCGAAGAGTCGCTGGGGGCATCCCGGGCGTGCGTTCGGTCAGCGCGTCGACGATTCCGGTGATGGCGGACAGCAGCCGGACCAACAACGTGACGGTGGAGCGCTTCAACGCGCCCGAGGGCGCAGACACGCAAGCCGCCACTGCTGACGTGGGCCCACGTACTTCGCGACGGTCGGGCTCCCACTTCTCAGCGGCCGCGAGTTCACGGCCGCCGACGATGCGGATGCGCCGAAGGTCGCGATCGTGAACGAGGCCTTCGCGCGCAAGTTCAACCTGGGCCAGTCGGTCATCGGGGCGCGCATGGCGCGCGGCGAAGGCGGCAACCGGCCGCTCGACATCGAGATCGTCGGGCCTGGTGCGCGATGCCCAGTTCAGCGAGCTGCGCGGCGCGCCGCCGCCGCAGTTCTTCCTGCCCTACCGCCAGGGCCCGGTCGGGCCGCTGACGTTCTATGTGCACGTGGACCAGTCGGACGCCATCGCCGTGCATGGCGGCGATTCCCGGCGGTTGTCGCGCGACTGGATCCGAACCTGCCGGTCGGGCAGCTGAGCACGATGACGGATCGGTTGTGGGAGAGGCACCACGCGAGACCGGATCCTGTCGACGCTGTCCGTGTCGTTCGCCGGCCTGGCGACGCTGCTGGCGGCGGTGGGCCTCTACGCGGTGCTGGCCTACGGCGTCGCGCGGCGCGTGCGCGAGATGGGCATCCGCATGGCGCTCGGGGCCACCGGCGGCCAGGTGCGCCGCCTGGTGTTAGGCCACGTCAGCGTGGATGGCCATGGTCGGGACGGCGGTGGGCTGCGCGCTGGCCACCGTCCTCGGGCAGACTGGGCGAGTCGCTGCTCTTCGGCGTCGACGGCGTGGAGCCGCGGGTGCTGGTCGGCGCGGCCGCCATCGTGCTGACGATTGCGTTCGCTGGCCGGGGCCATTCCGGCCAGGCGTGCCGCGGCGGTCAATCCCGCCGACGCGCTGCGCGCCGAATAGCCCGAGGTGGCCATGCTCGACATCCTGCTGCAGGACATCCGTTACGCGTTGCGGGGCATCCGTCGCGCGCCGCTGTACGCCGCCACTGTCGCGGCGACGATCGGTCTCGGTCTCGGCGTGCTGACCTCGGCGTTCACGCTCGTCAATGCCTACGTCCTGCGGCCAATCGATCTGCCCGACCCCTATGCGCTGGTGGCGCTGAGTTGGGATACCAGCACCGTCAGGCGCCACCAGTTCAGCCTGTCCGACTTCGAGACCGCTCGCGACACCACGCCCCACTTCACCGGCCTCGCCGCGGGAAGAGTCGCGGTCGTGATGCGGGACAGTACCCCCGTGACCGGGCTGCTCGTCAGCGACAACTATTTCACGCTGCTCGGGGCTCGGGCAGCGCTGGGACGTACGTTGCAGCCCGGCGACGCAACCGGGCTGGTGGTGTTGTCGGATCGGATGTGGCGCACGAGCTACGGCGCCGACCCGTCGATCGTCGGACAGACCATCATGCTCGGACGGCAACGGCTCGAGGTCGTGGGAGTCATACGTGGCACGGGGCTGATGGGCGAAGAGGTGGTGGCGTTCTGGGCGCCTTTGGCATCGGCCCCGGCATTCGGCGTGGCCGACCCGCGGAGCGAGCCCGACACGCCGTCGCTGACCGTCGTCGGCCGATTGCGTCAGCATGGGACGGAGCCGCAGGTTCGCGCGTGGCTGCAGTTGTGGCTCGAACAGCGGTACCCGCGCGGATCACCGCACGCTCCCACGTCGGTGACCGTGGAATCGCGCGCCACACGGGTGCCGCTCACCGGCAAGACGTTGACGATGCTCATGGTGATCCTGACGGCCTTCGGGCTGGTGCTGCTGGTCGCCTGCGCGAACGTCACGAATCTGATGCTGGCCCGTGCGCTGAGCAGGCAACGTGAGCTCGCGGTCCGGCTGGCGCTGGGGGCAAGCCGATGGCGCGTCGCGCGGCAGCTGATCGTCGAGAGCCTGGTGCTGGCGGTTCCCGCATCCGCCGTGGGACTCGCTCTGACGATCGTCGCCGCGCGGGTCTTCCCCGCGCTCGTGCTGGGCACGTTTCCGGACGGCATTGCCCCGGTCGAGACGGTGCTCGCGCCCCTGGACCCCGACGCGCGCGTGATGGCCGTCTTGTTCGCGGCGGCGGTGTTGTCCAGTGTCCTCGTGAGCCTGGCTCCAGCCGTGCGCGCCGCCCGAGCCGATTTGCCGCGCGCCTCCCGGGGCGAGGCGGCATGGGACCCGAAACGCTCGCGACTGCGAACGGCGCTCGTCGCGATGCAGATTGGCGCGTGCGTGCTGTTCCTGGTGGGCGCCACGGGGCTGGTGGACGAGGCCAGGCGCCTGGCGAACCTCGATACCGGGCTGAGCTACGAGCGCGTGGCGGACGTGAACATCAGCCAACGGCTTCGGGCCGCCGTGGCCAGGCGCCTCGAAGCGGATCCGGCGGTCGAACGCGTCGCCGCCGCGTGGCAGCCCCCGCTCAACGGCCCGCTTCGGAGGCTCGGCGTGGTGGCGTCCGACACCGGCATCGAACGACCTGTCGGGTTCATGGTGGTGTCGCCGCAGTACTTCCCGGCCTTCGACGTCCGCCTGATTGCCGGCCGGAACTTCACGGCGATCGAAGCCGACGAAGACGCGCCCGTGGCATTGGTCAGCGCCGCCACCGCGCGGGCCCTGTGGCCGGGCTTGGATCCGATCGGCCGCACACTCGACCTAGCCGCCGAACGCGGCACGGCGCGAACGGCGGCCACGCCACACGAGCGTGCGGATCATCGGCATCACCGAGGATGTCGTCACCGGCACGCTTCTCGACGGGCTGGATCTGACCTGTGTGTATTTCGCGACAGGATTCGGAGCGCCCGGAGAGCTGAGCCTGCTGGTGCGCGGGCGAATCGACAACGCGGCACCGTTGAGGGCGGCTGTCGCCGCGGCAGTGAACGCCGTCGAGCCCGATGCGCCGTTCCGGTTCTTCGCGCTGCGGCAGATGATTGGAGGGCTGGCGTGGGTGTTCGGCGCCTTCTCGGCCGCTGCGTCGCTGCTCGGGGCCCTCGGGCTGCTGCTGGCGTTCTCCGGCACGTTCGCGGTGGTGTCGTTTCTCGTCGCGCAGCGCACCCGCGAGTTCGGCGTCCGGTTGGCGCTCGGCGCCACCGTCCCCAGGATCGTCTCGGGGATGCTCGGCGAAACGCTACGGACGGCATCGTTCGGCGTGGCTGGTGGCCTGGCCGTCGCCGCTGGCCTTGCCCGCGCGCTCAGCGCCGTCGCCGATGTCGTGCCGGCCTTCGGCCTGCGCGCTTACGTCATCGGCACGGCGATCGTCCTCGTGAGCACGATCGTGGCAGCGCTGCTGCCGTCGCTGCGCACCGCTCGCATCGACCCCTCAGCGGCGCTGCGCGTGGAATAGCGACGCTGACTCGGTATCAGCCGCACGAGGCATCGTCGTGGCGCAGCTGCTCGATAATGGCTGGGCCCGATGCGGTTCATTCCCTTGTTCGTCGCCTGCGCTCTGTCTGTCGCGTGCGCCGGCCGCCGGCCGAGCCGCTGGTGCTCGCCACGACGACCAGCGTCGGCAACTCCGGGCTGCTCGAGACCCTGCTGCCGGCGTTCGAGCGGCACAGGGCCGGCGGTCCGATCGCACCTGGTTGGCAGCGGCCTGGCGCTCAAGATGCTGGATAGCGGCGACGTGGACGTCGGTGATCAGCCACGCGCCGGCCGCGGAAGCCGCGGCGCTCTCGCGCCCACCCGTCGTGGCGCTACCGAAAGGTCATGTTCAACGACTTCGTGATGGTCGGGCCGCCGGCCGATCCCGCGGGCGTCAGGCAGGCCGTGGACGCCGCGGACGCGATGCGCCGGATCGCCCGGTCCACGGCCCGGTTCCTGTCCCGCGGCGATCAGTCCGGGACGCACGAGCGCGAGGAAGCGCTCTGGCAATCGGCCGGCGCCCGGCCCGCCGACGGCCGGCTGGTCGTGGCCGGCGCGGCGATGGGCGCCACGCTGCGCATCGCCAGCGAGACCGAGGGCTACTCCCTGTCCGATCGGGCGACCTTCCTCCGCCTGGTGGACTCTCTGCGCCTCGCCATCGTCCACGAGGGAGATGCGAACTGCTGAACACCTACTCGGTGATCGTCGATCCGCGCGGGCCGCACGCGGCCGGCGCCCAGGTATTCGCTGACTGGCTGGCGACCGGCGAGGGCCGGCAGGCTGTCGAGAGCTATCGCGTAGATGGCCGGCAGGTCTTCTTCGCGTGGCCGGCCGGGCAACCGGCGGACCGTCCCGGAGCGCTGCCACGCTGAAGGGAGCGGGCACTGCGTGTAGAGTGAGACCTTCATGGACATCCGCCAGCTGCAGTACCTGGTGGCGCTGGCGCGCGACAAGCACTTCACCCGCGCGGCGCAAACCTGCAACGTGTCGCAGCCGACCCTCTCGGGCCGGATCCGCCAGCTCGAACAGGAACTGGGCGTGCCGATCGTCGAGCGGGGGCATCGCTTTCACGGGCTGACACCGCACGGCGAGCGGGTGCTGAAGTGGGCGCACGCGATCCTGGACGACTGGACATCACTGCAGCAGGAAATCGCCACGCTGCGCAACACCTCCGGCCCCCTGGCCGGGCGCTCTCTCCATCGGCGTCATCCCCTCCGGGCTGCCGATGGTCGCGCTGATGACCAAGGCAATCCAACTGCGGCACCCCGGGATCGAGCTCACCGTGCTGTCGCAGAGCTCGATCGAGATCCTGCGGCACCTGGAGGAATTCGCCATCGACATCGGGCTCACCTATCTGGACAACGAGCCGATCGAAGGCATGCGCTCCGAGGTCGTTTACCTGGAGCACTACTGCCTGCTGGTCCGCGCCGATCACGAGCTGGCGGGCGCGTCCTCGGTGACCTGGGCGGAAGCCGCCAGGCAGCCGCTGTGCCTGCTGACGCCGGACATGCAGAATCGCCGCATCATCGATCGCGCCTTCCAGGCCGCCAACAGCGCGCCGATCCCGAGGCTCGAGACCAACTCGGTGATCAACCTGTGCGCCAACGTGCGGCTGATGGGCCTGACGAGCGTCATCCCCGAGTACTTCCTGGACGTCATCGGACCGATCGCCGATGTCCGCGCCGTGCAGTTGAGCGAACCGGTGGTGGAACACAGCGTCGGCCTGGTGGCACTGGATCGGGACCCTGTCTCGCCGCTCGTGCTCGCGGCGTTCGAATGCGCCAGGGCGGTCGAGCCGCCCGCCGTCTCCAGACCCAGTCCGGCGGCCGCCGGGTCGTGAGCGGCACCTAGACTAGGACCGCAGCCAACCTTCCCGTTCCACCAGCGTCCAGACGCGATCCCGGATGTCGTCGCGGATCGCCCGCACCTGCGCGATCGGCTTGCCCTTCGGATCGTCCAATGGCCAATCGTCGCGCTTCGCACCAGGTACCACCGGACACTGATCGCCGCATCCCATCGTCACGAGCAGTTGCGCCTGCTGTGCGACATCGGGCGTCAGCCTGGTCGTGGCGGCGCGCGACAAGTCGAGGCCCGCCTCGCGCATCGCCTCGACGACCTCGGGATGCACGTGCGTTCCTGGATCGGTGCCAGCGGAAATGGCCCTGGCCTTGTCGGGATCGGCAATCAGGTTGAACCAGGCGGCCGCCATCTGGGATCGGCCGGCGTTGTGCACACACGCGAACAGCACGGTGCGCAACGGCCGCGCCCGGCGGGTCTCAGGCACTCGCGGCACGACCCAACTGAACAACAAGGTCGCGGTCAACGCCCCCGCCAGCTGCGACAAGATGAAGCCGGGTACGTCCGCTGGCCGGATGCCCGCCACACTGTCGGTGAACGCGCGCGCCAGGGTGACCGCCGGGTTGGCGAACGACGTCGAGGCGGTGAACCAGAACGCTGCGCCGATGTACGCCGCCACCGCGAACGGCACGGCCGAGGGTCGGCGCCGTGAGCACCCGCAAATGACCGCGAGCAGCCCGAAGGTCGCCACGAACTCGCTGAACAACTGCGCCGATCCGCTGCGCTCCCGGAGGGACGCTTCGAGAATCGGCTCGCCGAACATCATGTGGGCGGTCCAGACGCCGATCATGGCACCAGCGATCTGGACCAGCACGTAGGCCGGCACGTCGCGCCACCCAAGTCCGCCCAGCGAGGCGTCTGCGGCGGTGACGGCCGGGTTGAAATGGGCGCCCGACACCGAGCCAAGGGCCAGGATGAGAGCCGCGAGCGCGCCGGCCGTCGCCAGTGAATTCGCGAGCAGCGTGATCGCCAGGTTGCCGGCGGCCAGACGCTCCGCCATGATGGCCGAGCCCACGACCGCCGTGAGCAGCAGAGCGGTGCCAATTCCCTCTGCGACAAGCCGCCGGCTCCAGTCGGCGCTCATGCACGTGCCAGCGCCGCCCGCATCGCCACGGCCGACGCCGGGCACGCGGATTGGAATTCGACCGACGCCCGCACCGAGGGCGGCACCGCTGCCCGGGGAATCGCTTCGAAGCCGAATTTCGGGAAGAAACCCTCGGCTGTCGTCGTCAGCAGAAAGACGGCCTCGGCGCCGTCCCGCCGTGCCATCTCCAGCGCGGCCGCCACCAACCGCTGACCGACACCCTCGCCTTGACGGACCGGATCGACCACCACCGACCGCAAGAGGGCACCTTGCGCGTACGACTCGACCGCCGCCGCACCGACCACCTGGACGCCGTCTCTCGCGACCACCATGCGGCCGAGGCACTGCGCGACGCCCTCGACGGGGAGATCGAGCCGCTCGAGCAGTGCCAGGACGGCCGGAAGGTTGGGCGGCGTGGCAGGCTCGACGAGCATCGCGTCAGCTTTCGTCGGCTTCACGGGCGGTGGGCGCGCAACACGAGCCACCGTTCGCGGTATTCAGCACGTACAGCGGCCCGAAGGCCTTCTGGAAGTGCGCGCGGTCCTTGGTAGTGCTGGGCACGGCCACGGCGGCGTTCACGGCCGCGTCCACCACCTGCCGCACGCCCGGCTCGAGCGAAGCGGCGATGCGGTAGTGCATCCAGACGCCTTCCCGCCGCGCCGCCACCAGCCCCGATCGCCGGAGGTACGCCAGGTGGCGCGACACCGTCGGCTGGGGCAGGCCCAGGCTGTCGTGGATGTGGCACACGCACACTTCGTTGTTCCCGAGCAGCGCCAGGATCCGCAGACGTGTGCGGTCGGCGAGCGCCTTGAGTGCGCCCTCGAGCTTGCCGACCGACGGGGACGGGCCGCGCACCGGCTTCATATATTCGCGTTGACAAATATATCACGAGGGCATTATATTCGCACAAGCGAATATATAAGGAGCCCAGCCATGGACGGAATCAAAGACGTTGTGCGGCACAAGTACGGCGAGGCGGCGGTGCAGGCCCGGAGCGGCGTGAAGCCCGGCTGCGGATGCGGCACCTCGGCCTGCGGCGATGCGGACCCCATCACCTCCAACCTGTATGACGACGACCAGGCCGGGGCCATTCCGCCGGCGGCGCTCCTGGCCTCGCTCGGCTGTGGCAACCCCACCGCCCTGGCGGACCTGCAGCCCGGGGAGACGGTCCTCGACCTCGGCTCCGGCGGCGGCATCGACGTGCTGCTGTCGGCCCGGCGGGTCGGCCCGTCGGGCAAGGCCTACGGGCTGGACATGACCGACGAGATGCTGGCACTGGCCCGCGAGAACCAGCAGCGGGCGGGGCTGACGAACGTGGAGTTCCTGAAGGGCGAGATCGAGAACATCCCGCTGCCCGACGCCTCCGTGGACGTCATCATCTCCAACTGCGTGATCAACCTGTCGGCGGACAAGGATCGCGCGATCGCCGAGGCGTTCCGGGTGCTCAAGCCCAACGGCCGCTTCGCGGTGTCGGACGTCGTCATCCGCGGCATCGGCATGCCGGCGGCGCTGCGGCGCAGCATGGAGCTGTGGGTCGGGTGTGTCGCGGGTGCGCTGGAAGAAGACAGCTACCGCGCCAAGCTGGCGCAAGCGGGGTTCGAGGCCGTGGAGGTCGAGCCGACGCGGATCTATCGTGCAGAGGACGCTCGCCAATTCCTGGACGCGGCGGGAATCGCCGACGACGGCACGCTGGCCGACATCGATGGACGCGTCATGAGCGCGTTCGTCCGGGCCCGAAAGCCGGCCCCGGCCGCCAGGAACTGCTGCGAATCAACCTGCTGCGTGTAGCGCTCTCCTGCCGCGCGGCGCCGGCAGTCGCGGCGCCGCCGTGCTGCCCCGCACCACCAGGGTGTGCGGCAGGGTCACCGAGATCGGCGTCGTGGTGGCCCCGCTCAGGATCTCCAGAAGCAGCCGCACGGTCCGCTCCCCGATCTCCCGCATCGGCTGGGCGATGGTCGTCAGCGGCGGGTTCATGTGACGGGCGAACCGGATGTCGTCGAAGCCGACCACCGACAGCTGGCGCGGGATCCGCACGCCGCGGTCGCGGGCTGCCTCCATCACCCCAATCGCCATCTCGTCGTTGAAGCAGAAGATCGCCGTGGGCGGCTCCCGCCGGGCCAACAGCCGTTCGGCCGCCGCCCTGCCCGACTCGATCGAGAAGTCGCCGTGCGTGACGATGAAGGTGGCGTCGGCCTTGGCCTTGCGGGCGCGGGCGGTCGCGCCGCGCAGGCGATCACGGCTCAAGGGGCTGACCAGCGGTCCGGTGATGACCCCGATCCGCGTGTGCCCCAGGCCGTAGAGATGGTCCATCGCATCGGCCGCAGCCTTGGCGTTGTCGATGTGCACACTCGGGATGTCGAGGGCCGGATTGAACTCGCAGCCGTTGACGATCGGTGCGCGGCCCGGCGTGGATTGAATCAGGCTGGCGGCTTCTTTCGGCAGGCGGTGACCGAGAAAAATCAGGCCGTCGGCCTCCTTGCGCTTGAGGATCGCGGCGTACCGCTCCTCGCGCTGCTCGTCGTGCTGGGTGTCTCCCAGCAGCACGGCGTATCCCTCGCGCTGGGCGGTTTCCTCGATCCCCTGGAGGATGAGCGCAAAGAACGGGTTCGAGATGTCGGGCACGGTCACGAGCAGCTTGCCCGACCGCAGCGTGCGCAGGTTCTTGGCGGCGGAGTTCGGCGTGTAGCCGAGCGCCTCCACTGCCTGAATGACTCGCTGCCGCGTCTCGGGCGAGACGACGTCGGGCTGGCTCAGAGCCCTCGAGACCGTGGCCGTGGAGACCCCGGCGCGCTTGGCGACCTCGTGGATGGTTGGCACGGCGGCGCCCGATGATAGCGCGCCCCGGGCGGCGTGGCTGCCGCTCTAGCGCTTCTTCTGGTCCTCGGCACGCGCGGCGCTGAGCATGTTGCGCATCGCGTTGTTGCCCTCGTGGCAGGCGTACCTGTACATCTGGTCGGACTGCGGCTTGAGGTTGAGGGCCGCGGTCCAGGGCCGCGCCCACGTCGACGGGTCTTCGACCGTCATCTCATAGCGCAGGGTGTCGGCGTCCACGCGCCGGAACCGCTCGGTCAGCACCAGCTTGTCGCTCGAGCCGCGGTACGACGTGCGGCCGTTGAAGTTGGCGGTGCGGATCACCAGCGTGTCGCCCTCCCAGTGCGCGCGGGCGTCGCCAGGTACTGGCGCAGATCGACGGCAGGGGCGGACGGCTGTCGATCGGCACCACGCGCGTCTCGTGAATCATCTCGTAGCTGATCGCCACATAGCCGGGGCCCTGCACCAGCCGGGTGTTGGCGTTGTAGACGGCGGGATAAATGGCGTTGGGCACGCCGCGGGTGATGCAGCGGTCGTAGAGGGTGAAGTCCTCGTGGCTGTTGAACGGGCCGTTGCCGAAGCTGCCCCTGACGCCGCGCTGCTGGCGCGCCCGCGCCTCGGCGCTGAGCGCCGGCACCCGCCCGTCGGGCGGATCGATCACCATCGAAGTCCGGCGCGACGGCTGCCCGCGCTCGAGCCAATGCGGCGGCGGCGAGGTGGCCGAGCCGACGGCGCCCGCATTGGCGGTGTCGGCCGTCTCGACCTCGAACTCGGCGTTGTCGGTGGCGAGCTGCTTGGCGGCCTGCGCCTGGCGCGCGGCGAACTCCGCCTCGGTCAGGGTCTGGCGTTCACCGAACTCTGTCGGCCGCTCGAACGGCACGCCCAGCTCGGGCTCGCTGGTCCAGAGGCCCTGCAGGTCGGGCTCGCCCCACGGCGTCTTGAAGGAGCTGGCCGGCGCCTGGCCATGGACCACTGCCAGGCTGGCGCTCAGCAGCACCGAGAGAAGAATGAGACGCTGCGACATGAGCCCTCCTGAATCTGCCGTGCCGGAGTTCCTGGAGAGTATGCCAGATCATCCTTAGGGCGAGACGTGGCAGGCGGCGCCCGCCTGCCCCCGGCAGCCACGGAAGAACGCGTGCGTCTGCATCACGTAGGCTCGCCCCGCCGCGGCTGACTCCCATCCGGGCACCCGAGAAAACTTGCCAGCCTCGTGACGTTTGTAGCGATCGAAGTACGTGCCGATGGTGCGCTGCTCCTCCGCCCCCAGACGATACAGCGGGCGCCCGTCGCGGCCGAGCGGCGACAGCACGACCTTTGAATCGTGGCCCTTTTCGTCTTCCATGAGCATCAGGCCCACAATCACGCCGCGTGCCGTCCGTCCGCCTGGAAGCGCAGGGCCGAGCACCAGGGCGTCGAAGGGATCGCCGTCGTAGGAGATGGTCTGGGGGACGAACCCGTAGTTGACCGGGTAGCCACCAAGCTCAGGCGGCATGACGCGGTCGATCGCCCGCGCGTTCGCCGCCATGTCGAGTTCCCACTTGCGCCGGTCGCCGCGGGCGATCTCCACGTAGGCGTTGACGGTGCCGTCGTCGTTGAAGGGCGCCGTGTCGCGCCACACGTGCCGCGGATGGCCGCTCGCGGCCACCAGGCTGCGCGCCAGCTGGCTGGTCGCGATGGCCGGCAGCACCGACAAATCCAGCCCCTGAGCCGCCGCTTCGACGATAAGCGCGCACGACAGGCACGCCAGCCAACGGTGCATGCCAATCACTTTAGCAGGCCAACGGCGGTAAGATGCCGCCCGTATGGCACACAAATCCGTATCGGCGAAGGGCGTCTCGCGGCGGGCGATGGTCAGGCGCGCCGCGGCCATGGTGGCGGCGGCGCGGCGATGCTGAGTGGCGCGCCGGCGGCGGCGCAAACACCCGGCGCGACGCGGGGTCCGGCTCCGCGGAGGTTTCGCGCCTACGTGGCCCGGGGCCGGGAAGCCTCGGTGCAGACGCTGACGCTGCTGCCGATCGGGCCGCGCCAGGTCGTTGTCCGAACCGAAGCGGCGCAGATTTGCTACTCCACCACGCGGCAGGGCCTCGGCGCCGTCAACGTGGTGCAGGCGGTCATCCCCTGCCACGGTGGCGTCGGTACGGTGATCGAAGTGGGTTCCAGCGTCGAGCGCGTGGAAGTCGGCCAGCGCGTGATCGTCGCGGGCCAGGCGCAGTGCGGCACCTGCTACAACTGCCTGCGCGGCCGCGCCGATCACTGCCTGCGCGGCAACGCCGACGGCAATCCCAACCTGGCGATCGCCGAGATGAGCGACGGCACGAAGGTCGCCGGGTTCAGGGCCGGATGCTCCGAGCTGATGGTGGCCTTCGACGACTACTGCGTGCCGGTCGTGAGTCCCGTGTCGTCGGTCGAGCTGTCGGTGCTGGCCGACGTCGGCATGGTGGGCCTGGCGGCCACGATGACCAAAGCGCGCGTCGAGGCCGGCTCCGACGTCGTCGTGCTGGGGTGCGGGCCGCTGGGGTTGAGCGCGGTGCAAGGCGCCCGCATCCAGGGCGCCGCCCAGATCATCGCCGTCGAGCCGATCGCGTATCGGCGCGAGCTGGCGCGAAAATTCGGCGCCACCATCGTGCTCGACCCCAACGTCGAGGGCGCCAACCTGGTGGCCCACATCCAGCAGCTGTGCCGGGCGAAAACGAGCCGATTGGCCGGCGGCGGCAACACGCTGCCCGATCTCGTCGTCGAGGCAGTGGGCGGCGACCTGTTCCCGCCAAAGGCCGAAGTGGGCCCGGATCCCACGGGCGTCCTGCCGCTGCAGCAGGCGTGGCAACTGTGCTCGCCGGTCGGCAACGTGGTCACCACCGGCGTCGGGCACCCGCCGGGCGCGATGGTCAGCTTTCCGGCCGCGCAATGGGCCAACAGCTCGAAGAGCCATCAGCCGGGCAACGTCGCCGGCGCCAATGCGCTGCGGGATCTGCCGCGCTTCGTCCGGCTGATCGAAGCCGGCCTGTTCGACGCCAAGGCGCTGGCCACGGCGACGTTCCCGCTGGAACGGGCGCGCGAGGCGTTTCAGGCAGCCGCCGATCGCACCACCGTCGCGGCGGTGGTTGTGCCGTCAGTCTGATACGGTCGGCTCGCCGGTGTAGGACGCGATCCGTCCGCTCAGAAGCGCCTGGACTTCGCGCACGCCCTGCGCGAACAGTTCCAGGATGTGCCCGCTCGAGCGGAAGTCGTCGAGGATCTCGGCCCGGCGGCTGGTGCGCAGGTCGTCGATCACGTAGGCCAGGGTCGAGGCCATCACGCTGCCTTCGTCGGTGCCAGTGTCGCGGAACCGGCGCTCGTATCCCCGCAGCACGATCTCGAACGACGGCTCGTGCCAGCGCTGGACGTTGCTCTCCAGGCGCACGAACTCGTTGAGCACCGTTGCGTAGTCGCTGGGCGCCGCACGGTGCCAGAAGGACACGTCCGGACCGAAATCGCGCACGTACGACGGCAGATACAGGTCGGCGTCCGCCGGCACCCTCGTCACCACGGCCGGGTTGAACCGGCGGACCTCGTCGGCGGTGAGCCCGGTCAGCCGGGTGACATCCGCCAGCGCCCAGGGACGCGCCGTTCGCATCGCGAAGATCTGGGTCTGCGGCACCTCGGACGCCAGGCGGGTTACGGTCAGCGTGTTGCCAAATACCATCTCGGCGTAGAGGAACGACCGTGGGCCGTAGGTACGATACAGGTCCCGGTATCGTCGCAGCGCGACGCCGCGCAGCTCGCGCGCGAAGGTCGCGCCGATCAGGTACTGCTCGCGGGTATCGGCCCCGCCGAGCCGCTCGCCGTTGATCACGACGCGCCCGACGTTGACGCCGCCGGAGTGGTGCTCGGAGAGCGCAGGGATGTAGCTGCCGTACATCGTCGCCAGCACCGAGAGATACGCCGCGCAGTAAGGCGCCTGCGTGGTCTGGTTGAAGGCCTCGATTGTGTGCGGCGTCAGCCGGTTCAGGTGGTCCCAATTGCGCTTGAGGAACTGGCAGAAACCGAGAGCCCGGGCCCGCGACCGGGCACGGCCGTCGAGACCCGACTCGAGGACGGCCTGCGACAGCCCCACCTCGGCGGGAACCCCGAACCGCTCGTAGATCGCCGCCCACTCGGAGATGAAGCCGCCGTACCGCGGCACGTTGTCCAACAGGAAATGCCCCCGAGTGGGGTTGTGGACCAGCGGCCCGGTGGTGGGCTCGAGCAGCCGCACCAACTCCGCCCGGCGGTCCGTCAGCCTCTTGGGCAGCGCGTGTCCGGCGACCAGCGGCTTCAGCGAGGCATCCTGCCAGAGGCCGTCGCGCGCCCAGTCCCCTTGAACCGGCAAGGTCGCCAGCAGGCGGCCGTCTTTCGCGCTGCCGAGGATGATGCGGCCATCCGGGATCGTGAACAGGTGCTGCCAGAAGGGATACGCCGGGCGAAAGGTGCTGTACGGTGGCGAGGTCAGCCTCGTACCGGGCACGCACGTAGGCGTGCGCCGACTGTTCCTCCGGGGAGACTTGCGCGGGGGCCTCCAGGGCAGAACAAACGAGCAGGACGACTCCGAGGCAAAAATGCGCAGGCTTCACCGCACCTCCTGGCCAACCCCGACCGTGGCAGTGGAAGTATCGGCTCGGAGCGCTCTGTCCTGACGATCTCGGGAAGAGAAAGTGTGAAAGGCCTCAGCGAGGGTCGGGGCCGCGGAGCTGCTTCTCCAGGATGCGTGTCTCGTTCACCGTTTCGCGACCCTGGGCATCCACACGCAGGATCGTCAAGGTCATGGCCTTGCCGTCCTTCGACACTACCCGGCGGGACGCGATGACGGGCCTTCCGTCGCGCACGTTGTAGCGCTCGCGCGTCCAGGCGTCGACGCGCCGCACCATCGTGGTCGCCCCGGGGTTGGTGACCTTGCCGTTGATGGTGATCGAGAACGGATACGCCTTGCCGTCGTCGTAGACGGCGGTGTACTGGATCGACTCGGGTTGCCCGTCGGCCGTGACGGCTTCACTGAGGAAGCCCTCCTCGTTGCCGGTGATCCGGTAGTGGATCAGCTCGCTCCTCGATGCCGTGGCCGGCTGCATCGTTGACCTGGCGACGTTCAGCACCCAGGTGCCCGTGAAACGTCGGCCTGTTCGCGGTTGGCGCGGCCGGGGCGGCCGACAACTGCCTCAGCAGCGGCACGTCCTTCAGCTCGGGCTCGCGCGGCAGCGACGACACGTAGGCGTAGATGTCGGCGGCCTCCGCATCCGACAGCACCTTGGTGGTGTAGGCCGGCATCTGCATGCGTGCGCGGCGCCCGGATGTAGAGCTGAACTGCGGTCGGGTTCAGCCGCGGCGGCTGGAGCCGGGCCCGTTGCCGGTCTGGGCGTTGTAGCCGTGGCAGGCGTAGCAGCCGTAATCGAGAGTAGAGCGGCTTCCCGCGCGTCCGCGCCTGCCGTCGCCGGCTGCTGCGCGCTGGGCCAGACGCGGGCTGGCCGAGCAGCCACGGCGCGACCAGGACGCCGCGGCAGCAACGCCATCAGGAGTCTCGCGCATCGCCGTCACCGCGGCTGCGTGACGACGTCGAGCAGCACCGGCTCGCCCTTCTTCACGCGATCGATCGCGCGCTTGAACGCGGGCGCCAGATCCTTCGGGTTCTCGATCGGCCCTTCGGCGTACATGCCGTAGCCTTCGGCCATCTTCGCGTAGTTGATGTTCGGCTGCGCGAGCGTCGTGCCGATGTGCGCGTTCTTCGCCGCCGCGGTTGCGGCACCGCGCACATCTGCTGCACGAACATCACTTCCTGGTGATAGCCGCGGTTGTTGTGCATGACCGTCAGCAGCGGGATCTGGTGGTGGACGGCCGTCCACAGCACGCCGGGCGCGTAGTTCAGATCGCCGTCGCACTGGATGTTGATCGGCAGCCGGCCGTGTTTCCGCATGCGCCAGCGCGGCGCCCACCGCCGCCGGCGCGCCGTAGCCCATGCCGCCGCCGCCCTGCCCGCCCAGGTAGCTGTAGGTCTTGTTCATCTCCCACAGCCGCAGCGGCCAGTTGCTGAAGAAAGCCGCCGGCGACACCAGCGACCAGTCCTCGTTCTTGATCAGCGGCCACAGTTCGGCGGTGATGCGCGCGGTGCTGATCGGGCTCGAGTCCCAGCCGTAGCGCGCCTGGTCGATGAACTGCTGCCGCGCCTGCCGGTTGGCGTCGGCGTGCCGCTTGCCGCGCTGCTCGAAGAGCGCGCGGCGATCCGCGCGTGACGAGGCGTCTTCACCTCCTCGATCAGCGCCGGCAGCGACGCCTCGGGATCAGCCGGCGGCCACGAGGTCGGCCTGCACGGGCGAGCCGAGGACGTTGTAGTTGGAGGTCGCCAGCATCTCCGCCGGGCTGATGCTGATGCGGCTTGACGTTCGCCGCACCCGCGCCCGGCGCACCGCCACCCGCCGCTTCGAGCATCAGGATCAGATCGGGTTGGCCGGCGCCGTTGCCGCCGAGCGGATGGTGCGAGGGGAAGTTGACGCGATCGCCGCCGACGCTCACGGGCACCTGCAGCAGCTCGGCCAGCTCCACCAGTCTGCTGCAGCCCGGCTTGCGTGCGGACGGCGCGCCCGGCCTGGACGCGCGGGTTGTCGGCGGCCACCAGCATCCGCGCGATCTCGCGTACCGTGCCGAGATCGGCCGCCGGCGGTGACGGCATCACCAGCTGCGGCATCGGCGGGCCGGCGCGTGAGCGGATCCTTCTGAATGCGGCTGTCGGCGACCAGCAGCACGGGCGCCATCGGCGGCGTCATCGCCAGCCGGTAGGCGCGGAACATGCCGTTGGTGAACTGCGCGAGGTTTCCGGCTGGTAGTCCCACTTGACGTAGCCGCGCGTCAGCGCCGCCATGTCGGTGGCGTTGTGCGCCGGCACCGCGCCTTCGAGCGTCCACGCCGGCAATCATGAAGATCGGCACGCGGTCGCAGTAGGCGTTGTAGATGGCCATCGATCCGTGCTGGATGCCGATCACGCCGTGCAGCAGCACCAGCATCGGCTTGCCTTCCACCTTGGCGTAGCCGTGCGCCATCGCCACCGCCGATTCCTCGTGCAGCGCGGTCAGGAACTCCGGCGCCTTGTTCTCGCCGTAGTTGATGATCGACTCGTGCAGCCCCTCGAAGCTCGAACCGGGGTTGGCGGACGACGTAGTCGAACCCGAGCGCCCGGATGACGTCCACCATGTAGTCGGACTGCGGGTTCTCGACGAAGCGCGGCGGTGGCGCCGGCGGCGCGGCCGATGCCTCCCGCGTCGAGTTGCGCGCCCGAAGGCGGCGCGGCCGCGGGGGCCGCGGGGCCTGGCTGCTGGCCGGCTGGCGGCGGACGTGCGCGTGCGTGACCAGCGCCGCAGCGCCAGCGGCCGCACCGGTGATGAAACCGCGGCGTCCGAACCGAACCGTTCGCGAGCCTGCGGTCCGCCACCACTTCCGCCAGGTCTCGGCGAACGCCAGGTAGGCGTTGGGCCGGCCCTGCTCCGGGTAGACCGCGCCAGGCAGCTTGCGGCCGTTGACGCGAATCTCCCCCTCCCGCGGTCATGATGATGAACTGCATCAGGAAGCCGTTCGGCGGACGCATCTCGCCGTAGTTGCCGGGCGACAGCTCCCGCCACGTGGTCTCGACGTTGTACTGATCCGGGACTGGCAGCGCTCGGTCCGCTCGGTCAGCGAGTCGCCGGTGAAGCCGAACGTCGCCGTTCACCACCTTGTAGGGCGGCGTCGCGAAATCCTGAATCAGCTTGGCCATCGTCTCGTGGGTCACGAAGTCGGCGAGCTTCTCGTTGTCGGTCAGCGCGAGCCGAAGGTCGTTCGGGCCCTTGCCGTCGCCGGTGGTGACGTAGCAGACATGGCCCGCGCCCATCGGGCTCCACGCCACGCGCCAGAAGTTCACTTCGGCGAGCACGGGACCTCCCTGCCGATCGCGCAAGCCGAAGACCGGGGTTCTCGCCGGTGATGTGGATCTGCCTGTATGCGTCGGTCCGCCGCCGGGGCCGCGTCGGCGGCGTGCCGGGCGGACCCTGTGCGGCAGCCAGCGACAGCGACCGACACGCCACGACATGCGGCCAGCGGCCGCTCCGGTGTGATGGTGCGTCATGTGTGTCCTCGCTGAGGGCCGGCTCAAGGCGGACACTACGCGACGGCTGCGTCGAGACGCGGTCAAACGGTCTGGGACAAAGCTCCATACGCCGGGACGAGTGCGGCGCCGCAAGGGACGGCAGCGTTGGTTGTAGATGTGCGGCCCAGGTTCCGGCGGAAGACTGGGCACCCGGTTTCGCATGTCGGACCTGTCTCGACGTCGACGCGACGTTCCGTCGATCCGGAGTGGAGGACCTGGGCCGTCATCTCGCCCTGGCGCTCTTCTTCGGCCTGATCGAGGCGGCGCAGCTGCGCCTGGGATCGGCGGTGCTCGGCCGCCCGATGCCGTTCCCGCTGGCCGTGTTGCGCGTCGTTCCGTACTGGCTGCTGCTCGCCTGCCTGATGCCGCTGGCTCATCGCCGCCGCGCGGCGGTTCAAGCTGTCGCGCTACGTGCTGTGGCCGACCGCGCTGGCGCTCGCCGCCAGCGCGATCGCATTCGCTCTGCTGGCGCTCACCGGACGGCTCATCGTCGGACCGATCGGCCCGGCGCTGGTGCAGTGGACGCCGCAGCAGCTCTTTCGCACCTACTTCCTGCTCGACGTGCTGACCTACTCCGCGCTGATCGGCACGCTGTACGCGTTCTACTTCTATCGCCAGGCGGCGTCGCGCGAGCTCGCCGCTTCGCAGCTGCACGCCAGCCTGGCGCAGGCGCGGCTGCGCGTGCTGCAGGCGCAGCTCGAGCCGCATTTCCTCTTCAACACGCTCAACGCCATCTCGGTGCTCGCGCTCGAGGGCAATCACAAGGCGGTGGTGGAAACCATCGGGCGGCTGCGCGAGCTGCTGCGCGTGTCGCTGAGCCACGATCGGCCGCAGGAAGTGTCGCTGGCGCGCGAGCTCGAGCTGGTGGAGGGCTACCTGGGGATCCAGCGCGTGCGGTTCGCCGATCGTCTGGTCGTCGCCTACGACATCGCGCCCGACGTGCTCGACGCCGTCGTGCCGAGCATGATCCTGCAGCCGCTGGTCGAAAACGCCGTCACCCACGGCATCTCGGCCGACACCGGCACCTGCCGCGTGACGATCCGCGCGGCGCGACGAGCAGGGCTCGCTGCGGCTCGAAGTGCGGGACACCGGGCCGGGGTTCGCGTCGACCGGGCGCAGCCGCCGCGCCGAAGGCATCGGCCTGGTGAACACGCGCGCGCGGCTGCAGCAGCTCTATGGTGCGGCGCAGCGAATCGATTGTTTCGACGCGCCCGACGGCGGCGCGTGCGTCGTCGATCCGGCTGCCGTTCCGGCCAGTCGCCGGCGGTCGATGCGGCCTGATCAGGAAGCCGATGCGACCAGCCACCAGCACCACCGACGCCGCGGCGCCGAAACGCCGTCCCCTGATCCGAGCACGATCTCGGTGCTCATCGCCGACGACGAGCCGCTCGCGCGCAAGGGCGTCCGCGTCTGGCTGCGCACCGAGGCCGACATCACCGTCGTCGGCGAAGCCGGCGGCGGCCCCGAGGCCGTGCGTGCGATCGAGACGCTGCGGCCCGATCTGGTCTTCCTGGACGTCGGATGCCGGGCCTGGACGGCTTCCAGGTGCTGGCCAAGGCGGCACCGGTGCACCTGCCGCTGGTGATCTTCGTCACCGCGCACGACAGCTACGCGCTGAAGGCGTTCGACACCCATGCGCGTGGACTACCTGCTGAAGCCGCTGGCCGAACGCCGCTTCCGCCAGGCGCTCGATCGCGCGCGGTGGGTGCTCGCGGCGCAAGAGGAGCTGGAGCGAAGCACGGCGGCCTGCTGCAGTTGCTCGAGTCGCGCGGATCGCTGCACGGCCAGGCGCCGGCCGAGCCGGCGCGCCGGGCCGTTACCTGAAGCGCTTCGCGGTCCGCGACGACAACCGCTACCTGCTGGTGACGGCCGAACAGGTGGACTGGATTCGACTCGGCGGCCAACTACATCCGCCTGCACGTCGGCGCCAACGCGTTTCTGATCCGGATGACGATGAACGAGCTGGAGCAGAAGCTGGACCCGCAGCAGTTCGCGCGCATTCATCGCTCGACGATCGTCAACATCGCCGCGTGAAGGAAGTCACGCCGGACTGGCACGGCGAGTTCGACGTCAAGCTGCATCGACGGCACCAACCTGCGGCTGACGCGCACCTACCGCCACCGGCTGCTGCCGTAGCAGCAGCGGTTCCATGACCACCGACACGCCGTCGCCGTCGCCGACCCGCGGACCCGTTCGAGGACCGTGGTCGGCGTGGAGAACCTGGCTCGTCGTGGTGGCACTGGCGATGCTGTTCGGCGTGATGGAGGCCGCGCAGCTGCGGCTCGGCTCGTCGGTGCTGGGCCAGGGCATCCCGATCAGCGTGGCGCTGGTGCGCGTGATGCCGTTCTGGCTGCTGGCCGCAATCGCGATGCCCCTGATCGTGCTGATCGGGCGCCGTTTTCGCGTCTGGCAGTTTCTGCTGCGGCCGAACGTCGCTGGCGCTGGCCGCGACCGCGATCGGGCTTCGCGGTGCTGGCGCTCGGCGGGCCGCGCGCTCGATTGACATCGTCGATCCGCGCAACCGGCGAAGTGCTGGGTCCGACGCCGCTGCAGCTCTTTCAGACCTACTTCGCGCTGGACCTGCTCACCTACACGGCGTTCGTCGGCACGCTCTACGCGTTCCACTACTACCGCGAGGCCCGGCGCCGGGAGATCACGGCGTCGCGGCTGCAGGCCAGCCTGGCGGAAGCGCGGCTGCGCGGGCTCGAGGCGCGCATCGACCCCGACTTCCTCTTCAACACGCTGAACGACATCTCCTCGGCGGCCAGCCAGGGACAGCAGCGGCCGGTGATCGACATGCTGGAGCGATTGAGCGAGATCCTGCGCGCGGCGCTGAGCGACGAGCGGCCTGAGGAGATCCGGCTGGCGCAGGAGCTGGAGCTGCTCGATCGGCTACATGAAGATCAGCGACACCGCGCCGCGGCGCGCAGATGTCGGTGGAACGTGACGTCTCGCCCGACGTCCTCGGTGCGCTGGTGCCGCGCGGGCTGCTGGCGACCGATCGTCGATCGCGTGGCGCCGCCCGACGCGCACCATGGGCACGCCCGGTCCCAGGTTATCGATCGGCGCGGCCCGCCAGGACGACACGCTGCGCATGTCGGTGATGGCCAGCCCCAATGCCCACGCGGACCAGGCCGACTGGCGCGAGCACGAGCTCGGGACTGGCCGACGTCCGCGAACGGCTGGCCGGGCTCTATGGGCGTGCGCAGTCGATCGAATGGTCGCCGTTCGGCGACTCGGGCGTGTCGACCGTGATCACCATTCCCTTCCGCAAGGCCCTCGCCGGCGAAGAACGCGCGACGCCCTGAGCGGCTCCCGGCCCTCGTCCCTGGGGCACGCCGTCCCTCCCAGACGCCGCGCGCCGCAAGCCCGACCTGAGCAGAGCATTGCCCGCGAGGTTGCGATGACACGCACGCGTCCGTGTGCGCCGCTGCGCTGACTGGCCTGCTCGTGTTTGGCGGCGCATCTGCCCCGCTCGCCCAGGCGCCCCCCGCAAGGACCGGGGCCAGGCGGGCGCGGCGGAGGACGCGGCTTCACGTTTGGTCCGCCGTCGGGCGCGCAGACTGTTCCAAGCCAATTGCGCGAGCTGCCACACGGCCGAGGGCCTGGACGTCGGCGGGCGCGTGGCGCCGCGGTCGCGGCGCTCGCCGCGCTGCCGCCCGAGCGCATCTACCAGGCCATCACCACGGGCCCGATGGCCGTGCACGCCGCGGCTTGCCGGACAAGCAGAAGCGCGACCTCACGGAGTTCGTGGCCGGCGAGCCGTTCTTCGACGTCGAAGGCACGGGCATCGCGAAGATGACGAACAGGTGCACGTCGAATCCGCCGCTCGGCCGATCTCGCGACGACGCCGGCGTGGAACGGCTGGGGCGGTTCGACCAACGCGCGCTTCCAGACCGCGGCGGCCGCCGGCCTGACGCGCGCAGAGCGTGCCGAGGCTGACGGCTCAAGTGGGCGTTCGGCTTGCCTGGCGGCGGCATCAGCTCGTCGCAGCCGACCGTGGCGCTCGGACGCGTGTTCGTCGGCGAGCGACAACCGCGTCGTCTACTCGATCGACGCCCGCACCGGCTGCGCGCTACTGGGCGTTCCACGCCGACAGCATCGGCCGCTTCGCGCCGATGGTCGGCCCGATCTCGGGCTACGCCGGCACCCGCTACGCCGTCTTCTTCGTGACCGGGCCCGGCCACGCCTATGCGGTGGACGCGCAGGACGGAAAGCTGCTGTGGCGATGAAGTCTGGCGCCCCGAGGTCAACGGCCTCCACAACGTCAGCGCCTCGTCCACGTTGCACGACGGCCGCATCTACATTCCGCTGGCGGGCACCGAGACGCTGATCGGCGCGAGCGCCGAACTACGAGTGCTGCCGCTCGCGCGGCGGCGTCGCCGCGCTCGACGCCAACACCGGGCAAGCTGCTCTGGAAGGTGGACAGCATTCCGCGAGCCGGTCCGGCGGCTCGGCGAGACCAGCACCGGCACGCCCGCTGTGGGGACCGTCAGGCGCCAGCGTCTGGAACGCGCCGACGATCGACGCCAAGCGCCGCCGCATCTACGTCGGCACCGGCAACAGCTACGGCCCGGTCGCGGCCGACACCAGCGATTCGATCCTGGCCCTCGACATGGACACGGGCACATCGTCTGGAGCACCAGGAGTTCAAGGGCGACTCGTTCATGGTCGGGTGCGGCCCGAAGAATCCGCCCGGCGGCAACTGCCCCGAGACGCTCGGACCCGACTGGGACTTCGGCGGCTCGTCGGTAATCTTGCAGACGCTGCCGAACGGCCGCGACGTGCTGGTCGCGGCCGGCAAGGGCGGCGTCGCGATCGCGCTCGATCCCGACGACGCGCGGCAAGGTGCTGTGGCGCACCACGCTCTATGAAGGCCAGCCGCCGTCCGCGCTCGGCCTCGTGCTGTTCGGCGGCACCTCTGACGGCACCCGCGCCTACTACCCGCTGCAGCAGCCGGGCGGCGGCCTGACGGCGGTGCGACTCGACACCGGCGCCATCGAGTGGAAGGCGCGCTCGACACCGATCGCCGCGGCCAGGCCGGCGCCGCGAGCTCGATTCCCGGCGTGGTCTTCACCGGCGGCTGGGACGGCATCCTGCGCGCGGTGGACGCGAACGGCAAAGTGATCTGGTGCTTCGACACGAACGCCGAGTTCAAGACCATCAACGGCGTGCAGGCGCGCGGCGGCTCACTCGGCCCGCCCGGAGCGACCATCGTCGAACGGAATGGTCTACGTGGCGTCGGGCTACATCGGCGTGCAGCAGGGCACGCGCCGGCAACATCCTGCTCGCGTTCGCCGTGGAGTAATTGGCGCTCCGGCGGGGAAGCGTGACGGGCCGACGGCCGCGGTGGCTACCACCCCGACGGGTTGGGAAAACACCCGTTGGGACCCCGGTCTGCGGCCGAGCACGCGGGCTCGCGAGAACAACTCGAACCTCTTGAGAACCCGAAGCGAAGCTTCGGGGCTCGCAAGTGAACTCTGGACGACCGCGTCCCGAAGGGACGTGGCCGGGCCAAAACACAGGGACGGAACACGCGCGGACAAATCGCCGCGCCCGCGTTCCTCCGGAGTCGAATTCGGCCTGGCCGACGCGGCCGCCGTCCCGCCACGCCCGCCCACCGTCGCACAGCCGCCAAACGAAGCTGGCGTGTGGTCGCGCCCCAGTCTCCCGGGTTTGATTCGCCGTGGACGCCGTCCCTCTGTCACTCCCGTGAATTGAGAAACAAGCCGATGAGAGTCAAGCTTAGACCAGTATGCATGATGATGACTGAACGGACAACCATTGTTCGGTAGAGACCCCCGAATTGTTTGAGGTCGCGACGCCCATGCGGAACTATAAGAAATCAAATAGTTGAGACGGCTGTGCGCCCGCCTCCCAGGTTTCAAGAAGTTCACTTTGGGATGAGCGCATGGTCATCTTCTTGTCGGTGAGCCCATGCTCCGGCCGACGGCACGTCGCTGGCTTGCACTCCTCATCCAGGCCCGCGAGATGACTCGTTCTTGGCTAGGGAAAGACCGTCTTCAACGGACAGCTGAGGAATCGCCGCGTCGGCCTGGGGGCCTCGGCTGCATGCCACCGACACCACGCGGATGAGCTCTGGCACCCGCATTGGGCGCCGCCCGCGGTCGCCGCGAATTTGCCCGAACCTGGCCTCACCCTGTTCCCGGCTCCAGAATCCTGTTCATGTTGTCCGCGCGTTCCTGATTATGCAACGGGCCGAGGCGTGGGGGTTCTCTACCGGCTTGCTCCAGTTGAGGCGTCGCAACATCCCGTTCGGCCTGCAACGCTGCCTCTTCACCGGCCAGGTCGGAATACCTCTTGTACACCCCGCCGCTCGCTAGCGCTTCTGGCTGCATTGGTGCCGAGGTTTCTTCGAGCGCAACCGCGTTCCGAGAATCTTCCAGCTGGCCAAGTGTCTCAAATGCGTGACTTGGTGCACGACGAAGGAGTCTGAACACATCAGCCAGGCGAAAGAATACGCCCATGAAAAGCCGAATGCTGTCACAAGCGTAAGCGCCACCAAGGATGAGTGGAGAGTCCAACATTCAGATGCTTTCTATCAGTAGGCCTTAACGTTGTTTAGGTGGAGGGCGCCAAATTGCAGCGGGTTGCACGACTCACTCCGACGCGCCCTCGGCACCGTCAGGTCGTCACGTCCTGGGTGGGTGATGGCCGTCAATTCCTTCACCAGAATGTTTACCAGACTTTCCGCGTCGTGTCCCACGAATCGGCTTAAGTAACCCAGCCCAGAATGCCGAGATTAGGCCGCGAGTGCCAATCGCTGGCACGTCTTCGCGAGCGGCACAACTGACAGGTAACGAGCGGAAGCGTCGTGACTAGTTCCGGACGGTGAGCGTGCGATCGGGGCGCAGGCGTTCCGGGCTCGAGCCACAAACGGCAGTGGCAACCGGTGGGCGGGCCACGTCTGGAGGCTCAGCATTCGCTTTTCACCTGACAGAGGGACCCTGGCGCGAGAAAATGCTGGTCTCCGAAATAGAAATACGCGACTTCGGCGCGGCTGAACTTCACCACCGGCGTGAATGACGCAAGTTATTCCAAGGTATACCCTCATGAAGAACGATACCCACACATTCGAGCACTTTGTTCACTATTTTTCGCTCCATTGGCACAAAGAGCAAACACTGCACGAGAACCGAGCGGTCGCTCGGACCCGCTTGGCGAGGACCATTTCAACTCAGCGAGCCTATGAGGGCCTTGTAGGTTTGGTGGAGCATGTTGGGGCTCGTCGGGCTCCGGCGCCCGCACGATGCAGACACCGGGTACTTGATGATCCGGAAGTCGAGGTGATTGACGGTCGTCCGGCTGACTGCATTTGCGTTGGATAGGTCCATACGTCAGATCAAGCTATTCGCACGAAACCAATATTAATTCCACGATCGGGTTAAGACCGTAGTGCCCGCTTGCGATGCCAATGGACGCATACTACTCGCAACACGGTGAGGTGTCGCGCTTCTTAGCTTTCTATCAGATTTCGTCATCTATCAAGATGTCTTTCGTTATGGCGATTCTTGAGCGGATGAAAGAAGCCATCAGTTTCCGCGGCTTTAGCGATCACATCGATGACGGCGGCTTCTCAACCGTTAAGTCCGCCACGAAATTATGCAATTGCGTCTACGGCCGGACAAGCAATAGGAATTCTGATCAGACAGAATCGAGCTTCGAGGGCGCCTTCACATCGTCTTGGATCGACTACGCCTGCTTCTCTCAAATCTCGAGTGTCGTTCTGCTGAGGAACTCGTCTGGCGAGGCGTTTCCCCCTATCGGCGTCCAGGGAAATGATAAAACGCTGATGATGGGTTCCATCGTTGACGACTTCGCTTAGGACTCGCCAGCGCGGGATCGCGTTCGGAGCGTGGCTGCGAAGGGACAGGGGATCTGATGAGCGTCTAACAGATTCCATGGAAGGATTTAGGGAGTTCCGCTCGGGCGGGCGCCCGCTCCGGATCTCAGGGACCTCACAATCAGGCGGGCAATATCTGACTTTGCGATACCAGGGCGGCGGGCCAGGACTTGGCCGGCGCGTCTGCATGATTTCCAACCGCTCACTCGTGCACGGGAAGATCAAAGGGCTGATAATGGCTTGCCCGACGCGGCCAGGAAGGCGCGCCATCGTTCAGAGTGCCTCACGCGAGACTGTAGTGGCTCCTCCGGCATTGGCGGACGCGTCGCGGCCATCGCAGAAGCGCTTGGGCGCTCGTCCGACGAATGCAGCAGTCCTAAAAGAGTGGCTCGATGTTGGAACTGTCACATCGAGTGGTGACGAGGAGCAGGGTACTTTGGCTTAGCACATGCAGTCGTTGCAGAGATTAGGAAGGGAAGGAACGATGCCGCGTTGCATGAACGCGTGCGCGCTTGGAGTCAGCACTCCTGCAGCTTGGCGTGGCCGGCACCGGCGCAATTGCGTCTCTTCAGTTCACCGCGTTGGTGTCGCCAGGAATGCATCCGAGTGTGTAGTGCGAGGCCGGGGGGGCCATTTTTGCTAAAGTGGTAGAGATACTAGCTACCTGTTTATCCAAAGAACAGGGACGGAACATAGTCTGGCCACGTATTTCGGGGAGAAACTCATTCCGGCGGCTCTGACTCCGCCAAATTCCATCTTCCGACTAGGGTGCGGTGCCCGGTCTGGACGTAATCGGTAAACCCTCCGGCGTTACGCAGGACGGAGCCGCGACCCAAGTCGTGCGCCCATATAATCACGCCACCTTTGGTTCTCACTCCCGGTAGCCGCCTCGGCCCATATGAAGTCCTCACCCAAATCGGCGTGGGCGGAATGGGCGAGGTCTACAAGGCAACCGACACCAACCTCAAGCGGCAGGTCGCTATCAAGGTGCTGCCCGCATCAGTCGTCGGTGATGTGGACCGGCTTACGCGGTTTCAGCGCGAGGCCGAAGTGCTGGCGGCGCTCAACCACCCGAACATCGCCCAGATCTACGGGTTGGAGAAATCAGACGGGACCATCGCGCTGGTGATGGAACTCGTCGAGGGACCAACCCTCGCCGACCGCATTGCACAAGGCGCGATCCCAATTGACGAGGCGTTGCCGATCGCGAAACAGATCGCGGAGGCGCTCGAAGCCGCACACGAGCAGGGCATCATCCACCGAGACTTGAAGCCGGCCAACATCAAGGTGCGCTCCGACGGCACCGTGAAGGTGCTGGACTTCGGGCTGGCGAAAGCGTTGGAACCGGCGGGCGCGATGGCGGTGAGTGGGTCGGAGGCCCAGACGATCACCACGCCAGCAATGACACAGGCGGGAATGATTCTCGGAACCGCTGCGTATATGAGCCCCGAGCAGGCGCGCGGAAAGCCCGTGGACAAGCGCGCGGACATCTGGGCCTTCGGCTGCGTCCTGTTCGAGATACTCTCCGCAAAGCGCGCGTTTGGAGGCGACGACGTCGTGGACGTGCTGGGGGCCGTCACCCGCCTGGAGCCGGACTGGACCGCGCTGCCACCCGCTACCCCTCCAGTCATCCGCACGCTCGTGCGAGGCTGTCTGCAGAAGGACCAGCGACGACGAGTCGCCGACGTTTCCACAGCGATCTTCCTAATCGAGGGGCTGCGGGAGGTGGATGTCGACGACGCGTCGCGTCTACCGGCCGACCGACCGTTGTGGAGGCGCGCAATTCCAGCGGTCCTTGCCGCGTGTATTGCCGCCGCAAGCGCCGGCGCTCTGGTGTGGGCGATTAAGCCTTCGGCTCCGATGCTGGTCACGCGATCGCGGTGGATTCTACCGGCGGCGCAACAATTCACCACTGACAGCCAGTTGGTTGGAATCTCGCCTGACGGTACCCAGATGGTCTACGTCGCGAATCAGCGGCTGTTCCTCCGGTCATTGTCGGAATTGGACGCACGACCCATCGAAGGCAGCGATAGCCCCGGAATTACCTTGGACGCTGTCAGCAGTCCTGTCTTCTCGCCTGATGGGCGGTCCATTGCGTATTGGGACCAGGGTGCCATCAAGCGGATCGCCATTGGAGGCGGAACGGCGGTGCCGCTCTGTCAAAGCACACGGCTGTGGGGCATGAGCTGGAGCGGGGACGAGATCGTCTATGGGGAAGGGCCCCTCGGTATCATGCGTGTCTCCGCCAACGGCGGGATGCCGGAACAGATCGCCAGCGTCGAGAGCACCGAGCTGGCGGTCTCACCGCAAATGCTCCCTGGGAATCGGGCCGTGCTCTTTACCACTCTTGCGGCAGGGGCAGATGGGGCCGTTGAACAATGGGACACGGCGCGCATCGTGGTGCACGCAATGGGATCGGGCGAACGAAAGGTCATTGTCGAACGCGGCAGCCACGCCCGTTATCTCTCCAGCGGGCACCTTGTGTATGTTTTGGACGGGGTACTGTTCGCGGCGCCATTCGACGAGCGTCGGCTCCAGGTCATCGGTCGCGCCGTGGCGGTCGTGAACGGCATACGGCGAGGCGCATTCGGGAACACGTCCGCGAAGTACAGCGTGTCCGCCAGCGGTTCGCTGGTGTTCGTCCCTGGCCCGGCTTCGATGTCGGCGGCGCTGCGTGAAGTCGTGCGAATGAATCGCAAGGGCGGCGTCGAGCAGCTGCCATTGCCACCGAACGTCTACTCTTCGCTTCGCGTCTCTCCGGATGGCACACAACTGGCGTTCGGCACCGACAACGGGAAAGAGGCAAACGTCTCGGTCTATGACCTGTCCCGCACAAATGTGCCTCGGCGGCTCACGTTTGGAGGAGGCAACCGCTTTCCGATCTGGTCAGGCGACGGCCAGCGAGTCGTGTTTCAGTCAGATCGAGACGGCGATCCAGGCCTCTATTGGCAGCGAGCCGACGGCGCCGGCACGGCGCAGCGCCTCACGACACCAGGCAAGGGCACCGCTCACATTCCGGAATCGTGGTCCGCGAGGGACGACGGGCTTCTCGTTCAGTGCGGTGGCGGGCCCGAGTGTGTCGCTGTGGACGTACTCGATGGCGGAAAAGAAGGCGGTACCGTTTGGCGACCTACGGTCAACGGCCCCGTTCAATTCCGAGTTCTCGCCCGATGGGCGATGGCTAGCCTACACACTGCGGACCGGCAATCTGGCCAACGTGTACGTCGAGCCGTACCCAGCCACAGGCGCCAAGTATCAGATCACCACCGAGAACGGACATCATCCCGTCTGGCTGTCCGGCGGCAAGGAGCTCTCGTACCGAGTTAGCGGGAGCCAGCAGGTCGTGGTCAGCGTCAACACCACGCCCAGTTTCTCGATTCGCAATCCTGGGCCCGCGATCGCCGTGGGACTCCCGGTGGTCGTCAGCCTCGGCTCTCGGTCCTACGACATCACCCCGGACGGCACAGCCTTCCTGGCCATAAGCCCGGTGTCTGGAACCCAACCCGGATCGGCTGAGACGCGGGAGATCGACATCGTCGTGAACTGGGTCGAGGAACTGAAGCGCCTCGTGCCGACGAACTGACCCACGCCGCGTCGTCCAATCGAGTCGGGAGCACTGTTTTGGTCCTGCGTTGTTGCGATGTGACTAGTGAAGCCTTATCGCC
>CAVQMT010000034.1:0-44461 GCA_963713655.1 uncultured Acidobacteriota bacterium
GTTGCACTCGCGTGGGCGCCGTCGCCGGCGTCCCGAGCCGGAGCGAAATCGAGGCCTTGTTCGCGCCGCGCCCGGGGTGATCAGCGCGCGCCGGCGTGGCGGTCGAGCCAGGACAGGATCATGTCGGCGAGCTGCTGATTGTTGGTATCCATCATCAGCATGTGGCTGTTGCCGGCAATGCCCTTGGACGGCAGGTGGATGTTCTCGGCCGTTCCCTTCGCGGCCTTGATCTTTTCAACCGTCGCCACACACTCGGCCATGCGGCCGGGCCAGTCGCCAACGTCGGTCCCGAAAAAGTCGCCGAACATCGTCAGCAGCGGCACGCGCGTGAACACCGTCTGCACGTCCGTTTCCGATACGGCGCACACGCGCGGTTCTACCGAGACGACGGCCTTGACCAGCGCGGGGCGTTCGATAGCCGCGCCCAGGCCGTAGCCGCCGGACTGGGAGTGGACGATCACCACTGCCGGCCCGATGCGGTCGAGCAGTGCCGCCAGGGCGGCGATGGTGATGCGCGCGCTGTCCGGGTAGCTGGTCTCGGTATTGGGCACGAGCTGAGCGAAGTACTGGTCCTGCGCCTGCACGGGGAACTTCGTCGTGGGATAAGCCGTGAAGGCGCTCGGCCCGAACCTGAAGGTGGTCCAGGCGTTCTCGTTCGTGAACAGCGGAAAGCTCGGCACGCCGCCCGCGTTCTTCTCCAGTCGTGCCTGGTTGGTCGGCGAGGGATCGAAGCCCGACCGGGCACGCCCCGCGTGATCGACGACGTAGGTGGGCACACCGCGACGCACGAAGTACTCGGCCCATCCCATCCGCCCATCGGGCGTGTCCTCGTAGGTCTTGGCGGTGTGGCTGGATCCGTGCACCATCACGACCGGGTAGGCGGTGCCGCGCCGATCCTTCGGGATCTGGTACTGCACGTACATGCCCTTGCCGGAGATGTGTCCAGCGGCTGGCGTACCGTTGCCGCTCGGGAAGCGCGTCTCGATCGCCTGGGCGTTCACGAAGAAACTGCCCTGCTCGGCAAGCACCAATGGCGGCAACTCGGCCTTGGCCGATTGCAGTGACCCCGGCCGGCTCTGCGCGTCCACCAGCGCCGTGAGCGAAGTGAGCGTCAAAAGGACGACAAGTTCACTTGTTATCTGCCGGCGCATCGTTCGCTCCTCGGAAGACTGGAATCACGCCCGGAGCCCGGAGCCCGGAGCCGCCGGAGCCTATTTCTTCAAGAACAAACACCCCAGCGGCGGCACGAACAGCTCCAGCGAATACGGCAAGCCGTCCGAAGGTTCCGCTTTCGCCGCCAGGCCGCCGGCGTTGCCGGTGTTGGATCCGCCGTAGAGCGCCGCGTCGCTGTTCAGCACCTCGCGGTACCACCCCAGCTCCGGCACGCCGACCTTGTAGTGCGGGCGCGCCACCGGCGTGAAGTTGACGACGACCAGCGAGAAATCGCCGCCGTCCTTCGCCCGGCGGATGAACGAGATCACGCTGGCGTCGCGGTCGTCGCAGTCGACCCAGGAGAAGCCGGCGTGCTCGAAATCCACCTGATGCAGCGACGGCTCGCGGTGGTAGGTGCGGTTGAGATCACGGACCCAGGCCTGCAGGCCGCGATGCAGCGCGTCGCCGAGGACCGGCCAGTCCAGGCCCTCATCGTGGTTCCACTCGCGGCGCTGGCCGAATTCGCCGCCCATGAACATCAGCTTCTTGCCCGGATGCCCGAACTGATACCCGTACAGCGCCCGCAGCGTGGCGTGCTGTTGCCAGGGGTCGCCGGGCATCTTGTTCAGCATCGACCGCTTCCCGTGCACGACCTCGTCGTGCGAGAACGGCAGCACGAAGTTCTCACTGAAGGCGTAGAGCATCGAGAACGTGATGTGCTCGTGGTGCCACGGCCGGTGCACCGGGTCCTGCTTGACGTAGGCCAGCATGTCGTGCATCCAGCCCATGTTCCACTTGTAGGTGAAGCCCAGCCCGCCGGCGTAGGCGGGCCGGCTCACGCCCGGCCACGAGGTGGACTCCTCCGCGATGGTGACAGTGCCGGGGACGCGCCCGTGCGTTGCCGCGTTCAGCTGCTTCAGGAACTCCACCGCTTCCACGTTCTCGCGGCCGCCGTGCTGGTTGGGCAGCCACTCCCCGTCCGGACGCGAGTAGTCCAGGTACAGCATCGAGGCCACGGCGTCGACGCGCAGGCCATCCGCGTGGAACGACTCCAGCCAGTACATCGCGTTGCTGAGCAGAAAGGTCCGCACCTCGTCGCGGCCGTAGTTGAAGACCAGCGTGCCCCACTCGCGGTGCTCGCCGCGCCTCGGGTCCACATGCTCGTACAGCGCGGTGCCGTCGAAGCGCGCAAGCCCGTGGGAATCCTTGGGGAAGTGGCCCGGCACCCAGTCGAGGATCACGCCCAGGCCCTGCTGATGGCAGCGATCCACGAGGTAGCGGAAGTCGTCCGGCGTGCCAAAGCGGCCGGTGGGCGCATAGAAGCCGACGACCTGGTAGCCCCAGGAACCGCCGAAGGGGTGCTCCATCACGGGCATCAGCTCGACGTGCGTGTAGCCCATCTCGACCGCATACGGCACCAGCGCGTCGGCCAGCTCGCGGTACGACAGGCAGCTGCCGTCTTCGTGGCGCCGCCACGAGCCGAGGTGCACCTCGTAGATCGACATCGGCCGGTCCAGCCAGCCGGCGGCCGTCGCGCGCGCCGACATCCAGGCGGCGTCGCCCCAGATGTAGCCGTCTTCGGCCCAGACCAGCGACGCCGTCCGCGGCGGCGCTTCCGCCGCACGCGCAAACGGGTCGGCCTTCTCCAGCAAGTCTCCAGCCGGGGTGCGCACCTCGTACTTGTAGCGGGTGCCGTTGCCGAGATCGGGCACGAACAGCTCCCAGATCCCCGACGGCATCAAGCGGCGCATCGGGTGTACGCGCCCATCCCAGTGGTTGAAGTCGCCGATTACGCTGACGCGTTGGGCGTTCGGCGCCCACACGGCGAAGTGCACGCCGGTGACATGACCGATCGTCAGCCGGCGCGCGCCCAGTTGCTCCCAGGCGCGGTAGTGCGTGCCTTCGGCGAAGAGGTGCAGGTCGAAGTCGGTCAACACCGGCCCGAATTGATAGGGATCGACCAGGTCGTGGACCGCGGCCCCTTCGTGGATGCGCAGCCGGTACGCCAGCTCGTGCGGCTGGCCGTTCCACGGCAGCGTGGCTTCGAACACGCCGGCCGCCAATCGCCGCGTCATGGGGATGGCCCGGCCGTTGGCCACCAGCTCGACCGACGAGGCGCGCGGCTGGATGGTGCGCACCACCAGGGCCGGGAGGCCGGCCTCGACCGTGGCGTGGCGGCCCAGCACGTGAAACGGATTCGCGCACGTGCCCGACGCCAGCGCGTCGAGCTCGCGCGGGTCGGCGGCGGCCCCAGTGCCCATCAAGGCATTGTAACGATCTGACATACTGAGGGCCCGGAGGACACCGCGTGGCCGTGCATGCAGAGTTCGTGACCAGCGAAGGCAGCTTTATCGTTCGACTGTTCGACGAGGAGGTGCCCAACACCGTGGGCAACTTCGTCGGGCTGGCCGAGGGCACCAAGGAGTGGACCCACCCTCGCACCGGCGAGAAGGTGAAGCAGCCGGTACTACGACGGCATCATCTTTCACCGCATCATCGACGGGTTCATGATCCAGGGCGGCGATCCGCTGGGCCAGGGCACCGGCGGCCCCGGCTACGACTTCGCGGACGAGTTCCACCCGCGCCTTCGCCACGACAAGGCCGGCATCCTGTCGATGGCCAACCGCGGGCCCAACACCAACGGCGGCCAGTTCTTCATTACCCTGGGCCCGACGCCGCATCTCGACAACCGTCACGCCGTGTTCGGCGAGGTGACCTCCGGCATGGACATCGTGCGCCGGATCGGCAGCACACCCATCGGCCGGCAGGATCGGCCGGTCAAGGACATCACCATCCTGGGGATCAAAATCACGCGCAGCTGACAGTCGAGCTCGAGCGGTCGGCCCGTAGGTCGTGGCCCGGAGCCTGCCCTAGGCCCGGAGTCCGGCGCCCGGAGCCCGGAGCCCGACCAGCACTCGCAAGAACTCATCCACATCCGACTGGTGATGCAGCCGATACGGCGCGTGGGAGTGCGCCGCGCGGCCAACCAGGACGGCGATCAGGCGCTCGGATGTGTCGGACGCAAACGCGTCCTCGTCGGTGCCGTCGTCGCCGACATACAGCGCACAGTCGCAGCCCAGCGCCTTGCGCGCCGATTGCAGTGCGGTGCCCTTGTGCAGGCCCGACGCCGGCAGCACCGAGATGGCCATCGTGCCGTTCAGCCATCGCGCGCCGTCCAGCGTGTCCACCACTTCGAGGATGCGCGCCCGCGCCTCCGGCCGGTTGCGCGCGTGCCGGTAGTGCACGGCCAGCGAGTACACCTTGTCCTCGATGACGATGCCGTGGTCGGCGGCACAGGCTTCGGCCAGCACGCCGGCCCACCGGTGCACCAGAGCCCTCACTTCCGGGTGGCCCGCGTGATCGCGAGGCTGGTAGCCGAAGTTGCCGATCAGGCGGGCGAACGGCACGTCGGGCAGCCGGTCCACCAGCTGGCCGCGCCACCGGCCCGAGATCACGACGGCGGGATACAGCGTGGCGAGGCGATGGGCCAGCCGCCTGGTGGTGGCGGGCACCTGTGCGGCCTCGGGCGTCGGCACGAGCGGCGCCAGCACGCCGTCGAAGTCCAGCGCCACCAGCAGGCGCCGCCGGGCAAACGAGGCCAGCAGCGAACGGTATTCCGGGCTCAGGATGCAGCGCGACGCGCTCACACGGACGTCTCCTCCCACCCGCGGACTGCGTAGACCAGGGGCTTGGTCCACAAGCTCTCCAGGCCGTCCAGGATGTCGGACGCCCAGGTGAAGACATTCTGTCCCGCAACCACGTCGCGCATGGCGCGCATCCGTGCGGCCTGCTCGGCCAGCGGCATGTCGATGGCCCGCGCCAGCGCGGCGGTGAACCCTTCCAGGTCGTAGGGGTTGACCAGCAGGGCCGCGTCCAGCTCCTGCGCCGCGCCGGCGAGTGCGCTCAGCACCAGCACGCCGCGTTCATCGTCGCGCGCCGCCACGAACTCCTTGGCCACCAGGTTCATGCCGTCGTGCAGCGAGCTGACGACGCAGAAGTGCGCCATGCGGTACAGCGCCACCAGGCTCGGAGCCTCCAGCGCGCGCGTGTGATAGGCGACGAGCGGCACACCGTTGCTGGCGTGGCGGTGGTTGATGTCGGCGACGAGCCGCGAGATCTCCGCCTCCACCGCGGCGTAGCTTGCCAGCTCGGACCGCGACGGCACTCCGATCTGCACGAACGTCAAGCGGCCGCGCAAATCGGGCCGGCGCGTTACCAGCGCGTCGAGCGCCGCCAGCCGCTCCGGGATGCCCTTGGTGTAGTCCAGCCGGTCGACGCCCAGGCCGATCATCTCCGCCTCCAACCCCAGCAGCGCGCGCAGGCGCTTCTGCTCGGTCCGCAGCTCGCGATCGGCGGCGATGGTCTGGATGCGGTCGAAGTCCACGCCGATCGGCACGGCCACGACCGTGGTGCGGCGGCCGTCATGGTAGACGCGTGACGACTCCTCTTCCACCTCGACGTCCAGCTGCTCGGCCACGGCCGCCAGGAAGTTACGCCGGTCGCGCTCGACCTGAAAGGCCAGCAGGTCGTTCGCCAGCAGGCCCTGCAGAATCTCGGCGCTCCACGGGCAGATGCGCAGCCGATCGGGATAGGGCCACGGGATATGCCAGAAGAGCGCCGTGCGGACATCGGGGCGGAGCGCGCGCAGCGCGGGCGCGACCAGCGCCAGGTGGTAGTCCTGGATGAACACCTGGAGATTGCGCTGGCCGAGCTCGCCGTGGATCGCGCTGGCGAAGGCGCGGTTCACTTCCTGGTACGCGGCCCAGTCTTCGCGCCGGAATTTCGGCCGCACGTCCACGTGGTGACACAGCGGCCACAGGCCTTCATTGGCGAACCCGCCATAGTAGGCCGCGAACGTCGGCTCGTCTATCCACAGCCGCCGCAGCGTGTAGGCCGGCTGGCCCGGCGGCACGGGCACGTGGCCGGCGGCGTCGGCCACCTCGTGGTCGGCGTCGCCGGCGGCATGGGCCACCCACACGCCGCCCTGTTCGCGCATCACCGCATCCAGGGCCACCGCTACGCCGCCCGTAGCGGACTGCACGGCCACGCTGCCGTCCTCCTGGCGCACGTGGAGATATGGTTCGCGGTTCGAGGCCACCAGCAGCGGCCGCGGCGCCGGTGGATCCAGCTCGCCCGCCTGGCTGAGGCCGCGCCGGAACACCACCGGCCCCACCAGCTCGTTCACAGCGATCGCACCCACGAGCAGCAGCTGCACCTGCGCCGCCCAGCCGCCGAACTCGTTCGCGGCCACCGAAGCAAAGCCCAGGGTGATCCCTGCTTGCGATACCAGGCCAGTCCACGCGTGCCTGGCGGACTGCGGCTCCAGGCCGGACCCGCGCAAGCCGGCCGTGACGCCCAGCCGGATCGCCACGATGCGGACGATGACGAGCACGAACACCGCCAGCCCCGTCGAGGTGACGGCATCGAGCCGCAGCGACGCTCCGACGCCGACGAAGAACACCACCAGCACGGGCGGGGCCGCCTGCCGCACCGCGGCGCGCAGTGCGTCGCCCTGCGCCACCGACAGGTTCTCGATTACGAGACCTGCGGCCATGGCCGCGAGCAGCGGCTCGAACTGTTGCACCGAGCCGGTCTGGCTGAGCAGCGCACACACGCCCAGCAGCACCAGTGGCACCTCCCGGGCGACGTAGCGCAGGTAGAGCGCAAACAGGGCACCCACCAGCGCGCCAAACGCCAGTGCGCCGCCGACCTCCCAGACGACGCGCGCGGCCATGGCGGCCATGCCCAGCCGGACGTCGGGGTTCAGCGCCACCCGGGCCGCCTGCATGCCCACCGAGAAGAGCACCAGCAGCAGCAGGTCGGCCATCACCACGATGGCGAGCACCAGCTCGCTCAGGCGCCCGCGCGCGCCCGTGTCGGTGATGACGGCGGCGGTCATCGTCGGCGAGAAGCTGACGACCATCACCGCGAGCACGAACGCCATCGCCAGTCGCGCGGCCCCCGTCGCCTCGGCGTCCACCGGCAGCCAGGACCAGGCCAGCCAGGAGCCCGCAAACACAATCAGCAACGGCACCGAGACCGCCACCGCAGTCAACCGCGCGATCGGCACCAGGCGCGGGCCCAGGCGTTCGACGCTGAGCGTCAGGCCGGCGATGAGCGCGATCAGCGTTGTCGCGATCCCGGTCACGACCTGCAGCTGGCCCGCCATCAGGCCGGTGATCAGGTTGCCCGCGTAGGGGCCGATGGCGGCGCCGAAGATCAGGTAGCCGGTCAGGCGCGGCAGCCGCAGCCAGCGCAGGGCGTCGCCCATCAGCCAGGCGCCGATGAGGACGAAGCCCAGCACCAGCGCTGCGCCGGCCGAGGCTGCGGTGGTGGACACGCCGAGGTACCGCGTCCACAACACGGCGGCCACCACGAGCACGAGCGCGACGGCTCGACTCACGCGGCAGGCTCCTTGCGCCGAACGATGCCGGCCAGTCCGTCGGCAACGATCGTTCCCAGCACCACGACGTCGAGCGCGAGCGCCAGGCCGGGGCCGGCGGCGCGCAGTGCGTTCAGCGCGAATGCCACGCCGAAGACGCCTGGGGAGAGCAGCAACCGGCCGACGCCGGCGGGCATGCCGCGCGGGGCGACGCGCACCGCCATCATGGCGCCCGATCAGCTTGCCGGCCGCGCGGGCGAAGGCGTAGACGCCGGCCAGCGCAATCGCCGGCGCCGACACGTGCGCATTGGCGCCGGCCAGCACCAGCACCATCGCCAGGAACGGTTGGCGGACGTAGCGAACGTCCTCCCGCAACGCGTCGCGTGCCGGTCCGTCCAGCCCGTGCCACGCGGCGCCGGCGACGAACCCGCCTAGCAGGGCCGACAGCGACAAGTAGTCGGCTGCGCCCCCGACCACCATCACGGCCGCGATGGTGAACAGGCGCCGCTCGGTGTCGCTCGTGGCGCTGGCGACGAGCAGCCACGCCGCGACGGCAAGCAGCAGCACGGCACCAATGGCCTGCGCCGTCAGCAGCACGGCCTGCGCCGCCGAAGCTTCCCGGAAGACCGCCAGCGCCACGCCACCGAGCACGATTGGCACCAGCACCCCGGCCTCGATCACCAGGTGCAGCGCGCCACGGTTCGACTGATCGCCTCGCGGCAGGAGCAGCGACGACGCCGCGGCCACGGCGCAGACCGTGCAGAACTCGGCCACTGACGGCATCGCGGGCAGCAGATCGAGCCGCCAGGCGAGCGCCAGCGCGCCGGCCACGCTGGCCATCGCGACCGCCGCCTCGAAGGTCGCCGCCGCCAGGACGCGCGCGGTGGCCAGGCGCAGGCCGGCCACCGACAGGCCGGCCAACACCCCCAGGATCGCAAGCGCCACGGGCATTGCCGGATCGAGCGCCAGCAGGGCCGACGGAGACAGGAAGCCAAGGCCCTGGGGACCGCAGGCCACGCCGGCCGCCAGCAGCGCCGCGGTGGGCGAGCGGGATGGACGCTCGCCGGCGTCGATCGTCGCGTCGGCCTGGGCAGCGACGCCCGGCGCGGGCGACGCGCGTACCGAGACGCTCACGGCTGGAGGGCCAGCACGTGATGACGCGCGCCGCGCGTCACCGACAGGAGCATGGGTCCTCGCGCGAAGCCGCGGCGCAGCTGGGCCGGCGTCGGCGCGTCGATGTCATCGGCGCGTGTGATCAGATCGCGCGGGTGCAGGCCCGCGCGCGCGCCGCTGGAGCCCGCTGTCACGCCGGAGACTGCAGTGCCGATGCCTGGCACCAGTTCCATCGCCAGCCCGAGGCCAGGCCCCGTCGTGTCCGGCGTCCCTTCCGCGTCCGTGGCCTGGGCCCGCAACGCCGGCGTGGCTACCACGCGAACGTCGCGCAGATCGCTGGCGCGCGCCACGCCCAGCCGGACCTCGTCGCCTGCGTACAGCCGGCGCACGCGCGCCAGCCACTCCTCCACCGAGCGGACGGGCTCGCCGTCGATTGCCTGGATCACGTCGCCGCTGCGGACCACCTGGCCGAGAGTGTCGGAATCGGTCCATGTGACCACGACGCCCCAGTCCACCCCGAGCATCGTCGCCACCCCCGGGGCCAGGTCCTCGACCTCGAGAGCCAGCGAGCCGGGGCTGGCGCCGGCTCGCAGCAGCAGCCGATCGACCTCGGCGGCGAGCATCGTCGCAGGCACGAACGACAGCACGCCGCTCTCCTCGACCACGGCGCCGGCAAACTCGGCGGCCGTGGTGAAGAGGAGGCTGCCCGGCCTGGCCGCGGTGCCGGGCGGCAGGGCCCAGATCGAGTCGCGCCACGACGCTGCCGGCCGCACCGAGAGACCGCTCAACAGCAGGGGCCGCACGGCCACGCCGCTGCCGGTGGGCTCGGCCAGGAGCAGATAGCGCGGCCCCGACGTGAAGTCGGCGCTCCAGATGGGCAGCGCCTGCGGCGTCGCCTGATCGCTCAAACGGAACACGGTGAGGCCGGTCGGGCGATCCTGGGCGATCAGCGTTGCGCGCGCGTCTGGCACCTCGCCACCCTCGGGCATGAATGCAATGGCCAGGTTGTCCCGCAGCCGCACCGCCGTGGCAGTGCGCCCGCCACCCGCCGCAGCGCCAGACAACATGATGGTCGTGAGCCACGGCCGGATGCGCGCGTCGAGCCGCGCCAGGTCGGTGCTCAGCTCGTCGATGGCGGGACGGCCCATAAGCGGGGCCAGTAGCGGCTGAGCTGATTCGGCCACGACCGGGTGAAGGGCGTCGAACGAGCGCACCCGACCGAGCACCCCCAGTGCCACGGCCGCCAGAGCGACCGTAACCAGCAGCAGGCGCGTTTCGCGCGAGACGCGCGGTCGGCGTTGGACGCGGCCTTCCATCGACACGTCGTGCCCTGCGCCCCTAGCTGAGGCGCGAGCTGGGCGAGGAGAGGTCGATTGTATGGCAGCCGCCGGCTCACGTACGGCAGCAGCAGGCTGTGCCGAGGGCATCGAGCAACTATTCGCAAACGCCGTGCCCCGGACGTCCGGCGCCAAACCGTTGACACCGCATCGGACAAGCTCGTGTATTCGATTTCGTGAACGAAGCGCCGACCGCCGTGGCGCCTAGGCGACGGCGACGACGTCGGTGAAGCCCTGGCAAATCGCCCATAGCTTCTCCTCACGGGCCGTGTCGCGAAACTCGCACGGCAGTTCGGCCCGGTCGTAAAAGAAGCGCCCGGTCACACCCTCGACCTCCGGGCTGATCGCCAGCCACACCGCCGTGTCGGCGCCCTGGGCCACCCCACGGCCGGTGCGACGGCGGTAAGCGTCGCGGAGATCCGGCGACAAGTTGCGTGACAGGCCGGTCTGGGGCACGAAACCGGGCGCCATCGCGTTGACCGTCACGCCCTTGGTCTCCAGCCGCCGTGCCAGCGCCCAGGACAACAGCCGGTTACACGCCTTCGACTGGGCATAGGCGGCCAGCTCCTCGTACGGCCGCCGCGTCCACTGCAGGTCGTCGAGATCGAGGTTGCTCGCGAAGGTGGAGGCCACGACGACGATGCGCGACGGTGCGCCGCGCACCAGCAAGTCCGACACCGCCAGCGACAGGCGGTGGTAGCCCAGCACGTTGGTGGCAAACACCAGCTCCAGGCCCTCCGGCGTCTCGAGCCGCTGGCCGTGCCCGAGGCCGGCGTTGTTCACCAGCACGTCCAGCCGATCGAACCGCTGGCGGTAGGCGCGGGAGAACGTCTGGATCGATGTCCGGCTGGCGGCGTCGAACGGCAACACCACGACGTCGGTGGTGCCACCTTCGGCAAGAATGCGGGCCGCCACTCGTTCCCCCTTGCCCACATCACGGCAGCCGAGCACCAGCGCTGCCCCGGCCCGACCCAGCTGACAAGCGATCTCCTCGCCGATCCCCGACGTCGCTCCGGTGACGATGATTCGCTTCATTGGTGACGAATCAGTCTTCGGTCTTCAGTCTTCGGTCTTCAGTCCGTCAGTGCGGAACTGTAGTTTCTGCCTTCTGCCTTCTGCCTTTTGCCTTACTGAGTCGAAGCTCCGACCGGCCGTCCATCGGCATCGAGACGGATTACTTCTCCCAGGTTCAATTGCCGAACACCGGCCTCGATCTGAGCCAGGTCACCGACGATGAACCACACCGCCTGTTCCGGCCGGATGTACTTGGCCGCGGCGTCGGCGAGGTTCTGCTCCCGGAGCGCGCGGACTCTCGCCGCGTAGGTCGAGAAGTAGTCGTCCGGGTACTTGTAGTTGACGATCTGCAGCACCGCGTTCTCGAGCGACGCCAGCGTGGCCCAGCGGCCGGGCAACCCCAGCGTCTGCGTTCGCATGAGGCTGGCGAACTCCTCGCCGCCGACCGGCCGCGCGCCCGCCACGTCGCGCAACTCTTTCGCGACCTCGAGGATCGCTTCCTTCGTCTTGTCGGTCTGCACCGGGGCGATGACGATGAACGGCCGCTGTCCCCGGGCGTTCTGCAGCACACCCTGCGTACCGTAGCTCCACGCCTTGTCGAGGCGCAGGTTGCGGTTCAACCGCGACGTGGCCAGGCCGCCGAAGTTCAGCATCACCGTGTCGATCGCCAGATCCTCGGGCTGTCCGCCGGTTTCGGAGACGTGCGCCGCAACGATCACCGACTGCGGCGCCCCCGGCCGATCGACCAGGTAGACCCGCTTGCCCGTCGTCGGCCGGTACCGGCTGGACGCGCATGGCCGGCGCCGGCCCGGATCGCCACGCGCCGAACGCGCGTTCGAGCTCCGGCTTCACCACCGTCATGGTGGTGTCGCCGGTGACGACGATGGTGGTGCGCGACGGATGGAACCAGTCGCGATGCCAGCCCACCAGATCCTCGCGCGTCAGCTTCGCCACTGTCGCCTCGAACCCAGACCCGGTCAGCGGCGCCCCATAGGCGTGTGCCGCGCCGTACAGCATCGGCGGCACCAGCCGGACGGCGGCCGTGGTCGGCGTCGCCTTCTCCTGGCCGATCAGCGCCAGCCGCCGCTGCACCGCCAGCTTCAGCATGTCCGGGGGAAACGATGGCCGCAGCACCACGTCCGCCAGCACGTCGATCGACGGACGCAGCTGCCCGGCGAGCGCTTGCAGCCGTACCAGCGACAGGTCGAGTGTGCTGGCCGTCGAGATGCTGGCGCCGAGGCGATCCAGTTCGTCCACGATCGCGAACGTGTCGCGCGTGGCGGTGCCGTCGTCCATCAGGTCAAGCGTCAGCGATGCCAGGCCGGCCTTCTCCGGCACGTCGGCAGCGAAGCCGGCGTCCACTGCCAGCGACACGTTGACGAGCGGCGCCGTGTGGCGCTCGACCAGCAGCACCGTGGCGCCGTTCGAGAGCTGCGTGCGCTGCACGGCCGGGAACGCCACCTCCGGCGGGTCGCCCAGCGGCGGCAGGACGGAGCGGTCCACGGCGGTTGAACCGGACTGGCGCGCCTCGGCCGGGTACACCGTCAGGGTGTAGTGCGGCGCGTCCAGCCAGCGCTGGGCCGCCTGGCGAACGTCGCTCGCGGTCGCGGTGGAGAGGCGTTCGAGGCGATCCAGGTAGCCCTCGGTGCGCCCGTCGAACGTGAGGCTTTCCGCGAGGATGTCGGAGCGGCCGCCGAAGCCGCCCAGCCGTTCGGCGCCGCGAACGAACTGTGACGTCAGGCGCGCCCGCGACCGCTGCAGCTCGGCGTCGGTCGGTCCTTGCTTGACGAACTCGCCCACCACGCGGTCCATCTCGCGCTCGGCCTGCGCCGCGTCCACGCCGTTCCGTATCGTGGCGACGACGACGAACAGGCTGCCCAGCTCCTGCGCATCGATCAGCACGTTCACGGCAGTGGCCAACGACTGCTCGTAGACCAGCGCCCGGTCCAGCCGCGCACTGCGCGACCCGCTGAGCACGCTGGCGGCCAGTTCCATGTCGCGCAGCCCGGTGTCGCGCCACGCCGGCGCATGGTAGAAGCGGTAGACGCGCGCCTGCGCCACCTGGTCGCGCATTTCCTCGCGGACGTTGCCGTCGAGCCGCGGCACCCACTGCGTGGCGCGATCCACCGGCGGACCCGCCGGGATGCCGTCGAAGTACTTCTTCACCAGCGCCAGCGCCCGCTCCGGCGTGATGTCGCCGGCGAGCGACAGCACGCAGTTGTTGGGGCCATAGAACGACCGGTACCAGGCCTGCACGTCCTGGAGACTTGCGGCGTTCAGGTCGTCGATGCTGCCGATGGTCGGCCAGCTGTAGGGATGGTTCGGCGGATACAGGCGCGTCACGGCGTGGTTGAACACGCGGCCGTAGGGCTGGTTCTCGCCCTGGCGTTTCTCGTTCTGCACCACGCCGCGCTCGCGGTTGAGCATCGGTTCGACGATCTGCTTGGCGAGGAACCCCAGGCGGTCGGCCTCCAGGTAGAGCGTGCGCTCGAGCCCAGACACTGGCACGTCCTCGAAGAAGTTGGTGCGATCGGCCGACGTGGTGCCGTTGCGGTTGTTGGCGCCAAGGTCGTCCATCGCCTCGCGGAAGCCTTTGGGATAGTGCTCGGACCCGTTGAAGAAGAAGTGCTCGAACAGGTGCGCGAACCCGGTCTTGCCGCGCTGCTCGTTGCGCGAGCCGACGTGATACCAGACGTTCACGGCCACGACCGGCACCGAGTGGTCCTCGTGCACGATCAGCTGCAGGCCGTTGTCGAGAACGAACGTCTTGTGAGGGATGGCGTAGGCGGCCCGGTCGAACCCGGTGGCCGCCGGCGCGGCGGGCGGGCGCGGCGCCCGCCCCCCCGACTGGCCGGTCAACGAGACGACAGCGACGGCGATCAGGGCCGCCGTTCCGGCCAGTGCTCGATGCATAGTGCCTCCGCCGGCGCGCTCAGCGCGCGGGTGCGGCCGCGGGCGCGGCCGGGGCGATCGTGCCGTAGTCCCAGTGCTCGTCGGCCTTGCCGTCCTGGATCCGCCACATGTCGAACCAGGTGGTCGTGTACTTGGTGCCGGGGGCGCGCGGGTTGTCCATCTCGCGGACCACGCCGACCACCACCAGGTCGCCTTCAGCCGTCACGGAGGCGATCTTGGTGCGCCACGCGTTGCGCGCCGGGATCGGCTGCTGCGGCCGGCTGCCGAAGAACTTCATCACCGAGTCGAGCCCCGATGGGATGTTGGGGTTGTGCTGGATGTAACGCTGCGACAGATACTTCGGCGCGTCGCTCCAGTGCCCGGCCTCGAGCAGGTCGCGCATGATGTGGAGCACCACCTGCTTGTTGGCGTTCAGCTTGGGATCCGGGCTCGTGAACAGCGATTCTGGATCGGGATGGCCCACGACCGGTGCCTGCGCGAACGCGGGCGAGGTGACGAGCGACAGCGTCAAGGCGGCGAGAACGGAGAGTGTTTTCATGCCCGCATCTTTCGACAGGTGCCAAAGGGCTGTCAACCGCGACCCCGCGCGCAGCGCGGGCAAGAGACGCTGTCCTAGCGAGGGGAGCCTTTATTGACGGTCCGAGGCGACCCTCGCTAGTCTATCGGCCTATGCACCCATCTCGCTCGATGCTGATCGCCTTGTCCCTGGTTGTCGTCACGATGGCCCTCGAAGCCGCCGACTGGCCACAGTGGCGCGGCCCCTCGCGTACCGGCATCTCGATCGAGACCGGGCTCCTGCGTCAGTGGCCGGCCGCCGGACCGACGCTCGTGTGGCGGATCGACAACGTCGGCGACGGCTTCTCGACGCCGTCGGTAGTCGGCGACCGGCTCTACATCATCGCCAACGAGGGGATGCAGAACGAGATGGTGAAGGCGCTGAACGTCGCGGACGGCAAGACGGTGTGGTCCACGAAGATCGGCCGCGTCGGTAACGCCGACCAGCAGCCTTCGTATCCCGGCGCGCGCTCCACGCCGACCATCGACGGCGACACGTTGTATGCATTGGGATCGGACGGCGACCTGGCGGCCCTCGACGTCAAGACCGGCACCGTCAAATGGAAGAAGAGCCTGCGCGCCGACTTCGGCGGCGTGCCAGGCGTGTGGGCCTACTCGGAGTCGCCGCTCGTGGACGGCAACCGGCTGGTGGTGACGCCCGGCGGCAAGACGTCGCTCGTCGCGCTCGACAAGCAGACCGGCGCCGTGCAGTGGCGCGCGACCGTGCCTGGCAACGAGCCCGCCGCCTACTCGTCGGTGGCCATCGCACAAGTGGGCGACGTCAAGCAGTACATCACGTTCCTCGACAAGGGGGTGGTGGCGGTGGACGCCAACACCGGCGCGTTCCTGTGGCGCGACGACCGCACGGCGCAAGGCAGCCCGGCCAACATCCCGACGCCGGTGGTTGGCAACGGCATCGTCTACCACGCCACTTCCTCGACCGGCGGCGCGGCCGTACGGTTGATGGCGAAGCAGGGCAAGGTCAGCATGCAGCCGCTGTATGCCGAAAAGCGGCTGCCTGGCGAGATCGGCGGCAGCGTGCTGGTGGACGGCACGATGTACGGCACCAACAGCGCGTCGTTGATGGCAGTGGACTTCGCCACCGGCGCACTGAAATGGCAGGAGCGCGGCATCGGCACCGCCTCGATTGCCGTGGCCGACGGGCTGCTGTTCCTGCACGGCGAGAACGGCGACGTGGCACTGGTCGAGGCATCGCCAGCCGCCTACCGCGAAAAGGGCCGGTTCACGCCACCGAACCAGCCGCAGCGCCGCGGCGGCGGCGCGCCCATGGGCCCCTCGAAGGCCTGGGCCCATCCCGTCGTCGCCAACGGGCGGATGTACATCCGCGACCTGGGTACCATGTGGGCGTACGAGCGTCCGCGCCGCCCGATAGAGCGAGGGCACCATGACAGATCGCAAGGCTCCCGGCTCCAGGCTCCGGGCTCCAGGCTCCGGGCTTCATTCGCGCTCTCGCGCTCGCGGGGCTCACGGCTGTCGTCGTGAGCGCGCAGCGGCCGGCGCCCGCGGCCGCGCCCTACGTGCCGGTGACCGACGAGATGCTGTGGAAGCCGAACCCGGCCGACTGGCTGATGTGGCGCCGCACGCTCGACAGCCACGGCTACAGCCCGCTGAACCAGATCGACCGCCGCAACGTGTCGCAGTTGAAGATGGCGTGGACCCGCGGCATGGGACCCGGAACGATTCAGGAATCCTCCCCCATCGTCTACAACGGCGTGATGTACGTGCCGAACCCCAACGACCTCTACCAGGCCATCGACGCGAAGTCGGGCGACCTGCTGTGGGAGTACCAGCGCAAGCTGCCGGCGGATCTGGGCAAGTTCATGCCGGCCTTCGCGCTCAACCGCAACGCCGCGATCTACGGCGACACGATCATCGACACCACCGCCGACGACTACCTGGTGGCGCTCAACGTCAAGACCGGGGCGGTGCAGTGGGAAACCAAGATCATGGACTACCAGAAGGGCTCGCAGCAGACCTCGGGTCCGATCATCGCGAACGGCAAGGTGATCTCAGGACGCGGGTGCGAACCCGAAGGCGGACCCGATGCCTGCGTCATCACCGCCCACGACGCCAAGACCGGCAAGGAGATCTGGCGCACGCGCACGATGCCCGGTCCCGGAGAGCCAGGCTACGAATCGTGGGGGAATGTGCCGTTCGAGAAGCGCGTGCACGTCGGCACGTGGATGGTGCCGAGCTACGACCCGCAGCTCAACATGATCTACATCGGCACGTCGGTGTCGTCGCCGGCGCCGAAGTACATGCTCGGCGGCAACGACAAGCAGCACCTGTACCACAACTCCACGCTGGCCCTGAACGCCGACACCGGCAAGATCGTGTGGTACTACCAGCACGTGGTCGATCACTGGGATCTGGACCACCCCTTCGAGCGCCTCCTGGTGGACACGGCCGTGACGCCCAACCCGAAAGAGGTCGCCTGGATCAACCCGAAGCTGAAGCCGGGCGAACGCCGGCGGGTGATGACCGGCATCCCCGGCAAGACCGGGATCGTCTACACGCTGGATCGTCAAACCGGCGAGTTCCTGTGGGCGCGGCCGACGGTGATGCAGAACGTCGTCAGCAAGATCGACGGCGCCACCGGCCAGGTCACGGTCAACCCGGAGACGCTCTTCACCGCCGAGGGGCAGGAGCGCTTCATCTGTCCGAGCCTCAACGGCGGCAAGAACTTCCAGACCGGCGCCTACAACCCGAACACCAACACGATGTACTACCCGCTGCAGAACCTGTGCATGCAGGGCACGGCGATGGCGCCCGACGCCTCGCTTTATGCCGTGAGCACGCGCGTCCAGATCGCGCCGGGCACGACCAACGTCGGCAGCATCTACGCGATCTCCGCCGAGACGGGCGCCACCACGTGGAAGATCGAGCAGCGCGCCGGCATGCTGTCGCTAGTGGCCACCGGCGGCGGGCTGATCTTCGCCGGCGACACCGCGGGGAAGTTCCGCGCCTACGACGACCGCACTGGCAAGGTGTTGTGGGAGCAGAACCTGGGCTCGCCGGTCAGCGGCTACCCGATCACGTTCGCCGTGAACGGCAAGCAGTACGTGGCCGTGAGCACGGGGCCGTCGCTCGTCGCCGGCGCCACCAATCGCCTGACGCCCGAGCTGAAGCCGAGCAACACGAATCAGATGTATGTATTTGCGTTGCCTTAGGGGATGGCAACGCAACTGCCGGTCTCCGGTCTACGGTCTCCGGTCTACGGGCCAGCCAAGGGCCTTGCTCTCGCCGCCGCGCTTGTCGCCGGCGGCGCTCTGACGACGCACCGCTCGGCAGCGGCGCAGACAGACTCACCTGAGGGTCGCGCCGTAGCCTACCTACGCGCCGAAGTCCCCCGCTGGCGTGGCGAGCATCCTTGCTACTCCTGCCACAACAACGGCGACGCCACGCGGGCGCTGCTCGCCGCGGCGGCGCAGGGCCACGACATCGGCATGGCGCTGGACGACACGCTGACGTGGCTGGCGGCCCCGGAGCGGTGGGAGCAGAACGGCAGCCCGGGCGGGTCATCCGACCTGCCGCTGGCGCGCGTGCAGTTCGCGAGCGCGCTGAGCGCGGCGACCGGTGCGGGCCGGGCGCCGGCCACGGCGCGTGACCGGGCGGCCGATCTCGATGGCGACCCACCAGCACGCCGACGGCTCGTTCACGCTGAACCCGTCACAAACGTTGGGCGGCGCCACCTTCTACGGTCGCGCGCTGGCGACGGCGATGGCGCGCCGCGCGTTGGCCTCGGCGTCCTCGGCGGCGGCTCGAGCCGCACGCGACCGCGCGGACGCGTGGCTGCGGTCCACGGCGCTCGTGAACGTACTGGACGCCTCCTCGGTGCTGCTCGGTCTCGGCGATGCCGCCGACGCAGCGGCCTTGGCCCAGCGCCAACGCGCCCTGGCGTTGCTGCAACAGGGTCAGGCGGCTGACGGCGGCTGGGGCCCATTCGTGACGTCGCAGCCAGAAGTGTTCGACACCGCCTTGGTGGTGCAGGCGCTCTCGCAAGCGCGCGAGATGCCAGAAGCCGCCCGGCGCGGCCGCGCCTATCTGCTCGAGCGGCAGCAGGACGACGGCAGCTGGGTGGAGACCACGCGTCCATCCGGCGGCGAGAGCTACGCGCAGCGAATCTCGACCACCGCCTGGGCGCTGCTGGCGCTGCTGACGTCTCGCTGAGCCAACGCGGTCGCGCAGTCCGCCCCGCCTACGGCCTGAGCACGTCGCGGGCCAGGGGCAACGGCGACTTTCCTTTTAGGAACGCGAGCACCAGCGCGTCGAAGGCCTCCGGTCGCTCCCACGCAACCGCGTGACCCGCGTCGGGCACGACGCCCCACCGCGCGCCCTTCACGTGCTGCGCCCAGATCCACATCAGGCCTGGCGGCGCCAGCAGGTCCGCGTCGGCGGCCAGCACGAGCGTGCGCACATCGATGGTCTCGAGCTTCGCGAACGCGTTCGGCGACCGCAGCGGCTGGGCGGTTACCCCTGGCTGCTGCGCGCGGTCATGGATCGCGATCCAGCGGGCGGTGCCCTCGGGATTGGTCGCGCGGTACGAGGGCCCCACCTCGCGGTAGTGCGCGGGCTGGGCGCGGATGCCTGGGATCTCCAGGCGCTCGATCACCTCCTGGACGGGGCGGTCGGTCACCGCGCCGGTGCTGGCCCCGACGACCAGGCTCAGGAGGCGATCACCCCGCCACGCCGCGTAGTCGAGCGCCACGAACCCGCCGCCCGCAACGCCGACGAGGTGGAACTTCCCAAGTCGCAGGAACGACGCGAGCGCCTCCAGGTCGTCGGCCACCGTGCCGGGTTGCGGACCCGACACAGGGTTCGCCGTGCTCTTGCCCCATCCGCGCCGGTCGAACGTGATCGCACGATAGCCGGCCCGGGTGAACGCCGTCACCTGCGGCGCCCAGGTTTCGCTCGTGCCGGTGTTTGCGTGAAGGAAAACGACGGGCTCGCCGGTCCCGCCAGAGTCGGAGAACCACAGCCGCACCCCCGGGAGGTCGGCGAACGCCTCGCGCGCGGCGGCAGCCGCGGGCGCAGCGCGCTGCGCCGACATGCTCCACGGCAGTGCCGACGCCAGGAGAAGCGCCGTCGCTAGTCTCTTCACCGCTTGCGTGGGTTCGCGTACACCTCGATCCACGAGACGTTGGAGCATCCGGCGAAACCGTGTCCGCCGCCCGGCATGAGATCGACGAACCCGACCTCGTCCACGCGACTCAGATCCGGGTTGCCGACTTCCTTCAACACGACGACCTTCACCGGATCGAGCTCGAACCAGCGCTGATCGTCAAACGTCACTTCGGACACCACGAAACTGCCGGAAAAGGCATTGGGTCCGATCATCGGCCTCTGCGGGCTCGAAATCGTCTGACTGCCGACCAGGAGCCTCCCGTCCGCGAGCTTCACGACCGGATGCAGCACATGCAGATTCTCGGTGCGGGTTCTCGCACCGCATTCTCGTCAAGCCGGTCAGATCGAGGTAGGCCCCCTTGTGCCGCAGCGTCAGCGCCACTGGCGAGGTCGCCCAACCGGTCCACAGGTCGGGGACGCCGTTGTGCTCGGTGACCTGGACATTCTTCGAGTCCGTGCCGTAGAGCCGATACTCCAGGTCCGCGTTGGTCAGGGCTTCCGGCGTGATGCGGCGATTGTCGTCGTTGAGCGGCCCTGTGTGCGGCGGCTGCTTCCAGACCTCGCGGAACAGCAGCGGCGGATGCACCGCCCCATGCTCTCGGAAACCGGGGTTGTCCGTGTTCTGGGTGCTTGACTGCGCGAGAACGTTACGCCCGCCGCACGCGAGCAGGGCGATCGCGCCTGCGATGGCCCACGCACGGGTCCTGACGCGCTTACGGGTGCTGAAGAAAGTCGGAATCATGGTGCCCTCCCCTTCGCGCCGCAGATTAGCACGCCCCCGTTGACGGTCAGGTCCTTCGGAATGCCTCGCTGCCCAAGTTCGAGGGCCTTGACGCGGCGACGCCATGTGCTCGCGCTCTCGGCGCTGGTGTTCGCGGTCGCCTTCCTGTACGCTTCAAGCGCTGCTCGGCTCGCTCGGCGGGTTCGACGGCGACCACTTCATCTATTTCCTGGGCTCGACCACGTGCTGCGTGGCGAACGGCCCGCTGCGGGACTTCGTCGACGCCGGCCTGCAGGGCGCCTGGCCGGCACTGACCTACGAACTGCCGACGCTGGTGATGCGGCTGGGAGGGGAGTCGCTGCGTTCGGAGGCGGTGCTGTGCGTGGGTGCGATCGCGTTGTCGGCCACGCTGCTGTTCAGGACCGCTGCGTCCTGGCCGGCACGTGGGCCAGCCTGGTGGTGACGGCGCTGTCGGTTGCGGCCAGCACGCGTCTCTACGGCTACCACAAGGTGCTGGTGTCATCAGTGGCCGTATGTTGCTCCTGCGTACGCGCGCGCGCCTCGAAAGCCAATCTTTCGTGGCTTGCGGTGTGGTCGGCGGTGGCGTTTCTCTTCAGACACGACTACCTGGTGTACGTCGCCTCGCCACGCTGTGTCTGGTCGTGATGCTGCCAGGACGACGGTGGTCCGGTCGACTCCAACGGGCGACGGTCGTAGGGGTGCTGACGGGCGTTCTGCTGGCAGGACCGGTGTATTCGATTCACCATTTCGCCGGACTGGGCTTCTACCTGCGCAGCAACGTCGAGTCCACGCGACACGAGGCCGAGCGCACCGATTGCAGTGGCCCGCTTTCGAGACGGTGCCGGGACTGGCCACCTTCTTCGAAACGAGGTGAACGCCGTCTCGTGGATCTACTACGTGTGCCTGCTGCTGCCGGTCGCCGCCGCGTGCGCGGCCTTCTGACCAGGCCTCGCGCTGGCGGGTCTGGACGTCGGTGGATCCCGGGCGCTGCTGGTGACGCTGGCGCTCTACGCGGCGGTGCTGAACCAGTTCCTCCTTCGAGGCAACCTCGCGGCACGGTTCGGCGACTCGGCGCGCCGATGGCCGTGCTGGGTGCCTGGCTCGATCGGGCTTGCCGCCGCGTGCCGGGCTGCCGCGCATCGCGTGGCGGTCCGCGCTGGCGGGCTCGCGGTTGCGATGTTTCTGGCAATGAACACGACCGGGAGCGTATGGCAGGAACTCGCGACGACGCGGCTGCGCGTCGGCGTGGCGGACGTGGGCGCCCGTTCGTGCAGGTGGCCACGGAGCTCGGGCGAGATGCCGCCCGCGCGCGCCGTCACGCGGCCGAGCGGGATCGCTCGCGCGCTGAGGGAGCCGAACGTGGTGGACTATCTGCGGGCCTGCACGGGTCCCGAGCGATCGCGTCCTGGTGCTCGCCGATGACGCCGGAGGTGGCGGCGTTCGCGGCTCGTGCGTTCGCCGGAGGACACCCGACGTTCCGCGCCGGCTTCTACACGCTGCCGGAAGACCAGGCGTTGACGGTCGAGCGTCTCGACCGGCAGCCCGTGCCGATCGTGCTCACGCGGGACGAGGCGGACTATCACCAGCACATCGAAACGGCGTTCAAGGACGGTCGTCGCCTGGGTCGACGAGCGCGTACCAATCCGCGGCGAGTTCCGGCGCTGACGGACCGCCGATGCGCGTCCTGGTGCGCCGCGACATGGCCGGGAGCGAACGACTCGGGGATACTGGCCTTCCGTGTCCACAGTGAGACCCTGCTCTTGGCGGGGCTGGGCATCAGTGCGTCGCTGCTGATCGTCATCGAGCCGTCGCCGTTCCCACGCCGGCCTTCCGCAAGGCGACGAGCGCGCTCGTCAGCGGTTCCGGCGCGACCGGGCGCGGACTGCCTCGGCGGGCGACGATCCTGAGCCGAAACTGTCCTTTGCGGTCCTTGGGTACTACGATTTCGACGGGGGCGTCGAAGCCTGACTGCGCCAGCAGGTACGTCAGGCAGTGCAGGGAGTACGCAGCGAGGTGTGTGCCGGCACTGAGCACGTATTTCCAATCGCGATGCGCCGGCAAGGCGTCCAGGTGCGGCACCGCCACGTAGATCCATCCACCAGGAACCGTGGCACGCCCAAGCTGCTCCAGAATGCTGCCGGGATTCGGCACGTGTTCGAGGACGTGGCTCGCCACGACGAACTGGAACCTGGGTGAGTCCCCCACGGCAGTCAGCTCGGAGTGACGCGTGAACGCGGTCTTCAGCGCCGGGTCGATGCCGAACGTGGTCCACCCGAACTCCGCGAAGGTGTTCAGCCAGCGTCCGTGCCCGCAGCCGAAGTCCAGGACGCAGCTGCCAGGTGCGGGAGCACGGAAGCCCACGATGCGATCGAGGGCTTCGATCAAGTGCGTGCCGGCGATGTCCGAGGTGTCTTGTGGGTGGCCCGTCGCCCAGCCACCGCCCGGTGAATACAGCTTGCGGAGGTCCGACGCAGGGGGAAACGGCGTGACATACAGGAGCCCGCACCTGGGGCAGCCTGTGGCCGAGGTCGACCGCCTGAGTGCCGAGACATCGACGACTCCGGCACAGGGAGCCAGGTGACGGGCCTTCTTCCAGCCACCGCAACCCGGGCAGCGCCAGGGCGGCAGGAACACCTGCCCCAGACCTGCGGCCGTGCTCCGCGCGGCCTCTCTGGCGGCCCGCTGCACGGGACGAACGAACACCTTTCGGACCCGCTTGACACGCGCGACGACGGCGGCCCGGACCGAGGGGGCACCAGAAGGCGGGGACGACATGGTGGCAGCCACTTGATCGAGATGTTACTGTCCCGCGGGTGCGTGGGCGCACAACGCGTGAAGACCTCGCGCTGAGATAGACTGCGCCTGCGTCCTGCGTCGCGCGGTTGCGACGCACTCAGCGACAAGGAGTGACGATGCGGCGCTCGCTCGGAGTGGTGGCCTTGTGCGTGATCTCGTTCGTCGCCGGCGCGGTCCTGCAGCGTCTCTACGATCGGCGCGGTGTGATCAGTGAGACGCCCCGGCCGGCCGAGGCCGCGCGGGCACCGGCCCCCGAGCCTGCCACGGCGGTCGACTTCGCCAACCAACCGCTTTGGGCGTACGGCTTCCTGGAAGCGCCGAAACCCGGCGAGAAGGCCGCGCCACAGGCGGTGCCCACGCGAAACCTCCGGCCGAACGAAGATCCGGCTGAACAGACCAGATCGCGGCAGCTTCCCGACAGCCCGGCATCGTTCTCGCTGGTCGACATCCGCGACGGCAGCAACGTCGTGGACTGGTATCCGCAGGACCACCCGGCGATGCCGGACATCATCCGGCTGGGCCCGGCCAAGGCGGGGCCGGCGCGGCGCGGCTGTGGCTTCTGCCATTTGCCGAACGGCCTGGGCCGGCCCGAGAACGCGCCGACGGCCGCCCTGCCGCCGGCGTATTTCGTCCAGCAGCTCCACGACTTCCGCGACGGCTTGCGGCGCAGCGCCGATCCCCGCAAGCCGAACACCAACACCATGATCGAGCTGGCCCGGGCGATGACGGAAGAGGAGATCGTCCAGTCGGCCGAGTACTTCGCGGCGATCCAGTGGAAGCCCCGCGTCAAGGTGATCGAGACCGGCCTGGTGCCCAAGACCCGCATCGTCGGCAACCTGTTTCTGCCGCTCGAGGAGACGCGCACCGAGCCGATCGCCGGCCGGCTGATCGAACTGCCCGAGGATGAGGCACGCTCCGAAACGGTGCGCGATCCCAGAGCCGGCTTCATCGCCTACGTGCCCGAGGGCAGCCTGGCCCGCGGCAAGCGACTGGTCACGCTCGGCGGCGCGACCATCGTCGACAACGAAATCATCCAGGGGAAGACGACGCCGTGCACGGCCTGCCACGCGCCGGATCTGATGGGCGTGGGCAAGGTGCCGCCAATCGCCGGCCGATCCCCGAGTTACCTGGCACGGCAGCTCTTCGACATCCAGCAGGGCACTCGACGAGGGCCGGGCATCGAGCTGATGAAGACGATCGTCGCCAAGCTGACCCCGGACGACATCACGGCGATCGTCGCCTACGTCGGGTCGAAGTATCCGCCGGACCCGAAGGACGTCGAAGAATCGGACGCCGTCCGCGCCGAGGCGTTGGAGACGCAGTAGCCGCGCCGCGCGGAGCGCGGCCAAGAGATACAGTCTAGCGAGGCGGAGCCCTAACGGACTCGGGGCGGAGCCTCGCTACTCTTGGCCTTCGAAACGTCGGGCACGTCCTCGCCGAGAGCGGTTGCCAGATCGATCTGGTGTTCCTGCTCCTGCTTCAGGATCTCGCGGATCACCTCGGCGCAAGCGAACTCGCCGAGATCCTCGCACTGCCGGACGCGCTCGCGATAGTTGCGGATCGTCTGATTCTCGTTCTCCAGGTCGGCGCGCAGCATCGTCACCGGGTCTTCAGATAGCACGACAGGCAGCGTCTCCGCCGTGGGCATCTCGCCCAGGTAGTCGATCTGTTTGGCGATCGCAAGCGCGTGCTGCAGCTCCTCGCCGGCGTGGACTTCCAGCTCCCTGGCGATGTTCATGTACTCCGCGCCCTTGAGCGCCTGGGAGTAGACGACGTAGGCGATGATCGCCTGGTACTCGCGGGCCAGATCCTCGTTGAGCTTTTTGGCCAACTCTCGCCTGGTGATCGTCTGGCGTTCCGTATCTGAAGCGGGCATTGCGATTCCTCCTAAAGAGTGGGGCTCTCACTTGACCAGCCGGGGCTTCTTCACCCCCGGCGGCGACGCGCTGCCGCGCGCTCGGCCGCTTGCCGTCGTGGAACGGCGGCAGCGGCACCGGCACGCCGGTGTGCGCGGACTGATAGAGGGCCTGGACAATGCGCACGTCCTGGCGGCCTTCCTCGCCGGACGGCTCGGGCTCGCGATTCCTGAGCATGCAGTCGGAGAAGTGCAGCAGCTCCGGCGCGAACTGTCGCGCTTGCCGAGGCGCTTGCGCGTCACCTTGCCGTTGACGTGTGAGCGAATACGCCAGGCCCTCGGCGTATTCGTAAGCCGGATCGACGTGCAGCTGGCCCTTGGTGCCGACGACGCGGTACTCGGCCACGTCGGCGGCATTGAAGCTGGTCACGAAGGCCGCCACACGCGCGCCGCTGAAGCGCAGCACCGCGGCGGTGGACTCGTCGACCTCTTTCAAGCCGCGGCGCCGCTGTTGCACCGAGAAGCGCAGCGACCTCCTCGCGGCTCGGCGCGGAACAGGTAGCGGGCGGCGTTGATGCAGTAGACGCCGATGTCGTACAGCGTGCCGCCGCCCAGGTCCGCGCTTGGTCCGGATGTCTCCCGGCGCACGCGTCATCGAGAACGACGAGGTGAAGAACTTCGGCTCGCCGATGCGGCCGCTTGCGGACCAGCTCGACCGCATCGAGGTTCGACCTCCTCGAAGTGCAGGCGATACGCGATCATCAGCTTGACGCGGTTCCTGCGGCAGGCAGTCGATCATCGCGCTCGCACTCCGTCGACCGTGACCGCCATCGGCTTCTCGCAGAGCACGTGCACGCCGGCCGTGGGCGGCGCGGATCGTGAACTCGGCGTGCATCGAGTTGGGCAGCGCGATGTAGACGGCGTCCACGTGCTCGAGGCACTGCTCGAAGTCGTCGTAGGAATAGGTGTGCTCGACGCGGTACCGGCGCGCCAGCGTGCGCGCGCTTGTCGGCGTCGTCGCTGACGAGCGCGACGAGCCGCGAGTTCGCGCGGGCGTGCGCGAAGGCCGGCAGCACCGCCACCTGAGCAATGTGACCCAGGCCCACGACGGCGTAGCGAATGGAGCCGCGGCTGCCCATTGGCACTGAGGAGTGCAGCAGACGTGCCAACACGGGCATTGCGGTGATTGGCACGACCTTGGCTGCCTTGGGTTTCGATGACTCGCACAACCACTACGGTCGGCAGCCTGGTCGCGGCTGCTGCCGGCGCCTATGCCGGCTATCGGTTCAAGCGCGCGGGCCGGGAGTCGTTTCGCGGCAAGACGGTGGTCATCACCGGAGGCTCACGCGGGCTGGGCTTCGCCCTGGCCCAGGCATTCGGACGCGAGGGCGCACACCTGGCGCTGCTGGCGAGAACCCCCGACCAGCTGGCGGTCGCGGCGTCGCGTCTACGCGAAGAGGAAGGCGTCCCCGTCCAGGCGGTGGTCTGCCACATCCGCGAGCGCAGCGAGGTGCGCGCGGCGGTCGCGACGGTGACCAGCCGGACCGGACGCATCGATGTGCTGGTCAACAACGCCGGCATCATCTCGGTGATGCCGTTCGCGCATGCCCAGCCGGAAGATTTCCATGATTCCCTCGACACCCACTTTTGGGGTCCGTACTACCTGACCAGGGCGTGTCTGCCCTACCTGAGCCGCCACAACGGCCGCATCGTCAACATCTCGTCGATCGGCGGACGCGTGGCCGTGCCTCACTTGTTGCCGTACACGGTCGGCAAGTTCGCGCTGGTCGGCCTGTCCGAAGGCCTTCACGCCGAGCTGGCGGCAAGCGGTGTGTCGGTCACAACGGTCGCGCCTCACCTGATGCAGACGGGGTCCCATCGCAACGCGCTGGTCCGGGGCCGTCACCGTGAGGAGGCGACGTGGTTCGCGCTCGGCACGAGCACCCGCCTGGTGGCGCTCGATGCCCATCGAGCCGCCCGGGCGATCGTGCGCGCCGCGCGCGCCAGGAAGGCGAGCCTCGTCCTGGGCTGGCAGGCCAGGGTCGCGGTGCTGGCGAACGCGCTCGCTCCAGGGCTCACCGCGGCGGCCGCCGCCGCGGCAGCGCGACGGCTGCCCGCCGCCACGGGTCGCGCGTCTGGCGACATCGGCCGCTGGTCTGGCGACGTGCCCGTCGGCAAGGTGGCGCGATTCTTCGCCTCGGCCGCGGCGCGAGACCTCAACCAGAATCTCGCACCCGACGAAGGCTAGCGAGGCTCCGCCTCCGACTGACGAGCATGCAGGCTCGCCTCGTTCCTTCAGTTCGTCACCACCGGTCTACAATGGCCGCGGTGAACGCGATGGCGGGTCACCGATCCCCCCGGGATGCTTCATGAGGGAACCACGCGAGCCTCGCTCAATCATCGACGCCGCCGAAAAGGCAGCCGCTGCCGGCGATTTCACCTCAGCCGACCAGCTTTTGCGCGAGGCCGCCCTGCTGCAGGAAGAACGTCTCGGCGCGGTCCATCCGGACCTCGCCAACACGCTGAACAACCTCGGCATCGTGTGCGAGATCACGGACAATCCGACCGACGCGGAGCGGTACTTTCGACGAGCCTGTACGATTGCGACGATGGTCCTGCCGGCCGACCATCCATTCGTGGTCACGAGCCGGAAGAACCTTCAGGACTTCTGCGAGGCTCGCGGGAAGCCCGCCGAGTTGCCCACTCCGCCTGATTCGGTTGCTGTCGCGGAGGAAGCGCCGGCCATAGCCGGGGTGGAACCGCCGCCCGAGGCGCCCGCGCGGCGGAAATCAATGCGCCCGCTCGTGATAGGCGCTATCGGCCTGGCCGCGCTGCTGATCGCCGTTCTCGCCGCGACCCGGCCGTGGGGCTCGACCGATGGGGCCCCGCCCTCGCCAGCTGTCGCGATCGACCCGCCGCGGGAGAGTCCCGCTCCTGACGTCGAGAGGCCGCGAGTCGTCAGCGCGCCGCCACGCGCGCCTATCGAGCCGATCGTCGAGCCCACTGCGACCGCGTCGGCCCCCGTCAGCGAGCCCGCTGTGAGCGCCAGCGCGATCACACCGGCATCGACAAGTCCCGCGCCGCCGACGGTGGCGAAAGCGCAGCTATGCGCCACTCTCGACGACTGGCTCTGCAAGCCTTCGGACGATCCGGTTGGTCCAGGCCCGCTGTTCTTCTACACCCAGGTAAGATCCCCAGCCGACACGACAGTCCGGCATCAGTGGTATCGCGAGAACGTGCTGCGACAGTCCGTCCCGCTCCGCATTCAGGCCAGTCCAACCGTCGGTTACCGCACGTTCAGCCGCCTGACGATGCAGGGCGACGGCGCAGGCAACTGGCGAGTCGAGCTCAGGACCGAGGACGGCGCGCTGCTGCACGAGGAGCGTTTCTCCGTTCGCTGAGCGGAGCCAGGCGGGATCCTCAGGCGCCGCCGAGGCCACCGGGCTGCGGCAGGCCGAACAAGGCGCGCGCGTTGCCGTGCGCGATCTTCCGCCGATCGATCTCGCTGATCGGCGCGCGCTCGATCCAGTCGGCGGCGGGCGCCATCGTCTCGTAGGGATAGTCCACCGCGAAGAGGATCCGGTCGGCGCCGATCGTCAGGATCGCGGAGATCAGCGCCTGGTCGCTGAAGAAGCCGCTCGTCGACACATAGAAGTTGTCGGAGAGGTAGTCCTGCAGGCGCCGCTCGAGCCGCTTGTTCGACGGGTTGTACTCGAAGCAGTGCTGGATGCGCCAGGCAAAGTACGGCAGCGTCTCGCCGAGGTGGCCCAGCACGATCGTCAGCGCCGGCAGCCGGTCCAGCAGGCCGCTGTGCACGATGCGCAGCGCGTGCGCCGCCGTTTCCGGCGCGAAGCCCCAGGTGGCCCCGAGCAGCTGCGCGTGACCCTCGAACAGCCGCTGCTCGATCGGCGGGCGCGGGTGGATGTAGACCGGGGCGCGCAGCGCCGCAGCGGCCTCCCAGAACGGCAGGAACCGTGTCTTCGTCCAGGTAGGCGCCGCGCCCGTCGGCCGTATTGGTGTAGCCGTTCACCATCACGCCTTTGAAGCCCAGCCGGGTGACCGCGCGTTCCAGCTCGCGGGCGGCCTCGTGCGGGTCCTGCAAGCGCCACGCTGGCGAACCCGGCGAACCTGGCCGCGTGCCCGGCCACGGCCGCGGCCAGGAAATCGTTCGACCTGACGCGCGGCCACTACCGCGTCGTCCGCGGCCACGATGCCCTGCACGCCTGGCACGGTGTGCGACAGCACGCAGACGTCCACGCCGGCCGCGTCCATCTCCGCCAGCCGCAGTGGACCGATCTCGACCAGGCGCTCGTCGATTCGCGCCATCCATGTGGCGTCGTAGTCCATGGCCTTGACCAGCTGCGACAGGTCCACGCCGGCCTGTCCCGCCGGCGCGGCAGTCAGGAAGTTGAAGTGCTCCTCGACCGCCACCTTGGGCAGCGGTGGCCGCGGCTTCGGCCGGCCGATCGCCGGCAGCTCGTAGGTGGATTGTCCGGGCGGCATCAGTGGATCGTGAAGGGAATCGCGATCGTCTGCGGATTGGGGCTCTTGTCCACGGTGTCGAAGTTGTCCACCTCGAACGCGCGCCCGATCTGGTTGCCGGCCACGTCCTCCAGGATGTCGAGCGCCACCAACTGGTAGCCACCTGCGCGCCACGGCTGCCTGGGCGTGAACGCCCATCGCGTCTCGCCGTCGTCGATCGTGACGTCGCCCTCCACGGCCTTGCCGTCGCGGGTCACGTTCAGCGCCCGCAGCAGCAGACCGCGATCGAGCGCCTTGGGGAACGTCGGCGGCAACGCGGAGCACGGCTGCCCTGCGCGGGCGCCTGGATCCGCCACGCCGCGGTGTCGAGCGGTTGCTCGTCGGGCGGCACGACGCGGAACTGGCGGCGGTAGCCCTGCTTGAGCGGCAGGCCATGCGCGTCGCGCCAGGCCGCGTCCACGACCAGCGTGACCGTGCGTCCCGCTTCGAGCGGCCGGCCCATCTGCTGATTGGGCAGAATGCCCTTCTTCACGCGCCCGGGATCGAAGAACACGGTGAACCGGGTATGGTCGGGGGTCCAGAACTCGTAGTCGAGCGGCAGCACGGCGCCGGGAATCTCGCGGCCGTCGTGATCCAGCAGGTGGATGAACTCGACGCCGCTCGGGCGTCCCATCGGCGCGGAGAACTCGATGTACATCCGCAGCATGTTGGCGGGCACCGTCTCGCCCGAGGGAAAGACGCGCGCTACGACGGTCGAAGGTTCTGTGGCTGCGGCCGGACGGCCCACGGTCGTCTCGACTACCGCCGGCGTGCCGCCGTCCCAGCCCGCCACCCGGCTGCCGTCGAATCGCACCTGGTAGCGGCGTCCCGGATCGAGGGGAAACTGCGGCACGAACCGCAGGGAGCCGTCCACCACCTGATGGGTGCCGAGCATCGGCGGCACGTTGGCGTCCACGGCAACGCGCAGCACCTGCGACCACTGTTCGGGGGTACGGCTGCCGTCAGACAGGGCGTCGAGCACGGACGACGACAGGCCGGTCACTTCGAGGTAGGAGGCACCGCCGGGCGGCGTCGTCAACGCGACGGCCGGACGGGAAGGGCCGGACGAACCGCTGCCGCAGGCCGTGGCACCGGCGAGGACGCTCGCCAGCGCCGCAGCCCGCAGCAGCGTGAGACGCATGTGCTAGGGCAGCGGCACGACCTGCAGGTTCACGCCGCCGGACGCATGTCGCGCGAGCACGATCGTGCGCTGGTCGTCCAGCTTGTCCATCTGCTCGATGCCGGTCATGCTCGTGACTTTCTCGAACGGCACGCCGCCGGTCTCGCTGGTCACCGGCGTCGTGATCGGCGTCGCCTTGGCGAACGTGCTGGTGGGGATCTTCATCACGCCGCGGCTGTTGTTGGTCGTCAGCAGGTACTCCTGGCCGCCCTTGCTGTAGACGATCATGTCCAGCACGCGGTTGCCGGCGCCGAACTCGGCGATCGTGGTGCCGCGCACCTTGCCGCCCGGCTTCAGGTCCGCGATCGGGAACTTCACCAGCGGCGTGCAGGTGTAGCCCGCCAGCAGGTAGCTCTTGTTCTCGATGGTGAACGGCACGAACGCGTTGACCGGCGAGCGCGTCTCGAGCTGCTGGTGGTTGCCGTGGTAGATCTCCACGCTCGTGCCGGCGTCCACGCTGGCAAACGGATACGGAATCGCGCGCAGCTTCGAGGCGAACTCCTCGTTCGACAGGCCCGCCACCCACAGCCGGCCCTCGGAGAAGGCCATGTCGGTGACGACGTTCGAGCGCGGGTTGCGGGCGCCGGCGGCCGCGGCCGGCGCGTTGCCGATGTCGGCCTTCTGGAACTTCAGCGACGTCAGCGTGACCATCTGGATCTTGCCGGCGCCGTCGACGCGGAAGAGCGTCGGCGTGGCGCCCGCGCCGGTGCCGCGCATCACGGACACGTAGGCGTTCTTGGTGCGCGGGTGGACGGCGAGGTCGGTGATCTGGATCTCACGCGCGCCGGTGCCCAGCAGGCCCGCCAGCGTTCCGTCGAGGCCGTCGAGGCCCATCGCGCCGGCGGCGCCGCCGTTGGCCTGCGCGCCGAGGTCGAGGGCGAACACCGACGCGCCCTGGTTGTCCGCGGCGAACAGGATTCCGTCGGGGCCGAACGACAGCGGCCCGATGGATTGCATGGCCGGGCCCGTGCCGGCCTGCGTGGCCTGGCGAGCCGCGGAGGGCGCCCACGCCGTCATCACGACGAGCGCGACGAGCAGCCACAATTTAGTCTGGTGAGAACGCATCGGTATTGCCTCCTGAAACAGGTTCGAGGAACGGCGGGCTGAAGCGCTCTAACGATACGACCGCCGTTCCGGTCTGTCAAAGCGGGCTACGCTGGCCCCGGGCTACGGGCTCCGGGCTCGGCCATAATCCCTCGGAGACCAGAGACATCGAGACATGACTCGCGGCGTGTGAGACTGCGGAGATTGGCCAGCTCGTGCTGGCGGCCGAGTGTTGTGCGGCGGCGACCAGGCGGGGCCCGCGCCGGGCGCAGGGCCCGCGGGCCGGCCAACCCCCAGAAGGCGTTCGTGCCGGTGACCGACGAGATGCTGTGGAAGCCGAACCCGGCCAACTGGCTGATGTGGCGCCGCACGCTCGACAGCCAGGGCTTCAGCCCGCTGACCCAGATCGACCGCACCAACGTCGTCGAAGCTGAAGATGGCGTGGGCGCGCGGCATGGGCACCGGCAACATGGAATCCACGCCGCTCGTCTACGACGGCGTGATGTACGCGCCGGGCCCGGCCGACTACATCCAGGCCATCGACGCCAAGACCGGCGACCTGCTCTGGGAGAACCGGCGCAAGCTGCCGCAGGGCGTGCGCGGCGGCACCAACCGCAACATCGCCATCTGGGGCACCACCATCATCGACGCCAGCGCCGACAACCAGATGTACGCCATCGACGCGCAGACCGGCAAGCTGGTGTGGGAAACGCCGGTGCTCGATCCGAAGAAGCGCGCCTCGGCCAGCTCGGGCCCGATCATCGCCAACGGCAAGGTGATCACCGGGCGCCAGTGCCAGCCGGAGGCCGGCAACGACGCCTGCATCGTCACCGCGCACGACGCCAAGACCGGCAAGGAGCTGTGGCGCACGCGCACGATCCCGCTGCCGGGCGAGCCCGGCTACGACACGTGGGGCGACGTGCCGATGAACGAGCGCTGGCACGTCGGCACCTGGATGGTGCCGAGCTACGACCCGGAGACGAACCTGATCTTCGTCGGCACGTCGGTGACGATTCCGGCGCCGAAGTTCACGCTCGGCGGCAACGACAAGAAGCACCTCTACCACAACTCCACGCTGGCGATCGAACGCCGACACCGGCAAGATCGTGTGGTACTACCAGCACGTCGTCGATCACTGGGACCTCGATCATCCGTTCGAGCGGCTGCTGGTCGAGACGGCCGTCTCGCCGGACCCGCGCGAAGTGCCGTGGATCAACCCGCGCATCAAGCCGGGCGAGCGCCGCAAGGTGATCACCGGCATCCCCGGCAAGACGGCGCTGGTCTACACGCTCGATCGGCGACCGGCGAGTTCCTGTGGGCGCGCCCGACGGTGATGCAGAACGTCATCACGAGGCATCGACGGCGCCACCGGCAAGGTGACCGTCAATCCCGAGGCGCTGTTCACGAAGATCGACGAAGAGAAGCTGATCTGCCCGAGCGCGGCAACGGCGGCAAGAACTGGCCGGCGGGCGCCTACAACCCGCACACGCAACGTGATGTTCTACCCGCTGCAGAACATGTGCATGAAGGCGAAGACGACCACCGACACGCGCGACCCGTCGAAGGTCTACGGCCTCAGCATGCCGCCGGTGATCGCCGAGGGCACCGACAAGGTCGGCAGCCGTGTGGGCGATCTCGGCCGAGACCGGCAGGACGCTGTGGAAGTACGAGCAGCGCGCCGGCGATGATGTCGCTCGTCGCCACGGCCGGCGGGCTGGTGTTCGGCGGCGACGCCAACGGCCGCTTCCGCGCCTTCGACGATCGCACCGGCAAGGTGCTGTGGGAGCAGAACCTCGGCTCGCCGGTCAGCGGCTTCCCGGTCACGTTCGCGGTGGACGGCAAGCAGTACGTGGCGGTGACCACGGGGCCGTCGCTCGTGGCGAACTCGGCGCTGCGCCTGACGCCGGAGCTGAAGCCGAGCAACACGGGCCAGCTGTACGTGTTCGCGCTGCCGTAGCGACAAGGCTCAAGTACCAACGGTAAGACCAAGGACAAGGACCAGGTACGTGTGCACCGCTGCTTGCCGTCAACGCCGTCGTGCTCGTGGTGGCGGCGGAGCTGCTGGCGCTGGGCGCCTATTACTTCCAGACCGGCTGGCTGTTCTACCTGAACCCGTACCGCGCCACCTTCGACACGGTGGGCGGCGCCGCGGCTGGCGGCCTGACCGACATGGGCCTCCATCCCTACTTCGGGCCGGTGCATCGCAGCGGCATCCCGGTCGAGATTCCGGCGTCGATGCAGGACCCCGCGCCGGGCACGCCGGCGCACCACCACGCCGGCCGGGTTCGCGACCAACAACTTCGGCTTCGCCACGCCGCACGATTTCCCCTACATCAAGAAGAGCGAACGGGAGTTCGTGGTCGGCGTGTTCGGCGGGTCGGTCGGCGTCTGGTTCTGCCAGCTCGGCATGCCGCGCGTGGTCCAGGAGCTGAGCCAGCGGCCGTTTTTTCGCGACCGGACCATCGTGCCCCTGTGTTTCAGCCACGAAGGCTACAAGCAGCCGCAGCAGGCCGTGCTGCTCACCTACTTCCTGTCGATCGGCCAGCAGTTCGACCTGGTGATCAACGTGGACGGCTTCAACGAAGTGGCGCTCTCGCGCCTGAACCAGGAACGCGGCTTCGACCTGTCGATGCCCAGCGCGATGCACCTCGAAGGCCTGCGGACGCTGATCGACGGCGGCACGATGACGCCAGAGAAGCTGCGGTCGCTGGCCGCCATCGACGGCGACCGGCAGCGGCTGAACGCCCTGGCCGAGCGCCTGAACCGCGCCCGGATGGCGGTGGTGTACGTGCGTGCTGGAGCGCTACTACCGCGTGGTCGAGGCCCGGTACCAGGCCGAGCAGGCGCGGTTCGCGGCGCTGCCGGCGGCCTCGGCCGGCAGCTCCGCCCTGCACGTCACGCCGCCCCTGGGCCGACGAGGCGCCGGCGCGGTTCTTCGAGGACGTGGCGGCGAATGTGGGTGCGCACGTCGGCGCTGATGCAGGACGCGCTGGCGCGCCAGGGCGCGACCTACGTGCACGTGCTGCAGCCGAATCAGTACGCCACGGCGCGCCGGTTCAGCGACGCCGAAGCCAAGGTGGCGCTTGAACCCCGCGTCGCCGTTCAAGCCGGGGGCCGAGCAGGGCTATCCCGCCCTGGTCGCGGCGGTGAACGCGCTGCCGGCCACCGCCGACCGGCCGCACATCTTCGACGCGACGCGCGTGTTCGACGCCGAGCCGTCGCCGGTCTACGTGGACGACTGCTGCCACTACACCAAGAAGGGCAACGAGCTGCTGGCCGACTTCGCTGCGCAGGCGGTGAGGTCGGTGCGTCCCGACTGGTAGCCGCGGAGTAGCATTGCAGGCGGTGCACACACCGGTGGAGCCCGGCCTCAGGTCGCGCGCGCAGTTCGCGTTCCGTCAACTGCAGACAGCGCTGGCGGGCGCTCAGCTCGCGGCCAGGCACGAGCGCCGCGCCGCTGCTCGGCCACCAGCCTGGATCGCCGGCACCGTTCCTGGACGCGCTGCCCGACGCGCAGCTCGAGGAGCTGAACGCCATCCTGCCGTGGAACTCGTTCGTCGTGGACGGGCGCGGCCGGCGTTTCGGCAACGTGCCGTGGCACGGCAAGGGCCGCGCCGCCGAGAAGATCCCCAACAAGCGCACACGGCAGATGCACGAGGCGTTCGATCTGCGCGGGCGCACGGTGCTGGAGATCGGCTGCTTCGAGGGCGCGCACACGCTGGGCCTGTGCCAGTTGGGCGCGCAGGTGACCGCGATCGACAGCCGGGTCGAGAACGTGGTCAAGACCATCGTGCGGACCGCGTGCTTCGATCATCACCCGCGCGTCTTCGTCTGCGACGTGGAGCGCCGGCCGCTGCCCGACGACCACCTGCGGGCGGAGTTCTGCCATCACGTCGGCGTCCTCTATCACCTGGCCGATCCGGTGACGCACCTGCTGGAACTCGGCACGCCTGATCTCGCGGGGGATCCTGCTCGACACCCACTACGCGGCCGACGGCGAAGCCACCGAGCGGTACGACGTCGGCGGCGAGTCGTTCGCCTATCGCCGCTACGGCGAGTTCGGATACGAGCGACGTGTGGTCGGGGATGTTCGACCACTCCAAGTGGCTGACGCTCGACACCATCCTCCAGCTGCTGAAACGCGCGGGCTTCGATCGCGTGCTGTCGGTGTCCACGCGCGTCGGGTCGCAGGGCGCGCGCGCCGCGATCCTGGTGGAGCGCACCGGCCGATGAACGGCTCCCGACGCCGGCGGTGGGCGCTGCGGGTGGTCGCGCTTGTGGGGTTCGTCGCGCTGGCCGGCGTGACCTACCAGGGCGTGGCCACCGCGCTCGAGCGCCGCGAGTTCCCGAGACCAGGACGCATGGTGGACGTCGGCGGGCACCAGCTCCACATCGACTGCGACGGCCAGGGCGCGCCGATCGTGGTGCTGGATGCGCCGGCAGCCGGGTTGTCGGCGGCATGGGGCCGCGTGCAGCCCGCGGTGGCCGGGCTCACGCGCGTGTGCAGCTACGATCGCGCGGGGCTGGGCTGGAGCGAAGCGCGCGAGCAGCCGTTCGGCCCGGCACTGGCGGTCGAGGAGCTGCAGCGGCTGCTCGCCGGCGCCAACGAAAAAGGGCCGTTCGTGCTCGTGGGCCAGGGCCTGGGCGCGTCGCTCGTGCAGGCGTTCGCCGCGCGCTTTCCGGCGGAGACGGCCGGGCTCGTGCTGGTGGATGCGCCCGCCGCTGGCAAGACCGGGACAGGCAGCGCGACTGCTGGTGCGATTTCCGCGGCTGACGCCGTGGCTCGCGCGCGTCGGCATCCTGAGGGCTTCAAGCTGCACGAGCGGCTGGTCGGAGGGCCTGCCGGATCCATCGCGGGGCGCGCTGGCCACGTTCCTCAACCGGCCGGATCACCTGACGCGTTCGGCCCGGGAGCTGGTGCGGTGGGATGACGTGGTGGCCGCCGGCGCGACGCCGACGCTGCCGCCGCACCTCCCGGTTCGCCGCGTCAAACGGAGGCAACCGGACGCGATCGCGTTCCTGACCGGCGAAGCCGACGCGGCGCGCGTCAACGCCGCGATCCTGGAAACGGTGGCGGCGCTGCGCGCGGCAGCGCCGGCGGTGGCCGCCGGGCGCTAGCGCGGCTTCACTGTCCGTGAAGCCGTCCTTTGTCCGTGGTCCTTGGTACCGGGTCCGTCCTTGGTTGAGCCTGTGTCCTTGGTGCGCCGTGGACTTAGGACCTTGGACTACAGGACGGACCAAGAACTTGAACGACCCTCGCCTGAAGGCGAGGGATTCTGGGACTCGACTGAAGTCGACTGAAGGCTCGCCATCGCCGCGCCATGCAGGCTCACGTCTCGCTGACTCGAAAGCGGTCGTCGTCCTGGGGCTCGGCACCTTGGAGCTTGATATATTGCGCAATCACCTCGTCCGTCACTTGGCCGCTGCTGCACACGAAGTAGCCGCGTGCCCACAGGTGCCGACCCCAGAACTCCGCCCGCAGCTTTCGATGATCCATCAGGAGATGGTGCGACGTCTTCCCCTTGATCGCCTGCATGACCCGGCTCGGCGCCAGGGTACGGGGGCACACTCAGCAGCAGGTGCACGTGGTCCGGCCGGACGTGCCCCTGCAGAATCTCGATGTCCTGCCGTCCGACAGATCTCCCGGATCAGATCCCGCACCTCCGTCCCGATCTCCCCCGCAGCACCGGCTTGCGATACTTCGTGATGAACACGAAGTGATAGTGCAACGCATACACCGTATGGGCGGCCCGACGATACTCGCGCACGGCGCGCGATCGTATCGCAAGCCTCCTGAAGGCTTCGCCTGAAGGCGAGGGGGTTCACCCATCCCAGAGCGGGACCCTAAAACCGGACCCCGGGGACAGGTCTGCATCGATCCGAAAAGCGCTAGCGCGCAGGCGGAGTGCGCGGCAGGATCTGCGCGAAGTAGTTCGTGACGCCGTCAGGGTCGGACAGCCAGATCGTCCGCAGGCCCGTGCCGAAAGGCCCGAGCGGCCGATCGATCTGCACCGGCTCCGCCTTCGCGCTCGCGTCCACCGCCGACGACGTCGCTGATGACGTACTGGATACCGGCGCTGGACTTGTTCTGAGGCAGACCGGAGCCGAACGACCACACGTTCACCGTCATGGTGCCGTGGCGGAACGGATACTTGGTGGCGCCGAGCTGCGGATCCTGCACCGGCGGCAGCTCCTCGAGGCCGATGAAGGAGCGGTAGAACGCGCGGCTCTTCTCCAGGTCCGACACCGTCAGCCCCACCTCCATGCGGTCGAAGGTGTCGGCGGGCGCGCCCGGCAGCACCACCAGCTCCACCCACTGCCGCTCGGGATCCTGCGCCATCGCCACCCGCCCTCCGGACGCGCGCGCCGTGAACGCGGGCGCCGGGTAGCCTTTGGCCGCGAACCGCGCCACGAGCGCCGCCTCGTCGGGAAAGAAGAAGGTGAAGACACGCAAGCCGGTGACCGCGTTCACCGGGCCGCGCGGGATAACTGCGCGGCCGCGGGCGAGGCCTGCAGCTTGATCTCGGCCGTGCCCACCTGGAACCGGATCATCTCGTTGTCGGGCCCGAGCCGAATCGGCGGCATCGAGCGCAGGCCCAGCACGTCGCCGTAGAACTCGATCATCTTCGCCTTGTCCACGGCGAAGCGGCGGAAGACGTTCATCGACGGCTGCGTGCTGAGCGCGGCGAGCGAACCGGGAGTCGCGCCGTCGATCGCGTGCGACGATAGACCCGTGAACAACACTGCCCTCAATGCCAGGGCGGTAAGACTCGACCTCATCAGCGTCTTCCTCTCATCGGTTGCGTCCAGCACGGCCACCACGCAGCGGACCGCGCGAGTGTAGCCGATCAAGCCCGCCGCCTTGATCGGCTACCATGGGGCGGCCGCACGAAGCCGGCCAAAAATGGAGAGATGTCGATGAGTTTTCGACCAATGATCGTGGCGCTGCTGCTCGCTGTGCCGGCCGCAGCGCAAACCACTTACGACGCCGCCCTGGCGAAGAAGCTCAAGGCGGACGAGTACGGCATGCGCACCTACGTAATGGCGTTCCTCAAGGCCGGACCCAATCGGGACCGCAGCCCGGAGGAGGGACGGAAGCTCCAGCGGGCGCACCTCGAGAACATCAACCGGCTGGCCGCCGAGGGAAAGCTGGTGATGGCGGGGCCGTTCGCCGACAACGGGCCCATCCGCGGCATCTACATATTCGACGTCCCCACAGTGGCCGAGGCCGAAACGCTGACGAAGACCGACCCGGCGATCCAGGCGGGCAGCCTGGTCATGGAGCTGCACCCATGGGACGGCTCGGCGGCGCTGATGATGGTGAACGAGGTGCACGCGCGAATCGAGCAGAAAAAGCCGTGATCTTCGCGCGCACCCGGTGCAGCCGTCCGCATTGAGAGCGAGTCATGCTGAAAACGATCGTCACGTCGTGCCTGGTCTGGTGTCTCGCCGCGGCCGCCCACGCCCAGGGTGCGCAGGCACCGGCTGCGGCCGTCTGCACGCGGGCCGACCTGCAGGCCGCGGTCGACAGCTATATCGCCGCACAGAAGTCCGGCGACTTGTCGAAGATCGCAGTCGCCGACAAGGTCGTGTTCCGCGAGAACATGGCGGAGGTCGGCAAGAAGGCGAGGGCTTGTGGAACAAGGCCCTGCCCATCGCGTTGTCGCGCAGCTTCCTCGAACGCCACGCGCTGCAAGACGTTCAGCGAGATCATCGTCACGCAAGGGGGATCACCAGTACGTGAACAGGCACGCAGGCTGTACGTCGACCAGCGCAGAGATCACGAGAATCGACAGCCTCGTGACCGACAAGGGGGACTGGCTGTTCAATGCGAACGCCTACCTGAAGTACTCGAGCGCCGAGGACTGGAGCGCGCCGAAACCCGAGGAGCGCGTGTGCGGCGCAAGCGCTCATCAACGCGGCGAACAGCTACCTCGACCTGTTCTCGGACAAATTCGTCGAGGCGCCGTGGGGCGGCCCTGCGCGCGGCTGGAAGGCGGCGCGTATACGAACCGCGAAAGGCGACCCCAACGCGAGCCTGCGAGGTCGGCATTCCGCCGGGCGTCCTCTACATCGTCAATCGCGATTACGTGGTGGACGAGGAGATGGGTGTCATCAATGTGTTCTGCCGCTTCGGCAACAGCAGCACCGGCATGCCGGATTCGCACACGTTTCGGCTCGTGAACGGGACGATCAGGAACGTGCACACAGTGAGCGTCAACCTCAATCCCAACGCGCCGTCGCCGCAGGCCGACGACAGCGGAGCGATCGTCCGCTGACGCTCCGGTTCGCGCCCTTTGCTTAGGAGCTCGCGGGCTCGAAGTTCAGCACTACGCCATTGATGCAGTAGCGCTGGCCGGTGGGTGGCGGGCCATCGGGGAACACATGTCCCAAGTGTCCGCCGCATTGGCTGCAGTGCACCTCGGTGCGGGTCATCCCGTAGCTGCTGTCCACGGTGGTGTCGATCGACCCTTCCAGCGGCTCGAAGAAGCTCGGCCACCCGGTGCCGCTCTCGAACTTGCGGCCGGTGACGAAGAGCGCCTGTCCGCAGCCGGCGCACGAGAACGTGCCGGCGCGCTTCTCGGCCAACAGCGCGCACGAGCCCGGCGGCTCGGTGGCATGGCCGCGCAGTACGGCGTACTGCGCCGGCGTCAGCGTCCGCTGCCACTCGGCGTCGGTTTTCTCCACGGGGTAGCGCCTGTCGGTCATGTCTGGCCCTCTGCCCAGATTCTAGCGTCGGTCGCGGGCCCGCGCACTGCACGTATACTGCAGAAGACTATGCGTCGGGTGATCGCCACTGCTCTGCTGGTCGCGCTGGCCGCAACTCCAGCGTTTGCCCTGTGGTGCGAAGCGCGATGCGCCGCGCCGGAGGCCTCGCCCAGCCCGGCCGCGCGGCGCACAGCCATCATTCTGATGCCGCGACGCACGACGCGTTTCGGGCTCCGGGCTCCGGGCCCCAGGTTTCAGGCCTCCCTCGGAATTGCACCACCCATCTCGCTGCCGACGTCGCCGCTCCCGAACGCGCCTGGCCCGTTTGCGGTCCCGCAGAGCCGAGCGGCGTCGTATTAGCCGAGGCCCCTGGCGGGCCAGCCTCGCGTCTGTCGCGGGTCATGCGTCCGCCGTTAGTCGCCCTGACCGCCGCTCCGCTTCGCATCTGATCCTTCGGCCGCGCCCGGCGTGCACGCGCACGCTCGTGTTTCTTTTCCGCGAGTCGAAGCATGAACCGAAGGTCTGTACAGTCCGTTTGTCTGCTGGCGGCCACCGTGGCGATGCTGGCAGGGCCGCGTGCGTCGCACGCGCAGGACCAGCCGCCGCCCGCGCCAGCCCCGCACCAGCACGAAGCGCCGGCCGATCCGCACGCCGGACACGTGATGGCCGGCTCCCTCTTCACGCGACGCGATAACGCCGGCACGGGCTGGACGCCGGCGACGACGCCGATGCTGGCGGCGCACCGGCAAGCGGGTCCGTGGAGTCTGATGCTCATGGGCAACGGCTTCGTCCAGTACCTGGAGGAGTTCGCGCCGATCCATCGCGGCGGCGCGACAGGCGGGCAGCATCAACTGGCTGATGGGCATGGGCCGGCGTCGTCTCGGCGCTGGCGTGGTGGGCGCTCGCGTGATGCTGAGCGCCGAGCCCTTCACCATCGGTGGCTGCGGCTACCCGAACCTCCTCGCCAGCGGCGAACTGTGCGACGGCGACGGCATCCACGACAAGCAGCACCCGCACGACCTGGTGATGGAGTTGGCGGCCGAATACAGCCGCCCGGTCACGCGCTCCCTGCGGTGGCACGTCTACGGCGGCCCTGCCGGCGAGCCCGCCCTCGGCCCGGTGGCGTTCCCGCACCGCGCCTCCGCCATGGCCAATCCGATCGCGCCGATTTCGCACCACTGGCTCGACGCGACGCACATCACCTACGGCGTCGTGACCAGCGGCCTTTCCGCCGACCGCTGGCGTGCTCGAGGGATCGGTCTTCAACGGCCGCGAGCCCGACGAGGAGCGGCACGACTTCGACTTCGGCCCGCTGGACTCGTTCTCCGCGCGCCTGCAGCTTGCGCCCACCGACGGACTGGCGCTGCAGGTGTCGGCAGGGCGCCTCGAGAGCGCCGAGGCGGGCGAAGGCGGCTTGCCGCCGCGCGACGTCACCCGCATCACCGCCTCGATGCAGCACCAAGGGACCCTGGCCGGGCGTCCGGTGGCAACGACGGTCGCCTGGGGCGGCAACGCCGAGGTGCAGACGTGGACGCACGCGGTGCTGGCCGAAGGCGTGCTGACGATGACGGCCGCGCCACACGCTGTTCGCGCGCGCCGAGATTGCCGGCAAGCGCGGCCACGACCTGCACATCCACGAGGACGTGCTCGCCATCTTCACCGTCGGGAAGCTGCAGGGCGGCTACTTGTGGCTCTTCGCGCCGCGGCGGGGGATGCAGGCGGGCCTCGGCGGCAGCGTCTCGGCCGCGATCGTGCCGGCGGCAATCCAGCCCAACTACGGCGGCGTCGGTCTGGGCATCGGCGTGTTCGCGACGTTGCGCCCGGCGGCCCGGTGACCGAGCAGATGTAGAAAGCAGCCCTGCCGTATACTCCCCCGGGCATGACTACACGATCAGGATCACGCGCTAGCCGACTGATCGGAGAACCGCCGCTCCACCTCGCCGACGATGACGATGATTTCGGTGAGCAGACCCCAGTAGATCGCCAACATGCGGTTGACGCCGTCCAACGGCGTCAACTGGCCGCCACCAGCCAGACCGCACCAGGCCGCGATCGTTGTCGGTTGGCTGGCCAACGACGGCGGGCACGGCGTGTCGCCCAACATCTCGCGCACCCCGCCAAACCACGCGTCGGCTTCCTTATTGGCGGATTCGACCGCCGCCGGCGTCAGCAGCGCCTGCTTCGGATCCTGTGACGCCCTGTCGATGAAAACACCGGCGGCGACGAACCGCCGGGCGCGGAACAGCCCGGGCAGTGTGCTGGAAACCAGATTGAAATTGTCGATGAGCAACCGATGATCGGTGTGTTGGGGCGTGGAATGCTTCGCCAGGTACAGGCCGCACGCCAGCCGCTCGACCACGTCCCTCTCGAAGCCTTCGAGCGCAGCCAGATTGGACTGCCGCTGTTCGATCGCCCACTGCTGGGTTGAGATCGCGTCCTCGAGGGTGCCCTCGGCTAATTCGAACTCTTCCGAGCTCGAAAGGAGGCGTCCCGCGCGCAGGACCTGTTCGGCAATCCAGGCCCGCTCCTCCCGTGCTCCAAGCCACGCATCGTGTTGATAGCGCCTGGCAATCGAGCCGTCGCTGGCTTCCATCCTTCGGGCGGCCGCATCCATCCGTGCAAGAAGAGCCGCGGCGTCAAGAGTCTCGGGCTCATCGGGCGGCAGCTTGAGCGGCCGGAACGTGCTGGCGCGCCCGGCAAAAAACGCTTCGAGCGCACGGGAGGCCTGCTGACGGCCCTCGCTCTCGGCAATCGCATCACCGATGCCGACAAGCATCACAGAGCCCAGGTCGAGCCCGAGGTCGTGCTCGTAATGCTGGCGTGTGGCCCGCGCGCTGACTCGCTCAAAGTTGCGGAAGAGACTCGTGGCTGGCTCTGCTCCGCCGACCAGCACACCGTCGGCGCGCGCCGACTCGGCCGCGCGCACACGCTCGTCGTCTGATGGATGGGTGTCGAAGAGGCCCGAGCGGCGGCTCTGCGCCTCGCGCAGATGCGAAAGAACCTCCTCAGGAAGATGGGCGCTGCGCTTCACGATATAGGCCGAGAAGTCATCTGGCAGCGTCCGCTTCTGCCATGCCTCGCGAAGGTCTGCGTAACCGAACTGCACCGCCACACCAAGCTGGCGCATCCGTGCAGACGTTTCGGCAAACGCTGCGCTGCCGGCGAACTTGATTTCGTAGCTGTCGGCGTCGAATTCCATCTGCCGCATCATAAAACAGCTGACGACGTGCCCGGCGGTCATCAGCATGCGCAGCACGAGTCTCGACAGCCCGATCGACGCCGAGGCGATTCGAAACACGATTATCAAGCGCCAATCGCCTTCTCTCGACCACTCGTCGAGCTTCTGGTCCCAGTGATCGCGCTCGAACACGACGCGAGCAAACCATGCGTTCACGCCACGAATGAGCGTGGTCAGGCGCATGCCGCCGCCCTGCGCGAAGTGGCCGAACTCGTGCGCCAGCACGCCGCCGAGCTGCCGCACGCTCAGGCCAGCGACGAGCGGCATGCCAATCGTGAGCACAAGATCGCGTTGCCGCAGGTTCAGCGGCCCTGCGCCCAGGCTGGCCGACGCATTCACCTGACAATCCAGCTGCACGCGGCCTGGCACCGGAGCCCGCACCTGTGAACAGACTTCTCGAATGAAGGCGAAGAGCTCGGGCTGGTCGTTCGGCTGCACGAGCATCGGCTGCCGCCGGCTAGCCGGGCGTGCCAGCACCGGCTTCACCATGAAGAAGACAACGACGATCCCCACGATCGCGGGAGCAAGATAGGCCAGGATGCGAAACTGGTTCGTGCCGCTGCCGACGAGCCACGTGTTGCTGGTGATATGCCACCAAAACGGCCATGAGGCTGCCCCTGCAACAAGCGCCACGTAGATGGCTGGCAGCACGAGCATGACGAGCGACACGAGCAACAGACCGCCGCGATATGTCGGGCGCAGCGGTGTGGGCTCGATGACCCCCGACACTTTGAACGGCATCATGGCGGGGCCGATTCTATGCCG
>CAVQMT010000035.1:0-202390 GCA_963713655.1 uncultured Acidobacteriota bacterium
AGCTTGATGGTGGTGTTCGGCGCACGCCCCGGCGCCAGCGCCGACACAGAGAACGGGCGACCGGAAGGAAATCCAGCTGATTTGTCGCGCCCGTCGCCGTACACCTGCGCCGTGCCGTTCGCGGGATCGAAGCCCAGCCGGGGACTCAACCAGACTTCCATGAAGAACGTCGGTTGGAGAATCGTATGCGTCATACGGCTGCTTCGCAGCCGGTCCTCAGCCGCTCTCTTCGCACGCTGCAGCGGGAAGTCGACGTTCACTTGGGGAAACGACACCAGCACGAAGTGCCTGACGCCAGCGGCCTCGGCGGCATCGATGAGGTTCAGCTGTCCCTGCAGGTCCACACTGTCGATCGAATCGCCCTCTTGCCTGGAATGCGTGGAGGATGCCGTCGAGAGGACCGCGCTGACGCCCCGGCAGGCGGCGTCCAACGACGCGCGCTCCTTCAGGTCACCGACCACCGGCTCGGCGCCAACGCCTTTCAGCCGCGCCACCTTTTCAGGTGCGGACGTGCTTCGAACCAGCGCCCTGACCGCTTGACCCTGCTCGGCCAACAACCGGCAGACTTCGGCTCCGAGAGTCCCGGTCGCGCCCGCTATCAGATTCATGGCATTCCTCCACACACCTGCCGGCCATCCCTATCACCGCCGCGCCTTGAACGCCGCGATCACCGATGCCGGTATTCGCGCAACGGTGATGTGCTTGGGGCCGTTGCCGATCGGCAGCCGCACGACTTCGGCGCGTCCGGGATCGAGATGATCGAGAGATCGTCGCTGCGGGTGTTGGCGATCGAGACAGACGCGGCCTCGTCGGCGATCTCTGCCCAGCCCGGGGCATCGCCGACCGGGACCGTCGCGATCAACGTCAGCTCCGGCGCGCGGACAAGCGCGGCATAGTCCGAGGCGCGGCCTGCCAGGCACAGCGTCCTGCCGTCGTCGTGATCGCCAGGCCGTGATGCGGCGCCTCGAAGTCCCAGTCGGCGGCCGTGACACCTGGCTTCACCGGCAGATCGAGGCGCCGGAGCACTTTCCGGCCCGCGAGATCATAGGCCACCACGCCATGCTGATTCGACAGCTGCGCGTAGAGGAGCTTCTCGTCCGGGCGTGAACTGCCAGGGGCGGATGGCATTGTCGAGCTTTATCGCGGTCTCGGATCGTCAGCGTCGCCACATCGGCGATGGTCAACTGGAAGGGATAGCCGGGCGTTTCGGTCAACGGCGGAGCACCGGCAGGCCGGGGAAGCGACGCCAGCGCGCTGAGGCTGGTGTTGTAGAGCCGCTGGCCGTCCCTCGAGACCTTGTTGTCGTGAGGATAGACCCCGGTCACCATGTGACCCGTGAGCTGGCCGCTGGACGTCGCAATCCTGTAGACCCGGTTGTCCATGAGAGCGGAAACGAAGAGGCTCCGCCCGTCCGGCGTGATCGTCATGTGGTCGGCGCGCCCGGTATTCAACGACCGCTGCCACAGCAGCCGGCCGCTGGCGATGTCGAACGCCGCGACGTCGCCGAGATAGCCGCGGGACACATAGAGCGTGCGGCCGTCGGGGGACAGGTCCGTATCCTGCGCGTAGTTGGGCGCACCAGGCCCCTGGCCCTTCGTGCGCGCCGGATTGACGTCGACGACGCCGAGGATCGAGCGTGCGGCAACGTCCAGCAGGGCGACCGTGCCCGCCTCCGCATTGGCCACCACGGCGACCTCGATCGCGGCAGGCTGCGCGCCCCAGAGGGCTGCAGCCAATACCGTCAGGGACGCAATCGCGGCGAGAGCCCCGGCGTGACGCATGCGCACTCTCCTTCCGTGGACCCTAACCTCGCTCATCGGCTGACCACAAACGCCTCGACAGCCCGATTGAATGTTTCACGTGCATCCAGATTGACCATGTGTCCAGCGCGAGGGATCGTCACCAGTCTGGCGCCGGCGATCCCTTTGATCAGCAGGCCCGCAATCTCCTTGATGTGTGGCAGGTCCTGTTCTCCAAGAATCACCAGCGTCGGACACGTGATCTCGGAGAGACGAGTGATGGCGGGCGGCGTCAACTGCTGGGCCGGATTCGCTTTGTAGGTCCAGAGCCGAACGTTGCTCATGACGAGGTCTCTCACGGCCGGCGCGACGGAGAGGTCGTTCCGAACCGCCATGATCGGGGTATCGGCCCATAGCCTTGCCGCGCCTTCCGCATCTCCCGCGCCCACCGCCTGGAACACCGGTTGAGTCCATGTCAGCGGTGTCGACGGGACGTGACCGCTCAGCCCCGGTGACGCGAGGACGAGTCGAGCGACGCGGTTGGGATACGCGATGGCGAAGTCCGCGGCAATGGTCGCACCCGCGGAGAGCCCGATCAGCGTGGCACGGCTGATGTCCAGTGCATCAAGCACCGACCGCAAGTCTTCGTGTGGCGTATAGGGAGCGGAGGGCCCCTCTGATTTCCCGTGGCCTCGCAAATCGTAGCGCACCACCCTGAACCGGTGTTCCAGGAGCGCAATCTGTGGCGCCCACATGCGACGGTCGACGCTGAAGGCGTGAATGAGGACCACGGCTTCCCCACTCCCACTGACCTCGTAGACCAGACCGGCGGACGACGTGCCTGTGCTCACTTGGGCAGCGGCGGTCGTCGGTACGAGAAACAGGAGAAGGGAAAGAGCGAGCACACCCGGCGTTCTTCGTGGTGTCGGTTCCACGTCAGCAGCCCCGCGAGAAGAACCAGATCGATGGCTGGCCCGATGGTGAATGCGCGGGCACCCAGCCGCGGTCGATGGCTGTCGGTTCCTTGATGTCTTCACAACCAGAATGACTCATCACCTCGATCTCAAACCACAACTGGCCGCCAGATCGCTGCGAACTGATAACGTGGATCGACGGCTCTGCCATGCCGGCTGGAATCCGCGCGGCCCTGCCTCGCACACCAGGAGCGGCCGACACCTGCCTGCTCCAGTCGGACGTCAGATAGGTCAAGGCGTTCTCGAAGAGATTCTCGAGCGAGCGGAACACGTCCTGCTCGGAGGCCAGCGCCCACGCAGATCCTGTTGCCAGGCGCAGCTTGAACCAGCGGCCGCGCTGCTGGAGCACGATCGCCGCCGGTGCTTCGTATTCGTATTCCTGTGTCGGCAGAGGCCGTTCCTCCGCCGCACCTTGCATGCGGACCGCCACTTCCAGCCCCTCGCAGCCGCCATTCCCCTGGAACGTCCAGTTTCGGACCACGTGAACGAGTCCCACGGCCGCGCCACCGGGCATCGCGTGCAACCGCACTTCCCGCGGAGAAAACCGATCGCATGCGCCGTTGCCGAACACCTCTGGCAGGGTCAGCAGGCCAAGCACACGGTCCTGGGCGACAGCAGATGACGCGCTCGCCAGGAGGCAACCCACGACAAGAAGGGGCCTCATCTCGATGCCCGGGCCCTCGCGTTCGGTTTCCAGAATTCGGGATCGGCGGCGATCCATTCCGGTGCCGGCATGCCCCAGTATGGACGTACCGCAAACAACCTGGTGTCCGGGCCCGATTGAATGACGCAGGCCTCCGCGTCCTGCCCAGCGGCGAACGCTCGAAAGATGAAGCTGGTGCCGTCTGCGGTCGCGAACACGGCACCTTCGACGTCAGGATCGCCGGTGGTCATCGTCACGACGACGAAGCGCGCCCCGGCGAGCTTCCAGGCGGCCCGGCTCATCTCCGGGCGGTAGGTCGCGATGACATCCACCGGCGTTCCCACCAGTCCCGCCTTGCGTTCGGCGATGCCCTCGAGCGCGGCCATCAAGGCCGCATTGTGTGCATATCCGTCCGCGACGCGCTGTCTATCGGCTTGGGACACGTAGGGCGTGAGCCACCACACCTCCACCGGCGCTGCAAGCGACTCCATCGCCAGATGAACATTGGGGCAATCCAGGTCCGCACAGATTCGGGCCGCGTCTTCTTCAACCTGTCTGAACGCCCCCTCGCCGCCGGGCTTCACGAAGTCCCGGTAAATTTGCAGGAGCCGTGGTGGGCGTTCTTCGGCCATGGCAGCGGTTCATGCCGGAATGAATTCGACGATCGCCGATAGCGTCTGCTCGGGCAGTTCCTCGGGGAGGTTGTGTCCGCCCGGCAACGCTCGGCCCCGCACGTCCGTTGCGACCTCGCGCCAGAGGCTCAGCGGATCATAGGAAGTGCCAACGATGCTGCGCTCTCCCCACAGCACGAGCAACGGGCAGGAGACGCGCCGCTCGCGCGTCTCGGTGTCGTGTTGTTCATCGATCGTGGCGCCGGCGCGGTAATCCTCGCACCACCCATGCGCCGTGCCGGGCTCCCGCACCGCCCGCAGGTATTCCGCGAACGCGTCTGCCGTGATGCCGGGGCGGGACAGGAAACGCCGCAGGAAGGCCTCCGGCGCCGCTTCGATGAGCTGCTCGGGAAACGGTGCCGGCTGGATGAGGAAGAACCAGTGGAAGTAGGCAGTGGCGAAGTCGCGCGTCACATTCGCGTAGGGCCTCGGGACGATGTCGAGGATGGCGGCACGCGTGACGCGCTCGGGCTGCTCGGCGGCGAGGCGCCAGGCGACACGCCCGCCGCGATCATGGCCGACGACCGCGAATCGATCGAAGCCGAGCGCGCGCATGACCTCGACCTGATCGAGGGCCATCGCACGTTTCGAGTAGCCGCTGTGATTCTCGCCGTCGGCCGGCTTGCTGCTGAAGCCGTAGCCGCGAAGGTCTGGCGCCACGACGGTGAACCGCTTCGCCAGCTCCGGCGCGATCTTGTGCCAGATGACGTTGGTCTGGGGGAATCCGTGGAGCAGCAGCAGTGGCGGGCCGGAACCGGCGATGCGGACGTGGATGGTCGCGCCTGTCGTCTGGATCCGACGCGTCTGAAAGCCGGCCAACAGATCCCGCGCCTGTGCCACACCCGTTTGCCCCATAGCGATAGCGGACAACGCGCCGGCTGCTGCTGTCAGGACCTGCCGTCGCGAGTGATTCATGTTGTCGACGCGCAGGATGCTAGCAGCGCGAACGACAGGTCAGATAGCGGCGCCCGGCTCGTCGCGCCCATTCATTTGGCCACCATTCGCGGAATCGTTTCGTCGTCCATCGCCGCCTGCCACGCGAACGTCGCCATGAAGATCGCCGACTGCTTCAGTTCGTCCTCGCTCATGCGCTCGGGGTAGTCGGCGTTGGTATGGCGCGTGCGTTCGTCGTAGGCGTCGAAGTCCTTGATGACGTTGAAGCCGGGCAGCCCGGCCTCGTTGAAGGGCACGTGGTCGGTAGCGCCGATCCCCTCGATGACGTTGCGCGTCGCGCCCAGATCCTTCAGCGGCTCGAGCCAGCGATCGAAGATCGCCTTGGCTGCGCGATTCTCTTCCATGTAGAAGCCGAGCGTCTTGCCGCTGCCGGGATCGTCGTTCAGATAGACAGCCAGCTGATCCCGTGCGGCCGGGGTGTCGAAGTGCTGCGCGACGTAGGCGCGGGCGCCGAGCAGCCCCTGCTCCTCGCCGCTCCACAGCGCCACGCGGATGGTGCGCCGCGGCGCGGCGCCGAGCGCGCGGAGGATGCGCATCGCCTCCATGACGGCGACGACGCCATCCGCGTTGTCGGTGGCGCCGCTGGCCGTGTGCCACGAGTCGAGGTGCGCGCCAACGAGCACCACCTGATCGCGCAGCGCCGGATCCTGTCCCGGGATCTCGGCGATGACGTTGTAGCTGTTGCGGTCCTCCTCGAAATAGCGCGTCCGCAGCTCGACGCGGAGCGACACCGGGCGTCCCTGGGCGGCCAGACGCGCGAGGACGTTGTACTGCTCGCCGGCGACGACGATCGAGGGCACCGCGTCCGAGGGAGTGGCGCGATTGCCGGTCACGCCCACAGTGCCATCGCGGTAGGCGCTCGGCCGCAGAGCCACTGCCGCGCCCGCTTGCTTGAGCAGCATCATCAGCTCGGTGGCCGGAACCGTGCTACGGGCCTGCGCCAGCGCGGGGTTGCCCGTGGCCACCGGGCGCTCGTCGAGACCGGGCTGCGGCCGGTCGCCAGCGACGAACTCGGCCTGCGGAAGGTGGGTCAGCACGATGGCGCCGCGAAGCTGCCCGGCCATGGCCTGGATTTGCGCGGCAGTCTTGTCGCCAACGTACACCGCACGTCCGGTCACCGCACCTGCGGTCGACGGCGACCACGCCTCGGCGTAGGCGATGAGCGGCACGTAGCGCGGTTCGGTCATCTCCGCCGACACGCGTTCAAGCTGCCAGCCGCGGCCGAACTCGAACGGCTCGAGGTGCGGGTTGGCGAGGCCCCATTCCTTGAAGCGATCTACCGCCCACCGCGCCGCCTGCATGTGGGCCGGTGAGCCTGTCAGCCGCGCACCGATCTCGTCGGTGAGCGTGCGGTACAAGGCCAACGCGCCGGAGCGCTGCAACCCCTCCGTTCTGATGCGCGTCACCATGTCGCGGGCATCCTGCTGCTGCGCGGACGCCAGCGCCATCCCGAGCAGCAGCACCGAGACGAGAGCAGGGAGCACGCGCCGACGCATCATCGATCTCCTGTGCCTAACGGCGACGATGTACACCCAGTTCTCGAAGAAGGAGCCGAGACTCATCCTGCTGCTCTCCTCCATCGACCGCTGGAAATCCTCGGTGGTCACCGAGCGGCCCGCGTGCGCCGTCGTATAACGCCGGATGCCTGCCCAAAAGACATCGTCTCCGAGCTGCTGGCGGAGCAGATGCAGGACGTAGGCGCCTTTCTGATAGACCACGGTTCGATCGTTCGCCGTCGGGCGATCCCAGTTCGCGAACACCAGGGCCTTGTCGCCGTCCTTCAAGCGCACCTCTTCATAGCGCTGCCGCGCGCGTTCGATCTGCTCGCGATACGCCTCCGGTCCGAATCGGCGCTCCTCGTAGGCCGCCGCCATGAACGTTGCGAAGCCTTCGTTCAGCCAGAAGTGCCTCCAGTCCTCGCACGTCACGAGGTTGCCCCACCACTGGTGCGCCAGCTCGTGGGCCATCAGCGAGACGCCGGCCGGTTCGTTCAAGAGGGCGCGCCCGTAGGCCTCTGACAGCATCGAGAAGCCTGACGCCTCCTGTCCGGCGGTCTGGGCAACCAGCACCTGGGTGTACGCGCCGTCGGGATAACTGACGCCGGCGCGCGAGGCGAAGAAGTCCAGCATGTCGGGCGTGGTGTTGAAGATACGGCCCAGCTCGTCGCGAGACTGGCCGTCGCCAAGGTAGCGCAGCGACGTCTGGCCGTGCCTGCCCTCCAACTGAACGAACGGACCTGCCGCAAAGCCGTAGAGGAAAGTGGACACGGGCCGGCTCTGGCGCCATCGGTGGGCGACGGTTCCGTCGCCGCCCGGCTGCTCGCTCACGAGCGCACCGGGCCCGGCCGCGAGAAGCCCGGCAGGGAGCGCCACCGTCAGGTCGAGCGTCGCCTTGTCGTCGGGCGCATCGATGCACACCAGCCACTGGCTGGTGGAAAAGATCGTGTAGACCTGCCGGCGCTCGGGATGGAACTGCATCCCGAACCGCGGCTGGCCGCGGTAGGACACCGTAACGACCGCCGAAGTATCTCGCCCGAAGGGCCTGCCAAGATGCACGCGAAGCCGGCGCGGCAGGAGCTCGAAGTCCAGGCGTTTGCCGTCATGCCGAACGTCCTCGATCGCCAGCTCGCCACGGTCCAGATCGATGGTCGTCAGGCCATCGGCAACGACACGGAAATGGATGTCGACGCTGCCAGACACACTTCTCGCCTGCATCTCAGGACGAATCGTCGCGACATAGCCGACGACGTCGATGCCGCGAACACCTGCTTGCGCCAGGGCTGGCGTCTCGGCCGCGACGAAGCAGCAGGACACCAAGCAAGACACTCCGAGTGCGAGCACCGTCCTTGGCATCGCCGGCGTCATCCCTTCCCGATGTGCCAACAGACACCAGCCAGATCGATGAAGTGGACTTCGCGGCCCCACGGGAAGTCCACCGGTGGCTTGATTCGGACTCCCGGGTATTTGTGTTCGACGTCCAACTGACTGATGGCCTGCCACCACGCGTCGAGGTCTGGCACGTTCAGCCGGACCATGAAGTTCTCGGCGAAGGCCTTGACGTCGTATTTCTGGAGAATGAACTGCGCGCCGCCATTGCGGAAGCCGGCGACGCCGCCATGCTCCCACAGCTCCTCGAAGCCGAGATCCGCGAAGAGCCGGCGGCTGGCCTCGTAGTCACTCCCGCTCGGCACGAATGGCAACAGCGACGATGCGCCCAGTCTGTTCACGCGCTTACCCCCAGGATGATTTAGACGGATGAAGTGGCGTCCAATACCCCGGCGCGGTACGGTTGCGACGGGCCTTCCACCTGTGCAAGTCGCCTCGCCGCCCGCTGCGCCTCGTAGCTCTGGAAGGCCACAATCACCAGGGCGCTGAATACGATTACCTTCTGGGCGACCACCTGAACGACCAACCCGGCCTCCGTCCTTCGACTCGGTCCGAAGATGCCGATCAGGATGAAGGCCAACAGCAGCGCACCAAAGGACCACCAGGCCGCCGAGGCGCGGAATGTGAAGCCCTTGCTTCCAGCGGTGACGAGTCCGAGCAGGACGGACGCCACCAGGAAGCTGCGGAACGCTATCCGCTCTGCGAATACATGCTCTGCCGGCAGCCGGTCCGCGGGAGTCCACGCCACCGCGACGTAGGCCACGCCAGCGATGATGCCGGCCACGCAACCAAGTCGCGCCAACCACCTGGCCGTTCGCGAGTGGTTCGAGACGAGAGGCAGCAGCGCGACGAAGAATGCGGCAAGGCCAAGTCCCGCGGGTGTGAGCCCAAGCACGAAGAGCGTCGCACTAGCGAGGTTCGGCTCCCCGTTGCGAGCGACGGTTCGCCCGAGCTCACTGAAAGCGTTCTGCGTGAAGGAGTAGCCGACGGCGCCGCGATCGAGCCTCGTTCCGCCCGGGTAGAGCAACATGCTCGCGCCGGCGCACACGACGAACCAGAGGATCGCGGCGCGGATCAGCTTCCAGATCGTGAGGCGGTCCATAGGTGTCCTCTCAAGTCCTCCGGGCGCGCCACACTATCACGCCATATACCGCGGCGTTGACCGCGATGACAATGCCGCCGAGCACCCACTGCAGCTCGCGCGTCAACGCGACAGGATACAGGACTGGTATCACGTAATACTCAACGAAGCCCGCCGAGTAGCCGGCACCGCCGCCCTGGCGGCGAAGCCAGGTCTCCAGCGGCGTCAGCGGGCAGATCCACCCGGCAAACTCGACCCACGCGCCCCACACCGCGGCCGGCAGGTGCACCCAGGCGACGCGCGGCCAACGGAGGGCCAGCAGGCCTCCGAGCACCACGAAACCCACGAATCCGAGATGCAGCACGACGACAGCATCGGCCAGCAGCCGGTAGAGCATCGTCACGTGAACGTTCGCCGCTGCAAGTTAGATCGCCGGGGTAACGCAGGAGAACGAACTGTGCCTCCCGCCGCCTCACACTCTTCCCTTGGAGCCGAGGCGGCGCGAGCTGGCCGCGGCGTCGACTCCAGTGCGTCAGACGTTGGTTCGGTCGCCGTGTGCATGCGGGCTGGATACGACCAGAAAGGTCACCGCAGTGGCGGACTCGTTCATGAACTGATGCTGCGCGCCGGGCGCGACCTCGAGCCCCTGCCCCGGCTTGAGCTCGAAGCGCGAGCCCTCCACTTCGAGCACCGCCTCGCCCTGAAGGACGTAAAAGAACTGCCGCGCCGTGGCATGAAAGTGGCGGCGTTCCCGGTCGCCAGGCGGCACCCGCTCTTGGATCACGCTCAGATCCGGGCGGTTGAGCAGATGCCAGCCCTGGCTGGATCCGCCCCACCGGTACGGCTCTCCGGAATGGATATCAACGACGCTCGTCACAGCGCCTCCTCGGACCAAGGCCAAAACGGCTGGTGTCACGCTCGATCGAAAACGATGACGTGTTCAAATGCAGCGCCAGCGGTTCTATCGCGGTTGCGCGCGAGTTGATGCCCATTTCTCGTTGTCGCACATGTACTCGAGCAGATCCGTGTCAGGCAGGAGCTCAAACTTCATAGAGACACTCCACGGTCGTGTGTAGGCCTTGGGATCATCGATGGTGAAGGTCAGGTCCATCCGGCCCACGTTCAATCGCTTGAACCGTTCTGTAAGGTGCAGCGCATCCGAGTGCGGAAGCCCCCGATTGTCGAGCCAGGTCTGGTCGTTGAATCCAACGGTCTCGACCACGAACTCGTCAGCTTCCCATGTCCCGGTCGAGTAGCCCAACCATGTCGGCTGCGGATCAGCGACCATTCTGCGGCCGTCGGTTGGCACTTGGCGAAACCGAGTGAACATCTCGAGCAGGATCACCGTGAGCGTGGGCGTCTGAACGATCCTGAACGGCGCTTCCCGAAACATCATGTCGAGAGGCAAACCGTGCGGCAGACACCGCTCAGCGGGCCTGCCGGCACCGTCCACCGCCAAGCGCCGGTTGTAGAGCTCACGCGCGGAGGGTTGCAGCGGAATCTCCCCGAGTCCGGACGCCAGGAAGGTTGTCGAATTGGTGTCGTCGGCCGCCCGTCTCCAGACGCCGGAGAGATCCGGCTTCCCATAACTCGTGCGAGGGACCGCGGCATTGAGATCGGGCGTGCCATCGGCAAGGCGAGGGATGCCGGGCGAAGGGCTGCTCAGCCATTGCGCCTGGCTGACCGCAGCAAACAGCACGCACGTCAGGAGCACAAGGACTGGTCTCATGATGCTCACCTCAAATGTGCGGGCGATAGAGGTTGGCCCTGCCGGCGCCCGCTCAAGCTGATACCTCTGCCTCACTGAAAGGCGGATGCCCGTCCGCCTCGATGTAGGACACAACGTTCCCGGCAGGGACTTCGGGCGCGACCAGGTCCCCGTTTGCCTTGAATCCATTGAAGACGTCCACGATTGGCAGTCGAGATGGCGAAGCGTTGCGGGCCGCGAGCTGCATCGGTGTGTCCACGACTCCGGGCTCGTAGGAGAGGATAGAGATGTCTCGGCTGTCGCCGCCTGCCGGGCCAAGCTGAAGTTCCTCGGCCATCACCATACCTGCCAGCCGCAAGGCAGCCTTGGTCATCGCATACGTGCCGAGCCCGGGAAAAGCCGCTCGAGCCGCAGCGGTGGACACATTCACGATCCGGACAGCGGTGGACGCAGGGACATGCCGCGCGACCAACCCCATCAGTAGAACCGGCGCGACACTGTTAACGGCATAGGCCTGCAACATGTCGGCGGCGTCCACGTCCGACAGCTGCCCATACAGCGCCACGTCGGCGGCGTTGTTGACGAGAGCGACTCGCTGCAGTGCGGGAGACTGCACCAACGGTGCGAGGTGAGTGGCGAACGCCGCACGCAGCGCCGCGGCGTCGCCGAGATCGACAGATACGTGAGAGTAGTTGGGATTCTGGATAGAGGCAGCGCGCCTGGCGAGACCGACCACACGCCAGCCACGGTCGAGCAGCAGGCGCGCGGTGGCCTCACCAATTCCTGATGTCGTGCCGGTGACGAGAGCGAGGTAGTTCATCAAGTCCTCTAAACGACGCTGATGCGCGTCTTGACCGAATTCGAAATAAAGCAGGCGTGATGAGCATCATCGTGTAGCTGTCGCGCTTCCGATGCGGTGGGAATGCGGGCTCCGCGATATTCGATCCGAGGCGACAGAACGACCGCGCTGACCCACGGGACACCGGCTTCGTTCTTGGTCATCTCGCCCACCGCCTCGTCGTCGTACACACTCACCTCGTAACCGCGCTTGGACGCGAGGTACAGGAACGTGAGCATGTGGCAACTCGAGATGGCGGCGACAAAGGCCTCTTCGGGGTCGACCGCCGCTGGATTCGAGTACGGAGGCGGAACCACCGACGGCGACGGCGATGCCTGAATGGTCACGCCACCGTCAAACGACCACGTGTGCTCGCGGGAATACTTCCCGTGCACGAAATCGCCGCCGTCGCTCTTCCACCGGATCGTCGCCTTGTGTTGAGACATCGTCAGGCTATCGTTTCCTGGCTACCAGTAAATCAGTCGGTGAAGACGGTCAGCATGCTCACTTCATAGTGAATTCAAGTTCGATCGAAACGAGGACGGCGACTGATTGTCCGTCTCGAGTCCCAGGATCAAAAAGCCACTGTCTCGCGGCAGCGACAGCCTCGCGATCCAACCCGTACTCAGGGATCGAGAGATCGACGCACCAACACCTCGCCAACCGTCCCATCCGGCAATACCACGGCCGTCAGTAGGACCCGGCCCGAAATCCGCGCTCTCATCGCCTCAAATGTGTACATGGGCTTCACTTCGCTCCGCACACGCGGAAAGGCGACACCGTCTTGCTGTGTACCGCACACCTGCGGGAGCCTCCCAGGAGGGAGCCGGGTATCCCTTGATGGCAATCGCTTTGAATTCCACCTCACCCGAACTCGCCCACAGCGCGACGTGGCCCTGTGGGTTTTCGACCGTCTCCGAGGTGTAAACAAGGGAGCCATCTACGCGGACTACCAGCGTGCGGCCGACGCACTCGATCTCGAGACGACGCCACGCGGTGAAGCCTGGCGAAGTCGGAACGCCAGGCGGCTGCGTGGCGACGTCGCCAGGGCGATCGCGCGCGATAGTCACCTTGTAGCCATTATTCGGACTCGAGACCCGGTCGAACGTCGGCCACGCTCTCACGAAGACCCCACCCGTGGCGCCCCCGCCCACGCGCACGTCGAGTGTCAAGGCGAAGTCCGAGAACGGCCGTTCGGTGCGTATCCAGCCGTTCCCTTTCCCGACACAAGCACGCCGTCGCGTAACCGCACCTTCGTGTGTTCGACTTCCAGCCCTTCAACCCCTCCATCGAAGATCGGGACGAACTCTTGCGCGTAGACCCGGCGCGTATCGACAGCCGCCAGGAGGACCAACGCCGCGATCAAGCGGATCAGCACCACACTGTGTTCGCGTCTCGCCGTCGCCATAGTCCTCCAAACACGGTTGACAATCGGGCAGCAAAGACCCGCTGGCTAACGTCGTATCGCCGGAACGCGGCTTTTGCCGGTCCGGGCACCAATCGCCGACAGGCACTCAAGACCACAGGCATCGCGCCCGGCCATTATCCTCACAGGCGTGCTGCGATGGAACTGATGTGCAGAAGGGACGCGAGATCCCGGCGCGCGTCAGCGCGACGGGCAAGAAGACACTGTCGGGGTGCGGACTTTGGGAGGCGCCGGCCGATCGGCCCGCCGGCACGACACGCCAACGCGACGGCGCCCTACTTAGGCGCCGTCGCGTTGGAGGCGGCGCCTACTTGGGCGCTGCCGGGCGCTTCGACGCGATCAGCTTCTTGAGCAGTTCCGCGGTGTCTGCGTGGACGTCGATGCGCGCGCCGCCGCGGCTGTTGCCGCCGGCGCGGCCCATCGCCGAATCCACCGGCGTCATGCCGCGGTTGTCCTTGGCGTCGAGGTTCGCGCCCTGCGAGACCAGGAACGTCACCACGTCGTTCCAGCCCCAGCGCGCCGCCTCGTGCAGCGGCGTCAGCCCGCGGTTGTCCTTGGCGTTGATGTCGCCGCCGGCGGCGATCAGCAGCTTCAGCGTCTCGATCGAGCGCTGCTGCACGTCCTCGCGACGTGTAGAAGCCGCGCGTGTCGGCGTCGGTCGAGCCCAGGCCGGCCGCCGCCATCGTCGGCGTGACGCCGCGCGAGTTGGTCAGCGTGATGTCCGCGTTCTTGTCGAGCAGCAGCTTCACCGCCGGCGCATCCAGCGCCTTGGCCGCGCGCAGCAGCGGCGTGGACCCCGTGGTCAGCATGCCGTCCAGACCGCGGTCGTTGCCGACGTTGCGGAACGGCGGCGGCATCTTCAGCTGCTGGTTCGGATACGCGCCCGCCTCGAGCAGCATGCCGATCACCTGCTGGCTGGTGGTCTTGTCCAGCGACGGCAGGTCGGGCCGGCCGCCGCGCGGCAGCGTGTTCACGTCCACCGACGAATAGAGCGGCCCGCGGCCCCACAGGTCCCACTTGTTCGGGTTCGCGCCGCGGCGGATCAGCTGCGCCGCCGTGTCGAACTGCATGTTCATCACCGCCATCAGCAGCGGCGTGATCGCCTCCGGGTCGGCGTAGTCGATGTCGGCGCCGGCGTTGACCAGCAGGTCCACGCAGTCCGCGCAGCCTTCGCGCGCCGCGAACAGCAGCGGCGTCAGGCCGCCGGCCGGCCGGTAGACCGCGCGCGGCTCGCCCGTGACCTGGCGGTCCCAGTCGTTGACCGTCGAGCGCACGTTCACGTCGGCGCCGCTGCGCGATCAGCTCCTTGACCATCGCGCGTGTGGCCCTGCGCCACCGCCCACATCAGCGGCGTCTGGCCGCGCCACTTCTCCACCGCGTTGACCTTGGCGCCCTTCTTCAGCAGCACGCGCGCCGCTTCCACCTGGCCCGTGCGCGCCACCACCATCAGCGCCGTCTGGCCGTCGTCGTTCGGCGACTCCACGTCGGCGCCCGCCGCCAGCAGCCGGTCGATCAGCGCCGGGTTGGCCGTGAGCGCCGCCTCGGACATCGGCGACACGCCGAACGAGTTCTTGACGTTCACCTTGGCGCCGGCGCGCAGCAGGCGGGACACCAGGTCGACGTCGTCGCGCTGCACCGCCCAGTGCAGCGCCGTGGTGCCATCCGGCTCGGGCGCGTTGACGTCCGCGCCCTTGGCCACCAGCGCACGCGCCGTGGTGACGTCGCCCGATTTCACCGCCTCCACCAGCGGCGGGACGGCGCCCGCCGCCAGCGCCAACGCCAGCGCAGCAGCACTGAGCATGGAACCCTACACCTCCGAGAAGATCTGCGTGCTGTTGCCGAGCGTCTTCTCCGGCACGCCGGCGCGATCGAGCAGCGTCAGCAGCAGGTTGGCCAGCGGCGTCTTGTCCTCGTACTTGAGGTGCTGGTTGCCCTTGAGGCGGCCGGCGCCGCCGCCCACCACGATCGTCGGCAGCGGGAACTCGTCGTGCGCGTTGCTGTTGCGTCATGTTGCTGCCGTACAGCATGATCGAGTGGTCCAGCACCGAGCCGTCGCCGTCGGGCATCTTCGACAGCTTGGTCAGGAACTTGGCGAACGCCTGCGTGTGGTAGTTCTGGATCTTGACCAGCTTCTCCTTGCGCACCTTGTCGTTCTGGTGGTGCGACAGCGGGTGGAAGGCGTCGGGCACGCCGATGTGGTTGTAGGGCGTGTTGCTGCCCTCGCCCGCCATCATGAAGCGTGAACACGCGCGTCAGGTTGGCCTGATACGCCAGCGCGATCATGTCGAACATCAGGTTCAGGCGCTGGTCGAAGTTGGTGGTCACCGGCACGTCGGGCAGGTCGAGACCCGAGAAGTCCTGCGCCTCCATCTTCTGCACGCGGCGCTCGATCTCGCGCACGCTCTCCAGGTAGTCGCCGAGCCGCGCCTTGTCGGGCCCGTCGAGCGAGCGCCGCAGCTCCGCGGCCTCCTGCGACACCAGGTCCAGGATGCTCGAGTACTGCCTGCGAGATCGCCTTGCGCTCGGCCGCCGAATCGCCCTGGCCGAACAGCCGCTCGAACAGCTTTCGCGGGTCGGCCTCCATCGGCAGCGGCGTCGTCGGCGTGCGGAACGAGATCGTGTTGCCGTAGGAGCAGCCGTACATGCCGGTCGCAGGCGCCGTTGCCGCCGCGGCCTTCGGTGGCGACCTCGATCGACGGGAGCGGCGTGTCCTGGCCGATGTGCGCGGCCGCAATCTGGTCCACCGTCACACCGCCGTAGGGGTCGGCGGTCGCGCGCGGCGTCACGCAGCTGAGCCACGTGCCCGGGTTCAGCGCGTGCACCGGCGGCGCGATGGTCGGCTTGTTCTCCAGGCCGCTCACCACCGTGAGCTGCTTCTGGAACGGCGCCAGCGGCTTGAGGATCGCGGGCAGCTCGAAGTTGGTGCCCACGCTGGCCGGCGTCCAGTGCTCCATGATCGCGCCGTGCGGCAGGTACATGAAGCCCATGCGCGGCTTCGGCGCCGCCGCCGTCTGCGCCAGCGCGGTCCATGCCGGCACCATGGCATCGAGGAACGGCAGGCCCACGGCCACGCCGGCGCCGCGGAGGAACGTTCGCCGTGACAGGTGCTTCTTCGTGCTGAACATGTGCGGGCCTCGTTGGTCGTTAGTCGTGGGTCGTTAGTCGCTAAAAGACTGCTGCTAGTCCGCAGTACTGTTCTCGGCACCTGCCGCCTTGCGCATCTGGAACGGCATGCTGGCGACGATGCCCTTCACGATCGACGAGAACCGGTAGTTGTCGCTGCGCCGTGTCGCGGACGATCTTGCGCACGGCCGGCATGTCGTGCGCCTCGACCGCGCGGCCCAGCGCGTAGGTCATCAGCTTCTCGGTGATGGTCTGGACGAACTGCTGCGGCCGCTTGATCAGCGCCGCGCGCAGGTCGGCCGGCGCCGCGCACCGGCGTGCCGTCGATCAGCGTGCCCGAGGCGTCGATCGACGTCGCCGGCGTAGCGATCCTTGCGTGCGCCACTCGCCCACCGCGTCGAAGTTCTCGAGCGCGAAGCCCAGCGGGTCCATCACGCCGTGGCAGGCGTTGCACGACGGCTTGGCGCGGTGCTGCTCCATGATGGCGCGGATCGACAGCGCCTTCTCGCCGTCCTTGTTCTCCTTGAACGCCTCCACGTCGGGCGGCGGCGCCGCCGGCGGCGTGCCGAGCAGGTTCTCGAGGATCCACGCGCCGCGGATCACCGGCGCGGTGCGGTTCGGCGTAGGAGGTGGCCAGCAGCACCGCGCCCTTGCCCAGCAGCCCGAACCGGTTCGAGTCGGTCAGCGTCACGCGGCGCATCCGCTCGCCGCGGATGTAGGGGATGCCGTAGTGCAGCGCCAGCCGCTCGTTCACGAAGGTGTGGTTGGCGGTCATGAAGTCCAGCACGCTGCGGTCTTCCGCGATGATGCTGCCGATGAAGAGCGTCCAGCTCGCTCTTGAACGCGTCGCGCAGGCTCTCGTCGAAGTTCGGGAAGATCGACGGCGTCGGGCTCGATCTCGTCCAGCGCCCGCATCTTCAGCCACTGGAACGCGAACGTGGTGACCAGCGAGTGCGACGTCGGCGCCGCCAGCAGCCGCTTCACCTGCGCGTCGAGCACCGCCGGCTCGGCCAGCGTGCCGCGCTCGGCCAGCCGCAGCAGCTCTTCGTCCGGGCCGCGGCCGGTGAGGAAGAACGACAGGCGCGACGCCAGATCCAGCGGCGTGATGCGGTGCACCGTGCCCGGCAGCCACGCCCGCCGGCGTGCGCTCGGCGCGATAGAGGAACTTGGGGCTGGCGAGGATCGTCGGCAGCGCCTCGCGCATGCCGGCCTCGAAGTCCGCGCCCTCGCGGCCCTTGGCGTAGAACGCCATCGGCGCGGCCAGGTCCTGCTCGGTGACCGGGCGGCGATAGGCGCGGCGCGCCAGCTGTCCCGAGGATCCGCTTCGCGCACGCGCTCTTCGTCGGCCGGCGACGCCGGCTTGCAGACCAGCACGCGCTGGCGGCTGGGCGTGTCGCCCAGGCCCTCGGCCGTGAACGGGCCCAGCACGTCCACGCGTGCCGATCTTCGGGATGCGCTCCTCGCCGGCGCCGGGACGGAACGATGAACAGCACGTCGTCGGACTCGGCCAGCGTGCGCGCCACGAACGTGACGCCCAGCTTGTGCGGACCGGCCGTGGTCTTCAGCGGGATGTTCTGGAACCGGTTGTTGACGGCCGTGACCGCCGCGGCCTGCTGCTGGTCGATGTTCTTCAGGTCCTCGGGGCCGCCGATCGTGTTCTCGAAGATCTTCACGCCGTCGAGCAGCACCACCACCGTGTGCTGGTACTCCATGCCGCGCAGGTAGCCGGCGATCGGCAGGCCGTTGACGTTCAGCTTGTAGTCGCCGTCGGCCGGGAAGTTGTGCTCGACGATCAGGCCGCCGCGCGTGCCGAGCGGCAGGCCGTCCACGCGCACCGCCTGATCGGTGCCGCGCGCCGGCCGGTAGGTGACGCTGGTGGCCTTGGTGCCCGGCACGCCCAGCGCGCGGTTGGTGACGACGCGCGCGGCGCTGATGTACTGGTCCAGGAACGACGGCGACACCGCCAGCACGTTGGCGATGTTGTCGAAGCCGTCGGCTTCGTCGTCCTTCGGCAGCATCGCCGCCGGATCGATCTTCAGCGCCAGCAGATCGTCGATGGCGCTGGCGTACTCCGTGCGGTTCAGCCGGTGCACGGCCACGCGGCCCGGATCGGGGTGCGCGGCCGCGGCCGCGTCGAGCGACGTCTCGAGCCACGCCGCGAACGCATCCGCGGTGGCCTTCTCCGGCCGGCGCGCGCCGGGCGGCGGCATCATGCCGGCCTTCAGCTTGCGAATCGCCTTCTCCCACAGCTCGGCGTGCTCGCCCACCTGCGCCAGGTCCACGTTGTCGAACGCCACCTCCGCCGTCTTGACGCGCTGGTTGTGGCAGGCCGACGCAGTACTGGTTCAGCATCGCGCGGTAGGCTGCGGGCGATCGCGGGAGCGCGGCGGCGGCCGCGACCGGCGGCGCGGCCGGGCCTGCGGCGACCTGATCGGCGCCGACATGCACGCCCAACACCGCGGCGCGCGACACGGCCACGACGACGACGAAGGCACGAACCCCGGGTCTCTGCATGCCCTAGACCACTCCACCCAGCTCGCGGATGTGCAGCCACAACCCGCGATACGTAATCGGCACGAACTGTTCGGGGCTGCCCCACACCGCGTCGAGGTCCTTGGTGAGGTCGGCGGCCAGCATGTCCTCGGCGCCCATCCCCTTGCGCATCGCCTGGTGCATGCGGTCGCGCACCGCCGCCAGCATGTCGTAGTGCGCCTGCAGGCCGGCGCGCGGCTGCACGGCGCCGAAGCCGGGCACGTAGCGCGTGTCGGGCTTGGTCAGGTCCAGCAGCGCCTTGTTGGCCGTGGCCATGCCACCCAGCCAGCCGCCGGAGTTGTAGTCGGCAATCGGATACTTGCCGACGCTGAGCACGTCGCCCGCCACCAGCACGTTGGCGTTCCGGAAGAACACGTAGATGTCGCCGTCGGTGTGCGCCTGGCCCAGGTGGCCGTAGTCGATCTTCTCGTCGCCGAGCGTCATCGAGCCCGTGGTGTAGAACGTCTTGGTCGGCAGCGCCTGCGGCGCGCGCGGCTTGTAGGTCTTGCCGCCCTGCCAGTCGAGGCGCATCTCGCTGCCGAGATACTGCTGCGTGAACTCGTGGGCGATGATCGTGCGCGCCGGCCTTGCCCAGGGCGTCGTTCGCGCCGGTGTGGTCCACGTGCCAGTCGGTGTTGAAGAGCGTGCGGACGGGCTTACCGCCCGCCAGCTCAGCCACCTTGGCGAGCAGCGCCGCCGAGGTCGCCGCGTTGCCGCCGTTGACCAGCAGCGCGCTGTCAGGACCCAGGGCCAGCGTCACGTTGCCGCCGGCGCCGGAAATGACCATCAGGCTGTCCGACAGCCGGTTGACCTCGAGCGACGCCGACCCGCCGGCCTGGGCGAAGGCGCGAGGGCTCGCGGCCGCTCCGGCGGCCCCCGCCAGCAGCAAGCGACAGAAATCCCGTCTGGAGGATTCCCTCCACATGCGCAGAGTCTAGCCGTTCTCGCGCCGTCATTCCAGACGGCAAACGGCACGCCCCTGCGCGGCCAGACACTGCCGAAGAGGTAGCCCGACGGGCGGCTCTACGGAAAGGCTGGCAGCGGGGCCTGGACCCCCGGTGCGAGCGGCGTGCGCGCGGTGTTGAGCAGCATCGCGACCATCGTGTAGTAGCCCGAAATGCTCACCGCGTCCACGACGGCCTGCTCGCCAAACTTCGACACCGCCCGGGCGTACGTGGAATCGCTGACCGTTCGATTCCGGAGCAGTTCCTGGATCAAGTCGTACAGGCTCGCCTCGTCTTCTGCCATCTGCGCCGGCCGGCGGCCCTCCGCGACGGCTTTGGCAATCTCCGGATTCAATCCGCCTTTGACCGCGAGCCCGTGATGAGCATTCCACTCGTAGTTCTGACCCCATTCCCTCGCGGTCATGAGAATGACGAATTCACTCAGTCGGGGCGGCAGCTTGCTGTTGAAACGCAGGTAGTCGCTGAGCATCAGGGTGCGCGACATCAGCTCCGGGCTTCGTGTCAGCACGGCCCACGGACCGCCGGGCTCGCCGCCGCGTGCCTTCTTGTACTCGTCAACGGTCTTCTTCTGCGCCGGTGTCAGCTTGTCGGCGGGTAGGGGGGGCATCCGGTCCTGGGCGCTTGCGACAGCCACGCAGACCAGCCCGAACACGAACGTGCTTGCGAAGAGGCGCGCGATTGTCTTGGTGCTGCCGTATGCCATCGGAACCTCCGTGCTGGATTCTACACGCCTCCCGCTGACGGTCGGTCAGCCAACGGCTTCCTCGTTGCGACTCCTACTGGACGTCGAGCGCGACCGCCACGCCCAGGGCGGCGAGGCCCAGCAGCATCAGCGCGACACTCAGCGGCACCGCATAGCGCAGCCACTGCGGGAACGAGACCCCCGCCACGGACAGGACGGCCAGCAGCGCCCCGTCGGTGGGCAGGAACTGGTTCACCATGCCCGACCGGTACTGCGTCGCCATCACCAGCACCTGCCGCGACAGGCCCAGCAGATCCGAGAGCGGCACCAGGATGGGCATGGTCATCGCGACACGGCCCGAACTGCTCGGCACCGCCAGGGCGAGCAGCGCCTGCACCGCGCTGACGCCGGCAGCGAAGACCGTCACCGGCAGGCTCGCCAGCGGCGTCACCAGCGCGTTGACGATCGTGTCGACGATGCGACCTTCGTCCAGCACCACGAAGATGCTGCGCGCGACGCCGAGCAGCAGCGCGGCCGCGGCGATGGCACGGCAGCCCTCGAAGAACGCCTCGCGTGGTCCCGTCAATGCCGAGACCCGAGGCCAGGCCAATCACGACGCCGGTCACGAAGAACACGGCCGACATCTGCTCCAGATCCCAACCCAGCCGCAGCAGGCCGAACGCCAGCACCGGGAACATCGCGACCAGCGCGGCGAGGGCCAGCCCGTGCCGGAGACCAAGCGCGGCGGGAGCGGTTGTGGCAGCCGCCTCCGGGGTGGTGCGCGTGCGGGCGGCGTGCCGCATCGTGCCCCAGGTCCAGAACGCGACGGCGGGCACCAGCACCGCGACGCGGAACTCCCAGCCCGACATCAGCGGCAGCTCGGCGAACTTCTGGGCGATGCCGACGCCGAACGGGTTCATCGGGCTGAACGCGGCGCCGACGCCGGCGGCGCCCAGGCTCATGCCAACGGCGGTCACGGCATCGAAGCCCACGCGGCGCGTCAGCAGCACCAGCACGGGCGTCAGCGCGACGAACTCCTCCCACATGCTCTCGACGGCGCCGGCAATCGCGAACACGACGCACGAGAGCGGCACCACCAGACGCTCGCGGTTCTGCAGCCGGCCCGCCAGCCATTCCACGCCGTGGCGCAGCGCGCCGGTGCGGTCCACGATGCCGAACACGCCGCCGGCGAGAAAGATGAGGAAGATCAGAGAGGCGCCGTTGACCATCCCCTTCGGGATGGCAACAGCAGCCTGGAATGGCCCGATCTGGGTTGGGGTCTACCGGCCGGTAGGACCCGGGGACGACGACGCTGCGCCCCGTGGCCGCGTCCTGGCGCCGTTCGAACTGGCCGGCGGGCAGCACCCAGGTCAGCACCGCGGCCGTCAGCACGAAGCCGACCATCAGGGCCAGCGGGTTGAAACGCATCGGGTCCGGTGCAGTGTACTCAGATCAGGACGTTGGGGTCGGGTGTGGTTGCGCGTAGCTACGCGCAACCACACCCGACCCCAACGTCCACTTTGATAGACTCCGCGCATGAAGAAGCAGGCATGGCTCCGCGCCGCCGGCGCGGCGGCGCTCGTCCTCGCGGCGGCCGCGATGCCGCACGCCCAGCAACCGGCGCAAATCGACGACGCCTCGCTGAAGAAGGCGCCGGCCGGCGAGAACTGGCTGACCTACGGCCTGGACCAGTCCGAGACGCGCTTCAGCCCGCTCACCGACATCAACGCCACCAACGTCAAGGAACTGGGACTGTCGTGGGCCTACGACGTCGGCCGCGGCGGCGGCGGCCAGGAGGCGACGCCGCTCGTGGCCAACGGCGTCATCTACGGCATCACCAACTGGAGCATCGTGTTCGCCGTGGACGCGCGCACCGGCAAGGAAAAGTGGCGCTGGGACCCGTGGGTGAACCAGGAAGCGACGCGTCCGGCGATCTGCTGCGGCGTCGTCAACCGCGGCCTGGCGATCTACAAGGGCATGATCTACGCGCCGGTCATCGACGGCCGCCTGCAGGCGCTCGACGCCGAAACCGGCAAGGTGGTGTGGGAAGCGCGGGTCGGCTACCCGCAGGACTACTACACGCTGACCATGGCGCCGCGCATCGCCAAGGGCAAGGTGATCATCGGCGCCAGCGGCGGCGATCGCCCGACGCGCGGCTTCTTCGACGCCTACGACGCCATGACCGGCCGCCGCGCCTGGCGCTTCTACACCGTGCCGGGTGATCCGGCCAAGGGCCTCGAGAACGCGGCGATGAAGAAAGCCGCGGCCACCTGGGATGTGGATCAGGAGTGGTGGACGAAGGGCGGCGGCGGCGCCGTGTGGGACGGCATCGCCTTCGACGCCGAAGCCGGGCTGGTGTACGCGGGCACCGGCAACGCCGAGCCGTGGACGTTCCATCTTCGCTCGGCGAAGGACAAGGACAACCTCTACGCCTGCTCGATCGTGGCCGTGGACGTCGACACCGGCGAGCTGAAGTGGCACTACCAGGTGGTGCCGGGCGACAACTGGGACTTCGACAGCGTGCAGCAGCTGACCCTCGCCACCCTGCGCATCAACGGCCGCGAGCGCAAGGTGATCATGCAGGCGAACAAGAACGGCTTCTACTACGTGATCGATCGCCTGACCGGCCAGTTCATCTCGGCGCAGCCGTTCGGCTACGTGACGTGGGCCAAGGGCATCGACCAGAAGACCGGCCGGCCGATGGTGAACCCCGAGGCGTTCTACGGCACCGACCCGATTCGCATCTCGCCCGGCGGCGGCGGCGCGCACAACTGGGCGCCGATGTCGTACAACCCGATTGCCGGTCTCACCTACATCCCGACCTCGACGAACAACAGCTTCGTCTACGCCGCCGAGACCAAGTTCGACCCGCGGCCGGGCGTCGCTCCCGGAACGATGCAGATGACGGGCACGGTCCGTCCCGCGCCGGAACCAAAGCTGCCTCCGCCTCCGGCGATCGGCCCGCCGCCCATCGACGGGCCCGGCAATCGCGGCGCGCTGGTGGCCTGGGATCCGGTGGCACAGACGATGAAGTGGCGGATGCCCGGCGGCGGCGGCATCGGCGGTGGCACCATGACCACCGCCGGCAACCTGGTGTTCCAGGTCCTGGCCGACGGCCGGCTGATGGCCTACAGCGCCGACAAGGGCGAGAAGCTGCTGGAGCTGCAGACCGGCCTGCGCAGCGGCATGGGCCCGCCGATCACCTACAAGCTCGACGGCAAGCAGTATGTGGCGCTCATGGGCGGCGTCGGCAACGCCGCCCCCGGCGGCAATGCCGGGCCCGGGGAACCAGGCGACGCCGTTCGCGCCCAAGCTGCTGGTGTTCGAAATCGGCGGCAAGGCCACTCTTCCGGCACCGACCACGTCCTCGCAGTAGGATCCGACCATGCTGATGCCCTCCCGCACCCGTGTGACCTCGTGGCTGGTAGCCGCCGCGGCGTTTGCGTCGCCGTGGCTGGTGCAGCCGATGCGCGGACAAGACCAGGCGCCGGCGCAGCCGGCGCGCCCCAGCGTCCAGGTCGGCGTCCCGGACGGACGCGGCCGCGGCGGTCCCGCACGCGGTGCCGGCGCGCGCGAAACCGGCCCTGTGCGGCCCGTGCCGCGTTACGCCACCGGACGCGTGATGCTGGGCGGCGCCACGCCGGCGGAAAAGGGCGTGTGGCAGCCGGGCCCGGTGGTCGGGAATCCACTGGGCATGGACAACATCCCGTACCAGCCGTGGGCGCGGGCGATGGCCGCGGACCGCGACGCCAACGAGCTCGAGCCGCACACCCGGTGCAAGGCGTCGGGCGCCCTGCGCCAGTTCCTCACGCCGTACGGCGTCGAGATCCTGGAGCTGCCCGAGATGCAGCGCGCCTTCATCTTCGACATCGGCGGCCCGCACACCTTCCGCACCATCTACATGGACGGCCGCTCACACCCAGCCAACCTGACGCCGACCTACTACGGCCATTCGATCGGCTGGTGGGACGGCGATACGCTGGTCGTGGACACCATCGGCTACAACGAAGGCTTCTGGATGGATCGCGGCCGCCTGCCCCACACCGATGCGCTGCACACGGTGGAGAAGTTCACGCGCACGGCGTTCAACACGATGCGCTACGAGTACACGGTGGACGACTCCGGCGGCCTACACCAAGCCGTTCACCGGGGCGATGAACCTGCGCTGGGAAGCGGGCACCGAGCTGTTCGAGTACCAGTGCCAGCAGGCCAACTACGCCCACGAGCTGATGCTGGGCGAGTACAAGAAGGTGGATCGGACGAGCCTGATCGTTCCGTAGGCTCCGGGCTACAGGCTACGGGCTACGGGCCCGCTGGAGGCGGCGAGCTTCCCGCCCCCAGTCCTGAACCGGCAGGGAGGCCTCATGCGTCTGCACCTCATCGCCGCTTGCGTCCTGCTTACGGTCGTCTCAGTGTCCGGCCAGGCCCGATGGACGCCGTCCCGCACTGCGTGGGGCGACCCCGACCTGCAGGGCATCTGGTCATATAACGACGACGTGAACACGCCGTTCGAGCGGCCGGGCGAGCTCGCGGGAAAGCCTGTGGTCGGCGATGAGGAGCTGGCCGAGCTGCTAGAGGATCGGGCACGCAGGAACGTCGAGCGCGCCCCCACCATCGGCGGCGAGACGGGCGCGGGACCGGTGCACTGGTACGAGTTCTGGAACGCGAAGTCCGCGCGCACGTCGCGCGTGATCGATCCGCCGGACGGCAGGGTCCCGGCTTTGATGCCTGCGGCCCAGAAACGCCAGGCAGCGCTCGCTGAAGCGAGGCGTGGACGCGGTCCGGCCGACTCCTGGGAGGATCGCAGCCTGGGCGATCGCTGCATCGTCTCGCGCGGCGGCTGGCCTCATGTGATCGTGAATCCGGGCAGCTACGGCAACATCATCCAGATCCTTCAGAGCCCGGGCTACGTGGTGATCGTCCACGAGATGATCCACGAGACTCGTGTCATTCCGGTCGATGGGCGCCCACACATCCCGCAGGGCCTGCGCCAGTACCTGGGCGACCCGCGCGGCCGGTGGGATGGCGACACGCTGGTCGTTGACGTGACCAACTTTTCGAACAAGACCGACTTTCGCGGATCGCGGGAGACGCTGCACTTGACAGAGCGCTTCACACGCGTCGACGCGGATACGATCACTTACCAGGTGACCATCGACGACCCAGCGACGTTCACCAGGCCGTGGACGCTGGGCGTGCCGTTCAAGCAGGACAGGGAGCAGGCGCAGCTCTTCGAGTACGCCTGCCACGAAGGCAACTACGCGATGCGGAACATCCTGAGCGGTGCCCGCGCCGACGAACGGGCGCGCTAGATCGTGCCGTAGAAGGTGACGGGCTCCAGGCTCCGGGCCACAGGCTACGGGCCTTCAGGATCGCGGGCGAGATCCCTCACGATCCTGGTGAAGCGTCCAACCGTCGTCCCGTCGTAGATATCCCAGCCGACCATCTGGTTGCGCCGACGGCTTTCCCGCAGCCCGTCGTCGGGAACGACCATTCGACCACGTCGCACGGGGAACGTCCGTCCCAGCTGCCACACTCCGCGACAGCTGTCCTCAACCAACGCGAGGTGCTCGTCGCCGCTCTGCACGGCATGCCTTCCAACGGCAGGCCTTCGAACACCAGGCTGCCGGCGTCGTACTGGACCATGGTTGCGACGTCGCCACGGACGAGTGGCCGAGGGTGCACGTCCCGATCGCCTGGCTGCGACTCGCGCGGCCGGAATGGCTTCACCACGTCCAGCACCGTCACGCGATACTCGATTGTCGGCCGCCCACCCCAGAGGATCGGGGCGCCGGCGCTGCCAAAGCGCAGCCGCACGATCGCCGCGGCGCTGTGAACGTCGCTGGCTGGTTCCGTGAGCACGGTCGAGTTCTTGAAATCGAGCCGCGGCCCGAAGTCCATGACCAGATCCAGCCGACGCGTTTCACCGGCGCTCACCACGACCCCTTCGCGCACGATGGGCAGAAAGGCGTTATCGGGAGTCGCGCGAATCGTATACGTGCCTGGAGGCATGTCTCCGGCGTCAAAGAACGCGCCATCGCTGAGTCCGTCGTCTACACCGCCAAGCGGCCCCCACGCCTGCCGCGCGGTGACGACGACGCCGTCGCTGATGTCGGTCCGCGTCAACGTAACGAGTGCAGGCCACCCGGCGTTGCACGGCAGGCGAACCTGTCCGTAGATCCGAGCCGTGCTTTGCCCCGCCAGAAGAGTGGTATCCGGTAGACCGATCGCAAGCCACGCGATGGCCGCCGCTGAACAGATAGACGATGTGAGACCTGCGGCGGATGCGTCCATCGATGCCTTGCCATCGATTATCGACGACGGGCTACTCTTGCACCGATCTGCACGGCAGAGCAGTGCTCGTTCAAAGGGCGGGGGCACCAACCGGATCGGCGCGCCGTCAGCCAGGCCGACATACGACCCCACTGGAAAGCGGGCGTAGCGACGAATCCGCGCGTGTCCCGTCCATGTGTTTTGGCCAGCCTCGTCCCGTCGGGACGAGGCCGTCCAGAGTTCACTTGAGAGCCCCGAAGCTTCGCTTCGTGTTCTCAAGGGTTCGAGTTGTTCTGACAGCTCGGACACCGCTCTAGACAAGCATGTGAGCCAGCGGCGCATGTCGCAGCGAATCAGCTCCTACACGCGCGGGCGGCGGAAGTGTACGAGCGGAGGCCGCTTTCCCGGCCGCAGCTGCCGGCGCGACGAGCCGGTTGGTGCCCCCGCCCTAGGACGTCACTGGATCGAGCGGCAGAGCTAATCCCACTCGCGCTCGACGCCGTGGCCGCGGGCCTTGTCGCCGTGCGTCGGCGTCACGAAGCCGAGCAGGCATCCCTTGGCGCCGTCTCTCAGCACGTGGCACCGCACCTTGATGGTGTCGCCGGCGCGCACGTCCTCGCGCTTGACGCCGTTGCCCATGATGCCGATCGGGTTGGTGGCCTCGAGCGCCCAGGTGATCGTCTCGCCCTTCTCGTCCTTGACGTCGAGATAGACGAGCGAATGCGGCGCGATCAGGATGACCTGCTTGACCGTGCCCTCCAGCACCAACCACTTCGAGATGTCGTAGTTGGCGTGGGAATGATGCGCCGCGAGCGACACCGCAACGCTCACGACGCCTGCGAAAGCGACGAAAAGCTTGAAACGCATGATCGCCCTCACTGCGGCCTGGCCGGCCGATCGACGGACGCATCGAGATCCCGAAGCGTGTGCGGCGGCTGGGGATGCGGATACCGCCAGTCGCCGTAGCCCTCCGTGTAAAGGGTCCGATAGCGGATCGCCAGCCCCTTCTCGTCCACCCACGCCAGCGACTGCATGAACAGGATCGGCTCGGGCATTCCCGAAGGCACCGTGGCCTCGTGGATGTAGAGGCGGCCCGCGTGCTGATGGAACGCGGCGTAGGTGCGTGACCGATCGGGATTGGTGAGCTGCATCAGCCGGCCGGTCACCAGCTCGACGAAGTAGAGACCGTACTGCGTGATCTTGACGCCGTCGCGCTTGAGGAAATTCCACGCGGCGTGATCCATCGCCCCGGCGACGTCGATCCGGAAGTCGTTCTGGCAGGCGTCGCCGTCCTGGAGGTTCGCGCCCTTGGCGGCCAGGCACTTCGCGGCGCGCTCGTTGTGCAGGCGCTCGATGTCGCGGTAGTCGACGACGGTCGTGGTGTAGCGGCCCAGCGCGTCCGAGGCACGGTAGACGCGGGCCGGCAGGGTGATGCGGAATTCCGTGGTGTAGGTGGTGGCCTCGACCTTGGGCTGCCCGGGGTAGTTCGCGCGGAAGCCGTCCTCGCGGCTGGTGACGGGCATCCAGTCCTGTGCGAACGCGGGTGCTGAGATGGCGAGGGCGACGACTGCCGGCAACAGCGGAGACATCCGCATGGTGGCCCTCCTTGCCGCGCACGCGCGCGGCTGACTATCGGCTCGCCGCCTGCGGCGCGACCACCGGATTGGTCAGCGTCCCCACGCCGTCATACGTGCACGACATGCGATCGCCGGCCTTCAGCAGGATCGGCGGGTTGCGCGCCGAGCCCACGCCCGGCGGCGTGCCGGTGGCGATCACGTCGCCGGGCCGCAGCGTGATGATGTTGCTGGCGTAGACGATCTGCTCCGGCACGCTGTGGATCATCTGCGCCGTGGTGCCTTCCTGCAGCTGCTGGCCGTTCAGCGAGAACTTCATCCCCATGTTGCCCACGTCCTTGATGAACTCCTTGGGCGTGATGTACGGGCCCATCGGCGCGAACGTGTCGTGGTTCTTGGTGATCAGCCAGTCGGAGCCGAAGCGCGTGTCGCCGCGGCCGCCGCGATCGGACATGTCGTTCTCCAGCGTGTAGCCGAACACGTAGTCCATCGCCTGCGCCTGCGCCACGCGGCTCGCCGGCTTGCCGATCACCACGCCCAGCTCGCACTCCCATTCGATCTGCGTCCGGCCGACCGGCAGCCGCACGTTCTCGCCTTCGGCGACGATCGCGCCGGCGGTCTTGATGAACATGAACGGGTTCCAGCGCGTGTCGCCCGCGGCGCGCTCCCAGATGCCGGGCGCGCTCACGGTGCCGGCGCGGGGCATTGCCGGCCGTGGGCGCCGGCGCCGCCGCCGGCGCGGATCGCGCGCCATCTCGATGTCGTGCTCGCGGTAGTTCACCGCCACGTTGAGCATGTTGGTCGGATACATGATCGGCGGCAGGATCTTCAGCGCCTTGACGTCGTAGGCGTAGGCCGGCCGTGGTGTCGCCGACGGCGCGCACGATCTCGAGGATGCGGCCGCGGACGCCGCTGTCGTAGCGGGCGATCAGGTCCTTCATGTCGGTGGGCGCGGCGGTCGACGTCGCCCCGGTGCTGATGGCGGCGTGCGCGGCGGCCAGATCCACGACCACCGACTCGCGCAGCACGATGCCCACGAACGCGCGGCCCTGCCGCTCGAACGTGCCCAGCTTGAAGGCGGGTGCCGCCCCCTGCGTCTCTACCAGGGCAGTCGCCGCTACCAGGAGCGCCACTGCCATCCCACCCAGTCGTGTCATCTCGCCTCCACTATGGCGGGACGATTGTAGTCGCTCACTCGACGGCGCCGCGACGGCGCATCAGGTCGGCCAGCGCCGCCCGGCTCGGGGCCGCCGCCGGACGCGCCAGCAGCGCGCCGAGGGGGGTCTGACCGCGGCGGTTGCGGACCCCGAGTGCGGCGCCGTTCTCGACCAGCAGCTGCGTGACGGCGTCACGTCCTTGCGCCACGGCGATATGGAGCGCGGTCTCGCCCGCGGGATTGACGGCGTCGAGGTCGCTGCCCAGATCGAGGGCCGCCCTCACCGACTCGACCACGCGGTCATCCGGCTCGACTTTGCCCCCGTCGAGGATCGACAGCCCTCGGCGATCGCTGCCGCGCCGCTCGTCGGTGGCAGGCGGCGCGATGCCCATGCCGGCCGCCGCCATCAAGGGGGTGGCGCCGTCGGCCATCGGCTTCCGCGTATCGGCGCCGGCCGCGGCCAGCGCGCGCATGATCTCGGCCTCCAGAAACCTGGCCGCGAGCAGATACGGGGTCGCACCGAGCAAGCGTCCGCGGCAGCTCGAAGTCCTGGCTGTTGCGGCGCATCGGCGTGCCCTTGGTGATGACCGCATTCACGTTCGCCCGGTGCGCAATCAGCGCCCGCACCAGCGCCAGGTCGCCGCGGAGCACGGCGGCGTGCAGCGCCGAATAGCCGATCGCCGCGGCATCGGGGTTGGCGCCGCTTTCCAGCAGCAGCGTCGCCACGCCGGTGTGCCCGCTGTGCGCCGCGATCACCAGCGCGCTGGCACCGTCCGGCGCGGAATCGTTCGCGTCGGCCCCCGCGGCGAGCAGCAGCCGTGCCGACGCCGCGTCGCCCGATCGCGCCGCGAACAGCAGCGGCGTGCTGCCGCCGCGCGTGACGGTGTAGTTCAGCTCCTCGCGGCCGGCGCGCTGCGTGACCTCGCTGGTCACGGTCTGGGGATAGGCGCGCGAGCGCGCCCGCACGTCGGCGCCCCCGGCCAGCAGCGCCCGCACGGCATCGGCATGGCCTCGCGCGGCGGCCCACATCAGCGCCGTCTGCTGATGCGCCGGCTCGCGGGTGTCCGCGCGGGCGCCGGCCTCGAGCAGCGCCTGCACGCCAGCCGCCTCGCCGGAGCGGGCGCAGGTCATCAGGGCGGTTTCGCCGCTCGTCAACGCCGCGTTCGCATCGGCTCCCGAACGGAGCAGGCGCGCAACCATCGCGCCGCGGCGATTGGTGCACGCGAGGAAGAGCGGCGTGGCCCCGGTGTCATCGGCCGCGCCGGCCCGCGCGCCGGCGGCCAGCAGCAGGTCGACGGCTGGTGCGTCGTCGAGGTGCACGGCCCAATGCAGCGCCGTCGCGCCGTCGCCCTGCGCTGGTTGACGTCGGCGCCCTGGCGCACCAGGGCACGCACGCGCGCCAGATCCTGCGCGCGCACGGCTTCAATCAGCGGGACGTCTCCCGGCGCGGCCTCAGTCGAGGCGCCCAGCAAGAGCGCGGCGCCGACGCAGGCGGCAGCCCAGCGGAAGAGCTGTTTGTGCATTGAGCATTTAGCCTGTTCGGCCTGTTGCCTCTGCCTTCTGCCTTCTGCCTTCTGCCTTCAACTCAACCCCGACAGCACCTTGTCGTCCAGCCGGCCGGTGCTGTCGCCGATGCGGTCCAGCCGCACACCCAGCGTGTCGAGCAGCGTCAGGTGGAGATTGGCCAGCGGCGTTTCCTTGGGATACCGGATGTGCCGGCCGCCCTTCAGGTGGCCCGACGCGCCGCCCGCCAGGAGCAGCGGGATGTGACGCGGATCGTGAGCATTGCACTCGCCGATGCCGGCCCCGTACATCAGCATCGAATGATCGAGCAGCGACCCGTCCCCGTCCGGCGTCGATCGCATCCGCTCCAGCAGGTAGGCGAACTGGGTGACGTGGTAATGGTTGATCTTCACCACCTTGGCGATCTTCTCGGCCTCCTGCTGGTGGTGCGTGATCGGGTGGTGCGCGTCGGGGACGCCGATCTGCGGGTAGGTGACGCCGCTGAACTCGCGTCCCAACATGAAGGTGACGACGCGGGTGACGTCGGTCTGATACGCCAGGACCTGCAGGTCGCACATCAGCCGGACGTGGTCCTGGTAGGAGCCCGGAACGCCCGCGGGACGTTCGATCACCGGCAGCTCGCTGGCGCCGCGCGACTCGGCCGCCTGGATGCGGCGCTCCACGTCGCGAACCGACTGCAGATACTCGGCCAGCTTGGCGCGATCGCCCGGGCCAATCGCGGACTGCAGCGTCGCCAGCTCGTCTCTCACGGAGTCGAGCACGCTGCGATCCTCGCGCAGCCGCGCCGCGCGCGCGCGAGCGTCGGTGGTGCGGCTGTCGCCGAACAGGCGCTCGAACACCACGCGCGGGTTGTTCTCGGTCGGCAGCGGCGTGGCCGGCCCGAGCCAGGACAGCGTGTTGGTGTAGGCGCAGGCGAACCCGACGTCACAGGCACCAGCCGTCTCCGACGATTCGACGGCCAGCTCGAGCGACGCGGCCTGCGTCGATGCGCCCAACTCTCGCGCCAGGATCTGATCGATCGAGATGCCCGCATCGAGCCAGGTCTCGCTCGTGGGCGGCGAGACGTCGGTGAGGAAGCGCGTGCTGGCCTTGGCATGCGCGCCGCCCGGCCGTCCAGGCGTCGGGACGCACGCCATCTGGCTGAGCACCAGCACGTCGTTCCGGTGCGGCGCCAGCGGGCTGAGCGTCGGCGTCAGCTCGTAGCCGGCGCCTTCGGCCGCCGGCGTCCACTGGTCCATGATCATGCCGTTGGGCACGTACATGACGCCGAACCGCGTGGCGGGCCTGGCCGCCGACTGCCGCATCGCCGTCAGCGCCGGCACCATGCTGTCGAGCAGCGGCAAGGCCAGCGTGGCGCCGAGACCGCGCAGCAGGGCGCGGCGGGGAATGGCTTTTCTGGTGATCATCATCGAACCGACTCCAGCGCTTCCGAACGCACTGCCACCACGCCGGCGGAATCCGCAGGCTGCGGCGCCGCGGCCAGACCCATCGTGAACGGGACGCTCGTCACCACGCCGCGAATCACCGCGGACCAGCGGTAGCCGTCGCGCGCCGCATCACGCACCACCGCGCGCACGGCCGGTCGATCGCCGGCGGCCGACGGCGCGCCCGAGCGCATAGGCCAGCAGCTTCTCGACGAACGTCTGCACGAACTCCGGTTCGCGGCCCGCAAGCAGCTGACGCAGCCCGGCCGCGCCGTGGAACGTGGTGCCATCGGGGAGGAGAGCCGAGGCGTCCACCGGGCTGCCGTCGCTCTCGGTCCGCCACTTGCCGAGCGCGTCGAAGTTCTCCAGCGAGAACCCCAGCGGATCCATGCGAACGTGACAGACCGCGCACCCCGGGTTCCGGCGATGCGCCTCCATCTGCTCACGGATCGACAGCGGCCGGCCAGCGGCGGTGTTGTTCGGCAGCGACGGCACGTCGGGAGGCGGAGCCGGCGGCGGGGCGCCGAGAATGTTCTCGAGCAGCCATCGGCCGCGGACGACCGGCGAGGTCCGGTTCGGGTAGGACGTGACGGCCAGGACGCTGGCCTGACCGAGCAGCCCGCCGCGGGTCCCGTCGGCAAATGTCATCCGGCGGAAGTGGCTGCCGTATACGTTGGGGATCCCGTAGTGGCGCGCCAGCCGTTCGTTGATGAAGCTGTAGTCGGCGCTGATCAGTTCCGGCACGCCGCGGTCACGGCGTACCTGATCGGCGACGAAGAGCTGGGTCTCGCGCCGGAAGGCGTCGCGGAGGTTCTCGTCGAACTCGGGGTAGGCATCGGCGTCGGGCACCAGGCCGGCGAGCTTGCCCAGCGACAGCCACTGGCTGGCGAAATTCTCCACCAACGCGGACGCGCGCGGATCGGCCAGCATCCGCCGCACCTGGAGCTCCAGCGTGACCCGGTTCGACAGCGCGCCGCGCGCGGCCAACTTCAGCAGCTCGTCGTCCGGAACACTGCTCCACAAGAAGAACGAGAGACGCGACGCCAGATCGATGTCGCTGATCCGGTACGCCTGGCCCGGCCGCGCCGCGGCGGGCACGGCCTCGACACGGAACAGGAAGGTCGGCGAGGACAACAGGCGGCGCAGCCCGCGCTGGATGCCGCCGTCGAAGCCATCCTCGGCGCGACCCGCGCGGTAGAAGGCCATCAGCGGCTCGAGATCGCCCGCCGATACCGGACGCCGATACGCTCGCCGCGCCAGCCGCGAGAGGATGCGGCGGGCGCAGGCCTCCTCGGCCGCCGGCGACGCGGGCTGGCAGATGAACACCGCGCGGCGGCTGGCCGTGTCGGCGCTGACCACGGGGCGGTAGGGTCCGGCAATGGTCACGCTCTCCACCGCCGCGTCGCCGAAGTAGACCTCGTTGGTCGTCCGCGCGAACCCGCGCTGCGGCGGCTGCAGAATCCCCTCCGGTTCCCATGCACGCCGCACGAACGACACGCCCACGCGGTGCGTGCCGGCCTTCACCGGCACACGCACCGACAAGCCCTCGTCGGCGGTGTGCATGTAGACCTCCCATTCCGGATCGCCCTGCGTGTTGCCGGCAAAGCTTTCCGGAGCGGTGGCGCCTTTTCCTTCGCCGCCCACCGAGAAGCGCTTCACCAACGCGCCGTCCACCCGGATGTCGATCTGCTGCGGCTCCCCCATGCCGATCAGATACAGGTAGAGCTGCCGCCGCAGCAGCACCTTGATGACGTACTCGCCGTCGACCGGGAACTGATAGCGGACCGACGTGCCGCCGCGCGAGCCGAACGGCAGATCGTCGCTGGCGCGATCGTCCTGGACCATGGCAGTGAGCACGCGGAACGTGTCCTCCGTGGGGCTCGTGCTCGCGTCGCCGACCGCGAGACGGCTGACCACGGCCGCGGCCGAGAGATAGTTCTCGAGCAGCCGTGGCGACACCGACAGCACGCTGGCCATGTTGTCGAAGCCTTGCTGATCGGGCTCGTCGGCCGGCAGCAGCGCCTTCACGTCCACGTCGAGCGCCAGCAGATCACGAATCGCGTTGGCGTACTCGGTGCGATTCAGGCGGTGCACCGCCACCCGGCCCGGCTGCGGCCGCGCGGCGGCCGCGGCGTCGAGCGCCGCCTCCAGCGCCGCGGCGGCGCGCTCGTATGCAACGTTGTCGGGCCGCGGCGCCCCCGGGGGCGGCATCTCGTGCGTGCGCAGCTTGCGGGCGATCTTCTCCCACGTCTCGGCGTGCTGGTCCACGCGGACACGGTCGAGCTGATCGATCGCCAGCCCGGCGGTCTTCAGCCTGGCGTTGTGGCAGGTGACGCAATACTGCTCGAGCAGCGGTGTGAGCGCGGCGGGTGGGGATGCCGGCGCGGCCGCCGGGGCCGGCACCGTGGGCGCGGGCCGCTGCGCGTGCAGGTACCCGCTGGCGGCAACGAGCGCGCCACACACGACTACGCACGCGGTCCGGCACGCCATGTTTTTCGGTCGCTCTCGGGAACGAGGCCCCAAGTCTGACGGAAATCGCCCCGAAGTCAATGGCCGGCTAGGGCAGCAGCGTCTCGATCAACCGGCCGGGATTCTGCGCGCCGTCGTAGGGAATTGCACAGAACGTGTACGGCCTGCCGCTCTTGGGCAAGGCGATGAACGGTACCAGGGCCAGGCGGTAGCCCGACCCGTCCTCGCACCGCGTGTCGGCGGGGCGGCCGAACTTGAACACATACAGCGAGACCTCCGGATCGTAGGTCTGAAACGTGACCCGCCAGGCCTGGCCGCCGTCCTCGATCACGAGCGGCGCCTCGACCCGGGGCCGCACCGAATCCACGCGCACGCCCACGACGGTCGGATAGGCCGGCGACTGTGCCTCTCCGCGGCTGCGGCTGCCGACGACGCACAGGAACCACCACCCCTCCGGTTCGGGTAATGCGTCGTCGATGAGCGGCCGTTGCGCCACCGGCCTGGGCGGAGTGTAACCGCGGGGATCGCGACAATCGTCTGCACCCACCCGAGCGACTTTGTAGCGATAGAAATCGAACGGCCCGCTCACGATGACGTTCCAGGATCGGACGGGCCGCCCCACCGGCACCGTGTCCAACCGTGGGTTGGCGCGACCGAGGAATTGCGGCGACAGCGTGACCTGATCGCCGGGGTCGAGCGAGCATCCGGCGCCGCGTACCTCGAAGCGGCCGCCGGCGAAGCAGGCCTCGACACCCAGCAACGGCGTGATGTAGCTGGTCTCCACTCGACCGGATTCGGCGCCCACCGTGGGCTCGCACGGGTGATCGAGAAGGCACTCCGTGAACTGCGCCCGGCCGCCGTTGGTGGTGGTGTTGAGCAAGCCGATCACCTTGCCCGTGCGCCGCGAAATCGCCGGCGACCCGGAGGAGCCTGGTGCGATGCCGGCGCAGGTGTTGCGCAAGAAGCCATACCAGTGCCAGACGTACTCCAGGACAAGGGGTGCCTCTCCGTCGAGCCGGCACGCGGCCAGGCGCAAGAACGACGAGCCCGGCGCGCCGACGACGGCAATCGGCTCCGAGACATCGGACCGGACGTCCGTGATCGGCCACGGCTCGATGCCTCGCGCACGCAGCTGGTCGTGGCGCAGGGCCAGCTCCAGCACGGCGATGTCCTGCCCCTTCATCGAGACGTAAGAGGAGCGCGTCACCGGCACGACCAGCTGACCGCGTGTCGTGTCGGCGAAGTAATTGAACGTCACCTGGCCACGCCCAGGTGGCTGGTTGAGCAGCACCTGGTTGGAGCCCGGAAAGTCCGGGCAATGCCCGTTGGTCAACGCGTAGGCTGGCGCTGCGCCCGCGTCCTCGCCGTCGCGGAACGGGGTGATGAACACCGCCGTGCACGACGCGCGTCCCAGATATCGCCCGATGCCGGTGTACGGGCTCTGGCCGTCGGCGTTTGACAGCAGGACCGGCGCGTCGCCGTCCCGCGCACCGTAGGTGGGCACCTGGTGCAGAGCCAGAGTCGACGGTTGCCCCAGAAGCCATCCGGTCACACCCAACGCGGCCAGGAAGCGCCGCTGCATGGACAACCTGGTCACAGCAAGAGGCTACACTGCCGCATGCGATTCATCGCGGCCCTGTTGGTGCTCGCCAGCCTGGCTGTGGCGGGGGCCCAGGACCTAAAGGTGGCCGGCTCAACCGGACCTGACGCGCAGTTGCAGGAGGAGCTGGGAAGGCTGAGCGCTCCGGGTTCAGCCATCGCCGTGGTGCGTGGCGAACGGGTGGCCCTCGACGTGGACGCGCCGGCGCTGGCGCGCGTGCCTTAAGAAGCCTCCCCAGGGGCGGCCTTGGGCCCATTTGCTCGGCTTGACACTCGCGTGGCAGCGGTCGCATAGTCCGCGCCATGCAGAAGATCGCAAACTCTCTGTTGCTCTCGGTATGGCTGGTGGCGCTGGCTTCGACCATCGCCTCGGCCCAAAGCCTGGCCGGCAACGTGCGCGACACGTCCGGGGCCGTGCTGCCCGGCGTCACGGTCGAGGCATCCAGCCCGGCGCTCATCGAAAAGGTCCGGACGGCGATCGCTGACGCCAGCGGCCAGTACCAGATCACCAACCTCCCCCCCGGCACCTACAAGATCACCTTCACGCTCCCCGGCTTTGCCACGGTGGTCCGGGATGAAGTGATCTTGACGGGTGCGGGCGTGACCAGCATCAACGCCGAAATGCGCGTCGGCGCCCTGGAGGAGAGCATCACGGTGACGGGTGAAACGCCGGTCGTCGACGTCCAGTCGGCGCGGCAGACCACCGTCATCAACGGTGACGTGGTGCGGGCGCTGCCCGCATCGAGGAGCTACGGCAACTACCTCGCCGCGGTCCCGGCGATCCAGGCCACCGGGTTCAACACCGGCGTCCAGACCAGCAACAACTTCTTCACCGCGCGCGGCGGACGCAGCAACGAGGGGGCGATCCAGATCGACGGCTTGAACGTCGGGTCGCCCGGCAACGGCGGCGGTGTCTCGGGCTACCTGTACGACATGAACAATTCCGCCGAGGTGCAGGTGTCGATCTCCGGTGGGCTGGGCGAATCGGATCGCGGCGCCCCGGTGTTCAACATCATCCCGAAGACGGGCGGCAACACGTTCAGCGGCAACTACTTCGGCAGTTTTGCCGGGCAGTGGGGGCAGTCCTCCAACATCGACGCGGAGCTCAGCGCGCTCGGCTTCGCCGATGCGCCGGCGCTCCGGAAGTCCTGGGACAACAACTTTTCGATCGGCGGCCCGATCTGGAGAGACCGCATCTGGTTCTACGCGAACACCCGGACGATCGGGACGCACGTCGACACCCAGAACCAGTACGCGAACCTGAATGCCGGCAACCGCAACGAGTGGCGGTGGGTGCGCGACGAAAGCATCCGGGTGCGCAACGCCACCAGCAAGCTGGTCAACAGCGTCCGCCTGACGGGCCAGATCTCGGAGCGCAACAAGGTCGGCTTCTTCCTCGATTACACGAAGAACTGCAGCGCCTCGTCGTTCACACCGGACAGCGGCCAGTGCCGCAGCCCCAACCCCGGCGACGGCTGGACGGCGTCGGGTCCTGGCATCGGCCCAGGCGTGCTGACCACCTCGCCGGAGTCCGGCAGCATCTGGAACGCGCCGTCGAAGATCTCGCAGGTGACGTGGAATTCACCGTTCACCAATCGCATCCTGTTCGAGGCGGGATGGTCGTCGTTCTGGACGCAGTGGGGCGACACCAAGCCCGAGGGTGCGCTGTCCGATTTCATCGGGGTCACGGAGCAGTCCACCAACGCCGGCGTGCCGATGGCGAACTACCAGTATCGCGGGTGGTACTTCCAGCCATCACAGGACCAGCAGCACGCCACGTGGCGTGGCTCGGCCGCCTACGTGTCCGGCAGCCACAACATGAAGGTCGGTTATCAGGGCGGCTGGATGGTGGCGAAGATCACGACCATGGTCGGCCAGCAGCTCAATTACATCTTCAACAACGGCAACCCGATCCAGCTGCAGCAGCGCGTCGGTCCCACCCGCGTCAGCGATCGCGTGCGCTACAACGCCATCTACCTCCAGGACGCGTGGACCCGAGGCCGCCTCACACTGCAGGGCGCCCTGCGGTTCGAGACGGCATCGAGCTTCAGCCCCGAAGGCGAGAACGGCATCATCCAGGATCACCAGTTCGGCAAGGCGTTGATCTTCCCGAAAGTGGAAGGGGTCAAGGGTTACCAGGACATCACGCCGCGCATGGGAGCGGCCTACGACGTGTTCGGCACCGGGCGCACCGCGCTCAAGTTCAACATGGGGCAGTACCTCCAGGGCCCGTTCTCGGGCGAGGTCTACACCATCAACAACCCCGCCGTGACGCTGGTCAGCACAGTGAATCGCCCCTGGACGGATCCCAACGGCAACCGTATCGCCGAATGCGACTACTTGAACCCGGCGGCCAACGGCGAATGCGGGCCGTGGAACAACCTGCAGTGGGGCTCGTCGGTCCAGACCACGCGTGTCAATCCGGACGTGCTCGAAGGGTGGGGCGTACGGAACCGCGACTGGCAGCTGGGCATGGGCGTGCAGCAGCAGCTGTTCCGCCAGGTGGCGCTCGACGTCAGCTACAACCGCCGGTGGTGGAGCAATTTCTTCAGCACCCACAACACGGCGCTGACGGCCGCCGACTTCGACGAGGTGTCGATGACGGCCCCGCGGCACCCGCAGCTGCCCGGCGGCGGCGGGTATCCGATCTCGTTCCTGGTCCGCAACAACCGCCAGGCGACGGTCGGCGTGAACGAGCCTTACTACACCACCAACCAGGACTTCGGCGACGAGACGCACTACTGGCACGGTATGGACGTGTCGCTGAGCGCGCGCCTCAGGGGCACGCTGTTCGTGCAGGCGGGCACCAGCACGGGTCGCGGCGTCAACGACACCTGCGACGTGGTGACCGGGCGGTTCGGGAAGCCGATGACTCCCAACATCACGACCGTCACGCCGGCGATTGTCGCTGAGGGCGCGATCGACGGCCAGCCCGCATGCGACTTCACCGAGCCGTGGCTGACGCAGTTTCGCGGCCTGACCAGCTACACGGTGCCGAAGGTGGACGTGCTGGTCAGCGCGATCTTCCGCTCTCAGCCGAACGCGCAGCCCGCTGCGACCACGATCGCCACCAACGGTGGCTCGCGGAACGCGAACTACCAGATGACCCCGGCGCAGTTCCTGGCGGCCACTGGCGTGCCGTTGCGGCCGGGCGTGGCGCAGTACACCGTGAACCTGGTGGCCCCGGGAGACCTCTATGGCGAGCGGGTCAACGTGTTGGACATGCGGTTCGCGAAGGTGCTGCGGTTCGGACGCACGCGCACGAACGTCGGCATGGACATCTACAACCTGCTGAACGCGAACACGCCGACCACCTACGAGGCGGTGTTCGACCCGGCCACCAACGGCGCGCGCTGGATGCAGCCAACGGCCGTCCTGACGCCACGAGCCGCACGGTTCAACGTGCAGTTCGAGTTCTGATCCCGAGGGGCGGCGGCGAGGGCCGCGTCAATAGACGACGGCCCACGCCGCGACCCAACCGGACCGCTCAGCGAGAGGCCGAGAGGCGCGCGAGCAGGGCCTGCCGGTCCACGCGGCGGCCGTCGATGTAGACGTCGGCGATGCGGCGCGTGTTGGTGATGTCGTCGAGCGGGTTGGCATCGAGCACGACGAAGCTCGCGGCCTTGCCCGGCGTCAGCGAGCCCAGGTCGCGCAGGCCCATGTATTCCGCCGGCCGGCTGGTGGCCGCGACGATCGCCTGCATCGGCGTGACGCCCGCCTCGACCAGCATCTCCAGCTCGCGGTGGTCGGTGAACCCGAACGGGTGATCCTGGATGCCGGTATCGCTGCCGAGCAGCAGCTTCGCGTCCGCCTTGGCCAGCCGGGCGACGCTGCGCTGGAGAATCTGATAGCGCAGGCGCGCCGCCGCCGCGGCCTCCGCCGTCCGGCCGCCGAACCCCGCCTTCACACGCTCGACGACCGCGGCGCCCAGTGCCGCGCCGCCAGGCCCGTCGAGCCACGCGGCCAGCGACGGCGGCACCGCGGTGTGCGTGGTGCGATCGGGCGTCGCCAGTGTCGGCATCACGGCCACACCGCGTTTCACGATCGCCGCCACGGCCTCGTCGTCCAGCTCCAGATCGCGCGCCAGGTGCGCCAGGCCGTCCACGCCGGCGTTGACCAGGCCCTTGAGGTCGGCCAGGTAGAAGACGTGCGCGTTCACCTTCAAGCCGCGCTTGTGCGCCTCGTCGATGATCGCGCGGTAGGCCGGCTCGGTCAGACGCGGCGCGCGGCCGTTGCGGTCGTCGACCCAGATCTTGATCACGTCCACCTTCCGGGCGGCCTGCTCCGCCACGGCCTTGCGCCCTTCGTCCGGCGTGGTCAGCTCGTAGGCGATGCCCTGGTAGGCCGCGGCGCCGGGCCCGGCGTTGGGCGAGCCGATGCCGATGCCGGCGAGCCGCAGCCGTGCACCGCCCACCCGGCCGGCGGCCTGGTCGGCGCGAATCTGCAGCGCCAGATCGCCCGGATCGATCCCCTGCGACAACACCGCGGCGACGCCGAAGTAGAGCGCGCGATCGAGATCCTGGAGGTAGAGCTCCCGGGTGTAGTTGTCGCGCGAGTAGCTGGCGCCGCGTTGGAAGCCGGGGTGCGTGTGCGCGTTGACGAAGGCGGGCACCACGGTCTTGCCGCGCAGGTCGACGCGCGCGGCCCCCGCAGGCACGCGAACGCCGGCCGAGGCGCCCGCTTCCCGGATGCGGCCGTTCTCGATCAGCAGCGTCCCCTGCTCGATGGCCGGCCGGCCATCGCCCGGGATCAGCCGCGCGTTCTCGTACGCGCGCCAGCGCCGGCGTCTGCGCGTCGACTGGCCGCCTGCGACGGGAACAGCAGCGCCGCGACGGCGAGCGTCAGCGCCTGGTGTAGCCGACGAACCATTTGTCCGTTGAAGAGCGCGTGGTCCTCGGAGGGCGAGAAGCCGATGCCCGCCATCAGCTGCGTCCCCTGCTCCTTGCCGACGACCAGCGCGGGCTGGTCCTTGTGCGGGCTGTCGGCGGCCGTGAACTCGACCACCACGATGCGAGCGCCTGGCTTCAGGTAGCCGGTCAGGGTCTTCAAGTACGCGGCGCGGTTCTCCACGTGGTGCAGCACGTCGTGGAAGAACGCCACGTCCACGTCGCGGCCCGGCAGCGACGGGTCGGTGAACTTCCCCGCCACGGTCCGCACGTTGGTCACGCCGGCGGCCTTCACCTTCGCCTGGATGTGGGGAAAGAACGCCTCGTCCAGCTCGACGGCGTAGACGCGGCCCGACGGCACGGCCTTGGCCAACGCCACCTCGAAGAGTCCGGTCCCGGCGCCCGAGGTCGGCGACGACGTCGGTCGGCCGCAGCCTCATGGCCGCCACCACCTGATCGACCTTCAGGCCGGCCACGCGGTCGGGGGCTTCGAGCGTCTTCACCCACTCGTCGGCGGGCCGGCTCGCCAGCTGCGCCGACAGCGCCGCCGTCGACAGCGCCAACAAGCGCGGCAACGACCGCCGCAAGCGCCGTGCGGCAAATCCACCTAACACTCACTGCTCCCAGACAAGCCGTGTTCTACCTGCAGCCTTAAGCCCTGAGCCTTGCGTCACTTACCGCGGATTACTGTGATACGACCCGTCCACCATGTGGGCCAGGTCACGATCGTCGCACCGCGCCGGCTCGGCGAGCTCCTCGGTGCTGACCCACAGCGTCATCGGCCGCAGCGCGAACGGCTCGGCCAGCACTTCCGGATCTTCGGCCACGGCCTCGTACAGGATCGTGTCGCCGACGCGCTGCAGCCGCTCCACCACCTTGAGGTTGGTGGTGTGAAACGCGCCGTCGTCGGTCAGCCAGGTCTCGTCGTTGAGATTCCGCGTCTCGACAATCAGCGTGTCGCCGTCGTAGCGCCCGATGGCGTCACCAAGGTAGCTGGGCTCGAGGTCGGTGCGATGTTTGCGGCCATCGGTCGGAATCGTCCGGAAGTACGGCCCGTTCACGTCGTCGTACAGGAACACGACCTCGCGCGCGTTCTGGATGATCTTGGCGGGCGGGCCGATGCGCGGCACCCCCGGAGGCGCGCATTGCAGCAGCGTGTCCACCTGCACCTGGCGATCCTTCAGGTCCTTCACCTTGGCCGCGAACTCGGGCTTGTACTTGGGGAAGCCGGGACCTGGGGGGCCCGCGGGCGGCGGACCGGTTGGGGCGGTGCGTGGCTGGCCCGGCGGCGGCGCACAACCGAAGACGCACACCGACTCGTTCTCGGCCGGGGCTGTCCTGTCGAACGCGCACGAACTCGATGCCGCCCAGATGATCCCAGGTGGCGTTCAGATCGGGACGGCCGTCAGGCAGATGCGGCGTCGGCCGCGACGCCAGCGCCTTCAGCTGTTCCGGAGAACCGCGTTCGCCGGGCGCGGCCGCCGGCGTGGCCGAAGCGGACTCGCTCCGCTGGTGGCGTCGCCGACCCGCAGGCAACGGCCAGCAGCACGGCCGCGACGGCCGCACCCAACCGAGCAACGAATAGATTGCGCATGGCTGGCACCTCCTCGACTACTGACCGGCCAACTGCAGGTAGCGCCCGTCCGAGTACGTGATCTTGTTGATCCAGCCGAGGTGCTTCGTGCCGTCACGGGCCGGCACCGCGCGGATGGTCACCATCTCGCCGGGCTTACCGGTCAGCGAGGCCTTGGTGATCTTGGAGCGGCGCATCATCGCCGTGGGCAGGGTGGCCAGCGCCCACGTGGTCACGGCGCCCTTGTCGCCCTTCACGTCCAGGTGCACGTAGATGTGCGGGTTGATCCAATCCACCTTGGAGATCGTGCCCGTGAGCGTCATCGGCTTCGACACGTCGAACTGGCCCGGCACCGAGTGGTGGGCCGCAACCGGCGACAGGCCCGAGAGCGCCAGCAGCAGGGCGCCAACCGCGAGGAGTCGCGTGCTCATGGTTTCCTCCAGCGACCGGCAGTATAGATCGTGAACGCGTGCCCTCAGCGTGCCGCCGTCGGCGGCAGCCGCCGGAACTTCTGCACCCGCTGCCCGGTGTTCACCTCGGTCGTATAGAGATTGCCGTCGCGATCGACGGCGATGTTGTGGACGACGTGGAACTGGCCGGCGTAACGGCCGGGCCGGCCCAGCCGGCCCGAGCACGGCGTTGCTGGTCCGCTCGATGATGCGCAGCTCGTTGTTCACGCCGTCCACCATGTAGATGAACTGCTGCGCCGCATCCGGCGAGAACACCAGCTCCGACACCGAGCCGTTCAGCCGCGTGTCCTTCTCGAACACGGCTTCCGACACGAACGTGCCGTCCTTGCGGAACACCTGCACGCGGTTGTTGGTGCGGTCGCAGACGTAGACCAGCCCCTCGTTGGAGAAGCGCACGCAGTGCACCGGGTTGCCGAACTGCGACGCCGGCGGCCGCGCCGGATCGTAGGGCGGCGTCTTGTCGTCGCTCGGCGGCTTGCCGTAGGCGCCCCAGTGCCGCTTGTAGGCGCCGGTCTGCGAATCGAACACCACCACGCGGCGATTGCGATAGCCGTCGGCGACGTAGACCTCGCGCGCCGCGGTGTCGACGCGAATATCGGCCGGGCTGCCCAGGTTGGCGGTGTCGTTGCTGCCCTTGGACTGGCCGCTGCGGCCGATCTGCAGCAGGAACTTGCCGTCGAGCGTGAACTTCAGCAGCTGCGCGTCCTTGTCGCCGTTGCCGGCCAGCCACACGTTGTCGTCGTCGTCCACGTAGACGCCGTGCTCGCTCTCCGGCCACTCGTAGCCCTGGCCCGGACCGCCCCACGAGCGCACGACGGCGCCCGCCTGGTCGAAGACCAGCACCGGCGGCGCCGCGACGCAGCACTTGCTGATCGGCGGCTTCTGCTGCGCGCCCAGCTCGCGCTCGGAGAGCGACCGCGGCCGCTGCACCACCCACACGTGGCCGCGCTTGTCCACCGCCACGCCCGACACCTGGCCCAGGATCCAGTTGTTCGGCAGCGGCTTGGGCCAGAAGGGATCGACCGGCGAACTGCGGCGCGGTGCGGGCCGGGGGTTGCTGCGCGGCCGGCGCAGTGGCCGCGACGCTCAGGCCGGCAACCAAGAGAACGGCGAGTCGGGAGTGCATCGTCATGCGGCTCCTTGGTACACCAACTCGACCTCCGATGGAAGCGCTACCGGCTCGGACGGGTTGACAGCCTGAACCCGGTGGCAGACTATCCGGGCCATCATGCCGGACATCTTCGTCAGCTACGGGCGATCGGACCGGCCGCACGCACAGCGGATAGCGTCGATTTTCGAACAACGGGGCTGGTCGGTCTGGTGGGACCGGAAGATCCTGGCCGGCGAGCAGTTTTCCGAGGCGATCGAGCGAGAGATCGATCAGACCAGGTGCGTCGTCGTGCTCTGGTCGACCTCGTCTGTTGCATCGAACTGGGTCCGCGACGAAGCCACCGAGGGGACGCAGCGCAACATTCTGGTGCCGGTACTGATCGACGAGGCGGAGATCCCGCTCGGGTTCCGGCAGCACCAAACGGTCGATCTCCGAGACCCGGCCTCGGAGCAGAACCCTTCGGCTTTCGACAATCTCGTGGCAGCGGTCGACAGCGTTCTCCGCCGCTCCGGACCCAAAGCCGCACCAGGACAGCCGCCACAGGCGGCGGCCATTGCCGCGCCCGCCAACCAGCGCACAGCGATCCCGTCCGGAACCGTGCCGCGCTCCTTCCTATACGCGGCGCTGGGTATCGCTGCAGTGCTGGCTCTGGTCGTGACGTGGCAGGCGCTCAGGAGCGGCACCACGCCACAATCGGGGAGCGAGCCGCGGAGCACGAGCGTGCCTGGCGCGGGTCCCCTTCCGGCGAACCCGGCAGAGGCTCCGGTCCCGACCGCGGTGGCTCCGTCGCCCCCTGCAGCCGCAGCCGCTTCAGGTGGCGAAGTGAGCGACAGCCCCGCCGAGGCAGCGGGCATCGTCGTGTCGGGTAAGAGTCAGGACTACTACTCCGTCCTGGACGCCGGGGGCACGAACCAGCTCGGCTACGTGTTGACCGGACGGCCAGTGGATCTCTTTCCAGGAAACTATCTCGCGGACCTGCACGGCGTCCGGCGCAGCGTCACGGTTGCAGCCGGACGTCGCACCAGCCTGCTGACCGGAACAATCTCGGTCTCCGGTACAGGGGAAAGACTATTTCGCGGTCCTCGACGCCAGCGGCACAACGCAACTCGGCTACCTGCTGACCAGCCGCGCGCTGGAGCTCTTCCCGGGTGAGTACCGGCTGACACTGCACGGCGCCAGTACCAGCGCGACCGTCCAAGCGGGGCGCGAAACCACGATCGCGGCGGGGCGAATCGTGGTTCCGGGCTCAGGATCGACCTACTACTCCGTGTTGGACGTGAAGGGAGAGACCCAGCTGGCGTACGTCCTCACCAATGCCGAGGTCGAACTGTTCGCGGGAACTTACACAGTCATGATGAACAACACGAAACGAACCGCCCGGGTGACCGCGGGCGAGAGAACTGTCGTCGATCGTTAGTCGAGCGTCCACATCGTCAACGCGGTTCCGTCGCGAATCAAGATCCGCCGGCCCGAGACGACCGGTTGTGCCCAGGTGGCGCCCTCGCCCCACGGTGTAGGTCTTGACGGGGTCGAAGGCGTTCTTGTTGGCCCAGGCGACGATCAGCTCGCCGTCATCCTCCAGCAGCAGCAGGAAGTTGCCTGCCTTCGTCACGGCCACGTTGGTCGCCTGTCGTGGTGGCCCAAGCCAGCGCGTGTGCCCATCGCGCATGTCCAGCGCAAACAGCTGACCCCTGACTTTGGTCGAGAACCCGTACAGCGTCTCGTCCACCACCACCGGGTGGCTGAGGTACATCTCCGCGTCGGCGGTTTCCCAGACCTTCTCCACCGTCCACGCGCCGCCGCGCAGCGCCGGACGGAGGGCCATCACGCCGGAGCCCGCGGCGCTGACGATCACCTGATCGCCGTGCACGGTTGGCATGATGCCGCCCTGCTTGCCGCCGGGCCATGGGTACTCCCACAGCATGCGGCCGTCGGACGGCGTGACGCTCATGACGCCGGCCTGCGTCACCGACACCACCTGCGGTACACCCTGCAGCGTCGCCAGCGTCGGAGACATGAAGAAGCCGCCGGCGCCGGTCTTCCACTTCACCGCGCCCGACGAGACGTCGAACGCGGTCAGCGCCTCGTAGTTGCCCGGATGGACGATCACCAGGCCCGGCACGCCCAATGGCGACGACGCGGCGCTGAAATAGGGCGCCTCGGCTGGCGTCTCGGTGCGCCACAGCAGCCTGCCGGTCTGGCCGTCGAAGGCCGCCAGGATGCCGCTGATGCCGAGCGTGAACACCTTGCCCTCATGCGCCAGCGGCGTGGCTTTCGGCCCCGAGCCGTGCGCAACGGTAGGGGGACTGGGCGTGTAGGGCGCCGTCGTAACCCGCCTGCCACCGTTCTGCGCCTGTCGCCGCGTCCAGCGCGCGCAGGATCTCGCGTCCGTCCTGCCGTGAGAACACGAACACGGTCGGGCCGACGATGAGCGGCGACGAGTAGCCCTCGCCGACCTCGACGCGCCAGCGGCGCGTCAGCCGGTCCGGCCAGGCCGCCGGTTCCACGAAGGCGCTGGCGCCGCCGTCGCGCAGGCGTCCGCGCCATTGCGGCACGTCCTCGGGCGTTGCACCGCATGCTGCAGCGAGCGCAGCGCGGTCGAGCACGAGAGCGGGTATCAGGGCTCAACGCGAGGCGTCCATCCTGCACGACGCGACAGGGTATCAGTGGCCGTGAGCGCGACACGCTCGAGGTTCCCGTCGAGACGATGGCCCACAAGTCGTCTGGGCGCATCAACCGTGTAATCAGGCGCGCCGTCATGTCTCGCATCCGCGGCGTGCTGCGAAACGGGATGTGGAGATCGTCGAAAAACAGCAGGACGAGTCGCGGCGATTGCGGCTGCGGCGATGCAGCGCTCTGCGCTAGCAGCTTGGCCTGATATGCAACTGCGGTGGCGAGCAGAGCCGCAAGAAGGACTGTGGCCCGTAGCCTGTAGCCCGTAGCCCAAGAACGTAGCCCGTAGCCCGCTCTCCTCTACTGCGCTCGGAACTCGGCGTCGATCACGATGTCGGCGGGCGACATGCTGGTGAACGGCCGCTTGGCCAGGGCCGCGGCGCGGTGGAAGGCCACGGCGGCCGGCGGGCAGATGCGGACGAAGAACTTCAGCGCCACGTAGGCGATGGCCAGGTCGTCCAGTTGTCCCAGGACCGGCAGGAAATCGGGCAGCACGTCGATGGGCGAGATCAGATACAGGAGCGCCAGCGGCACCACGGCCTTCGCCACGGCGGGCACCGCGGGCTCACGGAACAGACGCGCCGCAAGGCGGAGGTCGGACAAGAGCGCCCTCAGCAGCCAGGGGCGCGCCAGCCACGAGCCCATGCCAAATGCCATGGGCTGATCTTCGCAGAAATAGGGAGAAGACTGGAGCCCGGAGCCTGGGGCCTGAGCTCTACTATTTATGCCCGACCCAGGTGAAGTTGACGCCGGTGCCGCCGGGCACGACCGATGGGCCCACCGCGAACCGCGCGTCGCCGCGGCCGACCGTCACCGCACGGCCGGCGATGATGCCGATCGTGGCGCCGAACGTGACGTCGCTGAGGTAATGGCGCTTGACCTGGACGCGCGATCCAGCGACGTAGGTCGCCAGCGCGTACGCGGGAACGCCGGCCTTCCATCCGAAGTGACGCTGCAGCACGGTGGCGGTGGCGAAGCTGCTGGCAGAGTGACCAGAGGGGAACGAGAACTGCGTGCCGTCGGGCCGGGTGCGGCCCGCCGACAGCTTGATGCCCTGGGTCACGGTCTGGGCGACGATCTGGGCGCGCAGGAGGTCGGCGCCCACGGCGGAAACCCGGGGACTCCCGGTCGCGCGGCCGATGGCCTGAGTGCCGATGGCGGCCGCTATCTGTACCGCCGCGCCGCCAATGGTGTCGCCGGACGTGAACACGGGGCTCAGGCGTGCCGAGCCCGACATCGTTCGCGACACGTGGCTATCCGCCGGATGAAGCGCGCCCGCTGCCAGGCCGCCGACGCCGGCGATGATCAGATTGTCGCGCGTCGGGATGGCGCGAAAGTCGTCGAACAAGCTGCCGAAGAACGACTTCTGCTTGGATGGGAAGGGGCTCTGTTGCGCCGCCGGCGCGGTCGCTTGCTCCGTGAGGCTGGAGCCGAGGTCCTGGGCTCGGGCGGGAACGGCGGACGAGTGAAGCGGCGACCGAACACGCAAGGACACAACGGCAGCAAGTCGCGAGCATCAATCCTCGTTTCGGTCGGTGTATCCGTGTCCGTGAAGCGTCAGGGTCGCCGATCGAGTCCAACGTGCTGCCACCGTCCCCCGCTCCGGCGAAAGGTCAGCGTAACCGGGGTGCGCCAGGCCGGAAAACCCGCGGCATTCGTTTCGATGGCTACTTGGACGTAGTCGGTTGCCGTTAAGACGCCGGACGGCGCCTTTTGGCTGACACGGCTCTCGGTCGCCGCCACGGTCTGCTCCTGCACCTTTCCGCTCGCCGTGCCGGTCACGTTGTCCCAGGATGACCAGCGGAGCACATACGATGCCATCGGCTGGCAGCCACACCGGCATTGGCGGCAGCGTTGAGAAACGTCAGCGTGCCGTCCTCCGCAAGCGTCGGTTCCGCGATTGGATTGACCCCCGTCAGCCACGTCCGCAGGACCTTGTCCCGGCGCTTGATCAGCGTCGAGGCGATGTGTTCGGCGGCACCCGGCTCGCTGTAGCGCGCCTTGCCGACGACGGCGCGCACCGCCTGATCGGAGAACTTCGCCACCAGGCGCGCGGCCCAGAAGGCGTCGTCGGCGCCCAGGTTGTCGAACGCCGGGTTGGGGTATTCGGGACGCCACTTCGACGGGATCGAAGAAGTCGGCTTCGAACCGCCCAACCGCCTTCGCCTCCTCCCAGTAGTCCACCAGGATCCAGGGCCGCACCCAGAGCCCGAGCGTCGCCAGGGTCTTGAACGCCGGCCCCCACTCGACGATGTACTCGTTGCCGGCGCGCGGCACCTGCGCCACCGTGCTGCCGCTGCCCATGGTCGACCCGAAGTCGAACATGTAGTGGACGATGTGCTTGCGGCCGTCGGGGCCATCCAGCATGTCGAGGCTGTTGATGCCGCGCGAGTCGTCGTGGTTCAGCCAGGCGCCAAAGACGCGGTTGGCGCGCAGCTCGCGGCGGTGCTCGTGCGGGTGGATGTCGTTGGGGTCGTCGGGGCGCGTGCCGTAGTACTTGAAGTAGCCGACCGGGCGGCCTTCCGCGAACCGGCTCAGCGTCGCGCGGTACTTGCCGTTCGGCAGCCGCGCGCCACGCGCCAGGAGCCGGTCCACGTCCTCGCGCCGCATCTGCCGCCGCCGGCCCGACAAATCCACCGTCGTGGCTTTCTCGGAGATGACGATGCGCGCGGGATCGACGTCGATCGCGTAGCCCTGCACCACGTTGTAGCCGACCGCGTGATAGATCGCCGCGCCAATCACCTCGGCGGCGCTGGCCATCTCCGGGTGCTCGGGCGGATCGAACTTCACCTGGTAGAGGTGACCCGTCGGATCGGTGACGCGGTAGCCGGGCGTGATGCCGCTGCTCTTCTCCTCGACGATCGGCCAGCCGTCGATGTTGATGGTTTCGAGCAGGTTCGGCCCCTTGACGATCTCGTCGATCGACATCTCGCGGCGGCCGATCCGGTTGGTGAACCAGCTCGAGTCGGGCACCTCGTCAATGGTGTTGACGTTGGCCGCTCGCACGTCGCGCCGGTCGCCGGGCTTGCCGAACGTGTGCTCGGCGAAGTCGTAGCCGTTGCTGCCCTTGATCGTCGCGACGCCGCTCGCGTCGATGGCGCGGTCGTCGTCAACCTGCAGCGGATCGTCGGGCAGGAAGCGGGGCGTCGCGACGCGCACCGCCGTTCCGGCGGCGAACGCCACCACAACCAGCCCGAGAGCGGCGGCCCGGCGGCTAAAAGACATGTCCATACCTGAAGATGAAGTGCTTGCCCTCTCGGCTGCCGAACGCGCCTTCGATGCGCAGGAACACGCCGTTCTTGGTGCCGAACCGGAAGCCGATGCCGTAGTCGGTGTCGAGGTTGCCGAGGGAGAGCTCCGACGGCCGCGACGACAGCGTGCCGGCGTCGTAGAAGATCGCGCCGTCCACGGCGGTGAAGATTTCCCAGCGGTACTCCGCCTGCAGCAGCAGCGCGTTCTCGTCCCGGAACCGGAACCGGCGGAATCCCCGGAGATCGTCGGGGCCGCCGAGCGTTCGCTGCAGGTAGAAGGGGACGAGCGCCGCGTCGTCGGGGACGAACGAGCCGGCGGCACGAAGGGCCAGCACCCGGCGGTCGCGGACGATCGGCACGTATTGCTGCAGATCGACCTCCACCCGATCGAACGAGTAGCGCCCCTGGTCACGGTCCACGAACTTCTGGAACACGAAGGCGTAGCGGCCGCCCCGCCGCGGGTTGGGCCGAGGATCGCGGTAGTTCACCTCCGCGGTGGCGGCGTGGCGGAGAAAATTGGGCTGGCGGCCGAGACCCGGCGCTTGGATCGGGTTGAAGACGTCCTCGATCGACGTGTCGTCGTCGATGCCGCGGACGTCCGGCTGCAGGAACTCGCTGGAGCCGCCGAACACCAGCCACGGCTGCGGCGCGTAGGTCACGCCGCCGCCAGCGCCGGTCGTTTTCAGGGCGTAGAACGTTTCGTTGTCGCGGTCCGAATCCTGGCCGATGCCGTAAAAGGGTTCATGGCGGTAGTCGGAACGCCGGCCAAAGACATCCACTGCCACGCGTCCCCTCGCCAGCCGGGGCATGCGCAGGCGCCCTTCCATGACCCAGTAGCGCATGGTCGAGAACGCGGCAAAGGCCGACACGTCCATGGGCCCGCCGAACAGGCGCGACTTCCGGTAGCCGGGCCCGGCGGCGAACCCGCTGCCGGGCGTGATGTTGCCGAGCTTCGGATAGTAGCCCTCGGGCGGGCTCAGGAGACGCTCGAACAGGCGCCCTTCCTCGAGACGCAGCAGCCAGCGCTCGACACGCCGAGGACTTCGGCGGCTCGAGGCTTCTTCGCCTTCTCCTCGCGCTGCCGCCGCAGCTCCTCGGCGCGCGACTCCGCCTCCTGGGCCCAGCCGGGCGCAGCAAGAGCCAGCACCACGCCGAAGCAGCTCAGGCAGCGGAACGACAGGACGCATCGTGGCTACGACGAAGCCTGGGTGAAAGTGCGTTCGGTTGTCACGGTGATCGCGAGGTCGTGGGTCAGCTCCGGCAGATGCGCCTCCCACCATCTTTGCGCGTGCCGGTTGGTCCAGCCGTCGTTGCAGCACGCATACGCCATCTCGAACAGCTCGCGCGCCGACTGTGGACGCTTGTCTGGATCCTTTTCCAGGCAGGACAGGACGAACGCGTCGAGGTCGGGCGGAATCGGCAGCTCGCTCCGCTGTGACGGCGGCACGGGCTGAGCCTGTAGATGCTGCATGAACATCTTCATCGGGGTGTCGGCTTCGAAGACCAGCTGCCCCGTGAGCAGGTAGTATGCCACGCACCCCAGGGCGTAGACATCGGCGCGGCGATCCACGTCGGCGTCGCCGAGGATCGCCTCCGGCGCCATGTAGGCCGGCGTGCCGCTGGTGGTGTGGTCCATCGTCGCCAGCGTCTGCATGTCGGGCACACGGTCCTTGACCTTGACCAGGCCGAAATCCAGCACCTTGACGAAGTCGAACTCGAGCCCCATCCGGCAGACATAGATGTTGGCGGGCTTGATGTCGCGGTGCACGAACCCGCGTGCATGCGCATCGGCCAGCGAGTGACACACCTGACGCAGGAGATACACCGCCCGCGACGCCGGCACGGGCCCGAACTCCCGCACCAGGGACTCGAGGTCGCGGCCCGCCAGCAGCTCCATCACGTAGTAGAAGGAGCCGTCGTTGGTGGCGCCGAAGTCGAACAGGTGGATCGTGTGCGGAGAGCTGAGCGCCGCGGTGGCCTGCGCCTCCCGTTCGAAGCGGCGCAACAGCGACTGCGCGTCGGCGTCGCTGCGCGCCCCCAGCACCTCCGGGCGCACCAGCTTGATCGCCGCCTGCCGCGCCAGCAGCTCGTGCTCCGCCCGCCACACCTCTCCCATCCCGCCGCGCCCGAGCAACTCCACCAGGCGGTAGCTGCCGAGCGCCTGCGCGTCCCGCAGCTTGCGGCCGAACCGGTGCAGCACGCGGGACGGCAGCATCGCCACGACCGCGCAACTGTAGTTGGGCCACACCATCACCAGGATCTCGGCGGCGGAGGGCGTGGGAACGCCGCGCAGGTGCGCGAGCCAGAGCGCCAGCGGATCGAACGACGCGGCGATCAGGGCCGCCACCAGCATCCGCCGCGGGGTGTGAGACGCCACCATCGAATAGACCAGGATCAGGATCGTGATCCAGGACAGATAGGCTGGCGGCAGGCGTGTCGGCGGGGGGAGCGCCCAGGTGTTCAACGCGGCGATCGCCCCGGCATTGACCAGCATCATCACGATGCCGATGTCGGCCTTGCGCCGGCTGCTGGCGTCCGACGTGGCGGCGTAGAAGCCGACGCCGACCGCGACCAGCGCGCTCATGAACTCGAGCGTCAGCGAGCGCCAGTTGCGGGGCATGCCCGGTGGCGTAAGGCAGGACCAGCAGGTCCATGACGAACCCGGCCGACCACAGGGCCGCGGCGATGAGACAGAACAGCGCCAGCCGCTGCACCTGTTCGGACAGCAGCTCTTCGGGCAGGAACGACTTCGTGTCGCTGGCGCCCGCGCCGGTCGGCGTCGGTTCACGGCGGGCGCGGATGCTTCGCAGCTCAGCCATGACTCGAGTCCTCGTCCTCCGTGCCCTGGCGGGCCAGACGATGTCGCAGCCCCTGCAGGTTCAGCATGATCGACTCGTTGGAGCTGACCAGCTCCGCCAGGATCTGTTCGCGGGTCGCGTGGCGTGCCGGCGTGGGCAGCGGGCTCGTCTCCCAGCACGGGCCACAACCGGTCGCGAATATCCCGGGGCAGCACCCCCTCAAGGTACTCCAGCGCGGTCCCGCGAAGAGCCCGGTCGTCAGTGTGCAGTCCACGATACGCGATCTGCAGCGGGACCGTCGGCAGGACCACCGACAGCAGCGTGAACACGTGGGCCAGGCTCTGCCCGGCCCGCTGTTTCAGGAACCCGTCCACGAAGCGGCTGTCGTCCACCTCGTCCAGCAGCCGCTGGCTCTCCCAGACGGGCCGCCCCACCGCCAGCTCGCGGCGCACGAGGTTGAACACCCGCTCCACGTCCACGCGCACGAAGGCGCTGCGCTCCACGATCGCCGCCAGCGACCGCCCGGAGTGGAACCGGACCTCGAACCGCAGGTCCTCGAGGCCCAGCAGCACGCCGTCCACCGCCCGTTGCGAGACACAGACCGAAAACACGCGGGCCAGCCGGCGGCGAACGGCGAACGGCTGGTTGGGGTCCAGCAGCGCGTCAATCAGCTCGCCCACCCGCTCCTCGGCCACGCCCTTCAGGGCGCGGATCGCGTCCTCGGCTACCGGATCCCAGGCCAGAAGCGGAATCACATGCGGCACGAGCGACGCCGGCAGGCCATCGCCTTCGCGCAGCACCGGCCGGATGCGCGCGGCGTCGCGCGAGCGCAGAGCGAGGATCTCCTGCACCTCGGGATCGGCGATCGACTCGCCGGAGACGGCCGCCGCGCCGGGCGCCGGCCGCGGCCCCACGCCCGACACGCCGGCCGACCGCAGCGTCCTGAGGATCGACGTGCGCGTGGTCAGATCGGTGGCATCCCCCAGGTCGAAATCGAGCGCGCGGTTGACGAGGCTTTGTTCGAGCGTGCGGATGTAGCCGCGGCTCAGCCGCAGCGCCGCGAACAGCGCCGCCCCCGAGCACGCCACGGCCGCGAGCAACAGCCGCTGCGAGGGGTCGCCGAACGGCATCGCCAGCAGCGCGGCGACCGCCGCTCCACCCGCTGCATCGCCCAGGCGATCGAAGCCGACGTCGATGATCGACTTCGCCGCGCGCTTGTCCTGCGGCTCGATGGGCGTGAAGAAGATCTCGTAGCCGGTCTTGAACAGCGAGCCGCGGAACACCGACTCGCCGGCGCGCGCCATCAAGGCACCCTGCAGGCCGGGAAGGAGCAGGCCGCCCAGACCGCCAGCGACCAGGGCCAGCGACGGCGTGCTGGCCGTCACGCCGAGCCCCAGCCTCTCGAGTGCCAGCGTGCTCACCGTCGTCTGCACCACGAACGCCAGCAGGCTGACGCCGGCGTAGTAGATCGCAAAGAAGCGCAGCAGCGTTTCCCCGCGGCCGAACGATTCCACCGCCGCGGCCTTGAACACATAGTCGGCGATTGCCGCGGCCAGCGTGCCCAGGAACACGAGGGCCGCCAGGTTCTGCAGGTAGGGCGCCTTGGCCAGCGCGCGAAGCCCGGAGCGGGGTGATTCCGCCGCCAGCTCCGGTGCATCGTCCATGGCACGCGGGCCGCCGTCTTGCCTGCGCGGTCGGAGGGGCGAACCGGCGGATCGAGAGGGCGCACACGACGCTCACCGCGGCCAGAATCGGCAGCATCGCGGCGATGCCGTAGAGAGCGCCGACACGCTCGGCGGCCAGCGCTCCGGCCAGGCCGGCCAGCGTTCCGACACCGGCAATCTGCCCGAAGTGCCGTCGCGCCGTGCGCGGGTCGAACCGTTCGGACGCCAGCAGCCAGAAGCCCGACCCGAGCAGCGGCCCCAGGCCGGCCACCTGCAGGTAGACCGCCCACGCAGTCGCCAGCGTGAAGCGATCGACGAGCAGCCAATCGACCATCAGCAATGCGGCGTTCGCGGTGAATGCCGCCGGGATCAGCGTCTCGGGCTGGACGCGGCGCAGGGCGAACGAGCTGAGCGCCACCAGGACGATGGACAAGGCCGCCGTGACCGCCACCAGGCCCGGCAGCGACGTGACGTCGGCGTTGGCGAGGAACAGGGCATCGCGCGTCGCCTTGCCCGCGACAAAATGTACGCTGACGGCCGCGGAACAGATGGTGGCGGCGGTGACTGCGGCGCGAGTCGGCACGAGTCCTGCGGTTCGATCGTATCACCGCGTATCATCGAGGCACGATGGCGTCGGCACCCGAGCGCAGCCGCGGCCTCCCGCCGGCAGTTGTCGAGCGGGCCGCGACGCGTCTCGGCCAGGTCGCGCTGGCCACCGCCGCCGCTCTGCCGGCCATGCAACTGGCTGCGAGCCGCCGCGCAGCCGGCTCTCGTCGAGGCGGTCTTCAACCCCGTCAACCGGCTGGTGCTGCTCGCGCGCCGTGCTGGCGTCGGCGGCGCTCTTCGCGGCGCGGCACTTCCGCCTGACGTCGCCGTCGATGCTGCTCCGGCTGGGAACGGCGTGGCAGGTCGTGATCGCCTTCGCCCTTGCGCTGGTCGAGACGACGCGGCCCGCGGAGGCGGCGGGTCCCGCGCTGGGGATTTCGGCCGTGGGGCCGTGGATCCTGATCGTGAGCGGCCTGGTGCCCAGCCGCCCGCGGCGGGCGCTGATGGCGTCGCTCGCGGCGGCGACGGCCTGGCCGATCGCCTACGCGGTCAACGCCGCGCGCGGCATGGCCGCTGTCCAAAGCGACGTGTGGCTGCTGTGGCCGCTGCTCAACTACGCGATGGCCGGCATCGCCTATTTCCTCGCCCAGGCCGCCGAGGGCGCCGGCGTCCGCACCGAAGCCAGCGACGACCTGGGCGGCTACCGCCTGGAGTCACGCATCGGGGAAGGTGGGATGGGCGAGGTCTGGAAGGCCAGTCACAAGCTGCTGGCGCGCGCGGCCGCGGTGAAGATCATCCGCCCGGACGTCGTGGACCAGGAGAACCGGGCGGCCGACACGGCGGCGGCCCGGTTCAAACGCGAAGCCAACGTGATCGCCAAGCTGCAGTCGCCGCACACCGTCTATCTCTACGACTTCGGCGTCGCCAACGACGGGCGGTTCTACTACGTGATGGAGCTGCTGGATGGCATCAGCCTGCAGGCACTGGTCGGCGACTCCGGTCCGCTGGCACCCGGTCGGGCCGTCCACGTGCTGTCCCAGATGTGCGAGTCGCTCCACGAGGCGCACGAGCGCGGCCTGGTGCACCGGGACCTGAAGCCGTCGAACGTCATGGTGTGCCGGGTGGCCCTCACGTTCGACTTCGTCAAGGTGCTGGACTTTGGGCTGGCCAAGACCATCGGTGACACCGGCTTGACGCAGCTGACCATGGCCGGCACCACCACCGGCACGCCCGGCTATATGGCGCCGGAGATCGCGCTCGTCCGAGGACTCGATCGATCGGCGCGCCGACATCTACGCGCTCGGCTGCGTGGCCTACTTCCTGCTGACGGGAACCACGGTCTTCGAAGAGGAGAACCCCACCCGGATGGCGCTGCTGCACGTGCAGCAGGCGCCCGACCCGCCCTCCACGCGTACCAGCACCGCGATTCCGCCGGAGCTCGAGCGGCTGGTCATGCAGTGCCTGTCGAAGCGGCCGGCGGACCGGCCGCCGACCATGGCCGCCGTCGCCGAGCGGCTGGCGAATTGCGGGGCGGAGCCGTGGACGAGCGCCGACGCCCAGAAGTGGTGGAACGAGCACCAGCCGCGTCGATAGCGGCCGAGCCTGGAGCCCGGAGCCTGGAGCCCGGAGCCGTCTATACCGTCTTCTTCCGGTGCTCGCGCGCGATCTGCACCGCGACCGCCAGCCACGCGACGGTCAACGCCACGTTCAGCCAGGCGAACCCCCACACGCCGAGCCCGATCGCGGTGCCGACGAAACACCACCACGGCCTGCAGCACGTCGCCGAACCGGGTGCAGAAGGTGTCGATCACCGACTTGGCCTTGTATTTGGCTTCCCGCGACGTCGGCAGGAAGAGCGCATGCCGCAGCGTGTTCTGGATCGAATAGTCGGCGCTGTTCTCGAGAATCTTGCCCCAGCGGATGACGGCGAGCACGGGCGCAATCGCGATCACCGAGTAGTTCACCAGCGCGATCACCGGCAGGATGAAGAGCGACCCGCGGACTCCCCAGTGACGAATCGCGCGCGAGGTGACGAAGAGCTGCAGCAGCAGCCCGATCAGGCTCACGCGCGCGTCGAAGGATGAAAAGAACAGCGTCACGAACCGCTGGCGCTGGTCCAGGCCCTCGATGGCCAGGGCGCCGTTCTCGACGATCTGGTTCAGCAGGAACCCGCCGACCGAATTGACGATGTTGAGCAGGATGATCAGCACGCCAATCCAGCGGAGATAGGGGTCCTGCAAGACCAGCGCAAAGCCGCCCTCCTTGCCGAGCGGCGCCTGGTCGGCGCTCTTGCCCTCCGGGTCGGCGCGCGCGGTCTCGCGCTGGTTCACCAGCCAGGTGATGCCCAGGGCGACAATCAGCACGACGCCCGCCAGGAGCATCAGCGTGAACGGCGTGAAGGCAAAGGTTCGCACCAGCGCGCCCACGCTCGAGGCGCCGACCCATGCGCCCAGCGAGGCGCCGACGCCAACCATCGGAAACAGACGCCGGCCCTGGCCTTCGGTGTAGATGTCGTTGGCGAACGACCAGAACTGCGCCACGACGAACACGTTGAAGACGCCCAGCCAGATGTAGAACAGCGCCGCCAGCTTGACGCCGGCGCGGCCGAGCACGTAGAACACCACGAGGTTGGAGGCGAAGAACAGCGTCGTGATGGTGATGAGCCGCAGGCGCGGCACGCGCGAGGCCAGCCAGCCGAAGAGCGGCACGACGCCCAGGAGCACGATCGCCATGCCGGCAGCGGAATACGCCGCCAGCTGCGAGCCACTCCAGCCGAACGGGGCGCCTTCGGTGAGGATCAGCGCCTGCCGGGCCGACCGCAGCAGGTAGTAGAGCGCCAGCAGCAGGAAGATGTTGAGGATCAGCAGCAGCACGCCCACGCCTTCGCCGGCGCGAACATCGGCGAAGAGCGACAGCAGCCGTTCGAGCGGCCCCTTCGGCGGCTCGCCGACCGTGCGAAAGACGGGAAACGAGGCGCGTGAGACCAGTTCGGGGTGACTGACCAGCGTGCGCGGGTCGGACACCGTGCGGTGCATCCCCGAGGCGGGTGGCTGACTCATGTCGATGCCATTATCACCGGGTTGGGGCACTCGGCAGCCGCGCGCTCACGGCCGTTTGCCATAATGACGCGTGCTCCAACGGCGCGCGCTCGCACCGACTCCGGCTGTTCGCCTGCCTGTGGCCGCTCCTGGCGGTAGCCTGCAGCACCGCACCGAGGTCCGAACCCCCAGCCACCACGCCTCCGCCGGCGGCGGCCGCTTCGGCCCCGGCGGCCGCTCCGGCCGCGGCGGTGTCCTCGTTCAGCGAGGAGCCCAGCGCGCCGCGTGCGCGGGCGCCGCTGACCATCCTGCAGATCAACGACGTCTACTCCACGGTGCCGATTGACGGCGCCGGCGGGCTGGCCAGGGTCGCGACCCTGAAACGGCGGCTCTCGGAGGCCGGCCTGACGACGCTCCTGCTCCTGGCCGGCGACTTCCTGTCGCCGTCGGTCGCCTCCAGCGTCTTCAAGGGCGAGCAGATGGTGGCGGCGCTGAACGCCGCGGGCGTCGACATGGCCACCTTCGGCAACCACGAATTCGACTTCGGCGTCGAGGTGCTGCGGCAGCGCATGAAGGAGAGCAAGTGGCAGTGGGTGGCGTCGAACCTGGTGGACGACCACGGCAAGCCGCTGGCGGGCACCGTACCCGTACATCGTGCGGACCTTCGGCAGTTTGCGCGTTGGCTTCATCGGCCTGATCAGCACCACCGAGCAGATGGGGTCCGAACGGCTGCGTGGGATCGTCCCGACCGATCCGTTCGACGCCACCGCCAAGTATCTGAAGGTGCTGGAGACAGAAAAGGTGGACGCCGTGGTCGCGCTCACCCATCTCACCATCGCCGAGGACCAGGAGCTGGTCGATCGCTTTCCTCGCATCGACGTCGTGATTGGCGGCCACGAGCACTACCCGATCACGGTGACCCGGAATCGCACGCTGATCAGCAAGGCGGGCAGCGAAGCGCGGTTCGTCGCCCGCATCGACCTGGACAAGCGCGGAGCCAGCCTCGATCGGCACTTCGAGCTGATTCCGATCGGCCCCGGCCTGCCCGACGACGCGGACGCCGCCAGGATCATCGGCGGTTACGAAGCACGCCTGGGCCCGGAGCTCGACGTCCCGGTGGCCACGAGCACGGTCGATCTCGACGCCGAGGAGCTGCGCCTGCGGGCCAGCGAAACCAACGTCGGGAATCTGGTCGCGGACGCGATTCGGGAGAGCGTGCAGGCGGACGTCGGGCTGATCAACTCGGGGGCGATTCGCGGCGACCGCATCTACCCCGCCAGTCCATTGACGCGCCGCCTGCTGCTGGCGATGCACCCATTCGACAACGTCGTCGTGAAGGCGGAAGCTGTCGGGAAAAGTGCTGCTCGCGGCCCTGACCCACGCCGTGTCGGCGCTGCCGGCCACGGCCGGCCGCTTTCCGCAGGTGTCGGGGCTCAAGCTCGAGGTGGACATCCACGACACGCCGCCGCGCGTCACCTCTGTGCTCGTCAACGGGCAGCCGCTAGCCGCCGATCGCACCTATACTCTCGCCTTGTCCGACTACCTGTTCACCGGCGGCGATGGATTCGCGATGTTCGCGGGGACCAGGGCCTTGGTCAGCCCGGCGGCGGGAGAGCTGGTGGCCACCGCCGTCGAGCGCTACGTTTCGTCCAGGAAAAGCGTCGCGCCCCAGGTCGAGGGGCGCATCACCATCGCCCGGTAGGTGACGGGCCGACGAGCGCCGTGAGCGAAAGCATCAGGCCCGAGTCCACGCTGCTGCCGCTCGTCTACGACGAGCTGCGGCGGATTGCCGCGCGCTATGTCGGCCGCGAGCGGCCGGGCCAGACGCTCCAGGCCACGGCGCTGGTCAACGAGGCCTTTCTCCAGCTGTCGGCCGAGCGCACGCGGCAGTTTCAGAACCGCGCCCACTTCGTGGCCATCGCCGCGCTGTCGATGCGCCAGATCCTGGTGCAGCGCGCCCGCGCCAGGAACGCCGCCAAGCGCGGCGGCGGCGGCCAGCGCGTAACGCTCGATGAACGGGTGATGCCGCAGGCGGGCGGCGTGCACGGCGGCGCGGCCCACGAAGCGGTGGATCTGGTGGCGCTCGACGACGCGCTGACGCGACTGGCCGCGCTGGATCCCGAACAGGCTCGAGTCGTCGAACTGCGCTATTTCGGCGGCCTCACCGTCGAGGAAACGGCGGAGGCCACGGGCGTGTCGCCGGCAACAGTCAAGCGCCAGTGGGCGATGGCGCGCGCGTGGCTGAAGCTGCAGCTGGAGGGCGCGTGACGCCGGCGCAGTGGAACCGGCTCAAGGACCTGTTCCAGCAGGCGCTCGAGCTGCCGCCCGAAGGCACAGTCCGCGTGGCTGGCGCGCCACGCCGGGGACGATCCCGAGCTCGCCGCGCACGCCAGGGCCCTGCTCGACGCGTCGGAAACGCCGGGCGGTTTTCTGGACGCGCCGCTCGAGGTGCGAGCCGGAGGACGTCTCGGCGATGCTGGCCGCGGCGGTCGTCCAGCCCGGCGATCGCGTCGGGCCGTACGAGATCGTGCGCGAAATCGGGCGCGGCGGCATGGGCGTGGTGTACCTCGCCCGCGACACCCGGCTGGGACGCGAGGTGGCGCTGAAGGCGCTGCCCGCGGAGGTGTCCGCCGACCCGGCGCGGCGGGAACGCCTGCGCCGCGAGGCAAGCGCCGCCGGCGACGATCATGCATCCGGGCATCGCCACGGTCTACGCGCTCGAAGAGATCGACGGGCACCTGTTCATGGCCAGCGAATTCGTCAACGGGCGATCGCTGCGACAGGAGCTGGCCGCCGCCCCTCTACCGGCCGGCCGCGCCGTCGGCCTGACGCTCGAGATCGTGGACGCGCTGAGCGCGGTGCACGCGGCCGGCGTCGTGCACCGGGACTTGAAGCCGGAGAACGTGCTGCTGACGCCGCAGGGCCGCGTCAAGCTGGTGGATTTTGGAATCGCGCACGTGGAGGTAGCAGGACGGCACCCGGCTGACTGTGGACGGCGTCGTCCTGGGCACCCCGGGTTACATGGCGCCGGAACAGCTGGCGGGCGGCGCGGTGGACAGCCGGACGGACGTCTACGCCGTCGGGGTACTGCTGGGAGAGATGCTGGCCGGGCGCCATCCGCTGGCCCGCGGCGAACGGCCTGCGTTTGCTCCGCCGCTCGACGCGATCGTCGCCCGCTGCCTCCAGGCCGACCCGGAGGCGCGGTTCCGATCGGCGGACGATCTTCGCTCGGCGCTGGTGGCCGCCGGCGGCGCCGGGCGGGCGCTGGAAGACGACGCCCGGTGGTGGTGGCGGTTCCATCAGGGCGCGGTGGCGCTGGCCTATGCGGCGCTCCTCGTCCCGGCGTGGCTGGTGCGCTCGTTCATGGGTGGCCGCGTCGGCTTGCTGGTGTTCCTGCTGCTGATGGCCGGAGGCATCGTGGCCATCACGCTGCGGCTGCACCTGTGGTTCGTGTCGCGCGTGGCCGGCGGGGATCTGCCGGCGCAGCGGGCGCAGACGCGCCCGTGGCTGCGCCTGGCCGACGGCGTGTTCGCGGCGGGACTCCTGGCCAGCGGGCTCTTCGTCGGCGCCGAGGAGCCGGTGCTCGCGATCGTGCTCAGCGGCGCCGCGGTGATCGTGACCGTGGCGTTCCTGGTGATCGAACCGTCAACCGCCCGTGCCGCGTTCCGCGAGGTGCAGTTCCGCACTAGAGGAATGCAGTTCCGCACAGAAGAACTACCAACTACCAACTACCAACTAGAAGCCAAGGATCTGAGCGCTTCACGACATTCCCCCCTCGGCGAAGCGTTCGCGCAACGACACCAGCGTCCGGGTCATCGACTCGCGCGCCACCTGATCGACCAGCGGTCCCACCACCGCGCCGACGCCCCACGGCACGCTGCGGCTGAGGGTCAGCGATTCGAGCTCGACCACCACGCCGCCGTGCACCGCTTCATAGCGCCAATACGAGTTCAAACCCCAGAGAAAACCGCGATCGACGCCCGCCGGCTGCTCGTACTCGCCGGGCTCGCCGGGATTGACCACCTCCGCGATTCTGGTCGCCACGCTGCGGCTGCTGGCGCGGCCCAGATCCATGCGTGCGATACGCGACATCGTGCTCGGTGTTGTACGCGACGCTGACAATCCCCCGGCGTTGCAATTTCAAGAACAGCCGTAACCCACCCGTCGACCGCGAGAGTACGCGCGCGTCGACCACGTCCTCCTGCCGGTGGGCCCGCGCGCCGGTGGGATCGGACACGGCGAGCAGCACTTCGTCCACGGTCGCGCCTGGAATGAACACGACGCCGCGCCAGTGATTGATGGTGCCGGAGGGCAGGTCCACGCCGGCGCCGGTCTCACCCTGCAGGTTCGTCACCATCACGGTACCGTCGCGCAGCGCGGCGCGCGCCCGCCGGCGATCGGCCGGCGCATCGAAGTCGAGCGACAGGAAGCAGCCCGGCGTGTGCAGTTCCCGTTCGATGCGCGCCTCGGTGGCGGCCACGTAGCGCTGCCAGGCGCGGCGCGTCGCCGCCGTCAGCTCGGCGGCCGACGCATCGAAGGGCAGCGACAGCGACAGCACCGCCATCACGGCGGCCGTCGGCACGCGCGGGGATCGGCGCGCCGTCGCGGCCGCAAACACCCACCGTTCAAGCCCGGCGAAGTTGACCGCGCTGACCAGGGCCACCGCGATCGCGTTCGCGGCCACGATCGGCACGCGGAGCCTGTCCACCAGTACGGCGGTGATGGCCACGTTGCCGACGACGACGAGAGCGCCGACAGGCCGTTGAACCGCGCCAGCCGCCCCAGGCGAGCCGAGCGTCCACGCCGGCCTGCGGCGGCCGATCGCGCCAGGTCCATCGCGAGTGCCAGACGAAGTTGTGCAGGATGGCGGCCTCGACGGCCAGCGCGGTGGCGACCAGGTAGTGGACGCCGGCGTAGGACACCAGCAGCATGGAGCGCTGCGAGCTGGACCGCGAAACCCAGGGCGCCAATCGCGACGAACGGCAGCAGGCGCCGACGCGCCGGCGTCATCGACCGCTCCCCGGGAATCGGCTCGGCCAGGTACAGCGCGCGGGCGTTGCGGCAGGCCGACAGCACGAACACCACGCCCATGCCCACGACGGCCACCCAGCCGCCAATGTCGAAGAGCGGCAGCTCGAGCAGCCCCGCGACCGAGACGGTGTGCCGGGTCGTGGCCACCAGCGCACCAACCGCCAGCAGGATGCGCAGCTCCGTGGGGCCCATCCCCGAAAACGCCAGGCGGAAGACGCCCACCGTATGCGTGGCCAGGAACGATTCGGCGCACAGCAGGACGTAGCCGAGCAGCACCAGTGCCGCCAGCATCGGCTGCATCAGCCCCGAGAGCGCCAGGCCGGCGAAAAGGGCGATGGTGGTGGCCAGGTCCACGACGTGGTCGAGGTAGTAGCCGTAGCGCGGCCGCTGGTGGCCGCGAACGCGGGCCACCGTGCCGTCCAGACTGTCTCCGAACCAGTTGACCGCCAGCAGCACGGGCACGAGGTACAGCGCGCGGCGGTCCACGCTGGCGGCGGCGAAGGCGGCGCCGGCGGCCACCATCGCCGTCGCGCCAAGCGCCGTCAGGTGGTCGGAGTTGACGGCGGCGGGCATGCGCCTGGCGATCCGGATGAGCAGCCGTTTCTCCGCGTCGGCCAGGACGCTGGTGTGTTCGCGGACATGGGTTCCCCGGGTCGTGATTGGTTCCAATTCGAGAGCCTCCGATCCCCAAGGTGCAAACGGCTGGAAAACCGGCTCACGAAACCGTAAGGGGTCGGGCGTCCTTTTCCGAGGACACTTCGGAAAAGGACGCCCACCCCCTTACATTTTGGGCGTAGGATCGGCCCATGGCCCAACCCAACCAGACCTTCGAGAACCACGCCAAGCTGATCCCGGCCTACCACTACTTCACCTTCGGGCTGGCGGCCATCAACCTGCTCTGGAACCTCTACCGCACGGCGGTCGACTTTTCGGTAGCTCAGCTGATGTCGTTGGCGGTGGCCGTGGTCCTGCTGATGGTGTTCTTCTTCTCGCGGATCTTCGCGCTGACGGTTCAGGACCGGGTGATCCGGCTGGAGATGCGGCTGCGGCTGGCCTCGCTGGTGCCGGACCTGGCTCAGCGGCTGGACGAGTTCACGGTGAACCAGTTGTGCAGCCTGCGCTTTGCGGGCGACGCCGAGCTTCCCGCCCTCGCACGCAAGGTGCTGGCGGAGAAGCTCGACGAGCGCAAGGCCATCAAGCAGCTGATCCGCGAGTGGCGCGCGGATCACCTGCGGGCGTAGAGCGTTGTCCGTCGTTGGTCGTGGGTCGTTGGTCGTTCGTTGACGCCTACGCAAGATGGACCGGAGGAAGCCGTCGCGCTAGGCCACGGCTCAATCCATCGCGATTCAAAAGCATAAGCAGGTCAGCGGACATGTCGCTATAAATCCGGCAAAACCCGCACACGGCAACGGCCACCATGGCATCGCCAGGGTGGCCGTTCGTCCGTCATCGGAGCCAGGCCCGAAGCCTGGAGCCTGAAGCCTGAAGCCTGCTAGCCCTGCTCTAGGTACGATCCGGATAGACGTTGAACGTGCGCCCGTTGTAAGTCACACGCTCGGTCTTGATCTCGAACCGCTTGGCGTCGCGGTTGCGGTGGCCCGACACCGTCACTTTGGCGCCGACGGGGATGATGCCTGGCTTCAGACCCGCTTGCTCGGTCCGTGGCCCAGGCGCCAGCGTCACGTCCCACACCTTGCCGTCGGCGTCCTTCACCCGCATGGTCGCATGCGGGCCGCCCAGGCTCACGTCCGTCTCGACCACGCCCGACAGCTCGAACTGCTCGTCCGAATTGCCGGACCAGCCATGATGAGCTCCGACGCCCGCGCCCATCACCACGACCAGCAGCACGCGGATGCGATCCGCTGGAGTTTGTGAATTGTGAATTGTGCATTGTGCATTGGCGTCCCCTTGTTCCCTACCTCGTCCCCGGCTGCGCCATCAGGCGCTCCACGTCCTCGATCGTCCTCGGCACCGCAGCCGACAGATTCTTCAGGCCGCCATCGGTCAGCGCGAAGGAATCCTCGATCCGCACGCCGATGTTCTTGTACTTCGCCACCGCCGGGGCTACCGCGGCCTTGAAGGCGCGGTTTTCCGGCGTGTCCGGCAGGTTGTCCAGCGCGTCCTGCCGGATGTAGAGGCCTGGTTCTATTACAAAGGTCATGCCCGCGGCCAGCGGCCGGCCATAGTCCCCCACATCGTGCACGTCCATCCCAATCCAGTGCACCGGGCCGTGGGTATACCACGTGCGGTACTGATCACCTTAGGTGTCGGTGATGAGGCCGAGCTTCATAAGCCCTTCCTTGGTCGACATCCACCGTGGCCTTCACGATGTCGTCCCTCTTGTTGCCCACTTTGGCCGCCTTCATGCCGGCTTCCTGCGCAGCTAGCACGATGCGGTAGATGTCCTTCTGCAGCTCGCTGAACCGGCCGTTCACGGGATAGGTGCGGGTGATGTCCACCGTGTAGCCCTGGAAGTTGCCGGCGGCGTCCACGAGCAGCAGGTCGCCGTCCTCCATCTTCCGGCTCGAGGCGTTGTAGTGCAGCACGGTCGCGTTCGGCCCCGAGCCGACGATCGACGGGTAGCCCCAGCTCATCGCGCCGCGCGACAGATACGTGTGCTCGATGGCCGCTTCGACTTCGGTACTCGAACCGGCCCGGGCCGCGCCGTCCGCATCCCGGCCTTGTGGGCGTCGCTGGAGATGGCCGCGCTCTGCTCCATCACGCCCAGCTCGTAGGGCGTCTTGACCTGCCGCAGGTCCGACAGGATGCCCCAGGTGTCGGTCACCGCGACGTTGAAGAACCGCTCGCGCGCCTTGTTGGCGAACTCGAACGGCTGCGTCAGCGGAGCCGATGGCGCCGGCGGCGGGCCCAGCGGCAGCGCCAGGCTGGCGCGGCCCGGCGGCCACCGCCGCAAAGAAGGTGGCGTACTCCTGCGTCTCCGCCAGGCGCGGCGCGCCGAAGGACGATTGCGCGAACATCGCCGCCAGGAACGACTCGAACTGGCCGGCTGTAGTAGACGGCCGGGATGCCGCTTTCGGCGGTCGCTTCGTCCTTGGTCAGGATGTGGCCGTTCCAGTGCTCGCGCCGGGGGTTCGGCTCGGACACGAACAGGATCTCGCGCTGCGTTTTGTTGCCGGGCATCAGCACCAGGATGGTGTCTGGCTGGGTGATGCCGGTCAGATACAGGAGGTTGCTGTCCTGACGGTACTCGTAGTCGACGTCGAGCGAGAACACGCGCGTGGGCGCGCTCCACACGATCGCCAGCGACTGCGGCGTCAGCCGCTCCATCACCCGCGCGCGCCGGGCCTTGAGGTCGTCCTGCAGCGGGCCGGCAAGGACGGCGTTCGCGACTGAGACGAGCGTGATCAGGGCGAGGGCGAGAATCCGGACGGACATAGAGCCTCCAGGGATCGATCTTACGCTCTACAAGGCAAAAGGCAAAAGGCATCAAAAGAAGGCCGGAACTGCAGTTCCGTTCTGCCTTTTGCCTTGTGCCTTGTTTTCTCGTCTTAGGACCGAATCAACGAGTACTTCGGGATCGGCGCCCAGGCTTTCCGCCACCGGCAGGCCCAGCTCCTTGCGCACGATGTTGGTGCCCTGCACCAGCGCCACCATCTTGTAGAACGCGTGCCGCCGGCTCATGCCCTCGCGCCCCATGCCGCAGTCCGACGACAGCACCAGCCGCTCCGCCGGGATGTGCTTCAGCGACGCGCGAATCAGATCGGCGACCTCGGTCGGGCTCTCCACCTGCAGCGTGTGGTGGTCGATGGCGCCGATCGCCACCTTCATCTTGGTGATCGCCGCGCCCACCTCCGCCAGGTCCATCATGTTCGAGCTCTTCATCTCGAACGTGATCACGTCCGCGTCCACCTGGTTCAGGACCTCGAGCGCCGGCTTGTAGCTCTGCACGCTGCCGAACATCCGCTGCTGCGACGGGTTGCCCCAGCAGGTGTGGCACCACACCTCGGTCTTGGCCCGCAGCCCCTTCACCGTGTTGTTGAACACCTTGAGCATGAACTCGGGGTTGATCACCTTGTCCACGTAGCCGCGCGCCGCCAGCAGGTGGATCTGCGGCTCCTCCATCTGGATCACCGGGCAGCCGGCATCGGCCAGGTCGTGCAGCTCCTGGTTGAACGCCTCGCTGATGGCCCAGATCCGCTCGGGGATGTCCTTGTAGTGCTCGTCCTGCACCGCGAACGCCACCAGCTCGGGCGTGACGGTGCCGAACTTGACCGGCTTGCTGGTGAGCCGCTGCGCCGCCTTGAAGATCTCGGCGTACTGCATCTCGCCGCGATCCACCGGGCCGACCAGCCGGGGCATCACCCGGGCTTCCAGGTAGTCGTGCAGGATGTGGCCGCGCGGGAACGCGATCCCGCCCGCCCCCGCCTTGGCCAGCTTGGGGTGCGTGGTCTCGAAGCCGCTCATGTGGTGCGGCGGGTAGCTGGTCCAGCTCTGGCCGCCGATGTCCTGGTCGAAGCGGCAGTCGCCGTCGGTGACGATGTCCAGCCCGGCCACTTCCTGCTCGCGCAGATAGACCGACAGGGCGTCCACGTACTGCTCGCGGAATCGCGACGTCACCATCGCGTCCAGGAAGGAACGCGTCCCCAGGTTCTCGGTGTACCAACTCGGCCGCGGCAACGATCCGGTGATCGTCGTCGGCAGCATCTTGCCCGCAGTCGCCTTCAACATGACAGTCCTTCTCCGGCGCGAACGCCCGGGTTCGCGTCGAGCGATGCAATCGGTGGAAACGGCGCGCCCGGGCGCCGGCGGCCCTTCGGGATGCGAAAAATCGTTCGCGAAGGCCGGAGAGATTATCCCTCGGGCTACGGGCTACGGGCTACGGGCTACAGGCCGTCAAAAGGCTTCCCGCAATAAACTCTCGATCTCCTCCACTGCCACGGGGCGGCCGACGATGCCGGCGTCTTCCATCAGGCCGTGCACCACGGCGGCCACCTGCCCGATTTCCTCCGGCGGCACACCCGCGTCTCGCAGGCGCATCGGCAAGCCCAGCTGGGCGATGAACCCGGCGATCCGGTCGGCGCAGGCCGATGCGCCCGCCGCCGCGGCGCCGGGCTCGAACGGCACGCCACATGCGGCGGCGATGGGCGCAAACCGCTCCGGCGCCAGGCGGGCCATGAACCGCATCGCATGCGGCAGCGTGATGCACGACGTGATGCCGTGCGCGACGTTCCACCGCGGGCCGATCTGGTGCCCGAGCGCATGCGACAGCCCGAAGCCGGCGTTCGTCATGCCGTGGACCGCCATCCACGCGGCAAGCTGGCACTGCGCCCGATGGTCCAGGACGTCCGGCGCATCCACGGCCACCGACTTCGGCAGGTGCTCGAGCAGGAGCGACAGCCCCTTCTCGGCGGTGGCATCGCTCATCGGATGGTGGCGGTTCGAGTACAGCGATTCGACGGCGTGATCGAGCGCGCGCACCCCGCTGGCCGCCCAGAGCCAGGCCGGGGTGTCGAGGGTCACGGCCGGATCGGCGATGACCACGTGCGGTGCCAGCCGCGGGTCGTGGACGGCGCGCTTGATGCGCGTGTCGTCGTCGGTGATGCCGGCCACGGAGGTGAACTCCCCCGCCGATAGCGTGGTCGGAATCGCGACATGCGGCATGCGCTCGCCGGAAGCCAACCCCGCCTGCACCGCCAGCTTGGCCGTGTCGATCGGGCTGCCGCCGCCGAAGCTGACCAGACCGTCCGCCTCGCGCTGCCGCACCAGCCCGACCAGCTCGGCGACCGACGACGCCGGCACGTGCTGGCGCGATCCCGTGAACACCGCGGCACAACGGTCTCGGATCGGGGCGAGTGTGCGGTCCAGCAGCGTCGGAGGCGCCGAGGGTGCGGCCGGTCACGACGACGATCCGCCGCGCGCCGAGGCGATCGAGCTCCCCCGCCAGCCGATCGAGGGCGCGAGGACCCGAAATCACGCGATCGATGCGGGGCAGTTCGAACTGGCCGGCAAATGCCGTCATGCGGCGCTGCAGCGTGGAGCCGCTTAGTGCCGGGCCGGCGCGTCGCCGGCATGGGCGGCCATGCGGTCGCCGGCGCCGAACTTCGCGTTGGTCCGGGACAGCGGCGCCGTCCGGGACGGCGGCGCGGTCTGCGTCAGGGGACCCGCCGGGCGCGCGATCTGGCTGCCGGGCGTGCGCGGCCGGTTGGCCTCCGGCAGCTCGACGTCTTCGAGCATCGACACGATGGTGGACCGCTGGTCTTCGTACCAGGGCGGCAGGTTCAGGTGCGTGCCCAACTCCTCGCGCGTTTCGTCGATGCAGAACCCTTCATCGACGTTGGCCGTGCACTCGACCAGGATCCCGCCTGGCGCCCGCACGTACATCGAGTGGAAGTAGTAGCGATCCTTCACTTCCGACGCGTCGGTGTACCCCAGCTCCTCGTACAAGGCCTTCTGGCTCGCCAGCTGCTCGTCATCCTGGACCCCGAAGGCGATGTGGTGGAACGTGCCCTCGCCGAAACTCCAGCTGCCCGGCGCACGATCCGGCTGGTGGTGCAGGTCCACGAGGCCGGCCGGAGCCGCCGCCCGGCAGCGCCAGGCGATGGAAGTCGCCGTCGACGCCGACCTTGCGGAAGCCCAGGGCGTCGACGAAGAACTGCTCCGCCTCGGCCAGCTCACGCACCGACAGCACCGCGGCGTGGAACCCGCGCGTCGCCACATCGGCGCCGATCGCGCACGTCGTCCACGGCCGCCTGGGATCGTCGGCCTCCATCAGCTCGAACATCTGTCCCGCGGGATGTCGGGCGCGGACGAACGCGGCGCCGAAGCGCTCGTCGATGCCGCCGTCCAGGGCGCCATGCTGCGCCAGGTGCGCAACCCAGAACGGCAGCGACCCCCTGGGCACGGCGTAGGTGAGCGTCGACACCTGCCCCGAGCCTGGCCGGCCCTTGCGGCGGCGATAGGGAAAACTGGTGGCGATCGAACCGGGTTCGGCGTCGGCGTTGCCGTAGTAGAAGTGGTAGACGGGGATGTTCCCGTCCAGCAGCACGGTCTGCTTGACCAGGCGCTGACCCAGCACACCGGTGAAGAAATCGACATCGGCCTGCGCGGAGCCCGGGCAGAGCGTGATGTGGTGGATGCTTGTGACCAGCGTGTCCATGCTCGCCTCCCGGGCTGAGCCCGAGAGAGCGCGATCATAGAGCGCCAGCCGTCCCGAAGTCGAGGGGAGGAGTCCGTGCACGATTGGCCGCGCTATAATCACCGCACTTTCGCATGGCGAAAACACGCAGTCCCGAGTTCGTCGCCTCGCTCGAGCGCGGCCTCAAGGTCCTGCAGACCTTCTCGCGCGAGCACCCGCAGCTCACGCTCAGCGAGGTGGCGGCGCTGACCGAGCTCACGCCGGCCACCGCGCGCCGTTCGCTGCACACGCTGGAGAAGCTCGGGTATCTTGGCCGGAGCGGACGCCGCTTCATGCTGCGTCCCAAGGTGCTGTCGATCGGCTCGGGCTACCTGAGCGCGATCAACGCCGAGGTCGTGCTGCAGCCGTTCCTGCAGGAGGTGGCGAATCAGGTCGGCGGCAGCTCGTCGGTCACCGTGCTCGACGAGCTGGACATCGTCTACATCGCGCACGCATCGGTGAACCGGGCGATCAGGCTCACCGCCGGCGTCGGCGCCCGCTACCCCGTGTATCCGACGTCGATGGGACGCGTGCTGCTGGCGTTTCAGCCCGACGCGGTGATCGACGCGTACTTCCGGCGCGCCGTGTTCCAGCGGTTCACCGAGCACACCGTGACCGACGAGCGCGCGCCTGCGGCGCGTGCTCGCGGACGTGCGCGCGAAAGGCTATGCCGCGATCCAGGACGAGCTGGACTACGGCATCGTCTCGGTGTCGCTGCCGATCTTCGCGCCCAGCGGCCGCCTGGTCGCGGCCGCCAACTGCTCGGACGTGACCAACCGGCTCGACCGCGACACGATGATCAAGGAGCGGCTGCCGGTGCTGCGGCAGGCCGTGCGCCGGATCGAGGGGATGCTGGCGCAGTATCCCGAGCTCACCAACTCGGTGACCGCGGTCGGCTCCGACTACTTGCGCCTGCCCGCGGTCGCGCGCGTCCGGCAGCCGGTTGGCGTCCTGCGTCAGAGCCGCCGCGCCGCCGTGGCCGCGCGGCGACCCTCAGCGCGTTGAGCGGGCGGCGAAGGCCACGGCCTTCGTCAGCCCCTTCCCTTCCTCGATCGTGAGCACGTGGTTCACCGGCGGCGCGTCGATCCGCTGGACGTCGCCGCCCGGCCAGCGGACGTCGATCCGATCGATGCGCGCCGCGTCACCCAGGCCGACGTGCACCCGCAGATCGCCCTGGCCCAGGTAGCTGCTTCCGGACTTGACCTCGCGGACCTGCGTGCGGCCGCCGGCGACGACGCTGACGCGGGCGCCGATGCCGTCCCGGTTGCTGCGCGTGCCGACCACCCGCACGATCACGGCGCTGCCACGGCTGGCGGTCTCGTTGTGCAGCAGCTCCAGCGCCGAGCCGTTGTTGGTGACCAGCAGATCCACGCCGCCGTCGTTGTCCACGTCGGCGGCGACCAGCGTCCGTCCGACGTTGTCGGCGGCGAAGCCGCGGCCGGCCTCCCGCGCCACCTCCTGGAAGCGCCGGCCGGTGGTGTTCCGCAGCAGCAGCTTGCGCTGCGCATGGGTGGAGCCGGGCCGGAACAGCGCGGTGTTGTCGATCACGTGCCCGTTGACGATCGCGAGGTCCAGCGCGCCGTCGTTGTCGGCGTCGAAGAACGCGACGCCGAAACCGACAAACGGCAGCGTCGGCGGCCCGACGCCGCTCTCCACCGTCGCGTCGGTGAACGTGCCGCGCCCGTCGTTGCGGAACAGGCTGTGCGTCTCGAACTCGTGGTTCGTGACCACCAGGTCCAGCCGTCCGTCGCCGTTGTAGTCGGCGAACTCGGTGCCCATGCCGGCCCGCGGCTTGCCGTCGCGCGCCACCGACACGCCCGGCCAGCAGGCCGACCTCGGTGAAGCGGCCGTTGCCCTCGTTGTGGAACAGGAAGTTGGGCACGCCGTCGTTGGCGACGAACACGTCGGGCCATCCGTCGTCGTCGTAATCGCCAACCGCCACGCCCAGGCCGTTGCCGACGTGAGGCGTGATGCCGGCAGCGGCGCTGACATCGGTGAAGGTGCCCTTGCCGTCGTTGCGATAGAGCACGCTCGGCAGGCCCTTGTAGTTCAGCGGGTGGCAATACACCCGGATGCGGCGCTGCGGATCGCCGCAGAACCGATTGTTGGTCCGGGGCGCGTCGAGGTAGTTGGCGACGAAGAGATCCAGGTCGCCGTCGCGATCGGCGTCCAGGAACGCGCAGCTGGTGCTCCAGCCTGGCAGCCCGACGCCGGCGGCGCGCGTGACGTCGGCGAAGACGCCGTTGCCGGTGTTCCGGTAGAGCGCGTTGGCGCCGTAGTTGGTGACGTACAGGTCCATGCGACCGTCGTTGTCCACGTCGCCTGCGCACGCACCCTGGCCGTACTCGGCGGTCCTGATCGTCGACGCCGCGGTGACATCGGCGAACTTTCCCGACCCGGTGTTGCGGAACAGCCGGTGACGGGCGCGCGCCGCCACGGAGGCATCGGCGAGCGAGCCGCCATCCACCACGAACACGTCCACCCACCCGTCGGCGTCGTAGTCGAAGAACACCGCGCCCGATCCCATCGTCTCGACGAGAAACTTGTCCGGGCTGGCGCCGTTGACGTGCTGAACCGCGAGGCCGGCAGCCTTGGCGACGTCCTGGAACGCGAGCGGCGCCGGAGCGGCCGCGGCGCGCGGACCCTGGGCGCGCGGCACCGGCATGCCGGCCACGCAGACCAGCGCGACGCAGACCACCAGGCACGGAGAGCCTGGGAGCCTGGAGCCGGAGCCTGGAGCTTTCGGTTTCACTTCCGCAGCGCGTCCTCGATCGCCTTGCGCGTTGTCCTCGAACCGGCGGCGCTCGGCCTCCATCGCTTCGCGCTGCAGCCGCTCGAACACCGCCAGTTCCCGGCGTGCCTCCTCTTCGCGTCCGAGCCGCAGCAGCGCCCGGCTGGCGGCATAGCGCGCGTCGAGCAGTGTCGCGTCGAGCGCGACCGCCCGCTGCAGCATCGCCAGCGCTCTCTGATCGTCGCCATTGTCGGCGTGCACCTGGCCGATGGCGGCAAACGCGCGCGCGCTCTTCGGGTCGATCAGCGCGGCAATCAGGAACTCGGCCAGCGCGTCGTCGAGCCGGTCCTGCGAGCGATAGACGCCGCCGAGATCGAGGCGGGCGTCGCGCGCGAGCGGTGTCAGGGCGACGCGGCGCTCGTAGGTGCGGGCCGCGGCCGCCAGGTCCAGCGTGTTGTGCTGCAGGCGGCCGATCGCCCGGTAGACCAGCGACGCGCCGGCAAACGGCGCCAGGCGCGACGCGGCCTCGTAGGCCCGGAGCGCACCAGCCTCGTCGTTGCCATCCTGGCTGAGCCGGCCGAGCCGCCACTGGGCCTGGCCCGAGGAGGGAAATGCGGCGATGGTCTGCAGCAGCACGTCGCGCGCCGCGCCGGGATCCCGCGCCGCGACCAGCACGTCGCTCAAGGCGATTCGTGCGCGTTCGTTGCCGGGGTTCAGGCGGATGGCGGCCCGGAGGCGATCGGCGCTGCGCGCGTAATCCTCGAGCGTCCAATAGGCGACGCCCAGCAGCCGCTGGATCTCCGACGAGGTCTCCTGTCCTGGAACCGACAGCAACGCCTGCACGGCACTCCTGGCGTTCTGGTCCCGGAGCGCGGTCGAGGCGGCCCTGCGCCCCGGCCGTGGCGAGAGCCGCGTCGGTCACCAGCGGGTCGGCATTCGCCGCCGCCCGCAGGCTGGCCAGCGCCTCGGCGTGCTTCGACTCGCGGAGCAGCGCCACTCCGCGGGCATAGGCACTCGGCGGGAAAAACGGCTCCTCGACCGACGCGTCGTCCAGCAGATCGAGCGGCAGCAGCGACAGCGCCGGTGGGCCGGCGGCGCCGGCGACGATACGCGACACCCCGTCGAGCAGCGCCGCCATCGCCAGCTCGCGTGTCTTCGACGGCCCGGCCCCCCGGGCGGCATCGATGAACAGCATCGCCGCCGTGACATCACCGGGATCGATCGCCAGCGCGCGGCCGAACGCCTCGGCCGCCGCCGTTGGCTGATTTGCGCGCAGCTGTCCGAGGCCGCGCAGGATCTGCGGCGGCGCCGCCTCGAGCAGCGATGCGGCGTCGAGGTGCGGCAGCGCGTCCGCCACGCGCCCGCGCTCGAGATAGGTCGCGCCCAGCGTCGCGCGCATCTGCGCCGCCTGGCGCGGGGCCGCCGTGGTGATGGCGCCGGCGAACCCCGTCTCGACGCGCGCGACCGCGGCGTCCCACCGCGCCAGGCCGTCGCTCATCTTGTCGAGCGCATCCTTCACCGCCGGCCCTTCATTGCCGAACGTGCCGGCAGAGGCCTGCGAGAAGTCGACCAGCCCCTCGACGAACGCGTCCTTCGCCTGCGCGGACGCCGGCACCGGCGCCGCGAGCCACAGCGCGACGAGGCCATTCGAAAGGAGTTGAATGAAGCGCCGCGACACGTCTGTCGCCATTTTAGGCGCCTCGGGCGCCGGGTTTCAGGCGTCTGGGCTTTCGGCTTCCGACTTCCGGCTTCCGGCCAAAAAGAAAGGCGGGCTTGGGTTTCCCCAAGCCCGCTTCAGTTCCGCCTCAGCCCCGGAGCCCGGAGCCTGGAGCCCGTAGCCCTTCAGAAATCGAGTGATGCATTGATTCTGAAGATCCGCGGCACCAGCACGGCCGTCGGCGCCGGCCACGTGGCGTTGAACAGCGTGCCGTAGGACAGGTTGTCGTTCGAGTTGAACAGGTTGACCATGTCGAGGCTGATGTTCGTCCGCGTCCTCCCGAACCGCAGGAGCTTGCCGATGCGCATGTCCACCTGGGTAATGCGATCACCGTACTGCGAGTAAGGCTCGATGAGCGGCACCGTCACGTTGGCCACCGCCGCCAACGGGCGGCCGAGCGTGGCCAGGATCGTGGGATCGTTCGGCTGGTAGATGAAGTCCGCGCGCAGCGGGACCCCCGGCCGGCTGTTGAACGTCCCACTGAGCTGGACGTCGACCTTTGGCACCAGGTAGCTGGCGATGCCCTTGTAGCTGGTGAGCAGCGGCTCCGCCTGGTGGCAATACGGGTTGACCTGGCTGGGAATGCCGGCCGCGCCGAGGCCATTGAGGATCGAGGCCGTCTGGAACTCGGGCACCGCCGCGCGCGTCTCGCAGAAGTCCTCGACCAGCCGGCCCGAGCCGGTGCCGCCCTGGAGAGTCAGGCCGTTGGCCAGGCGAGCCTGGACGTTGAGGTCGAAGCCGTGCCAGTAGCGGGTGTAATCGCCGAACGAGTTCGCCGCGTAGCGGACGTTCTCGGCCCGGGTAGCGGCGGCCGCCGTGATGTTGTAGAGGTCGCCGATCAGGTAGCCACCGCCGTCAGGCAGCCGCGGATCGGACGGCGCCCTGACGCTGAACTGTCCGAAGTCCTGCGCGCTCCACAGGATGTTGTCGGTGGCGTCGGCACCGTCGTAGATCGGCCACCACCGGCGGTAGTAGCCAACCTCGGCCGACACGCGCGGGATGATCTCGTGCTGCACCGACACGCCGAACTGCCAGTCGTAGGGCCGCGCCTTCCAACCCTCGAGCACCGAGGGGTCGAGGGTGGTCGTCGCGCGGTTGCGGCCGTAGTTCGGGTCGCTCCACACGCCGCACAGGTCGCCGCCCGAACCCCTCAGGTCCTGCGCCGCGCCGTTCAGGACGTCGCAGTCCACTTTGTAGTTGCCGTTGGTATCGGTCCACGGACGGTTCACCAGCGTGACGACGCGGGCCGCGGGATTGGCCGCGTCGAACCGGCCGGCGTTCGACGCCGGGTGCAGGTAGCGGCCCACGTTCGCCTTCAGCGAGGTCTTGCCGTTGCCGAAGAGGTCATAGGCAAAGCCCACGCGCGGGCTCAAGTCGAGGTAGGAGTCCACGCCCTTCGAGTCGGGAATCGTGAACTGAGTGGGCCACCACACGTCAACCGGGATGATCTGCTCCGGGAACCGGCTGTAGGCGAGGTCGAACCGCACCGCGCCCTGGATCGTCATCCGGCCCACCGTCCACGCGTCCTGGGCGAAGAACGCGTGGTAGCCGGTGCGCACCTTGCGCGTCCACGGTCCGGCCTGGATCGTCAACTGGTTGGGCACGCCGTAGCCGACCTGCTGGCCGGCCGCGTTCACACCCGCGCCGAGCCTGTAGGTCATGCGCTGGCTGTTGGTGATGATGTCGAACAGGTTGTCGTCGTCGCGGTGGAACGCGCCCTGATAGCCGAGCTTCATGTTGTGGGCGCCGGTCACGTAGCTGGCCGAGGCGTTCCAGGTGTGCGCGAAGATGTAGCCGGTCGGCCAGTTGGACGAGCGGTACTTCAAGCCGCCAGCGACCGTCACGCCGTTCGGCGCCGCGCCGCTGACGCGGTTGCCGTTCGCATCGAAGAACTGGGCCGTCTGCTCCTGGGCGCGAATCAGGTCGGTCGTCGGGTTGCCCGGCCGCTCCGAATAGCCCCACTGCGAGATGTAGGTGCCGAAGCCAGCCTCGAGCAGCAGCTTGCTGGTGGCCGTGCCGGTGTACTTGACCTGCTGGATCTTCTGGTGCGTGCTGGCGTAATCGCCGGTCTCCGGCGAGTTCGGGCCCGGGCCGAAGAAGCCGTTGTTCTGGCTGCCGCCATAGACCCAGCCGTCCTTCTGCGAGTTGCAGCTGTCGTCGCTGTTCCACGCGGCGCCCGTGCAGTTCGGCTGCTCGTCCCAGAACACCATCAGCTTGTTCTTGGGCGTCAGCTGCGTGGTGAGGCGCATCGAGTAGATCTTGCGGTGGTTCTCGAGCCGGCCCTGCTGAGAAAGGTCGGGCTCGTAGGTCCACTTGCTCGCGTCGCCTGCGTTCTTGTTGGCGTAGATGCCCGGCTGGGCGTCGGCGGCGTCCACCCTCCGGTAGTTGCCGAAGAACCACATCCGGTCGCGGATGATCGGCCCGCCCATCGAAAACTGGTAGTCGCGGGTCAACAGGGCCGGGGCATAGCGGCCGAGCACGCTCAGCTGCTTGTCGTCGTAGTTGTTGCCCTGCATGTTGTCGTTGAAGCCCGAATACAGCACCGAGCCGTTGAACGTGTTGCCGCCGGCCTTGGGGATGATCTGCATCTGCGGGCCGCCGGTCTCGGCCTCGCCGAGGTTGCCGGAGATGATGAACGTGACCTCCTGGGCGTTCTGCATGTCGGGGATGTAACCCGAGACGCCGGCGCCGCCGCGCGACGCGCCGGTGTTGATGCCGTCCACCGTCAAGCGGCCGTCCTGCGTGTTGCCGCCGTGCGCCGTGAACAGCAGCATGCCTGGCCGCAGCTGGGCCTGGCCGTTGCCTGCCACCACGCCGGGCGCCAGCTGGAGCACGTCGTTGTAGGACCGGGAGGTCGGCAAGGTCTGGAGCACGTCGCCGTCGATCACCTGCCGGCGGCTGGCGTTGCGGATGTCCACGATCGGCGACTCGCCGGTGACCGTGACCGTCTCCTCGAGCGTGCCAACGCGCAGCTCGGCATTAATCGTTGCCGTCACCGCGGCCGTCAGCTGGATGCCCTCCGTGCGGACGACGCTGAAGCCGGGGAGGGTGAAGGTCAACGTGTAGAGCGCCCGGGGGCAGCGCCACGATGTTGTACTGGCCGGTTCCGTCGGTGGTGACCGACCGGACCTTTTCGATAAGCACCGGACTGGATGCTTCGACAGTGACACCGGGGAGCACGGCGCCCGAGGCGTCGCGCACCAACCCGGCAATCGTGCCGTCTTGCGCCCGTGCCACCGACGGCACCAGCAGCGCGACGAGAACGGCCAAGGCTCCGATCCAACCTCGCATGCACAACCTCCCTGCATCTGCCCGCTGATCAGACGTTCGCGCCGCGGCTACACGCGTCCCCACGCCACGTGCCGCGGCGGTTGCTTTTCGCACTCCGAAAAACATTTCTCGCGCGTCGTGAGTTGTACGCTGACAGCGCAATCCTGTCAAGGTATTAGCGGCCGGCTTGCATGTCGCGGATGATATCGAGGTTGGCGCGGGCGAGCGCGTTCTCGGGGTCGTTGGCGAGGACGCGAGTCAGCTCCTGGACGGCGCGATCGAGCCGCCCCTGGCGGGCGAAGACCGTGGCCAGGTTGCTGCGGGCGTCGTTCAGCATCGGGTCGCGGTCGAGCGCCCGCCCGTAGGCCGCGGCGGCCTGCTCCAGCCGGCCGGTGCGGGCCATCAGCAGGCCGATGTTGAAGTGCGTCACCGCGTCGTCCACGCCGCGCAGCGCCTGCTCGAAGAAGCCCTCGGCCTCCTGGAAGCGGCCGAGGGCGCTGAGGCAGGTGGCAATCTGCGCCAACACCTGAAAGTCGCCGGGCACCATGCGGTGGTAGCGCTCGAAGAGCGCCAGCGCCTCTTCGTTGCGCCCGGCGGCGCGGTGCAGGCGCGCCATCTTGGCGATCGCCTCGGGGTTGTCGGGCTCGAACTCGAGCGCGCGGCGCGTGAGGTGCTCGCTCCACTCCAGGTTCACCGCCAGGTCGGCCTCGGAGGCCACGCGCAGCAGCAGCGTCGCGTTGCGCGATTCGCGCGCCAGATCGTCGGCAACGGGATCCGCGTAGGGCGCAAAGGGCGGCAGGCGGCCGGCGCGGCTGACGGCGGCGGCGGCCTCGGTCTCGCGGCCGGTGGCGCGCAGGCCCTCGGCCAGCAGGCGCAGGGCCGCGCTGAAGCGCGGCACCTCGGCCACGAGCGGCTGCAGCATGCCGACCGCGCCGCCGGCATCTCCCCGGACCAGCGCGATCCGGGCCAACCCCAAGGCCGCATAAGCGCGCAACGGCACCTCCACTCGGTGCAGGGGGCTGCCGGAGCGGGCCGGGTCCGGCAGATCGCGGGCGCGCTGCCACGCGGCGGCGGCCGCGTCGTAGCGGCCGGCCTTGAACTCCGCATCGCCCAGCCGAAGCCATGCCGGCCCGAAATCGGCGGCAAGCTCGACCACCTGGCGCAGCCGGGCCGCAAGCTCGGGGCTGCCGCCCTGCTCCGCGTCCAGGAGCGCGCGGTGGTAGTGCCAGCGCCACTCGCGCGGCTCGAGATCGACGGCCAGGTCGTAACAGCGGCTGGCCTGGTCGAACAGCATGTCAGCGTGGTAGGCCAGGCACAACGGCGCAACCGCGGAAATCGACGTCGCGTCCTGCTCCGCTGCGGCAAATGCGGCCTGGAGGTGATCGGACACGGCTGTCGTGATCGAGGCGGATTGCGGCGGCTGCGGCAGACGCGCCGTGGCCGAGGCCCGGCGCCACGTGACCCAGCCGGTCGCCGCTCCGGTCAGGACCAGCAGGGCCGCGACGACGGCCCCCGTCGCCAGCCGACGGCGGCCCGTCATCATGGCGCCTGCGTGAACCAGGCGGTGACGCGGCCGAGCCGATCGTAGGGCCGGCTGATGTGCATGCCGCCGGTGGCGGCGTCGGGCTTGCCGTCGCCGTCCAGGTCGCCGGTGGCGACCGTCTGCAGATGGGTCGGCGCGGTGGCGATGCCGCGCATGGTGAAGCGCATCGCGCCGTCGTTCTCCAGCCAGAGCAGGCTCGGCGCCGCGGGGTCGTCCCAGTTGTTGTTCGCGGTCACCAGCAGGACGTCGAGATCGCCGTCGCCGTCGAGATCCACCGCCTCAGGGCTGGTCGCGCCCTGCAGGCTGACCATCCGGTGCAGATCGAAGCGCAGGCCGCCTTTGTTCTCGAGCCACTGCACGCCCTGCCACGGCCGGCTGTTCGGCGGCGCGTACTCGAAGGCGTCGCCGTTGGCGTAAAGGATGTCGGGGTCGCCGTCACGATCCAGATCGACCATCGACAGCCAGCTGGAGCCGAAGTCGGGGTTGGTCGAGCCCCAGATCATCCGCGGCGCGAAGCCGCCGCGGCCGTCGTTGACGAACGCCCAGATCTCCTCCCACTCCTGGCTGATCAGGGCGACGATGTCGGGCCGCTTGTCGCCGTCGATATCCGATGGCACGGCGTTGATGCCGCCCGACAGCCGCTGCAGCACGCGCTGCTCGAACTTCCAGTCGCCGAGGTTCTCGAGCCAGCTGGTCTCGCCGTCGTCGTAGCCGAAGCCCGCGACCGCTACGTCCAGATCGCCGTCCCCGTCCAGGTCGGAGGCGCGCGCGTCGGCGACGCGGGCCACGTCCTTGACCAGCGTCCGCGCGGTGAACACCTGGCGCCCGTCGTTCTCGAGCACCAGCACCGAGCCGACGCGGTTGTTGTTGGGGAACAGGAAGCCCAGCGCGCCAACCAGCAGATCGATGTCGCCGTCGCGGTCGAAGTCCACCGCCTCCACGTGCGCCGGTGCGGTGACCTTCGCGATCGTCCGCTCGGTGAACACGCCGCGCGGGCTCTGCCGGATCCAGCCGACCACGCCGCGCAGGGCGTCGCACACGATGATGTCGCCGAGCCCGTCGCGATCCAGATCGACGACGGCGACGTGCGCAACGAGCGGTCGCTCGTCGCCCTGGGGCAGCGCGCCGACGGCGCGCGACGTGAACGAGCCCCAGGAGCGGGCGGGAGGCGGCGCCTCGACGGCGGCTTCGCGAGTAGACGTGACCGAGCGGCTGACCAGCCACCGGACGCCCAGGGCGACCAGCACCAGCGACAGCAGCACCGAGACGATCAGGACGACGACGCCGCGCATCCAGCGGCGTCTGCGAGCGAGTTCTCGGTTGTCGGTTGTCGGTTGTCGGTAGCAGTAACCGCTCTACCGAGAACCGAGAACCGAGAACTGAGAACCGCTCTAGGGCGCGGCACTGGCCACGGGCGCGGGGCCCGGCGCCGGTGGCGCGGGAAGCCCCTGCAGCTGGCGGAGCAGGTTCGCGATGTCCTCGCGGACGACGCCGCCGCGGCCGCCGCGGCCGCGGCCGCCCGAGCCCATCGCCAGGTCGAGCGGCGTGAAGCCGGCCTTGTTCTTGAGGTTCAGCGTCGCACCGCGCGACGCCAGCAGCCGGATCACCGCTTCGCCGCGGCCCACCGCTCCGTGCACCGCGGTGTTGCCCGCGGTGTTGAAGGCGTCGGGGTCCATGCCGCGGTCGAGCAGCAGCTGCACCGCTTCGGCGGCGCCCTCCGCGGTCGGCACCACGATGCGGATGCCCTCGCCGCGCACGCCGTTGTAGCCCTGGCCGGCGGCGATCATCAGCGCGTTGGTGCGATCCGGCAGCGTCAGGAACGGGTCGGCGCCGGCGTCGAGCAGCAGCTTCATCACCGGCACGTCGTTGGTGCGCGCGGCGCGGATGAGCGGCGTGGCGCCGTTGCCCAGGCCAAGCGTGGTGCCGGCGTCGTGGTGGCGCTTGAGCGGCGTCCGCTTCAGCCGCGCGTTGGGGTTCGCGCCCTTCTGCAACAGGATCTTCACCAGATCCACCGCATCCAGCTTGTCCTTGAAGATCGGCGCCGGACGGCCCTGCGTCCACTGCAGGCTGTTCATGTCCACGGCGGCATAGAGCGCCGCCTCACCGGCCATGTCAGCCACGTTCGGGTCTGCGCCCTTCTCGGCCAGCAGCGCGGCGAGATCGAAGTGCGAGTTGATGATGGCGTAGACCAGCGCGGTCGTGCCGACGCCCTTGGCTGCAGCCTCGATCTCCTCGGGCTTCAGCGGCACGTCGGTCTGAGGCAGCGCCGTAGCGTTGAGGTCGGCGCCGGACTCGGCCAGCGCCCGCGCCGCATCGATCGAGCCTTCGCGCGCCGCGAACATCAGCGCCGTCCAGCCGCCGCGCGGCAACGGTGAATTCGGGCCGCCACTGCGGGGGAACTCCAGCACCGGGGCGTCGAGCACCTTCGAACGGGCGTTGACCGCCGCACCCGATTCGACCAGCAGACGCACCACCGGACCGTGGTTCTCGGACGCCGCCCACATCAGTGCGGTCTCGCCGAACCACGGCTCCACGACGTTGGCGTTGGCGCCGCGCGTCAGCAGGCGCCGCACGGCGTCGACGCTGCCCGAGCGCGCCGCCGTCATCAGCACCGGCTCGCCGCCGGGGCCCGTGCCATTCGCGTCGGCGCCGGCCGCCAGCAGCGCGTCGATCGCCGCGGCGCTGCCGTTGGTCGCGGCCATCGTCAGCGGCAGGACGCCGTAGCGGTTGGCCGCCTTGGCGTTGGCGCCCGCCTTGAGCAGGAGCGCGATCAGTTCGGTGTCGTTGGCCTGCACGGCATAGTGCAAGGCCGTGGTGCCGTCGACCTCGGCCCGGTTGACCTCGGCGCGGTTGCGCGCCAGGGTCCGCGCGGTGGCATGGTCGCCGCGCTTGACCGCTTCGATCAGCGTCGTGGACTGCCCTGCCGCTTCGAACCCGGCCAGGGTCACCAGGGCGAGCCAGAGGCCCGCGAGCCGACACAGTCGCGACATCGTCACTGCTCCCGGGAAAGACGACTACAGTTCGAACGCCTTGGTGCTCAGGCCGAACTTGTCGATCTCGCAGCCGAAGCGCTGCGCGACCGTCATGTGCACGTCCCCGAGCAAGGTGCCCTTCGGCGCCACCAGGTGGCGGTCGCCGGTGAAGGCACCCGCACCCTTGCCGACCATCAGGTAGGGCACGTCGAGCGGCGAGTGCGTGTTGCTGTCGCTCATGCCGCTGCCCCAGAGCAGAGTCGAGTGATCGAGCAGCGAACCGTCGCCGTCGGGCGTGTCCTGCAGCTTCTGCAGGAACTTGCCGAAGAGCTCGATCTGCCACGTGTTCAGCTTCACGAGCAGCGCCAGCTTCTCGGGTTCGTTGCCGTGATGCGACACGTGGTGCCACGGCTCGTTGAAGCCGAGATTGGGGAACACCAGCTGGCTGGCCTCGCGGTTCAGCATGAAGGTGAAGACGCGCGAGATGTCCGCTTCGTACGCCAGCGCCATCAGGTCGAACATCACGGTGGCGTGCTCTTCCCACGAGTCGGGGATGCCCACCGGCGCCACCGGCAGCGTCAGCTCGGTCGTGGCCTGCTTCTCGGCGCGCTGGATGCGGGTCTCGATCTCACGCACGTGCTCGAGATACTGGTCGAGGCGCACGCGGTCGCGGCCGCCGAGTCCGCGCTCCAGCGCGGCCACGTCGCCGGTCACCGAGTCCAGGATGCTGCGGTTCTGCTGCATCCGCTTCACGCGCTCTTCCACGGAGCCGGGCCGGCCGAACATGCGCTCGAACACCACGCGCGGATTGGTCTCGAGCGGGATCGGCTGCGTCGGCGATTTCCACGACAACGTGTTCATGTAGGCGCAGCTGTAGCCCACGTCGCACGCGCCCACGTAGCCGGTGAAGTCCTCGGTACCGATCTCGAGCGAGGGGAAGACCGTGTCCCGCCCGATCTTGTTGGCGATGATCTGGTCCAGCGAGGTGCCGTTCAGGAAGTCCTCGGCCTCGGTGCGCTTGGGCTGGCTGCCGGTCAGAAACGTGCCGGTGCTGACGGCGTGGGTGCCCTGCTGCGGACGGTCGAGGTTGGAGACCACGTTCACGTGATCGCGGAACTTCTCGATCGGCTTCAGGATGGGGCTGAACTCGAAGCCCTTGCCCGATGTCGCCGGGGTCCAGTGGCTCGGACGCTCGCCCATCGGCACGAAGACCGCGCCGAAGCGCTTGATGGGCGCCGCGGCTGTCAGCGACGTGCGCGTCAGCGCCGGTACCATCGCGTCGAGCAGCGGCAGGGCCAGCGTGGTGCCCAGACCCTTCAGAACGGTTCGGCGTGACATCGACGACTTGGTGATGAACATGACGCCCTCTTCTCCCCTGAACCAGCCGTACGGCGCTGCCCGCGCCCGGGACTTCAGTGACTATCTGGACGCACGCGCACCGGACGCCTCCGCGGCCGGGGCCGCGATGCGCATCCGGAAAGGCACACTGCGAACAATACCAAGAATAAGCGAAGAGAACCGGTAGTTGTCACGGGAAGCTTCGCGCACCACCGTGCGGACGGCGGGCATGTCCGTGCCGGTCAACCCCCGTCCCAGGGCGTAAACCATCAGTTTTTCGCTCACCGTCCGGACGAAGGTGTCGGGCTGACGCACCAGCGCCTGCCGAAGTTCGACGACGCCGTTGATATTGGTGCCGTCCACCAGCTGGCCCGAGGCATCCACCGGGGTGCCGCGCGTACCGCCGTCCCGGGTGCGCCAGGCTCCCACGCCGTCGAAGTTCTCGAGCGCAAGCCCGGCCGGGTCGATCATCCGGTGGCAGCTGGCGCAGGCCGGGTTGCGCCGGTGTGCCTCCATCCGTTCGCGCACCGATCGCGGCTTGGCCGCGCCGGCATCTTCCTCGAACGGCGGCACCACGTCGGGCGGCGGTGGCGGCGGCGCGCCGAGCACGTTCTCGAGCACCCACTTGCCGCGCAGCACCGGCGAGGTCCGGTGCGCGTGCGACGTCACCATCAGGATGGCGCCCTTGCCCAGCAGGCCGCGCCGGGCGTCGTCGGCCAGCGTCACGCGGCGGAAGTGGCTGCCGTAGACGCCGGGGATGCCGTAGTGACGCGCCAGCCGCTCGTTCAGGAACGTGTAGTCGGCCGTCATCAGTTCGACGATGCTGCGGTCCTCGCGCAGCACCGAGGAGAAGAACATCTCCGTTTCGGTTTGCAGCGCCACGCGCAGGTTGTCGTCGAAGTCCGGGTACTCGTGCGAGTTCGGCTGCTTGTTCCGCAGGTTGCGGAGCTGCAGCCACTGGCCGCCGAAGTTGTCGGCGATCGCCTGGGCCTTGGGGCTCGCCAGCATGCGGCGCACCTGGCGTTCGAGCGTCGCCGGCTGGGACAGCCGGCCGGCCGTCGCCAAATCCAGCAGCTCGTCGTCCGGAATCAGTGCTCCAGAGGAAGAACGAGAGCCGCGACGCCAGCTCGAGGTCGCGCAGCTGATACGGGCGGCCGGGCGCTGCGCCCTGCGGGTCGCGCTCGACGCGGAACACGAACTTGGGGCTGGCCAGCATGCGCCGCATCGCCAGGTCGATGCCGGCCTCGAAGCGGCTGCCATCCTGCCGGCCGCGGCGGAAGAACGTCAGCAGCGCGTCGGTGTCTGCGGACGTGACGTCGCCGCGGTAGGCCCGGCGCGCCATCGCGGAGAGGATGCGGCGCGCGCACGCCTCTTCCTCAGCGACGGCCGCGGGCCGGCAGACGAAAATGCGGCGGCGGCTCGGCGTATCCCCGGGACCCGTGGGATTGAACGGACCGCTGAGAATCACCTCGTCGATGTGCGGGTACCCCGAGAAGTCGATGGTGTCGGACGAGCTGCGCACGTAGTTCTGCAGCCGGCGGGTGTTGAGCGCCTGCGGCTTCTGCAGGAACGCGACCGAGATCTTGTGCGGCCCGGCCTTGAGCGGCACGCGCACCGTGAAGCGCCCGTCCACGTTGTCGCCCGTGGTGGTCGGGTTCTCGCTCGAGTCGGAGATCTCCTTGTTGCCGCCGAACGAGGCCAGGTGCACGCGCGCGCCGTCCACGCTGATCTCGAGCTGCTGCTCGTACTCCAGCCCGCGCATCGTGCCGAGGTTGGTGCGGAACAGCCGCACCTGGAACTGATACTCGCCGTCGAGCGGCAGCGTGCGCTCGATCAACAGGCCGCCGACCGTGCCGATCGGCGTGCCCGGGCACATTGCGATCCTGGGACTCGTCCTGCCGGACGCGGAACAGCTCGCCGCTCGGGGGCGTGCTCGGGTCGCCCAGCGCCAGCGCGCTCACGCGCTCGGCGGCAGTGAGATAGCTCTCGAGCAGCACCGGCGAAACGCCCAGCACGTCGGCGTTGTTGTCGAAGCCGGAGCTGGAATCATCCGGCGGCAGCAGCGTCGCAGCGTCGACCTCCAGCGCCAGCACGTCGCGGATCGCGTTCTCGTACTCGGCGCGGTTCAGGCGATGCGCCAGCGGCCGGCCGGGATCGGGCGAGGTCCGGGCGGCCTGATCGAGGCTGCGTTTCGAGCCAGCCCACCAGCGCGCGCCGCGATTCCGGATCCGGTGCGGGCATTCCGGGCGGCGGCATCATCCCCGCGCGCACCTTGCGGATCACCTTCTCCCACACATCGGGGTGCGACTCGATGCCGTCGATGCGTGGCGCGTTCGAGCGACAGCCCGGCGGTATTGGTCCGCGCGTTGTGGCACGAGACGCAGTACTTGTCCACGACGGCGCGTTGGTCGGCAGTGCGCGGGCGCGGCTGCGCGCCGCCGCTTGCGGGCTGGCCTGCGGCGCGTCCAGCCGATCGACAACACCCACGCCAGCGTGGCGAGGAAGACAAGACGAGGCGGACAACGCCCGCGCGAAGCGCGGGCAATCAAACACTGCACCAGGAAGACGGAGCTTACGGATTGTGAGCGGCGGAGTTTCGATGGTCATGGGGCTGAGGTCTGGCATAACGGGACGACGCAGATAGAGTTGAGTGTGCGGCCCACCGGAGGGGGCGTCAATCCCCGTTCCTGCATGAGCCGTCGGATGGCAGCCGCGGCCTCGGGCCGCTCGACGGCGGACTGGACGCCGACGCGCACCAGCCCTTCCGCATAGTCGATCGCCTGGAAGGTGACACCAGCCACCGGCGCGCCGGGAATGTGCGTGTCGCGGCTGCCGCGGTCGCGCGCATCGAGTCGCGCGCCCCGCTGGACCAGCAGCTCGATCACGTCCACTCTGCCCTTCAGCGCCGCGCCCATCAGCGCGGTGCGCCCTTCGTTGTTGGCGTGGTTGGGGTCGAGGCCGAGGTCCAGCAGCATCCGGACCGCCTCGACGTTCTCCTTCGCGGACCGCTCGTAAGTCACGCCGTCCACCCAGCCGATGCCGCCGGCCGCGGTCAGCGCGTTGTCGCCGCCAGCCGTCACGACCTTGGGATCGGCGCCGTGCTTCAGCAGCAGCGACATCAGCGCGGTGTCGCTCGACTGCGCCGCGCGCACGAACGGCGTGGCGCCGTCCTCGAAGAACCACTGCATCGTGAAGATGGTGCGGGTCAGGGTGTTGTCCTTGACCTTGAGGTTGGGGTTGGCGCCCTTCTGGAGCAGCAGCTCGATCGAGCTGCAGGTGATCGAGGTCGGCCTTCGGCACCGGGTAGTCGCCGCCCTCGATGTTGCGGTTGTCCGTCGGCCAGGTAGAGCGGCGTCCAGCCGCCCTTGTTGGCCAGGTTGACGTCGGCGCCCTGCTCGATCAGGAACTGCGCGACCCGGTAGTTGCGGTTGTTGACCGCGGTCAGGAGCGGCGTCCAGCCGTACTCGGTCTGCTGGTTGAGATTGGCGCCCGCCTTCACGAGCAGACGCGCCGACTCCAGATCGCCCTCGCGGGCCGCGAACACGAGCGGCGTCAGCCCGCCGCCGCCGCTGCCCACCAGGCCCGCAACGACCACCTCTGTGTCGTCGTCGGCATCCGGCGCCCCGGCGTTCCCGGCCGGTGCGGGTGTTGCCCCCGCGGGCGCGCCAGCCGCGCGGCCCCTGCCGGCAGCCGGCGCGGCAGCCGGCGCCGGAGCCGCGGCCGCACCAGCGCGGCGCAGCAGGGGCGCCGCAGCAGGTGCCGGTGCACCAGCCGCGCCTGCGCCGCCGCCGCGCGCGCGACTGGGCACGAACGCATTGCGCGCGCCGCCCAGATCGATGTTGTTCTCGAACTCCCACTCGAGCTGCTGCTCGTAGGTCCGTCCGGCGGCAATCGCGCGCTGGTGGCGGCGCTGCGCCTCTTCCACCGCGCGGACGTTGACGCGCTGCGCCAGATAGTTGCGCGGCAGGCCAGCCCCGCCGGACCTGGCGCTGTGATCCGCGCCCGCGGCGAGCAGCACCTCGACCGCCCCGGCGTTCTTCTGCGCCACCGCCCACATCAGCGCCGTGGTGCCGCGCATCCGCTCGCGAGCGTTGACGTCGCCGCCGGCTTCGATCAGCAGCCGCAGCGTCTCGGGACGGCCGTTGCGCGCCGCGTACATGAGCATCGATTCGCCGTTGGGCCCGGTGGCCTTGACGTCGGCGCCGGCCTTGAGCAGCCGATCGACGATCGGCGCGCTGCCGTAGAGGGCCGCCATCGCCAGCGGCGTCATGCCGACGCGATTGGCGACGTTGGGCTTGGCGCCGGCGCGCAGCAACTGGTCGAGCATGCCCGCGTCGTCGCGATAGACGGCCCAGTGCAGCGCGGTGGCGCCGTCGGGCTGCGGCGCGTTGACGTCCACGCCGCGCTCGGGAGAGCAGCGTCTTCAGCGCCGTGCTGTCGCCGCGCATGGCGGCGTCGGCGACATCGCTCGACGCCGCGCGCAGGCCGGCGCCGAGGCAGACCAAGCACCACCGCCGCCACCGCCCCGGCGGCTTGGGCTCTCATGCGCGCGATCCTACTGGACTTCGTCAGACGAAACAAATTTCGAACCCCTTGGGTATACTCGTGAGCGGTATGAAGCAATTGTCGATCGTTTCGGCCCTCATTCTTGGTCTTTTCGGCGCCGCCGTGTCGGCGCAATGGCCCAAATTTTCGGCCAAGGACCTGCCCCGCAACCCCGACGGCACCGTCAACGTGAACGCGCCGACGCCGCGGACCGCGGACGGCAAGCCGGACCTTTCGGGCGTCTGGGAGATCGCCCCGCCGGCGCGGCCTGCCGCCGCCCCGCCGCCCGTGGCCGCAACCGGGACCGGCGAAGGGCCGCCGCCGGGCGCCCGGTCGATCTTCTTCAACGTCGGCGGCGACCTGCCCGACGCGGTGGCCCCGTATCAGCCCTGGGCGAAGGCGCTGATGGAGAAACGCCGCGCCGACAACAGCAAGGACAACCCCGACGCGCTGTGCCTGCCGATGGGGATCATGCAGATGACTTCGCACCCCTACCCGCGGAAGATCATCCAGACGCCAAAGGAAGTCCTCGTCATCTACGAAGGTTCTGGCACGACCGTGCGGGAGCTGTTCATGGACGGGCGGGCGCTGCCGCCGAAGGACGTCGAGCCCTGGTGGAACGGCTACACCGTGGCGCGCTGGGAAGGCGACACGCTGGTGGCCGAGACCACCGGCCTGATGGACGACGGCTGGCTGGACGTCCAGGGCAGCCCGATCACGAACGCGGGCCGGCTGATCGAACGCTTCCGCCGCCCGAACTACGGCACGCTCCAGATCGAGGTCACGATCGACGACCCGAAGGCGTACACGCGCCCGTTCACCGCCACCGTGAACTATCGCCTGTCGACGGACACGCAGCTCATCGAGTTCGTGTGCATCGAGAAGAGCGGGGCGCATTACGTGGGCGCGGATGGAAAGCCGGCGCCGACGAAGTAGGCTCCGGGCTCCGGGCTCCAGGCTCCAGGCTGCGGCCCGAGCAGCCCAGAGCCGAACTGCAGTCCGACGCCAGGACCGAAGCCGAAGACTGAGCAGACGTAAAATGCGCGGCATGAAACGTCGCGCACTTCTGAAACACGCCGGCGCTCGCGGGGCCGCGGCCGCGTTGCCGGCGGCGCGCGCTCGCGCAAGGCGCGGCGTCCGCCGGCGCGCGACGTCGACACCGCCGCGCTCTCCATCGCCTACGAAGACTCCGGCGACCCGCGCGGCTTCCCGATCATCCTGCTCCACGGCTTTCCCGACGACGTGCGCGCCTTCGACGACGTGGTGCCGCCGCTGGTCAAGGCCGGGTATCGCGCGCTCGTGCCGTACCTGCGCGGCTACGGCCCGACGCGGTTTCGCGATCCGTCGGCGCCGCGCATGGCCGAGCAGGCGGCGATCGGCCAGGACGTCATCGACTTCGCCGACGCGCTGAAGCTGCCGCGGTTTGCGCTTGACCGGATACGACTGGGGCGGCCGCGCCGCCGCGATTGCTGCGGCGCTGCATCCCGATCGCGTGCGCGCGACGGTGCTGGTGAGCGGTTACACGATCCAGAACACCATCACGCCAGGACCACCGGGCTCGCCGGCGGCCGAGCACCGCATCTGGTACCAGGTACTACTTCAACACCGAGCGCGGCCGCGCCGGGCTGCAGGCAAATCGCCGCGAGATCTGCCGTTATCTGTGGCAACAGTGGTCGCCGAGCTGGAAGTTCACCGACGACGAATACAACCGCACGGCGCCGTCCTTCGACAACCCGGACTTCGTGGACGTCGTGATCCACTCCTACCGGCACCGCATCGGCAACGCGCCGGGCGAGCCGCGCTTCAAGGAGATGGAAATGCGCCTCGCCTCGCGGCCGCGGATCGAGGCCCCGTCGATCACGCTCTACGGGGCCGAAGACGGCATCGGCCGGCCGACGACGGAATCGCCGCCGGCCGAGCGCGCCGCGTTCGCGAAGCTGGTCGCGCGTCGCGTGGTGCCTGGCGTGGGGCACTTCATGCCGCGAGAGCGGCCGGCAGAAGTGTCGTCGGCGCTGCTGGAGTTGTTGTCCGCGCATCGCTGAAAGGGCCAGCGGCCCGCGGTACCTGCGGGGAGGACCGGTCCGGGGAACAGGCGGAGGAAGCGGCGCAGGATCCACGTATCCACGAGTGCCATCGGGGCGGATGGGCCCGGGCCCGAATCCGAGGTGGGCCGCGTCCACGTTGTTCTCGCTGCAGGAGTATTCCTGGATCTGCTCGTCGGGCTCGCCAAGCACCCACGTGCGCGCGTAGTCGAACGGGCGCGTGTAGAACTTGGGGTCCTCGATGCGCGTGTCCACGTGGATGTGGTTGTAGTCGGGCCGCGTCCAGCGTTCAACGACGTGCAACGCATCGCTGTGCGGGTTGGCGTTCTCGTCGATCCACACCTTCTCGTCCTTGAAGGCGATCGAGTCGATCACCAACGTATCCCCTTCCCAACGGCCGATCTCTTCGCCGAAGAAGGACGGATCGGGATCGTCGGTGTGCTTCAACCCTGGCGTGAACGGCACCAGCCTGAAGTAGCTGTACCAGGTACATGAACACGACCTTGTTGGCGCCCTGCAGGATCTCGAACGGCAGGCCGCTCGCGTTGTGACGCGGGATGCCGCCGATGATGCAGAGGCTCTCGGGGTCGATGGTCGCGGTCAGGTTGTGCTGCAGGGCCGCCTCGCCGGCCGGCGTCAGCGGCAGCTTCCAGCCGGGCAGGTCCTTGCCGATGTTGCCGCCGGGGCGCGTCTGGCGCGTCCCTTTCCAATACCCACTCAAATCAGGCTTGCCGCTCGACGTGCGCGGCGCCGGACGGCCGCGGGGCACCGTGGTGTCGTCGACGACCATCGGGCGCTCCTGCGCCCGGATCGCCGAGCCGCCGACACAGAGAGCAGCGCCCGCAACCGCCGCTGCGGCCACGACGCCGCGATACCGGAGCGCGCTCACTGCGGACCTCCATCGCCCGCCGAGGCACCCGACAGAATCTGGCCATCCGACAGCGTCACGCGGCGTGCGTCCATCAGGTTCGCGCCGTTCTTCGCGCGGTAGCCGTCCACGATCAGCGTGTCGCCGAGCTTCAGCAGGTTGCGCTTGAAGCCCCGTCGCGACAGGGCGCCTGGCGCGCCGGACTCGCACGCCCAACGCACGACTGCGCCGGTCTCGTCCTTCACGTCCACGTAGAAGTAGGTGTGCGGATTGGTCCACTCCACCTTCACCAGCGTGCCGGTCACGCGGATGGCCTTGCTGGCGTCGAACTCGGCCGCGAACGAATGGTGCGCGAGCAGGCGCGACGCCGCCAGAACCATCAGGAGCGCCGGTAACAGAGCCCGTTTCGCCATGCCTACCTCCAGAACATCCACGTCTACTCGAATCGACCGCCAAGCACGCCGCGAGCCACCAGGTCCCGCTGCTCCTCGTCGTCGTGGCTCGCCACGACGACCAGATCCGGGTCGGTGCGCGTCAGCCCGTTGAGCCAGCGGAGCTGGTCGAGCACAGCCGGCTGATCCTCGGTCACCCACGGTGCATCCTTGCCCGCCACGAGCCTCACGCCGTCCATATGCCAGGTGACGTCGCCGACAAGCAGGATCTCACGGCCGGACTCCAGCGCGATCAGCACCATCTGCGACCCGGGCGTGTGGCCGGCCGCCTTGATGAACGCCATGCCGGGGCTCACCGGGTAGTAGCCGTCGTAGTCGACGACGACGTAGCGGCGCGCGGCGTCGGCCGTGAGACGAATCTCCGGCATCTGCGGTGCCGTGGTCAGAGTCTCGATCTGCGCCCGCGTCAGGATGGTCTTGGCTGCCAGTTCAGCCGTTCGAGGCGATCTGATGACGCCGGCCACGTGGTCACCATGCTCGTGGGTGACGACGATCAGGCGAGCCTTGTCCACGGCCGCGGCGACGTCGCGGGCCGCGGATGCGTCGTACGGCTCTTCGACGCCACGTCCGAAGAACCGGTGGACCTGCTGGTCCATGCCGGCGTCCACCATCACGGTGCCGTCGGCATACACGATCTGAAACGCCGTCCGTGCCTGGACGCTCGGCTGGGCGGGGGCGCCCTTCACGGAGAAGTTCCTGGTGCGCCGGCTCTCGGCGAACTTCAGGACATTCACTCGCAGGGGCTTTCGTCCGGGAACGAGCCCGGCCACGCGCCGCGCGATGGCGAGGTCGGCGGTCCAGGCCGCACCCTGAGCGTGAGGGCGCCCTGAGCGCTCGAGCCCGCCACACACTAGTGCGACGGCCGCGAGCACGAGGGCGGTCGGTGTCTTCATGGGCGGCTTTCTGGCAGGCCGGCTCCCCTACGGGTTCGGATGAACGTACTCGACGAACACACCGTCCGGGTCGGTGACGAACACGAACCTGCCGAAGGGGCGCTGAATGGGCCTCTGGCCCGCGCTCACGAATGACACGTTGGCGCGTCTGCTCCTGTCGAGCAGTGCATCCAGGTCGCGGACACGAAATTGAAACTGTGGTGAGCCGGGGTCCTGGAAACGCCAGCGCGCCGGCGTCACCGGCACGCCCTTGAACTCGTAGAACTCCAGCCGAATCGACGTGCCCGGAACCAGCGCAGCACTCACGCGATATTCGCCCGTCTCCATCCCGAGCAGACCGCGTGCATCGCTCTCGAAGCGTGCCGGCGTTTCGATCGTGAAACCGAGCAAGCCCTCATAGAAACGCCGTGTGGCCTCGAGATCCGCGACCGTCAGGCCAATCGCCGCTCCAGACGTGGCCGACTCGATCACTTCGAGCAGGTGCCCGTCCGGATCCCGTGCCACCACCGCGCGCGCCTGCCCTACCCTGACCGGGGCACCACCTCGCGTCACGATCTCGGCGCCGGCGCTCTTGAGGCCGGCCAGCACACGGTCGATGTCACGGACGTAGAAGATCGACATCGTTGCGCCCGGATCCCAGGCGTTCGCCCGCACCTGCTTCTGCTCGATGCCCGTGAACTCCGAAAGCTCGTGCCCGAACTCCGCGCCAGAGAGTTTCATGAACGCATTGCGGAAGGTCGAGCCACGGGTGCCTGTCAGATCCCAGATCAGCGGGTCCGATGCGCCTTGCGCCCGTGGACGCAGCGGCGTTGCCGTCGCCGCTGGCACCAGCGGACCGAAGGGCGAATTCACGAGGTCGAGCCCGAAGACGTCACGATAGAACGCCACGCCGCGGTCCGCGTCCGCCGTCGAATGAATCCAGTTGTAGAGGCCCGTGACCGCGGGCGCATTCGCGCTCTTCGTCGACGTGACGCCAAAGCCGGGCGCCTGCGCCGACGCAGTAGCCGTGAGCAGGACGATCGCCAGGAACCGCATGGTAAGGAATAGTAAGAGGAGGCGCGGGCGTCGCAACGTCACGGCCGCGGTGGTGGCGGTGCGCGGCACGGTGGACGCAGGCAGCGGCCAGTTGCCGAGTACGGCGAGTTCTCGACGTGACCGGCGTAGAAGAGTGCCGGGTCGCACGGTTGCCGCATCGACGTCCTGTCGGCCGAACGCGCCGCGCGAACCATCGACGGTGAGATGAGCGCCGCGTCGGCGCACCGCGGCGGCGGCGGATGCGCCGGCGACGAACCGGCTGCGCACGCGCGGAGCGTAGAATGGAGCTCGTGCCCGGGATCGACGACAAGCCGCATGCTTTCCCCGGCGTGAAGCTCACCTACGACGACTTCGTGCAGTTCCCCGACGACGGGCAGCGGCACGAGTTGATCGACGGAGAGCACTACGTGACGCCGTCGCCCAATCGCAAGCATCAGAGGGTTTCCGGGCAACATCCACCTGCTGATTGGCGCGTGGCTGGAAGAGCGCCCTATCGGGCAGCTGTTCTACGCGCCCTTCGACGTGGTGTTCTCCCGGTTCGACGTCGTCGAACCCGACCTGCTCTACATGTCGAACGAGAGGGCCGCGACCGTCCTGACGGCCGCCAACGTGCAGGGTACACCCGAGTTGGTCATCGAGATCGGCTCCCCGGGCACACGCAAGCGCGACGAGACGATCAAGCGACGCCTTTACGAGCGCGCGGGTGTGTCCGAGTACCGGGTCGTGGACCCGGAGCTCGACGTCGTGCGCGTCTATCAACGTGAGGGCGAGACCTTTGCCCGGCCGGTGGAGCTGAGCGCAGAGGCCGGCGACGTGCTGACAACGACGCTGTTATCAGGACTCGAACTGCCGCTCGCGCGAGTCTTCAGGGCTTGACTTCGGCCGCACCCGGCTACTTCACGGAGTACTTGGTGAAGGCGCCGCCCGCCTGCCTCAGCGAGTTCGGACCCTCGGCCGCGTAGATGTTGCCGTCGGCGTCCACCGCCACGCCTTCACCGGCCGTGCCCTGGTACACGCGATCCTCCCGCTCGAACGGCGGGACGAAGCCGGTGATGCGGTCCTCGTCGAGCGGGCCGATGCGCACGCCGTCGCGCCAGCCAGGATGGTTGTACGGACCCGACTCGGAGTCGATGGCGTAGACCGTGTCGCCCTTGATGTGGAAGCCGCTGATGCGGCCGTACATGTAGCGCGACTCCAGGTACTTGCCGTCCTGGTCGAAGATCTCGAGGCGGTGGTTACCGCGGTCGGCCACCCACAGCCGGCTCCTGCCGTCGAACGCCAGCGCGTGGGGCGTGCGGAACTCGCCGTGGCGCACGCCGATGCCGCCCCACGACTTGAGGAACTTGCCGTCGGGCGAGAACTTGCTGATGCGCGACGTGGCGCCGCGTTTGAGGCCCTCGGCCACGGCGGCGGCGGTGGTCATGCCCTGGGCGTCGTGGCCGTCGGAGACATAGATGCTGCCGTCGGGCCCGACCGCGACGTCGTTCGGCTGGTTGAACTGTCCGTCGGCGTTGCCGGGCTTCCCGGCGATGCCCAGGCTCATCAGCTTCTCGCCCTTCGGGCTGAACTTGTGCACCTGGTGACCCTTCGTGCCCTCCTTGTTGCCGGCGAAATCGGCGATCCACACGTTGCCCTGACGGTCCACGTGGATGCCGTGCGGCGTCACCATGATGCCCTTGCCGAAATTCGCGAGCACCGCGCCGGTCCGGCGGTCGAACTTGAAGATGGGATCGACCGGGGTGTTGTCGCAATCGACGGGACCGCCGCCGGCCGTGCCGGCGCTGCAGCGTTCGTAGGCCCAGATGTGGCCGTCGATGGGATCGATCTCGATGCCTGCGCTCGTGCCCCACGTCCGACCGGCGGGCAGTTGGCCCCAGTTGCGGGTGACCACGGGGGTGGGGTTCGGCAGCCCTTCCCCAGTGATGGGGTTTCCCGCCGTCGCGCGTCGAGCGCCTGATTGGGCCTGGACGCGCGCGCCGGTGCCGGCGTCCGACGTCGCCAGAAGGAAGGCCGCGCAAACACCCAGCGCAGACATGAGAGTCCTGAGTGGCATGACAGCTCCTTTCGACTACTGGACGATCGTCGTCGGCGGCAGCATTCCGGGCTTGGGTGAGCCGAGCCCGCGATACAGGAAGCGCTGGAACCGCCGGGCGTCGAAGTTCTCGCCGACGTAGATGTTGTTGCGGCTGTCCACCGCAATCGCATGCGGGCACGTTGAGGTAGCCGCCCCACAAGCCCTGCTGGCCGAAGCGGGCCAGGATTCGAAGGCTCTCGCGCTCGAGGATCCACACGTGGTGGTTGGCGCCGTCGATCATGAACAGGAACCGCTGCTGCGGATCCCGTGACAGCGCGAAGCCGGAGGCGGCACCGACCAGCAGCGTCCGCCTGGCGACGAACGCCTCCTTCACGTAGGTGCCGTCCTTGCGGAAGACCTGGATCCGGTTGTTCGGCCGGTCGGCCACGTAGACGAAGCCGTCGCGCGAGATCGCGATGTTGTGCGGCAGCCGGAACTGCCGCGCCGGCGGCGCATCGGGATCAAAGGGCCCGAGGTCGGCATCGTCGGGACGGTTGCCGTAGGCGCCCCACAGCCGCTTGAACCCCAGCGTGTCGCCGTCGAGCACGATCACGCGCTTGTTGCCGTAGCCGTCGGCGACGAACACCTCGTTGGTCGTCTCGTCCACCGTCAGGTTCGCCGGGCCGCGCAGGTTGCTGGTGTCGGCGCTGCCCTTGCTCGCGCCGGGCTTGCCGAACTGCTGCAGGAACTTCCCTTCCCGGGTGAACTTCAGCAGCATGCCGTCCTTGGCGCCGTTGCCGGCCAGCCACACGTTGTCCTTGTGATCGACGAAGATGCCATGCTCGGACTGCGGCCAGTCGTAGCCCGGCCCGGGCCCGCCCCACGATCGCACCAGCACGCCGGCGGGATCGAACTCCAGCACCGGCGGCGCGGGAACGCAGCAGGTGGCCTTCGGCGGCGTGTCGTCGGCGCCGCCGAAGCGCTCGGTGTTCACCAGCCCGCCGGGGCGCTGCGCGACGTAGAGGTGATCCCGTCGATCGACGGCCATCCCGCCGATCGGGCCGATGGCCCAGGTCTCGGACATCGGCTTCGGGAAGGTCGGGTCGTACTCGTAGATGGGGACCTGGACGGTGCTTCCCTGTCCTCCGGCCTCGACGGGCTGCCAGATCCAGCTTTCCGCCGCAGCGGCGGCGAGGACAACGAGCAGCGCGCGCGCGGTGCGCATCGGCGGTGGCTGCCTACTTCGCTGAACAGGGCGTCGGGTTCCACGCCGACCCGTCGCGCTCCCGCTTGAACTCGTAGGTCTTGATGTAGGGCGGGTTGAAGTAGAGCGGATCGTCCACGGTGGTGGTCACGACCAGGAACTCGTCGCCCTCGTCGGCGAGGCGGATGAAGTTCTCGGTGATCACGGCGTTGGCGCCGTAGGGAATGCCGTTCTTGCGGACATAGCCCGGGCGCAGGCCAGTGGTCGTCACGGTGAGCTGCGCCGTCGGCGCCGGCCCGCGGCCGCCGCGCGAAATCGGGAACGTCCAGCGCGCCAGGGACGTGCCCTGCCACGACGGCGTGGCGGGGGCAGGCGCCGACGCGCCGGGAGCGGGCGGCGGCGCGAACGTGAACGTGCGCGTCTGCGTGCCCGCCGAGGTCTCCACCTGCAGCGTGGTGTCGTTCACCCAGGTGATGTGCAGCCGCCCGGGCAGGCGCATCACGCCGCCGGCGCCGTAGCCCTTGCACGCCTCGCCCGCCGCTTCGTCCTTGGCCGGGTCCCAGGCGTCCATCACCTTGCGCGCCTCGGGGGTCACCGGGACGTAATCGGCGTTGCCCTTGGGCGGCGTCAGCATGCGGTAGCGCCAGTCGTCGGTGACGAGCGCCACCCAGTAGCCGGTGATGTCATACGGCGCCTGCGCGCGCGGCACCGGCGGAGGCCCGCCGCGGCCGCCGCGGCCCGCGGCGCCACCCTGACCGGCCTGCGCGAACAGCATTCCGCTGCCGGCAACGAGCGCCAGGCCAGCACAGATGAGGAGTCGGCGCGCCATCGGAGACCCTACTTCTTCGGTGTAACGGAGCGATCGAGCGTGCGGAAGATCGCCTCGACGAACTGGTTGGGCGTCCACGCCGGGTTCTTGCCGAATCGCCCGTCGTAGTCGCGGCTCGGGCGCGCGGCCGTGATCTGCTCCAGCGTCATGCCCTTCTTGACCATCGCCGCGACGCGGTCGCGCATGATGGTGACCATGTCGCGGTAGTAGGCGACGTCGGCCGAGTCGGTCATGCGGCCGTGTCCGGGGACGACCAGCGTGCCGCCCTCCATCATGTGCTCGACCACCGCCACGTCCAGCAGCCAGTTGAGCGCGTTGACCTCGCCCTGGATGGTGCCGCCGCGCGCGACGTCGATCACCGGGTACTTGGTCATGTCCAGCACGTCGCCGGCGGCCAGCACCTCGGAGCCGCGGAAGTAGACCACGCTGTCGGCGTCGGTGTGCGCCGCCGGCATGTGGGTCACGACCACGGCTTCGCCGTTGAAGAAGTTGAGCTTCTTTTCGGCGCTGCCGTAGGTCTCGTTGGGCAGCAGCGGCTCCGCCCCGGGCTTCGCTTCACGCAGCGTGATGTTCTCGTGCGCCAGCACCCAGGCGCCGGGCAGCGTGCCGTCGATGTTGCGGACGCCGTAGGTGCGTCCAGCGGCGGCGATCTTGGCGTTGCCGCCGATGTGATCCGGGTCGTCGCTGGTGTAGATGATGCCGGCGAGCGGACGCGGCGCCCGGGGACCGGCCGTCGTCGGCAGGAACTCGGAACTGCTCCACCAGCCGCAGCCCTGCGACACGCCGACACAGCTCCTGGCCGCCATCGGCGCGGCCGTGACCCGCCGCGACAGTTCCTGCACCGCGGCCAGCATCTTGTCCGCCATCGCCGGCGCGCCGGTGTCTACCAGCATCACGCCGTCCTTGCCCACGGAGGCGACGACGTTGGCGCCGGCGCCGGTCAGCACGTAGACGTTGCCGCGCAGCGGCAGCACGCGGATCTCGCTGCCGCCGGCAGCGCCCTGGGCGTGGACGCTCACCCGGCCGGCGCCGTCGTGCAGCACGCCGGCGGCCGCGACCGCCGCCGCACACAACCATGCGAATCGAGCCTTCACCGGTCGCCTCCCCGCGCGGGCACCGCGGTCACGCCGCGCTTGTCGCCGGCGCTCCACTCGCTTGGCCGCAGCGTCTTCAGGTACTCGGGATACATCGTCGCCGGGCCCGGCGGTGGGCTGGTTCACCGCCAGGCCGTAGCGGTCGCGCAGGTTCTTCAGGAACGGGTTCTCGCTCGGCAGGTAGTGCGGCACCTGACCCTTTTCCAAGCCTTCGAAGACGGAGGTGCAGGGGTGCGCCGGCACCTGGGCGTTCACCGTCAGCCGGTACTCGGAGCTGCGGATCAGGGGCTCCGCCAGGTAGATCGGATCGCGGATGATGTTGATCCAGGTCAGGATGTCGCCGCGCCGGATCCAGTAGGTCGTGACCGTCACCTGATCGCTCGCCATCGCGCCGTTGCGGCGGATGTAGTCCTCCTTCAGGTGCGTGGTCTTGATCTTCAGCATGTCGCCTTCCCACGTGGCGAGCGAAAACCCGCCCCAGGTGTGGTTGGCTTCGGCCGGCGGCCGCTCGCGGCCGTCCAGGTAGACCGGCATGTTGGTGGACTGATGCCACTCGGGCTGGTAGGCCACCACCTCGCGCGTGAACGGATCCACTTCCTTGGTGATGCGCAGCTGCGTCGGGCCGCGGTAGATGTAGGCCCAGCCGTGCGGGCGGCACTGATACTCGGGCAGGCTGAGGATCGACGCGTCCCAGCTCTCGGCGCGCGCGATGCCGTCGGGGTTGAGCGGCAGGCCCACCCAGTCGCCGACCCACGGGTTCTCGGTGTTGTCCATCGACCGGACGACGGTCCACTCGCCGGAAAAGTCAATCTGCGCCCAGGCGGCCGGTGCGGGCGCGGCCAGGACCAGGGCCATCACGACGCTGCGGATCAACCTGCGCTTCACGTCTTCCTCCACCACCGCAAAGAGACAACGCCCGGGATTCGGCGTCACCAAACCCCGGGCGTCTGTGTTCGAAGGGCCGCTGCCCTACCCTACCAGGCGTACTCGGCGTTCAGCCGGATCACGCGCGGGTTCATGTACGTGGTCGGCGACTGCCACCCCGGCCGTGTTTGGCACGAACGTCTGGTTGAACGCCAGCGTCACGTTGTTGTTCAGCACGTTGTAGAGGTCCATGCCGAGCGTCACCCGCTGACTGCCGAAGCGGAATGATCTTCTTGGCAGCGAAGTCCAGCTGGCGAATGCGGTCCCCATACTCGTTGCCCGGTGCGAGCAGGTTGACCTTGAGTGCACCTGCCGTCGTCAGCGGACGGCCAATCTGCGCCGCCGCAGCCGCCTGGTCCGCCGCCGTCATCGTGTAGGTGGCCTGCAGCGAGACCGAGCTGGTCGGTGCCGACATTGAACTTGTCGCTGGTACGCCGCGCTGACCAGGGTGTCGATCTTCGGGATCATGATACGAAGCCAGGGACCGGAACGACGTCTGCCACGGCGACTCGGTATGGCAGTACGGGTTGAGCATGTAGCGTCTCCGGCACCGCCGCGCGAATCTCGCACCAGTCGTTGACGACCTTGCCCGTGCTGGTGCCGCCGGTGAACGTGAAGCCGCCGGCGCCGCGCACGTTGACGTTGACGTCCACGCCGTTGAACATGCGCGTGTCGTCGCCCACGTCCTTGGTCGACTTGATCAACAGGTTCGACTGGCCGAACACGTTCGGGTTCTGGTTGTAGAGCGGGCCGACCGGGTAGCCGCCACCATCTGGCAGGCGCGCGTCGCCGGGAGCCGTCAGCGTATAGGTGGCAAGGTCGCTCGGCGCCACCGCCAGATTGTCCGTGCACCGTGCCGCCGGTGAAGAACTGCGTGAACGTCCGGCGGTAATAGCCGACCTCCACCGACGCGCGCGGAAAAATCTGCTGCTGTATCGACGCACCGAACGACCAGTCGGCGGGACGCACGCCCCATCCGCTCAACAGCCCGTCGTCGAACCGCGCACCCACCAGCTGGTTGCTGCCGAACTGCAGGTTGTCGATCTGGCCGCACTCGCCGTTCGCGTGCGGGTTGGTCAGCACGCAGTCCGGGGTGATGTCGCCGTTCGCGATCGGTCCAGTTTCGCGAGACGCACGGGTTGGCGAAGCCAAGCGCGCCGAACGAACAGACGCCCGTGGTCGAAAGCCCGGTCCCGAACGGTATCCGCAGCGCCGGGTTCGCGCCGTACGCCAGGTTGCTGACGCTTGCGCCCTGCAGGTACTTGCCAAGGTTGACCTTCAGCGCCGTCTTGCCGTTGCCGAACAGGTCGTAGGCGGCACCCATGCGTGGCGTGATGTCGTTGTAGCCGGTCACGCCGTCGGTCTTCGCGAAGGTGGCGCCGGGGAAGAACTGGTTCGCCGGCTCGACCGTCTCGGGGAACCAGCTCCAGGGATGGTCCCAGCGCAGCGCGCCCTGCAGCGTCAGCCGGCCGAGCGTCCACTGATCCTGCGCGAAGAGCGACGCTTGCATCGCGCGCGCGTTGACGTTGTAGGGGTTGACGTACTGCGAAATCGAGATCGGGAAGAACGGCACCCCAGGGAGCGAGATCCCGACGTAGCCGAGGCTCTGGTTGTTGACGTGCATCTCGCGATCGTCGACCCAGTGATTGCCCTGGTAGCCGAACTTCATGCTGTGCGAACCGGTGACGTAGGCGGCGGTGCCGAACCAGCTGGAGCCGCTCGTCCGGTTGTTCAACCAGAACTGCGACCGGTAACGCATGCTCGAAACGACGCCAGGTGCGACCGTCTGGGTGAGGTTGACCGCCTGCACCAGGTCCGCGGTCGGGTTCGGGTCGAGCTCCTTGCCGCCCCACTCGTAGTAGGTGGTGCCGTACCCGGCTTCGAGCAGGAGACGGTTGGTCACCGGCGACGTCCAGCGCACGTCTGCACGCGCTGCGGGCTGAACTCGCCGTGGCCGTCCGCTTCCGGCGAGGTCGGGAAGAAGAAGTTCGGCGTGCCGGTCAGCGAGGTCGTGCCGGTGCAGCTGCGGCAGACCGGCTGTTCGTCCCACGAGCCGGTGATCTTGTTGCGCTGCGACACCTGCCAGGTGATGCGCGGCGTGTAGTTCTCCCAGGTGCGATCCGAGTAGCGCCGGCTTGGCTCAGATCCGGATCGTAGGCCCAGGCGCTCGCGTTGCCGGCGTTCTTGTTGTAGTAGACGTTCTGCGTGTTCTGCCGCGATCCCTGGACGCGGGTGCTGAAGTAGTACCAGAGCCTGTCCTGGACAATCGGCCCGCCGACGCCGACGTTGACGTCGTAGACCCGGGTGACCGGAGTCGGCTGGGTGGCGCCGCGCGCCCTGCAGCTCGGCGGTGAAGTTGTCCGCCTGCATCCCCTCCGAGAAGCCGGAGACAAAGCCGAGGCCCGTGAACCGGTTGCCGCCCTGCCTCGGGACGATGTTCATCGTCAGGCCGGCGGTCTCCATCTCGCCGAGACCACCCGACGTGATCATCGACACTTCCTGCGAGTTGGCGATGTCGGCGGTGAAGTTCGGCGGCTGGTTGCCGCCGGGCGGGTTGCTGATGTTCAGGCCGTCGACGGTGAGCCGCGATTCGACGCCGCGGCCGCCGTGGATCGGGAAGATCAGGAACACCGGCCCGGTGGTGACGTTGTTGCCGTTGGTCAACACACCCGGAACCGCCCCGACCAGGTAGCTGTAGCTGCGGGGACCGGGAAGGTTCCGCATGGTCTCGTTGTCGATCGTGATCTCGCGCCTGGAGCTCTGAACGTCGACGACCGGCGTCTCGCCGCGTGACGGTGACCGTCTCCTGTACGCCGCCGACCTTCATGCTCGCGTCCACGGCGATGACCGCGGACCCGCTGACCATCAGGCCCTCACGCCTCACCGTGGCAAAGCCGGGGAGCGTGAACGTCACGGTGTAGTCCCCGGGGAACAGGTTCTCGATCCTGTAGCGGCCGGCACCATCGGTGAGCGCGGTGCGAACCTTCTCGATCAGCGCCGGGCTCGACGCTTCCACCGTGACGCCGGGCAGCACCGCCCCGGACGCGTCCCTCACCAGACCCGCGATCGTCGCCTGCGCCCACGCTGGCGAACTGGCGACGACCAGAGCACGAAACCATCACACACAGACGTAATGCTGAACGCATCGAACCTCCGAACAGTCGCCGCCCTGCCGGCCCCTTTTCAAGGGGGCGTCATCCCGGAGGCGTCGGCGTAACCGAAGCGAAACCTTCCCGTTGTACGACCCCCCTCGGCGGCCTGTCAAGCAAGCCCGACCGAGGGGGACTAGGGGCGCGAAGCGCGCCAGAGGAACAGGGACTGTCTAGAAGTCCCAACGAGCCATGAACTTCACGAACCGGGGCTGGATGACGGTCAGCGGCCGGCGGTACGCCGGGCCGTACGCCTGGTTTTCCAAGAGGATGGCGTCGGAGTTGAACGCATTGTAGAAGTCCACGTTGAAGTCGATGCGCCCCCGGCCGACGTTCACGATCTTCGTGAACCGAAAGTCGATCTGGTTCAGCCGGTCGCCGTAGAACGAGCCCGGATAGATCATGTTCACGGTCTGCTGCCCCAGCGTGAACGGCCGGCCGAGCGTGGTTGACGTCTGCCGGTTGGCGTTGTTGTAGACGTTGGTGGCGGTGAGCCCCATCTGGGTCGGAGTGTTGAAGGGCAGGCTCTGCAGCGTCCCGCTGAGCCGGATTCCCCACCACGGCAGCGTGTAGGCGGCCAGCGCCTTGTACTGCGTCAGATAGGGCGTATCGACGTGGCAGAAGTCGATCGACTGCAGCGTGTTGGGACCGCCCGTGGCGAGCGACTCGGGCGCGTCGTCCACGACGTCGCAGTTGTCGGTCATGATCTTGCCCGTGTTGACACCGCCCTGCAGGTAGAGCCCGCTCTGCAGCCGTGCATCAACCGTGACATCGAGCCCGTTGTACTGCTGCTGCTGCTTGCCGAAGACGTCCGCGTTCTTCACGACGTTGCGGGCGGCGGGGTTGATGTTCGGATCGAAGAGACCCGTCACGGTTCCGCCTCCCCCGTCTGGCAGTCGAGGATCGGAGGGGATCGTCGCCGAGTACTGCGTGAAGTCCGTGCGTGCCAGCGCCTCGTTGTCGGTGACCCAGAAGTTGCCGTTGATGCGCCGGAAGTACGCCACGGACATGGACACCCGGGGCAGCAGCTGCTGCTGGATGCCGGTCGAGAATTCCCAGTTCCACGGCCGCACGCCCCACCCTTCCATGATGGAGCTGTCGTAGCGAAGCGCCGGCACGGCAATGCCGAAGTTCGGGTTCAGGAAGGCTCCGCACTCGCCGTTCGCAGCCGGGTTCACCAGGTCGCAGTCAGGAGTGAAGTTGTTGTTGGCGTCGGCCCACGCACGCTGGGTGGTGGTGGCGACCGTGTTCGCCGGGTTGTTCAGTCGCGCGACGCCGATCGACTGCTGCTCCACGCCCCGGCTGGCGCTGGCCTTGAGAGCGGTCTTGCCGTTTCCGAACAGGTCATAGGCCACCGACGCGCGCGGGTTGACGTCCTTCCAGTTCGGCACGTTCTCCACCTCGTCGAAGAACACGTTTCGATTCGGCAGCCAGCGGTGCGGACCCAGCGTGAAGGGCTCGGTGGAGGTGTGCAGGTAGTCGAAGCGCACGCCGCCGCTCAGGGTCAGACGATCGAGCGTCCAACGGTCCTGGGCGAAGATGCCGAGGTTGGAGTCCAGGTTGTCCTGCCACCCGGTGGCCGGGGCGTTGAGGTTGACGAACGCCGGCACGAGCGTCCCATCGGCCAACTGGTTCGACCGTGTACCAGATGCCCCCGGTCGAGTCGTTGTTGTCGCCGCGCCAGAAATGTCCCCGCTGCCCCTCGAACCCGACCTTCACGCTGTGCGAGCCGGTGACGTAGCTGCTGGACACGTTGAAGGACTGGCTGGGCAGCCGGTCGTCGAAGTCGAAGTTCGTCGGCGCGCGGTAGGTGTAGCCGGCCGTCTGGTTCACGATGGCGATGCAGCGCGGCGCCAGGCTACCCTGCGACGGGCAGGTGGCCACCGTGTCCTGATTGAGCAGGATGGTGTCAGGACTGGCGCCGGCCGCGATGCCCGCCTCGAACAGCAGCCGGTTGGTGGCCGTGTAGGTCCACTTCGTGGTGGAGAGCTGCGTGTTCCAGGTGGTGATGCGCGACGAATTCCGGCGACCGGTTGGCGTTCTGCAGCTGCCACCAGGGATCGACCTTGTACTGGTAGGCATACCACCCGGAGATCTTCTGCTTCTCGTTGATGCCCCAGGTGACGCGCCCGTTGTTGTCGTAGGTGTAGGTGCCGGCGTAGGCCTGCTGCGACGTGTCGTTCTGCCGCTGCACCGCCGTCGGGTCCACCGGGAAGAAGCGGCCGGCGAGGAAGAACTCGTTGGTGAAGTACCGCGACGTGGCGTAGAACCACACCTTGTCCTGCTTGATCGGCCCGCCGATCGCGCCGTTGATGTCGTAGAGCTTCTTGAGCGTGGATAGACGCGCCGGCCAGGCCGCGGTCGGTCAGCCGCGATGTGATGTTGTCGCCCTGCAGGCTGGGCCCCGAGCCGTTGGCGAGCGCCGAGCCGCTGAAGCGGTTGCCGCCGGCCTTCGGGATGGCGTTCATGATCACGCCGTTCGTGCCCGTCTCGGCCTGCTGCCCGGACAACTGCACGTCCACCTGGTCGAAGAGGAGCGGCGACAGGCTCATGTTGGTCAGGTTGGAGCTGATGTACATGTTGCCGATCCGCAGGCCGTCGATCATCGAGACGCCGTCGGCCGAGCGGCTGCCGTTCGCCGAAACCGCGGCACCCGTCTGGTCGCCCAGGACGCCGCCCACGTCCACGTTGCTGGCCCTGCACCGCGGGCATCAGCGCCGCCAGCTGGACCCACGAGCCGCCCGATGGCAGCTCCTTGAACGCCTGGTCCGTTACCTGCCGCGTGGTCGCGGAAGACTGCAGGTCGACGATCGGGACTCTCGCCGGTGACGGTGATGGTCTCCTCCACCGCGCCGACGCGCATCTCGGCGTCGACGTTCGACGTGAAGTTCACCGACACCTGGAGCGCCTCGCGCTTGACGGTGCTGAAACCGGGCAGCGTGAAGCTGACGGAATAGGTGCCGGGCGGCAGGTTGACGATCGTGTACTGGCCCGAACCGTCGGTCACGGCCGAGCGGACTTTTTCGATGAGCGCCGGGCTGGCGGCCTCGACGGTCACGCCCGGCAGCACGGCACCGGACGCATCCCGAACCGAGCCGGCAATGGAACCCAGCACCTGGGCGTTACCGGCCAGGGGCACCAGCAGCGCGGCGAGCGCCAGGAACAGACTGAGACGCCGCGGTGGGGTCATCGCGCACTTCTCCATACAGGTGTCCTCACCTTTCGCTCGTTAGACATCGCCTCTTCGCGATGTCTACGCCCGGCAAAGTCGGGCGAACAGACGCTGCCCTGGCGAGGCGGGCGCGTCTGACCCGTGCCTCGCCAGCTCTGACAGTTGAACCGGTGGAGATATACCGCCCCCGACTGCTATGTCAACGAAATGAATTTCGCATTACGAAAAATTACGCAGTGGCGTGTGCTCCAACGGTCAGGGCCACTCTTCGCTGGACGAATCAGCTGGCTGGACCTATTCGAACAGCACGACGCCGACATGCTACGACCACCTCTCCTGCCAGCCTCCAGCCGGTGGCGTCGCGAAGCGCGACAGGCTGAACTGCGGATCCGGCGGCTCGTCGTCGAGGAGAACCGACGCCATCATCTCGCCAACGGCGGGCCCCATCTTGAAGCCGTGGCCGGAGCCGCCGCCCAGGATCCAGACGTTGGTCGCCCGCGGATGGCGATCGACGATGAAGTGGGCGTCGGGCGTGTTCTCGTACTGACACACCTCCGCGGCGACGAGCGGCGCATCGGCCAGCGCCGGGGAACCGCCGCGACAGGAACGCCCGCGCCTTCGCCACGCCCTCGGGACTGACGATGCGTTCGCCGCTGCCGGGATCGATCGGCGGCCCCGGCGTGTCGTCCGCCACCTTGAAGCCGGAGCTGTCGGACGCCGGAACGCCGTACACCTGCCCGGCGCGGGAGCCGGCCGCGAAGTCCATCCACACCGGCAGCTCGCGCACGGTGAATCGCGCGTCGCCTGGCGCCGTGCCGAAGTACAGCACCTCCTGGCGCGAGGTGGTGACGGCCGCCCCGGCTACGTCCGGGAAACAGCCACGGCAGCCACGGGCCGCAGGCGAGGACGAAGGCATCGGCCTCGAGCGACTGCCCCGTCCTCGAGCGGCAGCCGACCGAGAGCGCTGCCATCCACGGCCAGCGGCCGGCTGCGGCGCCGGCGTGCCGGTACTCGCCGCCTTCTTCCCTCAGATGCGCGACGACGTCCTCGCAGGCGCGGCGTGCTAACAGATACCCGGCGTCCGGCTCCCAGAACACGGATCGAACGCCGTCGAAGGCGACCTGGGGAAATCGGCGCGACGCCTCCGCCAGCGGCAGCACGTCCAGGCGAGCGCCGTGATCGCGCAGCACGCGCGCCGACGCGTGGCCGAAGCCGTCGTCGTCGCCGAACAGCCACAGCACGCCGGTTTCGTGCAGCAGACGCCGCCGGGGATCGTGCGCCCGCCACAGGTCCAGCGCCCGCAGCGTCATCTTCGTGTAGATCGACCGCGAGCCATAGGCCGCGCGGATGACGCGGCTCTCGCCGCCGGAGCTGGCGCGCACATGCCCGGCCCCCAGGCGTCGATCAGCGTGACCTGCACGCCGCGGCGGCAGAGCGCCAGCGCGGTCCAGCCGCCAAAGGCGCCGGCACCGACAACGACAATGCGCACGTTAGTAGTTAGTAGTTGGTCGTTAGTCGTTCTTCCGGAAGCCGGAAGCCGGAAGCCGGAAGCCGGAAGCCTACGGGATCACCCTCTCGTACACCGCCCGGTTCAACACGTTCGGGCCCGTGCTGCTTTCACGGTTCAGCGTGATCGTCATGCTGGCCCCCGTCGGGGCGATGACGCGCCGGGCGACGCCGTAGACGCGGCCGGCATGCGACAGCACGGCTTGCGCCGTGCGCTCGTCGATGCGCTTCAGCAGGATGTGGTCGTATTCCTCGGTGCCGCTGACGGGATACTCGCGGTCGTATTCGGCCACGTACTCGATGCGCTGGGATCTCCCGTTGGCGAACCGCCGCTCGATCGTGCCCTCCACGCCGTTCGGGCCCGCGCTTGTAGGTGCGGGTCTCACTGGTGGGCCCGGGCCCCGGATAGTAGTTGGACTTGGCCACGTTCAGCTGCCAGATGCCGATGATCGGATCGTCCTTGGCTGGCGCCGCCGACTGCGCCGCCTGCAGGGAAAGCGCCGCACCGAGCGATCGCCGCGACTGCAACCAACGCGAAGGATCGCATGGCTCCCCTCCCACCGGGCGCACACGCGCCGTCCACTACGTCGCCGGCTATTCCCAGTACCAGACGAAGATCGTCCCCTGCGATCCTACGCCGAACACGTCGGACCCGCCGGCAGCCGCCACCGAGATATTGATCAGCCGGTCGCGCCCCTTCGAGGTCGCGAACAGCCCGGGCTTCTTCGATCAGTTCGTCCCAGGATCTGGTCGAGCTTCGAAACTTCTCACACCGCACTTCCATCTCAACGCCTCACTTGCCGACCATGTGGGCGGAGATCCCGGTTGTTCTCCTGGCGCAGATGTGGCCCACCGCCCGGATACCGGAGCGGCCGACCGCGCGACCTCGGAACCTATTTGGCTCCGGGCGGTATGCGGATTCGGCACCCGATTCGCGATCGGCAGGAATCGTCTTCAGGTATGCGAACACCGATCTGAGATCGTCGTCGGTCAGGTTCGCATACATCTTCCACGGCATCGGCGGCAGCAGTGCGCGTCCGACGCCGATCTTCTTCCCCAAACGAATCGCGTTCATGAAGGTCTTCTCGTTCCACCTGCCGATACCGGTCTCGGGATCGGGCGTGAGGTTTGTGGTGAACGAAACGCCCCAGGGCCCGGCCCATGCCGTGTTGGTGTCGTTGATGGCGGTGCTGAACCCGGCGGGCAGTGCCGGTCGGCTGGTCACCCGCACGCTTTGAGGATGCCCGGACAGCATCAGGGTCATGTCGGGCTCGCCGTTCTTGAAAGGCGTGTGGCACCCGTTGCAGTCCTGCACCGTGACGAGGTACTTGCCGCGCTCGACCGAGACTGCCGACGCGGCTCCGCGCGCCGGCGGCTGCTGCGCGGCCGCGAGAACCGCGAGTGCAACGACCAGACCACAACAAACAAGGACGGTTGTCTTACCACCGGGGATGAGCACCATGGACGCTCCTCTCGACACGACATTCGTTAGGGCTTGTACGGTTTCTGCGCCGCCGCGAGAATCGCGACGATGACCGGAATCCTGTCGATGGGCAGCGGCGGCGGACTCTTGAAACTTCGGATGTATCGGATGGAACCGGCTGCGCTCGGTGGCGAAACGTCAGAAGTCGATCTGCACGCTGCACTCTTGTCGTCCCGACACTCGACTCATACCGGTCGAGTGTCAGGGACGGCAAGTGACCTAGCGCCAGGTCGAATTCAGAGGGCCGAAGGGCCCTAGAAATCGACCTGCACGCTGAACTTCCAGAACCGCGGCTGCAGCACGCCGGTCGGCGTCAGCCACGTAGTGCTCGTCGGGCTGTACGCCTGGTTGTAGCTGAGCGCCGGCGCCACGTTCGTGAGGTTGTAGACATCGAAGCCGACGTTGGTCCGCGTACGGCCGAACGTCAGGATCTTGGCGATACGCAGGTCGATCTCGTTGATGCGATCGCCGTACAACGTGCCCGGTTCGACCAGGTTCACGGTGACGTTGGGCGCATTGTTGGCGAACGGGCGGCCCAGCGTCGTCTGGTTCGCGGCGAACGCCATGTTGGCCGCCAGCGGCGCTCCCTGGTCGCTGCGGAACGTGCCCGACACCAGCACGGCGACCTTCGGAACCGTGTATGACCCGAGGCCGGTTATGCGAGTCACCCAGCCGGTCGTCGTGTCGCACCATGGGTTGGTCGGCGATATCGGGGCCACGTTCTGCTCGGGCAGCTCCCCCCGCACCTCGCAATAGTCGGTGCGTGTGTCGTTCGTGTTCACGCCGCCCTGGAAGACCAGACCGCTACGGGGGCGAGCGCTGATGTTGAACAGGATGCCGTGGCTGTCCTGCGAGTAGGTGCCGTAATCCCCGGCCAGCGTCTGGAGTTGATCGACCAGCGACGCCACGTTCTGGTTGACGTTGTACAGCCCCGGGAGGACGCGGCCCGACGCCTCGGCGGGCAGGCGGGCGTCGATCGGCGCCGTGACGCTGAAGGTCGCGTGGTCGGTCACTGCCTGCAACCGATTATCGGTCACCACGAAGTTGGTGAGCCAGCGCCGGTTGTAGCCGACCTCGATCGAGACTCGCGGCAACACCTGCTGCTGGACCGACACGCCGTATTGCCAGTCCCCCGGGCGCGTCGACCAGCCGTTCAGGAGCTTGGGGTCCAGTGTGGTGGTGAACCTGTCCCTGCCAAAGTTCACGTCGCTGATCTGCGCGCACAAATCGCCGCCGGAAGCCAGGTTGTTCTGCGCCACCGGGTTCAGCAGATCGCAGTCGGGCGTGAAATTGCCGTTGTCGGTCCACGTCCGTGTCGCGGTAGTGGTGAGTCGTCCCGACGGGTTCGAGGCGGTATAGGACAGACCGCTGTTGGCGTTCTGCACGTACTTGCCGGCGTTGATCTTGATCGACGTTCTCCCGGTCCCGAACACGTCCCAGGCCACTCCCCCGCGCGGCATCAGGTCCTTGTAGCCGGTGACGCCGTCGGTCCGTGGATAGCTGATGGAGGTTGGCAGGAACCGCTGCGCGGGGACCGTCTGCTCAGGAAAGTAGCTTCGGGCATAGTCGAACCGAAGCGCGCCCAGGACGGTCACGCGGCCGAGCGTCCACTGTTCCTGCGCATAGAACGCATCGAAGCGCACGCGGGATTTCTGCTCGAAGGCGTTGATGTTCTGGGTCAGCTGGTTCGGCACGCCGTTGTTGACACGGAAGTCCAGGAACTGTGTGTTCGTATAGGAGAACCCGTCGGAGATCTGATGTTCGGCCTGATAGCCCACCTTCAGGCTCTGCCGGCCGGTCACGTAGGAGGCGGCGCCGCGCCAGCTCAACACCCCTTGAAAGCTGTGTCGGAAGAGTCCGGAGCGGTAGGTCAGGTTCGGGATATTGCCGTTGCTGGCGCAGGTGACGGTGCACTGCTCGGTCATGCGCACGAGGCTGGTCAGCGGGCCGCCGGGTTGCTCGGTGCCGCCCCATTGACTGAGGTAGGTGCCGAAGCCCGCTTCGAGCAGCAGCCGGTCACTGACGGGCGAGGTCCATGTCGCCTGCTGCACCCGCTGGCCGTAACCGGTCAGGAACGTGCCGACCTCGGGCGCCGATGTCGCGGAGCACGACGGATTGGTGGATTGGGGCGCGCCGCAGATGATCTCGCCCTCCCCCGACTGGCGGCATCCTTCCTCGGTGCCCAGATACCCAGCGCCCTGGCACGGGATCTGGTGGTCCCAGAAGACGTTGAACTTGTTTCGCGGCGTCGGCTGCACCGTCACGCGCAGTGCCGCGTTGCGCCAGCTGCCAGCCTGAACCGCGGGCCGGCTCGTGTCTGGGACATAGGTCCACTTCGTCGCATCGCCCATGTTCTGGTTCGCGAACATGCCGGGGACGGTTCGATGACTGCCTTCGTCGCGAAACTGAAAGAAGAACCAGATCCGATCCTTCATGATCGGGCCGCCAATGCCGAGGTTGTAGTCCCACAGCTTGTACAGCTTGCCGGGGGTGGTCAGGCCGCGATCCTTCAGCTCCTGGGTGTAGTTGTCACCGACCATCCAATCGGTGACGTTCGACAGGTAAAAGCTGCCTTTGACACTGTTGCCGCCGGTCTTCGGGATGATGCTGATCACGGGTCCGCCCGCCTGCATCTCGCCCATTCCGCCCGACGATGACAGCGTGATCTCCTGGGCGTTGCCGATGTCCGGTACGTAGCTCGACGCGCCCCCGCCGTTCAAGGCCGCGGTCGTCGTCAAACCATCCACTTGAATGCGCCCTTCGTTCGAGCGTCCGCCCGCGCCGCCGAAGAATACGACTCCGGGGGTGACCTGGACGTCCAGGTTGGTCGGGTTGGCCTGCACCTGTGTCGCGGGAATCAGCATCATGACGCCGGCCGTCGATCGTGCCGCCGGCATCGCCGCGATGAGGTCGTTGGCGATCGTCGTCTGCTGCTTGACGCTCTGCGTGTCGACGATGGGCGACTCGCCGGAGACGGTGATCGTTTCAGCCAGGTTCCCGACCCTGAGGTCGGCGTTGATCGACGCCGTGAAGGTTCCGGTCAGCTCGATCCCGTCACGCTTGAACATGTTGAACCCGGCCAGGCTGAAGGTGACCGCATAGGTGCCGGCCCGCAGGTCGACGATCCGGTAGGTGCCGGTACCGTCCGTCACCGCGGTGCGGGCCTTTTCGATCAGCACGGCGCTCGACGCCTCGACCGTCACGCCCGGGAGCACGGCTCCTGACGAGTCCCGGACGACGCCAGTGATGGAAGCCTGAGCCCAGGCCGCAGCCGGCATGAGCACGAACAAAGCAAGCGCCACGGACAAGTTTCTGACGGCGGTCATAGACATATTCCCCCCTGCTCAGAGAAACTTGGTCAGTACTGTGGTCGGCGATTGTCTCCGATGGTCAACGTGCCGTGGACGGTCTACCCCTACTTCGCGACCAGCCCGCCAGTCAGTCCTTCGATCTGGTGACCGATCGCCAGCGCGCGCATCTTCGCGATCTCGGCCGGCGTCGCGAACTTCGGATCGACGTTGACCTGCGCGCACGTGAAGCCGCGCAGCGTGCACTCGGACGTCGTGTGGACGATGCCGCGCTCCTGCATCAGCTTGAACATCAGCTTCACGGCGTCTTCGTGGATGATGACGGCGTTGTTGGGCACGAACGTGCCGACGCCGATCGCGTAGTCCACCGGCAGCAGCGGCTCGACGCTGGCGCCAAAGGCGCCGTCGTTCTTCTTGCCGAGGTCGTAGGCGGCCAGGTTCGCCCCCTGGTCCACCAGGTACTGGATGATCGCGGTGTCGCCCAGGTTGCCGGCGACCATCAGGGGGGTGATGCCGTAGTCGTCGGCCTGGTTGACGTCGGCGCCCAGCTCCACGAACAGCTTCACCACCTCGAGCCGTTCCTCCGGCGACTTGCCCTTGCTGTAGCCCTGGATGAAGCCGAGACTGGCCGCGGCCTCCACCATCGTCTCGCCGTCGCTCGAGATCACCTTCGGATCGGCGCCGTAGGACAACAGGAGTTTTGTCAGCTCCAAATCGCCTGAGAAGGCCGCGCGCATCAACGCCGTCGCGAAGACGATGCGCGGCGACCCGGCGCGCATCCGCGCGCGCGGCGTGTTGTTGACGACCGCGTTCGGGTTGGCGCCCGCGTCGAGGAGCTTCTTGATGAGCGGCAGCGGATCCTGCGTCACCATCCAGGGGAAATTCGGCGCCGTTTCCATGTTGCGGCGATCGACGGCCCAGAAGAGCGGCGTGAAGCGCTGCGCGTCGACGTTGTTCACATCCGCCTTGGCGTCCACCAGGTGTGATGCGAGGTCGTAGTTGCCGTTGAAGATCGCCAGGCTGAGCGCGCCCTTGCCGTCGCCGGCGATTGCGTTCACGTCCGCGCCGGCGGCCAGCAGCAGCCGGGCCGAGTCGAGGTCGCCCTCGCGGGCGGCCAGCATCAGCGGCGTCAACCAGCCGCTGGCGAACTCTTCGACCTTGCGGCCGGTGTCATCGGCCACCGGCGTCCGGCCCTCGAAGCCCCGGCCGTTGGCCGCCGGCACGAAGTTCGAGCGCGCCTTCACGTCCGCGCCGTTGTCCAGCAGCAGCTTCACCGCCTCGGGATGACGCTCCGACACGGCCCACATCAGCGCGGTGGTGCCGCCCCACTTCTCCTTCTCGTTGACCCGGGCACCCGCTTCGAGCAGGACCTTCAGCGCGTCGGTCCTCCCGGTGCGCGCGGCCATCATCACGGCCGTGTCGCCGAACTGGGTCAGCGGCGCGTTGGGATCGGCGCCGGCCTTCATCAGCTTGTCGAGCATGGCGGCGCTGCCGTTCATCGCCGCCAGCTGCAGCGGCCGCACGCCGGCCCGATTGGCCGCCGACACGTTGGCGCCGGCGCGAATCAGCATGTCGGCCATGTCGGCGTCGTCGAGGCGGACCGCCCAGTGCAGCGCGGTCGTGCCGTCTACCTGCGGGGTGTTGACGTTGGCCTTGCGCTGCAGCAGGGCACGGACCGTGCCGCTGTCGCGCTTCATCGCGGCGTCGGCCACTTCGCTGCCAGCCGCCCAGGCGCTGCCCGCGGCCATCAGCACCACTACACCGCATCCGAGCGTGCGTCGCATCGACATCGGTTGGCTCCTACGAACGTTTGACATTCCGGAGGATGGCGGGAGCGGCCTGATAGCTCTCGAGCGCCACCGTCTTCGCGTCGGCATCGACCACGACTTTCGTCGTCAGCGAGGTCCGGCCCTCGCCAACGCCCTTGCCATCGAACCGGATCTCGATGATCGTGAACTCGTAATCGGTCAGCGGCTCCGGTGACCGCCGGCTGCCAGCCCGCGGTGTGCGTGCCGAGCCGGCGATCGCTCGCCAGAATCACGCGCTCGACGCCATCGGGCATTTGAGTCCGGTAGGCGTACTTGATCGAGTAGCCAGTCACGTCGGCGGTCCAGAGATACCCGATCGTGGGCGCGCGCCCGAGCGCCTGCGCCAGAGCGGCCGTCGGGCTGAGCGGCGCAGGCGCCGCGCCACCACGACCCCGGCCGCGCGCGCCGCGACCGCCGGCTCGTCCTGCGCCCGCGGCGCGGCCGGCGGCGTCTCCAGGACCCCCACCGCGTCGAGCCGGCGGCGGATTGAGTGCCGCGACGAGCGGCGTGGCCTCCTCCGGCGTGGACCAGCGCTGGATGCGGATCTTCACCGGGCTGCCCGGCTCGGCCACGTTGGCCGATGTGGCTGTGAAGACCGTCTCGCTCGTCTGAGCGCTGACTAACGGCAGCGCGAGCGCCACGAGCAACGCGACGAAGACACTCCTCATTGGTTCGGGTTCGTGCCCTTGGTCCGGCCGAGCCACTCGACCAGCCGCTCCAGCTCGTCGTCTTCCAGCTTGGCGCCGCGCTCCCGCATGTCCACCGTGACCACGCGCCAGCGATCGGGGCTGAAGCGCGCCTCGTTCACGCGGTCGATCGTGTGGCACGTCGTGCAGGACCGCTTCAGCACCTCGTCCGCCTCGCCGTCGCTGAAGAAGGTGGTCACTTCCTGGGCGACGTAGGTGCGGGGGAAGGGCCGCGTGGTCGGGCCGAACTTGCTGACCAGCCAGTCCAGCAGCAGCTCGCGATCGGCGGTCGCGAGCGTGACCTTCTTGTCCTTGTGCCGCTCGTCGATGTACGCGCTCCAGCCGGCACGGTCGAGCGCGTTGAACGCGTAGTCGTCGATGCCGTGGCAGGACGTGCAGTTCTTGAAGATCACCTGCCGCACCGGCCCCTGAGGCGGGATGACCTGCGGGCGCGTGGGCCGCCCGCCGATCTGCGCCGCCACCGGCACCGAGGCCGCCGCTACACGGCGGCCACCCACAACGCGACTGTGCCGGCTGATCGCCTTCATACGCGCGTCCTACAGGTTCGGCAGCGCTTCAACCGACGGCAGCTCCGCCGACTGCTCGGCGGCGAACAGATACGGCAGCTTCCCGTTGCTCGTGCCGATCTTCTCCTGCTCGATCCCGAACTTGTGCATGATGCTGAGCAGCATGTTCGAGGTCCGCTGCGTGTTGTCGGGGAACGCGATGTGCCGGTTGCCCTTGAACGTGCCGTCGATGCCGCCGACGAGGATCACCGGCACCTTCTCGTGCGCATGCCGGTGCGAGTTGCCCATGTTGCTGCCCTTGTAGATCAGCACGTGGTCGAGCACGCGTCCCGTCGCCGTCCGGCGATGCTCTTCAGCTTGTCGCAGAAGTAGGCGAGGTTCTGGACGTGGTAACGGTTGATCTTGGCGTAGTCGGCCACGTTCTCCGGCTTGTCGCCGTGGTGCGACGTGCCGTGCCAGCCGCCGTTGGACCCCGACTCGGGGAAGGTGGTGCCGGTCAGGTCGCGCCCGAGCATGAACGTGGCCGAGCGGGTGATGTCGCCCTGGAATGCCAGCGCCATGCAGGTCGTACATCAGCCGGAAGTGGACGTGCTTGCTGTCGGGCAGGCCGAACGGCACGTCGCCCTCCGGTTCCTTGACGGAGTTCTCCATCGCGATGCGGATGCGGCGCTCCAGCTCGCGGATGTTCTCCACGTAGGTGTCGAGGCGCGCGCGGTCGCCGTCGCCGAGGCCGCGTCTTGAAGGCGCCCAGCTCGCGCGTCACCGAGTCGAGGATGCTGGCGTTCTGCTTGCGGCCCTTGAGCCGCTCCTCGGGGCTGGTGCCGTCGCCGAACAGACGCTCGAACACGACGCGCGGGTTGACCTGCGTCGGCAGCGGCAGCGTGGGCGACGCCCACGAGATCGAGTTGGTGTAGGCGCAGCTGTAGCCCCAGTTGCAGTTGCCGAAGTTCCCGGTGTCCTCGACGCCGAGCTGAATCGACGACAGGATCGAGTCCTGGCCGTACTTCTGCGCGATCATCTGGTCGATGGTCACGCCGAGGTACGGGCTGACCGCGTTGCGCCGCGGGCGCGCCCCCGACAGCAGCACCGCGCCGCGCGCGTGATCGCCGCCCGGCTCCTCGTCGGTGGCCATCGCTTCCGGCATGTCGAGGCCGCTGATGAGCACCACGCGATCGCGGAACGGCTCGAGCGGCTTGGTGATGAACGAGAACTCGAAGTCGCGGCCTTCCTTGGTCGGGCTCCAGTAGCCGGGCGAGGCGCCGTGCGGGTGCCAGATGCCGACGAAGCGCCGCACGGGCGCCGCGGCGGTGAGCCGCAGCGGCGTGAAAGCGGGCACCATCGAGTCCAGCAGAGGCAGGGCGAGGGTGACGCCCATCCCGTGCAGGAACGTCCGACGAGGTATGTGTCGCTTGGTGACAAACATCGCCCTGTCTCCCGCCCGGCGAAGCCGGGCAATCAAACACTGTGCACTAGCGAAGCGAAGCTTCGCTAGTGCTCACTGTACGTTCATGCGCCTTGACGCGCATCTGGAACTGAGGACTCTTCACGACGCCCAACACGATCGCCGAGAAACGGTTGTTGCCCGCGGCCGCATCCCTGACGATCGCGCGGACGGCCGGCATGTCGGTGTGTTCCACGCCGCGGCCCAGGCCGAACGTCATCAGCTTCTCGACCATCATCGCCGCGAACTGCGGCGAGTAGCGGAGCAGCGCCTGGCGCAGGCCGACCGGTCCGTTCACGGTTTGGCCGTCATACAGCGTCACCGCGGCGTCGATCGGCGTGCCACCTTCACCGCCCTGCTTCGCCCGCCACTTGCCGTCGGCGTCCAGGTTGTCGAGCGCGAAGCCGATCGGGTCCATGATCTTGTGGCAGCCGGCGCAGGTCGGATTGGCGCGATGCAGCGTCATCTGCTCGCGCAGCGTCAGCACCTTCTTCGATCCGGCGGCGGTGTCCTCGAGCGCCGGCACGTTCGGCGGCGGCTCGGGCGGCGGCGTGCCGAGGATGTTCTCGAGCACCCACACGCCGCGCTTCACCGGCGAGGTGCGGAAGTTCTGCGTCCACGTCACCGACAGGAAGCTGCCCTTGCCCAGAATCCCGCGCCGGTAATCGAGCGACGGGCCCAGGGCCACGCGGCGGAAATGCGAGCCGTAGATGTTCGGGATGCCGTAGTGGTGGGCCAGCCGCTCGTTCACGAACGTGTAGTCCGCGGTCAGCAGGTCCACGACGTTGCGGTCCTCTCGGATGATGCTCTCGAAGAACAGCTCCGTTTCGCGCTGGAACGCCTGACGCAGCTCGTGGTCCCAGTCCGGATAGAAGATGCCGTCGGGAGACGTCGCCGGCAGGTTGCGCAGGTAGAGCAGCTGCTGCCCGAAATTGGTGACCAGCGCGGCCGACTTCGGGTCGTTCAGCATCCGGCGCACCTGCTGCTCGAGCACGCGTGGCGCGCTCAGGCGCCCCTGCGTTGCGACGGTAATCAGCTCGTCGTCCGGGATGCTGCTCCACAGGAAGAACGACAACCGCGAGGCCAGCTCGAGATCGGTGATGCGATATGGCCGTCCCACTGGAACCGCAGCCGGTTCCTTCTCCGCCCGCACGAGGAACTGTGGGCTGGCCAAGAGCCGCCGCAACGCCAGCTCGATGCCCTCGTCGAAGGTCGCGTCGGCGCGCCCCTGCTGGTAGAACTCCATCAGGGTGGAGACATCTCCCGCCGTGGCCGGCCGCCGATAGGCGCGCCGAGCCAGCGCCGTCAGGATCTGTCGCGCGCAAGCCTCCTCTTGTGCGGCGGTGGCCGGCCGGCAGGCGAACACCTTGCGGCGGCTGCGCGAGTCCTCGGGCCGCAGCGCGTTGAACGGACCGGAGACGCGCAGGAAGCCGATCGCCGGGTAGTACTGCAGCTGCGGGATGCTGTTGTTCTCCAGCGATTTCCGGTCGTACTGCTTGATCAGGTCGAGGCTGGGGCGGAAGTTCGTCGCCAGGAACGTGGCGGCAACCGTGCGCGAGCCCGCCCTGATCGGCACGGTGACCTCGAGGATGCCGTCGCCCTGATCGCCGGCCATCCCCTGGCTCAGGCCGACGCCCTGGTACTTGAACAGGTGCGCGCGCTCGCCGTCGACGATGAGCTCCAGCTGCTCCCCCGGGACGTACGAGCCGATGCCGAAGTTCTGGATCGCGAACTTGTACTCGCCGTCGGCGGGGAAATCGTGGCGCACCAGCATGCCGCCGCGGGTGCCGAACGGCAGCCCCTCGATGTGGTGGTTCTGCGACGTGTCGCCGGGTGCCAGGTAGGTCGCTTCGATCGGCGTCTTCCAGTAGCCGACCGACATCCGCGCCACGCGCGCCGCCGCCGTGGCGTACGACTCCAGCAGCGTCGGCGAGATGGTCAGCGACCCGGCGATGTTGTCGAAGCCGCGCGCGATGTCGTCCGGCGGCAGGAGCGCCGTGACGTCGATCTCCAGGTCCAGCAGGTCGCGGACGGCGTTGGCGTACTCCGTCCGATTCAGGCGGTGCAGCACCACGGCGCCGGGATTGGACCGCGTCGCCGCGTGACGGTCGATCTCCGACTCCAGCCAGTCGCGCAGGCCCTCGTACTCGGCGAGCGGCGGCCGGCGGACGTCCGGCGGCGGCATCACGCCGGCGCGCAGCTTCCGCACGACTTTCTCCCACACCTCGGCCTGGTCGCCGACGCGCGCGAAGTCGATCCCTTCCAGCGAGAGGTTGGCGGTCTTGACGCGGTTGTTGTGGCAGGTGACGCAGTACCTGATCGACGAGCGCCTTCTGCGTGTCGGCGGACGCGGGCGCTGCCGGTCGCGGCACGGCGGCCGGCGGTGCCGTGGCAGGCGGCCGGCGCGCGGGCGTCGCCTGGCCGTCGGCGCGCACCGCGGCCGCGACGGAGGTCAGGACGACAAGGACCGCAATGGCAGGCGCGGTCGACCCTGGGTACGACATGGACCCCCATCTCTGCGACGGAGCCGCCAGTCTCGACACGGAGACCGTCGGCGCCGCCGGGCGCCCGGAACTACGCGAAATAGTGGGTCAGAGTCGCACAACGACTGCGGCAGTTCAAGCGGCTAGCGCAGCCACTCGGGTGGGACCTTGGCGGCCTGGGCCCGGGCTTCCAGGCGGTTCCACTCGTCGCGCATCGACTTGGCGTCGTTCTGCGCCTTCTCGAGCGCCTTGAGGGTCACTTCGCGCTCCTGCACGTGCGAGGTGCCGGCGCCGTTGCTCAGCTGCGCGTCCAGGCTGTCGAGCCGTTTCTTCAGCCCGTCTACCCGCGCGTTGGCCTTGTCCACTAGTGCCTGGACGACGCCAGCCTTGCCGCGCCAGTACTCCTCCCCGCGCTTCTCGGCCGCGGTCTTGATGCCGGCCGTCGCGGGGTCGGGAGCGGTTTCGCCGGCGGCCGCCGCCGCGCCGTCCTTCGGGTCCTCGGTGGCTGCTGCGGACGCACCGGCTGCCCCGGCGGGAGAGGCGGTCGCGCCAGGGGCGGCAGGCGGCGCCGGAGCAGTGACGCTGACCGCCTGCAGATCCTCGTTCGTGTACTTCTTGCCGCCGCTGACCTGCTGCCGCCGCTCGGCCTCGCGCTTGGCGACGCCGCCCAGTCCTTGCGCCGAGGGGCCGGACGTCAGCCAGGCAATCCCGGCGAGCATGACGACGGGGACGATGTACGGCCGCATTACTTGATCTCCCGCCAGCCGGCGATGTCGAAGGTGTCGTTGCCGGCGGTGCCGTTGTAGGTGATGGTGGGGTTGCCGGTGATTTCGTTGACGTCGGCCAAGGTGCCGGCACCGGTGACGTTCTCGACCAGGATCTGGCCGGCGATGTCGGGACTGCCCGAGATGTTCAGCTGACCGCGCACCATGATCACGCCTTCGACGATCAGCGGCGTGGCGAAGCTGCCCGAGACTTCCAGGTCGCCGTCGGTCACGAACAGCATGTCGAAGTTCGGCTGCGCGTCGGGCTGCAGGTTCGCGTTGCCCTGGATGTCGATGTCCCCTTCGGCCAGGATCGACAGGATCACCGGCCCCGGGCTGCCGGCCATCCGCACTGAACTCCTGGCGTAGTAGGTGCCGGTGATGACGAGGTTGGTGTTCAGGTTCCACGTCGTCCCGTCCCACGTCCATCCATACGAGGCTTGAGCGGCCAGGACCGCCAACGTCTGGGCGTTCTTGATGACGCCGTCGTTGTCGAGCAGGTAATCGGCGTACGCGTAGTAGTCGTTCGCGTGCACCGGCGGCACGGGCTTGGTCGGCTGCCCGCCGGCCTCGAGGCCGCCCACGTCGCGCTGGCGTGGATGTCGGCGATGCCGGAGGCCGTGGCGTCCTCGGCGATCGCCACCGCACCGCTGCCGAGCGTCAGGTCGCCGTTGGCGTGGACGCCGCCGTTCTGGCCGACCAGCGTCAGGTTGCCCTGCACGTCCAGGTCGCCGTTGGTCACGATCGCCGGCAGCGTGGTCGTGCCGATGATGGCCTCGAGCGTCACCGTGGTGTTGTTGCGGCCGTAGCCGATGGCGCGGATCACGATCTTCTTGTTGCCGTCGGTGGTGGCGACGCTGTTCTCGTCGATCTCGGTGATGGCGGCCGGGCTGAGCGTGAGGCCACGGGCGGGGTCGTCCTCGTCGAAGGCCTGCACGGTGTACGACACGCCTTGCAGCGTGCCCAGCTGAAGTCTGGTCCCGGGCGCGGGCAGGCCAGTGGCGACCCCGTCGATCGTCGCCAGATTGCCGTTGTCGGCGGTGGCCGCCGCGTCGTCGTCCGGCCCTGCCAGCAGGTTGTTCACCGCGTCGATCGGGTCCAGCGCGGTGGCGTTGAGGTTCGTGATCACCACCTCGACCGCCGCGGTCAGCCCGGCCTGGGCGGCCATGTGCGCCTGCGCCGACGCGTCGAGGTTGTAGGCGGCCATGGTCTCGGTCTTGCCGCTGACGGCAAGCGCCGCACAGACACCGGAGGCCAGGATCAGCAGCAGGATGACCCCGATCAGGGCCATGCCCTGCTCGTTGCGAAGGCGCGATCGGTACCTGGACATGAGCGTCTACTGTGACTTCAGCCGGACGTCGGACTCGAGCGTGAAAGTGGCGCCCTCGTTCATGCCGGGACGGGCCGAGCGCGACCGGCCGGTGATGGTGACGCGGACGATGCGCACCGCGCCCGAGAACGCCGTCCCCGTCATCGAGGAATCCAGATACTGGAACTCCAGGCCGGTGAACACGCCGTCGGTCCAGGCGATCGGCCCGGCGTCGGTGCCGCGGTCGAAGCGCGTGATCGTGTTGTTCGCCGGGTTGTGCGCGATGGTCACGTCCTCGTTGGCCTGCGTGCAGGTCGCCGATCGGAGCCGACGATCAGGCCGTCGGGGATCCCGGCGTCGGCCTGGACGCGGATGTCGTCGGGCAGGCCGTCGCCGTCCGGATCCATCCGGACCGACTGCACGGCCGTGCCTGCCGACGGACAGTCGGTGACCGACACGCTGTAGGGATTGCTCCCCGCCTGCTCGATGGTGCGGCGGATCCAGTCCATCGCGAACCGGGCTTCCTGCTCCACCGTGGCGTCGTCCATCTGGTGGGCGTAGGTGCTCTGCACCGCCGAGATCACCGACGCCGCCGAGCCCAGCACCAGCATGCTGACCAGCATCGAGATCATCAGCTCGATCATCGTGAAGCCGCGTTCGTCGCGCATCGCTACCAATCCCGGATCACCGTCGTCAGCGTCTGCGTGCGCCCGTAGAGGCGGCCGCCCTTGTTTTCCACCGAGACTTCCAGCAGGCGCGTCCCGGCCACCGGGCCGTCGGTCACGCGCCAGCGGCGCGTCGATGCTGGCTTCGGGCTGGTCGAAGTACGGGGCCATGTTCGACGCGATGCTGCCGCCGAGCGCCACGGTCGAATTGAGCGAGAAGTTGGCCTTCATCAGCTCGTCCAGCTTGGCCTGGACCAGCACCGTGTTGGCCGTCGCCTGTCGAGCGTCCGAGTGCATGATGGTCGCGACGGCGAGGAGCTGCGCGAGGCCGACGAGTCCGATCGTCAGCACGAGCGACGCCACCATGGTCTCGACCAGCGAGAACCCGGCTTCGCTCCGCGCGTCCTGGGGCTCGATCATGGTTAGTGGGCCTGCTCGTAGGTGACTTCGCGGGTCGTGCCGTAACGGGACACGGTGGTGCCGCCGCTGGCCGTCACCGTGATGCGGCGGTCGGTGTCGGATCGGTCGTCGCCGATGGTCAACTGCGCCGGAGGCGACGCGGTGGAGCACGCCGGACAGCTGGTCAGCGGCACCACGCGGCCGGTCGTGCTGATCTCCAGGCCGGAGGTCGAAGCCGGCAAGTCGGTGGACGAGCCCATCTGCAGCACCGGGCCGTCGTTGTTCGGCGCCGCGTTGGCATCGGTGTCGGGATACGGATAGGCGCTGGGATCGCAACGATCGGTGGCGGTATCGATGGCCGCATTGCCGGTCACTTCGACGATCCGCATCTGTCCGGTGGACGGACAGTTGAATCGCACGCGCATGCTGACGTTCGACGCCACCGCCGTGAAGCGGGCCGATCGGATCGTCGCCGCCACGTTCTGGACGTCCGAGTTGAACTGGTAGGTCTCGATGGCGCCGGTGATGCTGGGCGCCGCCAGACCGATCGTGATCATCGAGACTGCGGCCACCACCACCACCTCGACGACCGAGAATCCAGCCTCGTGCTTCCTCATGCCCCTTGAGGCAGCAACCACGGTGCCAGACCCGCTAAGGGGACCTAAGTGATTGGCCGGTTGATGGTTGAGACTGCGCGGTTGAGCCGTCGCGCGGAAGCGGCCCGTGTGCCAGTTCGGAGCAGGCCCACGGAAACTGCAACACGCCGGACAGTTTTGGGACTCGCGCCGCTTCCCGGCAGGCGTCTACAGGCAGGGCGACCCGGCCGGCGCGTGTTGCGCGGAATGCACCGCCACTGCCCGCACCAGGTCGCAGAGCCGCGACCGCTGCGGCTCGGGAAGCGCGCCGTCGAGGAGCGCCACGAACTGGCCGGCCTCCTGGTGGCCCGGATGGCGTGCGAGAACCTCGCCGAAGTACCGCCGTCCCGCGGCGGTGTCGCCCTGTGCGATCGCGAGAAGGCCGAGGCCCACGCCGGACTCGGGCGACTCCGGCTCGATGGTGCGCAGGGTCTTGAGTTCGGCCTCGGCTTCCGGGATGCGGCCGGTTTGAATCAGGCAGCTCAGGAGCTTCTTGCGCGCGAAGGTGTCCCTGCCGTTCACGATCCAGCACGGCTCGGTACTCGACGACGGCCTCGGGGCACCGGCCGTTCTGGCGAAGCGTCTCGCCGAGGAACAACCGCGGGACCCAATGGCCCGGCGAGCGCGCGACGGACTCCCGTGCCAGGGCCACGGGATTGTCCCAGATCGCATTGCGGACGATGGTCAGGCCCGCGAGCTGCGCCACGAACACCACGGCCATGGCACCGAGCACCATCGTGCCGCGTCCGATCGCCATGGCCCGCGACCAGGCCATCCCCGACACGGCGCCCACGGCCAGGAAGAAACCCATCGCCGACACATACGCACGGTGCTCGACCATGGGCTCGCCGATCCCCATGATGAAGAGCACGCTCGACGGCAGCAGCATCGCCACGCAGACGACGAGGCCGATACTGACGAGCGCCTGGATCCTCCGAAGACTCCACGCCAGGCCCACGAGCCCGACCAGGCCGACTGCGCCGGCCACGGCCCGGAGGGTCATCGTCGTGAGGTTGGGAACGGTGTGGATCAGCGTCTGTCCCTTGGGCAGGATGAACATCGCCACGTACTGCCAGAAGGCGTCCGTCTCCACGAACACGTACCGCCAGTTGGGGCCGACGTCCTTCGAGTATTCAAGCGTGGCGAGCACGGCCAGGCGCCCCACTCCGAAGAGCAGCACGGCGAGCCCGAGCGGCGCATAGAGGCCCTTGATGCGTCGTGCCCTGCTCCCGGCGTCGTCCCGGATCAGCCAGGCGTCGTAGCACCACAGGACCGCGGGCAGCATGGCGGCGGTTTCCTTGGCGAGGATCGACAACGCCCAGAGAAACAGCGTGGCCGCGCGCCACCAACCGCCGACGTGCATCCACCGCCGGGCGGCGAGCCACGCGAGCAAGGAAGAAGAAACCGTAGAGAAGCTCGGACCGGCCGGTGATGTAGCCCACGGCCTGCGTCATGATCGGGTGTGCAGCGACGAGCAGGCTGGTCGCGGTGGCGACCACGCGCGGCGAAGGGCTGAAGCCGTATCGGCCGCCTCCGGTCGCGCGCCAGTCTTCGGCGGCCCCGAAGGCCACCCAGAACATTGCGATGACGCTCAGGGCGTGCAGGACGACGTTGGTCAGGTGGTAGCCGAAAGGGCGAGTCCCCCAGACCGCTGTGTCCGATATGTACGTCAGGTTGACGAGCGGTCTTGTGATGTCACGCACCATAACTGTACGGATGTCCGACAGCGTCTGGATTGCGGGGTTTTCGACAATCAGGCGAAAGTCGTCGTACACGAACGGGTTGTCGAGCGTACTTGCATACAACAGCACGCTGAGGACCGCGGCAGCGCCAGCCACCAGCCATTCCGAAGTCCGCCGTGACGCGCGAGCGAGGCTCGCGCCATCGGGCGGGACGCTTCGGGTCTGGAACGGCATGTGAAGAGTATCGGCCGCTAGGAGTCTCGCGATTTGACGCCAGAACTGTGCGTTCTCCACGTCACGCCCTACTCCGGCGACGCGTGGGCGTACGGGGGCATTCCCCGGCTGTCACAGGCCATGGCGCGCAGCCTGGCCGGCCGCGGCCATCGGGTCACCATCTGCACCACCGACGCCTGCGACTGGACCCGCCGGCTCGAAGCCGGCGCGGCGGGCGCGACGCGGTTCTCTCCCTGGGCGCCGTTCGAATCGCAACAGGGCGTGACGCTGCGGGTCTTTCCCAACCTGTCGAACCGGCTCGCCTACCATCAGCAGGCGTTTCTCGCCGATCGGACTGCGTGCGTTCCTCCGCGAGCACGCACGGGCATTCGACGTGGCCCATCTGCATGCCTGCCGGAATCTGCCCGGCGTGATCGCGTCGCGATGCCTGCGCGAGGCCGGCGTCCCCTACGTGCTGGCGCCCAACGGGACCGCCCCCAACATCGAGAGCCGGCAGTTCGCCAAGCGGATCTTCGATGTCGGCCTTCGGGCGACGACGTCACGCGACACGCCAGTCGCGTGCTGGCGACGACCGAGGCCGAGCGGCGCCAGTTGCAGCGAGCTGGGCGTGGAGGACGCGCGCATCCGACTGGTGCCCAACCCGATCGATCTCCAGGAGTTCGACGACGCCGCCGGGCACAGGCGGCTTCAAGGCCAGCCTCGGGCTCGCCGGCCCGCTGGTGGCGTTCCTCGGCAAGATCACGCCGCGCAAGCGGGTGGACCATCTGATTCGGGCCTTCGCGCGCCTGCGCACGCCCGGCGCCACGCTCGTCGTCGCCGGCAACGACATGGGGGCGGCCTCGACCGCGCGTGCCGCCGCCCGCGAAGCCGGGGTCGGCGATCGCACCCACTTCGTCGGGCTGCTCGAGGGCGCCGGGCGGCTGGAGCTGCTCGCCGATGCCGACGTGGTCGTGTATCCGTCCGAGCACGAGATCTTCGGCCTGGTGCCGCTCGAAGCGCTGCTCGTCGGCACGCCGGTGGTGGTTGTCGAACGACTCGGGTTGCGGCGAAGTGGTGCGGCAGTGTCGGCGGCGGCCTGGTCGTGCCCGGTACCGACGAGGCGCTGGCCGCCGCCATCGACACGGTGCTGGGGCAGCCCGAGAGCTGGCGTGAACAGGCCCGGGCGGCTGCGCACGAGGTTCGTGCCCGGTTCGGCGCCGACGCGGTGGGCGCGCAGCTCGAAGACGCTGTACGGCGAGGTCATGAGGGCGCATTGAGCACGCAGACCCCGGCGGGCGTCAGCTTCGTGGTCCCGGTGCGGAACGGGGCGCAGACGCTCCGCGCGACCCTCGCGTCGATTGCCGCCCAGGACGACGGCGTCCGGCCGCGCGAAATCATCCTCGTCGAGGACGGGAGCGACGACGGATCGCGCGCGATCCTCGACGGCCTGGCCAGCACGGGGACCATTCGCATCCTCGACGGTCCCCGTCGCGGGGCCGCCGCCGCGGTCAACTGTGGAGTGCGCGCCGCCCGGTACCCGATCGTCGCGCAGGTCGATCAGGATGTTGCGCTCGAGCCGGGAATGGCTGGAGCGCGTGCTGGAGCCCTTCGCCGACCCCCGCGTCGGCGCGGTGCAGGGCCGATACGTCGCCGCCGGCTCGGGCTCGCTGTTCTCGCGCGTGATGGCGCTGGACCTCGAGCAGCGCTACGCCCACCTGTCAGACACCGTGGATCACGTCTGCACCGGCAACTCCGCCTATCGCGTGAGCGCGCTGGAGGCCGTGGGGCTGCTCAACGAGGACCTGGGCTACGGCTACGACAACGACCTCAGCTACCGGCTGGGCGCTGCCGGGTATCGGCTGATCTTCCGGCGCGACGCGCGCAGCCGCCACAGCTGGCGGGACGGCGTCGTCGGCTACCTCACGCAGCAGTACGGATTCGGCTACGGCCGTCTGGACGTCGTCGCCGCCCACCCTACCCGCATCGCCGGCGACGCCGTGTCACCGGCGTGGATGATGGCCCAGCCCGTGATCACGGCGGCGGCGCTGATCTGCTTCGTCGCCGCCCTGAGTGCGCCGGACCTGCGGCGGCCGCTGCTCGTCGCTGGCCTGGTGCTCGCGGGCGCGATGGCAGTGGAGCGCCTGGTGGCCGGGATGCGACGCGTGGCGGCGTTTCAAGGACCCCGCGGCGCTGGCCTTTCCGGCCGTGCACGCCCTGCGGAACATGGCGTGGGTCGCGGCCATGTGCGTGTGGGGCTGGCGGCGCCTGGTGGGCCGCCCGCTGAATCCCGCGGCCAGCATGAAGCCGCGGCCGGTGATCGAGTGATGGGAAACGGCCGGACGCTGGCGGTCATCCCCGCGCACAACGAGGCCGCCAACCTGGCGGCGGTGGTCGCCGGGATCCGCACGCATCGTCCCGACCTGGACATCCTGGTGGTCAACGACGGTTCGACCGACCAGACCGCCGCCGAGCTCGAACGGCTGGGCGCGCGGTGGCTGGGCTGGCCGCTCCGCCGCGGCGTGGGCTGCGCGGTCCGCGCCGGGCTGCGATACGGATCACGTCTCGGGTTCGACGTGATCGTGCGCCTGGATGCCGACGGCCAGCACGATCCGCGCGACATCGACGCGCTGCTGGCGCCGCTGCGGACCGGGCAGGCCGACGCGGTGCTGGGATCGCGCTACGTCCAGTCCGGCCGTCGAGCACGAACCGTCAAGCGTGCGCTCGCCGCGATCCTGTCGTTCGTCAGCCGGCGGGGCGTGACCGACGCCACCTCCGGATTCTGGGCGCTCGGACCTCGAGCGGTGGCGCTGCTGGCCACCCACCACCCGCGCGGCTACCCGGAGCCGGAGCTGCTTCTGCTCTTGAGCCGCAACGGATTGAGGGTCGCCGAGGTGCCGGTCCGCGATCTCGAGCGACGGGGCGGACGCAGCTCGCTGACGCCGTCGCGGCTGCTGCGAGCCGCGGCCAGGGTGCTGCTCGCCATCATCATCGTGCCGCTGCGGCAACGCATCAGCCCATGACCAGCCGCGTCCAGATCGTCGCCATCATCGGCAGCATCGGCTTCCTGCTGCTGGTGCTGGAGCTGGTGCGGCGGCGACGGCTGGCCGAGGAATACTGCGCGCTGTGGATCGTCGCAGCGCTGGCGCTGCTGGCAGCCTCGATCCGGCCCGACATGATCGACCGCACCGCGACCTGGCTGGGCATCTACTACGGCCCGGCGGTGCTGCTGCTGGGGCTCGTGGTCGTGGTGTCGGCCGTCCTGCTGTGGATGTCGGTGGTGCTGTCGCAGCAGCAGGCGCAGATCGATCACCTGATCGAGGAAACGGCCATCCTCGGGGCAGAGCTGCGTGAAGAGCAGCACGTTGGAACGGGGCTCGTATCTTTACCGAGAACCGACAACCGACAACTGAGAACCGCGCTAGATCGACGGCTCCCCTGTCCGGCCTGCCAGATAGTCGCTAATCCCCCGCAGCGTCGCCCGCAGCTTGCCGGCGCGCGATCCGCCGGCCGAGGTCAGCGCGTGCGCGATGTTCAACGTGGCTACGGTGAACGGGCGCACCAGCCCGGCGAGCTGGACCCCCGCCGCGGTGGTCGTGCGCCAGGAGCAGGTGGTTCCTGGCGGCGAAGTAGAACCGCCGGCTCGACGTCGGCGCAAGCGTCCCGCCGCCCTGGTGGTAGGCGACCGCGCCGTCTACCAGAAGCGTGCGGATCCCCACGGCCCTCGCGCGCAGACAGAAGTCGATGTCCTCGAAGCCGAAGAAATAGCGCTCGTCGAACAGGCCGACGCGCTCCCAGGTCCCGCGCGCCACCAGCAGCGCGCAGCCGCTGGCCGCGATCCGTTCGCCGGGCGCCGTGTCCACGGCGTCAAGCCGCCGGCCCACATGACGCTCGCGCATCCGGCCGGTGCGCGTGTCGTAGTCGATTCCGGCCGACGCCACCACGGTGGCATCCTCCCGAGTCAGCAACAGCGGTGCGGTCGATTCCGACCGACTCCGCGGCTTGCAGCGCCTGGTCGAGCCGGCCGACGCAGCTCGGCGACACCTCGGCGTCGCTGTTCAGCAGGAACACGGCATCGGCGCCGCCGTCGAGTGCGGCGCGAACGCCCACATTCGCGCCGCCAGCGAAGCCGAGATTCCGGCCGGTGTGCACGTACTGCACCCGCTCTCCCCACGTACGGGCGGTCGCTCGCAGGTCGGCCGTCGAATCGTTGTCCACCACCACGATCGCGTCGAGCCCGCGCTCGGATGCCAGCAGCGACCGCACGGCAAGTGCCGTGTCGGCGGGTGTCTTGTGGTTGACGACGACGGCCGCGAGGCGGCGGGGCCGGTCAGGCGATGCGTCGGCGATCACTGCCGCCAGGATCGCCCCTCGTCTTGCACAGATACGCGCATCACTGCACGTATACTAGCGAAGCTCTGCTCGAAGTCGTCGTGAGCTTCGCTAGTCAGTGTCTGTTGGCCCCGCTTCGCGGGGCGGTGCGCGGCCGATAACACAACCAAGGGTTCCGCGCTTGATATCGAGTTCCCGACAGCCCTTGTCGCCCCTCCCGGGCCTCAAGTTCCTGACGACCGCCGCGCGCATGGCCGTCACCGCGCTCTCGGAGGGACGCCTGACCGCGTCGCCCGCGCGCTGGCTGACCGACCTGCGCCACCTGTATGGCCTGATGCGGGAGCCGTCGGCGCGGGCCACACCCGGTCCGCCCTCCGATGCCGCTGTCCCACTCGAGCGCGATGCGTTCATCGCCGCCGCCCAGCAGCGGCTGGCGTCGTTCCTGGCAGACGGACGCACGCTCGACCTGACGCCTCCAGCCCACCCGGCGGTCTCGGTCCTGCTGGTGCTCCACAACCGCGCCGAGTTGACCCTTGGCTGCCTGGAGTCGCTGGTCGCCCAGGACGGCGTGCGCTTCGAGGTCGTGATCGTGGACAACGCCTCGACCGACGACACCGGCGTGCTGCTCGACCGGCTGCGCGGCGTGGAGACGATTCGATCGCCGGAAAACCTGGGCTTTCTCCGCGCCTGCAACCTCGCCGCTCGAGCGGCGCGTGGCGACTCCCTGCTGTTCCTGAACAACGACACCGTCGTCCACCCCGGAAGCGTCGCGGCGGCGCTCGAGACCCTCGCCCGCGACCCGTCGATTGGCGCCGTCGGCGGGCGTCTGGTGTTTCCCGACGGACGATTGCAGGAGGCGGGTTCGATCATCTGGAACGACGGCTCATGCCTGGGCTATGGGCGGGGCGACTCGCCGTGGCTGGCGCCCTATGCCTTCGAGCGCGACGTGGACTTCTGCTCCGCCGCGTTCCTGCTGACGCCGCGCAGCCGCTTCACGGCGCTGGGCGGCTTCGATCCGCGCTACGAGCCCGCCTATTACGAGGACGCCGACTACTGCGTGCGGCTGTGGAAAGCGGGCGCGCGCGTGGTCTACGACCCACGGGCGGTCGTGACGCACGTGGAGTTCGGCAGCGCCGCATCCGCGGCGCGCGCCGTGACGATGCAACTCGAACGGCGGTCCACGTTCGTGGACGCTCATCGCGCGTGGCTGGCGCGGCAGCCCGCTCCGCTGCCGGCTCGGCCCCGCACCGCCAGCGCCCGAGCTGGGCAGGGACTGCGGATTCTGGTCGTGGACGATCGTGTGCCGCGGCGCTCGATGGGGTTCGGATTCCCCCGGGCGGCCGCGCTGGTCTCGTCGCTGGTGGAGCTGGGCCACTCGGTGACGCTGCTGCCGACGTCGGCCGGCGACGAGGATCTGGAACGCGCCTACGTGGACATCCCCCGCCGCGTGGAAGTGGTGAGCGGCGATGTCTCGCGGCGTGTTCGCGACCTGTTCCAAGAACGCCAGGGCGAGTACCGACGTCGTGCTGGTCAGCCGCTCGCACAACGTGGCGATGCTCCGGGCCAAGCTCGGCCCGCCGCCGGCGTGGATGCCCGGCGCCGCCGTCGTCTACGACGCCGAGGCGGTGACGGCGTATCGCGAAGCGGCGCGCCGGCGGCTTCAAGGCGCGCCGATGACGGAGGACGAGGCCGGGCGGCTGGTCCGTGACGAGCTGGCGCTGGCGCTGGAGGCCGGCGCGGTGCTGGCCGTCTCCGAGGCGGAACGCGCCGCATTCGACCGCGTCTGTCCAGGCCGCGTCCATCTGGTCGGCCACGCGGTTCCCGCAACGCCGACGCCATCCCCTGCCGAGAACCGGCGCGAGATCCTCTTCGTCGGCGCGTTCCACGAGCTGTCGCCGAACGAAGACGCGGCGCGCTGGTTCCTCACCGAGGTCCTGCCGACCCTTCGCGAGCGATTCGGCGACACCGTGAAGGTGACAATCGTCGGCCCGGACCCGCCGCAGGCGGTCGCTCGCTTCGCGGGGCCGGGAATCGACGTGGCTGGGCCGGTTCCGGACCTGCGCCCGGTCTACGACCGGGCACGCATCTTCATCGCGCCGACGCGTTTCGCCGCCGGAATACCGCTGAAGGTGGTGGACGCCGCCGCCCACGGCGTGCCCGCGGTGGTGACGCCGCTGCTGGCGTCGCAACTGGCCTGGACGCCCGGCGAGGACCTGCTGGTTGGCGACGGCCCGCAAGCGTTTGCCGAATCCTGCATCCGGCTCTTCGAGGACGCGGCGCTGTGGGCGCGCATCCGCCGCGCGGCGCTCGCACGCATCGAGCGCGACTACGCGCCACAGGTGTTCACCGCACGGCTCGGTGCGGCGCTCGACCGCGTGACTGCCCGGGCCGAGGTGAGCCCACGGTGACGGTTCACCGCCGGGCCGGCAACGGCACCTCGAGTCTCGGTGCTCGTGCCCTGTTACAACCTCGGCGCGTTTCTGGACGAAGCCGTGGACAGCGTGCTGGCGCAGACCTGCCAGCGACTTCGAGATCCTGATCGTGGACGACGGCTCGACCGATCCGGCCACGGTGCAGTTGCTCGACGGCTACGAGCGGCCCCGGACGACGGTCTACCGCACGCCGAACCAAGGTCTGGCCGCGGCGCGGAACTTCCTGATCGCGCGGGCGCGCGGCGAGTACCTGTGCGCGCTCGACGCCGACGACAAGCTGCACCCGCAGTACCTCGAGCGCACGCTCGCCGCCCTCGAACACGACCCGTCGCTGGGTTTTGCCTCGACGAAGATGCAGATGTTCGGCCTCGAGACGCGTGTGTGGCCTGAAGACACGCGTTGCGACCTGGTGACGCTGCTCTGCCACGATCCGGTCCATCCTGCGGCTCTGGTGCGGCGCTCGGCGGTCCTGGCCGTGGGCGGCTACGACCAGGAGATGCCCCATCAAGGAAACGAAGACTGGGACCTCTGGATCGGCCTGATCGAAGCCGGCTACGGCGGCGTCATCCTCGACGAGGTCCTGTTCTTCTATCGAAGGCGCGAAAACTCGATGAGCGGCACGTGCGCGCGGGGTGACGCGCAGCTGCAGGCGGTCGCCTACCTGATGCGGAAACACGCCGCCAGCTACCGTGCGCACGAATCCGCGGTGGCCCAGTGGAAGGACGCCGCCGCATCCGACGGTCGAGCGGCGCAACGCAGTCCTCGAGGCGAGCGTGTCGGCCACGTCCGCCACGGTCGCCCGGCGCCGCCGGGAGCTGGAGGTGCTGCGGCAACGGTTGAACGGCGCGGATGCTGGGGCGGCGCCGGTTGTCGACGACAACGTCGCCAGTCTCCAAGCCGCACTACGGGAGCGGTGCGGCCAGCCTGGCGATCGGCCGACGAGGCCCGCCGTGCGGCCGCCGCCGACGCAGCGGCGTTACGGGCGTCATTGAGCTGGCAGGTCACCGCCCCCCTGCGCGCGATCTACGACGCGTGGCGCGCCGCGGTGGGGAGCCGCCATCGATGAGTCACCGGGGCGACGAGGAAATGGCCCTGCGGCTGCTCGAGGCGGAGCGCCGCATCGTCGAGGCGCAGGATCGGCACGACGCGCTCGGGGTGGAAAAGGGTGCCCTCGATATCGAATTGCAGTCGCTCCATCTCGAACTCGACCAGGTCGTACGGCGGCTCGAAGCGCTGGGGCGGAGCCGCGTCGAGTTGGGCGACCTGCGCCGCACGACGCCGCTTGAGCCCCGTCTGGGGGCTCGACCGCGGCGTGCCGCTCGATCGCTACTACATCCACGGATTCCTGGATCGTCATCGACTCGACATCAAGGGCCGCGTGCTCGAGGTCAAGGACGCGGGCTACGCCCGCATGTTCGGGGATGCGCGCGTCACGTCGATCGACGTGCTCGACGTCAACCCCGACAACGCCCAGGCCACGATCGTGACCGATCTGTCGCAAGCCGACGCGATCGCCACCGGCACCTACGACTGCTTCATCCTGACGCAGACACTGGGCGTCATCTTCGATGTGGCAGGGGCCGTGCGCCACGCGGTCAGGGTGCTGAAGCCGGGCGGCGTGCTGCTCTGCACGATGCCGGCCTGTGGCCGCATCTCCTACGAGGAGGGCCTGGGCGGGGACTTCTGGCGCTTCACCGAGGCCTCGGTCCGTCGCCTGTTCTCCGCGGTGCTGCCTGCCGAAGCCTTCGATATCACCGGCCACGGCAACGTTCTGGCCAGCGCGGCGTTTCTCTACGGCATGGCGGTCCACGAGCTGACGCGAGGAAGAATTGGATGCGCACGATCCGTACTTCCCGGTGGTCTACACCGATACGCGCGGTGAAGCCGGCGACTCCGGGCGGGTCACGCGCAGCCGCCAGAGGCGCCGGGGTTCTCGCCCGGGCTTCGGCGCCCGCCGCCGCCGTGCTGACCTATCACCGGATCGGAGATCGCGCGCACGAGGCCGACGGCTTGACCGTGCCTGCCGGCGAATTCGCAGCGCAGATGCGGCATCTCCGCGACGCCGGCTATCAGGTGATGCCGCTCGACCAGATGGTCGCCGCCGTCTGCCGGCGGGACGCTGTCGAGGCCGTGCCGTCAGCCTGACCTTCGACGACGGCTATACGGACGCGTGGTCGCACGCGGTTCCGGTGCTCGAATCGTGCGGCTTTCCCGCCACGTTCTTCATCGTCGGCGCGGCGCTCGACGGCGCCGTACGAGTTCTGGTGGGACGCCGTCGATCGCGTCCTGCTCTCCGGTCCCGCGGTGCCCGCCCGGCTCGAACTTCAGCTGGCGGGAGACCTGCTCGACGTGCCGACGGCGACCCAGGCGCAGCGGCTTGCGGCCCACGCTGCGATCCTGGAGCGCGCTGTATCCGCTCGACCCACGACGCGCGCGCGACGGCCATTCGTGCGCTGTGCACCTGGGGCGGCGCCGGTCTCGCGGGGGATCCGGCCCGGCGGCCGATGACCGCCGGCGAAGTGGCTCGGATCGCGGCGCGGCCCGGCGTCACGATCGGCGCGCACTCCCAACACCACGAGCAGCTGCCGCGGCTCACGCACGCACGCCAAGCTCGCGGACCTTCGCACGTGCCGGTCGCGGCTCGAGTCGCTGATCGGGCGGCCGGTGACGTCGCTGTCCTACCCCTATGGCTTCGCCGACGACGACACCGTGGAGGCGGCGCGCGAAGCGGGATTCGCGCTCGCCGTCACGACCGAGGCCCGGGGCTTGACGCACGACTTCGATCCGCTGCGGCTGCCGCGATTGGACATCGGCGGCTCGGGACTGGCGGCCTTCAGGGCCGAGCTCGAGGCGCTCTAGCGCGCCGTCTTCGGTCTTCAGTCTTCGGTCTTCAGACCTGCCAGCCTCGCCTGGCTCTGCTCACCAAACCAGTTCAGCTCTGAAGACCCGATGGCCTAGACGTCTTGAGCGGTCAGAATCCTTGCGGATGAGTCAAGGTTTCGAACCCGGTCAAGACGTCTACGCCCGCGCGGAGCGCGGGCAATCGAACACTGGAGCCTTCCAGTTGAGGTGCGAGCTGTTCAACTCAATCAACCATCCGACGTTCCCGCCCCGAACCCGAAACAGAGTAACTCCGCGTTCGGAACAATCACGGCGCTCGGAAACCGTCCCATGTTTGTGCAGATCGTCGACGCGGCTGGTCTTGTGACGCGCACGGGTGGGGCAGATTCTGGCCTCTGTCAGACCGGCTTGATATTCTGATTCACGCGGAAGAAATTAGTGGGATCGTATTTCTTCTTGATCGCGGCTAGGCGCGGCAGGTTGGCGCCCCAAGCAGTGTTGATCACATCTTCACCTTCGACGTCGAGCGCGGAGAGAAGATGCGCGTTCGAAGAAAAAGGCCGCAGCATTTCTTCACCCGACCGTGCCCAATCGCGGTGAGTGGTCTCCGCCGCGTCTGTCCACTGGGCGAGAAACAAGATGTCCCACGGAAGGTCACGGTGCGGGAACGCCGTAGCATCCTTGGGCACCCGGCTGGCGGCGCCGCCATAGTATTCGAGAACGAGGCAGGAGAGAGGAGATCGCATGCGGTTCCCGTGCTCCACAATCGCGGTGATCGCATCGTCTGTCAGCTCCCGCTGCAGCGTGGATTTCCAGTAATTCTGATTACCGTCCGGAAAAGATGGGCCGAGCAGCGACTGCATGACGGGAAAAGGCATGGGCTGAATCGCATCCATGACAGGGCTGCCGAACGTACGCAGCGGGCGCACGACGCGTTCTCCTTCAGCAACTTCGCCGCAGTAACAAGCGATCACTCCGACCAGCGGAGTCCCATCCGATCCATGCAGGAGAGCGGCGTAGGCAGTCAGTTCGTCGGGAGCCGATTGCATGAAGTCGCGGAAGCGGCGGATCACATCTACCGCCGTACTGCGAGGATAAAGGACCAAACCGCCCAAGACTGCATGTACCTGGTGAGCTCGGAATTCGAAGGACGTCACTGCGCCGAAGTTTCCGCCCCCGCCGCGAAGCGCCCAAAACAGATCCGCATTTTCGGAGGCGTCACTTGCGGTGAGCACGGTCCCACCGGCAGTGACCACCTGACAAGACAAAAGGTTGTCGATGGACATGCCGTATTTCCGCAGCAGCCAACCCACACCGCCGCCGAGCGTCAGACCAGCAATACCGGTTTTGGGAACGATACCGCACGGAACCGCCAGACCGAATACGTGCGTTTCGCGATCGAGATCCCCAAGCGTCGCGCCACCCTGCACGCGTACCGTCTGATTTACAGCATCTACGTGGACCGATCGCATTCGGGAAAGGTCGATAACCAGACCGTCGTCGCAGAGTGCACGGCCGCCGACATTATGACCGCCACCACGAATGGCTGCCAGCAGCCCGTTCTCGTGTCCGAAGTTGATCGCGGCGATCACATCGGCCACACCGAAGCATTGGGCAATCAGCCTGGGATGTTTGTTGACGCTGGCATTCCAGATCTGCCGTGCCTGATTGTATTCATCGTCGGCAGATTCCAGCACGTGGCCGTTAAATGCCGATCTCAGAGAGGCTAAATTCATTTCGGGCATGACAAGGACATTCTATCGGGACGAGAGGAAGGATGAGGAACAGGCTTCGGAGGATCCGCTATACGGTCGCTCGTCACGGTCGTGAGCATCATGGATGCGCGGCGATCCAGACGCGCCTAGGGCGAGAAGCGCCGATGTCCGCACGTGATCCAGCGCTGGTAATGCGTAGTCGTTCAGTGCCTGGTAATCCGGAGGACACGCTCGATCGAACTATTCGAAGTGGGCGACTGCTGCGATTCGTGCCTCTGAGGGTTCTCAGGCAGTTCCGAGTCTTTACGGGACTATAGACCGAAGACCGAAGACTGAAGACTGGAGTCTTCGGTCACCCCGGCGTCAGCAGCTGGAGATACTGCCGCGCGATATCGGCACCCGTGCCATCGGCAATCACACGCCCGCCGTCGAGCAGCAGCGCCCGTGGGCAGAACGTGCTGACGATGCGGGGATCGTGGCTGACCATGATGATGGTGTGCCCGGCATCGCGCAGGTCCATGTAGCGGCGCTCGCATCGCGCCCTGAACCCCGCGTCGCCGACGGCAAAGATCTCGTCGAGTACCAGGATGTCGCGGACTGCCTTGAAGGCCACCGGAGTACGCCAGCCTCGAGGCCATGCCGCTCGAATAGTGCTGCAGCTTCACGTTGGCGAATCGCTCCAGCTCGGCGAACGCCAGGATGTCGTCGGTGGCGGCGCGCACCTCCGCCAGCGACATGCCCATCACCAGGCCCAGCAGGCAGATGTTGTCGATGGCGTCGAGCTCCGGATTCCAGCCGATGCCGAGCTCGAGGATCGGCGTGATCGGGGCCAGTGACGTGACCGACCCCCGATCGGGCCGGTAGATGCCGGCGATGATCCGCAGCAGCGTGCTCTTGCCGCAGCCGTTCCTTCCCATGATGCCGATGGTGTCGCCGCACTGGAGGTCGAAGCTGATCGACTCGAGCACCTGGAGCGTTTCGAACCTTCGCGGGCGGAACAGGTCCAGCGCATGTTCGCGAACGGTATCGCGCCGGACGCTGGGGATGCGGAACTGCTTGGCGACGTCGCGGACTTCGATGACCGCCATCTACAACCGCTCCGCCGCGCCCGGCGCGTAGCGCCGGAACACCACGAATCCCACCAGCACCGCGGCCGCAGCCTCGGCGACCAGCAGCGCGTGCGCCCGCGGGCTCGGCGCGACGCCGGCGACGAGCACCGAGCGCGAGAACTCGATCACGGCGGTCGGCGGCCAGACGTAGAGAAAGACGTGATACCGCTCGGGAATGATCCCCAGCGGGTAGACGACCGGGGCCAGGAAGAAGCCCGCCTGCACCACCACGTCCCACACCTGATTGAGATCGCGATAGGAGAGGAAGAGGATGCTGGTGGCCAGGGAGAAACCGATCACGATCAGCACGAACAGCGCCACGTAGAGCAGGAACAGGCCGACGGCGGCCGGTGACGGCGGACCCATGGTCAGCGTCCGGAAGAGGAGGATGACGGCGACGAAGACGCCGAGCGTCAGGCACGCGTGCGCCACCGACGACACGACGATGATCCACGAGGGGAATCTCGCCTTGGACAGCAGGTATCCCTTGGCGTACAGCGAAACCAGGCCGGCCTTGGTGGACTCGCCGAAGAAGTCGAAGAGGAACAGGCCGATGATGAGGCGCAGGTTGTACTGGCCATCGGAGCTGAACACGAACGAGAACACCGACAGCAGCACCACGAACATCGCAAACGGCTTCAGCAGCGCCCAGACGAAGCCGCCCACGGTGCCGTGATACCGGCTCTTGAAGTCGGTGCGCACGAAAGTCCACAGCAGGTCGCCGCTGTGGATCTCGGCCGCTACGGTGTCGGACGTCGCCATGCCGTTCGCAGCGGTGCGGTCAATTTCCAGCTCCAGGACTGCTTCATGTCGGCAAGCTGCCGCTCCAGGTCCCGTGACATACGCTCCAGCGCCCGGTACTCCTCCTCCAGGCCGCGGAACTTGGCTTCGACGGCTGCAGGGCGGCAGACAGCTCCGCGTCGTCTCGTTCGCCTGGGCGACTTCTGCCGTCAGCCTGCCGACCTCCGTGGCGTGCTGGTCGCGCAGCGCCCTGTACAGCCACTGCCTGCTCCTCGCGGGCTCCAGCGAGCAGGTCGCCGACGGATGCCAGACGCGACGCCAGCTCCTCTACGCCCCGGTGCTCGATCTGCAGTTGCGCACGGACCGTGTCGGGGTCGAAGGCTTCCAGATCGCGAGGATCCCTGATGAAGCAATGACCTTCGGTGAGGCCGTCGTACTGCACGTGCCACCCGCGGTCGCGCTCGCCGCTGGCGAAGCGCGGCTTGCGTTCGTCGAATACCTTCCGCTCGCCGTGGCCCTGACCGCGAATCGGGAAATGTCGCAGCAGGAACCGCACCGGAAACACTCGCCTCGACTCGAAGCGTGCGTCGTGGCCGGCGCTCGATTGCAGGTCGATGTCTGAAGCCTTCTTCCAGCACCTGACCTGAAGGCGATCGAAGGTCGCGCCACGCTCGAAGTACCGGAACTCCTCGCGGATGTCAGCGCGGCCGTCGAAGCCGTCGTGCGTGGGCCAGAAGTTCAGGACCGCGAAATCGATGGCGTTGTAGCCGAGCCGATCGACAAGCTCGATGCCCTGACGCAGGTCCAGGTGGCGCCACGGACTCTCGCGGAACTCGTCGGCGTCGTGATTCAGGAACCACTCCGAGTCGAGCTCTCGGGCCAGCTGCTCCTTGCGGGACAGCACGCGCGCGAGTTCGAACTCGCCGGCGCCGGCGGGATCGGCCGCGAACGCTGCAGCGACTTGGACCAGACCGCTCGTCATGAGCAGGGCCCGAGCGCGTCGACGGTACCGTCGGTCGAGTGATCGTCGATCACGTATGCGGCGATACCCTGCCGCACCAGATCGGCGACGGTCTGCGCGATGATGTCCGCTTCGTTGTAGGCCGAGATGATCGCGGTGACGCGAACGCCCTGCACGGTGAGGAGCATTGTAGCGCGCGGCCCCTGGCGATCCGCGCCGGCGGCCGCTAGACCGCCGGCAGGATCGTCGCCCTCGTTGGTCGCGCGTCGCAGCGGCACGGCGGGGTCGTTGCGCTGATGATGGCGCACGCTGCGGTCCAGCACCACGCTGGTGTGGAGCAGATCGGCGGCGAGGATGTGGCGCTTGGGGCCGATCGCGTGCCTGTGCTCGTGGATGTCCATCGCCAGGGCGCCGTGAACCCGGTTGGCGATGACGGCCGCGGGATCGATCGGCAGGCCAGCGCGGATCGCGGCAGCGTACATCCAGTCCAGCGTGATCCAATTCAGGCCGAAGTTGCCGTTGCCGCCGCCGACGTCGGAATGGACGCCGCGGAACCACACCTCGACCAGGCGCTCGGCCTCATCGCGGCCGGTGCCGCACAGGCGGGTCAGTTGGAACACGCGTGCGGGCTTCGTCGAGCGCCATCGCATGATGGCAGCGCGTGGCGTTGGACGGCAGGTCGCAGGTCGTGGCCGGCGTTGACGAAACGGCCGGGCAGGCCGAACTCGCCGACGATGTCCCAGACGCCGAGGAAGCGGATGCGCAGCATCGGCAGCTTGCGCGCCACCTCGTTGGCGAACGAGACCGCCAGCGCCGCGCCGCGGCTGAAGCCGATGACGTCGATGGTGGTGTCGCCAGCGTCGCAGTTGTGCGCCAGGCGGTCCATCATGATGCCGATGCGGAGGTGCCCGCCAAGGCCAAACGCCTGCGCAACGACCGACCCGGTGTGGGTTTCCGCGCGCCGGCCGATCCCCTTGAGATAGAGGCTGCCGCGGTCGTTGGTTTCCTGCAGGTCCTTGTCCGGGTCCTGGTAGGCCCGGAAGAAGTGCAGCACGTTGCTGTCGAAGCCGCCCTCGGCCGTGTCGGGCCGGTCCTCGTTCCCGGTCCCATCGAACGCATAAAGCGCCATCTGCCCCTCCCAGCCGCCCCTGTGTGATAGCAGAATCCGGCGTGGCGATGCGAAAGCACAGCAGGCCGGAGCCGGGAGCCGGAAGCCGGAGCCCGGAGCCCTGCCGCCGCGAAGCGGCGGCCAGAGACACTGGCTATCACTAGCGGCGCGAAGCACCGCTAGTGATAGGATTGCGCCCGGCGGGGCGAGTTGGTTCTGCCTCAGCTTTCCAGCGGGAGAGGATGGCTATGAAAACGTTCGGACGCTCACTCGGCCTCGGCCTTGGCGCCCTGGTCCTGTTTGCCGCAGTGTTCACGGTGCTCGTCACGGCGCAGGCTCCACCGGCGCCGGCGCAGCCGATGAGCTTCTTCATCACCAGCGCCCCCAAGGGCGACGGCGCCAACTACGGCGGCCTGGCCGGCGCGGACGCGTACTGCCAGCAGCTGGCGGCGGCGGCCGGGCGCGGCGCGGCCAAGTGGGTCGCGTATCTCAGCACCCAGGGACCGGGCGCCGTCAACGCGCGCGACCGGATCGGCAACGGCCCGTGGTACAACGCGCGCGGCGCGATGATTGCCGCCAACCAGGACGAGCTGCACGGCGACACGATCGAGCGCGCGCGCCTGGGCAACCGCATCAACAAGAACAACGCGATAACGGAAAAGATGGAGCGCGTGAACGGCGTCGGCGACATGCCGAACGAGCACGACATCCTGACGGGCTCGACGCCCGACGGGCGCGCCTACACCGACGCGGCCGACCACACGTGCAGCAACTGGACCAGCAACGCGAACGTGGAGGCGCCGGCTCGCGGCGCCGCGCCGCCGGCGACGCCCCCGCCCCCAGGCCCCTCCGCGCAGCTCGGTCACTCCGACAAGACCGGTGGTGCGAACGGCTCCTGGAACTCGACGCATGGCAGCCGCGGCTGCAGCCAGCCCAACCTCGTCTCCACGGGCGGGGCCGGCAGGCTGTATTGCTTCGCGGTGAACTAGAGCGAAGCCGCCTCGATTCAGTGCAGTGTCTTTGCCGCGTTCTGCGCGGCGGGGCCGGATCCCGACGGGGGTCCGGCCCTTTTTCTTGTACGAGTGGACCGCCCGTGCGCGGGCGAACAGGCCGTCCCGGAAACGGACACCCACAGGTGCGAGCCGGACGCGGTTTCTGATCGCAAGCTGCTGACAGCACGCCACTTCGGCGCGCGGCAGGCCGTGGCACAGGGCTTGATGCTTCACTGAGGCGTAACCATGCCCGACGTCGCACGAGACCCCGCGATCCTGAAACGTAAGCGCCTGAAGCAGGTAATCCTGGCTGTGCTGGGCGGCATCGTCGTGGTGGCCGTGTCGGTGGCCCTGGCGCGGATGGAGCCCGCCGCGCCCACCGTGGAACGGGCCACGGTCCTGGAGGACGTGGTCAAGCGAGGCTCGATCATCCGGCAGGTGCGAGGGCCCGGCACGCTGGTGCCCGAAGACACGCGGTGGCTCCCGGCCACGACCGACGGCCGCGTCGAGCGCATCCTCCTGCGGCCCGGCGCCCGCGTCGAGGCCGACTCGGTGATCCTCGAGCTGAGCAACCCGCAGGTCGAACAGGAGGCGCTGGACGCACGGCTCGCGCTCCAGTCGGCCCTGGCGGCGCTCGACAACCTGCGGGCACAGCTGCAAAGCGAGCTCCTGACCCAGGAGGCCGTCGCTGCGGCGCTCGAGTCCGAGGCGGAGCAGGCCAAGATGGAGGCCGAGGCGAACGAAGCGCTGGCCAAACAGAAGCTGGTGTCGGAGTTGATCCGGCGTCAGTCCCAGCTGAAGGCGGACACGCTGAAGCGGCGGGTGGAGATCGAGGCCAAGCGCCTGGCGGCCGCCGAAACCGGGATCGAGGCCCGCATCAGGGTGCAGCAGGCCACGGTGGACCAGGCGCGGGCGATATCCGGGCTGCGAGACGAGCGCCTGTCGCTGCTGAAAGTGCGCCCGGGATTCGCCGGCGTGCTGCAGCAGGTGCCGGTCGAGGTCGGTCAGCGCGTGGGCCCCGGCCAGAACCTGGCTCGCGTGGCCGATCCGGAGCGGCTCAAGGCCGAGTTGAAGATCCCGGAAACCCAGGCCAAGGACGTGGAAGTGGGCCTGTCGGCGGAAATCGACACCCGCAGCGGCGTGATTACAGGCACCGTCAGCCGCAAGGACCCGGCCGCGGCGAACGGAACCGTGACGGTTGACGTCTCACTGACGGGCGCGCTGCCCCGCGGCGCCGTCCCCGACATGAGCGTGGACGGCACGGTGCAGCTCGAACGGGTGGAAAACGTGCTCTACGTGGGCCGCCCGTCGCTCGGCCAGGAAGACAGCACGGTCGGACTCTTCCGCGTCACCAGCGAAGCCGGCGATGCCGCCCGCGTGCAGGTGAAGCTGGGGCGCAGCTCGGTGAACGCCATCGAGGTGGTGTCGGGACTGAACGAAGGGGACCGGGTGGTGCTGTCGGACATGTCGGCGTGGGACGCCTACGACCGCGTCAGGCTTCGTTAGCGAGGAGACGATGAGCGAGAGCGCACAGCATGTGATCAGGCTCGAAGGCGTGCGGAAGGTCTTCCTGACCGACGAAGTGGAGACGCACGCGCTCGACAACATCAACATCGAGATCAACCGCGGCGAGTACGTGTCGATTGCCGGCCCCTCGGGCTGCGGCAAGTCGACGCTGCTGTCGATCCTCGGCCTGCTGGACACACCCACCGAAGGCACCTACACGCTGAACAACCAGACGGCGGTGTCGCTGTCGCTGGCCCAGCGCGCACGCGTCCGCAATCGCGAGGTGGGCTTCATCTTCCAGAGCTTCAACCTGATTGGCGACCTGAACGTGTTCGAGAACGTGGAGCTGCCGCTGACCTACCGCGGCATGCGCCCGGCCGAGCGGCGCCAGCGCGTCACCGCGGCGCTCGAGCGCGTCGGCATGGCGCATCGCGCCAAGCACCTGCCGAGCCAGCTGTCCGGCGGTCAGCAGCAGCGCGTCGCCGTCGCCCGCGCCGTGTGCGGCGAGCCGTCGATCCTGCTCGCCGACGAGCCCACCGGCAACCTCGACTCGAAGAACGGCGAAGCGGTGATGAACCTGCTGAAGGAGCTGCACGACACCGGCGCCACCATCTGCATGGTGACCCACGACGCGCGCTACGCCTCGCACGCCGAGCGGACGATCCACCTGTTCGACGGCCGCGTGGTCGAAGAGTCGTAGGGGCGAGGCCCAGGCGGGCCCCACCTCGGCGTGCCGCCTACACCGACCCGGTAGTGGCTCTGAGACAGGAGTAAGGCGATGGTCGAAACCTTCTGGCAGGACCTGCGCCACGGCGCGCGGATGCTGGCGAAGAACCCGGGCTTCGCCGCGGTGGCGATGCTGTCGATCGCGCTCGGCGTCGGCGCCAACGCCGCGATGTTCAGCCTGGCCGATGCGCTGGTGCTTCGGCCCCTGCAGGTGCCGCGCGCGACCGAGATCGTCGCGCTGAGCGGCAACGACACAGCCGTCACCTCGAGCTCCGGCTTTGGCGTCAACCGCAGCGTGTCCTACCTGGACTATCGCGACGTGCGCGACCGCGCTCGCAGCTTCGAGGGCCTGTTCGCCTACCGCGTGGTGCTGACGGGATTCGCCACGCGTCCCGGGGATGCCGACGCAGCAGCTGCTCGGGCACGGGCGTCAGCGGCAACTTCTTCCGCGTGCTCGGCGTGCCACCGGCGCGTCGGCCGCACGTTCCGGGACGACGAGGACGAGGCGCCGGGACGCGATCCGGTGGTGGTGTTGTCGCACGGCACCTGGACCGAGCGGTTCGACTCCGACCCCGCGATCGTCGGCCGCGTCGTGCGGCTCGGCGGACGGGATCTCACGGTCATCGGCGTGGCACCGGCCAGCTTCACCGGCATGTATCTGGTGCTGCACCCGGCCTTCTACGTGCCGCTGGCGATGACCGACCTGCTGGCGGGCAGCCCTCCGGACGTGCGGGACAACAGAGGCATCCGGTCGGTGCTCGTCAAAGGCCGGCTCAAGCCGGGCGTCTCGATCGCACAGGCGCACGACGAGGCCAACATCATCGCCGCCGAGCTGGAACGCACGTATCCCGACACCAATCGCGGGTTCGGGTTCCTGGTGCGATCGGACTTCCGGGCACGGATCGAGGAGCGGGGCCCGTCGGCGCCAGGCGCGGCCATGTTGGTCACCCTCGCCGTGGTGGTGCTGCTGGTGGCCTGCGCCAACGTCGCCGGGCTGCTGATCAGCCGCGCCCCCGCCCGGATGCGCGAGCTGGCCGTCCGGATGGCCATCGGCGGCGGCCGCGTGCGGCTCGTCCGGCAGCTGCTGACCGAAGGGCTGCTGATCGCCACCGGCGGGGCCATCGTCGGCTTCGGCGCCGGCTACGGCGTCCTGCGTCTGCTCCAGAGCGGGGGCGTGGTCAGCGACATCGGCGTGCGGATGGATCCGCGACTCGACATGCGGGTCTTGCTCGTCGGCCTCGCCGCCGCCGATTGTCAGCGTGATCGCGTCGAGCCTGCTGCCGGCCTGGCAGGCCACGCGGGCAAAGGACATCACCCCCAGCCTGCGCCCGGCGCGTCGTCCTCCGCACAGCGGCGCGCGGCTGTGGGGGCGGCACGGCCTGGTGGTCGGCCAGGTGGCGCTGTCGCTGATGATGCTGATCGTCGCGGTGTTCGTCTACCGGTCCTTCACCGCCGCGTTCGCCACGCCGGGCTTCAACACCACACGCATGGTGCTCGTGAGCCTGAACCCGGTGCTCGCCGGCTACGATGCCGCCAAGACCGACGACCTGCTCCAGCGGCTCACCGAGCGGGCGCGCGCGCTGCCAGGCGTGCGGTCGGTGGGGATGACGTCGATCGTGCCGCTCAACCAGGACAACCGCGAAGGTCAGGCAATCGTGCCGGAGGGCTACCAACTGCCACCCGGCACCGACACGATCACGGTGTCGTCCACCCGCATCGACGAGGGCTACCTGGAGACGATCGGCATCCCGCTCGTCAGCGGCCGGACGTTCCGCGAAACCGACACGATGGACGCGCCGCTCGTGATCGTGGTGAACCAGGCGCTCGCAGCACGCTACTGGCCGGGCCAGGACCCGATCGGCAAGCGGATCCGGCTGCAGGGCACCACCGGCCCCTGGGCGCAGATCATCGGCGTCGCGGCCGACAGCAAGTACAACTGGATCGGCGAGGCAGCCACGCCGTTCATCTACCTGTCCCGGCGGCAGAACGGCATGCCGCGCGGCACGCTGATCGTCGCCACCACGGGCGCATCCACCACCCTGGTCACGGCGATGCGCCAGGCCCTGCGCGAGCTGGATCCCAGTCTGCCCACGTCCCCCGTCCGCACGATGGAGGAGTTCTACCAGGGCAGCGCCGTCAACTCCGTCGCCAGCGCCATCCGCATGGTGGCCTGGATGGGTGCGATGGGCCTCACTCTCGCGCTGGTCGGCCTCTACAGCCTGATGGCGTACGCCGTGGCGCGGCGGACTCGCGAGTTCGGCGTGCGTTTGGCGATCGGCGCGCCGCCGGGATCGGTGCAGCGGATGGTGCTGCGCCACGGCGGCTGGCTGGTGCTGGCCGGTGTGGTGCTCGGCGTAGCGGGCAGCGTCGCCGTCGGCGGCCTGCTGCGTGGCATCCTGCCCAGCAGCGCCCGCACTGACCTCGTCCCTTATCTCCTCGTCGTGCCCGCGCTGGTCGCGGTCACGCTGGCGGCGGCCTACGTGCCGGCGCGGCGCGCCGCCCGCATCGATCCGCTGGTGGCGCTGCGGCAGGAGTAATGTGATGCTCGACAACGATCTGGCGTGACCTTCGCCACGGTGCGCGGATGCTGGCGAAGAACCCGGGGTTCGCCGCGGTGGCGATGCTCTCGATCGCCGTCGGCGTCGGCGCCAATGCCGCGATGTTCAGCGTCGCCGACGGTCTGGTGCTCCGCCCGCTGCCTGTGACGGGTCCCGGCCGGATTGTGACGATCATGGCGACGTCGTCCGGCATCGGCTTCCGCAATCCCAATCTCTCGTATCCCGAGTACGTCGATGTCCGCGACCAGTCGCGCAGCTTCGACGCGGTGGTGGCCTACACGATCGTCCCCACCAGCTACGCGTGAGCCGGCGAGAGGACACGGCGCAGCGGAAGGTCGGCATGGCGGTGAGCGGCAACATGTTCGACGCGATGGGCGTGCGCCGCTGGTCGGCCGCGGCTTCCGTGCGGACGAGGACGGCCGGCCAGCCCGTCCCGGTCGTGGTGCTCGATCACGACGAGTGGGCACGGAGCTTCGGCTCGAGCCCGGGCGTCGTCGGCTCCACCATCCGCATCGGCGGAGCTGATTCTGACCGTCGTCGGCGTGGCCCCGCGCCGGTTCACCGGCATCGATCACGACGTGCATCCGTCGTTCTACGTGCCGCTGGCGATGTGGACGACAGTGCTGGCCGGCACGCCGCCCGACGACTTGATCGAGCGTGACGGCCCGGCACGACGCCTGGTGGTGAAAGCACGCCTGAAGCCGGGCCTGACGGTGGAGGAAGCGCGGGCGGACGTGGGGCAAATCGCCGCCAACCTCACGCGCGCCTACCCGGACACCAACCAGGACCGCGGCTTCATCGCCCGCACCCAGCTCGACGCCACCATGTCGCGCCCGGGGGGCGGCGACGGGCCGCTCGTCCTGATGCTGATGGCGCTGGCGTTCGCGGTACTGGTGGTGGCGTGCGCCAACGTCGGCATACTGCTGGTGAGCCGCGCCCGGCGCGGGCCCGCGACATCGCGATGCGCCTGGCCATCGGCGCCGGGCGCGCGCAGGTCGTTCGCCAGCTGGTCACGGAAGGTGTGCTGATGGCCATTGGCGGGCCGCGATCGCGGCTGGTGCTCGCCTATGCCGCGATTGGCGTCTTCCAGCGGCTCGAGTTCCCCACCGACTTCCCGCTGAAGCTGACCTTCGCGCTCGATACACGGGCGTTCGTGGTCGGCGCGGCCGCGGCCCTGGCATGCGCGCTGCTCGCCAGCCTGGTGCCGGCGTGGCTCGCGTCCCGCACCGACCTGGTCCAGGTGTTCAAGAGCGACGGCGGGTCGAGGATCGGCAGGCTGTGGGGCCGCCAGGTGCTGGTCGGCGCACAGCTTGCCGTCGCGCTCGTGCTCCTGACCGTGTCGGTGGTTCCTCTATCGCGGGTTCGCCTTCGAGCTGGACGCAGGGCCCGGGTTCCGCACCGATCACTTCCTGATGGTGGCGGTGCGAGCCAGGCCTGGCGCGCTACGACGAGGACAAGCGCCGAGGAGTTCTATCGCCAGCTGAAGGAGCGGACGCAGGCGCTGCCCGGCGTCCGGTCGGTCACGCTGTCGTCGGCGGTGCCGATGAAGGTGGACACCTTCCAGCAGACGCCGTCGCGCCGGAGGGCTTCCAGTTTCCGCCGGGCACGGAGAACGTGCCGACGCTGTGGGCGCACGTGGACGAGCACTACTTCGAGACCATGGACATTCCGCTCGTCAGCGGGCGGGCGTTTCGCCGCACCGACACCGCGGCCGCGCCGGCAGTGGCGATCGTCAACGAAACCATGGCCCGGCGCTACTGGCCGGAACAGGACGTGCTCGGCAAGCGCGTGCGGCTGGATCAGCGTGACGGCATGATGGTCGAGATCGTCGGCGTTGCCGCCGACAGCAAGAACGCGTTCATCGGCATGGACCCGCTGGAGATGCTGTACGTGCCTCGGCTCCAGCATGCGTCGCCGCAGGCGACGCTGCTCGTCCACACCGACGGCCCGCCGGCGGCGATGGCGGGCCCGTGCGCGAGGTGGTCCACAGCCTGGACCCGGACATGCCGGTGTTCGGCGTGCGCACGATGGAGGACTTCTATTACATGCGCGCCACCTACATCGCCCGGCTCGATTGCCGGCAGCGTGGGCGTGATGGGCGCGATGGGTGTCGGCCTGGCCATCGTCGGCCTCTACGGCGTCGTGGCCTATACCGCCAGCCGGCGCACGCGGGAGATCGGCATCCGCATGGCGATCGGAGCCCAGCCGCCGTCGGTGCTGCGGATGGTGTTGCGCCACGGATTCACGCTCACCTGTGGGGCCTGGCGGCCGGGGCGGCTGGCGGCGTGGCGGCCGGCAGCGTGCTGCCGGCGGTGCTCTCGGGCCTGCACCGCGTCGAAGGTGGCGTCGACAGCGCGACGCTGGCCATCGTCGTGCCGATGCTCGTGGCGGTGACGATGCTCGCCACCTACCTCCCGGCGCGCCGCGCCGCGCGCATCGACCCGTTGGTCGCCTTGCGGCAGGAGTAGGACGATGCTCGGCGCCGACATTCGATTCCGCCCTGCGCGCCCTCCGGCGCAGCCCCGGCTTCTCGGTGCTGGCCGTCGTCACGCTTGGCGCTCGGAATCGGCGTGACCACGGTGGTCTTCGGCGCGCTGAACGCCCTCGTGCTGCGTCCGCTGCCGATCGCGAACCCCGCCGAGGTCGTGATGCTCGAGTCGAACCGGCGGGTCTCGATGTCGTTTCCGGACTTTCTGGACGTCCAGCGCGACAACCGGTCGTTCTCGGGGCTGGCCGCCTACCGGATCACGTCGATGGCGCTCGACTCCGGCGCCGGCGCCGACAACGTGTGGGGATACCTGGCCACCGGCAACTACTTCCAGATGCTGGGCATCACCCCGGCGGCCGGGCGGCTGTTCACGCCCGACGACGACCGGGTCCGCAACGGCTCGCCCTACGCAGTGCTGAGCTACGACACGTGGCGGGGCCGTTTCGGCGGTGATCCCGGCATCGCCGGCCGCACGATGCGGATCAACGGCTTGACGTACACGATTCTGGGTGTGGCGCCGCCGTCGTTCGACGGCACCGAGGTCTTCTACCGTCCCGCGCTCTGGGTGCCGATGTCGATGCAGCCGCAGATCGAAGGCCGGTCGTGGCTGGACGAGCGCGTCACCGAGAATACGCTCGTGATCGGACGATTGCGCCCGGGCACCACACGGGCGCAGGCATTGGCCGGTCTGGACTCTATCGCCAGGTCCATCGCCGCGGCCCAGCTGCGCACGCACGAGGGCTTCGGGTTCCGGCTCACCACTCCAGGCCTCGGCGGCAGCGGCGGACGCGTGCCCGTGACCGCCTTCGTGTCCGGCGTGCTTCTGCTGGCTATCCTCGTCGTCGTCGCATCGTCAACCAATCTGGCCGGCCTGCTGGCCGCGCGCGTCATCGATCGCGCGCGGGAGATCGCGATCCGGCTGTCGCTCGGCGCCAGCCGCATGCGAATCGCCCGTCAGCTCCTGGTCGAGACCGCAGCATTGGCGGTTCTCGGCGGCGGCGGCGGGCTGGGGCTGGCCGTCATCGTGCTCAGGCTGCTGACGTCGTGGCAGCTGCCGTTGCCGATTCCGGTGCGGTTCCTCCTGACGCCGGACGCGTGGGTGTTCGCGTTCGCCTGCGTCGTGACGATCTCTGCCGGGCTGCTGGCGGCGCTGGCGCCGCTGCGGCGCGCCTGGCGCACGGAGCCGTCCCGCCTGACCGGCCCCACCGGCGAACTGTACGTCCGGCGCGGCTGGGGCGTACGTGACCTGCTGCTCGGCCTCCAGGTGGCGGTGTGCTGTCTGCTGGTGATGTGCGCGATCGTGTCGATTCGCGGCCTGGCCAGGGCTTCCGAGGCGCCAGTGGGTTTCGACCCGGCGGGCGTGAGCGCAGTCGGCGTCGATCTGTCGACGGCAGGTTACGACGCCGCGAGCGGCACGGCCTTCAAGCGGCGGCTGCTGGACGAGGTCGCGCAGATTCCGGGCGTCTCGCGCGTGGCGCTGGTCAACGCCCTGGCGCTGACGCCCGACCAGAACAACTCGGACGTGTTCGCCGACGACGGCCGGGAACCGCGGCCGGCCAACGCACTCACGACTGGGGTTTACTACATCTCGCCGGGCTACTTCGACGTGATGCGCACGCGCCTGCTCGCGGGCCGCGACTTCAATGGGGGCGACCTCGTCGACAGCCCCGCCGTGGCCATCGTCAACCAGGTGTTCGCGACGCGCGTGATGCGGACCGCCGAACCGGTCGGGCGGCGTTTTCGCTACGGTGACGGCAGCCCGGTGACGGTGGTTGGAATGGTGGAGACCGGGAAGTACTACGCGCTGAACGAAGCGCCACGGCCGACAATGTTCCTCCCGGTCTTTCAGCGATACAACACGAGCGCGATGATCGTGGCGCGCACCTCGCTCGGCGAGACGCAGGGCGCAGCCGCCATCGGCGCCGTGGTCCGGAGAGCCGACGCACGCCTGCCGCTTCAGGTCCAGCAGGGCGTACCCGACGCGCTGGCCCTCGCGTTTCTGCCGTCGCAGGTCGCGCTCGCGGCGCTCGCCACCTTCGGCGCGCTTGCCGTGGTGCTCGCGATCGCCGGGCGTGTACGGCGGCGCCGCCTACGCCGTCAGCAGCCGGACACGCGAATTGGGCATTCGTCAGGCAGTGGGCGCCACTCGCGCCAGGTGCTCGCGTCGGTGCTCGGCCGCATCGGGACGTTGTTGACTGTCGGCTCGATCCTGGGCATCGCGCTCGGCACCGCCGTTCAAGGCGCGCTCGACGCGGTCGTCTACGAGGCCTCGTCGCGCGACCCGCTGCTGGTCGGCGCGGTGGTGCTGATGATGTCCGCCGTCGGTCTCGTCGCCACCTGGATACCAGTCCGGCAGGCGCTGCGCCTCGATCCGGCGCAGATTCTCAGGAGCTGACATGGTGGACGCCCTGTGGCAGGACGTTCGGCACGCGGCGCGGTCGCTACGGCGGACGCCCGGCTTCACCGTCACCGCCGTCCTGACGCTCGCGCTCGGCATCGGCCTCAACGGCGCGCTGTTCTCGGTACTGAACGCCGTGGTGTTGCGACCGCTGCCCTACCCCGAGCCCGACCGCATCGTCGGCGTATGGAACGCGTGGGAGGGCACGCCACGCGCGCGCATCTCCCCGGCGGAGTACTTCGACTTCCAGGAGCAGGTGGGCTCGTTCGAGCGCTTCGGCGTCTACACGTTCGACGGCATGACGCTGACGCAGGCCGGAGAGCCCGAGCGGCTGCCGGTGGGCGTCATCTCGCACGGAGTCCTGCCGTCGCTGGGCATCACCCCGCAACTCGGGCGCGCCTTTACACCTGAGGACGATCCGCCCGGCGCGAATGCGGTCGTGATCCTGAGCGATGGCCTGTGGCGGCGGCGCTTCGGCGCCGATCGTGACGTGGTGGGCCGCCGAGTGTGGCTGGACCGGCAGCCGTTCACCATCGTCGGCGTGCTGCCGCCGGGCTTCCGCATGCCCCAGGAGCTGGATTCACCGGATCCGTCACAGGCGTTCGTGCCGCTGGGCCTCGATCGCACCACCGTTCCGATTCGCGGCTCCCATTTCCTGCTCGGCGTGGCTCGCCTGCGCGCGAACGTCTCGCGCGACCAGGCCGCGGCCGACATCGGGCGCGTGGCCGCCCGCTTCGCCGCCGCCCTGCCGGCCGACTACCCGCCGTCGATGCAGTTCGCCGCCACGGTCACGCCGCTGTCGGAGGACGTCGTCGGCGACGTCCGCCCGCTGCTGCTCGTGCTTCTGGGCGCCGTCGGCTTCGTGCTGCTCATCGCCTGCGCCAACATCGCCAACCTGTTCCTGTCACGAGGCGAACGGCGACAGCACGAGTTCGGCGTGCGCACCGCACTGGGCGCGACGCGCTGGCGGCTGATGACCGGCACGATGGCCGAGAGCGCGCTCGTGGCCACGGCTGGCGGAGCCGCCGGTCTCGTGTGTGCCAACGCGGCCACCGAGCTGCTGCTGGCGATGCGGCCCGCCGGCCTGCCGCGGCTCGAGACGGTTTCGTTCGACTGGACCGTGCTGCTCTTCCTGGTCGTGACCGTCGCCGTGGTCGCTGTCCTGGTCGGCATCGTGCCGGCCCTGCGCGGCGCCAGAGCCGCGGCGGGCGCGGCGCACGCGGATCACAAGGGTGCGACCGGCGGGCCGGCGCACCGCCGCATGCGCGGCGCCCTGGTGGCCAGCGAGGTGGCGCTCTCGATCGTGCTGTTGATGGGCGCGGGCCTGGCGACGCGGAGCTTCTGGAAGTTGCTGTCGGTGGATCCCGGCTACCGCACGGAGCAGGTGCTGACGGCGTCGGTGACGCTGCCCGAATCGGCCTACCCGGATCCGGCGCGGACGTCCCGCTTTTTCGTCACCCTGCTCGACCGCCTGCGGACGCAACCAGGCGTCACGGCCGCCGGCGCGGTGACCGCGGCTGCCGCTCGCCGATGGGGGCGGCGACCTGAACTTCCAGATCGAGGGACGGGAGACGCCGCCCGGCACGCTGTCCAGACGCGCCGACTGGCAGGTGGTGACGCCCGGCTACTTCGAGGCGATGGGCATGCGCGTCGTGCAGGGCCGCGGCATCGAGCCGGCCGACATCGCCGGCTCTCCCGGCGTCATCGTCTTCAACGAGAGCGCCGCGCGGCTCCATTGGCCCGACGGTAACGCGCTCGGTGCGCGGCTCACGCTCGGAGGGCGGGCGGGCCCGGGTCTCGTGACCGTGATCGGGATCGTCAACGACATCCGCACCGGCGACCTGACGGTGGCGCCTCGCCCGGAAATGTATCTCGCGCACACGCAGTTCCGGATGTTCGGCCGCGGCACCGAGCCGATGCGCACGCTGGCGATCACCGTGCGGACCTCGACCGGCCCGACGGCGCTGGCCGGCGCGCTGCGGCGCGAGGTTGCGGCGCTGGATCCCAACCTCTCGGTGGACGCCGTGCGGACGATGGCCGACGTGCGGGCCGCGTCGGTGTCGATGCAGCGGTTCGTGTGGCTGCTGCTCGGCACGTTTGCCGGCGTGGCGCTGGTAGTGGCCCTCATCGGCGTCTACGGCGTGATGGCCTACTCGGTGGCGCAGCGGCAGCGCGAGATAGGCGTCCGCATGGCGCTGGGCGCCACGGCGCGCAGCGTGATCGCGCTGGTGCTGCGACAAGGGCTCGTGCCCGCGGCCTTCGGCATCGGCGTCGGGCTGATGGGAGGTCTCCTGCTGGGGCGGACGCTGCGGGCGCAGCTCTATGCGACGTCGCCCACGGACCCGGTCACCGTCGCGGTCGCCGCGGCATTGATGGGCTCCGCGGCGGGGCTGGCCTGCTACGTTGCGGCGCGCCGCGCCGCGGCATCGATCCGATGCTGGCGTTGCGGACCGAATAGAGAAGGGGCGAGGGATGGAAGACTCGGAGGGGGTGATGAGTAGAAAAAATGGATAAAATATGAAGGAAGTGATAAAGATGAGAATGGAAATGGGAGAGAAGAGAGAGATAGTAGGGGTATAAGAAAAAGTGGTGTAGAAGGAGATGAATAAAAGTGAAGAAGAAAGGATGAAAATGATAGAGGAGATAGAAGGATAAAGAGTATAAGAGAGGAAAGGAAAGGTAAAAGAGATGAAATAAAGAGAGTGGAAGGAGAATAAGAGGAAGTTAGAAGAGATGGAAATAATAGGAAAAAAGAGATAAAAGTTGAAAGGAAGAGGAGAGAGAGTGAGGATAAAGGAAGATAGGGTAAGAGAGAGAGTGTGAAGTAAGATAGGGGTAGAGAAGGAGATGGGAAGAGAGTTAAGAGAAGAAGAGGAAGTAGAGGGTAAGGAAGAAGAGGTAAAAATGAGTGAAGAGATATGGAAGAAGAGATAAGAAGAGGATAAAGAAGAGATAGGAAGAAGATAGAAGATAGAAGGAAGGAGAAAAGTAGAGGTAGGAGAGATGAGAGATGGATAAAATATGAGAAAGATGAAAAAGATATAAAAGATAGAAAAGGAAATAGAAAGAGAGGAAGAGAAAATGTAAAAGAGGTAAGAGAAGAAGGAGAGAGATATGAGGTAAATAGGAAGATAAAAATAAGTAGAAGAGGGGAGGATGAAGGAAGGTGTGTATAAAGAGAAGGAGATAGAGGAAATGAAAATAGAAAAGGAAGAAGTATAAAGGAGAGAGAATGAGAAGGAGAGAAAAAAAAAAAAAAAAAAAAAAAAAAAAAAAAAAAAAAAAAAAAAAAAAAAAAAAAAAAAAAAAAAAAAAAAAAAAAAAAAAAAAAAAAAAAAAAAAAAAAAAAAAAAAAAAAAAAAAAAAAAAAAAAAAAAAAAAAAAAAAAAAAAAAAAAAAAAAAAAAAAAAAAAAAAAAAAAAAAAAAAAAAAAAAAAAAAAAAAAAAAAAAAAAAAAAAAAAAAAAAAAAAAAAAAAAAATTTTTTTTTTTTTTTTTTTTTTTTTTTTTTTTTTTTTTTTTTTTTTTTTTTTTTTTTTTTTTTTTTTTTTTTTTTTTTTTTTTTTTTTTTTTTTTTTTTTTTTTTTTTTTTTTTTTTTTTTTTTTTTTTTTTTTTTTTTTTTTTTTTTTTTTTTTTTTTTTTTTTTTTTTTTTTTTTTTTTTTTTTTTTTTTTTTTTTTTTTTTTTTTTTTTTTTTTTTTTTTTTTTTTTTTACGGTTTGGCGGGGGGTTGAATTTTTATATCTCGTGAACGGGTAAGGGGCGGACAGTGAGGTCTGTCTCGTCTAGAGCGCGTTGATCGCCACCAGCTTCGCGCGTGTCAGGGCGGGGGTAGACGTCTTCGGGCGCGAGGGCATCGAGACGATGGATTCCGCGCTGACTGAGGTCCGCTACGACACGACGGAACGCGCTCAGGCTGTCAAGCGAGAATTGACCGAGCAGCTCCGCGCGATGCCGGTGTGACTCGCCCGCCGTGACCGACCGGCTGCGCTGGCGGGCCTCCGGCAGCGCCATCATGGTCGAAGGCGACACAGGCGCGGCAGGTACGACCGAGCGCGGCCATCCGCTCGACCGACGGCGAGTACCTGGACACGATGGGCATCCGGGTGACCTCGGGCCGGGCCATCCTCCGGGAGACAACGGACGCCGCGTCGCCGTCGTTTCGAGAACCGCGGCCGCGCGGCTGTGGCCGCAGCAGGACCCTCTCGGCCGGCGCTTCCGTTTGGCTCCGACGACTCGCCGTTCTTCGAGGTGGTGGGGGTCGCCGCCGACGTCCGCGGGCTCGCGCTGGGATCGGAGCCGCCTGCCTATATCTACGTGCCGATGTCGGAGAACTACTACGCGATGATTGCGCTGGCCGTGCGCACGAGCGCGGATCCGTCGGCCATCGGCGCGGCGATGGCGGGCATCGTCCGCAAGCTGGATCCGCTGCTGCCCCGGCCGCCCGCGCGGACCATGGCGTCGATCGTGAACGACTCAGAGGCAAGGAGCAGCTTCCAGACGAACCTGGTCAGCCTGCTGGCCGCCGTGATGCTACTGCTTTCGGGCATCGCCATTTACGGCGCCGTGCCGCAGGCCGTGTCGCAGCGTACGGCCGAGTTCGGCATACGCATGGCGCTCGGCGCCGAGGCCCGCCGCATCGGCGCCCGGTCGCCGGCCAGGGCCTGGACCGGGTCGCGCTGGGGCTAGCGTCTGGACAGGTGACGCAGACGGTGTCGGCGAGCTGATTCGAAGCCTGCTCTAAGACGTCCGCGACCGAGGCCGTTCCGCTCGCCGTGGTGTGCGTGATCCTGCTGAGCGTTGCGACCGTGGCGAGCCTGATTCCCGCGTGGCGGGCCGCGCGCATCGATCCGATGCTGGCGTTGCGGACCGAATAAGGGAGCGAGGGATGAAACTTCGCTCTCGTGAACGGGTAATAAGGGGCAAGGAGAGAAGTATGTTCATTCGACCCTGGACCCTGGGCGTGGCGATGTTCACGCTGTTCCTCGTCACCCCGGCCTCGGCCGATTTCCGGCTGGAGCGCCAGCTGGCGCTGGCCCCAGGCGGCACCTTCACGCTGGAGACCTTTGTCGGAGCCGTGACCGTGGTCGGCGACTCGGCGTCGGGAGTGACGCTCAGCATCACGTCGTCCCGCGACGACATCGAGCGCCGCATGGAGCTCAACTTCGAGGAACGGCCGGGGCGGGTGGGCGTGACCGCGCGGCGCATCCAGTCCCCGGGCGGCTGGTTGCGGAGCTGGCAGTCGTACGGAAACCTGCGGTTCACCGTGCACGTACCGAATCAGACCGATGTGACGGTGGGAACCTCGGGCGGCGAGGTGCACGTCTCGCGCCTGGACGGCATGGCGCAGCTGCGCACCTCGGGCGGCCGGGTGCAAGTCGAGGACATCGTCGGCGACGTGCACGCGCGCACCAGCGGCGGCCAGATCCGGGTCGATCGCGTGCGCGGGACGGTTGACGCGGGCACCTCGGGCGGCGGCATCGAGATCGCGACCATCGCCGGCGACGTGCGGGCCGGCACGAGCGGCGGCGGCATCACGATCGAGGCAACGAGCGGCGACGTCTCCGCCGAGACCAGCGGCGGCGGCATCCGCGTGCGCGGCGCCGGCGGCCGCGTGGACGCGCATACGTCGGGCGGACCGATCACGGTGAACTTCGCGCCTGGCAACGCGCGCGGCGGCGAGCTGTCCACATCGGGCGGCGGCGTCACGGCCGCGGTGGATCCCGCGGCGCGCTTGTCGATCGACGCCTCCACTTCTGGCGGCGGGGTCACGTCAGACCTGGCGCTCACAACCCGCAGCTTCTCGCGCACGTCGGTTCGCGGCGACCTCAACGGCGGCGGCTCGGCGCTGCGGCTCCGCACGAGCGGCGGGCCGATCCAAATCTCGGCGGCCCAGACACGCTGACCAATCCCACACAGGAGCCTCAATGCTGTTCAAGCGTTCGCCATCCCCCGCCGTCGCCGACCTGCCCTGGGAGGCGACCGGCAACACGCCGCTGATGTCGCTGAAGGGGGTGGAGAAATCGTTCCCGGTCGGCGGAGGCCAGTCCTTCGTGCTGCGCCGCATCACGCTCGACATCAAGCCGGGTGAGTTCGTCTCGATCATGGGCCCGTCGGGCGCCGGCAAATCGACGCTGCTCCACATCCTCGGCCTCCACGACAGCGCCTGGACCGGCGACTACGTGCTGATGGGACACGCCATCCACGCGCTCGGACCCAAAGATCGGCAGGCGCTGCAGAAGCGCCACATCGGGTTCGTGTTCCAGAGCTATCACCTGCTGGACGATCTGACCGTCTACGAGAACATCGAGCTGCCACTCTGGTACCGGGACGTGAAGAAATCAGAGCGTCAGAGCATCGTCGCCGACGTGCTGGATCGCTTCGGCATCGTCGCCAAGAAGGATCTGTATCCCAGCCAGCTCTCGGGCGGTCAGCAGCAGCTGGTCGGCGTGGCGCGGGCGATCGTCGCCAACCCGGCGGTGGTTCTCGCCGACGAGCCCACCGGCAACCTGCATTCGTCGCAGGGGCAGGAAATCATGGAGCTGTTTCGCCAGCTCAATCAGAAGGGCACCACCATCGTGCAGGTGACGCACTCGGAGGTCAACGCCGCCTACGGCGACCGGGTCATCAACCTCCGCGACGGCTACATCGCCCAACCGTGAGGTGCCATGAACACCTGGGCTGATCTTCGGGAGGTCCGGCTGGCGGTTCGACTTCTGTGGCGGAATCCCTGGTTCGCGGCGCTGGCGGCCGTCGGCCTCGGGCTCGGCATCGGTGTCAACAACACCTTCTTCGCGCTCACCAACGCGGCGGTGATTCGCGGCCTGCCGATCGAGCAGGCCGACCGCGTGATGTTCGTCGGCAGCCTCGACGCGCAGGACCGCGTCCGCGGCCTGTCTCGCGAGGACGTGCGCAGTCTTCGGGAGAGCGACCACGACATGGCCGGGGTTGCCGCGTTCTCGCCACGCGCGTCTCACGCTGACCGAGCAGGCACTGCCGGCCGACGCGGTGATGGCGGCCTCGATCTCGCACGACGGGCTGCCGCTCCTCGGGCGGCAGCCGGCGCGCGGGCGCGCCTTCAGCGCCGCCGACGACTCGCCCGGCGCGCCGCTCGTCACGATCCTGAGCGATCGGCTGTGGGAGCGGCGCTACGGGCGCGATCCGGGGATCGTCGGCCGCGCGATCGCCCTCGACGGGCGGCCGGCCGTGGTCATCGGCGTCATGGAACCCGGGTTCCAGTTTCCTGGCGCCACCGACCTCTGGGTGCCTCTCGGCGCGCAGCTCGCGGTCCCCGCGCCGTCGACCACGGCGCGGACGCTCTCGGTGTTCGGACGCCTGCGTGACGGCGCGAGCCGCGCCACGGCGCAGGCCGAGTTGCGCACGCTGGCGAGCCAGTGGAACGCCAGCGGCACCAGCCGGGGCGGCGCCGCTCCGCACCACCGTCGTGCCAATCAACGAGCAGATGGTCGGCCGCGTGACGGACCTGGTGTGGCTCACGTTCCTGACTGTCGGCGCGCTGGTCCTGCTCATCGCCTGCGCCAACGTCGCCAACCTGCTGATGATGCGCGGCGCCGAGCGCTCGCACGAACTGGCCATCAGGACGGGGCTCGGCGCCAGCCGCGCGCGCCTGGTTCGCCAGCTGCTGGTCGAAGGCCTGGTCCTGGCGGTGGCCGGCGGGACGATCGGGCTCGGGCTCTCGCTGCTCGGCCTCCAGGCCCTGTCGCTCGCCGTTCCGGCGGACGTCCCGTTTCTCGCCGACCTGCGCCTGGACGGCCGGGTGATGACCGTGCTGCTGCTCACCTCGCTTGGCAGCGTGGTGCTGTTCGGGCTGGCGCCGGCCCTGCACCTCTCGAACGTCGGACCGAACGATGTGCTGGCCAGCGGCGGCCGCACGGCGACGCGGACGCGGCGCCGCTGGTGGATCGCCACGTTCCTCGCCGTGGAGTTCGCGCTGACGCTGGTGCTGGCGTGTTCGGTGGTGCTCGGCATGCGCTTCAACCAGGCGGCGCGCGCCGCGCAGTTTCAGTTCGACACGAGCCCCCTCTTCACGGCGTCAGATCGCCTTGAGCCCGGCGGCCTATGCGACGCCGGAATCCCGCAGCGCCTTCTACGATCGCGTCGAGGCGGAGCTTCGCACGCTGACCGGCGTCGAGGCGGTGAGCATCGCCAGCGCCATTCCCGGCGGCGGCGGTCCCCAGCGTGCGGTGACGATCGCCGGGCGCGCCCCGGAGCGCGGAAACGCCCCCGAGGTCACGACGGTGGTCGCCGGCGCCGAGTATTTCCGCACGCTGGGCGTGCCGCTCCTTCGTGGCCGCGGCATTTCTGCCGCCGGAGGCGGAGCGATCGAGGCGGACGCCGTCGTCAACCAGCGGTTCGTCGACGTGCACTTTGCTGGCGAGGAGCCGATCGGGCGGCTGATCCGGCTGGCTCCCCCGCCGGGCGCGCAGGACGACATGTCGCCATGGCTGCGGATCGTCGGGGTGGCGCCGAGCATCCGGCAGCAGCCGCAGGGGCCGGTCGAGCCGGATCCAGTCGTCTACGTGTCGCGACGCACGCAGCCACCGGCCGCCGGCGTGCTGCTCGTGCGGACCACCGGGTCCGCCGCGGCCATTGCACCGGCGGTGCGCGCGCAGCTGCGCAGCCTCGATCCGGACCTCCCGCTCACGCGGGCGATGACGATGGACGACGCCCTGCAGCAGGTGCGGTGGGTAGGCCAGGTGTCCAGCCTGCTGCTCTACGGCGTCGGCGCCAGCGCGCTGGTGCTGGCGCTGGTCGGGCTCTACGCCGTGACGGCGCACGCGGTGCGCCAGCGGCGCCGCGAGATCGGCATCCGGATGGCGGTCGGCGCCCGCGCCGTCGACGTGCTGCGGCTCATCCTGGTGCCTGCCGCGCGGATCGTCGGCGTCGGCCTGCTGGCCGGCACGGCGTGCACGGCCGTGTTCGATCGCCTGTTCACGACGACGAGCAGCGGCTGACCGACACCGATATCATGGGTCCAACGCTGATGGCGATGGCAGTCGTGGCGCTGGCAGCCAGCGTCGTCCCTGCCCTTGCGGCGGCGCGGGTCGATCCTGTGACCGTGCTGCGCGAAGACTGAACCTCAGAGCCCTGGACATCCTTCTAGCCGTGGCAACGTCTCCTCCTCGCCTCCTCGTCGCCGACGACCAGCGCGACGTGCTCGAAGCCCTGCGCCTGCTGCTCAAGGCCGAGGGCTACCTGATCGACCTGGTGGAGTCGCCGACCGCGGTGGTGACGGCGCTGGGGCAGCGCGACTACGACGTCGTGCTGATCGACCTGAACTACGCCCGCGACACCACCTCGGGCGAAGAGGGCCTGGAGCTGCTGCGGCGCATCCACGACGCCGACGCGTCGATGCCCGTGGTGGTGATGACGGCGTGGGGATCGGTGCACCTGGCGGTCGAGGCGATGCGGCGCGGCGCCCGCGACTTCGTCGAGAAGCCGTGGGACAACGAGCGGCTGCTGTCGATCATCCGCACCCAGCTGCAGCTGGGGCAGGCGCTGAGGCGCGCCAGCCGGCTCGAAGCGCAAACCAAGGCGGGAGCCGCGGACGCGCCGCCGTTCATCGCCGCGGCGCCGGCGATGCAGCAGGTGCTGCAGATCATCGAGCGCGTGGGGCCATCCGACGCCAACGTCCTGATCACGGGCGAGAACGGCACCGGCAAGAGCCTGGTGGCGAACGCGCTGCACGCCGCGTCGCCGCGCAGCGCGCGGGCGATGGTGACGATCAACGCCGGCGGCGTGTCGGAGGGTGTGTTCGAGAGCGAGCTCTTCGGCCATGTGAAGGGCGCGTTCACCGATGCGAAGCAGGACCGGGTCGGACGCTTCGAACTGGCCGACGGCGGGACGCTGTTCCTCGACGAGATCGCGAACGTGCCGCTGGGCCAGCAGCAGAAGCTGCTGCGGGTGCTCGAAACCGGCGAGTTCGAGCGGTTGGGATCGTCGCGGACGCGCAAGGCCGACGTGCGGCTGATCTCGGCGACCAACGCCGAGGTCGACGCCGAAGTGGCGGCAGGCCGCTTCCGCCAGGACCTGCTGTTCCGCCTGAACACCATCGAGGTGCACATTCCGCCGCTGCGCGAGCGCCGCGAGGACATCCCGCGACTGGCGCGCCACTTCCTGACCGCGCACGCCCAGCGCTACCGCAAGCCGATCACGGGGTTCGACCCGGCTGCGCTGCAGGCCCTGTCCGACCACGCCTGGCCGGGCAACGTCCGCGAGCTGGATCACGCGGTGGAGCGCTCGATCCTGATGGCGCAGGGCAACGTGATCCATGTGTCCGACCTGGGCCTCCGCCAGACCGACGCCGCGGGCGAGCGGCTGGACGACATGAGCCTGGAAGACGTGGAGAGCCTGCTGATCCGCAAGGCGATGACGCGCTACGGCAACGTCACCCACGCCGCCAAGGCGCTCGGCTTGAGCCGGTCGGCGTTGTACCGAAGGCTTGAGAGATACAAACAGGTTTAGTTGGTGGTCTGGAGTGATATCGGTCGGTCACTGCACGGTCTATGCGGAACTGCAATTGTGCACTCGGCCTGTAGACCGACCCGACCTACACTCAGCATGACCCACGACACGCGCGTCACGGCCCTGTTCATGGCCGCCGGCCTGCCGGCGGTCGTCGTCGCCGGCGTCGCGTTGTGGCGGGCTCCCCTTCCCGGCTACGTCCGCGTCGCGCTGGTGGTGCTGGTGGTGGTGCGTCTGGGTGGGTCTGTCGGTGCTGGCGCGCGAGCAGCTGGTCCGGCCGCTGCAGACCGTCGCCAACCTGCTGGCCGCCCTGCGCGAGGGCGACTTCTCGATCCGCGCGCGCAGCGGCGCCGCCGAAGACGCGCTGGGCCACGTGATGATGGAGATCAACACGCTGGCCGACACGCTGCGGCTGCAGCGGCTGGGCGCGCAGGAGGCCACCGCGCTGCTGCGATCGGTGATGGCCGAGATCGAGGCGGGGATCTTCGCCTTCGACGAGTCGCACCGCCTGGTGCTGGTCAACCGCTACGGGGAGCGCCTGCTCGGACGCGGCCCCGCGGCCCTGCTCGGCCAGACGGCGGAGGACCTGGGGCTCGTCGGCGCGCTGTCGGCGGCGTCGCCGATCCAGGACCTGACGTTCGCCGGCGCGTCGGGCCGCTGGGAGATCCGACGCGCGCGGTTCTGGCAGGGCGGCGCGCCGCACGACCTGCTGGTCTTGTCGGACCTCAGCCAGCCGCTGCGCGAGCAGGAGCGTCAAGCCTGGCGGCGGCTGATTCGCGTGATCGGCCACGAGCTGAACAACTCGCTGGCGCCAATCAAGTCGATCGCCGGCAGCCTGGAGTCGCTGCTCGGGCGCACGCCGCCGCCGGACGACTGGCGCGCGGACATGGAGCACGGCCTCGGCATCATCGCGTCACGGGCCGACGCGCTCAGCCGCTTCACGACCGCTTACGCGCGCCTGGCCAAGCTGCCTCCACCCTCGCGCCGGCCGGTCGCCATCGGTCCACTGGTCCATCAGGTCGCGCGCATCGAGACGCGGCTGCCGGTGCAGGTGGCGCCGGGCGCGGAGGTGATCGTGGACGCCGACGCCGACCAGCTGGAGCAGCTGCTGATCAACCTGGTGCGGAACGCCGTGGACGCGACGCTGGAAACGGCGGGGGGCGTGACGATCGGCTGGACCGCCGCCGACAACGTCGCTCGAGGTGTTCGTCGAGGACGAGGGGCCCGGCCTGCAGAACACCGGCAACCTGTTCGTGCCGTTCTTCACCACCAAGCCCGGCGGCTCGGGGATCGGCCTGGCGCTCAGCCGGCAGATTGCCGAAGGGCCACGACGGGAGCCTGACCCTCGCCAACCGGGAGGGCCGGCCAGGGGCTCGCGCCAGCCTCCGGCTCCGGCTGCCTGAGGGGTCGAGCAGCCGGAATTCACAATTCACAATTCACAATTCACAAACTGCGGGCCCGGAGCCTGGAGCCCGGAGCCTGGAGCCCTGCGAGCTCTCTATCGCGGCGGCGCGTACTTCGCCAAGGTCGCCTGCCACTCCTGCGTCGACCCGGGGCTCCCCGCCAGGCCGCCGACGACGATCTGCGTGCTGTTGAACCGGGTGTCGTAGAAGCGGTAGACCGCGTCGGCGTCGGTGCGCACCGTGCTGCCGTTCACCGTCACGCCGGCAAACAGGCCGCGCGCACGTGAGTAGCTGAGGATCTCCGCACGCATCTGCAGGTCGGTACCCGCCTGCAGATCGCGCCCCACTGGACCGGCCGCAGCCGCGGCGTCGGCGCCGAACTTGAACTGGTTCTTGATGAAGTTCTCGAGGCCGCGCCGGTTCATGATCACGAACACGATGTCGGTGGCCTGGCCGCCGGCCTGAAGGCCGAAGCTGCCGCCGGTCAGGGTCAGGAACGTCGGCGGCGACCAGCCCTTGTCGGTGCGCCCGCTCAAGACGCCGTGGCCGCGCTGCCCGCCGAAGATGAAGCCGCCACTGAGCGCGCCGGGGAAGACGGCGATGCCCTCGGCCCGCTTCAGGATGCTGTCGGGAATCGCGGTGTCCGCGCCCTTCATCACCTCGTGCACGATCGTCACGGCCTCGCGGAGGCGGGCCACTTCCTCGGAGGCGCTGGGGGACTGCGCCGCCACTGCCGCCACGGTGCTCAACAGGGCGGCGAGAACGACTGGACGAAGACGATTGGCCATGCCGTGATCATGCCTCACCAGGCAGCCGGTCAGCGCGCGAACACTACTTAGCAAACAGTGTGAAACCGCGGGCGGCGGCATCCTTGCGCAGCGACGCCAGGGTCGCCGCGGAGGAAGCCGCCGAGGTGCGGCGCTCGATCTCAGCCTGGGCGCGCCGCGCCTCGAACAGCGGCCGGGGAATGCCGAGCTTCTCCGCCTCCCGCCGTGCCGCGTCGAGCGCACGCAGCGCGTCGCGCGGCGCGGCCGCCGCGTCCACCCGCGCCGCCGCGATCGCCACCGGCAGCCGCGCCATCGCGTTCTGCGACTCCTTCACCAGGGCGCGGGCGCGCGCCGCCTCGCGGACGGCGGCCGGCTGGCGGCCTTGTCCCGCCAGCGCCAGCGCCAGCACGGCGCGGGCGTTGGCCTCGTTGTCGCTCGCCATCTGCCCCTCGAACACCGCGATCGCTTCGCGCGACAATGCTTCGGCGTTCGCCGGCCTGCCCTTCTTCCAGCGCCAGCACCGCCAGCGCCGCCCGGCTCTCCGCGGCGGTCCCCTTCTCGCCGAGCGCGGTGCGCATGTCGAGAGCTTCCTGGTGACGCTGCCTGGCCAGGCCGAAATCGCCCTGCACCAGCGCAATCTCGCCGAGGAAATAGAGCGCGTAAGCCATCGGCCGCCGCCGGTTGAGCTTGCGTTCCATCTCGAGGCCTTCGGTCAGGAGTCGGGCGCCACCGGCCAGGTCGCCTGCCTGCGCGGCGGTCACCCCGACGCCGAACAACGACGTCGCCACGCTGGCCGGGTCGTCGATGCCCCGCCGGATGTCGAGTGCCTCGCGGCCGGTGGCTGTCGCACGGGCCAGATTGCCCTGCAGGCGAAGGGCCTCCGCCTGGTTGTAGAGCGCGCGCGCCAGGCCGCGGCGGTCGCCGATCTCGCGGCTGGCCGCCGCCGACTGCTCGTAGTGCTCGGAGGCGGCCGACAAGTTCCCCATGTCCAGCAGGACGTTGCCGATGTTGTTCAGCGACACCGCGCCGTTGACCCGATCGCCGATCTCGCGCCGGATCGCCAGCGACTCCTGGTTCATGCGCAACGACGCCTGCAGGTTGCCGGCCCGGCGCTCCTGGATCGCCATGTTGTTCAGGAAGCGCGCCACCAGGTTCTGCTCCCCGACGGCGCGCGCGATCGCGAGACCTTCCTCATACAGGGCCTTGGTGCGCCGCGTGTCGGGACCGTCGGAGATGGCGGACGCCAGGTTGTTGAGCGCGCGCGCGACGCCAGCGCGATCGCCAGCCTCGGCGTAGAGCGCCCGTGCCTGTTCGAAGAACTGGCTGGCTTCGGCCTGTCGACCCTGTCTGAGCACGGCGGCGCCCTGCCGGAGCCGGGCCGACGCCACCACCAGCTTCGCGCCCTGCCGCTCGGCCGCGGCAGCAGCCGATGCCGCGGCCGCCTCCATCTTCTTGAAATCAGACAACGTCTCGTCGGCGGCCGCTTCCGCCAGCTCGAGCCGCGGATCCCTGACCTCCGGATACTGCTGGCGGAAGCGATCGATGGTCGCGACGCCGTCGCGGGGAGCGCCCGACGCGATCTGGGCGTTGGCCAGCCGCAGCACGTGCTCGATGTCGTCGGGGAAGAAGTTGGCCAGCGTCCGCCAGATCTCGATCGCCTCGGGCCACGCGGTGTCCATCTCGCGAAACGTGCCTTCCACCTGCAGCCGCTCGGCGCGAGCGAGTCCGGACGACAACTGGAACGCGCGCTCCGCCGCCTCGCGAGCGCGGGCGTCGTAGCCAAGCGTGGACCAGGTGCGCGCCAGCGCCGCGTGCGCGAGCGGGAACATCGCATCGGCCTGGACGGCCCGCTCCAGAAGGCCGCGCGCGCCGAGCGCGTCGAACTGGCGCAGCCGCGCCAGGCCCTCGGCGTAGAGCCGCCTGGCATCCGACGACGAGGGCTGCGACGCGCGCACCGACTCCAGCACGCGCCGGCACGGCGTCCACGTTGACGCCGAGCTGCTGCCGCAGCCGGACTCCGGCCCGCGACACCAGGTCCAGCAGCTCGGCCGCGCGGCCACTTTCGCTGACGACCGAGAGCGTCTGCCCCTGGCGCGAGTCCTGGAGGCGGATGTCCACGCGCAGCGAGGCATCGTCGCCGTCGCCCACCGTCACGTACGACCCGAACACCACCAGATCGGTGCCGAGGTTCTCGCGAATCCGCGCCAGCGTTTCCGGCGCGTAGGCGTCGGTGTCGGCGAGCGCCAGCTCGATCTTCATGCGGTTGACGTTTTCGCCCGGCACCGTGCGCACGGCCTCGCCGGCGCCCAGCTCGGTCGTCACCATCTCGGACAGCGCCGTCGACAGCCACTGCGCGTCCTGCCGGTTGGCGAGGTTCCGGAAGCCCAGCACCGCGATCGCGGGACGGCTGGTGGAGCCTTTCACCGGCCCGGCATCGGGGTCGGGCGTGCCGGCCACGGGCGCGGAAGCCGTGAACGGATTCCACACCCGCCAGGCGATCCCCACGCCGGCGATGGCCAGCACCGTCAGCGCCGCGATCACCAGCCGGCGCGGGATCTCGGGTGTCACCCGGGCGTGGGTGCCACTCGGGTCGAGCGCCTGCAGCACGAAGCTCGCGTCGGGGAAGCGGCGCGACGGCAGCCGCGCCAGGCAGGTCATGATCGCGGCGTCCCAGGCCGGCGGGAGGTTGGGCGCCAGCTCCCGCGGTGGCTTGGCCGGGGGCCCGGCCACCCGGCGCAGGGCCGACGCGATCGGCGTGTCCCCGACGAAGGGCCGGACGCCGGTCACCGTCTCGTAGAGCACGATGCCGAGCGCGTAGACGTCGGTGGCGGGCGTCACCGGCCCGCCTTCCACCTGTTCGGGCGCCATGTAGTCGGGCGTGCCGAGCAGATCACCGGATCCCGACAGCGTGACGCCCTTGGTGGAGTCGCTGACGCTGTAGGCCAGGCCGAAATCGGTCACGACCGCGCGCGGCGGGTCCCAGGGGCGGGCCGGCGGCAGCAGCACGACGTTGCTGCTCTTGAAGTCGCGGTGCACGATGTCGGCCGCGTGCGCGGCCGACAGCGCCGCCGCCATCTGCGCGACGATCGGGCGGGCCTGCTCCGCCGTCATCGGCCCGTCGCGCTTGAGCCGCTGCGCCAGCGTCTCGCCCGACAGCAGCTCCATGGTCACGAACAGCACCGGAGGCGCGCCCTCGCGCGGCCCCGCGAACTGGTGCTGGAACAGGTCGAAGATCCGGCAGATGTTCGGGTGCGTGATCTTGCGGGCGAGCTGCACCTCGCGGCGGAACCGCTGGTTCACGCGCTCGTCCTCGGCGATGTCCTCGCGGATCGTCTTGATCGCGATCCGTTCCCCGAGCTCGAGATCCTCGGCCTCGTAGACCTCGCCCATGCCGCCGCGGGCGATGAACCGCACCACGCGGAACCGGCCGGAGACAAGGTCGCCCGCGTCGAAGGTCCTGCCGCGGGCGGCCGGCGACCGCACGGCCTCACTGCCGGGCGGGGCGGGGGCGACTGGTTGGGGTGAGACATCAGAGCCGGGAAAGCGGTGATTATCGCATGCGGCCCGCGCTGGCATTTCCGCGCATTCGGACCAGGTTGCTGACGTGCTCGGCGGATCGATCTCGATACCCCGCACGATGCCGCTCTGCGGAGAGCGAGGCGGTCGAGTCCACTCCTCCCGCCGCAACCATCGAGTGGTACTGTCGTCCGTAGGCGGTAGAGCAGTTCGGCTACGACCTCGGCGAAGCGTGCCGCTGTCGCCTACCGCCTATCGCCTACCGCCTAATCGGGGTTAAGCTCTCGGCGGTCGGTTCATCGACACGCCGGAACCACTACGATCTGGACAGGAACGATGACTCATTCAACCGCGTCTGACGCGACACGCTGGCGCCAACTGGCTTTCGGCATCATCTGCATGGTGATGATCGCCAACCTGCAATACGGTTGGACGTTGTTCGTCGGTCCGATTGACGAGAAGTATCAGTGGGGCCGGGCGGCGATTCAAGTCGCCTTCACGATTTTCGTGCTGACGGAGACCTGGCTGGTACCGATCGAAGGCTACCTGATCGACAAGTTCGGTCCGCGCATCATGATCAGCGCCAGCGGCGTCCTGGTCGCGATCGGGTGGGTCATCAACTCGATCGCCGACTCGCTGTTCCTGTTGTATGTCGGCGCGGCGATCGGCGGCATCGGCGCCGGCGTGATCTACGGTGGCTCGGTCGGCAACGCGCTGAAATGGTTCCCCGATCGGCGTGGCCTGGCCGCCGGCTTGACGGCTGCGGGTTTCGGCGCGGGCTCGGCGCTGACCGTGATTCCGATCGCCAACATGATCCGGTCGAGCGGATACGAATCCGCGTTCCTGTGGTTCGGACTCGGGCAGGGCATCGTGGTGGTGCTCGTCGCGCTGTTGCTGCGGGCGCCAGCGCCCGGGGAGGTCGCCTCGCCTGCGTCTCCGGCTGTCCAGCAGACACGGCGTGACTACAGTCCGCCCGAGGTTCTCAAGACGCCAGTGTTCTGGGTCATGTATGCGATGTTCGTCATGGTCGGAGCGGGCGGCCTGATGGCGGTGGCACAGTTGGCGCCGATCGCCGCGGACTTCAACGTCGGCACCATCCCAGTCTCGATCCTCGGACTGACGCTGCCGGCGCTCACATTTGCCTTGACGATCGACCGGGTGCTGAACGGCGTGTGCCGCCCGTTCTTCGGATGGGTGTCGGATCAAATCGGTCGCGAAAACACGATGTTCATCGCCTTCTTCATCGAAGGCGTCGGCATCTATGCGCTGCTCGTGTTCGCGGGCAATCCGCTCTTGTTCGTGATCTTGTCCGGCCTGGTGTTCTTTGCCTGGGGCGAGATCTATTCGTTGTTCCCGGCGACGTGCGCCGACATCTACGGCCGCAAGTTCGCGACCGCAAACTACGGCATGCTGTACACAGCGAAAGGCACGGCAGCCTTGTTGGTCCCGCTGGCCAACGTGTTGACCAATGCGACCGGCAGTTGGCACGCCGTGTTTTATGTCGCCGCGATCCTCAACATCGTCGCAGCCGTGATGGCGCTGGCCGTGCTGAAACCGATGCGCATTCGGACCATGGCGTACGCGCCATTACCGTCGCCCGCGATCGCAAAGTGACCGAGCGCTGGAACAAGGCGGGCCTGGAAAGCAGGACGGCGCGCGTGCCTGGGCCAGCGGCTTGCGTAGGCCGCGCGAGAGCGCCGGTGGCCCAGGCGCGGCGGTGCGGTCGCGCCAATAGAAGCATTTCGCCGACGAGCCGCTCGGCCAGCTCGGCGCCGCGGCGCCAGCGCCGGTGATCGCAGGCCATCGGCGATCGAGCGGACGCGCGATCGTGGCTCGCGGATCGGCGCCCGGCTGGGCTCGAGCTTCAGTTGACTTTGCCTTGTACACCACATACGTTATGCAATTCTGATTGCGAAGAAAGCCCCTGCTCCGGAGGACACCATGCTAGAGACCGCGGCCTCCACCGCCGAAGCCAACGCAGCCGATGCCGAGCGGAAGCTGACGGACGGCTTTCGCCTCGTCATCGAGGCGCTCACGCTCAACGGCATCAAGACCATCTACGGTGTGCCTGGCATCCCGATCACGGACTTCGGCCGTCTGGCACAGGCCGCGGGCATGCGCGTCATCTCGTTCCGGCACGAGCAGCACGCCGGCAACGCAGCGGCCATCGCCGGCTACCTGACGAAGAAGCCCGGCATTTGCCTCACGGTGTCGGCTCCCGGCTTCCTCAACGGTCTGACTGCCCTGGCCAACGCGACGACCAACTGCTTTCCGATGATCCTGATCAGCGGCTCGTCCGAGCGCGAGATCGTCGACTTGCAGCAGGGCGACTACGAAGAGATGGACCAGCTGGCCATTGCCAAGCCCCTCTGCAAGGCGGCGTTCCGCGTGCTGCATGCCGCGGACATCGGCATCGGTGTCGCGCGCGCGATCCGCGCCGCGGTTTCCGGTCGTCCGGGCGGCGTCTATCTCGATCTGCCGGCCAAGCTGTTCGCGCAGGCAATCGACGCGGAGGCTGGAGCCAGGTCTCTCGTCAAGGTCATCGATCCCGCGCCGGCGCAGATTCCCGCGCCGGACGCCGTCACGCGTGCGCTCGATCTGCTGAAGAGCGCCAAGCGTCCCCTGATCATTCTCGGGAAAGGCGCGGCATACGCGCAAGCCGACGACCAGATTCGCAGCCTGGTCGAAAAGAGCGGCATACCGTTTCTGCCGATGAGCATGGCCAAGGGCCTTCTGCCCGACACGCATCCGCAGTGCGCCGGCGCCGCACGCTCGACGGTGCTGAAGGAGTCCGACGTCGTCATGCTGATCGGCGCTCGGCTCAACTGGCTCCTGTCGCACGGCAAGGGCAAGACCTGGGGCGACGCGCCGAAGAAATTCATCCAGATCGACATCGAGCCGAAGGAGATGGACTCGAATGTCGAGATCGCCGCGCCGGTGGTCGGCGACATCGGCTCCTGCGTCTCGGCGCTGCTCGACGGCATGGGCGGCCATTGGCCGGCGCCGCCGGCGGACTGGATCAACGCCGTCAAGGCGAAACGCGAGGAAAACATCGCCAAGATGGCGCCGCGGCTGATGAGCACCAAGTCGCCCATGGACTTCCACGGCGCGCTCGGCGCCTTGCGCACCGTCATCAAAGAGCGGCCGGATGCGATCCTCGTCAACGAAGGCGCCAACACGCTCGACCTGGCGCGCGGCGCGATCGACATGTATCAGCCGCGCAAGCGTCTCGACGTCGGCACCTGGGGTGTCATGGGCATCGGCATGGGCTTCGCGATCGCCGCGGCCATCGAGACCGGCAAGCCCGTGCTCGCGCTCGAGGGCGACTCCGCCTTCGGCTTCTCGGGCATGGAGGTCGAGACCATCTGCCGCTACAACCTGCCGGTCTGCGTCGTCGTCTTCAACAACGACGGCATCTATCGCGGAACCGACGTCAATGCCGCGGGCTCGGATCCGGCGATCACCGTCTTCGTCAAAGGCTCGCGTTACGACAGGATGATTGAGGCGTTCGGAGGCGTCGGCGTGAATGCGACGACGCCCGACGAGCTGAAGCGCGCCGTCGACGCGGCGATGGACTCCGGCAAGCCGACGCTTATCAACGCGGTCATCGACCCGGCGGCCGGCACCGAGAGCGGCAGCATCGGCAAACTCAACCCGCAAAGCGCGCTGCGCAAGAAATAACCTGAAACGATTCGAGAGGACCTCAGAGATGGGCAAGGCACTAGACGGCGTTCGCATCCTCGACTTCACTCACGTTCAATCGGGTCCGACCTGTACGCAGCTGCTCGCGTGGCTGGGGGCCGACGTCGTCAAGGTTGAACGCGCCGGCGAGGGGGACGTCACCCGCGGCCAGCTGCGCGACATTCCGGGAGTGGACAGCCTGTATTTCACGATGCTCAACGGGAACAAGCGCTCGATCACGGTCGACGCCAAGAACCCGAAAGGGAAGGCGATCCTCGAAGCCCTGGTGAAGCGATGCGATGTGCTGGTGGAGAACTTCGCCCCGGGAGCGCTCGATCGCATGGGTCTCACCTGGGAGCACATCAGCGAGCTCAACCCGCGCATGATTGTCGCGTCGGTCAAGGGTTTCGGCCCCGGGCCGTACGAGGACTGCAAAGTCTACGAGAACATCGCGCAGTGTGCCGGTGGTGCCGCCTCCACAACCGGCTTCGATGACGGTCCGCCGCTCGTCACCGGCGCGCAGATTGGCGACAGCGGAACCGGATTGCACCTTGCGCTCGGCATCGTCGCCGCCTTGTACCAGCGCAACACGACCGGCCGCGGCCAGCGCGTGCTCGCGGCGATGCAGGATGGAGTGCTCAACCTCTGTCGCGTGAAACTTGCGCGATCAGCAGCGGCTCGCGCGGACGCACGTCATGGAGGAGTACCCGCAATACCCCAACGGCACGTTTGGCGATGCCGTCCCTCGCGCAGGCAATGCCTCGGGAGGAGGGCAGCCGGGATGGATTCTCAAGTGCAAAGGCTGGGAAACCGACCCCAATGCCTACATCTACTTCATCACTCAGGCGCCGGTCTGGGAGGCCATCTGCAAAGTGATCGGCCACGAGGAGTGGCTGACTGATCCGCGGTACGCAACTCCGAAGGCGCGGTTGCCACATCTGACGGAGATCTTCGGCGGAATCGAGGAGTGGACGAAAACGAAGACCAAGTTCGAGGCGATGGACATCCTCAACGAGCACGACATCCCATGCGGACCGATTCTCTCCATGAAGGAGGTCGCTGAGGAGCCCTCGTTGCGCAAGACGGGCACAGTCGTCGAGGTCGATCACCCGACGCGCGGCAAGTACCTGACGGTGGGCAATCCGATCAAGATGTCCGACAGTCCGTCCGACGTGAAGCGGTCGCCGCTACTCGGCGAGCACACCGACGAAGTCCTGGCAGAACTCGGCTTCGGAGCGGATCAGATCGCGGCTCTGCGCGCCGAAAAAGTCATCTGAAACGAATCGAAGGACTCTGGGAACGACGATGCTCAACGACCGGACCGAAGTCAGACGTGTGCTCGATACCGTCAAAGCCGAAGGCCGCACCGCGCTCACCGCCCCGGAAGGCAAGCTGGTGTGCGAGGCCTACGGGATCACCGTTCCCAAGGAAGGCGTGGCGACGTCGGCCGCCGACGCGGCGGCGATCGCGACGGCCATGGGCTTTCCGGTGGTGCTCAAGATCGTCTCGCCGGAGATTCTGCACAAGACCGAGGCGGGAGGCGTGCTGGTCGGGGTGAAAAACGCCGAGGATGTCCAGAAGGGCTTCGACACCGTCATCGCCAACGCGAAGCAGTACAACGCAAAGGCGAACATTCTCGGCGTCCAGGTGCAGCAGATGCTCGCCGGCGGCCAGGAGGTGATCGTCGGCGCGGTCACCGATCCCGTGTTCGGCAAGCTGGTCGCCTTCGGTCTGGGCGGCGTCCTGGTCGAAGTGCTCAAGGACATCACGTTCCGCCTTTCGCCCGCGACACAGGACGACGCGTTGTCGATGCTCGACGGCATCGCGGCGGCGCAGATCCTCAAGGGCGTCCGCGGTGCGGATCCGGTCAATCGCGACGCGCTCGCGACGATGATCCAGAACGTGTCTCAGCTCATCTCCGACCATCCGGAAATCGCGGAGATGGACCTGAACCCGGTCTTCGCCACCAAGGAGGGGGCGACCGCGGCCGACGTCCGGATCGTCGTCGATTTCTCGCCCGCGCCGGCGCGGTATCGCCCGAAGCACGAAGACATCGTGCGCGACATGAACCGCATCATGAAGCCGAAGGCGGTCGCCGTCATCGGCGCCTCGGCCGAGGCCGGCAAGATCGGCAACTCGGTGATGAAGAACCTGATCAACGGCGGCTACAAGGGGCAGATCTACCCGATCAACCCATCCGCCGACGAGATCATGGGACTGAAGGCGTACAAGAGCGTCAAGGACGTTCCCGGCGACATCGACGTCGCGGTGTTCGCGATTCCGGCCAAGTTCGTCGCCGCGGCAATCGCCGAGTGCGGCGAGAAGAAGATTCCGGGCGCCGTCCTCATTCCGTCAGGGTTTGCCGAGACCGGCAACGTCGCGGGACAGCAGGAGATCGTCGACGTTGGCCGCAGAAGTACGGCGTCCGCCTGATGGGCCCGAACATCTACGGCTTCTACTACACGTGGAGCAACCTCTGCGCGACGTTCTGCACGGCCTACGACGTCAAGGGCCACGCGGCGCTGTCGTCGCAGTCGGGCGGCATCGGGATGGCGATCATCGGCTTCTCCCGCTCGGCGAAGATGGGCGTCTCGGCCATCGTCGGTCTGGGGAACAAGTCGGACATCGACGAGGACGATCTGCTGACGTTCTTCGAGCAGGACGACAACACGCACATCATCGTGCAGCACTGCGAGGATCTGAAGGACGGCCGCGCGTTTGCCGAAGTGGCCAAGCGCGTCTCGAAGAAGAAGCCGGTCGTCGTGCTGAAGGCCGGACGCACGTCCCTGGGCGCCAAGGCCGCCAGCTCGCACACCGGCGCGCTCGCAGGCAACGACAAGATCTACGACGACGTGCTCAGGCAGTCGGGCGTGATTCGCGCGCGTTCGCTGCGCGAGATGCTCGAGTTCGCGCGCGCGCTTCCGATCCTGCCGACGCCCAAGGGCGACAACATCGTCATCATCACCGGCGCCGGCGGCTCCGGCGTGCTGCTGTCCGACGCGGTGGTGGACAACGGCCTGTCGTTGATGACGTTTCCGCCGGACCTCGACGCGGCGTTCAAGAAGTTCATTCCGCCCTTCGGTGCATCCGGCAACCCGGTCGACATCACCGGCGGCGAGCCGCCGAAGACCTACCAGAACACCGTCCGGTTCGGGCTCGAGGATCCGCGGATCCACCGCTGATCCTCGGTTACTGGCACACGATCGTCACGCCGCCGATGGTGTTTGCGAAGCTCCTGGCCGAGATCGTCGAGGAAATGCGAGGAAAGGGCATCGACAAGCCGATCGTCGTGTCGCTGGCGGGGGATGTGGAGGTCGAAGAGGCGTCAGAGTATCTCTTCGATCACAAGATTCCGGCCTATCCCTATTCGACGGAGATCCCGGTGGACGTGCTCGGCGCCAAGTACAAGTGGGCGCGCGGCGCCGGATTGCTCTGACGGTAGGCTTCGCAGGCTCGAGGCTCCGGGCTCTGGGCGCGCCAAGAGCCTAACGGCGGTTTTCAGTTATCGGTTGTCGGTTGTCAGTAAGCCACAAGATTGGCAGTTGCCGACCGAGAACTGACAACCGACAACTGACAACTGAGAACCGGAGAAGTGATGGCACCGAGACGACTGGAGATCAGGGGCACGCTCGAGCGCGACTACGCGGATGTCTACACGCCCGAGGCGCTGGCGGCGCTCGAGGCTCTGGCGCATCTCGATGCCGATCGGAAGGCGTTGATGACGGCGCGCAGCGCCCGGCGGGCCGCTCGCGCCCGGGAGCGGCGGCGCATCGCCTTCCTCGATCCCGCCGCGACCATCGGCCGCACCAGCATCACCGTCCAGGACGCGCGGGACGGGAAATTCGAGGGCAGCGAGATCCCGGCCGACCTGCAACGCCAGTGGATCCAGGGCACCGGGCCGGCCGCGCGTCCGGGCACACCGGTGGCAACGAACCTGCGCAACGTCGCCTACGCGCTCCTGTCCGGCGCCGACGGCTGGATGTTCGACGGCGAGGACGCCCTCGGACAGGTCTCGACGATGTCGCTCGACAACCAGCGCAGCCTGAAGCTGGCGATCGATCGCGCGCCGGTGTTCATGGAGGTCGCCGAGCAGGTGACCGCCGAGATGAACCAGTGGGCGGAAGGGTTCCTCGGCCGCCGGACCATCGCCGACTGGCGGCAGCAGCTCGGTTTCACCACCAAGATCTTCCGTGCCCGCGGCCTGCACCTCGACGACCGGCACATACGCCACACGGACGGCACCGGCTTCTCGGCCTCAATCGCCGACGCCGCGCTGTACCTGGTCAACAACCACGCCGCCCTGCGCCGGTCCGGCGCGTCGCTGGTCCTGTATCTGCCGAAGATCCAGACCGCCGAGGAGGCCGCGCTGTGGAACGACATCCTGACGGCGCTCGAAGCACACATCGGCCTGCCGGTGGGGACGGTGAAGGTCTACGTGCTGGTCGAGCAGGTGGAGGTCTGCTTCCAGCTGATGGAGATACGCGCCGCGCTCGGCCGGCACTTCATCGGCTTCAACACCGGGCGCTGGGACTACATCAACAGCGTCTCGGACGCGATGGCGTGGGATCCGGGGTTCGTCAACCCGAACATCGACGCGATCACGATGACCTATGGCTACATGCGGAACTACGAGGACCGCGTACGGCGGGCGGTCAACACGCCCGACCGGAACGGGCGCAACGCGCTGTGGCAGGGCGGGATGGAGCCGAACATCCCGGTGGGATCGACGGCCGGCGTCGCCGCCGGGATGGCGCGCGCGACCGCGGGGGCCGAGCGCGAGCAGCGCGAGGGCGCCAGCGGCAAGTGGGTGGCGCACTGGAAGATGGTGCACATCGTCCGGCCGGTGTGGGAGAAGGTGGGCGACGCCAACCAGCTCGGGCGGCCGTTTCCGCGTTTGACCTACACGCCGGCGGACGCAGACGGGCTGCTGCTCCTCGAGCCGGCGCCACGGACGATCCGCGGCGCCCGGGATCTGTTGAGCGTGGCATTGCAGTACGGCAACGCCTTCGGCCAGGGACTGCAGGCGGCGGCGCTCAAGGCCGCCGACTTCTTCGGCAACGACGACGTCCTCTACCTGATGGAGGACATGGCGACCGGCGAGATCCGGCTCAGCATCCTCTGGGAGTGGCTGCACAAGGGGGCGACGCTCACGGCCGACGACCCGGCCGTCGGCGTCAAGTCGGGCGACACGTTCACGGCGGAGTTGTGCCGCCGGCTGCTGGACGAGGAGTACGCCAAGCTGTTGGTGGCTGGCAACCGCGACGTCCACGACAACTCGAAGACCACGACCCTGCCGATCTCGCGCGAGATCGTCGACACCTACGTGATGGACGCGGCGAAGATGCCGTGGTTCGTCGATCTCCTGAACATCAACCTGAACAACACGGATCTGGCGGAGGCCCGCCGCCGGATCCGGCTGCTGGTGGACGCCTATACCAAGGACGGGACGCGGATCACCGAGAACCTGGACTTCAACGCCGCGTGAAGACGGGCTCCGGGCTCCAGGCTCCGGGCTCCAGGCTGTCAGTGCTGGCTCGGGTTCCGCCCGGGCTCCAGGCTGCAGTTCCGCAACTGCGGGACCTGGAGACCGAAGCCGTAGCCTGAAGACCTCAAAAATCGAGCTGCACGCTGAACTTGGCGAAGCGTGCGGTCACGATCGTCGTCGGCACGCGCCACTGGTTGAGACCCGGGCCGGAATAGGTCGGGTTCTCGGCCAGGACGTCGCTGACGTTGAACGCGTTGTAGAGGTCGAAGTTCACCGACGTCCGCGTCCGTCCCCCGAACCGGAACAGCTTGGCGATGCGGAAATCGAGCTGGTTGAGCCGCTCGCCATACATGATTCCGGGCTCGACGAGGTTCAGCGTCAGGTTGGCCGCATTGGTGAACGGCCGCCCGAGCGTGGTCTGCGCCGGCACCACGACGCGGTTGGCAGCCAGGTTGGGGCCGGGAATGCTTTGGAACGCCCCGCTCAGCTGCACGATGATCTTCGGCACCGTGTAAGAACCCAGGAACTTGTACTGGGTCAGGAAGTTCGTCAGCTGCCGGCAATAGGGCACGCCCAACGGGTTCGATTCGGGGAGCTTCTCCAGGATCTCGCAGTTGTCGGTCAGTGTCCGCCCGGTGCTCATGCCGCCCTGCACGTACAGGTCGGGCCGGATCCGCGCGTTCATCGTCAGGTCGAAGCCGTTCCACTCCTGAATCTGATCGCCGTAGTCGCGCGCGAGGGTGAAGAAGTTGTTGGGTGCAAGCGTGGCGGTGTTGGGGTTGCGATCCATGAACCCGTCGATGGTGTTGCCGCCGCCGTCGGGCAGGCGCGCGTCCACGGGAACGACGGTGGCGAATGACGTGAAGTCCGTAGGCGCCAGGGCCAGGTTGTCGGTCACGGCGAAGTTGCCGAACCAGCGCCGGAAGTAGCCGAAGTCCACCGACACGCGCGACGCCAGCTCGTGCTGGACGCTGGCGGAGAACTCCCAGTTGTAGGGCCGGACGCCGTAGCCGTCGAGCACGCGGGGATCGACCGTCGTGCTCGGCGTCGGCTTGCCGAAGTTGGTGTCCGACAGGTTGCCGCACTCGCCGTTGGCGAGCACGTTGGTGAGGTCGCAGTCGGGGAAGTAGTTGCTGCGCCGCGGATCCCCGGCCGGATACGTCTGGTCGTTCCAGACCCGGTTGACGAAATTGGCGAGCCGGTTCACCGGCGCGATCGCGTCGCCGTACGGACCCTGCACGCCCTGCGCCACCACGTACTTGTTGATGCTGGTCTTGAGCGCCGTCTTGCCGGTGCCGAACAGGTCGTAGGCGACCGCCAGCCGCGGCGTCAGGTCCTTCCAGTTCACCAGATCGGTTTCGGGGAGATCCAGGTTCCGGTTGGGGACCAGCGGCGCCGGGTCGAGGTGCTGCGCCGGAATGTAGATCTTCAGGTAGTCGAACCGGAGACCGAGGTTGAGCGTCAGGCGGTCGACGGTCCACTTGTCCTGCACGAACAGGCCGATGCCGGCGGGCTGCCGCTGCGCCTTCATGTAGGGCGTCGAGCGCTCCGTGATCTGGTTCGGAAGGGTGTTGTTGAAGCGGTAGCTGACGTGGTAGATGTTGTCGTCCAGCGACTCGTCGCGCAGCACGATGGTGTCGCTGGCGCCGACCTTGAAGGCGTGCGAACCGGTGATGTAGGAGGCCGAGAACAGCACGTCGTAGTTGCGGCCGTCGGTATTCTGGTACGGCTGGGTGGCGGTCTGGCCGCCGATGCCGCCGCCGTGATACTGCATGTTGGCGGGCGCGCCGTTGACAGAGGCCTGTTCGGTGACGGTGATCAGGCGCTTCCGCGGATCGTTGGCGTCCACGGCGCTGTACTTGTAATTCTCGTGCCGGATGCCGCCGCGCGCCTCGAGCAGCAGGCGGTTCGTGCGAGGCGACGTCCAGCCAAAGGTGGTCATGCGTTGGATCGGGTACTTGATCTCGATCGCCGCCTCCGGCGCCGTCGTCGCGTTGACGTTGGCGCACTGGCAGCGCCCCTGGTCGTCCACGAAGAGGCTGAACTTGTTCTTCGAATCCGCCTGCCAGGTCAGCCGCAGGTTGACGCTGCGCTGGTAGGCGTTGACTGAACGCGGGGCGGTCGAGGTCGGCCTGGTAGAGCCAGATGTTCTCGATCCCCTCGTTGACGTTGTGGAACATGCCGCCGACGTAGTTCTGGGTCTTGGTGAAGCGGGCGGCGCCGTAGAACCACAGCTTGTCGCGCGACAGCGGCCCGCCGACAGTGGGGTTGATGTCGTAGTTCATCTTCACCGAGTTGGGCGTGCGCAGGCCGCGCGCCTGCAGCTCCTCGGTGTAGTTGTCGGCCTGGAATCCCGACGTGGCACCGGTGGCGAACAGGCCCCCTGTGAACTGGTTGCCGCCCTCTCGCGGGATGATGTTGATGCGGACGCCGCCGGTGGCCTGGTCGGCCGTGCCGGATGAGAAGTCCACCGCGACCTCCTGGGCGCTGCCCATGTTCGGCAGGAAGTTGCTGGCCTGGCCGGCCAGCTCGGCGTTGGCGGTGGACATCCCGTCGATCATCACCCGCTGGTCGTTGCCGTTGCTGCCGTGGATGGTCATGGTGCCGCCGGTGGTGTTGATGATGTTGGTGCCGCCGACGTCCTGGTTGTTGAGGTTCATGCCGGGAATCAGCGTCGCGGCCGTGAACTGGGTGCGGCCGTTGGGAATCGCCGCCAGCACGTCGGCGTCGATCACCCGCTGCTTGGTCGCGCTCTGCACGTCGACGATCGGCGACGCGCCGGTGACGGTCACCGTCTCCTCGAGCGCGCCGACCCGCAGGTCGGCGTTGACGGTGGCGCTGAACGATCCCGTCAACTCGATGCCCTCGCGCTTCACGGTGCTGAAGCCGGTCAGCGAGAAGGTCACCGCGTAGGTGCCGGTCCGCAGCTGCTCGATGCGGTACTGGCCGGCGCCGTCGGTCGTGACGGTGCGCACTTTCTCGATCAGCGCCGGGCTGGCCGCCTCGACGGTGACACCTGGCAGGACGGCGCCAGACGCATCACGGACCACACCGGCGATCGAGGCTTGCGCCGCCTGCGCCAGTGCATCGGTGGCGCCGGCCGCAGCGTGCAGCACCAGCGTCATGAGAAGGAGTGCGAGACGTCGTCCGAGCGTACGGGGGTCGGCCATCGGTCAGCTCCTGGGTGAGCGGAGGTTTTTACGGAGAAAATCATGGCTCACGAACACGCGGGGTTCAACGGAAATCTGGCCGTATTTCGGCCGATTTCGGGCTAATGTGCGGCTGCGCGGCGCACGCGGACGCGCGGCAGATCCGCGGCTGTCAGCTCGCGGGCGCCGGCAGGGAATCCGTTGGCCTGAATCAGATAGGCGAGGATATCCACGTACTCGTCGTCCTCGAGCGACGCCGGGTCGTCGGCCGGCATCGTCGCCTTGATGTAGTCGAACACCGCGGCGACTCCCTTCTGCTCCATCGATGTCAGGAACGGCGCGCCGCGCAGTGGCGGAGCGCCGGTATCGGCCGCAAGCGTGCCGCTGAGATCGCCGACGTGGCAGGGCGCGCAGAACGCGTCGTAGTGCGCCTTGCCGCGCTTCCCCTGGTCGACTGAATACACGCCGCCGTCGAGGGAGAGCCCGTCGGCCTGCGCCGCTGCCACGGCCACGGTCACGGCCGCGGCCCAGATCGCGCACGCGGCAGTCAGCGCCGCTCTCGGCACCGCCGCTACGGTTCCGGGGCGGCGGGCGCGGCCGCCACCGGGGCCGCGGGCTTCACGTCGATGCCGCGCTGCGTCATCAGCTCGCGCAGCAGCGCGGCGGTATCCTCGTGCGCCTCACCGGGCGCGCCGTCCACATTCGGCACGCCGCGCAGCGCCTCGTCCAGCGCGGTGCGGCCCTGTCTGGTTTTGGCGTCCAGCCGGGCGCCCCGCTCCACCAGGAAGCGCACCACGCCGTTTGCGCCAATCGCGGCGGCCGCGTGCAGCGACGTCTGGCCGGCCTCGTTTGCCGCGTTCACGTCCGCGCCGAGGTCCAGCAGCAGCTTGGCCGCTTCGAGTGCGTTCTTCTCCTCGGCGGCGGACACCTGCAGATCGGCGCCATACTTCCGGCCGAGCCCGCCAACCAGCGCCATCAGCGCGGTGGTCTTGTTGCGGGTGGCGATGTTGGGATCCGCGCCCTTGTCGATCAGCAGGCGCATGGCCGCCAGGTCGCCGTTCTTGGCCGCGCGCACGAACGGCGTGGTGCCGGCCCCGATCACGTTGCCGAAGGTGTTCTGCGCGGCGATGGCGTCGCCCTTCCAGCCGGGAACGTTGCCCGACAGCTGCGTGTCAGCCTTGGCACCCTTCTCGAGCAGCAGCCTCGCCAGATCCAGGCTGTCGAGCGCGCCTTCGGCTTTCGGCGCCGGGCGGTTCTGGATCCAGTCCAGCGAGTGCATGTCCACCGCCATGTAGAGCGGCGTGCGGTTGACGCGATCGCCGGCGTTGACGTTGGCGCCCTTCTCGACCAGCAGCGCGGCGACGTCGTAGTGGCCGTTGCGAATCGCCAGCACCGTCGGGCTGATGCCCTCGGGATCGGCCAGGTTGACGTCGGCGCCGGCGTCGATCAGCGCCCGCGTGGCGTCGAGCGATCCCTGCCGGGCCGCGAACAGCAGCGGCGTCAGCCCGCCGCGCGGGAACGTCGTCAGCAGCGTCTGCAGCGCCTGGCCGTTCTTGTCGGTGCGGAAGTCCGAGGATCTCGCGCTTGGGCGGCTCCAGCACGTTCGACCGGCCGTTCACCTCGGCGCCACGCGCGGCCAGCGCCTGCACGACCGCGGCGTGGTTCTCGGCCGCGGCCCACATCAGCGCCGTCTGCCCCTGCCACTGCTCCTTGGCGTGCACGCTCGCACCTGCCTCGAGCAGCAGGTTGACGGCCGCGGCGTTGCCCGACCGCGCCGCGAGCATCAGCGGCGTCTCGCCCTCGGGCCCGGCGGCATCGGCACGGGCGCCGCCCTTGAGCAGGGCATCGACGATCGCGACCTGCCCGTTCGATGCGGCCAGCAGCAGCGGCGTCATGCCGTATCGGTTCGCCGCGCCCGCCTTGGCCCCGGCCCGGAGCAGTGCGTTGACGAGATCCGCGTCGCCCGCGCGCACCGCCCAGTGCAGCGCCGTCGTGCCGTCCACCTCAGGCGCGTTGACGTCGGCGCGCTGCTGGATCAGCGTCCGCACCGCCGCCGCATCGCCAGCCCTGGCCGCCTGCACGACCCGCGTGTCCGCCGCCTCGGCCGCGGCAACGGTCAGCGACAACAGCAGTGCAGCAAGAGCGGCAATGCAGTTCCGGCCCTTGTTCGTCCATTTCGCAGGCCTGAGCCCGTAGCCTGGAGCCCGGAGCCAATGTGGATCGCGAGTTGTGCCTTCATAGCTCCACCCGCCCCGTGCTGTATCCCACGCTGTCGCGCGCCACGCCGAACTTGTCCACCAGGCTGAGGAGCAGGTTGGCGCTCGGATCGTGCTCACGCGCCCGGATGTGCCGGCCGCCCTTGATGGCGCCGCCGCCGGTGCCCGCCACCAGGTACGGCAGCGCCACGTGGCTGTGCAGGTTGGCGTTGCCCATGCCGCTGCCGTAGAGCACCACCGAGTGGTCCAGCATCGAGCCGTCGCCGTCGGGTGTCTCCTGCAGCTTCTTGACGAAGCGGCTGAACAGCTCCACGTGGTAGGTGTTGACCTTGGCGAAGCGGGCGATCTTGTCGGGCTTGTTCTGGTGATGCGACAACCCGTGGTGCGGCTCGTCGACGCCGACCTGCGGGTAGGTGCCGTTGTGCAGGTCGCGCGCCATCATGAAGGTGAAGACGCGGGTGATGTCGGCCTGGAACGCCACCGCCAGCAGGTCGAACATCAGGCCGACGTGCGCCTCGAACACCTCGGGCGCGCCAATCGGCGCTTCCGGGACCTTCAAGTCGGCGCCGGTCTGCTGCTCCGAGCGCACGATCCGGCGTTCGATTTCACGCACGTGATCGAGGTACTCGCTCAGCCGCGACTGGTCGCGGGCGCCGAGGCCCTGCTGCAGCTTGGACGCCGACCTGGTCACCGAGTCGAGAATGCTGCGGCGCGTCCGCATCCGCTCCAGCCGCTCCTCCACCGTGCCGGTGCCGCCGAACAGCCGCTCGAACACGACGCGCGGGTTGATCTCCATCGGCAGCGGCGTCGTCGGCCCCTGCCAGGAAATGGTGTTCATGTAGGTGCAGCTGTAGCCGACGTCGCAGGCGCCGACAAAGCCGGTGAAGTCCTCGGTGGCGACCTCGAGCGACGGGAACGGCGTGTCCTGGCCGATCGCCTTGGCGATCATCTGGTCGATGGTGGTCTCGTTGCGGACGTCCACGCCCTCGGTCTTCTTGGGCGAGATGCCGGTGAGCCACATCGCCGGCGCGGTGGCGTGGCCGCCTGCGGCCGGATCCTTGGGCCCGTCCAGGCCGCTGACGACGCACAGGTGGTCGCGGAAGCTTTCCAGCGGCTTCAGGATCGGCGTGAACTCGAAGCCGGCGCCCTGCCCCGCCGGCGTCCACTGGTTCAGGATCTTGCCGTGCGGAACGTAGACCGCGCCGAACCGGCGGATCGGCGCCGCGGCCGTGCGCGACTGGGCGGTCATCGCCGGCACCATCGCGTCGAGCAGCGGCAGCGCCAGTGTCACGCCCATCCCCTGGAGGAAGGTCCGGCGAGGCAACGACCGTCTGGTGATGAACATCACAGCTCTCCTGGTTTCCGACTCTCTGATCAGCGGCCCGCGCGGGTGGCCGTGGGCTCCTGCGAGGCCCTGGCCCGCATCTGGAACGGGACGCTGTTGACGATGCCGAGCACGAGCGACGAGAAACGGTAGTCCTTGCGGCCGGCGTCGCGCACGATCGCGCGGACCGCCGGCATGTCGTAGTGCTCGAGCCCGCGGCCGAGCGCATAGGTCAGCATCTTCTCGGCCATCGTGCCGGCGAACACGGTCGGCCTGGCAACCAGCGACTGCCGCAGCGCCGCCGGCCCCGCCACCCGGGTGCCATCGGCCAGCTCCGACGAGGGGTCGATCGGCGTGCGCGAATCGCTGGTGCGCCACGCGCCGACGCCGTCGAAGTTCTCCAGCGCGAAGCCCAAGCGGGTCCATCAGCTTGTGGCAGCCGGCGCACGCCGGGTTGGCGCGGTGCTCCTCCATCTGCTCCCGCATCGTCAGCGGCCGCTCGCGCTCGCTGTTCTCCTTGAGCGGCGGCACGACGGCCGGCGGCGCCGGCGGCGGCGTGCCGAGCAGGTTGTCGAGGATCCACTTGCCCCGCAGCACGGGCGAGGTGCGGTTGGGCTGCGAGGTGACCGTGAGGATGCTGCCGTGTCCCAGCAGCCCGCGGCGCGCGTCGTTGGTCACCGGCACGCGGCGGAACTGCGTGCCGTAGACGTTGGGGATGCCGTAGTGGCGCGCCAGGCGCTCGTTCACGAACGTGTAGTCGGCCGTCAGCAGCTCCAGCACGCTGCGGTCCTGCTTCATGACGTGCTCGAGCAGCAGCTCGGTCTCGCGCAGCAGCGCCTGCCGCAGGTTGTCGTCGAAGTCGGGAAACTGGTCCTTGCTGGGCACGACGTTCCGCAGGTTCCGCAGGTACAGCCACTGCCCGGCGAAGTTGCTGATGAGCGCCGCGGCGCGCGGGTCGGCCAGCATCCGCTTCACCTGCCGCTCCAGCACCACCGGATCCTTGAGCCGGCCCTGCGCCGCCGCCGACAGCAGCTCGTCGTCGGGGACGCTGCTCCACAAGAAGAACGACAGGCGCGAGGCCAGCTCGAGGTCGGTGATGCGATAGGCGGCTCGCGCGGTGGACGGCTGCGGCTCGCGCTCGGCCCTGAACACGAACTCGGGATCGGAGAGGATGCGTTGGAGCGCCAGCTGGATGCCGCCGTCGAAGCCGGTCTTGGCGCGGCCCGTCTGGTAGAACGCGAGCAGCGGCGTCACGTCCGCCTCGCCGACCGGGCGCCGATACGCGCGCCGCGCCAGGGCCGTGACGATCTGCCGGGCGCATGCAGACTCGACGGCCGCGGCCGACGCGCGATTGGCGGCGGGCCGGCAGGCGAAGATCTTGCGGCGGCTGGGCGTGTCGCCCGGACCGGTGGCCTTGAACGGGCCGCTGATGGTCACGGCCTCGAAGCGCGGCACACCGTCGGAGTCCACCGGGTCCAGCGTGGAGAGATACGGCTGCAGCAGCGTCGGCGGCAGCGCATTCGTCTTCTGCACGAAGGTGACGCCGATCGCGTGCGGGCCCGCCGTGATCGGCACGCGCGCCTGCATGCGCGCCTCGATGATCTTGACCGCGTTGTCGGGGCCCATCAGCGACGTCTGGTAGTCCTCGGGCGTGCCCACCGTCACCAGGTGCACGCGCTCGCCGTCGACGCTGATCTCGACCTGGTGCGGAGAAGCCAGCCCGCGGATGAAGCCGACGTTGGTGCGCCACAGCTTCGGCTTGATCACGTACTCGCCGTCGAGCGGGAACGTGTCGCGAATCAGCGTGCCGCCGCGCGTGCCCAGCGGCAGCCCCTCCACGTGCCCGGTCTGCGTCAGGTCGAAGCGGACGCGATGGGTCTTGTCGGTCGCGGGGCTGGCCGGATCGCCGACCGCCATGGCGCTGATCTTCTCCGCGGCGGCGATGTAGCGCTCGAGCAGCACCGGCGACACGCCCAGCACGTCGGCCACGTTGTCGAAGCCGAAGCTGGAGTCGTCGGCGGGCAGCAGCGACGCGGCGTCGACGTCGAGCGCCAGCAGATCGCGAATCACGTTCTGATACTCGACCCGGTTCAGCCGGTGCAGCGCCGGACGGCCGGGATTCGGACTGGCCGCGGCGTCACCGATCGAGCGTGGTCTCGAGGAACGACACCAGCGCCGCGCGCGCCGGCGCATCGGGCTGCGGCATGCCCTGCGGCGGCATCGCGCCCGCCCGCACCTTCTTGATCACCTTTTCCCACACGGCCGCATCCCGCGACGGGTTTGCGACGTCCACCGAGTCGAGCGCCAGATCGGCGGTGCGCGTGCGGGAGTTGTGGCACGAGACGCAGTACTTGCCGACCAGCGCCTGGTGCGCGGATGCAGCCACCGCCGGCTGCACGGCCGTCAGCGGCGCCGCCGGCGCCTGCGCTTGAGACTGTGGCGCGGGCTGCTGCACCGCGGGGGGCGGCTGCTGCACCACCAGAAACAGATTGTTCGGATCCGGCGCGACGGCGAGGCGCCACGGGCGGGACCCGAATGTCATCGACACCGGGACACGGTTGCTCGACACGACCGTGCTGCCGGACGCGGTCATGCCGGCCAGGGCGGCATCGATGTCCCGGACGTTGAGCTGCAGGCGGAACGAGCCCGGATCCTGGACGCGCGATCGCGCGGCGATACCCGGCGCGCCCTTCAGCTCCATGAACTCGAGCAGCAGCGGCGAGTTCGGCATGCGTACCGTCGCCATCCGGTACTCGACGTCGCGCAGGCCCAGCATCGCCGACACCTGCGGGCTGGAGGTGAACGCGCGCAGCTCGCCCTTGAGACCCAGACGCTGCTGGTAGAACGCCAGGGTGCCGTCCATGTCGCTCACCGTGACGCGGAGGCGGATGCCGATGACGTTGCTCGAAGCGGGCGCGGTGGTCGGGGGCAGCGGATCGAGCTGCGCCAGCTCGACGAAGTGTCCGTCGGGGTCCTGCACGATCACCGCGCGCGTCTTGCTGGTGGCGCTCATCGCCAGCGGCGCGCCGCCGGTCGAGATCACGGGAACCCCGGCGGCCTTCAGCTTCACGAACGCCGCATCGAGATCGCGAACGAGGAGGATCAGCGTGACCGCGCCAGGGTCCTGCATGCGCCGCCGCACCGGCGTGCGCTCCACGTTGTTGATCTCCACCAGCTCGACGCCGCAGCGGATGCCGGGCATGCGCGCGCCGATGAAGCGCAGGCGCGCCTGGGGCAGACCATGGAGGTTCAGGTGGCCGGGATCCTCGTCCCACGGCAGCGCACCGGCCGGAGGCGCCGGCACGAGATCGAGGCCGATCAGGTCGTGGTAGAACCGCGCCGCGCGATCGAGATCGTCGACGATGGGGCTGACGTGACAGGCGCCGGTCACGGCGCCTTCCGGCATCGATGGCGGCGGCGATGGCGTGGACTGCGCGGACAGCAGCGCTCCGACCGCCAGCGCCACGGAAGCCATGCTCACCCAGACACGAACCCGAACCAGGGATGGAGGCATGGCGGCCCCATTTTATGCCCCGCCGCTGGCCGCGGGAACCCCTGAAGACGCCAATTTGACCGGGTTTTGCCGCCTTTGACCGTCGTTAATCCCCATCCGCCACCAGGTAGGTGAGCGCACCGTTGCGCGCCACCTGCAGCACCATCGGGTCGCCGGGCCCGATTCGCGCCAGCGCGTCGCGCAGGGCGGCCGGCGTCGGCATCCAGACGCCGTTCAGGGCGTGAATCACGTCGCCGCGCCGGAGAGACAGCTCGGGCTGGTGAGGTGTCTCCACCCTGACGACCACCACCACGCCGATCGGTGCGCGCATGCCGGGCAGCGTCGCCGCCATCGATTCGTCAACCGCCGCACCGATGAACCCCAGGCGCTCGACCAGGTTCGCGCGGAGGTCGATGGGCGCGTCCCGCTCGCATTGATGCGTGGGCACCGCCGCAACGACGGTGAACGCCATCACCTCCGGGCCGCGCCGGAGCGTGAGCGGCACGGGTTGACCGTCGGTCAGCGTCAGCAGCAGCTGATTGAAATGAGACAGCGACCACTCGTCGAGCGCCCGCCCGTTCACCGCAGTGATCACGTCGCCGATGTGGATGCCGGCCTTGGCCGCCGGTCCGTCGGGCGCCAGATCGGAGACGATCACGCCAGTGTCGGCTGCCAGCTGCAGACCCTGGCGAAGTTGCGGTGTCACCCGCTCGGCCATGATGCCCAGCCGGGCGCGGTGCAGGTGGCCGTAGTCCCTGAGCTGGGGATACGCCAGCGCAATCACGGCGCTCGGCAGCGCGAACCCGAGGCCCTCGCTGCCACCTGACATCGAGCGGATGAACGTGTTGAGGCCGACCAGCTCGCCATCGGCGTTCACGAGCGGCCCGCCGCTGTTGCCGGGGTTGACGGCGGCGTCGGTCTGGATCCAGACGATGGAGCTGCCGGGCTCGGCCTGCTGCGCCACTGCGCTGACCACGCCCATCGACACCGAGTTCCGCAGCGCGTCTGGGCTGCCGAAAGCGAACACCAGCTCACCCTGCCGCAGCGCGCCATAGTCGGCCAGCGGCAGCGCTGTCAGACCCTGCGCGTCCACCTGCAGCAGCGCGAGGTCGAGCTCGTCGGATAGTCCGATCACGCGCGCGGGTACCATGCGTGATACCGCACCGGCCACGCGGTCGCCCGCGATTGGCTGCCCGAGGCGGCTGAGCGCCACCTGGACGCGCTCGGCGCCCTGCACGACGTGGGCGTTGGTCAGCACGTATCCACCCGCGTCGATGACGACGCCGGAGCCCAGCGTCTGCTGCAGGCGGAAGACGGAAGCAGCCTGACCCTCCTGGTCGGCGCTCAGCGGCCGGTAGCCGGTGGCCAGCACCTGCACCACGCTGGGCATCACGCGTTCGACCAGCGTCTCGATGGCTTCGCTGTTCAGCCGCAGGGGATTCGGCCGGACGAGCGACGTGCGCTGCGCCGACTGCCCGAGGCTGTCGGGCGGCGCGATCGCGGCGACGGCAACTGCAACTGGAAACACTGCCATGAAGAACCTGGGCACTCGCTCCTCTCTTCCTGACTGGCGCTAGTTCGATTAGACGAGGAGGAGCGCACCCGTGCCTTCAAGGCCAGGTTAAGAAACGGTAAAAAGATCGCGGACCGCGGACCTCAGCCGCGGCGGCTCGTCGAGCGAAAATGGTCCGGATGAAGGCATCGCTGTGATCGACCGGTTCTGGCAGGACCTGCGGCAGGCGTGGCGAAGCCTGAACCGCGCCCGGGCATTCAGCGCCGCCGTGGCGGCGACGTTCGCGCTTGGGATGGCGGGCGCCATTTCCATGTTCGCGCTGATCGAAGGCATCCTGCTGCGCCCGCTGGCGGTCCCCAACGAGGGCCAGCTCGTCGTCGGCTGGCGGCAACTGTCCGACTCGGCAAGCGGGCATTGGCCGTTCCGCACCATGGACATCGATACCTTGCGCGCCGGCAGCCGCCGGCTCGAAAGCATCGCGGGTGTCGGCTACAACGACCCCTCACCGTTGGCGCTGGTCGATGGCGGCTCGGTCACCTTCGTTCAGGGCGCCCGCGTGGGCGGCGACTTCTTCCGCGTGCTGGGTGCCGGCCCGGCCCTCGGCCGGACGCTGACCGCGCGAGACGATGTGACCGGTGCCGAGAACGTGCTCGTCATCACCTACGGGCTGTGGCAGCGGCGCTACGGCGGCAGCCGCGACGTGCTCGGCCGCCGGCTCACGTTTGGGGGTCAACCCTTCACGATCGTCGGCGTGATGCCGGCCGACGTCGAATACCCGCGAGGCGTCGAAGCCTGGGCGACCGTCGCCGCGATGCAGACCACGACGTCGAACCCGACGTTTCGAAACGCGATGCGGGACGAGCTCGATCTGGTGGCGCGAATGCGGCCAGGCGCCACGCTGGCGCAGTCGGCGGCGGAGCTGCGATCGATGGCGCCGATCCTGGAAGCGCAGCGCGAACCGGGCGAGGTCCAGGGCATCGTGCCGGTGCTGGCGTCCTTCAAGGAGTCGCTGGTGGGCGACGTGCGCCCGGCGCTGGCCGTCCTGTTCGGCGCGGTCGGACTCGTGCTCTTCGTCGCCTGCGCGAACGCGGCCAGCCTGATGCTATCGCGCGGCGTGGCGCGGCGCAGCGAGTTCGCGGTGCGAGCCGCGCTCGGCGGCAGCCGCGCACGCATGGTGCGTCAGATGCTGCTCGAGAACCTGATGCTGGCGGCGGCCGCCGGCGCCGCCGGATGGCTGGCCAGCCGCCTGGCCCTTCGCGCCTGGCTGGGGCTGGTTCCCGGCGGGCTGCCGCGAACCGACGGCATCGAGGTTGGCGGCGTCGCGGTGCTGTTCGCCTTCGCGCTCGCGGTGCTGGTGGCCACGGCGACGGGCCTCGTGCCGGCGCTCTCGTCGGCGCGCGTCAATCTGTCCGCGTACCTCCGCGACGGCCGCACACACGGCCCGGCTGCTCGGCGCGGCAGCCGTCTGCTGGTCGTCACCCAGGTCGCCGTGGCGGTGGTCGTCGTGGCGGCCGCCGCGCTGTTGGGTCGCAGCCTGTTGACGCTGCAGTCGACCGGCGGCCGGCTCGCCACCGACCGGCTGCTCCTGGTGTCGCTGGCGCTGCCGCAGCACGCGGACCGCGCGCGCCGTGTCGATCTCATGAACCAGTTGGTGGAGCGGCTGGAGACGGTGCCCGGCGTGGCCGCAGCCACGCCGGTCAACGCGACGCCGTTCTCTGGCCTCGGCTGGGACGTGCCGACCTACACCGCCGAAGGGCAAGCACGGGAGCGGGCCACCGCGAACCCGTCGCTGAACCTCGAGGAGATTCATCCCAACTACTTCAAGGCATTCGAGCTGCCCCTCGTGCGCGGGCGCACGTTCACCACCGGCGATCGCGATGGCGCGCCGCTGGTCGCGATCGTCAGCGAAGACGTCGCGCGGCGCACGTGGCCGGGCCAGGATCCGATCGGCAAGCGCATCAAGATGGGCGACGCCGATTCGCGGGACCCGTGGAGAACCGTCGTCGGCGTGGTCGCGCCAACCCGCTACCGCGAGCTGCGCGAGCCGCGCGCCTCGATCTACGTGCCGGCGGCACAGCTGCAGGGCGCGGCGCGGGACGTGGTGGTACGCAGCTCGTCGCCGCCGGCGGCCGTCGCCGAGTTGCTGCGGGCACAGGTGCTCGGCCTCGATGGCGAGATCCAGGTAGAGCGGATCCGGCCGTTCGCCGAGCTGTTGGAAGTGCCGCTCGCCCGGCCGCGTTTCAACGCGCTGCTGGTCACGGTGTTCGCGGCCGTGGCGCTCGCGCTGCTGACGGTCGGGCTCTACGCCGTCATCGCCGCCTTCGTGCGCCAGCGGCGGGCAGAGATCGGCCTGCGGATGGCGCTGGGCGCGACCGTCGCCGATATCCATCGATTGGTGCTTGGCGAGGGGCTTCGGCTGGCCGGCGCGGGCGCCGTGCTGGGATTTGCCGCGGCGATCGCATCGGCGCGCGCGCTGCGCGGCCTGCTGTTCGGAATCGAGCCGCTGGATCCGTGGGCGCTGGGCGCCGCGGCGCTGCTGCTGGCCGCGGCCGCCATCCTCAGCTTGTACGGCCCCGCACGCGCGGCGGGGCGTGTGGAACCGGCGACGGCGCTGCGGGCCTGAGGCCCGCAATCCATTACTTCTTCTTCGGCACCAGCCGGAAGATCCGGTCACCGCCGGCCGGGTCGGGCCTGACGTCGCTGACGACGTAGAGCGCGCCGTCGGGGCCCTGCTTCACGTCGCGCACCCGGACGCCTTCGGGATCGTCCGACATCGCCAGGAACTCCTCGCCCGCGACGCGCATGCCCTGCGGCGTCTCCCTGAACGACAGGCGGATGACCTTGCGGCCGAACAGCGGCGACATCGTGGCGATGAAGAGGTCGCCCTTCCACTCCGGAAACAGATCGCCGGAGTAGAACGTCATGCCCGACGGCGCCGGCGACGGCGTCCAGAAGTAGACCGGCTGCTCCAGGCCTTCCTTGGCGGTCAGCCCGCCGTTGATCAGCTCGCCGTTGTATTCGCGGCCGTAGGTGATGACCGGGAAGCCGTAGTTCTTGCCCTTCTCGATCATGTTCAGCTCGTCGCCGCCCATCGCGCCGTTCTCGGCGGTCCACAGCCGGCCCGCGAGCGTCGAACGCCATGCTCTGCGCGTCCCTGACGCCGAACGCCCAGATCTCCGGGCGCGTGTCGGCCTTGCCGATGAACGGGTTGTCGCGCGGAATCGAGCCGTCGGCGTTGATGTGCAGCACCTTGCCCATCAGGCTTCCCGGCAGCTGCGACTGCGTCCAGTTGCGCGACAGCATCCCGCGGCCGGCCAGCGGGCCGGAGTCGATGAACAGCGAGCCGTCCGGCGCCTGGATCATGCGCCCTTCGATGCCCTGCGTGTTCAGCAGCACCTTGACGTCGGTGAGCTGCGTCTCGTCGGCGGACAACTGGCCGCGTCCCACCATCTCGATCTGCGGGTAGTGGACCGGCGCGTCTTCCTCGCGCGTGCCGATATCGCCGGCCTCCTTGGGCGGCACGCGATAGAGGAAGAAGATGGTGCGCGTGCGGGCGAAGTCCTTGTCCGGCACGACGTCCAGCAGCTGCTGCGCGCGCTTGGTGAAGTCGATCGGCAACCCCTGGATGTAGCGGATCGGCTTGCCGTCCTTGCCCAGCAGCCGCAGGCCCCTGTTGGTCTCGCTGACCAGGATGCGGCCGTCGGGCAGGAAGGCGAACGACCACGGGCCGAAGAGCCCCTGCGCGAACGTCTGGACTTCGTAGGCCGCGATCTTCGCCGGCTTCGGCGCGCGCGTCTGTCCGACAAACGCCGGCTGCGGCGTGTAGTTGTCCACCAACTGGATGATCCGGGCGTTTTCTTTCCGCACGGCGTCGTTGAACGCCGGAGGCCGCGGCACGTCCTCATACCCGGGCGGCGTCAGCGCGTCGGGGCCCTTGCCGATGGCGCCGGCGCCGATCGGCAGCTTCTGGATCGCCGGCCCCTGGGTGAACACGTCGCCGGCAAGCAGCGCCAGCACTCCGGACAGACACACAGTTAGCCGGCGCATGACGAACCTCCTGTCGATGTTGGTCCTTGTGATTGGTCCTTGGTGCTTGGTTCCGTCCTTGGTCCACGGAGGACCAGACGAAGGACCCAAGGACAGACCCGGCACCAAGGACTACGACAAAGGACGAGGCTACACCAGAAGTAGAACCCTCTTTTAGCGACGGCGCAGGAACTTCTCGATCAGCTCGGCCCGGCGGCGGTCGAGGATGTCGCGCGTCGGCCCGGCCTCGTCAGCCGCTCTCGCGTGCTTGTTCAGGTAGCGGTCCACGGTCGCGTTCAGCACCGTCGCATCCTGGATGCGGCCCATGTCACCCTGCACGCTCTGCAGGTGATCGAGATACCGCTGGGTGATCGCCGCCACGACGGGCTCGAACACCTCGGCGAGGTAGCGGAAGCGCCGCAGCTCCTTGCGCGCCCGGTGGATGGTGGCCGGCCGCTCGGGGTCGATCGCGGCGAACCGTTCCTCCACCGCCTCGCAGGCCGCGGTCAGCGCTGGCACCAGCGGACGGCCGGCAGCGGCCGCAGGACCTCCGCGCCGGCGCGCGCAGCGCGCGCCTGAGAGCGAGAGATGGCGTCCGCGACGTCACCGCCGGCGTGACGCTTCAACCTCCGGACCGTCTTGGAAGTCCGGCGCCGCTCGTCCCGGGCCAGAAGCTTGTCCAGGCCCGACAGGACCGGCAACTGCTGCGACAAATCGTGGACCGCGGCTCGCTGGACCTGGACGTCGCGGAGCGACCCAAGGCCGCGGGTGCGCTTCTTGATCGCGCGACGGGCCGCCTGCACCGTGCGGCGCGGGACCAGGCTGCCGAGCGCGTCGAGCGTCGCCAGCAATCGCCGGCTCTCGACCCTCAGGTCGTGGACCGCGTCTTCCGACGCGCGGCGCCGGCAGCGGGCGAGATCCTTCCGGTATTTCCGCCAGCGCTGGCGCAGCGCCGCCCGCATGAAGACCCGCAGCGCGGTCTCAGCGTTCGGTGCTGTCACGCCCGTCCTTGGGCGCGCCGGTGCCAGAGGAACCCAGGAAGAGCTTCCGGCCGTCCGTAAACGTCAAATCGCGGCCGTTGGCGCGGTTGGAGCCGTTCTTCGCGCGGTAGCCGTCCACCATGATCTCGGTTCCGGCGGGCAGCGTGTCGCGGGTCAGCCCCCGCCTGAGGAGCGTGTTCGGCGTGCCGCCCTCGATCATCCAGCGCGCCACCTTGCCGTCGGGCTCCTTGACGTCGATGTGAATCCAGGTGTGCGGATTGATCCACTCCACGCGCACGACGGTGCCCCGCAGCTGGATCGGCTTCTCCGAATCGAACTCCGCGGCGAACGAGTGATGCGCCGAGAGCGCGGCACCAGCCGCCATCAGGACGGTGGCGGCGGCGGCAACGACGTGAGCGACGCGCATGCTACTTCCTGGCTCCGGCCGCGGCGCGCTCTTCCTCGCGGGCGCCGCTGAGGATGCCCTCCATGCCGTAGTTGCCCTCGTGGCACGCGTACTCGAACAGGTCCTCGCCGGTGTGCACGTAGGGAATCGCGAGCGTCCACGGCTTCGTGAACGTGGTCGGATCGGTGATGGTCACGCGGTAGTCGATCTCGCCCGGGCCGACGCGGGTGAAGCGCTCGACCAGGTGCAGGTTCTCGGCCGCGCCGCGGTACAGCACCTTGTCGGTGAACTGCGCGGTCTCGACCACCAGCGTGTCGCCGTCCCATCGCGCCACCGAGTCGCCCATCCACTGGCGGATGGACTTGCCGACGTGCGGCCGGCCGTCGGTCGGGATCACGCGCGCGCCGCCCAGCATCTCGATCTGGATCGCGACGAAGCCGGGCCCCTGGGTGATGCGGTAGTTGTTGTTGTAGGCCGTGGGGCTCATCGCTCCGGGCATGCCGCGGGTGATGCAGCGCTCGAACGTGCTGCGATCCAGCCAGGTGTCGGCGCCACGCCCGGAAGCGCCGGCGCCGCGAAAGGCCGGACGCTTCGGCTCGTCGGCGGCGCGCTTTTGCGCCTCGGCGGTCAGCGCGGGCACCTTGCCGTCGGGCGGATCCACCACCAGCGACGTGCGCAGGCTCGTGACCTTGGTGCCGCGATCCCACCAGAAATCGTTGTAGGCGCGCTCGACGTCGCCGCGTGTGCCTTTCGAGCGGCCCTCGTCGCCGCTCTGCTCCTGCGCCCGCTTCTCGAGCGCCGCCGCTTCCTCGGCGGTGAAGAACTCCCGGCCGCCGACCGTGGCCGGGCGCTCGAACGGCGTGATGGTGCGGTTGGAGTAGGTGCCTTGCAGGTCGGGCTCGCCCCATGGCGTCCGCGGCGTGGTCCATTTCTTCGAGGACGCGCCGGAGGGCGCCGGCGCCGTCTGGGCAAGGGCCGCGAGCGGGGTCAGCGCCGCCGCGGCGATGCCAATCGCAACGAGGGTTTTCCTCATGTCAGGAATCCTACCTGACGAGGCTCCGCCTCGGGCCGTGTATATGCACGAAAGGCTCCGCCTCGCCAGGACAGTGTCTGATTGCCCCGCCTCCGGCGGGGCGTAGGCTATCTCGGCGGCCCGATCAGATGCACGAGGTGACGGGCCAGGTCGGCTCTCCAGTTGAGATAGCTGTGGTTCCCGTTGAACTCCGAGTAGCTGACGGCGTAGCCCCGGGCGGCCAGCGCGTCACGAAACCGCCGGTTGGTCTCCAGCTGCTCCGGAATCTCCATCGCGCCGACGCTCATCGACACGCGAACGGCTTTCGGGGACTCGGCGGCGAATCGGCGCGTCAGCCATTCCGGCGCCGCGTCCTGGCCAGGCGTCCACCAGTACGACCCGGATTGCGACACCACGTTGCCGAAGACGTCGGGGTGCTGGAACGCCGCAAACGACGCCGCCAGTCCGCCGAGGCTGGCGCCGCTCACGACCGTCAGCGCGGGTGCGGCGCCGGCGCGATACCTCTCGCGCATCCAGGGCACGAGCTCGCGTGCCAGAAACGACGCGTAGGCCGGCGAGCACTGCAGCTCCTCGGTGCGGCTGACGTTGCCGACCATCACCGCGACCAGCGGGGCGATCCGCTTCTGGGCGATCAAGGCGTCGAGGATCGCCGGCACCGGTACGTAGTCGCCATAGGCACCAGAATCCAGCACGACCAGCAGCGGATAGTCTCCCGCCGGCGTGAAGCCCGGTGGCGTGTAGATCTGGAGCGCACGCGTGTTCGAAGCGTGGGGCTCTCGAAGGCCGTGGCGACGACCACGCCGGCCGCCACGGGCGCTGCCGTCGCCTCCGTTAGGGCCGGCGCGCCCGCCAGCCGGACATAGGACTGGGGGCCGGACAGGTTCGGGTTCAGGGGGTCGGGCCGCGGCTTCGACCGGCGGGGACCGAGCAGCGGCTCGAGGCTGTCGTTCGGCGAAAGCGTATAGGTGAACGCGGCGTCGTTGCGGAGCTTGTAGGTGCGGTACCAGACGTCGGTGCGGGCCAGCCGCGTCAGCATGCTGTTGCGTGGCTCCGTGCCGCCCACCCCCGCAGCCACGCCGTCGATCACGACGACGTTCTCGTCGGCTCCGTGGCGCGCCAGAGAAACGTGAGCCACGAGTAGTCCGGCTCGCCGGCCACCTGCTCGACGAGCGGTCCGCCGCCTTGCCGCACCTCGTCCCAAAAGGCGGCTACCGCTGCCGCGGTGGGCGCCTTCCGCAGCTGCGCGATGCGGGGGCTGTCGCTCGGCGCCGGCGGCGAGGAACGGGCGGGCGGTGGCCTGCGCTCGGAGACCGCTGACGGCCGCCACGCTGAGGAGGACAGCCCCGAGGGCGACAGCGCGAACCGAGCGGCGGCATGCCGACGCAACGCATATGGAATCTTATGCGCCGATGTCACCTGGGCACGCGCGTTGCGGTCTCGTGGTCCCATCGGCTGCAAACATCGTAACAGGTGTCGTTTAAACGTCTCACTGGCAACCAGTTACGGGTAAACCGTGGCGAATCGATCCCCGTTGGCCGGCATGAGCTCACAGCATGTCGTGGGGAGCCGCGTCATTGGGACCCGCTCAGCCTCTCGAAGGAGATCAAGGTAATGGCCGCAAAGAAGCCCAACATTCTGATTCTCTGGGGAGACGACATCGGCTACTGGAACGTCAGCGCCTACAACATGGGCATGATGGGCTACAAGACGCCGAACATCGATCGCATCGCGAAGGAAGGCGCGGTGTTCACCGACTGGTACGGGCAGCAAAGCTGCACCGCCGGTCGCGCGTGCTTCATTACCGGCCAGGTGGGCTTCCGTACCGGCATGCTCAAGGTCGGCCTGCCCGGCGCGAAGGAAGGCCTCAAGGCGCGGGACGTGACCATCGCCGAACTGCTCAAGGCGCAGGGCTACAAGACCGGTCAATTCGGCAAGAACCACCTCGGTGACGCCGACGAGCACCCTGCCGACCGCGCATGGCTTCGACGAGTTCTTCGGCTCGCTCTACCACCTCAATGCGGAGGAGGAGTTCGAGAACCCGGACTATTTCAAGGATCCGGAGATGATCGAAGAAGTTCAAGACGCGCGGCGTGCTCCACTGCTGGGCCAACCCGGACGGCACGCAGAAGATCGAGAGCCACCGGCCCGCTCGGCAAGAAGCGCATGGAAACCATCGACGAGGAAGTCACCAAGGAAGCGCTGCGCTTCATGGACGAAGCCAAGAAGGAGGACAAGCCCTTCTTCCTCTGGTGGAACTCCACCCGGATGCACATCAACACCCATTTGAAGAAGGAAAGCGAGGGCAAGACCGGCCTGGGGATCTATGCCGACGGCATGGTCGAGCACGACGGGCATGTGGGACAGGTGCTCGACAAGCTCAAGGAGCTGGGCCTCGAGGACAACACCATCGTCATGTATTCGACCGACAACGGCGCCGAGGCGTTCACCTGGCCCGACGGCGGCACGACGCCGTTCCGCGGCGAGAAGAACACCAACTGGGAAGGCGGCTACCGTGTGCCGTGCGCCATCCGCTGGCCCGGCGTCATCAAGCCCGGCACCGTGAGCAACGACATCTTCGCGCACGAAGACATGCTGCCCACGCTGCTGGCCGCCGCGGGCGTGCCGGACGTGAAGGAGCAGTTGCTCAAGGGCATGAAGGTCGGCGACAAGACCTTCAAGGTCCATCTCGACGGCTACAACATCACCGACGCCCTCGCCGGCAAGGGCACCAACCCGCGCCACGAGTTCTTCTACTTCAACGACGACGGCTCGCTGGTGGCGCTGCGCTACGACAACTGGAAGGTGGTCTTCCAGGAGCAACGCTCGGAGGGTTTCGACGTGTGGCAGGAGCCGTTCGTGCCGCTGCGCCTGCCCAAGATCTTCAACCTGCGCTCTGATCCGTTCGAGCGGGCCGCACGAAGAAGGTATCGGCTACCGCAGATGGCGAATCGACCGCGTGTTCCTGCTCGTGCCGGCGCAGCAATACATCGGGCAGTTCCTCGCGACGTTCAAGGAGTTCCCGCCGAGCCAGAAGGTCGGCAGCTTCAGCCTCGACCATGTGATGGCCGCGCTCGCCGGCGGTATGACAGGCGGCAGGTAACGCGTCAGAATTCCCCGGCGGACCCTTGTCCGCCGGGGACTCGTGTCGCCACGATGGCGATGACGTTCAATGAGCCGACAAGGCGAAGAACCGCCGCCGCCCGTTGATGCGACCGCGGAAGTGCGGCACTTCTACGAAACGTATCCGTATCCACCTCCGGTGGACGGGCTCGAGCACTATCAACGCATGTGGCAGGACCCGCGGCGGCGCCGCGCGGATCACCACCTGTTCTGGCCGGCACGGCCTTTCCGAGAGAAGTTCTCCGTTCTAGTTGCCGGCTGCGGTACGTCGCAGGCGGCAAAGCATGCGTCGCGGTGGCCCGCGGCGCAGGTGACGGGCATCGACTTCAGTGAGACCAGCGTCAGGTGCACCGAGGAACTCAAGCGAAAACACCGCCTGGACAACCTCCAGGTCCATCAACTGCCGATCGAGCGGGCCGGCGAGCTGGGGACGACGTTCGATCAGATCGTGTGTACCGGTGTTCTTCACCATCTGAGCGACCCCGACGCCGGGCTGCTCGCTCTGCGCGATCGTGCTCGAAGCCCGACGGTGCGATGCAGCTCATGGTCTACGCGCCGTACGGACGGACCGGCATCTACATGCTGCAGGAGTTCTGCCGACGGCTCGGTATTCGAGCCACCGCTGACGAGATTCGGGATCTCATCGCTGCGCTCAAGGCGCTGCCTCCCGGCCATCCGCTGGAGCGACTGCTGCGCGAGGCTCCCGATTTCCAGCACGAAGCGGGCATGGCCGATGCGCTCCTGCACCCGCATGACCGCGCCTACTCCGTCCCGCAGTTCTTCGACTTCATCGACCGAGCCAGGCTGAGTTCGGCCGGTGGGTGAAACAGGCGCCCTACACTCCCCAGTGCGGCGCCCTGGCAGGAATTCCGCAGGCTTCGCGTCTCGCCCAGCTCGGCCTGGCCGAGCAGTATGCTGCGATCGAACTGTTTCGTGGCACGATGGTCAGCCACAGCGCCATCGTCTACCGGAACGACAACCCTGCACCGCAAGACGTCGGTTTCGCCGGTGACGACTGGCCCGGATACGTGCCCCTGCAGATGGCGGATACGAAGTGCCTTCAGGAGCGGCTGCCCCCCGGGGCCGCGGCGGTTCTGCTCTACCCGGGGCATACCTTCAGGGACTTGGTCATGCCGATTGATGCGACGGAGCTGTCGCTGTTTGCCGGGATCGACGGAAACCGCAGTATCGGCGACATCGTGGAAGGCTGCCGTCTCACGGCAGCGTCGCGTCGAGGCCGGATGTCGCCTGTGGCTTCTTCGAGCGGCTGTGGTGGTACGACCAGGTGGTGTTCGACACGTCACGGCAACGCGCGAGGCCCGGTTTGTAGACGCGCCTGGCATCTGGACACGGCCGAAAAGAATTTGTAGATTTCTGAGCAGGAGGTCAGACCGCCGTTTTCCTGAAGGAGGATTCGATGTCCCGCGCTCCCATCTGGATCGCGCTCGGCATGGCGTTCGCCGTGCCGGCGAACGCCATGCCGAGCGCGATCCAGATGGGAGCGCGGGACATCGAATCCTCCTTCGGGAAGCGGGCGTCTGAGCCTCCTGCTCAGAAATCTACAGATTCTTTTCGGCCGTGTCCAGATGCCAGGCTGGTCTACAAACCGGGCGTCGCGCGTTGCCGTGACGTGTCGAACACCACCTGGTCGTACCACCACAGCCGTTCGAAGAAGCCGCCGGGCGACATCCAGCCTCGACGCGATGCTGCCATGAGACGCAGGCTCTCACGATGTCGCCGATACTGCGGTTCCCATCGATCCCGGCAAACAGCGACAGCTCCGTCGCATCGATCGGCATGACCAGGTCCCTGAAAGTGTGACCCGGGTAGATCAGAACCGCCGCGGCCCCGGGGGCAGCCGCTCCTGCAGGCACTTCGTATCCGCCATCTGCAGGGCACATATCCGGGCCAGTCGTCACCGGCGAAACCGACGTCTTGGGTGCAGGGTTGTCGTTCCGGTAGACGATCGCGCTGTGGCTGACCATCGTGCCGCGAAAAGCTCGATGGCAGCATACTGCTCTGCCAGGCCAAGCTGGGCGATCCGGGAAGCCTGCGGGATTGCTGCCAGGACACCGCAGTGAGGAGTGTAGGGCGCCTGTTTCACCCACCGGCCGAATGTCAGTCTTCCCTCGGTCGATGAAGTCGAAGAATTGCGGGACTGAATAGGCGCGGTCCTGCGGGTGCAGAAGAGCATCGGCCAAGCCCGCCTCGTGCCGGAAATCCGGAGCCTCGCGCAGCAGATTCTCCAGCGGATGGCCGGGAGGCAGCGCCTTGAGCGCTGCGATGAGATCCCGAATCTCGTCATCGGTGGCACGAATACCGATCTGTCTGCAGAACTCCTGCAGCATATAGATGCCGGTCCGTCCGTAAGGCGCATAGACCATGAGCTGCATCGCACCGTCCGGCTCGAGCAGTCGCGCAGAGCGAGCAGCCCGGCATCGGGGTCACGCGAGATGATGGAGAACACCGGTGCACGACGATCTGATCGAAGGTCGTCTCCAGCTCGCCTATCCGCTCTATCGGCAGTTGATGGACCTGGAGATTGTCCAGGCGGTATTTCCGCTTGAGCTCCTCGGTGCAGCTCACGCTTGTCTCGCTGAAGTCGATGCCTGTAACCTGCGCCGCGGGCCAACGCAGGGCATGCTTTGCCGCCTGCGATGTACCCGCAGCCGGCAACCAGAACGGAGAACTCCTCTCGAATGGCCTGCCGGGCCAGAACAGGTGATAGTCCGCGCGGCGCCGCTGCGGGGCCTGCCACATGCGTTGATAGTGCTCGAGGCCGTCCACCGGAGGTGGATACGGATACGCTTTCGTAAAAGTGCCGAACTTCCCCTGCCGCATCAACGGGCGGCGACTGTTCTTACATCATCGGCTCATTGAACGTCATCGCCATCGTGGCGACACGAGTGCCGGCGGGCAATGATCCGCCGGGAATTGCTGCGGTGCGTTACTTGCCGCCTGTCAAGCCGCTGGCGAGCGCCGCCATCACGTGGTCGAGGCTGAAGCTGCCGACCTTCTGGCTCGGCGGAAATTCCTTGAACGTCGCGAGGAACTGCCCGATGTATTGCTGCGCCGGCACGAGCAGGAACGTGCGGTCGATTCGCCATCTCGCATAGCCGATCGCTTTTCATGGGCCTGCTCGAACGGATCCGAGCGCAGGTTGAAGATCTTTGGCAGGCGCAGAGGCACAAAAGGTTCCTGCCAGACGTCGAAACCCTCCGAACGTTGCTCCTGGAAGGTCATCTTCCAGTTGTCGTAGCGCAGCGCCACCAGCGAGCCGTCATCATTGAAGTAGAAGAACTCGTGGCGCGGGTTCGGCCCTTTGCCGGCGAGGGCATCGGTGATGTTGTAGCCGTCGAGATGGACCTTGAACGTCTTGTCGCCGACTTTCATACCCTTGAGCAACTGCTCCTTCACGTCGGGCACGCCGGCGGCGGCCAACAGCGTGGGCAGCATGTCTTCGTGCGCGAAGATGTCGTTGCTCACGGTGCCGGGCTTGATGACGCCGGGCCAGCGAATGGCGCAGGGCACACGGTAGCCGCCTTCCCAATTGGTGTTCTTCTCGCCGCGGAAAGGCGTCGTGCCGCCATCGGGCCAGGTGAAGGACTCGGCGCCGTTGTCGGTCGAATACATGACGATGGTGTTGTCCTCGAGGCCCAGTTCTTTCAGCTTGTCGAGCATCTGTCCCACATGCCCGTCGTGCTCGACCATGCCGTCGGGATAGGTCCCCAGGCCTGTCTTACCCTGGCTTTCCTTCTTCAAATGAGTGTTGATGTGCATCCGGGTGGAGTTCCACCAGAGGAAGAAGGGCTTGTCCTCCTTCTTGGCCTCGTCCATGAAGCGCAGCGCTTCCTTGGTGACTTCCTCGTCAATGGTTTCCATGCGCTTCTTGCCGAGCGGGCCGGTGGCCTCGATCTTTTGCGTGCCGTCCGGGTTGGCCCAGCAATGAAGCACGCCGCGCGTCTTGAACTTCTCGATCATTTCCGGATCCTTGAAATAGTCAGGGTTCTCGAACTCTTCCTCCGCGTTGAGGTGGTAGAGCGAGCCGAAGAACTCGTCGAAGCCATGAGCGGTCGGCAGGGTGTCGTCGGCGTCACCGAGGTGGTTCTTGCCGAATTGACCCGTCTTGTAGCCCTGCGCCTTGAGCAGTTCGGCGATGGTCACGTCCCTCGCCTTGAGTCCTTCCTTCGCGCCGGGCAGGCCTACTTTGAGCATGCCGGTACGGAAGCCGACCTGGCCGGTAATGAAGCACGCGCGACCGGCGGTGCAGCTTTGCTGGCCGTACCAGTCGGTGAACAGCGCGCCTTCCTTCGCGATGCGATCAATGTTCGGTGTCTTGTAGCCCATCATGCCCTGGTTGTAGGCGCTGATATTCCAGTAGCCGATGTCATCTCCCCAGAGAATCAGAACATTGGGCTTCTTTGCGGCCATTACCTGGATCTCCTTCCAAGAGACTGAGCGGGTCCCGATTGTCACGGCTCCCGGCGACAGGCTGTGATCTCATGCCGGCCAACGGGGATCGATTCGCCACTGGTTTACCCGTAATTGGTTGCTAGTGAGACGTTTAAACGACACGATGTTCGATTTTTGCAGCCGACGGGCAGGAGATGGCAACCCGCGTGCTAGGTGACATCGGCGCATAAGATTCCATATGCGTTGCGGGGTCGTTCGCGCTGTCGCCTCGGGGCTGCCCTCCTCAGCGTGGCGGCCGTCAGCGGTCTCCAAGCGCAGGCCACCGCCCCCGCCCGTTCCTCGCTCCCGGCGCCGACGACAG
>CAVQMT010000036.1:0-44802 GCA_963713655.1 uncultured Acidobacteriota bacterium
GTGAATGGCAAAGAAAGGTGGCGCACCCACGAAGTCTGAAGTGGTGGCTCAAATCTGCAAGGACGCCAATCTGTCCCGCAAGCAGGTCGTTGCAGTGTTCGAGTCACTGAACGGCATCATCAAGAAGAGTCTCCGTGGCGCCGGTATGTTCACGCTGCCTGGCTTGCTCAAGATGAAGGTCGTCAAGAGGCCCGCCACGAAGGCGCGTCAGGGCATCAATCCCTTTACCAAGGAAAAGATGATGTTCAAGGCGAAGCCGGCCTCGAAGAAGGTCCGCGTGCTGCCGCTGAAGAGCCTGAAGGCGCTGGTGAATTAAGCTTCGCCGACCGACCAACTTCCACACGTCCTGAGCCGGTTGCCCGGTGGAACGGGCAATCGGCATACTGCTGTACATGCCACCGCGGAAGAAGCCCGTCAGGCGGCGAAAGTGTCTGCGGCCTCGGCCGGCCTCGCCCCGATGAGACGCGCGAGGTCGATGCGGCGACCGCCGCCTTGCGGTCCCAGGTGGAGGCGGATGGCGGGAGCGCCATCGGCACCTATCGCGACCCCTTCGGCGGCCACGGTGTGGTTCTCGCCGTGCTGCCACTCGACCGCGTCCAGCCGACGCCGTACCAGCGCGACCCGTCAGACGCCCAGTCAAGCGGCGATGACGGTGATCGAGAAGGTCGGCTCCTTCCTCGATCCCATCATCACGATCCGGAAGGACGGCGGCAACTGGACGCCGAACGGGAACCATCGGCTGCAGGCGCTGAAGAGGCTCGGCGTGAAGAGCATCACCGCCCTGGTGTGCCCGATGCCGGATCGCGTTCAAGATTCTCGCCCTCAACACCGAGAAGGCCCAGAACCTCCGCGAGAAGTCGCTCGAAGTGATCCGGATGGCCCGCGCGCTGGCCGACGAGCGGGCCGGCACCGAGGCCGATCACGCCTTCGAGTTCGAGCAGCCGTCGCTGCTCACGCTCGGCATCTGCTACGAAGAGCGGCCGCGGTTCAGCGGCGGCGCCTATCAGTCGGTCTCCGGCGCATCGACGATTTCCTCGACGAGCCGCTCCGCGACGCGGTTCGCGAGCGGCAGCGGCGGGGCCGGGCGCTGCTCAAGGTGGACGACGCCGTCAGCGCAGCCATCGAGAAACTCAAGGAGAAGGGGTCGTCCGCCCCCTACCTCCGTCCGTTCGTGGTCGCCCGGGTGAATCCGATCCGGTTCTCGAAGGCGACGGCGTTCGACTTCGACGAGGTGATCGAGAAGATGCGGGCGTCGGCCGCGAAGTTCAACGCGGACAAGGTCCGCCAGGAAGACATCGCCCGCACCGGAGGGCCCCCGAGGCCGAGGGGGAGTAGGGATGTCGAATTCGTCCAGCGACCTCGTGAAAGGGGCAACGGCGTTGTCCGGTAGATTGCTGGCGGTGCTTGGAGTATGGGTCCTGCTCTCTGCCGCGGCCCGGCGCTGTGACGATGTTGGCTGCCAGGCGCTCGTGCCGACTGGGGACGCGATGGCGGCGCCCTCATCCCACTTGTCGTTGCCGAGGTGTACGCATCCGTCGTGGTTGCCGCAGCGATGGTGCTCGGTCGACGACTGCCGGCTGTCATCGCCTTGAATCGCGCACCCGGACATGCGTTTACGCTCGCCTGTGTGGGCGTTGTCGCGTACGGTGCGACCGCGGGGATCCATGCGCTCCTGGCGCCGCTAATAGGCGCCTGGTCGGACGTGGTGGAACTCCTGCGCGCGATCGGCTCGGATGATCGGCGGCTGCGACCGCCGGCCCCGGTGTGGCCGCGATCATCCTGTTGCGCGCCTGCTGTCTCGCGCCGCTTGGCGAGGAACTGCTGTTTCGCGGCGCCCTCTTCACCTGGCTGCGGCAGCACCTCAACGCGCCGTTGACCATCGTTCTCACGGCGGTGGTTCGCGGGATCGACATGTACCCGCCACTCCTGCCGCTGGGGTTCGCCAGTGGTGTGGTGTTTGGCTGGATCCGTGGGCGCTCGAACTCGATCGCGCCGGCCATCGTCGCGCATGTCGCGCACAACGTGTTGATGGTGGCCTACGCGCATGCGACGGCGGGCTGGGGGGCGCGCCTTCCGGCCTGGGGCAATCCATAGCAGGTGTCCCGGTTCATCGAGAGCGCGGAGAGTAGCTCGCCACACAGCTGACGATCCTCGTCGTCGCGACCTCGCGGCGAAGGCCATGTCGTGACGAGCACAGCAGTAACGACGTGTCCAGAGACGAGCTTCGACAGCTCATCAACAATCCACCGCCATCATCGTCAGTCGTCCGCGGCGACAAGACTGGTGACGAGCAGGCGTCATACGCGTATCCTGCGGCGCATGTTCCGAGGTGGTCTCGGTGGAGCTCATCTGCGGTGAGGTGAAGTGCGATGGTCGTCGAAATCCAGATCAACAACAGTGCGAATGTGCGAGCGCGCTATGTGACATGGGCGCCGTCAGCGTGCCGCATCCGCGTGACCGACCCGACAGGCGTGCCCGCGCCGATCGTGAATCTGCGTCTGAGCAGCACGTCGATTTCCGGCGGCGGCCAGGTGCAGTTTCGTCAAGGGTCCACCGGCGCGTTCGCGAACTCGATCATGTTGAATGTGCCGACCAACGGCACCTAGGTACCGTTCTTCACCGCCGGCCGATTCGGGTCGCCCAGTCGGAGCGACCGGGACGTCACCATCGAAGCTCGCCGGGGCAACACCGTGGTTGGCTCCGTCCAGGTGATGGTGCGTGTGCGCAGGAACGCGAACATGTTGACAAACGGCGAGCGCGATCGCCTGGTGGCCGCGTTCGCGCAGTTGAACAACCAGGGCACCGGCCGGTTCGCCGATTTTCGCGACATGCACACCGCGGTGGCGTCGGCGCAGGCGCATGGCGCAAAGGGGTTCCTGCCGTGGCACCGCATCTACCTGCTCGATCTGGAACGCGAGCTGCAGAACCTCGACCCGAGTGTGTCGTTGCCGTACTGGCGCTTTAATCAGGCTGCGCCCAACATCTTCACGCGTGACTTTCTGGGCGTCTCCGACAACCTCGGCACCGTCAGCTTCAGTCCCACGAATCCGCTGCAGTTCTGGGTGACCGACGGGGTGCAGGGGATCAATCGCCGGCCGTTCTTCAATACGGGAACCGCGCCCGGCGGATTGCGGACGGAGGCGCAAACCATCGCCCTCGGCACTGCGTATCCAGCCTTCCGCACCCTGGAAGGCAACCCGCACGGGTCGGCGCACGTGAGTTTCGGCGGCTCGATCTCCAGCGTGCCCACCGCGGCGCGCGACCCGCTATTCTTCCTGCTGCACTGCAACGTCGATTGCCTGTGGGCGAAGTGGCAGAAGCAGAACGGCCGGTTCAACCCCGCCGTGGCCGCGTCGTAGACAGTGCCCCGGCTCAGGTCGGCCACAATCTGCCCGACTCGATGTGGCCGTGGAATGGCATCACGGGAGGCACGCGTCCACCGACGGCTCCTGGCGGAGCCCTGGCGGTGTCGCCCTGCGTGGGCGCGCCCGGCACTCAACCGCGGGTGCAGCAGGCGCTGGACTACCAGGGGACCCTCAACCCCGCAGCCAGCCTGGGATTCGACTACGACGACGTGCGCTTCTGACGCGCCTGTGGGAGATTCGATCATGAGCAAGAAACGCCGGCAGGTGAAGAAGTCCAGGTCGGCCCGTAAGCGGGCGACCTCCCGCGCGGCAGCGCCATCGGCGCGCGGTGCCCTGGCGATCGCCACTAGCTCGCGAAAGACGGTCAAGGAACGCGTCGCGGCGATGTCAGACGCCAGTCTTGCCGTCTGTGACGACGATCAAGCGTTGCAGTCGATGCTCGAGGTGCTGCGCGATCGCAAGGAGCACAGCAAAGTGCGCCTGGCCGCGCTGGCGTCGTTGCAGGCGGCCAGCTTCAGCGTGGTCGCCTTCGAATCGTGCCGCAGTGATTTCACCGCCACACTGCGCGCCGTGATGGACGATCCCGATGCCGAGCTGCGGCAGCGCGTTCTCGGCCTGTTGATGCGCGAGAAGGACGGCGCGGCGCAGAAACGACTGATCGCGGGACTGGAGAACCCGGCCAAAGCGCTGGTGCCGCCAGAGAAGGCGCTGCAACTGCTCGGCTATGATCCGCACGCCGACGCCTATCGGCTGGCGCGCAAGATCGTCGCAGACCCGCCAAACGAGACGGCGAAGCGCGAGGCGTTGCGTCTTCTCGGGGCCGACTCCAGTGCCAGGCCGGTGTTCGAGAAGATCTTGCGCGACAAGAGCGAGGCGCCCGAGCACCGGCGCATCTCCGCCTCGGCGCTGCAGGCCATTGCCCCCGAGGCGCTGCAAAAGCACGCGCGCGAGATCGTGCTCGACTCCTCGGAGTCGGAAGATCTCCAGGCGGCCAGTCTCACGGCCATTGCTCAGTTTGGCGACGCTGCAAAAGTTGGCGGTGACGACGAGCTGATGAAACGCGTCGTTCGCCTACGGACGGCGTCATCGGCGAAAGTGAAACAGACCGCGAAGCGGCTGCTCACCAAATACGGCCAGTGACCAGCGCCTGTTCGAGCGTTCGGGGGGGCGAAGGGATTGATCCGGCTGTGTCCGAGGATCAGTTCGCCGTCCTGGTCGACTCCTTCGCCAGTAACAGTGATGCCGGCGCGCTGACGAGCCTGCTGCGCGAAAGCCACGCCGTTTACGATCAGCGCAGTACAGCTGCGATCGTCCGCATGCGCGGCTGGATCCTGCTGGCGCTGGCGCAGGTCGGCCTACCGCCGGATGCCGTGATCTTTGTGCTCGAGGAACTGGACGCAGGCCACGACGGCTACCTGGTGGCCGCCGCCGCCCGGGCGCTCCGCTCGTCGGCTCCGCGCCCGGAATTCGCGCCGTTCATCATGCAGGCCGTCGGGAACATGCGCTATCGCGACGACGCGGTGATGTTCGACTCGTACGGCGCATACGCGACCTCCTCAGACGCAACGACTCCGATTCGCGAGCTCCTGATCACCCTGGCATGGCTGGGCCCACTCGCTCGCGATATCGTGCCCCGGCTGGTGGAGCTTCGCGCGCCCGGCAGCGGCGTGTCAAAGAAGCTCTTGTCGGATATCGATCGCGCAGTCGAGGCCATCGGTCGCGGCCCTGCCAACCCACCGGGCGGCGACTGCTGCGAGTGGCGTAGCAGCCTGGGCAGCGTCCTGCGCTGGCCGTTCGGCGAACGCGCCGACAGCGGTGCCGTGCGATCGGTGGAATTCGAGGATCACAACGGCACGCCCATCACCTACGACCAGTTCTTCGCCGGTCAGCCGTCCATCGTCGCCTTCTTCTACACCCGTTGCGACAACCCCCAGAAGTGCTCGCTCACCGTGGCCAAGCTCGCGCGCGTGCAACGGCAGCTCGTCGAGCGCGGCATCGCCGACCAGGTGCGAACGGCGGCAATTACCTACGATCCAGGATTCGACCTGCCTTCGCGGCTGCTCGCCTACGGACGCGGACGGCAGATGCTGATGGATGAGGGGCACCGCCTGCTTCGCGCGACCACGGGCATTGAGCCGCTGCGCGCGTATTTCGGACTCGGCGTGAACTTCGTGGAATCGCTGGTGAATCGGCATCGCATCGAGATCTATGTTCTCGATGGGGCCGGCCGTATCGCCGCGTCGTTCTCGCGCATCCACTGGGACGAGCGGGAAGTCGTCGATCGCGCGGCGACGATGTTGCTGGACGACAATCCCGGGTCCGCCGGGGCGCTGGTGCCTCCGCCGCCGGCGCGGCTTCATACAGCGTCCACTGTGGTGGCGACGCTTGCATCGCTTGGTGTGGCGGTGTTTCCGAAATGTCCGATCTGCTGGCTGACCTACATGAGCATGCTCGGCATCTCGAGCCTTCTCCCGATTCGGTACTCGCCCTGGTTGGAAGTGGTGCTGTTCGCCGTGATCGCCCTGAATGCGGCAAGCGTCTGGTGGCGCTGCCGATCGAGCGGACGAATGGCCGGTTTTCACCTGGTCGCCTCCGGAGCGGCGGCGATTGTCGCCATGAAGATGGGTTTGCTGCCGCAGCAGGCCGCAATGCTCGGCGTGATGCTCACCCTTGCCGGCTCCGTTGCCAGCGTGTGGAGCAGGCACCGGTCTGGGATTCAGGAGCCGCTTGCGGCGCCGTAGTTCCGGCGGAGCTCGGAATCCGTTGCTCGGCCGATTCGCGTCACAATCTCCGGCACGGCTTCGACATCCGCTCGCGTTGTGTGGAAATTCACGATACAGGCACGCAGCAGGTACCGGCCGTGAACCACGGCGTTGGAGACGAACGCCTCGCCGCCTCGCTGCAAGCGGTCGAGCAGCTCCTGATTGAGCGAGTCGAGATAGCGTTCGACCGACGGCTCACCCGCCTTCGATTGAAGATCGCGCGGCACATAGCGGAACGTCGTGATGCTCAACGCTGTGTCACGAGTTCGAGCTCCGGGTGCCCGTCCATCGCTGACAGCCATCGCGCGTGACAGCCGGATGTCGTCGCCGATCATTTCAGGGTAGCCGGCGGCTCCCACCTGGCGGATTGCGAGCCAGACCTTCAGCGCCCGGAAGCCTCGTGAGTTCTGCGGACCACAGTCGACGTAGTTGGTCGCGTGCTCGTCGAAGTGATAGTAGAGAGGGTGGTAGGCAAATGCGGCGCGCAGGGCGTCCGGATCGCGCACCAGCGCGCACCCCGCCTCGAGCGGTGTGTACAGCCACTTGTGCGGATCGACGGCCACCGAGTCCGCTTCGCTGAGCGCGCGCAGCTCCTCTGGCGCCTCCGGCGATTGCGCAGCGAAGCCGCCGTAGGCCGCATCGGCGTGGAACCACACGCCGTGTTCCCTGCACAGTGCAGCGATCTCCGGCAGAGGGTCGACGCTTCCAGTGCTGACCGACCCCGCCGTGCCCACCACGATACAGGGCCGGTCACCGGCGGCCACGTCCGCCTCCAGCTGTCGGCGCAGCGCGGCCACGTCCATGCGGAGCGTGGCGTCGGTAGGGATCCAGCGGATTGAGGCGGTGCCGAGGCCGCTCAGGTCCGAGGTTTTTTGCAGCCATGTGTGCGCCTCTACCGAGGCATACACGCGCAGCGGGCGTCTCTCATCGGCGGCAACGCCGTGTTCGCGGACGTCCAGCCGGCCCTCGCGGCGCGCGCGGCCATAAAACAGACGAAGTTCGCCATGTTGCCGCCGCTGACGAGCAGCCCGCCGCAATCTACCCGGTAGCCGCAGAGCGCGGCGATCCAGCGCACGGTCTGCGATTCGATTTCGGTCGCGGCCGGTGACAGCTGCCAGGCGCCCACGTTCGGATTGACCGCCGCGGCGAGAAAATCAGCAAACATCCCAATCGGAGCCGGAGAGGCAGTGATGTAGCCGAAAAACCGCGGGTGTCCATTGAAGAGTGAATGGGTGAACAGCAGCTGTGCCGTCTCTTCCAGGGAGAAACGCCGGGTCCGTGCCTGATTCCGGCAACGGACCGTTCAGGTCGAGCGCGTTACGGATGGCCGATGGAGATGCGTCGCGAGTCACTGGACCATGGGGTAGAGATTCAAGGGAACCCGCAACCCGATCCACGAGGCGATGCCCCAGCGCGCGGAATGTCGGCCCGTCCATGGCGAGCGCCGCATGGCGAGTGGAGGCGCCGTCGGCGCGCCGCCGCTGGCCGGCTGGTTGATCGTTCATCTGAGTATTCCTTCAAAGAGGTCGGTCTGACGTGTTGCTCCGCCGTTCACCCTACTGAACGCGCGGCAGGACGACTGCCTGCCCCATAACGCCTCATGAGATTCAGGCGTCAGCGTTTTCAAGCGCCCGTAGCCGGCCACCTGCGACTCGTGACAGGTGATCGCTCGCCAGACCGTTGACCACACACTGCGCGCATCGATCTCCGTGGTGATGGCCCAATCGGGCCACGGCGTCGCCCGCCTGGACCATGCTGTCCACCTCGGATGAGAGCGTTCCAATCGCCGACTCGTATGCAGCCCACGTCGATTGCGGCCATGCCAAGGTAGTAGAGCTTCGGCACTGAATGCGCGCCCAAGCCCGGCTCGATGGCGAGGCCCTTGTATTCCGGGTCGCCGGCGGCGACGATGGCGGCCGTCGTGAACTGTGAAACGGCGATGTGATCCGGATGCCCATAGGCACCGTCGGGTCCGAATGTAACGACGACGTCCGGCGGACTGGGCGTAAGTGCCCGGCGATGTCCCCGACAATCTGGCCCGGATCCGCGCGGTCCAGGAAGCCGTTGCGATAACCAAGCAGCGACACTTCACGAACGCCCAGCCGCGACGCGGCAGCTCTCAGCTCTGACCACGGATCTGCCCCAACGTCTCCGCGCCCGGATGCTCAGGAGCACCCTGACGATGGCCTCGGTAGCGGCCGCTCTCACCGCGCGTCGCGGTCAGCAGGAAGACGTCAACGCCATCGGACGCGTATTTGGCGAAGGTACCTCCCACGCCCAGGGATTCGTCGTCCGGGTGCGCTGGAGCACGGCCATCAGTCTCGGTGCCATAGTCACTCCGCTTCCAAGTCCGAGAACGGCGTTGCGAGTCGGCTACTGCGTTGCCCGGAAGAAAATCGGCTACATGCGAGGCAACGCGGTGTCCGATCTCGGCGCCGTGTCGCATTGAGTGTCGCCAATGCAATCCCGCCCACACCCGGGCATCGTCGATTTCGCCGGTCAGCGCGTTCAGGTCGTGGTAAGTGCGCTCGGTTTGCATGACCTGCGGCACGGCGTTCTTCGACGTCCTGATTGTCCACTGAACCTTGTCAGTGCCGAAGAACGAGGCGATGGCATCTGTGACTGCGGCGGACCAGAATGCATGTCCCGATGGGTACTCGGGATGGTTGACGGTCAGCAACGGAATCCAGGTTGGATCGGTGTCGGTGGCGAAATTGCCGTCGCTGTCTGCACGGGGAATCGCCGTTCTGGGCCTCCACGCCGCATAGTGATACTTCGCCTCGAAACCGGAGATGACCGCATCGGCGGCGGCAGTGTGCACCATCGCAAACAAGCGCGCCGTATCCAGCATACTCAGGTTGCGCGAACTCGCTAAACCGATAAGGTTTCGATTCCTAATGGACGTAGGGATGCTCTGCCCAAAAGTAGGAGTGATGTCAGTCTGCTCGGGCGATCGCAGCCTGCTGTCGAGCCGACCATAGTCGCGGGTCTCGACGAAATCGTCGGTGTAGGTCTTGGACGTCAGCGGGCCGGGTCCATCGGGCCTGAACCGGCTTGAATCGCTGAATGTGAAAGGCGTGACCTGGCCAAGAGTTGCATCCACTGGCTGCGGAGCGCCCGGGTGGGCGGGACAGCCGGGCGTCGGGCCCGAACTCTCCGGGGGCGGGCGACCGTGCGGCACTGGTACAGCACCGCGTTGGCGAAGCCGTCGTTGGCGCGCAAGTCGAGGATCCCGGTCGCCGCCGCAACGCCGACCTCGGTCAGGTAGGCGGCCGTGGCCACCGCCGCCCTGACGTCGGCGCCCGGCTGCGGGCGGATGTGCGCCCCGGACGGTTCGTAGCCCCCCTCGATCGCCACGACGGCGTTGTACATGGCGAGCACCGCCATGGTGTGGAGCACCTGCGCATGGCCGCGCCTCGGAGCGGCCGCGCTGTGAATCGCGGGCTGCACGAGAGCCGCCCAGTCGGTCACCGCGTTGTGCGGTGTGTCTGCGAACAGTGGAGCTGTGGCGACCGTGAAGAGCAGGCAGAGCAGAAGCGAACGCGGTTTCATCTAGTTCCTTGTCACGTGACCGCAAGCTGCGAGGCGACTGCATGTCGCATCCTCGCGTGCTCCGATCACGCACTCTCAGGCTAGAGCTGCTGGAGAGACCAAGGAATGACCATGCGTCCGGCGTGCATGCCCGTACGTTCAAAGGACAGACGACACACGCCCGATCGTCCGGAATGCATGACCAATCGTCCGGAGGACCCGAGCGGTGGTGTGACTGACTGAAGGTGTGCCCGAGTGGGCCGGATCAGCGCGGCTCGATTCTCAGCAGCGCGCCTTCATCCTCGGCCGTCAGTACGTCCAGAAGGCCGTCGCGTCCCTGACGCACATCTCGCAGCGCTGCTTCAACTCCATCAGCAGCGGCTCGCGCCAAAGTCCTCCCAACGCTCGTTGAAGACGATGCGCTCGAGATGACCGGTGCGCGGCACTCCTCCCTCGCGGAGACCGGTCACGAACACGTTGCGTTTCCAGTGGGGGAAGCGGTCGCCGGTGTAGAAGGTCATCCCAGTGGCGCCAATCGAGGGAAGCCAGACGACCGCCGGATCCTCGATCCCCTGGGAAGACGGACGCGGCGAGATGCGCGCGCCGGAATAGCTGCGCCCGAAGCTGACGAGCGGCCATCCGTAGTTCCTTCCCCGCCGCAGGACATTCAATTCGTCGCCGCCGCTCGGGCCTTGCTCGCTCTGCCACAGCTCGCCGGTCTCCGGATTCACGGCGATGCCGTGCCCGTTGCGGTGGCCCAGGGTGAAGATGCCAGGTGCATACCCGGTTCGACCGACGAACGGATTGTCCGCCGGCACAGTGCCGTCGTCTCGTAGGCGCACGATCTTGCCAGCATAGTCGCCGGGATCCTGCGCGCGCAGTACTTCCGGCGAGCCGGGCGCGCTGATGGTCATGTAGATCATGCCGTCAGGCCCGAATGTCAGGCGCGACGCTTCTGTCTCGGTGGCGCCGGACTCGAAGATGTCCTTCACATCCACCAGCGAGTCGCCATTCCAGGTGGCGCGGGCCAGCGTAATCGCACCGGCGCCGTCTCCGATCGGCTTGTGATAGGTGAGATAGACCCACCGGTTTCTATCGAATTGGGGATGCAGGACCACGTCCATCAGCCCCTGCAGGCCACGCGGCCCGCCCGTCTGCACCGCGGAACGCCCGCGACTGGCGCTGCCTCCAGCTTGCCATCGCGCACGATCCGCAGCCGGCCGATGCGTTCGGTCACGAACATCGATCCGTCGGGGACGAACGCCACTGACCAGGGCTGTTCGAGTCCCTTTGCGACGACTACCACCTTAGCCGGCGTTCCTCAGCCGATTCGAGGTCGAAGCTGCGCTTGGGCAGCTCGGGTGCCGGCCAGACGATGGGCGCCGGCCCGTCGCTGTTCCCGAGCTCGTGCGGGGCGAACGTCTGCCGGGGTTGTGCTCGGTCCGCCGATGCAAGCCCGCCGACCGCCAGCACAGCCGCGGCGAAATGCACGTAGGCGCGCGGACGAATCATGGCGCTCTCCCATCGCTCGGCCCTCGGGGGCAGGACCAGCTACTGGATAAACAGCAACCTGCGTTCCGTCCAGCGCCCCGACTCGTGCATAGCTTGGGGCCCGAGCACCTGAGGCGCCGAGGCCCGCGGCGTCCGCTGACGCCTTCTACGCGAGCGCGGGATAGGTGAACAACAGGAAGTGGACGGCGTTGACGGCGAAGTGAGCCAGAATCGCCATTTCCAACCGCGTAGTCCGCTGGTACACGACAGCGTAGCCTCCGCCGGCCAGGCAGGCGAGCAGCGCATATCGCCACCCACCGGCCGCATGCGCGAGCCCGAACAGGACGGCGCTGCCGGCGACGGCAATCGCGTCCGCGGAGCGCCAGCTGCGAAAGGCCAGGCCCAGCTCGGTCTGAAGTAACTGGCGGAAGAACGCCTCCTCGCTGACGCAGGTCGTCAGCAGGTTGATTGCCGCCCAGAGCCAGAACAGCTGGGTCCACCGCGGCTCGAATCGTACGAAACCGAGCGCCAGCGAGCCGGCCATCGCGACGGCGACGGTGGCCAGGATCAGCGGCGCTGTACGTCGAATCGCAATCGCCCATGCCGCCTTGGACCGCAGCGGCCGCCAACCGATGCCGCCGAGCAGCAGCACACCGCCCAGCGTCTTGTCGAAGTTGACGTACTGGGAGTACGGCTGCGCGCCCGGTGATAGCAGGGCGTCGCGGATGATTGCCGGATTCGAAAATCCCGGGAGGATGTGCAGGCCGAGGAGCAGACTCAGGCCAGCGGTCGCCCCCAGCCACGCGGCGCGGCCCCGTCCTCTCGCGGTACGAAGACGCGAGGCGCAGACCGCGAGGGCCAGCAGCCACAGCGCCGCCGGCCCATGCAGGAAGCCAGCGAGATAACCAGCCAGGACGGCGACCGCGACCGCGATCATCCAGGGAGCAGGCACCACGGCATCCTAGACCACCAGAGGCGCTCGGGGTTGATTGCGCTGCCGCATCGGGGCCATCATCCGTGTGAGATGACGCTGAAAACCTACGTGAACTTCGCCGGCAACTGCGCCGAGGCCTTTCGCTTCTACGAAACGCACCTCGGCGGAAAGGTCGGCATGATGATGACGCACGCCCAGTCGCCGCAGCCGAGTCCACTCCCTGCGGAATGGAAGGACGCGGTGCTCCACGCGCGCATCGCGGTCGCCGGCACTGAGCTGATGGGCGCCGATATCCCGAACGCCCAGCCGATGCGCAGCGCCTATCTGTCGCTGGGCGTGGACAGCGATGCCGAGGCCGAGCGGATTTTCGCCGCGCTGTCCGAAGGCGGGCGGGTGTTGATGCCGCTGCAGGAAACGTTCTTCGCCAGCCGGTTCGGGCAGGTGCAGGATCGATTCGGAATCAACTGGATGATCCTCCACGAAAGAAGAGAGCCATCATGACAATCAGTTCGCGAACGATCGTGCTGGCGGGCAGCGGACTGCTGGCGTGTGCCACGGCGGCCGCCGCGCAGTGGAGTGGCGGTGAAATCCCCCGGGATGGCGCCTGCTTCTACCGCGACTCGGGCTATCGCGGCCCGTATTTCTGCATCGGCGGCAACGACCAGCTGGACACGCTGCCGCGGGATGTCAGCGACAACATCTCCTCGGTCAGGGTCATCGGCCGGGCGGAGGTCCGCGTGTTCAAGGACTCGCGTTTCGGCGGCGACTCGGCCAGCCTGCGTTCCGATGTGCGCGACCTCGACAACTGGAACGACACGATTTCTTCCGTCCAGGTCCGACGCACCGGCGGCGGGCAGGGGGGCCGCGGACAAGGGAATGTCGACCAGGTCATTCGCCGTGCCTATCAGGACATCCTGCAGCGGGAGCCCGATCAGGCCGGGATGCGCACCTACCGGATCCGCATGATCGACGACGGCTGGACGGAACAGGACGTGCGTCAGGCGCTGCGGCAGAGCGCGGAATATCGTGAGCTGAACACGACGACGATGGCCAGCGCCGAGGAAACCGTGCGGCAGGCGTATCTGGCGGTGCTCAAAAGAGAACCCGATGCTGCCTCGCGTCCGTATGTCGAAGCGATTTACCGGCGTCGAATGACGCGGGCACAGCTGGAAAACGAGTTGCGCAACAGCCCCGAATACAAAAATCGATAGCCGCGCGGTAAAGCGGGTCGATGCGCGGGGGCGCGCCTCGCGAGGAGACGCGCCCCTGCGCCTGCGCTCTACTTCGCCGCGACCCGCAGGTTGTCGCGAACGGACTTCACGCCGTCGGTCGACTTCGCGGTCGCCACGGCCTTGGCCTTGGCTTCGGCCGACTTGACGGTGCCGTTCAGCGTCACGACGTTATCGTTCACGTCGACATCGATGTCGCTGTCGTCGAGCACGGTGTTCCAGTCGGTCAGATACTGGGCATAGATCTTCGACTTGATCCAGCCGTCGTCGATGGCCCGGCCGGTCTTCTTCGCCGCGCTGGTGGTCTTGTCAGCCGCTTTCTCTGCGGCTGCCTCGACCTTGCCTTCGCCGTTGTGCGTGGCTGCCGGCACGATTCGCAGTTGATCGACCACGCTCTTGACGCCGTCGTTGGCCTTGGCCACTTCCACAGCCCTGGCGCGCGCGGCTTCGCTCGGTACCGTGCCCTGCAGGGTAACGACGCCATTCTTGACGTCAACGTCGATGTCGCTCCCGCTCAGCACGCCCTCGTCCACCATTTCTGAATGCACCTTCGTCACCAGCCAGCCGTCCTTGATTGCGCCGACCTGGCCTGCCTGGGCAGGGACGCTCAGCGCTACGGCTGAGATGGCGACGAGTAACGCCGGTGCGAACGTTCGAACAACTCGACCCAAATAACCCAAATAACACATGATGTTTCTCCCTGCGTCTCAGCAATGAGCCGCTACTGAACAACAACTGCAAGAGCGGCACCAGCCCACTGATCCAGGTCATCAGTGGAGCGCCATGGTCTAGCGAGGCGGGATAGACTGGCGTTCGATCCGATGCGGATCATCCTGCTCGGTGCGACGGGAATGGTCGGGGCGGGCACGCTGCGCGAAGCGCTGGCCGATCCGGACGTGGCGGCCGTGCTCAGCGTGAGCCGGCGTTCCTGCGGCGTTCAACACCCGAAGCTGCGCGAGCTGTTGCTGCCGGACCTGTTCGACTTCGCCGCCGCGGAAACGCAGCTGATCGGGTGGGACGCCTGCGTATGGGCCGTCGGCGTCAGCTCGGTGCGGACTCGACGAGCAGGCGTACGCCAAGGTCACCGAGGAGCTGACCCTGCGCTGGGCGCGCGCCCTGCTGCGGCTCAATCCCGGCTTCAGCTTCTGCTACTGCTCGGCGGCCGGCGCGGACGGCGGATCGATGTGGGCCCGCGTGCGTCGGCGCGTGGAGGCTGGGCTCGAGGCGATGCCGTTCAGGCACTCGGGCTGCGTGCGACCCGGCTTCATCCAACCGGGGCCAGGCATCCGCACGCAGGTGAAGGTCTACCAGGCCTTCATCGTGCTGTTCCGGCCGCTGTTCCCGCTGCTGGTCCGGGCCGCTCCCGCCCTGGCTACCACCTCCGAGCGCCTCGGGCGCGCCATGCTGCGAGTGGTCAAGGGCCATGCCGGGCGCTACATCCTCGAATCCGCGGACATCAACCGCGTCGGCGCGTGATTGCGGCCGCGGTCTCGTCGGCGGCAACCTCCACGTTCGCTGAGTGGGTCAGAGCAAGGGCCATGGCGGCCCAGCTGGTCCCGGCGGCGGAAATCCACTGATGTCTGCCGTGCGGAAATCCGGTGTCCTTGGGAGGCTGCACGGGGAACGTGCGCGTGCGGACCAGCCAGGACCCGTCGGGGAATTGCGTTCGCAGCAGGAACGCGATGCCCCGCTGGTACTCCGCGCTCGAAACCGGATGTTGAGCCGCCTGCAGCGCCACCAGGGCCTGGCCGGTCGCGTAGGCGTCCGTTTCCAGGCCGGGAAGTTGTCCCCACCCGCCGTCCGGTCGCTGCAGCGCGAGTAAGGCTGCCGCGGAACGGCGAACGTCGTGTCCTGGAGGCCCCGGCCCAGGCCAGGCCCAGGAGCTGCATGGCCTGCTCCTCCGTGGTTCGCGGGGGGCGGTCTCGCAGCCAGGCGGCGGCGCGCGCGACCTGCTCGCCTGAGCCAGTTCCGTAGAGCTGAAGCGCGCGCAGGCTCAAGGCGCTGGCCGTGATGTCGCTCGATTCGATCGGCGGTCTCATGGCCGGCAGGGCGTGGAACCCGCCGTCGTCGCCCTGCCACGCCGCCACCACTTGCGCCATCGCCCGGGTGACCTCGTCGGCGGGGTGGCCTTCGGCCGCCAGCCCCAGCAGGGCATAGCTGACGCTAATCGGCGGATCGGGGATGCGGTCGCGATTGGCCAGCGCCTCGCTGGCGACCGATCGCAGCATCGACACGGTGGCCTCGACATCCTCTCGCGCGGCCGGCTCGTCGATCGCCAGGCCACGGCTCCGCGCGATCCCGATCGCCATCTGGGGCAGCGCGTTGTGATGGCACGACTGGCAGCCCGATGCCTGCCGGAACTGGGCGCCGCTCCGCTGCAGCAGCGAGAGGGCTTTCTGCACGGCCGCCTTCTCCCGCAGCGTGTCGGACGCCCCAGCCTTCCGCAGAGCGGCCACGGCGGGCGTCTCGCCCCGCCGAAGGGCCCAGGTCAGCGCGGTCTCTCCGGTGTTGTTCACCGCTCCGGGATCGGCGCCGCGTCTCAGCAGCTCGTCGACCATGCCGGCGTCGCCGGCTTCGTTGAACGCCGCCCACATCAGCGCGCGTGGACCCCGACCGGTCGCGCACGGTCAGGTCGGCACCCTTGTCCACCATCAGCCGCACCAGCTCGACGTCCTGGCGCATGACGGCGAGCAGGACGGGGGAGAGGCCGACGAACCGGCCCTGGTTGGGGTCCGCACCCTGCTCGAGGAGCCGTCTGGCGCCGGCGGCGTCGTTATGAAGCAGCGCCCCGATGAGGGGCGTTTGCGGCGTGAAATCCGCGATCTGGGCCTCCGCGCCCACGCACAGGGCGAGGATGGCCGCGGTAACGGCAATAATTCTCATGACCTTCTCCAGTTGTTGAGCCACATCTCAGTCGAGCGTAGCCAGCCCTGGAGAGCGGACCGTTGATCTAGATCAAGAAAAGCCCGGTCGCCGGCGAGAGAGGCTCTTGCGGATGCGGCTGACCGTCTCCGGCGTCACCCCGAGATAGGACGCCAGCATCGACTGGGGCACCCGGCGGGCGATCGACGGATAGACGCGCAGGAACTCCACGTAGCGATCCTCAGCGGTGGCACTCAGTGAGGCAACGATGCGTTGATCCTTGGCGGCGGCGTGCCGCTGCAGGCCGGTGCGGAAGGCGGCGGCGTAGCCCGCCACTCGATCGACGAGCGTCTGGTGCGACGGCTCGTCGATCAACAGCAGCTCGGAGTCTTCGATCGCGTCGATGAAGTAGATCGACGGGGTCCGATCGCGAAGACTGGTCGCGTCCGCCAGCCACCACGTCTCCGGGGCAAACTGCACGATGTGCTCCTTGCCCTTGGCATCGATGACGTAGTTGCGCAGGCAGCCGCGGGCGACGAAGACGGCATGTTGCGCGACGTCTCCGGCGCGTTGGAGGAACTCTCCGGCGGCGAGGGCCTTGTAGAGGAAGGTCCCTCGAATGAAGCTGAAATCGACGTCGCTGAACTCGGCTCGTGCCTCGAGATAAGCCCGGAGAACCTGGAATGTCGAATCCGGAATGCCGCTCACGCCGGGACATTATGATATCCGGCAGGTGTCGCAGGACCGAACGTATCGTGCAGGCGGGTCGGTCGAGGACTACTGCCGTGCATGCAAGACCGATCGTTTCCACACCGTGATCGTCGTCGACACCGCGGGGCAGCCCCTGCGCGTGGCGTGCGACTACTGTCGCAGCGAGCACAACTATCGCGGCGGCGCGAGGATCACCGGCGGGGCGATCCGACGAGGCCCCTGGCGGCTCCTCGCCCACGCCGGTCCGCAGCCGAACCGTTTCCCCTCGTCAGCGACCGGGAGAGGAGTGCGCCTCACATGGCTTCCACCCCAGACGATCTCGAGCTGCTGCTGCGGCGCATCATCCGGGAGGAGGCCGGCTTGACGCCCGCGGTGCCCGCGGACAAGTGGCGCGGCGGCACGCTGGTGCTGCGCCCGGCTGACGAGCAGCAGCAATCGAAGAGCTGGCCGATCGAAACCTTCTTCCACAAGATCGTCATGGTGCGGAACCGGCTGCGCACGCTCGAGCAGCAGGTGAACGCCTCGAACCTTCCCGACGACGTGAAGGTGAAGCTGCAAAGTTACGTCAGCGGCTGCTATGGATCGCTCACGAGCTTCAACGTCCTGTTTGCGGACGAGGCGGATCGGTTCAAGGGGACGGGCGGCGGCGAGGATTAGCTGGTGGCAGGCAACTTGCTCCTCCACCGGGTTTGAGGAGAACCGCCCATGCCGAAGATGGCCCGAGATGTGATGACGACCGACCCGACCCGGTGCTCCCGCACCACCACGCTCGATGAGGTGGCGAAGCTGATGCGGCAATTCGATTGCGGCGAGATTCCGATTGTCGACACCGAGGATCGGCCGATTGGCGTTGTCACCGATCGCGACATCGTCTGCCGGGTTGTGGCCGAGGGGAAGAACCCGACCGCGCATATGGCCGAGGAGTGCATGACCCAGCCCGTCATCACCGTGCCCGCCGATACGCCCCTCGACGACGTGCTGCTGACCATGGAACGGCACCAGATCCGGCGCGTGCCCGTCGTCGATGACAAAGGGCGCTGCGCCGGGATCATCGCGCAGGCCGACGTGGCGCTGGCCCTCCGCCCCGGTGAGGTGGGTAATCTGGTGCGTGAAGTGTCGCGGTCGGATCAGACCTCTCACTGACACTCTGGCAACGACCCTGCATCGGATCACCACAGCAAAAGGGGGTGAACCATGCCCGAACGGAAGACGTTGGAGCGCGCGCGGAAGGCGAAGCGGGAAGGCAAATCGCCCAGCACGCAGGCCAGTGCGTTCGTGCACGAGGAAATCGAGCACGTGCGTGAGGGCAAGCACGGCGCACGCTCGACCAAGCAGGCCATTGCGATCGGCCTCTCGAAGGCGCGCCGGGCTGGCGTCAAGCTCAAGCCGCCGCGCAAGGGCCAGGCGTCGCCGCGCACCCGGAAGAGCGCCGAGCGTGCGTATCGCGCTGGCCAGAGTGGGACGCACAAGACGCCATCCGCCCGGCGTTCCCGTGCCGCCACGCGGGCGCTGAAGCGTGAGCCGCGGCGGGCGGCGTCGACGAAGGCGCTGTCGAGGCAGGCCCGGACGGCTGCACGGCGGCGTCGCCGGTCCGCGGCGTGAGGCGCCGTGGTGCTGTTTCGCGATGAGCGGCGGCCCTATCAGGACCGCCGCCATGCCGGAGCCCAGTTGGCACTGCGGCTCGATCACTACCGCGGGCGCAGCGACGTGGTCGTGCTGGCGCTGCCCCGCGGTGGCGTGCCGGTTGCGTACGAAGTCGCACGAGCGCTCGAAGCGCCGCTCGATGTGTTCCTGGTGAGGAAGCTCGGCCTGCCCGGCTACGGCGAGCTGGCGATGGGTGCGATCGCATCCGGCGGCGTTCGCGTTCTCAACGACGATGTAGTGTCCTGGTACAGGATTCCCGCCCAGGTCATCGACGAGGTGGCGCGGCAGGAACAGGCCGAGCTCGCGCGGCGCGAGCGCCTCTATCGCGACGGACGAGCGCCCGTCGAGTTGCGGCATCGCGTGGTCATTCTCGTCGACGACGGGCTGGCCACGGGATCGACGATGAAAGCGGCGGTTGCAGCGGTGCGGGCACAGGCGCCGTCGAAGATCGTGGTGGCGGTGCCTGTCGGCGCCGCCGAGACCTGTCAGGAGTTCTCCGGCATGGTCGACGAAGCCGTTTGCGCCAGGGCGCCGGCGCGTTTCGTGGCGGTCGGACAGTGGTACCAGGATTTCTCGCCGACGACCGACGAAGAGGTGCGGGAGCTCCTGCACGACGGCGCCGGAAGCCGGTCTCGAGGGCGCCATGACGAAGGCCGTCGGCACCCACGCCGTCCGGATCGCGCTGGGCCTCGGTCGCCGTCGATGGCGACTTGCACGTCCCCGAACGCGCGGGCGGGCTCGTGGTCTTCGCCCACGGCAGCGGCAGCAGCCGCTTCAGCCGCCGCAACCGCGCCGTGGCGGCCGCACTGGAGGAGGCGGGCTTCGGCACCCTGCTCCTCGATCTGCTGACGCCGGAGGAGGAGGCCGAGGACGAACGGACGACCGAGCACCGCTTCAACATTCCTCTGTTTGGGCAGGCGCGTGGTCGGCGCGGTGGAGTGGACGCAGGAGCGGTCCGACCTGCGCCGCCTTCCGGTCGCGGTCTTCGGCGCCAGCACCGGCGCGGCGGCTGCCCTGATCGCGGCGGCGGCCCGTCCGGCGATCGTCGGCGCCGTGATCTCGAGGGGCGGCCGGCCCGATCTCGCCGAGGACGCCCTGCCTCGCGTGCTGTCGCCGACGCTGCTTGATCGTCGGCGGCGACGACACTCCCGTCATCGAGATGAATCGCGACGCGATGCGGCGGATGCACGCCCACGTGGAGCTTGCGATCGTCCCGCACGCGACGCACTTGTTCGAGGAGCCGGGAGCCCTCGAGCAGGTGTCCGCCCTGGCCGCGGATTGGTGCCGCCGCTACCTGTGACGGTAGTGCACCGCTTCAAAGGGTCACGGGCACGCGACGCGTTCGCACCACGGTAACGCAGTGCGCGTAGAATCTCCCCATCTCGGGAGGCGCATTGTGACCAGAAATCTGCTGCTCACGGCTCAGCTGGGGTTCGTCGCCATTGGCGTCGTCGCCGGCCAATCGCAGCCAGCCAATGAGGCGTTGTGGGAGGCGGCTCGCGCCGGCGACACGGCGCGCATCACCGCGGCGCTGGCGCAGGGCGCCGATGTCAACGGCAAGTCGACGTTACGACGTCACCGCCCTGATCTTCGCCTCGAGCAACGGCCGCCTGGACGCGGTGAAGCTGCTGGTCTCGCGCGGCGCCGACGTCAACGCGCAGGACAGCTTCTACCGCGCGCGCGCCGCGGAGATGGCGCTGACCAACGGCCACGTCGACGTCGCGCTGTTCCTGCTCCAGAGCGGCGCCGATGCCGACGGCAGCCTGGCCGCCGCCGTCCAGTTCAACAACGCCGCGCTGGTCAACGCCGCCGCGGCCGGCAAGGTGACGCGGCAGGGTTTGCAGTCGGCCCTCAGCATGGCCACGGCGATGAAACGCGAGGCGCTCGCGCCGCCGATCAAGGCGGCGCTCGACAAGCTGCCAGCCGAAACGGGGCCGCCGGCATTTACGGTGGATGCCGCGACGCTGCCGCGATATGTCGGCACCTACCGTGACGCAGGGTCTGGAGTCACGATGACGGTCACCCAGCAGGGGGATGCGCTCATGGCGCAGGTGCAGGGCCAGCCGCTGGTGCGGCTGGTGCCCTCAGCGCCGGACGTGTTTCGCGTGGTGGAAGTGAACGCCACGCTGACGTTCTCGTCGCGCGCCGGGCCGGCCGAATCGGTCGGCGTTGGTTCAGGGGCCGGCCAACCTGACGCTCGTGCGCGTGCCAGCGGAGGCTGCTGCGGCTCCCGCCCCTGCTCCTGCTCCCGCGGCACCGGCGCCGGCCGCGTCGGTGCGACGCCCGGCGCGCTCCGCGCAACTGGCCGTCGTTCCGCGGCGACGGCGGTGGCGGCAACGGCGACGGCCAGCGCGCCGTCACCGAGTGGGATGTGGCGACCGGCAAGAACATCAAGTGGAAGACGGAGATTCCCGGTGTCGCCACCTCCAGCCCGATCGTCTGGGGGAATCGCGTCTTCGTCACCACCGCGGTCAGCCAGTCGGGGGACAAGACCTTCAAGACCGGCTTGTACGGCGACGTGAAGCCGGTGGACGACCTGTCCGTCCACGACTGGAAGGTCTACAGCCTGGACAAGGCCACCGGAAAGATCTTGTGGGAGCGTACCGCCTTCACCGGCGCACCGAAGACCAAGCGGCACACGAAGAGCAGCCAGGCCAGCTCCACGCCCGCCACGGACGGCCAGCGCGTGGTGGCGGTGTTCGGGTCCGCCGGCCTGCTGATGGCCTGGGACTTCGGCGGCAAGGAGCTGTGGAAGGTCGACCTGGGCGTGCTGGACAGCGGCTGGTTCTTCGACCCGGCCTTCCAATGGGGCCACTCCAGCTCGCCGATCATCTATCGCGACTCGGTGATCCTGCAGGCCGACACCCAGAAGGGCTCCTACCTGGCGGCCTGGGACCTTCGCACCGGCAAGGAGCTGTGGAAGACGCCGCGCGCCGATGAAATCTCGACCTGGGGCACGCCGGCGATTGCGCGCGCCGCCGACGGCCGCGACGTGATCGTGACCAACGGCACCAAGGTCCGGGGCTACGAGGCGGCCACCGGCAAGCTGCTGTGGACGCTGGGCCCCAACTCCGAGATCACGATCGGCTCGCCGGTGGTGGGAAACGATCTGGTGTTCGTCACCGGAGGATACCCGCCGGTGCGGCCGGTCTATGCGATCCGCCCGGGCTCGAGCGGCGACATCTCGCTGCAGAAAGGGCAGGAGTCCAGCCAGGCGGTCGCCTGGAGCAACCTGACCGAGGGCACCTACATCCCGACGCCGATCGTCTACGACGGGCTGCTGTTCACGCTCAACATCAACGGCGTGGTCACCGCCTACGACGCCGCGACCGGCAAGCGCGCGTTCCGCGGCCGTATCGGCACGGGGGGCTCGTTCTCGGCGTCACCGGTCGCAGCCGACGGCCGTCTGTACATCTCGAGCGAAGATGGCGAGATCTACGTCGTCACCGCGGCCGACGGGCTGGCGCAGGTGGCGAAGAACGACATGAAGGAAGTGGTGATGGCGACGCCGGCGATCTCCGACGGCCTGATCATCGTGCGGACGCTCGGCCATCTCTACGGCATCGGCAATTGATGGCCTGGCTCCTGGCTCGTCCGTGCGACGTCATGGCGAAGAGTTTGCTCCTTAGATTGAGAGGAGAGACTCGTCATGAACAAGGACCAGGTCGAAGGACAGTTCGAGCAAGTGAAGGGCAAGATGAAGCAGGGCATCGGCAAGGCCACGGGCGACCAGGCGCTGCACGACGAAGGTGCCGCGGACGAGCTGGCCGGCGACGTCCAGGAAGGTGTGGGGAAGGCCAAGGAGAAGGTCGGCAACGCGATCAAGGATCTCGGCGACCGCATCAAGCACTAAGGGTAGTGGCCCTGCTCTTGCAGGGTCACCGCTCATGAAGATACAAACCTCGAGAACGTCCCGTCCGCTTCTCAACTGGGTGCTGTGCCGCGGACGTCAGCTCCTGATGTGTCAAGTCGAACGTACCGGCGAAAGCTATCGCGTCTCGGTTCGTCCACAAGGGCGCGCACCGACGCCTCTACGAGAAGACGTTCGAAGCCAGCGTGAACGCGTTCCAGCGGCATGCGACACTGGTGGCGGGTCTTCGAGGTGCAGGGTGGACATCAGTCGCCTATAGATAAAGCCACGTGTGCCGGCTCCCCGGCACGCCAGCGTCCCGATTCGGCCCCGGGAGGTCGTCTGCCGGAGACACTCTCCCGGGCGTCTGCGAGATCATCGAGGTCCGCGTCTCCGAACTCTGGCAGCTGTTCAACGAGATCGATCCGTCACCGTTCCACGAGCGGGATCTCGACCCGAAGGCCGAGGAGTTCATCGTCAGTTGGGGTCGCAGCCTCCATCGCCATGTGCGCTTGGCGCTGCGGGTGCATCTGGATCGCGGGGCGGGGATTGCCGACGAGGCCGCGTTGCTTCGCGATGCGGTTTACGAATTCTTCGCCCGACGCGTCACCGAAGCCAGGCGCCGCCTCCGCGAGTTGTTTCACCGCGGGCGTCTCAGTCTGCTCATCGCCATCGCCTTTCTGGCGCTGGCGCTGACGATTGGCGAACGCGTCGCCAGCTACTTTCCCGAGAACCGGCTGGCCTTGCTGGTACAGGAGGGCGTCCTCATCGTGGGCTGGGTGGCGATGTGGCGCCCGGTAGAAATATTCCTGTATGACTGGTGGCCCATCCGCACCGACATACGTCTCTTCGAGCGGTTGAGCAGCATGCCGGTGCGGATCGAGTATCGGGACGCGGCGCCGGCGGACGCATGGCGCACCGATTGGCCGGTGGTGCCTGCCGCGGCTCGGCGCAGGTCCGAAGGCGGTGAGGTCCCCCGCTCGCCATAATGGCCCCGGCGCCGGCGCCTCTTTTCGGGTAGAGTTGCCGCGGCGCCTCGCGGACAGAAGCCTCATCTATGGTTCTGCGACATGGGGCGCCTGTTCGACTGATCGACAGGAGGAGGGGCAATGGGCATTCTCAGTTGGATCGTGTTCGGCTTGATCGTCGGCGCGCTGGCCAAGTTCGTGATGCCGGGCAGGGACCCAGGCGGCATCATCGTGACGATGTTGATTGGCATCGTCGGCGCCACCGTGGGCGGGTTCCTGGGCCGCGGCTTGGGGCTGTACACGGCCAACGAACCCGCGAGCTTCTTCATGGCGTTCATCGGCGCCGTCGTGCTGCTGATGCTGTTTCGCCTCCTGGTGCGGCGCCGGATGCTGGTCTGACCAGCGTGTCCTAGGGCCGCCGTCGCGGCCCACGGGCACTCCCTGACCGCGATCGCCAGGTCGTCATAGAAACGTCGTTCTGTCGTCATGCCCGCTCCGTAACCTCAGCGGGATGAAGATATACGCCGTGCTCTTTGCCGCCTGTGTGGCGGCGCTTGCCTCTGTCACTGCGGCTCAGCCGTTATCCCTGACGCCTCTCGGCACGGTGAAATCCGGGCCGTTCCGCGCCGACGACCCGCAGGTCGCCGAGATCAACGCCTACGACGCGGCGACGAAGCTGATCTTCGTCGTCAACCCGCTGATGGGTCGTGTGGACACGATCGACGCGTCGGATCGGGCGGCTCCCGTGGCTGGACCGTCGCTGCTGCGACTGGTCGAGTGCCAGGCTGCATTGGGCGCGGCGTGTCCGCTACGAACCGGCCTCGAGCCGAACAGCCGGCTTGAACGTCTCCACGGCGAGCGGCGACCTGAACGGCGACGGGCTGTTCGACCGCATCGACGTCCTGGGCGGACGCTCGATCTCGATCCGCGATCAGCAGGGCCGGCTGGTGTGGGACAGCGGCGACATGCTCGAGCGGTTGTCGGAGTCGCTCGACGCGCAGGGCCGCAACTTCTTCAACAACAACTCCACGGCCAACTCGCGGGACAACCGCAGCGACGACAAGGGTGTCGAGCCCGAATCGGTCGTCGTTGGCGAGGTGAACGGGCGGCCCTACGCGTTTGTCGGGCTCGAAAGGGACGGTGGCATCGTCGTGCTGGACCTATCGGACCCTACGGGGAGGTCGGCCGCAGTTCCGCGCATCCAGCCACGGGCTCTGGTGCCGAACACGATTGCGGCGATTGGGGCCCGAGGGCCTGACCTTCGTGCCGGCAGTCAAGAGCACACGGGGACGGCGCTCCTGATCGTGTCGAACGAGGCCAGCAGCACGACCACGATCTGGAAGATCGAATAGGCGTCTGGCCGGCCGTGCGTGCCTTCGGGTACGCTGGCGGCATGACCAACGTGAAGGCCGAGGCCCGCGGCGTCGGCTGGAACCTCTATTACGGCTGGGTGGTGGTCGGGGTGGCGGCGCTGGCGATGGTGGGCACGCTGCCCGGCCGTACCCAAGGCCTCGGGCTGATCACCGAGCCCCTGTTGCGCGATCTTGCCGTCGATCGCGTCCGGTTCGCGGAGATCAATTTCGTCGCCACGCTGGCCGGGTCGCTGTTCTGTTTTGGCATCGGCGGCCTGGTCGATCGACACGGCAGCCGCATCGTCCTGACCGCGCTGTCGCTGGCCCTCGGCGTGGTGGTCATCGGCCTGAGCGCCGTTCAGGGTGCGGCGATGCTGCTCGTCATGATCACGCTGACGCGCGGCCTGGGGCAGAGCGCACTGTCGGTGGTCAGCCTGGCGATGCCCGGCAAGTGGTTCCGGCGTCAGCTGACGTGGGCAATGGGGGTCTACGCGCTGGTGATGAGCGTCGGCTTCATGCTGGCGTTTCCCGCCGTCGGCGCCGTGGTGCAAGCCCGCGGCTGGCGGGTGGCCTGGGCGTCGGTTGGCGCCGCGCTCGTGTTCGGTCTGGCGCCGATCGCCTGGGCCTTCGCCCGGCGAGAGCCCGATTCGAACGCCGAACTGGAGGGCCCGGCCGAGGTCCTGCCCGGAGAGGCGACCGACGCCACGCTGGCCGCCGCGCTTCGTTCGCCGGCGTTCTGGGTGTTCGGTATCGCCAGCTCGCTCTACGGCCTGGCCGCGTCAGGCATCGGCCTTTTCAACGAGTCGATCCTGGCTGAGCGGGGTTTCGCCCCAGACGTTTACTACACGGCGCTGGCCGTGACCGCCATCACCGGGCTCGCCGGCAACTTCATGGCGGGCGCGTGGGCCGACCGCGGCTCGCTGCGACGCGTGCTGATCGTCGCGCTGGTGCTGCTGGCGGCGGCCCTCGTCGCGTTGCCGCGCGTGACGACCACCGCTCACGTCATGGCGCAAGCGGTGGCCATGGGGTTGTCGGGCGGCTTCGTGATGGTGGTGTTCTTCAGCTTCTGGGGGAAGGCCTACGGGCGCACCCACCTGGGCCGCATCCAGGGCGTGGCTCAGGCCCTGACCGTGTTCGCGTCGGCAGTCGGGCCGTTGCTGCTGGCCTGGTGCGCGGACGCCACCGGATCGTATGCGGCCGCGTTCTACGCGCTGGCCGCGACGCTGGTGCTGTTGACGCTGGCCGCGCTGGTCGTGCGCGTTCCGGCCGGCGCCGGGAAGGCCGCCTAGCCCCATACCAGGGTCCTGGGCGTTGGCGCGCTGCAGGCCTCGTCCGAGAAGAGCGCCTCGGCCTGAACACCTGTCGGGCTCGACCCATTCAGGTATCCCCTTTGCACGGATCGGCCGGGGGTGCTGGATGAAGCTGACCGAACTATTCCTGAACGAGCTCGACCGCGAAGTGCCGCGGAGCCGGCACGCGCTCGAGCAGGTGCCTGACGGCAAGCGCGACTGGAAGCCGCACGAGAAGTCGATGGCCTTCGGCTACCTCTGCGACATGGTGGCGACCATTCCCACGTGGCTTGCCATGATCGTGAAGCAGGACCAGCTCGACATCGCGCCCAAGGGCGGCCAGCAGTTCAGGCCGCCGGAAAGCAAGACCAGCGGCGAGTTCGTGCGCGCGCTCGAGAACGCCGCGAACGATGCCCGCGCCGCGATCAAGGGCACCGACGACGAGTTCCTGAAGACGCGGTGGCAGCTGTTGGCCGGTGGGCAAGTAGTGGCCGATATGCCGCGGCACGAGATGATTCGCGACACCATCAACCACTGGGCGCACCATCGTGGCCAGATGACCGTCTACCTTCGCCTGATGGGAGCCACTGTGCCGGCCATCTACGGGCCATCCGCCGACGACAAGAGCTTCGCTTGAGCGCAACGTATGCGTATCGCCCAGGTTGCGCCCCTGATCGAGAGCGTGCCACCGGAGCTTTACGGCGGCACCGAGCGAGTGGTCGCGTTCCTGACGGACGAGCTCGGTCCGCCAGGGACACGCCGTGACGCTCTTCGCGAGCGGCGATTCGACGACGAGCGCGAAGCTCGTGCCGGTGTGCCCGCGCGCCTTGCGCTTCGGGGGCACGGGCAGGGATGATCTGGCGCCACATCTCCTGATGCTCGAACAGGTGGCCAAGCGGGCGCACGAGTTCGATGTCATCCACTTCCACCTGGCGCACATGCACTTCCCCGTGGTGCGGCGTCTGGCGGCCCCCCACGTCACCACCTTGCACGGGCGGCTGGACATCCCCGAGCTCGAGCCCCTCTATCGCGAGTTCATGGACGTGCCGGTGGTGTCGATCTCGAACGCGCAGCGCTCGCCCCTGCCCGACGCCGGCTGGGTCGGCACGGTGTACCACGGGCTGCCACTCGGGCTGCTGAAGTTCCATCGGCGCCACCGACGGCTATCTGGCGTTTATCGGCCGCATCTCACCGGAAAAGGGGCTCGATCGCGCCATTGCGATCGCGACGGCGTGTGGCATCCCGCTGCGCGTGGCCGCCAAGGTGGACCGCGCGGATCGAGGAGTACTTCGAGCAGCACATCCGCCGACTGCTCGACACCCCGCTGGTCGAGTTCGTCGGCGAGATCGACGACCGGCAGAAGTCCGCGTTCCTTGGCGGTGCCGTGGCGCTGCTGTTCCCGATCGACTGGCCCGAGCCCTTCGGCCTGGTGATGATCGAGGCGCTGGCGTGCGGCGTGCCGGTGGTCGCGTTTCGGGCGGGTTCGGTCCCCGAAGTGATTGATCACGGTGTCACCGGATTCGTCGTCGATTCCGTGGAAGAGGCGATCGAGGCGACTGGCCGCGCGCACCTGCTCGATCGCGGGCGGTGCCGCATGGAGTTCGAGCGCCGTTTCGCCGCCCCGCGCATGGCGGCCGCCTACCTGCGGCTCTACGAAAGGCTGGTGAGGTCCCGCCACGCCGGCGTGCCGCTCGTGTCCGGAGCGGCGTAGTGGGGCAAGAGCCGGGATTCGACGGCCCGTTCACGATCCTCAGCGAGGTCGAACGCTCGACTACGTCGGTACGGGTGCTGAAGGACGAGGACAGCTTTGCCGTCTTCGACCTCCACGGCGACATCGTGCCGGCGCCAGGCAGCCAGTACGGGCTGTATCACGGCGGCACCCGGTTCCTGTCAGGGTTCGAGCTGCGCCTGGGCGCCGCGTCGCCCTTGTTCCTCAGCTCGACGGTCAGCGACGACAACGCGGTGTTCACGGCCGACCTGACCAACCCCGACGTGCGTCAAGGGCGACCAGGTGCTGGTGGCGCGCGGCCTGCTGCATCTGTCCCGGTCCCGGGTGATCCAATGCGGCGACGCTGACCGAGCGTCTGCGCGTCACCAATCACGGATTCCAGCGGCTCAATGTGCCGCTGGCGTTTCGGTTCGAGGCGGACTTCGCCGACGTCTTCGAAGTGCGCGGCACCAAGCGGCTCGCACATGGCCGCCGGGCGTCGGAAGCGGCCGCCGAGGAAGTGGTCCTGCGGTACCAGGGGTTGGACAGGGTTGAGCGTCGCACGCGCATTCGTTCGATGCGCCATCCGGATGGCATCGAGCCGGGCGGGCTGGTGTTCCATCTTTCGGTCGAACCCCACGCGACGACCGACGTCGAGATCGCCATCACCTGCGAAATCGGCAATCAGAAGCTCGGGCTTCTCGCATTTCGACGAGACGGTGTCGCGACGCCGCCGTCGCGCCGAGGCCGAGCAGGCGCGCGCCTGCCGGCCGGTATCCTCGAACCAGGGCATGAACCGCTGGATCCAGCGCTCGACGGCCGACCTGCACATGATGATGAGCGAGACGCCGCACGGCCGATACCCCTACGCCGGGATTCCGTGGTTCAGTACGCCGTTTGGCCGCGACGGCATCATCACTGCCCTCGAGTTGTTGTGGGCCGTGCCCGAGGTGGCGCGCGGTGTGCTGCATTTCCTGGCGCAGACGCAGGCGACGGCGGCGCACGACGCCCAGGACGCGCAACCCGGCAAGATCGTGCACGAGATGCGGACCGGCGAGATGGCCGCGCTCGGCGAGGTCCCATTCGGCCGCTACTACGGCTCGGCCGACGCCACGCCGCTGTTCGTGGTGCTGGCGCACGCCTACTTCGAGCGGACGGGCGACCGGCCGTTCATCGACCAGCTGTGGCCGCACATCGTGAGTGCCCTGGCCTGGATCGAGACGCACGGCGATCGCGACGGCGACGGCTTCGTCGAGTACGAGCGTAGCAGCGACACCGGCCTGATCCAGCAGGGCTGGAAGGATTCGTGGGACTCGGTGTTCCACGCCGACGGTTCGCTGGCCCGGGCGCCGATCGCGTTGAGCGAGGTGCAGGGCTACGCCTACGCGGCCTGGTCGGGCGCCGCGGAGCTGGCGGCCGCACGGGGCGACGAGCCGCAGGCTGACCAGTGGCGCCAACGTGCGCGGACGCTGCAGACCAGGTTCGAGGACGCGTTCTGGTGCGACGAACTCGACACCTACGCGTTGGCGCTCGACGCCGACAAACGGCCCTGCCGCGTTCGCACGTCGAACGCCGGCCACTGCCTGTTCTCGGGCATTGCCAGCCCCGCACGCGCGGCGCGCGTGGCCGCCACACTGATGAGCGACGCCTCGTTCGGCGGCTGGGGTATCCGGACGGTGAGCCGCGGGCGCCGCCCGCTACAACCCGCTCTCGTATCACAACGGCTCGGTCTGGCCCCATGACAACGCGCTGGTCGCGGCAGGCCTGTCGCGCTACGGCATGACCGGCACCGCCCTGCGCATCTTCGACGCGATGTTCGACCTGAGCCAGGCGGTCGATCAGTACCGGCTGCCCGAACTGATCTGCGGCTTTCCCCGGCAGGAGGGAAACGCGCCCACCTTGTATCCGGTGGCCTGCGCCCCGCAGGCGTGGGCGGCGGGAGCCGTGTATCTCCTGCTGCAGGCGTGCCTCGGCATCCGCGTCGATGCGCTCGAACGGCGTGTGACCTTCTCGCACGCGGTGCTGCCACGAGACCTCGACTGGCTGCGCATCGTCAACCTGTCGGTGGGCGAGGCGTCGGTCGATCTCCTGCTGACTCGACACGACCAGCGAGTCGGCCTGACGGTGTTGCGGCGCGACGGCGACGTCGAGGTGGTGGCGAGGATGTGAACCTAGCCGCTTTCGGTGCAGCGCGGGTCGCTGGTCCTTGGTTCTTGGTTCGTGGTCCGTCAGCAAGTCCTGGTCCATGGCGGACCAAGAACGAGGAAAGGACGGAACTGGCCAAGGACTCGAAGAGACGCGGCTACACAGAAGTCGAAGCCGCTTCAGTTCGCGCCCGTGATGCCGGCGTCGGCCAGGGCGCGTTCGTAGTCGTCGCGGGTGTTCAGGTTGCGCAGGGTCCGCAAGTGGGGGTCGGCGGTCATCTCGGCCGGCGCCACCCGCCTGGTCCGCACGAGGTCGAACAGGAACGCCGGGCGCAGGCGGTCCTGTGCCAGCAGCTCTTCGACCTGCGGCAGCACGCTTCGCCGGTACACCGCGGACAGCGGGTGGGCAAAGCCGTCGATCTCGATCAGGGCGATGTCGTAGCCGTCGGCCAGCGCCAGCATCTGGGTGACGAAGCCGGGCACGAGCAGCGGAACGTCGCAGCTCGTGATGTAGGCCGCCTCCACGCCGTCGGGCAGGGCCTTCAAACCGGCCGAGAGCCCCTGCAGCGGGCCGCGGCCCTCGCGCTCGTCCCGCGCAATCACGACATCCGCGGGCAGCGACGGGCAGATCCTGATCGACGGCGGCCACGACCGCGATTGGCGCGACCACGCCCGCCAGCACGCGAACGACGCGCTGCAGCATCGTCTCGGGGCCGAACGGCAGCAGCGCCTTCGACGTGCCCATGCGCGAGGATTTGCCGCCGCACAGCACGACGCCGCCGGCCTTCATGGCCTCATGCCCAGCCGTAGCAGCGCTTCGCGGGTGGACCGGTCGGCGAGCTGCGCGCGGAACGCCTCGACGCCTGGGCGCTGTGCTCGGGCGGATGGCACCACGAAGTCGTACTGCTCGTCCTGCACGGGAATGAACCCAAGACCCGCTGCGCGTGCCACGGTGTCGAGCGTGACGCCCCAGTCGGCGCGACGCTGGGCCACCGCCGCCGCCACCGCATTGTGGTTGCGAGGCTGGACGGCGTAGCCGGCGGGTCGCGCTCCAGCCAGGAGCCGATCGATCAGCGCCCTGGTGCCGCTGCCGGCATTCCGGTTCACCATCACGCAGGCGGGATCGGCGGCGGCGCTGGCGATCGCCTCCACCGCGCCCCGACCCTCGAAGCGAGTGTCGCCGCGGCGGAAGACCAGTCCCTGCAGGCGCCCGTAGCCCCGAATCAGCTGGAGCGCCGGGGTCAGGAACGGTCGGTTGTAGGCGCCGCTGGCGGGATCGAGCAAGTGGATGCCGGCGAGGTCGCACTCGCCGCGCTGGGCGGCCTCGAGCCCGGCCAGGCTGCCGACTGCCAGGAACTTCGATCGCACGCCGCGGCCCTGCAGGACCCCCAGCAGGTAGTCGAGGCCGACACAGTGGCTGCCGATCACCACCAGGTCGGGAAGCTGCAGCTCCCGGCCGAGCAATTGCACGGTGACCGTCGTGCCCGCCGGCACAATCTCCTCGTGCCGGCCGATGGTGGTGAAGCCGTCGGCGCGGCTGAAGGTGGTCACGCTGCCCGAGCCCTGTCCCATCGGATACGCAGCCAGTGACGGTTCACCCGTGCCGGTGTCCACGAGACCCACCAGCACGTACTCGGTGCGGCCGATCTCGCTGTTCACCCGTACCGCCAGCCTGGCCTGCACCTGGCCGAGCGGCTGGACGCTGCGGCCAGCCAACGCCGAGATCACGGGGGCCACGAACTCGTGGAACGTGAAGATGGCCGAGGTGGGGAAGCCTGGCAGGACCACTACCGGGCGTCCTTCTGTCGCGGCCAGGCAAATGGGCTTGCCGGGTTTCAACGCGACGCCGTGCGCCACGATGCCGGGATCGGTCAGCTCGGCGACCACGCGGTAGGAGACGTCGCCGGCACCCTTGCTGGTGCCCCCCGACAGCAGGACTATGTCGGCGATGGCAAGCGCCTGTCGCAGCTTCACGCGCAAGGCATCGGCGTCGTCGGCCACGATGCCGAGGCGACGCGGGTCCGCCGCCCAGCTCGCGCACGGCGTCGGCCAGCACCTGGGCGTTCGAGTCGTAGACTCGCGCGGGCTGCATCGGCTGCCCGGGCGCGATGATCTCGTCACCGGTGGACAGGATCGCCACGATCGGCCGCCGCCACACATCGATCGCCGCCACGCCGATCGCGGCGAGCACGCCCGTGTCGCGGCTGGTGAGGATCGCACCGCGGCGCAGCACGGCTTCACCGGCGGTGATGTCGGTGGCGGCGAACGCGACGCCGCTGCCCGCGGCCACGGCGCGGGCGATCCGCAGCTCGCTGCCGCTCACGTCGGCGTGTTCCACCATCACCACCGCATCGGCGCCACGCGGCATCATGCCGCCGGTGGCGATCGCCACCGCCTCGCCGGGCCGTAGCACGGTGCCCGGCACGACCCCGGTGTGAATCACTTCGCTCGACAGGCGGACGCGGCACGGCACTTCCTCCGAGGCGCCGAAGGTGTCCTGCGCCACCACCGCGAAGCCGTCCACATTGGAGCGGTCGAACGACGGCACGTCCACCGGCGACACGACGTCAAGCGCCAGCACCCGGCCCAGCGCTTCGTCGAGGCCCACGGGCTCGATGCCGAGCGGCACGAGATCGAGGACTGCCTGGAACCGGCGATGGGCCTCGTCCCGATCCAGGACGGTGAGGAACTGCTCCTGCTCACTCATACAGCCAGACGACCACGTCGGCGCCGGCGGGAAAGCCTTCGCTGTCGTCGTCCACGATCACGAAGCCGTCGGCCCGGGTGGTGGACGAGAGCACCGAGGCGCCGGATACTGACAACGGCTCCACGCGTCCGTTGTCGACGCGTACGCGCGCGTAGTCCAGCCGGCCGATCGGCGAGCTGATCTTGCGCACGAGTATGCCGCGGGTCGAACGATAGGGCCACGCCGTCGGGCGGCCCCCCAGCGCGCGGATGGCCCGGCCGGCGAAGAAGTCGTAGGCGCACAGCGCCGAGACCGGATTGCCCGGCAGCAGGAACACCAGCGCGCCTCCCAGCGTGCCGAAGCCGGCCGGGCTGCTGGGCCGCATCGCCACGCCGTGCACCGCTAGCGCGCCATGTTCACTCAGGAGCATCGGCGCATGGTCCTCGATGCCGACGCTCGATCCGCCGGAGACGACGACCACGTCGGCGCCGGCCCGCAAGGCGTCGAGAATGGCCCCCGGCTCGTCGGGGATGAGGCCGGGAAAGTCCACAATGCCGCCGTCGCGCTCGGCAAGCGCGGTGAGCATCGGCCCGTTGGCATCGGTGATCTGGAAGTCACGGGGCATGGACCCGGCGGGCAGCAGCTCGTTGCCGGTGATCACCAGGCGGACGCGCGGCTTCCGGATCACGTTGACCGTGCCGTGGCCGATCGAGCTCATCACGCCGAGGTCCTGCGGGCGCAACACGCGCCCGGCCTCGAACAGCGTCGCGCCGCGGACGATGTCTTCGCCGCGCCGGCCGACGTTCTTGCCCGGCGACACCACGGCCACGGCCATCACTCGCGTGGACGAACCGGGCTCTGCTTCGACGAATTCGGCCGGCAGCACCGAATCGCAGCCCGCCGGGATCGGCGCGCCGGTCATGATCCGGACCGCCGACACCCGGAGGGCATGACTTGCTGAACGGCGAGCCCGGCATCGCGTCGCCAATCACGCTCAGCGGCACCCGGTTGTAGGGACTGGCGCCCTCCGTTGAGTCGGCCATCACGGCATAGCCATCCATCGTCGCCCGATCGAAACCGGGCACGTCCACGGTGCTGACGATGGCTCCTGCCAGGACGCGGCCCGCGGCCGCGTGCAGCGGAATAGCCTCAGCCGGCAGCCGGTGCAGCAGCGCGTCCAGCTGCTCCAGCGCCGCGGCCACGGTCTGGCGCCGCGCGAAGCCGTGCATGCGAACGTCGCGGCTCGAGCGGCCTTCGCTCATGGTGCCGCGACGACCGGACGGTCTTCGGTCTTCGGTCTTCAGTCTTCGGTCCGGCCAAAGACTCGTGGAGATTACTGCAGCGGAACATCGCTCCTCGTGGAATGCCTGCCCCACAAGGATAGCGTTAGTGCAGTTCCGGGCCGACAGACACCAAAGACCGAAGACTGAAGACCGAAGACCGGCGCGATATTGACCTGATGTTGCTCCGAGATATATTGTGCTGAAACATATGTCATCGAAAGTCTTCGACCGCGAGGTCCGGAAGGGCAGCGCCGAAACCCTGATCCTGGCACTTCTCGAAGAGCGGCAGCGGCACGGCTACGAGATCGGCAAGCTGATCGACACCCGATCGAACGGCGCCATCACCTTCCAGGTGGCGTCGCTCTACCCGATGCTGTACCGCCTGGAGAAGCGCGGCCTGATTCAGGGCCGCTGGGTCGAGAAGGCGGGCGAGCGGCGTCGGCGCTTCTACAAGCTCACCGCCGAGGGCAAGAACACCCTGAAGCGGCAGCGCAGCTTCTGGGGCGAGTTCGTCGCCGCGCTGGACAAGGTGGCGCGCATCAGGCACGCGTGAGGGCGGCATGGACTGGCATGCGTTCGTTCGGGATCGGCTTGGCGAGATCACCGGTGATGCGGCACGCGACGCCGAGATCGTCGAGGAGCTGGCGCAGCACATGGCCAGCCGCATGGACGAGCTGCGCGGCGCCGGCGCCACCGAGCAGGAGGCCACTGCCGCACTGATGGCGGAGTTGCAGGGTCGACACCGAGCTGGCACGTGCGATTCGCCGTGCCGAGCGGCAGCGTCCCACCGCCCCGTATCCCGCCGACGTTCCGCGGCAAGCGGCTCTTGAGCGATGTCGCCAAGGACATCGCGCTACGCCTGCCGGCTGCTGCGCCGCACGCCGGCTTCACCACGGCTGCGCTGTTGACGCTGGCCCTTGGCATCGGGATGACCACGGCGATCTTCAGCGTGGTGCAGGCAGTGCTGCTGCGGCCGGTGCCGTTCCCCGACCCCGCGCGCCTGGTGTTGATGTGGGAGACCGACCGCAACTCCGGCACGACGCGCGAGCCCGCGTCGATTCCGGACTTTGTGGACTACCGGCAGCTCAGCCGCCAGGTGGACCGGGTAGGGGCGTTCGTCTCCTTCGACGTGAACCTGGTGCCGGACGAGGGTGAGCCGCGGCGGCTGTCGGTGCTCGGCGCCACTCCGGAGCTGCTCCAGTTGTTCGGCGTCACGACTGTCGCGGGACGAGTGTTCACCGCCGACGAAGATCGGCCCGGCGGCGCCAACGTCGCCGTCATCAGCGATCGCCTGTGGGAGCAGCTCTTCGCGCGCGCGCCCTCGGCGATCGGCGCGCAGATTCGCCTCAACGGGGTGCAGAGAACCATCATCGGCGTGGTCCCGCCGACGGCGGATTTCGGCGTGCTGCAGATCCTGTCGGCCGCTGACTACGCGCGCGGCTTCGCCGATCGCGACCCGCGGACGCGGGTGGACGCCTGGCTGCCGCTGCAGCCGGACCCGGCACGGGCTCCACGCGGCGGCAACCACTCCTTCGTGATGGTGGGCCGGCTGGCGGCCGGTGCCACAGCGGCATCGGCACACGACGAGATGGTGCGAGTGGCGGCCGATCTGGAGCGCCGCTATCCCGATGCCAACGCCGGCCGCGGCGCCTTCGTGGAGCGGCTCGATGACGTGGTGCTGGGCCGCACGCGCACGGCGCTGACGGTGCTGATGGCGGCAGTCACGCTGGTGCTGCTGATCTCCTGCGTCAACGTCGCCAACCTGCTGCTGGCGCGGGGCACGGCGCGAGCCCGTGAGGTGGCGGTCCGCACCGCGCTTGGCGCGGAGCTGCCGCGGCTGGCGCGCCAGTTCCTGGTGGAGAACCTGCTGCTCGCGGTCGGCGCCGCCGCGCTCGGCGTGCCGCTCGCGTATGGACTGCTGCGCGCGCTGATGATGGTCGCGCCCGCCAACATCCCCAGGCTGACCTCGGTCAGCGTCGATGGCGGAGTGCTGCTCGTGGCGCTCGGCGTGTCCGTGGCGATCGGCCTGGTGTTCGGCGTGCTGCCCGTGGCCCAGGCCCGGCGGCTGGAAGTGCAGACGGCGCTGCGGGCCGAGGACGCGCGCGGCGCCACCAGCGGCCGCGACGGGCGCCTGCTCCGCTCGGCGCTCGTCGTGGCCGAGGTCGCGCTCGCGGTGGTGCTGCTGACGGGCGCAGGCCTGCTGATTCGCAGTTTCTGGAAGCTGAGCCAGACCGATCCTGGTTTCGACGTCACAGGTGTGCTGAAGGCGCAGTTCGAGTTGTCGCCGGTCAGGTACCCGGTGGCACCCGCCGCCGGACCACACTTCGTGGCTTACAACCGCTTCACCGACGGACTGGTCCAGCGCGTGAGCGGTCTGCCCGGCGTGGAGTCGGCGGCCCTTACGGCTTTCCATCCGCTCGACACCGGCTACACGCAGTCGTTCGCGGTGGCCGGCCGCGAAGCGGAAGCGGAGGACTGGCCCGAACTCTCGGTGCGGCCCGTCTCGCCGGGCTACTTTCGGACGCTTCGTGTTCCCCTGGTTCGCGGGCGCTTGCTCAGCGACTCCGATACGTCGTCGGCCGGACGCGTGATCCTGATCAATCAGGCCACGGCCGACCGCTTTTTCGCGAGCCAGAACCCGCTGGACCAGACGATCTCGTTCTGGGGTCTGCGATGGACGATCATCGGGATCGTCGGCAACGAGCGGTTTCACGGGCTCACCAAGACCGCACCTATCGGCGCCTACGTGCCCTTATCGCAGACGCGGTTCACGTCACTGACCCTGGCGGTCAGGACGACGACGGATCCCGTTCGACTGGCGCCCGCGAGTACGGGCGTCGATACGGGAGATCGATCCGCAACTGCCGGTCTTCGGTCTCGAGCCGCTCGAAGAGACGCTGGCGAACACGCTGGGTGAACAGCGGTTCATGATGCTGCTGCTGGGCCTGTTCGCCGGATTGGCCCTGGTGCTCGCCGCCGTCGGCGTGCACGGCGTGCTGGCCTATCTGGTCGCGCAGCGGACGCGGGAAATCGGCGTGCGCATGGCCCTCGGAGCCACCGCCGAGGCGGGATCACGCAGCTCGTCGTCAGGCAGGGAATGGGTCTCGCGGCGATCGGGCTGGGCAGCGGCTTCGTCCTGGCAATGGGGCTCGGCCGCTCGCTGTCAGGCCTTCTGTTCGGCGTCACCCCCACCGACCTGCCCACCCTGGTGGCGGTCGTTGTCGTGCTGGGCTCCGTCGCGGCGGTTTCGATTTGGCTGCCAGCGCGGCGCGCCGTGCGCATCGACCCGCTGGTGGCGCTTCGCCAGGAATAGCGTCAGTGCAGTTCCGGCCCGACAACACTGAAGACCGAAGACCGAAGACCGAAGACTGCTTCAGTGCGCCGGAACGGTTCCCTCGAGAATCTGTCCGCCGCCGAAGCTGAGGCGCTCGGGCACGTCGCCGCCGGCGGTCACCTTGATCGCGCAGTACTTGAACTCCGGGATCTTGCCGAACGGATCCAGTACCGGGTTCGTCAGCACGTTCGCCGCCGCCTCGTAGAAGCAGAACGGCACGAACACGGCGCCGCGCGGCATGCCGTCGTCGGCGCGCGCGTAGAGCGAGATGCTGCCGCGCCGCGACTCGATGGTCAGTGTCCCGCCAGGGGCGATGCCCAGTGTGTCCAGATCGAGCGGGTGGACCGACGCCACGGGCTCAGGCTCGATGTAGTCGAGGTTCGACGCGCGGCGCGTCATCGAGCCCGTGTGCCAGTGCTCGAGCTGCCGGCCGGTGATGAGCACTAGCGGATACTCCGCATCCGGCCGCTCGGCCGCCGAGATCAGATCGGCGGGCACGAACTTGGCGCGGCCCGTGGACGTGGGGAACGAGTCAATGAAGATGATCGGGATCGCCCGGGTCGCCCTCTTTGGCGCACGGATAGGTCACGGACGACTCGCGCTCGAGCCGATCCCAGGTGATGCCGGCGATCGAGTCCATGCACTGGCGCATCTCGTTGAACACCTCGCGGGGATGCGAGTAGTGCCAGTCGAGGCCCATGCGCTGGCCGAGCTCGACGACGAGCTCGAAGTCGCCTCTCGCCTGGCCGGGCGGCTCGATCGCCTTTCGCCCGAGCTGCACCATGCGATCAGTGTTCGTCACCGTGCCGACCTTCTCGGGCCATGCCGTGGCCGGAAGAACGACGTCGGCGAGATACGCCGTCTCGGTCAGGAAGATGTCCTGAACCACGAGGTGATCGAGTGCCGCCATCGCTTCGCGGGCGTGATCGACGTCGGGGTCCGACATCGCCGGGTTCTCGCCCATGATGTACATCCCTCGGATCTGACGCTTCTTGGCCGCGTTGATGATTTCGACGACCGTCAGTCCGACATCCGGGTCGAGCTCCGTCTTCCAGAACGCCTCGAACCGTTCCCTCGCTTCGGGCACGTTCACGCGCTGATAGTCCGGGTAGGCAATCGGGATCAGCCCCGAATCGGAAGCGCCCTGGACGTTGTTCTGGCCGCGCAGCGGGTGCAGGCCCGAGCCGGGCTTGCCGATCTGGCCGGTGGAGAGCGCCAGCGCGATCAGGCACCGCGCGTTGTCGGTGCCGTGCACGTGCTGCGAGATGCCCATGCCCCAGAGGATGATCGACGCCTTCGACGTGGCGTAGAGCCGCGCCACCTCGCGGATCGTCTGCGCATCGATACCGCAGATCGGCGCCATCGCTTCGGGCGGGAACTTCTTGATGTTCTCGGCCAGCTCGGCATACCCCGAGGTGCGGTCCTCGACGAACGCCTTGTCGACCAGCCCTTCGGTGACGATGACGTGCAGCATCGCGTTCAACAGCGCTACGTCGGTGTCGGGGTTGAACTGCAGGTTGTAGGTGGCGTGGCGGGCCAGGTCGCCGCGGCGCGGGTCGGCGACGATCAGCTTCACGCCGGCCTTGACCGCGTTCTTGATAAAGGTGGCGGCCACCGGGTGGTTGACTGTGGGGTTGGCGCCGATCAGGAAGATCACCTCGGCGTTGGCCACGTCGCGGACCTGGTTGGACACCGCGCCGGAGTTGATGCCCTCCATCAACGCGGCCACGCTCGAGGCATGGCACAGCCGCGTGCAGTGGTCCACGTTGTTCGATCCGAAGCCAGTGCGGACGAGCTTCTGGAAAAGATACGCCTCTTCGTTGGTGCACTTGGCCGACCCGAAGCCAGCGAGCGAGCGCTTGCCGTGGGTGTCGCGGATCTTCAGCAGTCCCGTCGCCGAGAAGTCCATGGCTTCTTCCCAGGTGGCTTCGCGGAACACTTCGTGCCACTTCTCGGGATCGACCACGAAGTCTTTGTGCTTCGGCACGCCGGGCTTGCGGATGAGCGGCTTGGTGAGCCGGTGCTTGTGCTGCACGTAGTCGAAGCCGTAGCGGCCCTTCACGCACAAGCGGCTGGAGTTGGCGGGGCCGTCGCGGCCCTGAACGTACAGGATCTTGTTGTCCCTGACGTTGTAGGTCAGCTGGCAGCCGACGCCGCAGTACGGGCACACCGAATCGACCGTCTTGTCCGGCACCACCATCGCGGCGTCCCGCGCCGGCATCAACGCGCCGGTGGGGCAGGCCTGGACGCACTCGCCGCAGGCGACGCAGGTGGAATCGCCCATCGGGTCGTCGAGGTCGAAGACGATCTTGGCGTGGCCGCCGCGGAAGGCGTAGCCGATGACGTCGTTCACCTGCTCCTCGCGGCAGGCTCGAACGCAGCGCTTGCACTGGATGCAGGCGTCCAGGTGGACAGCCATCGCCGGATGCGACAGGTCCGCGGCCGGCTGGTGACGGGAGGCAAAGCGCGGCTTGCCGATGTCCAGCTTCTTCGCCCAGAAGTCGAGCTCAGAGTCGAGCGTGTAGGACGTTTCGGGAATGTCCGACAGCAGCAGCTCGATCGACATCTTCTGGCTGGTGACGGCGCGCGGACTGTCGGTGGTCACCTCCATGCCGTCCTTCGGGAAACGGCAGCAGGACGGTGCCAGCACGCGCTCGCCCTTGATCTCGACCATGCAGGTGCGGCAGTTCCCGTCCGCGCGCATGCCCTCCATGTAGCAGAGCCTGGGCACGTCGATGCCATGGTGCTGTGCCGCTTGCAGCAGCGTCTGATCCGCCGGCGCGACCACCTTACGGCCGTTCAGCGTGAAGCTGACCAGGGGCGCATCCAACGCGGTGTTTTTCTGGTGCATCAGTCCACTTCTGCGGGGAAATACTTGAACACCGACAGCATCGGGTTGGGCGCAGCCTGGCCCAGCCCGCAGATCGACGCGTCCATCATCGCCTGGGACAGCTCGGTGAGCAGCGGCTTGTCCCACTTGCCGCCCTTCATCAGGGTCAACGCCTTCTCGGTGCCGACCCGGCACGGCGTGCACTGGCCGCACGACTCGTCGGCGAAGAACTTCATGACGTTCCGGGCCGCCGCGGTAGCGGTGTCCTTGTCCGACAGCACGACGATGGCGGCCGAGCCGATGAAGCAGCCGTAAGGCGTCAGCGTGTCGAAGTCCAGCGGCACGTTGGCCATCGACGCCGGCAGGATGCCGCCCGAGGCGCCACCGGGGAGGTAGCCATAGAGCGTGTGGCCCTCCAGCATTCCGCCGCAGTACTCGTCGACTAATTCCTGCAGCGTGATGCCGGCCGGGGCCAGGTGGACACCCGGCGTCCTGACCCGGCCGCTGACCGAGAACGAGCGCAGCCCCTTGCGGCCATTGCGGCCATGGCCCGCGAACCAGCCCGGCCCCTTTTCCATGATCTCGCGCACCCAGTGCAGCGTTTCCATGTTGTGTTCGAGCGTGGGGCGGCCGAAGAGGCCGACCTGCGCCACGTAGGGCGGCCGCAGCCGCGGCTCGCCGCGCTTGCCCTCAATCGACTCGATCATCGCCGACTCTTCGCCGCAGATGTAGGCGCCGGCACCGCGGCGGAGGTGGAACTCCGGAACCTTGCACGGCGGGTCGGCCTGCAGCGCCGCGATCTCGCGCTCGAGGATGGCGCGGCAGCCGTGATACTCGTCGCGCAGGTAGACGTAGACAGCGTCGACGCCGACCGCCCAGGCGGCGATGATGGCGCCCTCGAGGAACCGGTGCGGGTCGCGCTCCAGGTAGTAGCGGTCCTTGAACGTGCCGGGCTCGCCCTCGTCGATGTTGATGGCCATCAGCCGCGGGGCCGGCTCGGCCGCTACCAGCTTCCACTTCCGGCCGGCGGGGAAGCCGGCGCCGCCCAGGCCGCGGAGGCCCGAATCTTCCATCACCGCGATGACGTCGGCGGCGGTGCGCTGTCCGTTGACGCACGCAGCGGCCAGGGCGTAGCCGCCGCCGGCGCGGTAGGCCGCGTAGTCCACGTGGCCGGGCGTGATCGCGATGTCGGCGGTGGCGTGAGTGACCGCGCCGTCCTTGACCAGCGCCGACACCTTCTGCGCCGTCGCGAAAGGCACCGGGTTCTGGCCGACGACGGCGACGGGCGCTGTCTCGCAGCGGCCGACGCACGGCGCGTGCAGCACCCGCACATCGTGGCCGAGCACGCCGGCAAGCGCCTGCAAAAGGTCGTGCGATCCCGCCAGGTCGCAGGCAATCGAGTCGCAGACGCGCACGGTGATCGCGGGCGGCGCGGTATCGCCTTCCTTGACCACGTCGAAGTGGTGGTAGAAGGTCGCCACCTCGTAGACCTCGGTCATCGCCATCTTCATCTCGTCGGCGAGCGCCACCAGGTGGGCAGCCGAGAGATGGCCGAAGCGATCCTGGATCTTGTGCAGGTGCTCGATCAGGAGGTCCCGTCGTCGGGGCTCGTCGCCGAGCAGCACACGCACGTCTTCACGCGCCTGCGGATCGACCCGGCGGCCTTTTGGCGTGGACTTGACGCGCTTGCGCTTGCCTTCCGGTTTGGCTGTAGTGGTCAATGGCTCATGTTTATTATCCCGTACCGCCGCCGGTTCCCCAGGCCACCCGGAGTGCAGTCCTGTCGAGCGATTCCCTTCAACCCATTCCCGGCGCATAATCCGCGCCTGAGGGTCCGTCGCCGGTCGACTGGTCTGCTGAGTGGTCTGCTGTCCACCGCCCCGTTGAGGTGAGCCATGGTCGCATGCGTTCTTCGTTCGTTCGCAGTCGCGCTGCTCGTGCTTGGTGCGGCCACTCGCGCCGAGTCGCAATGGCTGAAGCTGGCGCTTCCGGATCAGCCGCGCAATCCGGACGGCACGACGAATCTGAAAGCCCCGCCGCCGCGCGCTGCGGACGGCAAGCCCGACCTCTCCGGCGTTTGGCGCGCGGCGAGCAACCGCTACATCGGGGACCTGGGCGCCGACGTCGCAGGAGGCGTGCCCTTCCAACCGCATGCGGCGGCCATCTATCGCGAGCGGCTCGCCAACAACGGCCTCGAGCGGCCGTCGGGCAAGTGCCTGCCGAAGGGCGTGCCCGAAGGCATGACGATTCGTGGCTACCCGTTCAAGATCGTCCAGACGCCGAAGGTGACGATGGTGCTCTACGAGATTTTCGTCGCGTGGCGCCAGATTCACACCGATGGTCGCGACTTCCGCGGCTTTGCCAGAAACCCGTCCGAGATTCACCCCGCGTGGCTCGGCTACTCCGTTGGACGCTGGGACGCCGATACCTTCGTCGTCGAAACGATCGGCGTCAACGATCGGACCTGGCTGGACGACAGCGGATACCCGCACTCGGACGCGCTCAAGATCACCGAACGGATGCGCCGGCTCGATTTCGGCCGGCTCGAGATCGAGTTCACCTTCGACGATTCGAAGACATACACGCGCCCGTGGAGTGTGAAAGTCCTGTTCGAGCTGGTGCCGGACACCGAGCTCCTCGAATACGTGTGCGAGAACGAACGGGACCTGCCGCACATGGTGGGGAAGTAGCGCATGAGGCTCGACAACTGTCGATTACCGCAGCGCATGCTATGATTCTGTACTGCCGCCGGCCTCCGAGGCCACGTTATGTACGTCGAATTCCTGGGCATTCCCCGCGAACGCGCCGGCATCTCAGAGTTGGAGATCGAGGCCGACACCCTTGGCGAGCTGCTGCGCTCGCTGGTGGCGCGGGTCCCGGCGCTAGGCGAACTCGTGACGGACGGCAGCCTGCATCCGTCGATCGCCGCGAACCTCAACGGCGACGAGTTCGTCTGCGACCCGCACACCAAACTGGCGCCAGCAACGACCGGCTGCTGCTGTTGTCGGCGGACGTCGGCGGGTAGGCGGGCGCCGATGCCAGCAGAGGCCGGACGATGCAGTTCCGAACAGTTCTGACTTCCGCCTTCTGATTTGCTGACTTAGCGCAATGACTCCTGGCTACCACGGCTGCTACCTGCGCATCGACGTCTCGGACGGCCGCGCGGAGCGCGTGCCGATAGCCGATGACGTGCTGCGGCAGTTCCTCGGCGGCAGCGGACTCGGCGCGCGGCTGCTGCTGGACGAAGGCGGCGCGACGGCCGATCCGCTGTCGCCCGAAGCGCCGCTCGTCTTCGCCTTCAGCCCGCTGGTCGGCAGCCCGCTGACCACGTCGGCCAAGTTCGCCGTCGTCAGCCGCAGCCCCCTCACCGAGCGGTTCAACGATTCGCTGGCGAGCAGCGGCTTCGCGCTGGCCGGCAAGCGCTGCGGCTGCGACGCCATCGTGCTCGTCGGGCCGCGCGCCGTCGCTGTCCGTGCTGGTCATCGACGACGGCGGCGTGCGGCTCGAGCCGCGGCCGACGTGCGCGGCGCCACGTGCGCGGACCGAAGCGGCACTGCGGGCGCGTCTCGGCGCCGACTATCGCATCGCCACGATCGGCCCCGCGGGCGAACACGCGGTCCGCTACGCCACCATCTCCCACGACGGCCGCCACGCCGGCCGCGGCGGCAGCGGCGCCGTGCTCGGCAGCAAGAACATCAAGGCGCTGGCCGTGCGCGGCACGCAGCGCGCCGAATGGGCGCACCCGCACGAGCTGGTCGCGCTGAGCCGCGACCTGTCGAAGCGTCGTTCGGGCCGGCGACGGCGAAGTACCGCGAGCTGGGCACGGCGACCAACCTGCTGACGTTCAACCGCTTCGCACGCTGCCGACGCGGAACTTCCAGCGCGGCACGTTCGAAGGGGCCGGCAGCTCTCGCCCGAGGAGCTCAGCGCCGACGCCGGCCGGACGCGCGCAGCTGCGTCGCCTGCACCATCGGCTGCGAGCACATCTACGGCCTGCGGCAAGCACGGGCGTGCGGCTCGAGTACGAGAACCTGTTCGCGCTCGGGCCGCTGTGCGGCGTCGCCGACGCCGACGCGGTGCTGCGCGCGTCGCAGCGCTGCGACGAGCTGGGCATCGACACGATCAGCGCCGGCGGCACGATCGCCTTTGCGATGGAGTGCGCCGAGCGCGGCTGGCTCGACGAGCCGTGGCTGACGTTCGGCGACGGCGACGCGCTGCTGCGGGCTTCGACCTGATCGTCCGCCGCGAGGGCGTCGGCGAGCTGCTGGCCGAGGGCAGCCGCCGCGCGGCCGAGGCGATCGGCGCGCGGCGCATCGCGTTCGCGCCGCAAGTGAAGGGGCTGGAGATCCCCGGCTACGAGCCGCGGGCGTTGCAGACGATGGCGCTCGGCTTCGCCGTCGGCGCGCGCGGCGCCGATCACAACCGCAGCGGCGCGTACGAGGTCGATTTCTCGGACAAGGTCGATCGCCGGCACGCCACGCTGGACTCGGTGCGCCTCGCCATCGAGACCGAGGACCGGGCGGCGCTGATGGATTCGCTGATCCTGTGCAAGTTCCTGCGCGGCGTGTTCACGGACTTCTACGCCGAGTCCGCCGACATGCTGCGGCGCGTGACCGGCTGGGACGTGACCGCCGACGAACTGCGCGAGACCGCGCGGCGCATTGTCGCGCCAAGCGGCAGGTCAACCTGCTGGCCGGCTGGACGCCCGCCGAAGACACGCTGCCCGATCGTTTCCTGGACGCGCCGCTGCCTGGCGACCCCGGCGCGGTCTGGCGCGCGGCCGGCTCGACGAGCTCGTCGCCGAATACCATCGCCAGCGCGGATGGGAC
>CAVQMT010000037.1:0-19930 GCA_963713655.1 uncultured Acidobacteriota bacterium
AGCCATGTCCCGCGCGCCTCGCCACGCTTCACGTAGTTGATGATGACGGCGATGATCGACGGCCACCCGAACAGGAACGAGCCGACCACCGTGGACGCACCGAACGCGCCCAGCGCCAGACCCAGGGCGTGGAGCGCGTAGGTGACGTGAAGCGTCGACACCAGCGAATCCGACTGCTGGCCGGGAAACGGGGCGGTAACGGGCGCTTGGTCTGTCACCTGATCTCCTCAGCTGATTCGACGTGCACGGCCCCTCCAAGGTTCACCCGAGGCTCTGTAGCCCGGCCATCAGCGCGTCGGTGTGCTCCGGACGGCCGACGCTGATGCGGATGGCAGTCGCGCAGCCCTTCCTTGTCGAAGTAACGGACGAGCACGCCCTGCCGTTCCAGCCCTGCCTTCACCGCGCGGGCCTCCCGTCCGCCGCCGACGCGGCACAGCACGAAGTTGGCGTGGCTCGGCAGCGGCGTGAGCCAGTCGAACCCGGCGGAGCGCGTCGGCGAGACGCGCCCGTTCGGCCACGAGCGTGCACGCGTCCGGCCAGCCACGGCCGATCCGCCAGCGCGGCCAGCGCCGCCACCGTGCCCGCCACGTTCGGCGTGTACGGCTGCTTCACCTTCCACAAGTGCGTGATGATCGCCAGCGGAAACAGGCCGTAGCCCACCCGCAGGCCGGCCATGCCGGCGAGCTTGCTGAAGGTGCGCAGCACGACCAGGTTGTCCCGCTCGCGCACCAGCGGCGCCAGGCTCTGCTCGTGGCTGAAGTCGATGTAGGCCTCGTCCACCACGACCACGAGCGGCAGGTCGAGCAGGCGCAGCAGGTCGCCGCGCGGCGTGACGGAGCCGTCCGGGTTGTTCGGATTGGCCACGAACAGCAGCTTCGGCGCTCGCCGCGGGCGGCGGCGTCTTCGACCGCGCGAACGGTGGCATCCACGTCCATCGAGAAGTCGGGCCGGCGCGGCACCGTCGACGTGGCGTGCCCCGAGCAGGTCGGCCTCCCACTTGTACATGCCGAAGGTCGGCGGCAGGTCGACGACCGTGTCGGCCCGGCTCGACGAACGCGCGCGCCAGACAGGTCGATCACTTCGTCGGCGCCGGCGCCGCACAGGATGTGCTCCATCGGCACGCCGACGAACGCCGCGACCGCCTGGCGCAGCGCCGTCTGATCGGGGTCGGGATAGATGTGCAGCTCGCGCGACTGCGCGACGGCCTCGAGCGCCTTGCGGCGACGAGCCGTAGGGGTTCTCGTTCGCGTCCAGCTTCACGATCTCGTGCGGCGCGCGTCCCAGCCGCTTCGACAGCACATCGAACGGCACGATCGGGCGTATAGGGCTGCATGTCCCGCACGCGCGGCGCAATCAGCGCTTCGACATCCATGGAGCCCCATCGTACCTCGCGTCCCGGAGCCTGGAGCCCGCCCGGAGCCTGTAGCCTGGAGCCCGGAGCCTGAAGCCCCAAGTCGATCCATCATACCGGGCGTGCAGGAAGCCGTCGCCGTCGTCGAGCCCGCCACCGGCCAGCCGGCCGGCACCCGCGTACGCTTCCGCGTGCGCCGCATGGCGTTCTGGCTCGCGGTCATCACCTACCTCGATCGCGTGTGCATCGCCACCGCCGCGCCGTTCATCATGGCCGACCTGGGGCTGACGCTGGTCGAGATGGGCCTGGTGTTCAGCGCTTTCACGCTGGCCTATTCGCTGTTCGAGGTGCCATCCGGCTGGCTGGGCGATCGTCTGGGCCCGCGGCGCGTGCTCACGCGCATCGTGCTGTGGTGGTCGGCGTTCACGATGTCGACGGGCGCGGCGCAGGGGCTCCGGTCGCTCGTCGTGATCCGGTTCCTCTTCGGCGCCGGCGAGGCGGGGGCCTTCCCCAACGCCGTGCGCAGCTTCGCCACCTGGTTCCCCGCACGCGAGCGCGGCATGGCCAACGGCGTGCTGTTCTTCGGCTCGCGGCTGGGCGGCGCGCTGACGGCGCCGCTGGCGCTCGTTCTCGTGCGGTCGTGGGGCTGGCGCGCGAGCTTCGTCGCCTTCGGCGCCATCGGCGTGGTGTGGGCGGTGGTGTGGTACCGCTGGTATCGCGACCGGCCCGCGGACCACCCGGACGTCGACGCCGCGGAGCTGGCGTGGATCCCGCAGGACCGGGCAGCGAGCCGGCTCGGCGATCGCGCGACGCCGTGGGCGGCGCTGCTCGCCAGCCCGAACCTGTACGCCATCTGCGCGATGTACTTCGCGTTCGGCTACGGCCTCTACTTCTACTTCACCTGGCTGCCGACCTACCTGGTGCAGCGAGCTGGGGTTCTCGGCTGTGGCCGGCGGAGCGTTCTCATCGCTGCCCTTCGTGCTGGCAGGCGCGGCGAACCTGGCCGGCGGCTGGACCACCGACCGGCTGGCGCGCACCGCCGGCTTGCGGCATGCGCGCTCGACGCTGGGCGCCGCGTCGTTCTCGACCAGCGCGGTGCTGACGCTGGCGGCCGTGCTGATCGGACCGCCGGTCGCGAAGGCCCTGCTGCTGGCGTTCGCGCTGGCGTCGGCCGACTTCGCGCTGGGCGCGTGCTGGGCCGTGTGCCTCGACGTCGGCGCCACCCATGCGGGCGTGGTCACCGGCTTCATGAACACGTTCGGCAACCTGGGCGGGTTGGTCGGGCCGCTGGTGGTGGGCATGATGGTGGAGCGGTGGGCAGTCGTGGACGTATCCGTTCTACATCACCGCCGCCGTCTACGTGATGGGCGCCGTGGCGTGGCTGGCCGTCAACCCCCACCGTCGAATCGTGTAAGTGGGGTCGGCGTCCTTGCAGAGGACAGTGGGGTCGGGTGTGGCTACGAGGCTGAGACTCAGAACGGCGGCGGTCCTGATCCTGGTGGCCACGACCACCGCGCAGGCGCAACGCGGCGCGCCGCCGCCGCCCGCCGCACGCGCAGCCGACAGCCCGGTGCCGCCGCTGCTCGCGGCCGCCGTGCGCGAGGGCGAGGCGCTGCCCCGCCTGCACAGCCTGCTCGTCAGCCAGCGCGGGACGGTGCTGGTGGAGCGCTACTTCCACGGCATGCGCGCGACGCGCCTGGCCAACGTCAAGTCCGTGGCCAAGAGCGTGATCTCGGCGCTCGTCGGCGTGGCCGTCGCTCGCGGCCTATCCCCGCGGTGCGCGAACCGATCGGCACCTACTTCGGCGAGTGCTGCGCGCACCCGGCGACGCGCCCAAGCGCGCGATCACGGTCGAGGACCTGCTGACGATGCGCTCGGGCCTCGAGACCACCAGCAATCGCAACTACGGCGCGTGGGTGCGCAGCCCGAACTGGGTGCGGTTCGCCCTGGCGCAGCCGCTCCTGACGCCGCCGGGCACGACGATGGACTACAGCACCGGCATCACGCATCTGCTGTCGGCCATCCTGACGCGGGCCACGCGCAAGACCACGCTGCAGTTCGCGCAGGAGGCGATCGGCAAGCCGCTCGGCTTCAGCGTGGCGCCGTGGACGCGCGACCCGCAGGGCATCTACTTCGGCGGCAACGACATGGCGATGACGCCGCGGCAGATGCTGGCGTTCGGCGAGCTGTACCTGCGCGAGGGGCGAGTGGGCGCGACGCAGGTGCTGCCGGCGCAGTGGATCCGCGACTCGTGGGTGCCGCGCGGCCGCTCGCTACGGGGCGACCGCGACGATCGCGAGTACGGCTACGGCTGGTGGATGCGGACGCTGGCCGGCCAGCGCACGTACTACGCCTGGGGATTCGGCGGCCAGTTCATCTTCGTCGTGCCGGCGCTGGACCTGGTGGTCGTCACCACGTCGTCCACGGCCACCGACGACGAACGGCGCGCGCACCGGCGCACGGTGAACGAACTGGTGGAGTCGCTGGTCATCGCGCCGCTGGCCGAGGCGAGTCCGAACTCGAGTCGCTGAGCGCTCGGCGCTCGGCGCTCGACTACACCCGACCCCAAAGACACAGACTAACGAAAGTGTGATCAGGCGGGCGGCCGCTGCACGCGAATGGTGTAGTCGAACCACTCCTTGATCTTGCCGTCCTTGACGAAGAACACGCCGACGCCTTCCCACGTCAGCGGCCGCGTGGTGGACACGAAGCGATCGACGCGATGGTTCACCACCATCGGTCCCTTCGCGAAGGTGTCGAGAACCTTGAACTCGATCTGCTGCGACGACTCGATCCACGAACCCAGCCGCTCGCGCACGCCCGCATGGCCGGTCACCGCCGGCGTCGTCTCACTCATCCGGTAGGACGAGTCCTCGGCCAGGAACGGCAGGATCTTCGCGAGGTCGCGCGTCGCCCATGCGGCGCAGAAGTCGCCGACCAGCTTCACGTTCGCCTTCTCGGCGTCGCTCAGCTCGGCAGCCTGGGCCAGGCCGCCCGTGCCCAGCGTCATCAACGCGCCGAGACCCGCCGCCGTGCCCAGCACCGTCCGGCGATCGATGTGAGTATCTCGAACGTTGTTCGTCCATGTTGCCTCCCCACACCCGACCCCAGTGTCCTCTATATAGAGCGGTCGATCCAGGTCTGAGGATAGAATCGCTGCCTTGTGACCACGATCGCTGACGCGCGTCCCGCCCACACGACCGAAGCGGCCGTGGACTCGCGCCCCTGGTACCGGCAGGTCACCGGAGATCAGTGGCGCGCCTTCTGGGCGGTGTTCCTGGGCTGGATCGTCGACTCGTTCGACTTCAACATCCTCACCTTCATCCTCATCGACATCCAGAAAAGCTTCACCGTCGACCGCGCGCTGGCGGGCGCGCTCGGCACCGTGACGCTGGTCATGCGGCTCGTCGGCGGCACGATCGCCGGGACGGTGGCCGACAAGTGGGGCCGCAAGCTGCCGCTGATGCTGTCGGTGCTCTGGTTCTCGCTCTTCGCCTGCCTGAGCGGCTTCTCCACCTCGTACGCGATGCTGTTCGCGCTGCGCGCGCTGTTCGGCCTCGGGATGGGCGGCGAGTGGGCGGCGGGCATGCCGCTCGTGCTCGAGCACTGGCCGACGAAGCTGCGCGGGCTGGCCTCCGGCCTGCTGCTGGGCGGCTGGTACTGGGGATACCTGCTGGCCGCGGCGGTGTTCCAGTTCGTCTACCCGCTGCTGCGGCGACACGCCCGACTTCGCCTGGCGCGCCATGTTCTGGATGGCGCTCGTCCCGGCGCTCTTCACGCTTGTGGATCCGCGCGCAACGTGCCGGAGAGCCCGGTGTGGCTGGAGCGGCAGCGGAAGCTGGCCGAGGCGAGGCGCCGCGGCCAGCCGGTTGTCGAGAGCAAGATCTCGCTGCCGCGCATCTTCCAGCGCGATCTGATCGGCACGACCATCCAGACCACGCTCGTCATCGGCGCGTTCATGTGCATCTACTACTCGCTGAACTTCTGGTATCCGACGTTCCTGCGCGAGGCCGGACGCCCGATGCTGCCGTATCTGGCCGCGTTCAACATCGGCGCGATCGCCGGCACCGCGACGTGGGGCCGGCTGTCGGAAGGGCGGCTCGGCCGCCGCGGCGCGGCCACGGTCACGGTGCTCCTCGGCTTCGCGTCGCTGCCGCTCTATCTGCACGCCACCTCCGCCGCCGCTGCTCGGGCTCGGCGCGCTGATGATGGGATTCTTCGGCATGGGCATCTGGGGCATGGCGCCGGCCTACAGCAACGAGCAGTTCCCGACCGAGGTGCGCGGCGTCGGCCCCGGCTTCTGCTACCACGCCGCCGCGGCCATCGGCGCGATGATGCCGTCCGTGCTCGGCCTGCTGCAGGATCAGGGCTTCGCGCTGGTCAACGCGATGAGCGTGGCGATGGTGCTGTCGGGCATCGCCGCCATGATGATCTGGCTGGGCCCCGAGACGCGCGGCCGCGTGTTCAAGGGATGAGCGACGTCCACGAGGTGCTTGCGGTCCGCTACGCGCACCACGATCGCAAGGCGCACGAAAACTACATCCGCGGCGACTCCGCACGACATCCTGCAGCCGCTCGCCTACTTCGTCTGGGTGGTCGGGGGCCGGGCGGCACCTGGGTGCTGGACACCGGCTTCGACCAGGCGATGGCCGACAAGCGCGGCCGGCAGATCACGCGGCCCGTCGGCGAGGGCCTGACGGCCATCGGCGTCTCGCCCGACGACGTCACCGACGTCGTGATCAGCCACCTGCACTACGACCACTGCGGCAACCACGGCCTGTTCCCGCGGGCGCGCTATCACCTGCAGGACCGCGAGATGGCGTACGCCACCGGCCGCTGCATGTGCCACGCGCACCAGCGCATCCCGTTCGAGTGCGACGACGTCATGGCGATGGTGCGCAGGGTCTTCGACGGCCGCGTGGTGTTCCACAACGGCGTCGAACAGCTGGCGCCGGGGCTGACCGTGCACCACATCGGCGGCCACTCGATGGGCCTGCAGTGCCTGCGGGTGAAGACGCGCCGCGGCCACGTGGTGCTGGCGGCCGACGCCACGCATCTCTACGCGCACATCAACGAGGGACGCGTGTTCCCGATCACCTACAGCGTGGCGGAGACGCTGGAAGGCTACGCCACGATCAAGCGGCTGGCCGACTCGGCCGATCACATCATTCCCGGCCACGACCGCGACGTGCTGAAGCGCTATCCGGCGGCGGCGCCCGGTCTCGAAGACTGGGTCGTTCGGCTCGACTAGGAACGACCAACGACTGACGACCAACTGGAGACATCGATATGGGAATCCGGTGGTGGCTCGTGATTGTGGGCGCCGTGCTAGCCGAGTTTGGCATCGCGGCTGTGGTGTTCTCGGTGCGGTTTTTCGTCAGCGAGGAAGCGTTCCTCAACTCGGTGGCGCCGGCGTGCCTGGCGATGACGCTCGTGTTCGGCTTCTGGGCCGGCGTGCGGGCGCGCGCCAAAGCGCTGCTGCACGGCGGGCTGGTGGGCGCGGTGGCCGCGCTGTTGTACATCGTGCTGACCATCGGGCAGACGCTGCCGCCCGAGTTCATGGTCGCCCACGTGGTGAAAGTGGTTGGGGGCCTGGCGGGCGGCGCGTTGGCAGCCTGGCGGCTGCGCCAGGCGCCAGCGAGGTGAGAGCGTCGGCCGCTCGCTAGAGCGGCCGTTTCTGTCAGACCGACGGGTTCGGCGCGCTGCCCTGCTCGCGCATGTCTTCGAAGAAGGCATGCATGCGATCGGTGGCGTGCTGCGCCGAGGTCAGCGAGCTGAACACCTGCATCACCGAGCACTCCTCGTCGCGGATGACCAGCAGCCATCCGTTCTCGGTGTGCGCAATGCTGCAGTGCGGCCCCGGCCCATCGGTCGGCGGAAGCGTAGCGACGGCTTTACCCATAACGCACGGACGAGGTTCAAGAGGCGTGCCTGCGCCTGGCTGCACGTCCTTGCCCGCCCTGACGCCGGCGCGGCGGACAACATGCGACGCCGGATCAACCCCGGCTTGCGTTTTTGTCGTTCCCGCTACTCGAACGGCGCCGCACAGCCGACACAGCCAGCATGGTGTTGTCGCCACGCGAACGGCTCATCAGGGCGCTGACCTGGATGCGGGGCGTGGAACGCAGCGTCAACGACGTGCCCCTGCGGGTCGCCTCGCCCTGCCGGGCCCTTTTCACGACCGACTACGACCGCCCGCTCGCGGAGTTTCTCCGCAGCCGCATCAGGCCCGGCGACGAAGTGTGGAACGTCGGCGCCAACGTCGGCATCTGGGTGCTGCAGATGGCGGCGTGGGTGGGGCCACACGGGCGCGTGGTGGCGTTCGAACCCAATGACGACACAGCCGAAACCCTGCGCGAGAACGTGCGGCTGAACGGCTTCCAGTCGCGGGTCGAGATCGTCGAGGCGGCCGTCGGGGAACAGGCCGGTGAGGTGGACTTCTATGGCGCCGGCACCGACGGGATGTCGCGTGCCGGGCAGCCCAACCCGCTGCTGCTGCATGCCACCAGGCGGCGGGTGCCGGTCGTGACGCTCGATGCCTTCGCTGCGGCCGCAGCCGCTTCCCGTCCTGGATTCTGATGGACGTCGAGGGATGGGAAATCGCCGCCCTCCGCGGCGCGCGACGGGTCCTGACCCACGCGCAAGTGGCGGTTGAGATGCATCCGTCCGCCTGGGAGTGGTCGGGACACTCCAGGAACGACTTCGAACACCTACTTGCCGACTGCGGCCTGCGAGCGGTGGGGCTCACCAGCCAGGCCGATGTCTTCGGCGACTACGGCCACGCCCACCTGGCTCCAGCCGGTTAGCCCTTTCCTTCGTCTTTAGGCCTTTGCTTCGGCACCGGCATCGGCCGCGTGCCCGGCACATGTCCGCGGCGGTAGACCATGAAGGTCCGGTAGAACTCGATCACCACGGTGCCTTCCTGCGTGAACCCCGTGGTCTTCACCTTGACGATGCCGACGTTGGGGCGCGACTTCGACTCGCGCTTCTCCAGCACCTCGCTGCGCGAGTAGACGGTGTCGCCCTCGAACAGCGGGTTGGGCAGCCGCACCTCGTCCCATCCCAGGTTGGCCATCACGTTGAACGAGAGATCGATGGTGGACTGGCCGGTCACCAGCGCCAGCGTGAACGTGGAGTCCACCAGCGGCTTGCCGAACTCGGTCTGCGCCGCGTAGTGCGCGTCGAAGTGGATCGGGTTGACGTTCTGGGTCAGGAGCGTGAACCAGCTGTTGTCCACCGGCAGCACGGTCCGCCCCAGCGGGTGCGGGTAGATGTCCCCCACCTCGAAGTCCTCGTAGACCCGCCCGGTCCAGCCTTCCTTGATCGCCATCTGGTCCTCCCCGCCGCCCGCGGTGCGGTACGATACACCACACATCATCATGCGCATTGCACTCACGCTCGTCACTGACCTGTTCCGGGTCCAGGCGGGCGGCCACAGCTGAGCGTGGACGGCGCGGGGTCACCCCTCGCGGGGAAGTGCGCGATCGTCACCGGCTCGACGCAGGGGCTGGGCCTGGCCATCGCCCGCAAGCTGGCGGCCGCCGGGTGTCACGTCGTGCTGCACGGGCTGGCCGATGCGGCGGCGGGCGCGGAGTTGCGCCGCGCGCTCGAGCGTGAGCACGGCGTGCGCACCTGGTTCAGCGACACCGATTTGCGCAGCGCGCCGGGGATCGAGCAGCTGTATCTGGACGCGTCGCGCGAGCTGGCGGAGTGCGACGTGCTGGTGAACAACGCCGTGGTGCGCCACGCCGCGCCGGTGGAGTCGTTCGACGCGGCGGCCTGGGACGACGCGATCGCCGTGAACCTGTCGGCCGCCTTCCACCTGACGCGGCTGGCCGTGCCGGCGCATGAAGCGCCGCGGCTGGGGCCGCATCGTCAACGTCTCGTCGATCTACGGGCTGATCGGCGCCCCCGACCGCGTCGGCTACGTGACCACCAAGACCGCGCTCATCGGCCTGACGCGGGCCGTGGCGCTCGAAACCGTTAGCCACGGGATAACCTGCAACGCCGTGTGTCCGGGCACCATCGAAACCCCGGTGCATACCGCAACGATCGAGGCGATGAGCGAGCGCGAGCGCATTCCGCGCGCGGAGGCCGAACGGCGCTTTCTGGCGTCCAAACAGCCGACCGGCCGCTTCATCGGCGCCGACGGCGTGGCGGCGCTGGTGGCGTTTCTCTGCGGCCCCGACGCCGCGGACATCACCGGGGCGACGCTGCCGGTGGACGGCGGGTGGAGCGTCGCGTAGCTGGTAACATTGAGCCGCCAGCCCTTGGAGTACAGCAGACCAATGTCACGTTTCGTTTCGATCCTGTGCGGTGTGTGTCTTGTCGTCGCCGGTTGCGGCGACAGCGACTCTCCCAGCAGCCCGTCCACGCAATCGCGCGCCGAGTTCTCCCAGTCCGATCTCGTGGTCGGCACCGGCACGGTGGCCACGACGGGGCGTCGGCTGACCGTCAACTACACCGGCTGGCTGTACGATCCCGCCGCAGCGGAACAGAAGGGCCGCCAGTTTGACTCGTCGCTCTCGCCCGGACGCACGCCGTTCCCGTTCACACTCGGTGCCGGCGAAGTGATTCGCGGCTGGGACCAGGGCGTGGTCGGCATGCGCGTCGGCGGCCGCCGGCGTCTGGTCATTCCTCCGGAGCTGGCTTACGGCTCGCAGGGCGCCGGCAATGGCACCATCCCGCCGAACGCGACGCTGGTGTTCGATATCGAGCTGTTGAACGTCCAGTAAGGCGCAGCGCGCGGCGCTGCGAGAGTGAAGGCGGCACGGTCTCCCGTGCCGCCCTTTCGGTTGGTTCTACTTCGTGTGGATGACGATGCTGCCGCCACCGACTGCGGTAGGCGGCTCAGCGTCGTCGATGCCGCCACCAATCAGGTTGTCGTAGACGGCGCGCTGCCGTTCGTGATCTTCACCCGGATCTTGTCCGGACTGCCGTCCACGACGCTGACCAGGAACTGGTAGCTGCCGCTGCCGTTGATCGTGCCCACGCCCTTGTACTGCGCCTTGCTGGTGCCCTGCACGACCAGCCACTGGTAAGACGTGCTCTTGAAGTTCAGGCCGGCGGCGTGGAACTGGAACTCCGTCTCGCCCTCCGGCACCGATGCGCCCTTCTTGTACTTCGAGACGAAGCCGTAGTTGGCCTTGCCGAGAGCGAAGGGTCGGCCATGTAAGCACCCGCTGGGGAATTGATCCAGCCGCCGCCGGTGACGAAGCCGCCGTTGGCGTCGTAGGCAATGACCATCTCCTTCAGGCTGCCGTTGCTGTCCACAATGGAGATAGCCACCGACGTTGTCGTTCACCGTCAGCACGACGCTATAGACGCCCGGCGCCGAGAAGGCCTTGGAGCCCGCCACCGTTCCCAGCGCAGCTGACCCACCGACCGTAGCCGGCGATGCTGGAGCTTCCGTCGAACGACCAGGCGCGCGGTTGTCGCACTGGGGGCGGCCGCGTCCGTGAACGTTCCGGTGAAGTTGAACGGCACGTTGATCGGGTTGATCGAACCCGTCGGCTGGGCCAGTGATGGCCGCCACCGGCGCGTAGTTTGCGGCCGACGCACTGCCACCGAAATTGGCCGACGGGTTGTAGGTGGCCGTCACCACATGCTGACCCACGCCCAGCGGTGCGATTGTCAACGTTGCGACACCGCTGCCGTTGAGTGTGGCGGCAGCGGCCAAGGGGCGTTGCTGCGCCGCCGTTGAGGCTGTCGGTGAAGGTCACCGTGCCCGTCGGAATCGGTAGGCCAGGCGGCACACCGGCGACGGTGGCCGTCAGCGCCGATTTACCCCTGTGACAGTCGGGACCAGGCTCGGACGTCAGCGTCGTAGTCGTCGGCCTCACCGAGAATAGTGATGCGTCGCGATAGCCGGAGCTCGGCAGATGGTTCGCGTCGCCCGCATAGTTTCGCTGTGGCCGTGCAGCTTGCTCCCTGGGCAACCGTAATCGGCGCCGCCGAGCAGCTGCCGCTGTAGGTCAAGATCGCCGTCTGCGTAATGCCGGTGCCCACGCCCGACACGAGCGCCGTAGCGGCGTGCGCATTTCCGTTGAAGGCGAACGTCCCACCGGTCACCGTCGTCGTGGACGTCGTCTTCTGGATGATGATGGCCACGGGCGAGCCGTCACTGGGGTAATGGTTGGAATCGCCAGCAAAGTGCGCAGTAACGTAGTAAGTGCCCGCGTTGACCGGTCGCCGGTGTAGGTCAGCGAAGTTGCGGTGGTAGTCAGGCCGCCGGCCCGGGTCACCGTCCCGAGCCGCCGATGTGCGTCGTGGTGTCATACGTAACGGCCCGTCACCGACCGTCACCGTCGTCGACGGCGCCGTCGATGGTGAAGTTCTCGGTGTCGCTGCTGCCCACGAAGTTCCCGCCGGTCGGATAACTCGCATTGGCCGTCGTTGCCCCGGCGTTCAGGTTATTCGAGTAGCTCACCGTCAGCGCGTGGTTCAGCACCGGCCCTGGTGACCGTGGCCGAGCATGGCTCGATGGCCGACCCGCTGTAGATGGAACGGCCCGGGTGAGGTCAGATCACGATGTCGTCGCCGCCGGGGTCGAATCGGCGAAGTTCTCGGTGTCGCCGCCGCCCACGTAGTTCCCGCCGGTCGGGTAACTGGCACTGGCCGTCGCCGTCCCGGCGTTCACGTTATTCGAGTAGCTCACCGTCAGCGCCTGGCTCAGCGCCGGCCCGGCCACCGTGGCCGAGCACGGCTCGATGGCCGACCCGGTGAAGGTCGCGTTCGCCGGGCAGGTCACCACCGTCGTCGTCGCCGCCGGGTCAATGGTGAAGTTCTCGGTGTCGCTGCTGCCCACGTAGTTCCCGCCGGTCGGGTAACTCGCACGGGCCGTCGCCGTCCCAACATTCAACGTCATCCGAGTAGCTCACGGTCAGCGCCTGGCTCAGCTGCGGCCCGGTGACCGTGGCCGAGCAGGGCTCGATGGCCGACCCGGTGAAGGGCGCGTTCGCCGGGCAGGTCACCACCGTGGTCGTGGCCGCCGGGTCGATGGTGAAATTCTCGGTGTCGCTGCTGCCACGTAGTTCCCGCCGGTCGGGTAACTCGCACTGGCCGTCGCCGTCCCAGCTGATTCTCGTTGTTCGAGTAGCTCACGGTCAGCGCCTGGCTCGGCGCCGGCCCAGTTACCGTGGCCGAGCATGGCTCGATGGCCGACCCGGTGAGGGTCGCGTTCGCCGGGCAGGTCACCACCGTCGTCGTCGGCCGCCGGGTCGATGGTGAAGTTCTCGGTGTCGCTGCTGCCCACGTAGTTCCCGCCGGTAGGGGTGACTGGCGCTGGCAGTCGCGGTCCCACATTCACGTTATTTGAGTAGGTCACGGTCAGCGCCTGGCTCAGCACCGGCCCGGTGACCGTGGCCGAGCAGGGCTCGACGGTCGACCCGGTGAAGGTCTCGGTCGCCGCGCAGGTCACCACCGTCGTCGTCGCCGCCGGGTCAATGGTGAAGTCTCGCTATGGCTGATGCCGACGTTTCCCCCGGTCGGGTAACTCGCACTGGCCTTGGTCGCCGTCTCGGCGTTCACGTCGTTCGCGTAGCTCGACCGTCAGCGCCTGGCTCAGCGCCGGCCCGGTGACCGCGGCCGCGCAGGGCTCGAATAGCCGACCCAGCTGTAGGTCGAACAGCCCGGCGGCGCAGGTCGCCGCCGTCGCGTCGCCGCCGGGTCGATGGTGAAGTTCTCGGTGTCGCTGCTGCCCACGTAGTTCCCGCCGGTCGGGTAACTCGCACTGGCCGTCGCCGTCCCGACGTTCACGTTATTCGAATAGGTCACGGTCAGCGCCTGGCTCAGCAGCGGCCCGGTCACCGTGGCCGAGCACGGCTCGATGCCGACCCGGTGAAGGTCCGCGCTCGCCGGGCAGGTCACCACCGTCGTCGTCGCCGCCGGGTCGATGGTGAAGTTCTCGGTGTCGCTGCTGCCCACGTAGTTCCCGCCGGTCGGGTAACTGGCACTGGCCGTCGCCGTTCCGGCGTTCACGTTGTTCGAGTAGCTCACGGTCAGCGCCTGGCTCAGCACCGGCCCGGTCACCGTGGCCGAGCACGGCTCGATGGCCGACCCGGTGAAGGTCGCGTTCGCCGGGCAGGTCACCACCGTCGTCGTGGGCCGCCGGGTCGATGGTGAAGTCCTCGGTGTCGCTGCTGCCCACGTAGTTCCCGCCGGTCGGGTAACTCGCACTGGCCGTCGCGGTCCCAACGTTCACGTTATTTGATAGGTCACGGTCAGCGCCTGGCTCAGCGCCGGCCCGGTGACCGTGGCCGCGCACGGCTCGACGGCCGACCCGGTGAAGGTCGCGTTCGCCGGGCAGGTCACCACCGTCGTCGTCGCCGCCGGGTCGATGGTGAAGTTCCCAGCCGCCGCGTCCGAGAGCGAACTGTAAGTGCTTGTGTCGGACGGCACAAAATCGGCCGTGATCGCATACGTGCCCGCATTGGTTGGCACGGTCGACGAGCCGTCGTATTTGACGTCACTGACCGTCCCAGCCACCGACCCGCTGACGGCGGCCGCTTGCGGCGTCCCGTTGTAGGTCGCCGAGTTCGTGACCGAAAGCGTCGGCGTCACTGTCGCTTGGTTCACTACTTCGGGTCAGTACGGCGTTCGACGCACCGGCGTTGTCGCCCGAATTCGGCCCATCGAAACAAGCTTTTACCGCGTGACTGCCCCCGAGAGGGTGCTGGTGGTAAAGCTGGCGGTCGCCGTCGTCGGATTGAGGACGGTCACGATGATGGCCGACGAAAGCGGAGTCCCTGGTTGCAGTTGCCACCGCCGTCGCGAAAGGTCAAGTGCATGCAACGGCGCTGAAGTGGTGCTGAACACACAAGGGGTGTCAGTGCACATGTAACCGTAGCCGTAAACGTGACGGACTCCCGAAGTCCGAGGGATTGTTATTCGATGTTAGTGACCGTCGATGTTGATTTGGCGTCCGTGAAAGTCGACCTGTGCCCGGCGCTGCGATGTCACGCCGGTCGCCATCAAGTAGAACCGGACGTTCAGGTCGTGCTCCTCGGGCGCCCACGCGTCGTGCGAAATGTTCCCTCCCCATCCGCGGTGAGGGTCAGCGTGTAGTCGGGGTGAACTGCCGGGTCCTCCTGGAACACCAGCGTCACTTCCTCCCCCGGATGCCAGCCCGAACCCGTGATGAGCGCGGCCTGGCCCGGTGCGTAGTCGTCCTTGTCGGTCTTGAGGGTGACGAAGGCGTAGGCCTCGCCTTCCGCCGCGCCGCCGCCGGCCACGAAGGCATAGCCGTCGTCGCCCATGGGGCCGCTCACGGCCTGGTTGCGCGCGTGGGTCAGGTGCTCGGCCGGTCCGAAGGTCCCCATGCTCCACGTGTACGGGTCCGGGAACATCGTCGGCAGGAACAGGTCCGTGGTGGCGACCGGCGCACCGGCGGCCGTGCCGCCGGCGATCAGCACCGCGCCGTTGTGCGGCAGCAGCACCGCCGTGTGGCCGGCGCGGGCCTGGCTCAACGCCGTGTCCACGGGGAAGAATTCCTGCGTGGCCGGATAGTAGAGCTCGGCCGACGCCAGATCCTGGGTGCCATCGTTGCCGCCGGCCACCAGCACGCGGTTATCGATGAGACAGCGTCGCCGAGGCGCCCGCACGCGGCGTCGTCATGGAACCCGCTTCGAGGATGCTGCCCGTCTCCGGATCGAACAGCTTCGGCGGTGGCCAGGATCACGCCTTCGAGCGTCACGCCGCCGACAATCAGCACCTTGCCGTCGGCCAGCCGGGTCGCCGCATGCCGCGTGCGCGGTGCCGCCATGGTTCGCCACGACAGTGGACGTGCCCGTGCTGGGATCGAAGATCTCGGCGTCTGCGCTCAGCAGGTCGGCGATCTCGCCGCCGACGATCAGCACGCGCCCGTCATCGAGCCGCGCCGCCGCGGCGTTGACGCGCGGGGAGGCCAACTGCCCCACCACCGTCGATGCGTTGGTCGTCGGGTCGTAGACCAGCACGCTGTCGGTGACGGTGCCGTCCAGCATCCGCCCGCCGGCAATCAGCGTCGTGTCGTCTTCGAGCGTCGCCGTGGCGGCGCCGCTGCGAGCCGACGATGGGTCGGTGGTCCCCAGCACTTCCCAGGTGCCGACCGCTTGCGGAGGCGCGGCGTTCAAAAGGAATCCCGACATGGCGATGACGGCCGAGAGGCCGAACGCGAAGGCGACGTGGCGGCGCGTGCTGGTTCTCACAAGATCTCTCCCAGAAAAATCGGCCGCGGCGCGCACAAGACGGCCGCGGGCACAACGAGTTCTGGGCAGGACAGAGCAACCAGACAGCCACGGTAGAGGTGGACAGAGCGTGCATAGCTCTGCCATATCCGCAGGCGTGTTGGGGGTGATCGCTGGCTTAAGTTCGAGGATGCGGGGACTTCCTGGATTTAGAGGTAACTCAACCACCAGTCACTGCGGCGCGCTTTCACCGACGCGACCCATCGACACAGCGGGTAAAGGGATGCAACGACGATCAGCCACACGACGTACACGAGCGGCAGCGGCAGTCCGTAGCCTTTCGGGTAGAACGCCATGAACGTCATCATCTGGCTGACGGCGAAGCCTTGCGCGACGCCCAATGCGACGCTGAGCGTGTGTATCAGGTAGAAGTGGGCGACGTAGAACGCGAACGGCGCCCGCCCGTACACAACCAGAACGTCGCGCACGGGCCGAGGCACGCGCTCCCACCACGCGGCCAGCAGCGCGGCAGGTCCCAGCGTCATCAGCAGGAACAGCAGGCTGGGCGGGTACTTGGTCACGTTCAGGAAATCGATCGCCGTCGCGATCGCGCCGCGGGCCTGCACCATCCAGGGGTTGGGATCACCATAGACGCCGATGACGCGAAGCGCCACAAACGCCAGCGTGAGCGCGGCGCCGCACAGGAACAAAGAGCGGTCGCGCTCGGCGGGCTGGCGCTCGAAGATGCCGGCGCAGCCGAAGCCGAAGATCATCAGGCCCGCCCACGGCAGCAGCGGGTAGACGACCCCCACGAAGAACGGTCCGACCACGACCGCCATCTGGGCGTGCAGCGCGACCCACAGGGGCGGGCTGGTGTCGAACACGCTTTGCGGCATCGGCCAGATGGGATCCAGCAGGTTGTGGCCGACGAGGATCGCCGCACCCAGCGCCAGGCAGGCGCGGCGGCCCAGGAACTGCGCGCCCGCCAGTATCACCATGCTGGCGCCGATGGCCCACAACACCTGGAACGGCGTGAGCACGAGACCTTGAATCTCGGCGATGCCCCAGGGGGCAAACGATGCGGAGGTGGCAATCACCAGCCACTCGATGGCGATCAGCCACAACCCGCGCTTGAGCAGGAATGCCCCGAGCGACGTCGGTGTTTTGCGCGTCGCCATCAGGCCGGCGCTGACCCCGGCCAGGCACACGAACGCGGGCGCACAGAAGTGGGTGATCCAGCGGGTCAGGAAGAGCGCCAGGCCGACGTTGGGGTCGACCGTCGGGTCCTGTGCGGCGCCGGCATGGAAGAAGTCGCGCACGTGGTCCAGGGCCATGATCACCATGACCAGGCCGCGCACCATGTCCAGCGACACCAGGCGGTAGACGCGCGTGTTGACGGGCAGCGGGGCGTTCAAGCGACCGAATTCTGCCACAGTTGCGCTGGCACAGCGGGGCCAAGAGACACTGCTCAGCGAGGCGGAGCCTCGCTGACTTAGAATTGACCGCGATGGAGGCCTGGATGCGGTCAGTTCGCATGCCCGTAGCGCTGGTGTTCGCCGGCGCGTTCGTGTTCCTGGCGCTGATGCGCGTGACGGCGGCCGGCGAGCCGGACTTCACCGGCGTGTGGACGACCTACGCCGAGCCCGGCGCGCCGCGCCCGGCGCGCGGCGGCGGCCCGCCGCCGCCCTTCACGGCGGAAGCGAAGAAGAAGGTAGACGCCTACCGCGCCATGGTGGCGCCCACGGGCGACACGCCCGGGGGCTATTGCCTGGGCACCGGCATGCCTGGCTCGATGCTGGGCTCGGGCGGCTACCCGATGGAGATCCACCAGCGGCCCGAGCAGCTGATCATCGTCTACGAGGCGCACAGCGAGATCCGCCGCGTCTACCTGGGCAACCGCATCGTGCCGGACGCCGATCGCATCCCCGGCCGCAACGGCCACTCGAGCGGCCGCTGGGAAGGCGACACGCTGGTGATCGAGACGACGCACCTCGTGGAGCAGGTGGATCAGCAGTACGCGCACAGCGACCAGGCAAAGATCGTCGAACGCTACCGGATGAGCACCGGGCCGAACGGCGTGAAGGTGCTCACGGCCGAGATGACGCTGACCGATCCGGTGTTCTATACGCAGCCGGTGAAGGTCGAGAAGAAATGGCAACAGGTGCCGAACGGCCACCTGCTGCCCTACGAGTGCGCCGAGGAAGGCTGGCGCAAACGACTCGAGGAGCTGGAGAAAAAGCGATGAGGAAGGCAGTGCTCGCGGTTCTGGTGGCCCTCTGCGGCGCGCTCGTCAGCGTGCCGGCGTCGGCGCATCATTCGGCGATCCAGTTCGACTTCGCCAAGTCGGTGCCGATCAAGGGCGTGGTGATCAAGTTCGAGGCGATCAACCCGCACATGCGGCTGATCCTGCGCGTCACCGACGCCAAGGGCACGCGCGACATCGAGCTGGAGGGCCACAGCACCAACAACATGTATCGCGCCGGCTACCGCGACAAGATGATCCAGGTGGGCGACACGATCACGGTGAACGTCGCTCCGCTCAAGGACGGCTCCGAGGGCGGCTACGTGACGTCGGCCGTGACGGCCAAGGGCACGCGATTCGGCGCGCTATCGGCCGCCGAGCGCGCGCGCGAGCAGGAGAAGGCGGAAGGCGGGCGGCAGTAGCATCAGGCTCCGGGCTCACGGGCTCCGGGCTACAGGCCTCGAGGTGCGGAACTGAGGGGGACGTCATGACACAGACTCGTCGGCAGTTCGTGTTCCAGAGTGCGGCGACGCTCGCCGCTGCTGGGTTCCTTCCAGCGCGGGCGTGGGCGGCTGAGACGCCGGTCGAGGCCGAGACGGCTTTCGGCCGTATCCGCGGCGTGGACGTGGACGGCATCAAGACGTTCAAGGCCATCCCCTACGGCGCCAGCACCGCGGGCCGCAATCGCTTCAAGCCGCCGATGGATCCGGCCAAGTGGACCGGCGTGCGCGACGCGCTGGCCTATGGGCCCAGCGCACCGCAGCGCCAGCCGGGCACGGCGCCAAACACATCGGATCTGGCGGTGGCCGGCGCCGGCATGCGCCAGGAAAGCGAAGACTGCCTGGTCCTGAACGTGTGGACGCCGGCGCTGGGCGACAACCGCAAGCGGCCGGTGATGGTGTGGTGCCACGGCGGCGGCTTCGCCACCGGCTCCGGCTCCTCGCCGATTACCGAGGGCGAGGCCCTGGCGCGGCGCGGCGACGTGGTGGTGGTGACGCTGAACCACCGCCTCAACGTGATGGGCTTCACGTTCCTCGAGGAGGCGGGCGGCGCCGAGTTCGCAGGGTCGGGCGACGCCGGCATGCTGGACATCGTGCACGCGCTGAAGTGGGTGCGCGACAACATCGGCCGCTTCGGCGGCGACGCCGGCAACGTCACCGTGTTCGGCCAGTCGGGCGGCGGCCGCAAGGTGGCGACGCTGCTGGCGATGCCCGCGGCGAAGGGCCTCTTCCACCGCGCGATCATCGAAAGCGGCGCCACGCTGAAGCTGGTGGAGCGCGACCAGGCGGCGCGCGTCGCCGCGGAGCTGATGAAGACGCTCGGCGTCAGCCGCGGCCAACGTGCGCGAGCTGCAGACGCTGCCGGCCGAGAAGATCATGGGCGCCTACTTCGCCACCATGCGCCAGATGAACGTGGACCAGATGACGATGGGCTTCTCGCCCACCGTGGATGGCGTGCACGTGGCGCAGCATCCGTTCCACCCCACGGCGTCCACCGTGTCTCCGTCGGTGCCGCTGATGCTCGGGTCCGCGCGACGGAGCTGACGTCCAGCGCCGCGCCGGCGCTGTTCTCGCTCGGACGAGGCCAGCCTGAAGGCGCGGATCGGCACGCTGCTGGGCGAGCACGCGGACCGGTGCTGACCACGTACCGCAAGACCAACCCGGACGCTACGCCGTCCGACCTCTACTTCCTGATCGCCAGCGATCATCGCTACAGCGGTCCGGCGATGCAGATCGCCGAACGGCGGGCGGCGCCTGGCGCAGGGACTATGGATCTACGACTGCCGCTGGGAGACGCCGGTCGACGGCGGCAAGTTCAAGTCGCCGCACACGATCGAGATCCCGTTCGCGTTCGACAACGTGAAGCGCGCCGCGCTGACCGATGACGCGCCGACGGCGCAGGCGCGGCCGACAAGGTGAGCGACGCGTGGATCGCGTTCGCGCGCAGCGGCAACCCGAGCACGCCAGCCTGCCGGAGTGGACGCCGTTCAACGCGACGCGAGCGCGCGACGATGGTGTTCGACAACGAGAGCCGCGTCGTCAACGATCCGATGCGCCAGGAGCGCTGGCGATCTGGGCCGCGCTCGGCTACGCGCTAGCGAGGCTCCGCCTTCTCTGACCGTTCAAGACGCCTAGAGCCCTGGCTCGCGGCGCCGGCTCGAGTGGCCACGTC
>CAVQMT010000038.1:0-41428 GCA_963713655.1 uncultured Acidobacteriota bacterium
GCCGACCGGCTCTCCGTTCAATGGGAGAGCGGGTCGAGCGGCGGCGCAAGGTTCCGCTGACGGAATAGCCCGGCATCGGCGTGGGAAAGCCGGCCTCGCCGAACGATTCGCGAATCAGGCGGTTGGCGTCGAAATACACCTGCCAATAGTGGCGGTTCTCGCAGTACGGGCGAACACACAACTGCGGACCCGCCGGCGTGAACTGCAACACGTCCACCTCGGGCGCGGGGTCGCCAGGACGTTCGGCACCCGCGCGAGTCCCTCCTTCAGCAGCCGGATGGCCTGGTGGTGATCGACGTCGTTGCTGATCGGCACCGTCAGGTCGACGCGCCGGTAGGGGTTGGCTGAGAAGTTCTGGATCGTGTCGGAGAACACCTTGTTGTTGCCGACAATCGTCAGCACGTTGTCGGGCGTGTTGATGGTGGTGCCGAACAGTCCGATGGCATTCACGGTCCCGGTCACGCCGCCGGCGGTGACGAAGTCGCCGACCTTGAAGGGCCGCAGGACGACGAGAAACGCGCCGGCCGCGAAGTTCGCCAGCAAGCCACCCCACGCCACGCCAATCGCGACGCCGCCGGCCGCCAGCAGCGCGGCGAACGAGGTGGTTTCGACGCCGAAGAAGCCGAGGATGGCGACCACCAGGGCGACGTTCAGCAGCACCTTCAGGCCGGTGCGCAGGTAGGAGGCCAAGGTCACGTCGAACTGCTGACGACCCAGCGCCTTCCCGAGCATCGAGGCCGCGAGCCCAATCAGCCAGCGCCCGGCCAGCCAGAGCACGATCGCCCCGGCCACCTTCCACGCCGCCGCGACCAAGGTCGCAAGCGCGCCCTGGTGAGAGCGTTCATATCCATTGGAGCGAATCCCTCCTGCTTGGGTCGATACCGAAGCTACTTCGCGGACGCCGGTTCTCCGGTCTCGAACGATGAGCCGGCAAACACCTGGCGGCCGTCGGCCAGCTTCACGGTGCGCGCGTTGGCGATGTGGTCCGAGGTCTTGGAGCGGAAACCGCTGACCGTAATCTGGTGGCCCTGCTTCAGCGAGTCACGGCGCCAGCCGTTGCGCATCAGGCCGTTGGGCGGCCCCAGCTCGAAGTCCCACAGCTGGTCCTTGCCGGTCTCGTCCTTGCCCTGCACGTAGATCCGGGCGTGCGGATTGGTCCACTCCAGCCGCTGCATCGTCCCGGTGACGGTGATCGTCCGCTCGCGGTCGAACTCGGCCGCGAAGGAGTGATGGGCGCGAACGGACGCGACCGCGGCCAGCGCGCCGAGACCAAGAACGCTGAGAACGAAGAACCGTCGCGTCATCGCGCCTCCATGCTGCCGAGATGATGCCCCGCCCCGCCGAGCGGGGCAAAGAGACACTGCTCTCTGGCGAAGCTGCGCCACCGGTTTCTTCGATGACAAAGCCAGCTTCGCCAGCATAATACGCTGGTTTCCAGACGGAGGGCGCATGAGCGTGGCGGGTCGTATGACGGTGCTGGCGGCGGTCGTGGCTCTGACGGGGCCGGCGCTCTCGGCGCAGTGGACGCGGTATCCAACCCCGGGCGTGCCGCGGCTGCCCAACGGCGAACTCAACCTGGCCGCGCCCGCGCCCCGCACCGCCGATGGGAAGCCGGACCTGTCGGGACTGTGGCGGGGCGTCGGGGCGGGTGGCCCCGGCGGCACAGCCGCGCCTCCGCCCGGCGGGCCTCCCGTCGCCGGCTTCCGTGACGTCGCGCAGAACATCAAAGAAGGATTGCCGCTCACGCCCGAGGGGCGCGAGATCCTCAAGGTGCGCGTCGCCGGCAACAGCAAGGACAACCCCGAGGCACACTGCCTGCCGATGGGCATCGTGCAGCTGCACACGCAGGGCGCGCCCCGCAAGTTCATCCAGACGCCGCGCGAGCTGGTGATCCTCTACGAGGCCAGCTCCGAGCGGCGCGAGATCTTCACCGACGGCCGCGGCCTCCCCACCGACGATCCGCAGCCCTGGTACAACGGCTACTCGGTGGGCCGCTGGGAGGGCGACACGCTGGTGGTGGAAACCGTGCAGTTCAAGGACGATGGCTGGCTGGACATCATCGGCAGCCCGCTCTCGGATGCCGGCAAGGTGACCGAGCGGTTCCGCCGTCCGACCTACGGGCGCATGGAAATCGACGTCACCATCGAGGACAAGAAGATATACACGCGCCCGTTCACGGTGCGCGTCAACCAGCAGCTGATGCTGGACGAGGAGCTGCTGGAGTTCGTGTGCCTGGAGAACCAGCGTTTCGGCAAGCAGTAGCGACCCGCCGTCGCGCGGGGACCTCGGCGGCCTTGCGTGGCACCGCGGCTCCCCGCCTTGGCCAGCCGGTTGCCGTCGTCGACATCGGCTCGAACTCGGGCCGGGTGATGGTCTATGCGCGCGATGCGTCGAGCCACCTCCGCCTGCTGGGCGGCTCGCGGGCGTCCCTACGGCTGGTAAGCGACGTGGACACGCTGGGGAAGCTGAGCGACATGACCATGGCGCGGACCACCGAGGCCGTGCGCGACTTCCAGGCTATCGCCGCCGGCATGGGCGCATCGCGCATCGTCGCCGTGGCCACGGCCGCCATGCGCGACGCCCGCAACGGCGAGTTGTTCGTCGAACGGCTGGCACGGGAGCTGGGGATTCGAATCGAGATCATTGGCGGCCAGGACGAAGCACGCTACGGCTTCACCGGCGCCGTCAGGGGTCTGGCGGTTTCGAACGGCGTGTTGTTCGATCTCGGGGGCGGCAGCATGCAGGTGTCGCGGTTCGCGCACCGCAGGCTCGGCAAGAGCGTCAGCCTGCCGCTCGGCGCACTGCGTCTCAGCCAGACCTTTCTCGAATCGGATCCGCCGACGGCCAAACAGCTCAGACGTCTGCGCGATCACGTTCGCCGGACACTGGACAAGGCACGGGTGGCGAAACTGGCTTCCGGTGAACGGCTGGTCGGAACCGGAGGCACGCTGCGCAATCTGGCCAAGATCGATCACGTGCGGCGGCAATACCCGATCAGCGGCCTGCACGGCTACGAACTGGCAGCGGATCGCCTGTCCGGGATCGTCGATCGCCTGGCGGCCAGCAGGGAAAAGGCCCGAGATGAGATCGCGGGCCTCAGCGCAGAGCGGGCCGACTCCATCGTCGGCGGTGCCATCGCCATCGAGATACTGGCCGAGGCCCTTGGCGCCGGCGAGATTCTCGTCTCGGGCCAGGGTGTGCGCGAGGGCATCGCGCTCGGGCTCCTGAAGATGGCGATCGGCTCACCCGAGATGGTCAAGGAGGCGTCCCTGGTCTCGCTGGTGTCGCGGTTCGACGGCTGGCGGCGGGGCGCCGCGGCACGCCGGCGCGACACGGCCGCGGCGTTGCTCCGAGCGCTGGAGCCGAAAGCGCCGGCACGCGTGGTCCAGGCGGTGGATCACGCCGCGCGCGTGCTGGACATCGGCCGCAGCTTCGACGTGGTGGACCGCCACGAGCACGTGGCCGACATCTTTCTGCATACCGAGCTGACCGGCTTCGCGCACGCCGAACTGGTGCTGGTGTCGGCCATCCTGCGCCGCGCCGGCGACCGGCACTCCAAGGTGCTGCCGCTGGCGCTTTCCGGCGAGTCGCCCGGACGGGGCCTGCTCGATCGAGCGGCGATCATCCTGGCGCTGGCCGACGAAATCGAGGCCAGGTGTCCGCCGGGCCGCCCGATAGCCATCGACTGCACGATCGGCCGCGACGTCATCGCTTTCGGTGCCCTCGCTGCCCTCGTGGCTCGCCAAGGACCTCGACAGGCGATTCGAGCGCGCCTTCGGCCGCACCCTCATCGTCCGGCACTGAAGCCCGAGGGTCATTGCGAAAAGCGAACCCTAGCGCTTCGCGGCGTACTCCTGATCGGTCACCTTGGCCATCCAGTTGGTCGGGCCGAAGCTGAGCGAGATCTGCGTCAGCGGCTCGTCCGGCAGCGCCCCGTGCCAGTGCACGATCTGCCGCTCGACGCGCAGCGTAGTCCCCTGGGGGAACTCCTGCAGGGCCTTGCCCTGCTCCTGCGTCCGCATGCGACCCTTTTCCGCGAACAGGACCTGGCCCTCGCTGTGGCTGTGCCAATTGGTCCGTGCACCAGGCGAGAAGGTGTATCGGTTGGTCCGGAAGTCGGTGGTCGTGTGCGGCGTCACCAGCCCGACGAAGTTGCTGGGATCGAACGTCGCCGGCGGCGTCGCCGCTGGCTGCTGGGCGCCGAACAGCCAGGAGGCCGAGCCGCCGAGCAGCACGACGGAGCACAAAAACAGTCTCATAGAATCCTCACATTCAGGCTCGGCTCCGCTCCGGGCTCCAGTTGTACGGTCTACGGTCGCGCCTGCGGCCTCCGCGGTGCGTGCCCCGCTGAAGATATTCCGCATCGCGTAGTTGCCTTCGTGGCAGGCGTATTCGAACACATCCGACACCCGCGGGCTGGTCTTGAGATCGAGAGCGGCCGTCCACGGTCGCGCAAATGTGGCCGGGTCCGACACGGTGACCTCGTAGCGCACGGTGTCGGCTGCGGTTCGCCGGAAACGCTCCACCAGCGTCAGCCTCGCCGTGGCGCCGCGGTAGTTCACCATGTGCGCGGGAAAGTTGGCCACCTCCACTACCAGCGTGTCGCCATCCCAACGGCCGCGTGAATCCCCGAAGTACTGCCGCATGCTCGACGGCAGCGGCGCGCGGCCGTCGAGCGGGATCACCCGCGCGTCGTGGATCATCTCGTAGCGGATGGCGACATAACCCGGGCCCTGCACGATCTCGGAGGTGTTGTTGTAGATGGTCGGAAAGATCACGTGCGGCAGGCCGCGCGTGATGCAGCGGTCGTACCAGTCGAGCGCCTGCGGCCCGTCGAACGGCTTGTTGCCCGTGGTACGCGCGTTCACGGCGACCGTGCTGCGCTTGCGCGCCTCGTCGTTGAGGAACGGGATGCGGCCGTCGGGAGGATCGGTCACGACCGACGTGCGCCGCGACGGGCGTCCGCGCTCCAGCCAATGCGCCGGCGGCCCGGTGCCGTCGCCGCCGCCGCGACCAGCCGGGCGCTCGGCCACGAACGCCTCTGCGTCCTGAACCGACTGCCGCTGCGCCTGCGTCAGGCGGGCGTTGAACTCCTCGTCGGTGACGACGGCGCGCGCGCCGAACTGCGGCGGGCGCTCGAACGGCACGCCCAGCTCGTCGTCGGTGGTGAAGACGCCCTGCAGGTCGGGGTCGCCCCAGGGAGTGCGGGCCTGCTGGCCCCCGATCGAAACCCCCAGCAGGCACACCAGCGGCAGGAGTGAAAGCACGACACGCCGGTTGCTCGTCATTGTCGCTCCACCCGATCGAGGATCGTCTGGGCCATCCGCAGGCTGGCCGCGTCTATCATCTTGCCGGCGTGCACGGCGGCGCCCTTTCCCGCCGCCGCCGCCTGGTTGACGGCGTGCACTACCGCCGTGGCGTACGCGACCTCGTCCGCCGACGGCGAGAACACGGCATTCGTGGTCGCCAGCTGCGACGGGTGAATGCACTGCTTGCAGTCGAAGCCCAGCGCCCGCGCGATCCGGCATGAGCGCTCGAACCCCGCGGCATCCTTGTACTGCCCGTACGGCCCGTCTACAGCGCGCAGCCCGTTGGCACGCGCGGCCGCCACGATCCCCAGCATCACTGCGTGCCAGCGGTGACCCGGATACAGTTCGTCGTTGGCGTCGAACTCGCCGATGCCGGTTGACGGCATCCGCATCGACGCCGCGAAGTCTCCGGGGCCGAAGATGAGCGACCGCAGCCGGGGCGCGGCGGCCGCGATCTCCTTCAGCTCGACGTAGCCGCTGGCGCTTTCAATCTGTGCCTCGATGCCGATGGGCGACGTGCGGCCGGTGTGGGCCTCGAGTTGCGAGAGCAGCGTGTCCACGAACCAGACGTCGCGAGCCGCACCGACCTTGGGCACCATCACGGCGTCGATCCGCGCCCCCGCCCCCTCCACGACCTCGACCAGATCGCGGTAGGCGAACGGCGTGTCGAGGCCGTTGATGCGCACCAGCCGCATGCGCGCGCCGAAGTCGAGCTCGCGCAGCGCCTGGACCACACGGCCACGGCTGGCGGGCTTGTCGTCCGGCGTGACCGAATCCTCGAGATCCAGGCACACCGCATCGGCCGGGGTGGCCGCGGCCTTCGCCATCATGTCGGGCCGGGAACCCGGCACGAACAGCATGCTGCGGACCGACCGCCCGGAAGCCTGGCTCATCGCCGGCTATTGTAGTCAGTGACGCGGGTGGTGCCGCACGTAGAGGATCACCTCGAACATCGCCAGGCACACCAGCAGCACCACGCCGGTGCCGACGAGCACCTCCACGGGATAGAACAGCGCGGCCATGACCAGGGGCACGAGCAGCAGACCTTCCATCGCCATGATCGAGAACCGATCGACGATGCTGGTGAGTTCCTTCCACTGACCACGAACAAGCTCGAGCATGTGGCACCTCCGTGGAGTCTGGTGCCACTATACGCCTGTCCAAGTGAGACGTCAGAACATCCCGCGCCAGGGTTCAGCCCGTGACAAAATGCGCTCTTCCCAGTGCGTGAGCAGTAACGATTTCCTCGTGGTTGGGATTGGGGCCTCCGCCGGTGGCGTGAATGCCTGTCGCTCGTTCTTCGAGCAGGTGCCCGCCGACAGCGGCATGGCCTTCGTGACCATCCTGCATCTCTCGCCCGAGTACGACAGCCACCTCTCGGAAGTGCTGCAACGTTCGTCGAAGATCCCGGTGACCACGGTTCAGGATCGGGTCCGGGTCGAGCCCAACCACGTCTACGTGGTCTCGCCCCGTCAGAGCCTGACGATGGACGACGGCTGGCTGGTCCAGTCGCCGGCGACACGCGTGGAAGAGCGGCGCGCGCCGATCGACATCTTCTTTCGGACGCTCGCCGAGGCACGCGGCGAGCGCGCCGTGTGCATCGTGCTGTCGGGCACGGGCGCCGACGGCTCGATGGGCTTGAAGCGCATCAAGGAGCGCGGCGGGACATGCCTGGTGCAGGACCCGGTGGAGGCCGAGCACGACGACATGCCGCGCAACGCCGTGGCGCACGGCGCTGGCCGACGACGTGCTGCCGGTCGCGGCGATGCCGGGGCGGCTGATTGCGTTCCGTGACCGCATGCAGACGGTGCGCCTTCCGGAAGCGCCGCAGGATCGGGACGCGCCGGACGAACGCGCGCTGCACCAGGTGTTCACGCGAGCTGCGCGTCAGGACCGGCCACGACTTCTCCAACTACAAGCGCGGCACCGTGCTGCGGCGGGTGGAACGGCGCCTCGGCGTCCGCCAGGTCCCCGACCTGGCCAACTACGCGGAGTTCATCCGTGAGCACCCGGAAGAGGCGCAGGCGTTGTTGAAGGATCTGCTCATCAGCGTGACGCAGTTCTTCCGCGACGATGCCGCCTTCAAGGCCCTGGCGCAGCAGGTGATCCCAAAGCTGTTCGAGGGCAAGAGCGCGAAGGATCAGGTACGTGTGTGGGTCCCCGGGTGCGCCACCGGAGAGGAGGCGTATTCGCTGGCCATGCTGCTGTCGGAGCACGCCGCGGCGATTTCCGAGGCGCCGACCGCGCAGATTTTCGCGACCGACATCGACGAGCAGGCCGTCGCGCTCGCGCGTGAAGGCCGCTACAGCGATCAACGACGCGGTCGACGTCTCGCCGGAGCGTCTACAGCGGTTCTTCAGCAAGGAGGGCGAGTTCTACCGCGTCCGCAAGGACTTACGGGAAATGGTGCTGTTCGCGCACCACAACCTGGTGAAGGATCCGCCGTTCTCGCATCTCGACCTGGTGTCGTGCCGCAACCTCCTCATCTACCTCAATCACACCGCGCAGGAACGGGTGATGGAGGTACTGCACTTCGCGCTCAACCCGAACGGCTACCTGTTTGTCGGCTCGTCCGAATCGATGGAGGGTTCGAGCGACCTGTTCGCGGCCGTGAACAAGGACGCGCACATCTACCAGAGTCGCGGTGGGGCCATGCGGCTTGGCCTGCAGGTTCCGCCGCTGACCTACTCCCGTGGCATGCCACGGCTGCATGCGCCCGAGCCGCCGCCCGAGGTCCGCGCGCGCGAACGCCTGATCCCATCCGACTCTGCACCAGCGCCTGCTGGAGGAGTACGCGCCGCCGTCGATCGTCGTCAACGACGAGTACGAGATCGTGCACGTGTCTGAGCGCGCGTCGCGGATGCTGGAGTTCCCCGGTGGTGAGCCGTCCCACAACCTGATCAGGGTGGTGCGGCCGGAGATGCGGATCGAGCTGCGCACGGCGCTGCACCAGGCCGCCCAGCACCGCACCAAGGTGAAGATCTCGGGCCTGCACGTCCGATCAGACGACGGCCGCGTGATGACGGTCAACCTGATCGTGCGGCCGGTGCTGCGAGACGACGACCCGGCGCGCGGTTTCTTCCTGGTGTTGTTCGAGGAAACCGGGGAGGCGGCCGAGCCAGACGAGCCGCCGACGATGGTGGTCTCGACCAGCGAGTCAGCCCAGCATCTCGAGGACGAGCTGGTCCGGGTCAAGAGTCAACTGCGCAACACCATCGAGCAGTACAAAACCCAGGCCGAAGAGCTGAAGGCCTCGAACGAGGAGTTGCAGGCGATCAACGAGGAGCTGCGGTCGGCGACGGAAGAGCTGGAGACCAGCAAGGAAGAACTGCAGTCGGTGAACGAGGAGCTGCGGACCGTCAACCAGGAGCTGAAGGTCAAGATCGATGAGCACGCCCAGGCCGCCAACGACATCCAGAACCTGATCAACTCGACGGACTTCGGCACCGTGTTCCTGGACCGGTCCGGACGCATCAAGCTGTTCACGCCGCGGGCGCGGGACATCTTCCGGCTGATCCCCAGCGATCGGGGCCGGCCCCTGCAGGACATCAGCAGCCATCTGGAAGACGCCGGATCTGTCCAAGGACGTGGAGCGCGTGCTCGACCGGCTGGAGCGAGTGGAGCGCGAGGTGTTCACGCGCGACGGCCGCTGGCAGTTGATGCGCATGGCGCCCTACCGCACGTCGGAAGACAGGATCGACGGCGTGGTGCTGACCTTCGTGGACGTCACGGAGCGCAAGCTGGCTGCGGTGCAGCTGGCGGAGTCGGAGCGACGGCTGAGACGGGCGCTGGAAGTGGACACGGTCGGCGTGTTGTTCATCGGCACCGGCGGCCTCGTCACCAGGACGAACGAGGCGTTCTTTCGGCTCAGCGGTCTGTCCAGGGAGGACCTGGCGGCTGGCAACCTGCGCTGGGAAGACCTGGCGGCACCCGAGAAGCGGGCCGACTTCGTCAGCGCGCTCGAGGAACTGCGCGGCAGCGGCCGCCTGGTGCCGTACGAGCTCGAGTGCCGGCGCCCCGGTGGCGCCCCGTGGTGGGCGCTTGTCACCGGCACCCGGCTGAACGAGGCCGAAGCCGTGATCTTCCTGGTGGACATCACCGACCGCCATATGGCGGTGGAAGAACTGGAAGAGGACGACCGGCGCAAGAACGAGTTCCTGGCTGCCCTGGCGCACGAATTGCGGAATCCGCTGGCGCCGATTGCCGCGGGGCTCGAGGTGCTTCGCCTCTCGGGAGCCGTCGATGGACGGGCCACCCGTGCCCGTGAGGTCATGGAGCGGCAGGTCCAGCACATGATTCGGCTGGTCGAGGATCTGCTGGAGGTGTCGCGGATCACGCTCGGCAAGATCGAACTGCGGCGCGAACCGTCGGATCTGGCGCCGATCCTGCGCACGGCGATCGAAGCTTGCGCGCCGACGTTCCGGGCCGGCCAGCAGACAGTGACGGTGGACATCACGGCGGAGCCGCTGCCGATGTACGGCGACCCGGTGCGGCTGGTGCAGGTGTTCACCAACCTGCTGCGCAATGCGGCCAAGTACACGCCCGAGGACGGATCGATCGCGATCAACGCCGCGCGCGAGGGCGGCCAGGCTGTCGTCACGGTGACGGACACCGGCATGGGTATCCCGCCGAAGATGCTGCCGCGCATCTTCGACTTGTTCACGCAGGGCCCGCTGCTGCCCGACGGCCAGTTCCAGACCGGGTTGGGCATCGGCCTGACCCTGGTGCGGACGCTGGTCGAGGCGCACGGCGGCCAGGTGGCAGCCGCCAGCGAGGGCGTGGGCAAGGGCGCAACCTTCTCGGTGCGTTGCCGCTGATGCCGGTGCAGCCGGCCGTGCCGAAGCCCGAGGCGCCGGTCGCGGTCGATCTGTCCGCCCACCGGATCGTCGTCGTGGACGACAACCACGACGCCGCCGACAGCCTGGGCACGTTGCTGTCGATGCTGGAGGCGGAGGTACACGTGACGTATACCGGCCGCGATGCGCTGGCGAGATCGCCGAGCACCAGCCGTCGATCGTGTTCGTGGATCTCGGCATGCCGGGGATGGACGGGTTCGAGGTCGCGCGCGAGGCGAGGCGCCGGCACCCCGGCGAGGCGATGACGCTGGTGGCGCTGACGGGCTGGGGGCAGCAGCAGGCCAAGCAAGCAGTCGCGGACGCCGGCTTCGATCATCACGTGACCAAGCCGGCCAGCATGGAGCGGCTGACGGAGATCCTGTCGTCGTCGGCGCCGGCGCGCACGGATCCGGCGGCTGCCGATGCCCCTTGATTCGTGCGACCCATGGGAGTAGGGTGTGCCAGCCGTCAAGGGTGAGGCGGATTCATGCGGGGCGCGTATTCCTGACGTGGCGGAGGAGGTAGCTAATCTAGGTAGCTGAAAACGGTTCCGGGGGACTCGGCTCTGGCCGAACACAACCAAATGAGAGGTGGATCATGCGCTCAGGCGTACAGACGCTGGCACTCCTCGCGTCAATCATCCTCATCCCAACCGGGGTCTATGCACAGGCAGTCATCGCAGGTTTCGTGAGAGACACGTCCGGGGCCGTTCTTCCCGGTGTCACCGTCGAGGCCAGCAGCCCGGCGCTCATCGAGAAGGTCCGGACGACCATCAGCGACAGCAACGGACAATACCGCGTCGAAGACCTGCGGCCCGGCGTCTACAAGGTCAGCTTCTCGCTGACCGGGTTCAGCACCTTCGAGCGCGAAGGCGTGGAGCTGACGGGGTCGTTCACGGCCACCATCAACGCCGAGATGCGCGTCGGCGCCCTCGAGGAAACGGTCACCGTCACGGGTGAAAGCCCGATCGTGGACGTCCAGAGCGCCCGGCGGCAGACGGTGTTGAACAACGACGTCCTGAAGGCGATTCCGACCGTGCGCAGCTACAACGCGCTCGTGGTCGTGGTGCCCGGTGTGGTGACCAACACCAACGACGTCGCCACCGGCACGGCGACCACCCAGTTTCCCATTCATGGCGGCCGCAACAACGAAGGCCGCATGACGATAGACGGGCTCAACATCGGCAATCCCCCCGGCGGCAATCAGCCGCCCGGCTTTTCGGTGGACGTGGGCAACTCCGAGGAGATCTCGTTCACGACGTCGGGTGGGCTGGGTGAGTCCGAGACCGCCGGTCTGGTCATGAACATCGTGCCCAAGACGGGCGGCAACACGCTGCACGGGTCCGCGTTCTACAGCGGCAGCGGCGAGCCCCTGCAGGCCGACAACACGGCCGGCACCGGCGTGGGGGCGCCGACGCCGCTGACGAAGATCTACGACATCAACGGCGCCGTGGGCGGGCCGATCCTGAAGGACAAGCTGTGGTACTTCGCGACCGGGCGAACCCAGGGCAGCACGCGCGTGAACGCCAACATGTTCTTCAACCTGAACGCCGGCGATGCCTCGCAGTGGCTGTATCGAGGGGGCCCGGGCGTCAGCGATCCCGGCTTCTCCGATCGCACCTGGGAGAACATCAGCGGGCGTTTGACCTGGCAGGCCACGCCCCGCAACAAGATCGGCGGCTACTGGGACGAGCAGTGGGTGTGCCGGAAGTGCGAGGGCGCGACCATCGGCATCACCACGCCGCCGGTCGCCTCGCCCGAGGCGATCGGGCCCGGGCAGACGCTGCCGCTGCGCGTGCCGCAGGTCACGTGGACGTCGCCGCTGACCAACCGCCTGCTGTTCGATGCCGGCTTCGGCGGCACCTATTACGGCTGGGGCAACTTCGAGCGGGATCCGAACCCCACGCGCGATCTGATCCGCATCACGGAACAGTGCGCGGCGGGCTGCGCCAACAACGGCGGCCGCGCCAACCTGGTCTACCGCTCGCAGGATTGGGGCGACAACCGCACCGGCTCCTACACCTGGAAGGGATCGGCCGCCTACGTCACCGGCACCCACAGCGTCAAAGTCGGCTATCAGGGCACGCTGATGACCGACGACCGCACGTGGTCCTCGAACAACCAGAACCTGTACTACCGGTTCAACAACGGCATCCCCAACCAGCTCACCCAGGTCATCTCGCCGTGGATCAACGACGCGCGTGCCGGCTGGGACGCGATCTTCGCCCAGGAGCAGTGGACGATGCGCCGGCTGACGCTGCAGGGCGCGCTGCGATTCGACGTCGCGCGCAGCTGGTTCCCGGCGCAGAAGATCGGGCCGACCCGGTTCCTGCCGGTGGCCTACGACTTCCCGGAGACCAAGGGCGTCGACAGCTACAAGGACATCACGCCGCGGATGGGCGTGGCGTGGGACGTCTTCGGCACCGGCAAGACGGCTGTCAAGATGAACTTCGGGAGGTACCTCGAAGGTGTCGGCGTGTCAGTTGACGTATGCCAACTCGAATCCCACCCTGCGCGTGCCGACCTCGACCGGCCCCTTCGGCGTGCAGGGCGTCTCCAGGACCTGGATCGACGCCGACGCCGACCTGGTCCCCGACTGCGACTTCAGCAACCCGCTGGCGCACGGCAATCCCGCGGCGGTCAACGGCGGGGGCGGCACCGACTTCTGCGGACAGCTGTCGAATACCCGGTTCGGCCAGCCGGTCCTGACCGGCAACTACGATCCGGACCTGCTCGACGGGTGGGGTGTCCGGGCGTCGGACTGGAGCTTTGGCCTCTCCGTGCAGCAGCAGCTGATGGCCCGGATGTCGATCGAGGTCGGGTACTACCGGCGGTGGTTCGACGGCTTCACCCTCAACGACAACCTGGCGCTGCAGAACAGCGACCTGACGCCGTACAGCATCACCGCGCCGCAAGATCCGCGTCTGCCGGGCGGCGGCGGCTACACCATCTCCGGCCTCTACGACGTCGTGCCGGCGAAGGCCGGACAGGTCGACAACCTGGCGACGCTCGGCGAGAAGTACGGCGAGTGGTATCAGTACTTCAACGGCTTCGACGTCACGTTGAACCTGCGAACTGGCAACGGCATCACGTTCCAGGGCGGCACCAGCACCGGGCAGAACGTCGCCGATAACTGCGACGTCCGGGCCAATCTGCCTGAGCTGAATGTCGGCATCGGCGCCGGGCTGGTGGGCTCCACCGTCAGCACCACGAGTCCCTACTGCCACGTGGCGTACGGCTGGCTGACGCAGCTCCGGGGCCTCGGCTCCTACCTGATCCCGAAGATCGAGACCCAGGTCAGCGCCGTGTTCCAAAGCAAGCCGGGCGTGCTGCTGGCGGCCAACTACAACGTGCCGGCCGCGGTGATCGCGCAAACCCTCGGCCGTCCGCCGTCCGGGAACGTGCCCAACGTGTCGATCAACCTGATCGAGCCCGGATCGCTCTACGGCGATCGCGTCAACCAGTTCGACCTCAGGGTGGCCAAGATCCTGCGGTTCGGCTCGACCCGCTCGACCCTCTCGGTCGATCTCTACAACGTGATGAACGCGAGCGCGGTGCTGACCTACAACCAGACGTTCGTCCCGAACGGGCCCTGGTTGCAGGCCAACTCGGTGTTGACGGGCCGGCTCGCGCGCTTCAGCGCGGAGTTTACCTGGTAGGCCGCGGGCTCCGGGCTCCAGGCTTCAGGCCTGAACGGGCCGGATTCACATCCGGCCCGTTGGTTCACGCCCGAAGCGGCGCGAACTTCTTCAACTTGAAGGCCAGGAGAATCTCGATGATGCCGAACGCGATCGCAAAGGCGCCGATCAGCCAGAGCAGCGCCACCGCACCGGCGCCGGGGCGTGCGTAGAGGAACAGCCCGAAGACCACCGACGCGATGCCGCCCAGGATGAGCCAGCCCTCACCCTGGATTTCCTGCCGGAGGCGGATCGCCGTAACGATCTCGAACGCGCCGCGGACGATGTGCCACGCGCCGATCAGGTACAGCAACACGAGGGCGGTCAGACCAGGATAGATGAAAGTCACCAGACCCGCGAGAATGCCGGCCACGCCGACGATCAAGACAGACCACGGAAACCCATCTCCCGCCCGTCGCGAGCCAAAGGCCGCCACCGCCGCGATGATTCCGTCCGCGACCACGTACGCGCCATACATGATGACCAGTGCTGCGAGCGTCACGCCGGGCACAACGAACGCGCCGATGCCGAAGAGGATGGCGAGGATCCCACGGATGACGAACACCCACCAGTTCTTCGCAAGCAGATGCAACATGGGATTCTCCTTGGTTGGCGGTAGGCATCATACGCCCGTCCTAGGCTTCCGGCTTCCGGCTTCCGGCCTGGTCCTGGAGCCCGGAGCCCGGAGCCCGGAGCCTACTCGCTCTTTAGAACGACCTCGGCAGGCCGAGCACGTGCTCGCCGATGTAGGACAGGATGAGGTTGGTGGACACCGGAGCGACCTGATAGAGACGCGTTTCCCTGAACTTGCGCTCGACGTCGTACTCCGCGGCGAAGCCGAAGCCGCCAAAGGTCTGCAGGCAGACGTTGGCGGCTTCCCACGAGGCGTCGGCGGCAAGCAGCTTGGCCATGTTGGCCTCGGCGCCCACCGGCTGGCCGGCATCGAACAGCCGCGCCGCCTCGTAGCGCATCAGGTCGGCGGCGCGCACGTTGGCATAGGCGCGCGCCAGCGGGAACTGCACGCCCTGGTTCTGGCCGATCGGGCGGCCGAACACCACCCGGTCGGCGCCGTAGCGCCGCGCCTTGTCCACGAACCAGTAGCCGTCGCCGATGCATTCCGCCGCAATCAGGATCCGCTCGGCGTTCATGCCGTCCAGGATGTAGCGGAACCCGCGGCCCTCCTCGCCCACCAGGCCGTCGGCCGGAACCTCGAAGTCCTCGAAGAACAGCTCGTTGGTCTCGTGGTTCACCATGTTGCGGATCGGCCGCACGGTCAGGCCCCGCCCCTCGGCGCCGCGCAGGTCCACCAGGAACATCGACAGGCCGTCGGTCTTCTTCGTCACCTGTTCGAGCGGCGTGGTGCGGGCCAGCAGCAGCATCAGGTCGGAGTGCTGCACCCGCGAGATCCACACCTTCTGGCCGTTGACCACGTAGCGGTCGCCGCGCCGCACCGCCGTGGTCCGCGTCTGCGTGGTGTCGGTGCCGGTCGTGGGCTCGGTGACGGCGAACGACTGCAGCCGCAGGCGTCCGGCGGCCAGCTCCGGCAGATAGCGGCGCTTCTGCGCCTCGCTGCCGTGCCGCACCAGCGCACCCATGATGTACATCTGCGCGTGGCAGGCGCCGGAGTTGGCGCCCGAACGGTTGATCTCCTCGAGGATCACCGACGCCTCGGTGAGCGTCAGCCCTCCCCCGCCGTAGGCCTCGGGAATCAGCGCCGCCAGCCAGCCGGCGTCGGTCAGCGCGGCCACGAACGCCTCGGGATACGCCGCGCGCTCGTCCACACCCTGCCAGTAGTCGCTGCCGAAGCGGGCGCACAGCTCGCGCACGGCGACGCGGTATTCCTGGTGCTCCGCGAACCTCGGGATTGATGTCGCCCGCTGCTCATATCCCGAGGAACGTCAGCCACGGCACGATGATGGCGAGATACACCGTCATGAACACCACGCCAAGCACCGCGCCCAGCACCCAGAAGTCGCGCCGCGAGATGAAGCCGCTGCCGTAATAGATGACGTTCTGGCCGGCGGCATACGCGGTCAGCGCTCCGCACAGACCCAAGGAGTAGGACAGGAAGAGCGCCCACTGCCGGTCGGACGGCCCCGGAATGGTAATCGCCACGCTGAGGAAGACCGGCAGCAGGCTGGTGGTGTGCGCGGTGATGCTGGCGAAGAAGTAGTGCAGCACGTAGAAGGTGCCGACCACGGCCACCACCGCCGCGTAGGTGCCAAGGCCGACGAAGGACGGCGCCAGCAGGCGCGCCAGCCAGTCCACGAACTTCGTCTCGGCCAGCCCGCTCGCCAGCGTGACCAGGGTGGCGAACCACACCAGCACGTTGAAGGCCGTGGAATGGCCCACCATCTGCTCCCACGAGACCACGCCCAGCCCCACCATCAGCACCACGACGATCATGGCGGTGACCACCGGCTCGATGTGGTGCGCGGCGCCCACCCACATGCCCAGGGCGCCGAGGATCAGCGCCAGCAGCACCCACTCGTTGCGGCTCATCGGGCCCATCGCCGTCAGCTGGTCGGCGGCCCAGCGCGGCGCGGCCGGCGCCTCTTTGATCTCCGGCGGGTAGATGACGTAGAGCAGCAGCGGCAGGATCGCCAGCAGCACGAATCCCACCGGCGCGAAGCCGACGAACCAGTCCAGCCACGAGATGGTCTGGCCGGTGGTCTGCTGGATGATCGATACCGCCAGAACGTTCGGCGCCAGCGCCGTAAGGAACATGCTGCTGGTGACGAAGCTGGCCGCGCAGGCGGTGTAGAGCAGGTAGGAGCCGAGGCGGCGCGCGGTGCCATCGTCGGGACGCGAGTCGTACAGCTCCGGAATGTGCCGGACCACCGGATAGACCGTGCCGGCGCTGCGGGCCGCGGCCGAAGCGGTGAACGGTGCCAGCGCCAGGTCCGCGAGCGTCAGCGCGTAGCCGAGCCCCAGCGTGCGCCGGCCGAGCAGGCGCACCAGGTGGAGCGCGATGCGGCGCCCGAGGCCGGTCACCGAATAGCCGAGCGTGAACATGTAGCCGCCGAAGATCAGCCACACGGTGGTGTTGGAGAAGCCGCTGAGCGCCCACTGCGCGTTCTGCGCCGGCGTGTCGCGCACCAGCCCCAGCGCGGCCGCGATGCCAACGCCGACGAGTCCCAGCGCCGCCGGCGCCATCGGTTCCGTGATGATCGTGCCCATCACGGCGACGAACAGCGCGAAGTAGTTCCAGGCGTGCGGTGTCAGGCCTGCCGGCGCCGGTGCGATCGCAATCACGGCGCCGACGGCGATCGGCACCGCGAACCGCCAGAACCGCGACACCGGCTACCGCTCCCTCGCCACGGCGCGGTGAGAGAGCGAGCCGCCGACTGCCAGGTCCACGAGCACCCGGGCGTCTGGCAGAACCTCGGTGCGTGCCACGGCGTCAACGAGGCGCGTCCGCTGATCCGCCGGCAGCACGCCGCTGGCGTTGTCGTGGAACTTGGCGCGCAGCTCGTCCACCGTCATCGGGTTCTGGACCGATCCGCGGTTGAACTCCTCCACTTCGTCGAAGACGCGCCCGTCCTTCAGCGTCGACCCGGACGGCCCCCTTGAACTGTCCGGGCGGAGGGAACGCCGGGTCCACGTGGTACGTCACCCGCCGGGCCAGCGCCAGGATCTCCGGATCGTGGCGCGCCTCCTCCGAGTAGGCCGACCGGCCCAGCTCGCCCCGCACCAACGCCTCGGCCAGCGTGAACTGCAGGCACACGCGGCCGTGCGCTTCGGTAGCGGGCGCGACCTTCTCCTCCACCGGCTCGCACACGATCGACACGTTGAACTCGGCCACCGGACAGTCGATCGACTGCACGTCGTCGGCCGGATGCCGTGCTGCTCGCGCAGCCGCAGGATCAGGTCGATGTAGGGGTGCAGGACGTGCGCCGCGGGGAACGGCTTGAAGCTGGCGTTGCGGCTCTCCCAACGCGCGTCCAGCTCGTCCACCACTCGCCCGAACGCCCGCGTCACCGACGCGTCCTGCAGATGCGACGCGAACAGGCCGAACCGTCCTTCCAGGACCCGCGGCGGCCCCGTGGCGCCGGCCTGCGCGAGCATCGCGGCGTGAATGCCGTTCTGCGCGGCGAAGCCCGAGTGCAGGAACTTGGTCTGCGTGCCGTCCACCCAGCATTCCAGCAGCCCGGCGGCCAGGCTGCCGACCGTGCCGGCGGCCCAGGTCATCTCCTGCTGACGTGAGGCCCAGCAGCCGGCCGGCGCCGATGGCGATGCCGAAGGGCGCGAACAGCCCCGTGGGGTGAAATCCGCGCCGGTGGAACTGGCCGGGCACCACCGATCCCACGCGGCAGGCAATCTCGTTGGCGAGCGCGATGGCGAGAATCAGGTCCCGGCCCGAAACGGTGCGGGTCTCCGCGAGCGCGAGCGCCATCGCGACAGCCGGGCTGCTCATGTGCACGATCGACTCGTTGTGCGTGTCGTCGTACTCGAGCGCCTGGGCAAACGCCGCGTTGGCAAAGGCTGCGGCGCCAACCGCCACGTGGTCGCCGCTGCCCCACACGCGGCTCGGTCCGTCCGGCGACATGACGCGCGTGGCGCGTCGCACCGATCGGCCCGAACGGCGTGCCCAGCCCCGCCAGGGCCAGGCCCAGCACATCGAGAATCCGCAGCTTCGTGGCCTCGACCACGTCCTCGGGCAGGGCCTCGAAGGACGTGCTCGAGGCCCACTCGGCCACGCGTGCGGCCAGCGCTTGCTCACTCACCGCAGTGTCCGCCACGCACCCTCACTCCGCCTCGAACGAGCGCAGCCACCACGCCAGCGGCGGCCGCCGCCAGCAGGAACCCGGTGAGCGCCATCTGGCCAGCGAAGAACGACCCCGTCCGGTCGGTCAGCCAACCCATGATGGTCGGGACCGACGAAGCCGCCGGACGTGCCGATCGAATTGATGAAGGCCAGGCCGCCAGCCGCGGCCAGGCCGGTCAGGAACCGCGGCGGAATCGTCCAGAAGATGGCTCGTGCGGCGTTGACGCCGCTGACGGCCACCGTGAGGGCCGCGATCGACATCCACAGGTTCTCTGCGAATACCAGCGACCCCGCGAAGCCCACCGCGGAAACCAGGCACGCGGCCGACAGGTTGCCCACTTTGTTCCCGTGTCGATCGACGTGGCTGGCCCACGCGATCATCGTGACGCTGGCCACGGCATAGGCCGCGCTGGTCACGAACCCAATCTGCAGATTGCGTCAGCCGCCCGGTGTCGAGGATCTGCGGCAGGAAGATGCCGATGCCGTACGAGCCCGACCAGGAACCCGAACTGGATGCCCGCCAGGATCAGCACCCGCGAGTCTCGAAACGCCAGCGCGAAGCGGTGCACTTCCTTGGGCTTGATCTCCACCGCCAGCTGCTCGCGGACGATGCGGCGTTCGTCGGCCGTCAGCCACCGGGCGTCCTCCGGGCCGATCGGTGAGGCGCGTCAGCAGCATCAGGCCGACGATCACGGCCGGCAGGCCTTCGACGATGAAGAGCCACTGCCACCCGGCCAGCCCGAGCCAGCCGTCCATCGCCAGTAGCAGCTCCGGACAGCGGGCCGCCGATGACCGACGAAATCGGAATCGCCACCATGAACCAGGCGATGATCCGCGTGCGGTATTCGCGCGGGAACCAGGTGGCCAGATAGAAGGCGACGCCGGGGAAGAAGCCGGCCTCGGCGGCGCCGAGCAGCAACCTGAACAGGTAGAAGCTGTTGGGTCCGACGGCAAACGCCATCGCCGCCGACGCCAGCCCCCAGGTGATCATGATGCGCGAGATCCAGACCCGGGCGCCGAAGCGGTACAGCGCGACGTTGCTCGGCACCTCCAGCAGGCAGTAGCCGAGGAAGAAGATGCCGGCGCCGACGCCGAGCTGGGTCTGCGTGATCCCGATGGCCTCCCGCATCGTCAACGCCGCGAACGCGATGTTGGTGCGATCGAGGTAGTTGAGGATGTAGGCCGTGGTCAGGATGGGCATGACGCGCCATCCGATCTTGGCGAAGACCCGGCGCACCTCCGCGTCGGTTGCGGCGGCCAGCGTGCCTGTGGCTGGGACGGAAACAGAGGTCATGGCGGCCGCGTCGAGCACAATAAGGTATACCGGGAATGGCCAGACTCCGCTGCGCGATCCTCGACGACTACCAGCGCGTCGCGCTGGCGATGGCCGACTGGCCGTCGCTGGATTCGGCGGTCGAGGTGACGACGCTGCACGATCGGCTGGCCACCGAGGACGACGCCGTCGCGGCCCTGGGCACGTGCGACATCGTCGTGGCCATGCGGGAACGCACCGCATTTCGCGCCAGCCTGCTCGCGCGGCTGCCGCGCCTGCGCCTGCTGGTGACGACCGGCATGCGCAACGCCGCCATCGACGTCCCCGCCGCGATCGCCCGCGGCATCACCGTCTGCGGCACCGCCAGCCGGACCGAACCGCCAACCGAGCTGACGTGGGCGCTGATTCTCGCCCTGGCCAGGCATCTGGTGCCGGAACAGATGGCGTTCCGGACCGGCGGACCATGGCAGAGCACGGTCGGCAGCGACCTGCAGGGCCGGCGCCTCGGCCTGCTGGGCCTCGGCAAGATCGGCCAACGGGTGGCGCGCGTCGGCCTGGCGTTCGAGATGGAGGTCGTGGCCTGGAGCCAGAACCTGACGCTGGAGCGCGCGGCGGCGGCGGGCGTGCGGCTGGCGGCGTCGAAGGCCGAACTGCTGGAGACGAGCGACATCGTCTCCATCCACCTGGTGCTGAGCTCGCGAACGCGCGGGCTGCTGGGGCGAGAGGACCTGATGCGCATGCGCCGCACGGCGTACCTGATCAACACGTCGCGCGGCCCGATCGTGGACGAAGCGGCCCTCATCGAGGCGCTGCATGCCGGCTGGATTGCCGGCGCCGGGTTGGACGTGTTCGACGAGGAGCCGGTGCCGCTGGATTCGCCCTTCCGGACGCTGCCGAACGTGCTCGGCACGCCGCACCTCGGCTACGTGTCGCAGGCGAACTACCAGGGCTACTATCGCGAAGCGCTCGAGGACATCCACGCCTACCTGGCCGGCGCGCCCGATCCGGGTAATCGACCGCTGACGCCCGCACATCCCACCATGCCAATCACCCTGCGCACCGCGACGATGGCCGACCTGGCCCTCCTGAACGGCTGGGACGAAAAGCCCCACGTCATCGAGTCCGATCCGAACGACGACTGGAAGTGGGAAACCGAGCTGAACCGGGCCGTGCCGTGGCGCGATCAGCTGATCGCCGAGCTGGACGGCGTGCCGATCGGGTTCGTGCAGATCCTCGATCCCGCCGCGGAGGAGACCCACTACTGGGGCGACGTGCCGGCCCACCTGCGCGCCATCGACATCTGGATCGGCGAGGAAGCCTACCTGAACCAGGGCCACGGCACCGAGATCATGAAGCTTGCGATCGAGCGCTGCTTTGCGCCGCCCGAAGTGACGGCCATCCTGATCGACCCGCTGGTCAGCAACACGCGGTCACACCGGTTCTACCAGCGTCTCGGGTTCGCGCCGATCGAGCGGCGCTCGTTCGGCCAGGACGACTGCCTGGTGCACCGCCTGGACCGGGCGGTGTGGATGTCGAGGGCCGCGGCGCCCAGGCTGCCGATCGGGTATTGGATCAAGAAGGTCGACGAGCTGCTGACGGCACGGATCGACGCGGCCCAGCAGGCCAACGGGTTGACGCGGCTCGGGTGGCAGGCGCTGAACCTGATTCAGGAAACCTCGGCGCCCAGCCGGGACGAGGTGACGAAGACGCTGCAGCCGTTCGCCGATGCCGCAACCATTGACCAGGCGTTGGACGGGCTGGTGGATCAGGGCCTGGTGCGGCGGTCGTCGTCCGGGCTGCTGGAGCTGACGGCGGAGGGTGCGAAGCTGCACCAGCGGGCGCTCGAGTCGCAGAAGACCGTGCGGCACCGCGCGGTCGAGGGCATCGACGGCGCGGATTACGCCACCTGCGTCCGCGTGCTCCAGCGATTAGCGAGGAACCTCGAGTGAGTAGTTGGTAGTTGGTAGTTGGTAGTAAAGGCCGGAACTGAACCACCCACCACCGACTACATCTACGGACGCTGCGCCGATGAGCCGCGCAGCTCCGCGATCAGGGCATCGAGTTGCTGGTACTGCAGGCACCCGCCCGTCGGCGGGGTGGGCGGGCAGCCGGTGGATCGCCAGCCGTAGTCGTCCTCCAGGACCTTTGCGACCTCGGCCTTGCTGGCGCCACTGCGGATGAGATCCGTCAAGCGCCCGCGCATCGTCGCCAGATCGGCGGCAAACCGCGCCAGGTCCGCTTTGGTCGCCAACGGGCCGTGGCCGGGAATCACCGTGTCGAAGTCCAGCGCCAGCGTGCGTTCCAACGTCCGCGACCACTCGACGAAGCTGCCGCCCTGCGCCGAGTCCACGTAGATGGGCACGCCGGGCGGCCGGGGCGGCGCGCCGGGACGCGCCTGGGAGCGGAAGTTCAGGAACAGGTCGCCGGTGTGGATCACCCGCTCCCGCGGAAAGTGGATCACCGCGTCGCCGCGCGTGTGGCCACGCCCGAAGTAGAGCGCCCGCACCTCGCCGGTGCCCAGGTTCAGCGTCATCTCGTCGCTGAAGGTCAGGCGCGGCAGACCAATCGGCGTGCCGGGCGTGTCCTCGTAATAGGGCTGCTTGATGTCCAGCAGGTTCGCGCGGACGTTCTTGTGGGCAATCACCTCGGCGATGCGGAGCATCTTGGCGTCGCCGCCGGCGTGGTCGTCGTGCTGATGCGTGTTGAACACGTAGCGCAGCGGCTGGCCGGTGACCGCCTTGACCTGCTTCAGGATGTCGTCGTGGTTGCGGTCGAACATGTCGTCCACCAGCACCACGCCCTCGCCGGTCACGTACAGGGCGACGTTGCCGCCCTCGCCCGACACCAGGTGCAGGTCGCCGGTCACGCGGGCCGTGGTCAGCGGGCCCGGCGGCTTGGCGGTCTGCGAATACAGCACCCAGGCGCTCTGCAGCCCGAAGGCGAGCGCAATCACGACGGCGAGGGCAGCGCGTTTCACATCGAGGACTATAATCCGCTCACCATGTGCAGGCACACCCCCATTGCCGTCGCCGCCCTGGTCATCGTGAGCGTCCTGGCCGCCCGGCTCGACGCCCAGACGGAGACGAACGAGCTCCGCGCCTTCAAGGTCCACCCCGCTTCGGTGGACGGCGTGATGCCGTTCGCGAACTACATCCGCAACTCATCCTCGCTGTCGCAGCGGCATCGGGAGCTGCTGATCCTGCGGACCGCGTGGCTGAGCCGATCGCCCTATTACTGGTCGGTGCACAGCGCTCGAGCAGGCGCGGCTGGCCTGACGCGGGCGGACGTCACCAGCATCGCCGGCGGCCCGACGGCGCCAGGGCTGGACCCGTTCGAGGCGACGCTGCTGCGCGCCGCCGACGAGCTGCACCACCAGTCGTTCGTCAGCGACGCCACCTGGACGGCGTTGAGCGCGCGCTATTCCCGGCACCAGTTGATGGACGCGGTGTTTACCGTGACCGAGTTCTCGATGCTGGCGGGAGTGGCCAACACGCTGCGCATTCCGGTCGATGCCGGAGTTCGCGAAGTGCCGCTGCCCACCGGTCACCGTCCGTTGGCCAGCTCGGCACGACGGCACGTGGCGCTGGCCAGGCCGCGTGTGCCGCCGATCGAGCCGGCCGATATGACGCCGGCGATCAAGACCATGCTGGACCCGCGCGGCAACGGACGGCCGGTGGCGGCCGTCTACCGCACCTTCGCGCAGCACCCCGCGCTCTACGTGACGCGCCAGGTCCTGTCGGAGTACATCCGGCTGGGCTCGACGCTGAGCCCGCGCGTGCGCGAGATGCTGATTCTGCGGATCGGCTACCTGTGCCAGTCGGCCTACGAGTGGGCGGCGCACGCCCGCGCCGGCCGCGCGGCGGGCCTCTCGGCCGACGAGATCAAGCGCATCGCCGCCGGGCCCGAGGCCGGCTGGAGCGCCGACGACGCGGCCATCCTGCGGGCCGTTGACGAGTTGTACGAGAACGACGCCGTGTCGGAGCCGACGTGGAAGGCCCTGGGCGCGCAGTTCGATCAGAAGCAACTGCTCGACGTGCTGATCACCGCCGGCGGCTACCGCATGGTGTCGATGGCGCTGAACACGTTCGGCGTCCCGCTCGAACCCGACAGCGAACCGCTTCCGCCGCTGCCGTAGAGCATCTCCCTTCGTATCGCGGCAACGAGGCTGGGCCTGTCAGCCGGCGCCTCCCATTCCGCAGACCGGAAATCTCTCGTCCCTCCTGCCCTATCGCCCCCACGGCGATCTGATGGGCGCATGCCCACACCGATTCGCTGGCAGGTCCGATCGAGCTGAGTCCGGAGGAAGCGCGCGTGGCGGCGATGCTGCACCGCATCGGCAAGTTCTACGTGTTCCTGCGGACGATCCGCGCCGAGCTGTTCGACGAGGCGTTCCAAGCGGAGTTGGCGGCGGTCTATCAGCCGCGCGGGCACGCGCGCCGCTGCCGGCGGCGATTGTTGGCGATGGTGACTGCTGCTGCAGGCTACGACCAGGTCGGCGATGCGGAAGCGGTGGTCGCGGCCCGCGTGGACCGGCGCTGGCAATTGGTGCTGGGTGCCTCGGGGCGCGACTGAGGCGCCGTTCTCGCAGGGCGCGCTCGTGAACTTCCGCGAGCGGATGATCGCGCACGATCTGGATCGGCAGCTGCTCGATCGCACGTGGCGCTTGGCCAAGCAGACGCGGCCGGCTTCGGCTGGCAGGCGTTGCGCGCGGCGCTGGATTCGTCGCCGCTGGTGGGCGCGGCCGCGTGGAAGACACGTGGAATCTGGTCGGGCCGCGCGCTGCGCACGGTGGTGACGTGCGCGGCGCGACGCTGCGGATCCCGCGCGAGGAGGTGCTGGCGGGCGCCGGCGTGACGCTGCTGGGCGTCCCGAGTCTCAAAGCGCGCTGGATATCGACTGGAGCGATCCGGCCGCGCAGGCCGAGGCGCTGGCGCGCCTGCTGGCCGAAGTCGATCGCGTGGAGGCGTGGGTCGCGGCCCAGTGCCCGGTCGCCGAGGCGCCGCCCGTGCAGGCCGCGCTCGACGACGCTGCGCCGCGTGCTGACGCAAGATCTGGAGCCGGATCCGACCACCGGCCAGCGCCGCATTCGGCGCGGCGTGGCGCCCGACCGGCATGCCCTCGCTGGGCGATCCCGACGATGCGGCATGGGCGCAAGACGCGGACGAGGCCTTCACCGGCTACAAACGCCACGTCATGAAACTGGTCGATGCCGACCTGATCGTCGGCGCCGTCGTGCGGCCGGCCAACGAGCCGGAGCACGCAGACGCTGGCGCTCGCTCGAGCCCGACCGTCACGGCAGCACGGGCCGCTCGCCGAATTGCAGATCGATCGCGGCTATGTGGCGCAGTGCGCGCGATCGGCGCGCTGCACGCGCGCGGGCGTGGCCATTCGCGCCAAAGCGTGGACCAGTCACCAACGGCGGTCGCTTTCCCAAGCAGGCCTTCACGATCGATCTCGCCGGCGGCGCGCGTCATCGTGCCCGGCGGCAGCAGGTCGCGCCGATTCCCGACGGCGCCGCGACCGTGCACTTTCCCGCGGCGATCTGTCAGCCCTGCGCGCAGCGCGCGGCGTGCACCACCGCGACGCGCGCGGGCCGCTCGATCGCGATCCATCCGCAGGAAGCGTTGCTGCAAAGGCTCCGCGCTAGGCCTTAATTCCGTCGACAACCACCGTGGCATTCACCAGCCGGGTGTTTCGACCGTTCCGCAGACTCCGATCACGCGGAACGAAGTTGCCGTGATTCGTCGGGACGATTCGATTTCGTGGATCTCGATGTCGGTCTGCTCCATAGGGAGTCGCCAAGGCGACGGCCCAGCCTCGCCGCCGCCGCACGAGGCGATGGCCTCCAAACGCGACGCCAGCCTTAAAGGTAGTGCCACGGTCATTTCCGTGTCGGTTGCGTGTTAGCATCGGCGCGAAAACGACGTGTTGGTCTCGAAACACGCTGAGATTCTCCGCGGTTGGCCGCGAAGACGGTCGTCCTCGTCGGTCTACATAGATCGTAAGCAGGCTGATCATGAGAGCGATGCATGTTTGAGGAAACGATTAACCGACCAAGTCGGAGGCGGTGTGGTCTGCCAGACGTGAGCGATTGTCTGGCGCGCGGGAGGCTACGAAGCTGGGTAGTGGCTGACCTTTGACAGCGAAGGGGGTCTGGCTGGAGCAATCCTCTCAGGCTTCGCGGGCGGGTCAACTGCCCTGGCGGACGCAGCGTTCTTCGGCATCATCGGCATCGGCATTCGTCGCGCACTGGCGATCGGCTGCGTTGGCTGGTCTCGTGGTTGATGAGCGTGGGGTTCGTCGATTGTGGTCTGGCAAGGTGGACTTCCAGGAGTCATCGGCGTGATGTGCCTCGACGGGATGGTGAAGGCGTCCGTGGCACTTCGCGCTTACGCGTCTGAAGGCGTCGGCCCCTCCGATCGTCAGCTGTTGACGACCGAGCGCCCGCTAATACAGCCACTGAGCGGACGAGCGACGGGCCGTTTCGAGGGAGACTTGTGAAGTCGTGAATGGCATCGCGCGGGGAGGCGTTGGTGTAAAAGGGCTTCGAACCTCTGGAGGTGACGACTGTGTCACGGGGAGTTCGATGCTCTTGGTGATGTCGCTGGCCTGGCCCGCCGATGGCATCGCCCAGTCTCCGCCGAAGTCGAAGCTGGAAGGGATGTGGAGCGACCCTCCGGTCACGATCATGGCGCGATTCTGCGCCTCCTGGTGCACGGACGCCGGCATCGAGCGCCTGAACGCGCTGCTGGACAACCCCGCCAACGACGGCAAATCGTCGCTCAGCTCAGCGCCGAGGCAAGCGCCTACCAGAACGACAGCTACATCAAGAGCCGCCTGACGCCCGCCGCGCTGTCGTCCTATCCGCTCGACCCGGCCGACGATCCCGGCTTGCTCAAGTGCGAGCCGTGGGGTCTGGCACGCCAGATGTTCGCGCCACATCAACTCCAGATCAGGCCGCTCGGTCCCGACCGGATGGAACTGCACTACGGCGAATGGGACGCGCGCCGAACCGTGTACATGGACGGCCGCCGGCCGCCGGCAGGCCAGGCTCCGAGCCGTCTCGGCCACTCAACGGGACGTTGGGAGGGGGACACGCTTGTTGTCGAGACCGCCAGCGTCGCTGCGAACCTGACGATCTGGCGCGCCAGGCACAGCGACCAACTGCACGTCGTGGAGCGCTTCACACGTTCGAGCGACGGCGCGATGCTGCACCTGACCGCCACTATCGCCGACCCATGGAGCCTGCGCGAGCCCGTGGTGATCAAGCGCAACTGGCGATGGGCCCCCACCTCGATCATCGCGCCCTACGACGAGTGCAAGCCTCCAATCGCGGTGAAGAAAGGGGTAGCGCCATGAGCGTCGCGCGAACGATTCTCTGCCTGGGGCAGGTGCTCCTGCTGTGCGCGGCCACCGTGGGGGCGCATCACGCCTTCTCGCCCGTTTACGACAGCAAGCGCTCGACGACCGTCTCGGGGGTCGTCGTGGAATTCCGCTTCGTCAACCCACATGCCATGCTGACGCTGGACGTCGCGGACGACGCCGGCAAGCCGGTGAAGTGGACGGTGGAGTTCGCCGGTCAGCTGAACCTGGCTGAGATCGGCTGGACCAAAGATTCGCTGAAGCCGGGGGAGCAGATCACCGTGACGGGCAATCCGACGCACGTCGTCTCGCACCAGATGGCGTTTGTGCGCATCGTCAAGGCCGACGCCACGGTGCTGCTGCCGGCCGCGGCGCAGCGCACGGACATCCTGGAGCAGGAACGACGCGAGCGGGCGCGCAGCCGAACGCAGTCGCCGTAGAGGCCGGTGCCCATGACGGCACGCTCTCTCAAGGAAGCGCGGCTGGAATCATCCTGACCTCGACAGTCGCGGTCGACGACTCCGTAATCCGGACGGTCTCGCCTGAGCCGTCGGATTGACGGAGGACGTCTTCGTCAAAATACGCAAACGACTCGAGGGCTTCCCACGAGAAGAGCGAATAGCTGCCCGGCGGTATGCCGCCCAGCGAGAACTTGCCGGCGCCATCCGTCGTCGCCGTCCTGAACAGGTCGAATCGCCACCGCAATCGCTGCGCCGGCACGAGCACGGCCTGCACGCCTGGGACACCCTGTCCGCGGCCGTCGACGACCGTGCCTTCGATACGGCCAGCTGCCGGACTGAGGAGAATGGTCAGCGTTCCCGACACCGGCCCGGAGATCGCCAGCGGCTGATCCAGCGCGTCCGCCTGGCCGAGTCGGGCGTCCTTCACGTAGTAACCCGACGGCAGCGGCTGAACAGTCGTGAAATACTCGCCAGCCGCAACGCTCTCGAGTCTGAACACACCATCCACGTTGATCGGACGGTGCCGGTTCGACGCGGTTCCGGCCGTTGCCGGCGTCAACCTCACTTGCAGGTTCTTGAGGTCCCCGAGACTGGCGAGTGCCCGCCCCTCCACACGCAGGCGTCCGGGCATGGATGCGCCCGCGCCGATGGTGAGGACGAGCCCGTCCAGTCACCGGTGACGTCGGTGGCGACCTGTGCCACTCGTCGATCCGCCATCACGCTTTCGGTGAAAAGCTCCGCGAGCGTGCGGCCTGCCGCGTTCGCCGTCACGATCGAATCGGGCGACGCGGTCGTGACGCTGGCGCGAACCCGGTACCCGCCCGGCGCGACGTCGCGGAGCTCGAACGTTCCATCGGCCGGGTTGTATGGGGAGGTCGTGAAGAGGCCCGCGGTTGTCGCTGGCCACGGGGAACAATCGGGATCGAGGCGGTGCGTGGCGGTTGTCCGCTCGCCGGATCGACGAGCCTGCCCCTGACGCGATAGAGTTCCTGTGGCGAGATGGAGACGTCGATGCCACTCAGCTCCGCTCCCGGCCGCACGTCCAGCAGCGACGCCTGGGACACATCGATCGTCCCCGGGTAGTAGGTCGGCGGCACACGGGTTTCGAAGATCTCGTTGCGGGCTCCCAGGTTCGCCGAGAACCGCCACGGCGCGTGCGGATCGCCAACGGGTGCGCGACCAGGTAATAGCGCCCCGGCGTCACCCAGAAAACACGGTATTCGCCCCGGTCGTCCGTCCGGCCGGTGCCCGCGGTCACGAAGGTTCGCTGGCCGGTTGCGCCGTAGAAGTGCCGCAGGAGTCGAAGCTGGAGCGCGACGAGCGGCTCGCCTGTCGAATCCCTGACGACGCCGGAGACCGTTCCCGCAGGCGTCAGGCTGATGGTGATGCGCTCGCGCGCCTCCGCTGAAGCGACCGTCAGCACTCTGCCCGGTCCGCCGAACACCCGCTGACCGTATTCCTGCTTCGCGTAGCCGTTGCGCGCGGCGGCGATCCGGTATGAACCGGGCTTGATGTTGCTGAACGCAGAATCGTACCGCTGCAATCGGTCACGGCCTGCGCGGTGTTGGAGGTGGGGCCTTCCGACCGCGACTGCGCAGCGGACACGGGTCAGCGATCGTCGAGCGTGACCTGGGCGTTGGCAAGCGGCTCACCGGTGCCCGCACGCACCGCCACGCCTCAATAGCGGGCCCGCCGTCCTGCGGACGGGCCGGGCTGAATGGTGACTGGAGCAGCGCCAGCAACGCGCCGAACACCGCGAACTTCATGACTGGTTCGAGCAGTCCGCCGAGGCCTTCCTCGGCGGACCGTCATCACCTCGTCGATTGTCGATGACCGTTGTTACGTCAGGGCTCAGGATTCGCGCAGTGCGCGTGCGCCGCGAACTCGGGGTCTGGAATAGGGAGGGGACTCAGCAACCAGCGTCTTTCCGTCGGTTTGCACCAGGAATCGGCAGGTCGAACCCGGGCGACTTGAACTTCGAAGCTGGGATCGTAACATCGAAATGAATGATCGTCTGGGTGTCAGTCTCCTCGATCGACTCGAGGAATCCAGTCGCGAGGAGTCGCCCGCGTCAACGCTTTTCGACGAGGCGACTGGCCGGGGGGTTCGACGTCGCCGGAAGGCGCCCGACACATAGCCGCGATAATCTCGTGGATGAACGCATGTGCCGGTCTGGGGGTGGCGAGCACCGCCAGCGCGGCCGCCACGCATATTCCGGTGATGGACTGAAGACACCAGCTACGCATGTTTGACCTCCTCGCGCGGTCGCCCCCGCCGCCGCGCGAATCGCTGAAAAGGGCGCAGGTTATGCGAACTTCCGGGCGGCGTCAACGTCCAAAACACAGATTTAAGGTCCTTTGAACCCGAGGGCTCGGTCAACGCGAAGGCCACGAACTCTGGCGGGTGGTTCTGGCCGCCGATCGCCACGACGATGTACTGCAGCCCCTTGAACTGATAGGTCATCATCGTGCCCGTGGTGCCGGCGGGGAGCTCGGTTTCCCAGACGACCTTGCCGGTGGCCTTGTCGAACGCACGCAGCATCTTGCCGCCGCCGTTGGGCGGCGTCCGCACGTTGACCTGATCGCCTTCACTCACGAACAGCAGCGTGCGGGTGACGAGCGGCGCGGCCCGGACCGCCTGCCCCAGCGGCGGCAGGTTCAGCGGCTTGAGCAGCGGGTGATTTCGCGGACCATCGCCGTTGGCCACCATCCAGGCCTGCTCGCCCCGATTCAGGTTCAACGCGGTGATGCGCCCGTAAGGCGGCTTCGTCAACGGCAGACCTTGCGGCCCCTGAATCAGCTGGCGCGTGCTGGCCCGGTAGCGGAGATCCGTGCGCGCCGGATCGCCGGGCAGCAGGTTCGCCACGAACGGGTTCGTCATCGACGGCACGTACAGCATCCCGGTCTCGCGATCGAACGCCGCGCCGGTCCAATCCGCGCCGCCGACCGAACCCGGCATCTGGATCGTGCCCTTCTTGTCCTGAGGCCCCGGGCCTTCGATCGATGGCGGCGTGAACATCGGACCGGTCACGTACTGCTTGGTGATCTCGATGGCCTCGGCTCGAAGCTGCGGGGTGAAATCGATCAGGTCGTCCACGGTCAGGCCCTGGCGGTCGAACGCCGGCGGCTTGGTGGGAACCGGTTGCGTCAGCGACGCTCGTTCGCCGGGGACCATCGAGGCCGGCACCGGACGCTCTTCGATGGGCCACACCGGCTTTCCGGTCACGCGATCCAGCACGAAAGCCAACGCCTGCTTGGTGACCTGGACGACAGCCTTGACCCTGCGGCCGTTGACGGTGATGTCGGCCAGAATCGGCGCGGCCGGGTTGTCGTAGTCGAACAGGTCGTGGTGCACGGTCTGGAAGTGCCACACCTGTTTACCCGTGGCCGCGTCGAGACACACGATCGACGAGCTGAACAGGTTCGCGCCGAGCCGGTGACCGCCGTACATGTCGTTGGTGGCGCTGCTGGTCGGCAGATACACGTAGCCCAGCTCGTCGTCGGCACTCATCGGCGCCCACACGTTCGCCGCGCCGGTGTAGCGCCACGCCTCGTTCTCCCACGTCTCGACGCCGGCCTCTCCGGCCTTCGGGATCGGGCTGAAGGTCCAGCGCAACTGCCCCGTCCGCACGTCGAAGGCGTGCACATCGCCTGGCGTTCCCGTCATTCGCGCGGCCGAGTCCTGATCGGCCATTGACGATCCAAGGACGACGACATCGCGGACGACCAGCGGCGTCCCGTTCCACGAGTAGGGCCGCGAGGCGCCGGTAGCGGCGGTGAGGTCGACACGACCTCCAGCGCCGAATCCTTCCACTGGCTTGCCGGTGCGCGCGTCCAGCGCGTAGAGGTACTGGTTGCGGAACGTCAGGATGCGGCCGTTGGCACCTTGGCTCCAGTAGGCGACGCCGCGGTTGGCGCTGCCCTGGGGGAGCTCGTCTCCGGCACCTGCTGTACCCAGATCGTCCGGCCCGTCGCCGGGTCGAACGCCTCGACCAGTCCGATGCCGTTCGACGCATACAACACGCCGCCGACCATGATCGGCGTCGAGCGGAAGTTGTTGGCCGGCCGCAGCTTGGATTCTGTTCGAGCAGCGCCGGGTCGAGCTGAGGCCGTCGCCAGGCGATGCTGCAGCCGTGTGATGTTGTCCTTGGTGATTTGCGCGAGCGGCGAATACTTCGTCGAGCCGTTATCGCCGGAGTAGTGTCGCCACTCGACATCCGCCGGGCCTCGCTGAGCGCAGCAGCGCCGAACGCCAGCACGGTCACGAACACGCTCAAGCAGAGTGCACGCACGGTCGCACCTCAGGTTTCTGGACGACTTTGCCGAGGCACAGCGTAGCGCAAAAGAAAACGCGCGGCGATGCGAATCGCCGCGCGCAAGGGCCTGTAGCCCGTGGCCTGGAGCCTGAGCTTACACCAGGGCCGCCTTGTACAACGCGAGCAACTTCGCCCACGCCTTCTCGGCGTCGTCCTTGTTGTAGATCGCCGGCTGACCCGCCTGCACCGGCATGTCGGTCATGCACCAGCCGTGCAGCGCCTTCGGATACACCTCGACCTCGCCCTGCACCTTGGCCGCGGCCAGCGCCGCGCGCAGTTTGTCCTTGGCGTCGGGCTGCCGCTCGTCGTCGTTGATGGCGACGCCGAAATACATGCGCGCCTTCATCTTCGGCACCAGCAGGTGCGGGCTCTCGGGCGTGTCGGTCACCAGGCCGCCGCCGTGGAACGACGCGCCGGCGCCGACGCGGGTGGGCACCGCCGCGGCCGTGCGCATCACCAGCGGGCCGCCCATGCAGTAGCCCTGCGTGCCGATCTTCTTGGTCTTGTCCACCTGCGGCTGGGCGTCGAGGAACGCGATGTAGGCGACGGCGTCCTTTTCCGGGTTGCCCGGCGCGTTCACGGCGCCCATCAGCGGCTGCAGCTTGGCGCGGTCGGCCGGGTTGGCAAAGCTGAACGTGGCCATGTCGAGCACCGGCGCCTTGGCGGAGCGGTAGAACGGGTTCGGCACCAGCACCGCGTAGCCTTCCGCGGCCAGGCGCTTGCCCATCTCCCGCAGCGCCGGGCGCAGGCCGAAGGCGTCGGCCCAGATCAGCACGCCCGGATGCGTGCCGGTGGCGGGATGGATGAACACGGCGTCGCAGGTGCCGTCTGGCATCTTGATGTCGACGGTCTTCTCCACGACGGGCATCTGCGCCGACGTCGTGCCGGCGGCCGCCACCAGGCCGGCCGCCACCGACATCGCCACGAAGTCGCGGCGGGTCACGTCGCGCGACTCGTCCTGCTGGTCGAGCTGATCTCTGGTCTCGGACATCACACTTCTCCTCGCCGCATCTGCGGCCGATGATGGCTGGCCGTCGTAGAGGAGGCGGCCGACGTCCACAGCCACCGGAGATTGTAGTTCAGCCAGCGCAGTTCGCCCGGTGGCGATAAGCGTGTATTCTGCAGAGGAGATGCCTGTTCAATCCACCTGATAGCCGGGCCGCGTGCGCACGGTGGCGGACCGCCCCTTCACCCGCACGGTCACGTCGTGCCAGCCGCCGCGCTCGACCCCGCGGGGCGTATAGCTGATCAGGTAGCGCTGGCGAAACTCCTCCAGGATCCTTTGAAACCGCCCGCGCAGATCACGCGTGGACTCCACTTCGATCACGTCTCCGCCGGTTTCTCGCGCCAGCTCCCGCAGGAACGAGATCGACCCGCGGCCCCGCACCGCCGCGCTGTAGACCACCACGTTCGCACGCCGGGCCGACGTCAGCGCCTGATCGGCCGACAGCCAGCTGACCGTGTCCACGCCATCGCTGAAGAGCAGCACCAGGTTGCGGCCGTCAGTCGATCCGCCGAGCGTCGTCGCCGTGAAAACGCCGTCGAAGAGCGCGGTGCTGCTGACGGGGCGCGCCTCGTCGAGCGCCGTGCGCAGCAGCGCTACGTCGGACGTAAACGGCTGCTGCCGCACGACGCGGCGGCTGAACGTCAGCAGCTGCGCCTGGTCCCCGGCCCGCAGTCCGTCCAGCACGGCGTGGCCGGCCCTGCGCAGGTGGTCCAGCCGCTCGCCGGTGACGCTGACGCTCATGTCGAAGGCCATCGTCACGCGCAACGGCGCGCGTTCGAACGCCACGGTGTCGATCTGCTGCGGAACCTGGTTGTCCAGCACCTCGAAGTCGGCCAGGGCCAGGTCGCGTACGACACGGCCGCGATCGGTCACCAGCACGTCCAGTCGCACAGCGTCGACGGCGACCCGGAAAGTGGCTTGTTGCGCCCAGGCCGGAGGCCGCCGAGCACAACACGCAGAGACCGCACACGATGCCGCGAACGCGAGGCTTCATGGCCTGACCGGGGCGGGCGTCGACGCCCACAGGGCGTGCATGCGGCGCTCGAGTGAGCGCCCGGCGGTGATGTGATACCTCCACCACGGATCGTCCGGCGCATCGTTCGAGGGCTCGACCAGGCGCCCCAGCATGTTGACGGCTGCGACAGCATCACCGGTCGCTCTGAGCAATTGGCTGAGAGCCAGCCGAGGCGCGTGGGCGGTGGGATACAACCGCGCTGCCTGCTCGTAGGCAAGACGGGCCCCAACCCGGTTCCCGGTCGCCTCCAGCTCGCGTCCGTGCAGCAGGCGTGCGTAGTAGGCCAGCAGGCGGTCTTCGCCGGCGCCCGACACGGTCCGCTCCAGCTCGCGCGCCGCCTCCACGTGCTTGCCGCGCAGGCCGAGCACACGGCCCAGCCGGATACGCGCTTCGACCTGCTGGCCGTCGCGCTGCAGCGCCCGGCGCAACAGCCCTTCGGACCCGCCAAGTTCGCCTGACGCGGTCTGCACTCCCAGGCGGTCGCGCAAGTCGCGGTCGAGGCCGAGCGCGGCCTGGAACCCGGGCGCGGCCAGGGCCTCGTGGATGGCGCCGCCCATCGTCAGCACCTCGGCGTCGTCGCGAAACAACTCGACCGCGCGCAGCGACGTGCGCGACCTCGAACTGCTCCTCCGACAGCTGGTAGGCCAGCGACGCCGCGTACCAATCCCGCACCCACGCGTCCTTGGCCGGCGCGGGCTGAGAGGCACACGGCTGGCTGACATGCTCCAGCGCCTCGCGCGCCAGCTCGATGTGGCCGGCGGCGACGAACTGACCGAGCGAACGCCCGTCGTCCACCCGGATCGTGAACGAGAAACGATCGTCGCGACGTTCCGACGGCACGCCGGCGATGTCCCCTGCCATGAGGTCCAGGTGGAACATGGCGGCACGTTTCAACAAGTGCGTCGCGCTGTTGAACGCCGGGGTCACGCCGCAGGTCGTCGTCCGGGCACAGATCGGCCGGCCGCACGCGACCGTGGCGTCGCGCCAGCACGCGCAGCGTATCCAATTCGTTGCCGGAGTACATCACCTGCCGCGTGCGCGTCGTGCCAGGCGTCCGCCTGAAGAAGATGGCGAGATCGGGCTGGCGAATCAGGCTGATCGACAGTCGGGAGGTGCTCGCGAAGGAGCGCCAACTCGCGGGCCGACCAGGCCCCCACGGCGCGCGCGCTCTCATCGGCGAGGCCGGGGGTATGCCGATCGACCGCCTCGAGCCACGTGTCGACCAGAGCCGACGCGGTCGAGCGATCTGGGCCGCCGGGGCCGTCTGGGAAGATGCCGCGGCCGTGAAGACTGCGGCGAGGAGTGGGGCCAGAAGGACGCGCATGGTGAACGGCCTTCTGGCGGCCGAGAACGGCCTCTTAGTTGCTGGTGGCGCCGCCGGCGGCGCCGGTCTGGCCCTGCGCGCCGTAGATTTTCTTGCCGTCGGCGGTCGTGATGGTGGCCACGCCGATGTTCATCGAGGTCGGGATCTTGGCGCGGAGCCGGCTGACGGTGACCGTGTCGCCGGGCTTCAGCGTGTCCTTGCGCCAGCCCTGGCGGAAGAGCGAGTTGGGCGGGCCGCCCTCGACCCTGTACACCACCACCTTGCCGTCGGGATCCTTGGCCTCGATGTGGGTGTAGATGTGCGGGTTCATCCACTCGACCTTGGTCACCTTGCCGGTGAACGTGATCGGCTTGCTGGTGTCGAACTCCGCCGAGATCGAGTGGTGCGCGACGAGCGGGGCCGACAGCGCGGCCACCAGGCCCACGGCCATCATCCCCTTCAGTACCTGTGCAGTCATCTTCTTCTCTCCTCTGTCACTCGTTCCCGATCTCAGTCTTCCTCGTCCGGCTGCCACAGCTTGATCGCGCCTTCGAGCACGTTGCGCAGGTTGTTCTCCTCGCACGAGTACTCCATGAGCACGTCGTTGGCCGGCTTGAGCCGCCAGCGTGCGCACGTTCATCCAGTCCTGCGTGTAGGCCTTCGGGTCGTGCACCGTCACCGTGTGCTCCATCGTTGCGAGTCGGTGCGCATGAAGGTGTTGGTGAGCTTCAGCTCCTTGCTGTGCGGATGGCCGGCCGTGTCGAGCTTGGTGTAGCCGTTGAACCCGCTGGTCTCGATCACCAGCGTGTCGCCGTCCCAGCGGCCCGTCGACATGCCGTTCCACGTCTCGGGCAGGTCGGCCGGCCACTTGAAGCTGGCGCGTCGTCGGCACCCAGTGGTGCCAGGTGTTCTGCTCGAACAGGAACGCCAGCGCGTCGGGATGGTGGAGGATCTGCGCGCCGTGCGGCGAGTTGATGTTGCGCGACATGCCGAACGGCAGGCAGTTGCCGGCGTAGTCGCCCTTGCCCACCGGGTCGTAGTCCTTCCACTTCTTGAGGCCCCACTCGGTGAACGGCAGGTCGAAGGTGCGCGGCGCCTGGCCCGAGGCCGGCGCCATCGCGTCCGGGCAGCGCCTCGCCCTGTCGCGCGAACTTCAGCGGCTGGCGCGTCGTCGGGATCGACGACGCCGCAGCGCCATGTTCGGCGTGTACGGGTTGGCCCAGTGGCCGCTCAGGTCGGGCTTGCCGTTGGCGAGCCGCGGCACGGGGCCGGCCGGCTGCGGCGGGCGCCGCGGCTCCGCGGCCGCCGGCACGGCCGCCTGGCGCGGCGCCGTCGCCGCGCTGGGCCTCGACCCACGCGGGCATGATGACCGCCGCCACCAGCGCCACGCCCGTGACGGTCCACAGGCATCGAAATCTCACGGGTTTCTCCTTGCGGGATGCCGTCCGCACGCTGCCAGTATCTGCCAGGGCGCGCTGCGCGCGCGAGTCACTCTAAGACCGCCCCTTGATTCGGTCAACTCAATCGACGTGCCCCAGGGGTCCACAATGGTCGCGCTGCGCCGCGCCGGCGCGGCCCTCGCAGGGCCGCTCGAAGGCCACCTTTGCCTCGGCCAGCCGGGTGCAGAACGCCCGCAGCCGCACGACCTCGAACGCCAGGTGGTCGAGCGTGCGGCCTTTCGTCGGCACGACCGCCTTGGGCCCCGCCGAGAAGTTGAGGTTGATGCCCGGCAGATCCACGGCGTCGTATTGTGCCCGCTTGCCGGGCACGCCGCCAACAGCCAGGTCACGTACCACGCCTTGGCCGCGGCACGGCCGCCGCGTCGGGCAGATAGAGGTGGACGTGGTGAAAGGCGATCGGCTCCGCCAGCGGCTGACGGTGGCGGCGCGCGAGCCGGTCGCGGGCCCGCCGTCCGGCGTGAAGGTCAGGTTGGTGGCCGTGTCCTCGAACAGCTCGATGCGCTCGCCCTCGGGCGACATCACCGAGCCGACGCCGGGAAACTGCGGCAGCCGCGCCACCGTCAGCCCGGCCGCTTCGACCGGCGCGAACGACGGAACGCGGAACGCGACGTGGTTGACCACCGAGCCCTCGGTGCCGCCCGGCGTGCGCACCGGCGCTCGAGGGCACACGACGTCCTGGAACGAGGATCACGCAGCGGCTCGGCGCCGCCGAGCGCGGCGCCTCGGCCGGCTTCGCCGCCCGAGCGCGATCCAGAACGCCTGGTTCGCCGCCACGTCGCGCACGCGGTAGTGCAGGTGTCCCATCGCGCCGGCGGCGCGACACGCGTCGGGCGGCGGGCTCGAGCTTCAGCAGCGCGCCGTTGGGTTCGTCGGTGAGCACGTAGAGCAGGCCGTCGGGACCCTGGCGCACGTCGCGGATCCGCTGGTGCAGCTCGGTCAGGATCGGCTCGCGCTGGATCGGCCGTCCCTCGTTGAACGTGATGCGCTGGAGGTGGCCGGTGCCGCGCGTGCGGCCGGCGAACATCGAGCCGACGAACACGTTGCCCTTCCACGCCGGGAACCGGTCGCCGGTATAGAAGGTCATGCCCGAGATGGCAATCGACGGCACCCAGTACATGAACGGCGCCTCGAGATCGGGGCGCGACGTCAGCGTCGCTGATCTTCGTGCCGTCGTAGTCGGTGCCGAAGGTGACCAGCGGCCAGCCGTAGTTGCGCCCGGCAGGAGGACGTTGATCTCGTCGCCGCCGAGCGGGCCGTGCTCGTTCTCCCACATCTCGCCGGTCTCGGGATGCACGCGCCAGCCCCTGCGGGCTGCGGTGCCCGAGCGAGTAGATCTCCGGCAGGTAGCCCGGCTTGCCGGCGAACGGGTTGTCGGGCGGCACGGTGCCGTCGTCGCGCAGCCGCAGCACCTTGCCGCCGTGCTCGCTCGGGCTTCTGCGCGCGCTCCTGCTCCTGCCGCTCGCCGACGGTCAGATACAGGAAGCCGGCGCGATCGAACGCGATGCGGCCGCCGTAGTTCGTGTTCGACTTGCTCCAGGTGTTGGCGACGAAGATGTCCTTCACGTCCACGAGCGCCTTGCCGTCGAACGCGGCCGCGCGCCAGCGCCGTCGTCGAGAGCTTGTCCTCGCGCGTCTTCGAGTAGGTGAGGTAGACGACGCGGTTCTCGGCGAAGCGCGGATGCAGCGCCACCTCGAGCAGCCCGCCGAGCACCGCCGCGTGCACCGCGGGCACGCCGGCGATCGGCGTCGGATCGAGCACGCCGTTGCGGATGATGCGCAGCCGGCCCGGCCGCTCGGTGACGAGCATGTCGCCCGTCGGGCAGGAACGCGAGGCTCCACGGGTTCACGAGACCCGTGGCGACCGCCGACACGCGGATCTGCTGCACCGCCGTCTCGAAGACGCTGCGGCAAGCGGCGGCAGCGGCGGCGAGTTGCGCGGCCGCCGCGGCGTGACCGGCGCGGTGGGTTGCTGGCCGCGCGACGACGCGGCGTGGATCAGCGATCAGGCGCGGTGACGGCGCAGACGCTGGCCAGGATGCGCATCGGCTGCATCTCTATCGCCCGGGCAGCGCGAACGCCATGATCGTGTTGCCCGACTCGATCAGCACGTACTGGCGGCCGTCGAGCATGTAGGTCCTGGCCGCGGCGCCCCAGATCGGCGAGCCGGTGCGGTACGACCACAGCCGCTTGCCGCTCTTGCCCTCGAAGGCGTTGAAGTAGCCTTCGTGGTCGCCGGCGAACACCAGGCCCGACGCCGTGGACATCACGCCGGCCAGCGACGACGGTCGGGAACTTGTGCTCCCACTTGATGCTCGCCGGTCTTCGGATCGATCGCGCGCAGCGCGCTGAAGTCGGGCTCGGGCAGCTTGCGCATGCCGCCGCTCATGAAGCTGCGGCCCGGCTCGGCAGCTCCTGCTTCTGCGGCGTGTAGTAGGCGCACGTCTCGCGCGCCATGACGAAGAACAGCTGCAGCGCCGGGTCGTACGACGGCGGGTTGAAGACGGTGCCGCCGCGGAAGTCGGGCACGCACGGCGTGGTGGCTTCCGAGCCGCCCGGCGGGATGACGCCGTCGTTCAGCACGATCGGCTTGCCGTCCTGGCCGAGCTCGCGCGCCCACTTGCGTGCCGGTGAACGGCTTGCCGACCAGCAGCTCGCCGGTGGCGCGATCGAGCGTGTAGAAGAAGCCGTTGCGGTTGGCGACCATCACCACCTTGCGCGCGCTGGCCGCTGATCGGTCACGTCGGCGAGCACCGGCACGTGGTTCGAGTCCCAGTCGTGCAGGTCGTGCGGCGTGAACTGGTAGTGCCACCGCAGCTTGCCGGTGTCGGCGTCGAGCGCGACGAGCGACGCGGTGTAGAGGTTGTCGCCCTTGCGGTCGCCGCCGTAGTAATCGGGGTTCGGATTGCCGGTGCCCCAGTAGATCAGATTGAGCTCGGGGTCGTAGCTGCCGGTCACCCACGTCGCGCCGCCGCCGCGCGGCAGCACGTCGTCGGCGACCACGTCTCGCTGCCCGGCTCGCCCGTCGCCGGAATCGTGTAGAAGCGCCAGACGCGCGCGCCGGTCTGCGCGTCGTAGGCGTCGATGAACCCGCGCGTCGGGATGTCGCCGCCGGAGTTGCCGACGATCACCTTGTCCTTGACGACGAGCGGCGCGGCGATGAGCGGCGTGGCCCAGCCTTGTAGTCGTCCACGACCACGTCCCACACGATCCGGCCGGTGTTGCGATCGAGCGCGAGCAGGTGCGCGTCGAGCGTGGCCATGAACAGCGGTCGCCGAGCGCGGCGAAGCCGCGGTTCGACGGGTTGCCGGCGCCGTAGGTCAGGCCGGGCGGCAGCGCCGGCGGTAGCGCCAGAGCTGGCGGCCGGTGCGCGCGTCGATCGCCCACGCCGTGTTGTTGTTGCCGGTGATGTAGAGGACGCCGTCCATCATCAGCGGCGTGCCCTCGAAGCCGCGGCCGATCACCATGCCCTCGGCCTGGAACGTCCACTGCGCCGCCAGGCGCTGCGACGTTGTCGGGCGTGATCTGCTTCAGCGGGCTGTGCCGGCGGCCGGTGTAGTCGCCGGAGTAGGTCAGCCAGCGCGACGGGATGCTTCAGGCCGTCGAGCAGGTCCTGCGTGGTGACGAGCGGCAGCACCGGCGGCGGCACGGCAGGCGCGGTGGCCGCGGGCGGCGGGCCGTCCTGGGCCAGAAGGGCCATGCTTCCAAGCACGGCGCACACCGTGGTGACGCTGCCGCAAGGATCGATCGCATTCGCCGTCTCCTCTTCTCGATGACTCTCGACTGTGGTGCGTCAGCGCCCGGGCGCACGTTCCGTGATGTCGATGCCCTGCAGCGCCGCGGCCTCCGCGGGCAGCTCGGCGGCGCCGGAGGGCACGCTGTTGCTCTTCAGCAGGAACGCGATCAGATCCACGTAACCGGGCGTTCCCAGGCTGTCCGGCGCATCCTGCGGCATCGTCTGGCGCAGCGTCACCAGCATGTCGTTCACGCTCGTGCCGTTCCACCGCTGCATGAACGGCTCGCCCACCAGCGCCGGGCCGGAGTCGCCGAGCAAGTCCTCAGAATGGCACATCGCGCACGACGCCTTGTAGCGGGCCTGCCCGCGCGCGGCCTGCGCCTCGGTGTAGACGCCGTCCCAGATCGAGGCGCGGCCTGGCCCCGCCCGGCGGCACCCGCCGAGGCCGCGATCAGGATCGGGCCGCCAGGAAGGTCGCTCCTGCGACAGGGGTTCTCATCGCTCCCCGGGATCGTATGCGATATGCTGCCCGGCGCCCTATGCCCTCGCCGACCCGCGTTTTCGGCCGCATACGCGACGTGTGCCTGTCGTTTCCCGAGGCGTCGGAGGTGTCGGCGTGGGGCCACCCGGTCTTCCGCGTGCGTCGCAAGGCGTTCGTGGCGTTCGAACAGGTACTGGAGCGGCCGTCGATTGCGTTCCGGCTCGATCCGCTGGAGGTGGACCGGCGCTGGAGCGCAAGTCGTTTTTCGCGACGCCGTACGGGCGCGGCCTATGGGTCAGCGTGTGGGTGGACCGCGCCGTGAACGAAAAGCTGATCGAGAAGCTGGCGAGCCAGGCGTATCGCCTCGTGGCCGGAAAGCGTCTGACGGCGCTGATCGACACTAGCGCTCCCCAAGGGTATCCGAAGCCCCG
>CAVQMT010000039.1:0-105427 GCA_963713655.1 uncultured Acidobacteriota bacterium
CTCGAACTGCTCCTCCGACAGCTGAAAGGCCAGCGACGCGCCGTACCAATCCCGCACCCACGGGACCCCGGCCGGCTCGGGCTGAGTGGCACACGCCTGGCTGACAACCTCCAACGCGTGGCGCGCCAGCTCGATGTGGCCGGCGACGGCGAACTGACCGAGCGCACGCCCGTCGTCCACCCTGATCGAGAAGAGAAACGATTGTCGCGACGTGCGGATGGCGTGCCGACGGCGCCCCCGGCCACGAGGTCCAGGTGGAACATGGCGGCACGTTTCAACAAGTGGTTCGCGCTGTTGAACGCCGGGCGCACGCGCCGGTCGTCGTCCGGGCACCGGTCGGCCGGCCGCCGCGCCGTGGCGTCGGCGAGCGCGCGCAGCGCCAGCTCGTCGCCGGGGTACATCACCTCCCGCGTGCGCGTCTCCCCGCGTCCCAGAAGAACAGGGCCAGCTCCGGCTCGCGAATCAGGCCGACAACGGTCGGCAGGTGCTCGCGCAGGAGCAGCAGTTCCCGCGCCGACCAGGCCCCACGCGGACGGCTCTCGTCGCCGGCACCGGACCGATGGCGATTGACCGCGTCCAGCCACGGACGACAAGCCTACGCGTTCGAGCGATTGGCCGGGGCCTTCCTGGGAAGACGCCGCGGCCGTGGCCGCGACGAGAAGGGCCGCCAGAAGGACGCGCAAGGTGAACGGCCTCCTGGCGGCCGGGAACGAGCTAATTGCCGGTGGCGCCGCCGGCGGCGCCCGTCTGGCCCTGCGCGCCGTAGATTTTCTTGCCGTCGGCCATCGTGATGGTGGCCACGCCGATGTTCATCGACGTCGGAATCTTGGCGCGGAGCCGGCTCACCGTCACCGTGTCGCCGGGCTTCAGCGTGTCCTTGCGCCAGCCCTGACGGAAGAGCGAGTTCGGCGGGCCGCCCTCCACGCGGTACACCACCACCTTGCCGTCGGGATCCTTGGCCTCGATGTTGGTGTAGATGTGCGGGTTCATCCACTCGACCTTGGTCACCTTGCCGGTGAACGTGATGGGCTTGGTCGGTGTCGAACTCCGCCGAGATCGAGTGGTGCGCGACGAGCGGGGCCGACAGCGCAGCCACCAGGCCCACCGCCATCATTCCCTTCAGTACCTGTGCAGTCATCTTCTTCTCTCCTCTGTACTCGTTCCCGGCTCATTCTTCCTCGTCCGGCTGCCACACCTTGATCGAGCCTTCGAGCACGTTGCGCAGGTTGTTCTCCTCGCACGAGTACTCCATCAGCACGTCGTTGGCCGGCTTGAGGCGCCAGTCCGCACGTTCATCCAGTCGCGGGTGTAGGCCTTCGGGTCGTGCACCGTCACGGTATGCGTCATCGTCTGCGAGTCGGTGCGCAGGAAGGTGTTGGTGAGCTTCAGCTCCTTGCTGTGCGGGTGGCCGGCGGTGTCCAGCTTGGTGTAGCCGTTGAACCCGCCGGTTTCGATCACCAGCGTATCGCCGTCCCAGCGGCCCACCGAGTGCCGTTCCAGGTCTCGGGCAGGTCGGCCGGCCACTTGAAGCTGGCGATAGTGGGCACCCAGTGTGTGCCACGTGTTCTGCTCGAACAGGAACGCCAGCGCGTCGGGATGGTGGAGCATCTGCACGCCGTGCGGCGAGTTGATGTTGCGCGACATGCCGAACGGCAGGCAGTTGCCGGCGTAGTCGCCCTTCCTCACCGGGTCGTACTCCTTCCACTTCTTGAGGCCCCACTCGGTGAACGGCAGGTCGAACGTGCGCGGCGCCTGGCCCGAGGCCGGCGCCATCGCGCCGGGAATGGCCTCGCCCTGTCGCGCGAACTTCAGCGGCTCGCGTGTCTCGGGATCGACGACCCGCAGCGCCATGTTCGGCGTGTAGGGGTTGTCCCAGTGGCCGCTCAGGTCGGGCTTGCCGTTGGCGAGCCGCGGCACGGGGCCGGCCGGCTGCGCGGGCGCCGCGGCCCCCGGCCGCCGGCGCGGCCGCCTGGCGCGGCGCCGTCGCCGCGCTGGGCCTCGACCCACGCGGGTATGATGACCGCGGCCACCAGCGCCACGCCCGTGACGGTCCACAGACATCGAAATCTCACGGGTATCTCCTTGCGGGATGCGTTCCCGCTGCAACCAATTCACTCTAAGACCGCCCCGTTGGTTCGGTCAACTCAATAGACACGCCCCAGGGGTCCACAATGGTCGCGCTGCGGCGGCCGGCGCGCACCTCGCACGGGCGATCGAAAGCCACTTTCTCCTCGGCCAGGGCGCAGACCGACTCCAGTTCCCGCACCTCGAACGCCAGGTGATCCAGGGTGCGGCCTTTCGTCGGCACGACCGCCTTGGGCCCGACCGAGAAGTTGAGGTTCACCCCCGGCAGATCGACGGCGTCGTACTGCGCGCGCTTGCCGGGCACGCCGCCCACCATTTGACGTACCACGCCTTGGCCGCCGTCACCGCGGCCGCGTCGGGCAGATACAGGTGAATGTGGTGGAACGCGATCGGCTTCCCCACGGGCGCGGATGTCGTAAGGCGATGCCCGTGGCCGGGCCGGCGTCCGGCGTGAAGGTCAGGTTGGTGGCCGCGTCCTCGAACAGCTCGATGCGCTCGCCCTCGGGCGACATCACCGAGCCGACGCCGGGGAATTGCTGCAGCCGCGCGACGGTGAGCCCGGCCGCTTCGACCGGGCGAACGACGGCACACGGAAGCCACGTGGTTGACCACCGAGCCTTCGCTGCCGCCGGCGCGTCGCGCCGCGCTCGAGGTGCACTTCGACGCCGGGAAGACAATCCCCGCGGCTCGGCGCGCACCCCGCTCGTGGCCTGCCGCCAAGCGCCACCCAGAACGCGCGGCTCGCGGCCACGTCGCGCACGTAGTAGTGACGTGGCCCATGAAGCGGGCGGAGCGGCGTCCGGCGCCGGCTCCAGTTTCAGCAGCGCGCCGTTGGGTTCGTCGGTCAGCAGATACAGCAGCCCGTCGGGACCCTGCCGCACCTCGCGGATGCGCTGGTGCAGCTCGGTCAGCATCGGCTCGCGCTGAATCGGCCGTCCCTCGATGAACGTGATCCGCTGCAGGTGACCGGTGCCGCGTGTCCGGCCGGTGAACATCGACCCGACGAACGCACTGCCCTTCCACGCCGGAAAACGGTCGCCGGTGTAGAAGGCGAGGCCCGAGATGGCGATCGACGGCACCCAATACATGAACGGCGCCTCGAGATCGGGGCGCGACGTGGCGTCGGAGATCTGGTGCCGTCGTAGTCGGTGCCGAACGTCACCAGGGGCCAGCCGTAGTTGCGCCCCGGCCGGATGATGTTCACCTCGTCGCCGCCGAGCGGCCCGTGCTCGTTCTCCCACACCTCGCCGGTCTCGGGATGCACGGCCAGCCCCTGCGGGACTGCGATGGCCCAGCGAGTAGATCTCGGGCAGGTAGCCGGCGCGGCCGGCGAACGGGTTGTCGGGCGGCGCGGAGCCGTCGTCGCGCAGCCGCAGCACCTTGCCGGCGTGCTCGCCGGGCTTCTGCGCGCGCTCGGGCTCCTGCCGCTCGCCGACGGTCAGGTAGAGGAAGCCGGCGCGATCGAAGGCCATGCGCCCGCCGTAGTTCGTGTTCGACGTGCTCCACGTGTTCGCCACGAACACGTCGCGCACGTCCACGAGCGTACGTGCCCTCGAGCCGTCCGCGCGCCACCGCGGTGGTGGAACGCTTGTCCTCGCGGCCCTTCGAGTAGGACAGATACACGAGGCGGTTCTTCGCGAACCGCGGGTGCAGCGCCACTTCGAGCAACCCGCCCAGCACGGCCACGTGCACCGCGGGGACGCCGGGAATGGGCTTGGGATCGAGCACGCCGTTGCGGATGATCCGCAGCCGCCCCGGCCGCTCGGTGACGAGCATCTCGCCCGTCGGCAGAAACGCCAGGCTCCACGGGTTGACGAGACCCGAGGCGACCACGGAGACGCGTACCTTCTGCACCGACGTCTCGAACACCTGCGGCAGCGGCGGCAGCGGCGGCGAGTTGCGTGCCGCCGCGGGCGTGACGGGCGCCGTCGGTTGCTGGCCGCTCAGCGACGCCGCACAGGACCAGGGCGGTGACGGCGCAGACGCGGCAGGATGCGCATCGCTCCTTCTCTAGCGCGCGGGCAGGCCGAACGCCACCACCGTGTAGCCCGACTCGATCAGCACGTACTGCTTGCCGTCCAGCATGTAGGTGTTGGCGGCCGCGCCCCAGATTGGCGATCCGGTGCGGTAGACCCACAGCCGCTTGCCGGTCTTGCCGTCGAAGGCGCCGAACTCCCCTTCCTGGTTGCCGGCGAACACCAGGCCCGACGCGGTGGACATCACCCCGGCGATCGACGACAGCTCGAACTTGAACTCCCACTTGCGCTCGCCGGTGCGGGGATCGATGGCGCGCAGCGCGCCCCAATCGGGCGCGGGCAGCTTGCGCATGCCGCCGCTCATGAACCCGACGCCCGGTGGCGGCAGCGGCTGCTTGGACGGCGTGTAATAGGCGCACGTCTCGCGCGCCACGACGTAGAACTGCTGCAGCGCCGGATCGTAGGACGGCGGGTTGAAGACGGTGCCGCCGCGGAAATCCGGCACACACGGCGTGGTGGCTTCCGAGCCGCCCGGAGGGATGACGCCGTCGTTGAGGACGATGGGCTTGCCGTCCTTGCCGATCTCCTTGGCCCACGCCGTCGTGATGTAGGGCTTGGCGACCAGCAGCTCGCCGTTGGTGCGGTCCAGCGTGTAGAAGAAGCCGTTGCGGTTGGCCACCATCACCACCTTGCGCGGCGCGGCCGCCGATCGTCAGGTCGGCCAGCACCGGCACGTGGTTCGAGTCCCAGTCGTGCAGGTCGTGCGGCGTGAACTGGTAGTGCCAGCGCAGCTTGCCGGTGTCGGCGTCGAGCGCGACGAGCGACGCCGTGTAGAGGTTGTCGCCCATGCGGTCGCCGCCGTAGTAGTCCGGGTTGGGATTGCCGGTGCCCCAGTAGAGAAGGTTCAGCTCGGGGTCGTAGCTGCCGGTCACCCAGGTGGCGCCGCCGCCGCGCGGCAACACCTCGTCGGACGACCACGTCTCGCTGCCGGGCTCGCCCTTCGCCGGGACGGTGTAGAAGCGCCAGACCCGCTTGCCGGTCTGCGCATCGTAGGCGTCGAGGAAGCCGCGGGTCGGGAGATCGCCGCCGGAGTTGCCGACGATCACCTTGTCCTTCACGACGAGCGGCGCGGCGATGCCGGCGTGGCCCAGCTTGTAGTCCTCCATCACCACGTCCCAGACGATCTTGCCCGGTGTTGCGGTCGAAGGCCAGCAGGTGCGCGTCCAGCGTGGCCATGAAGAGCCGGTCGCCGAGCGCGGCGAAGCCGCGGTTCGACGCATTGCCGGCACCATACGTCAGCGGAGTGGGCAGCTGACGCCGGTAGCGCCACAGCTGGCGGCCGGTGCGGGCGTCGATCGCCCACGCCGTGTTGTTGTTGCCGCTGATGTACATCACGCCGTCCATCACGAGCGGCGTGCCCTCGAAGCCGCGGCCCGTCACCATGCCTTCGGCCTGGAAGGTCCACTGCGCCGCCAGGCGCGCGACGTTGTCGGGCGTGATCTGCTTCAGCGGGCTGTGACGGCGGCCGGTGTAGTCGCCGGAATAGGTCAGCCAGCGGCCGGGATGCTTCAGGCCGTCGAGCAGGTCCTGCGCCGTCACGAGCGGCAGATGCGGCGGCGGCGCGGCGGGCGCGGTGGCCGCGGGCGGCGGGCCTTCCTGGGCCAGCAGGGCCATGCCTCCAAGCGCGGCGCACAACGCGGTGACGCCGGCCGCAACGATCGATCGCATTCGCCGTCTCCTCTTCTCGTTGCCTCTCGACGTGTCGTCAGCGCGCGGGGGCTCGTTCGGTGATCCGGATGCGCTGCAGCGCGCTGGTCTCCGTGGGCAGCTCGGCGGCGCCGGCGGGCGCGCTGTTGCTCTTCAGCAGGAACGCGATCAGATCCACGTAGCCGGGCGTTCCCAGGCTGTCGGGCGCATCCTGCGGCATCGTCTGGCGCAGCGTCACCAGCATGTCGTTCACGCTCGTGCCGTTCCACCGCTGCATGAACGACTCGCCCACCAGGGCCGGACCCGAGTCGCCCAGCAGGTCCTCCGAATGGCACGTCGCGCACGAAGCCTTGTAGCGCGCCTGCCCGCGCATGGCCTGCGCCTCGGTGTAGACGCCGTCCCAAATCGAGGCCGCGGTCTGGCCGCGCGCCAGGCGGTGCCAGCCGCGGCCGCGATCAGCATCGCGGCCGCCAGGACAGCCGCTCCTGCGACCGGGGCTCTCATCGTCCCCCGGGATCGTATGCGATATGCTGCCCGGCGCCATCATGCCCTCGCCGACCCGCGTTTTCGGCCGCGTCCGCGACGTGTGCCTGTCGTTTCCCGAGGCGTCGGAGGTGTCGGCGTGGGGCCATCCGGTCTTCCGCGTCCGCCGCAAGGCGCTTCGTCGCGTTCGAACAGGTGCGAGAGCGGCCGTCGATCGCGTTCCGCCTCGATCCGCTCGAGGTGGAGCGGCTGCTCGAGCGCAAGACGTTCTTCGCCACGCCGTACGGCCGCGGCCTCTGGGTCAGCGTGTGGGTGGACCGTCCGTGAACGAGAAGTTGCTCGACAAGCTGGCGCGCGCAGGCGTACCGCCTGATGGCGGGCAAGCGCCTCTCGGCGCTACTCGACCCCTCCGAGTAGGTCGGCGGCCTTGCTCAGCCGCTTCATCGTGACCAGCGTCGTCGTCTCCTGGCCCTGGGCGTTGCGCGTGACCGGAAAGCGCAGGTTCACGGTGTCGCCGCCGGGCGCCAGGTCGAAGAACCGCTTCAGCGTCGTGCCCGCCGACACGGTGCCCCCGAGAATCTGGTGGAACACCTGTCCCGGGTAGACCCCCAGGGCGCCGAAGTAGCCGACGTAGCCGCGCAGCGCCTCCTTGGCCTCGGCGTCGGTCGGGCGGGTCCGAGGTGAACGGCTTGCGGTTGAGCCCCGGGAAGTGGACGCCCACGTAGCCCGACGGCGTGTAGACGACGACGCTCGGCGCCCGCTTCGTCGACACCTCGGTCTTCAGCGTCAGGTTCACGCGCGACTCGATCTCGTGCCGCCAGAACCCCACCACCTGCCGGTAGCCGGGTGACAGGTTCTCGACCGGCGGCACTTTCTCCCAGGTCCAGCGCGTGGCGCCGCGCGCGTGCGGCTCGCCCGGCCGCGACGTCACCACCAGCCGATCGCCCGTCACGGCGTAGCTGCGCACGAACTCGCGGCCCATCACGTTGGGGCTGAACGAGCCCTCGGGCCGCAGGGTGAGCTGCTTGCTGCCCGCGTCCGCGCTGTAGCGGCCCCAGGAGCCGCCCCAGGTCGCAAACACCAGCTGGGCCTCGGTGAGCGACGCCTGCGCCGGGGTCGGCCGCTGGCGGTTGTCGCGGGTGATGCCCTCGAACGCCCAGCCGGCGCGCGTCCAGCACCAGCAGCCCGCGGGGGTTGGTGACGCGGCTGGGCTCGGGCGTGTCCACGGCTTCCTCGGTGGACGACGAGCGTCCACGTGCCGACCAGCGCCCGATCGAGGCTCGTGCCCTGCGCCGACGGCGCCGCAACGCGCGAGCAGCGACGAGCAGCAGCGATGAGGCCCGACGCTCCGCATGCGGCGGAGTATACTCCCGGCCCTGCGGGAGGTCCTTGGTCCTTGGTTCTTGGTCCTTAGTCCCCAGTGAACCAAGGACCAAGACGACCAGGACCAAGCACCAAGAACGGACCAAGCACCAAGAACCAGGAACCAAGGACTGACGAAGACCACCACGCAAGCGACACAATCGACAGTCGACCTTCCCGCGCGCGCGAAGGTCGTTGCCGCGCTGGCCGACGAGCATGCGGCACGACGCCGACGCGCAAGGCTACCTGGCGGCGCCGGTCGTCGAGGCGCTGCACCGCGAGGGTCTGCTCGGGCATGTGGGTGCCGCGTTCGATTCGCGGCGGCGCCGAGCTGGATCCGGTGTCATCGCTGCGCGTGCTCGAGCGAGGTGTCGTACGGCGATCCGTCAACCGGATGGGTGCTGATGGCGGCCTCGCTGGCGATCGGCACCGGCGCCGCGTTCCTCGGCGACGCCGCGGTGGACGAGCTGTTCGGCGGCGAGCGCCTGCCGGTGATTGCCGGCCAGGGCACCCGGCCGGGCACCGCGACGCCGCAGGCCGGCGGATTCGTGCTGAGCGGCTCGTGGAGCTTCGCCTCCGGCATCAAGCACTCGACGCACATCCACACGCTGGGCGATCGTCGAAGGCACGGGCGAGCCGCGCATCTTCGTGCTGCCAGTCGGCAAGGCGACACTCATCGACAACTGGGACGTGCTGGGCCTGCGTGCGACCGGCAGCATCGACTACCGCATCGACAAGCGTGTTCGTGCCCGAGGCCTACACGCACCCCGCCGCGGCGCAGACGCCGCTGCGCGGCGGCCCGCTCTTCAACATCGCCGTGATGGGGTTCGCGGTGCTGTGCCACTCGGGCTGGTCCTGCGGCATCGGCCGGCGGCTGCTGGACGAGCTCGCGGCGAAGGTGCGCGGCGGCGTCGGTCGCTCCGGAACGCTGGCGGGCAGCGAGGCCTTCCACGAACAATACGCCAAGACTCGAGGCCAGTTTCCGCGCGGCGCGCGCGTTCATCTTCGAGACCTGGGAGGACGTGGCCGAGACGCTTTACCGCGGTGAGCGATTGAGCACGCGGCAGCACACCATGATCCGGCTGGCGCTGGCGCATGCCACGTGGACGTGCCACGACGTGGCGCAGTTCGTCTACACCTCGGCGGGCACGGTCGCGCTGCGATCGGGCACCATCCAGCGCCTGTTCCGCGACATGCACGCCGGCACGCAGCACATCACCTCGGCACCGCCCGTCATCCGCAACACCGGCCGCGAGCTGGCCGGGCTCGCATCCGGGAAGACGTGGATGTTTCTGGATCTCGTGGACGAACAATAGGCTCCAGGCTCCAGGCTTCCGGCTCCAGGCTCCAGGCTCACGCCCCACGACTCAGACCACGACTAACGACTAACGACCAACGACTCGAAACCACACACATGCCACTCGATCAGCCGACCACCGCCTTTCTCGACTTGCTCCGGTCCTCCGGCGGCAAGCCGCTCTACGAGCTGCCGCTCGACGAGGCGCGAGCCGACATGGCGATGGCCTCGCAGCTCGGCGCGCCGCCCGAACCGGTCGGAGCAGGTCGCCGATCGCCGCATCGATGTGCCCGGCGGCACCATCGCGATTGCGCATCTACACGCCGGCCGGCGGCGCCGCGCCCGGGCCTGTTGCCAGCGGTCCTGCAGTATCACGGCGGCGGGTTCGTGCTCGGCAACCTGGACACCCACGAGTCGATTGCGCGCTTCTACTGCGCGCGCGCCAGGCGCGGTGGTGGTCAGCGTGGACTACCGGCTGGCGCCCGAGCACCGCTTCCCCACGCAGGTCGAGGATTCGTACGCAGCGCTCCAGTGGGTCGCCGACGCACGCGGGCGAGCTCGGAGTGGATCCCGGCCGCATCGCCGTGGCCGGCGACAGCGCCGGCGGCAATCTGGCCACGGTGATGTGCCTGCTGTCCAAGGCGCGCGGCGGCCCGCGCATCGCCGCCCAGGCGCTGCTCTACCCCGTCGTCGATTTCAGGTCCCACGATCTCTACGCGTCGCACCAGCAGTTCGGCGACGGCAGCTATTTCCTGTCCGTCAAGGACATGGACTGGTTCCGCGACGCTCTACTTCGCCGACGCCGTCGCAGGTCGCGCGAGCCGACTGCGTCGCCGATCACCGCGACCGATCTCAGCGGCCTGCCTCCGGCCCTCGTCGCAACCGCCGGCTGCGATCCGCTGCGCGACGAAGGGCCGGGCGTACGCGGACCGGCTGGCCGCGGCCGGTGTGGCGGTCGATTACCGCTGCTTCGACTCGACCATTCACGCCTGCGCCTCGTTTGCGGGCGCGATTCCGGCGGGACGCGAGATGCTGGCCTACGTGGCGGACTGGCTCCGCAGCACGATGCCGGCCACCAGAAAGTCCTGAGCATGTTGCGCCGATTTGCGCATAGGATCGGCCGCACAGGAGGGGGTCAGATGAGCAGGTCACGTCGTTCTCGTCACGTCGCTCGCCGTGGTGATGCGCCGCGGCATGTAGCCAGCCCACCGGCACCCTGCAGTCGGCCACCGAGGCCATGGGCGCGGCGCAGATGAACTCGATCGCGTTCTCCGGCACCGGCAAGTGGTATCAGTTCGGTCAGGCCCCGAACCCGACGCTCCCCTGGCCGCAGTTCGACGTCAGCGCGTTCACCACCACGGTGAACTACTCGGCGCCGAGCGCGCGCGTCCAGATGACGCGCAAGCAGACCATCGAACCGAACCGCACCCGCCCCGCACCAGTGGAGCAGCGCCCCGACCAGTACGTCAACGGCATGACCGCCTGGAACATGGCGCCGCCGGCCGGCGCCGCGCCAGGCGCGCCCGCGGCGGCGCAGCCGCAGCCCGCAGCGGTGGAAGAGCGGGTGATGGAGATCTGGACCACGCCGCATGGCTTCCTGAAGGCCGCCGCTGCCAACAACGCCACGGCACAGCCGATCGAGGGCGAGGGCGGGGGATCGACCGTGAGCTTCACGGTGGGCGGCAAGTACAAGTACGAGGGCACCATCGACGCGATGGACCACGTCACCATGGTGCGGACCTGGATCGACAACCCGGTGCTCGGGGACACGCCGGTGGAATTCGCCTACTCCGACTACAAGGACTTCGGCGGCGTGACGTTCCCGGGCCGCATCGTCCGGACGCAGGGCGGGCATCCGGTGCTCGACATCACGGTGTCGAACGTCACGGCCAATGCGCCCGCCGACTTCGCGGCGCCGGCCGAGGCCTCCGCCCCGCCCGCCGCCCGTGAACGTGACGGTGGAGAAACTGGCCAACGGCGTCTACTACCTGAAGGGCGGCACGCACCACAGCCTGGCGATCGATCAAGCCGACCACATCGTGATCGTCGAGGCGCCGCAGAACGAAGAGCGGTCGCTGGCGGTGATCGCCAAGGCCAAGGAGACCATCCCCAACAAGCCGATCCGCTATCTGATCAACACCCACGCCCACTTCGACCACTCGGGCGGCCTGCGCACCTACGTGGACGAGGGCGCCACCATCGTGACCCACGAGATGAACCAGGCCTACTACGAGCAGGCGTGGGCGGCGCCCCGGACCATCAATGCCGACCGGCTGGCGCAGTCGAAGAAGGCGCCGATGTTCCAGACCTTCACCGACAAGCTGGTGCTGACCGACGGCAAGCGATCGATCGAGGTGCACCAGATTGCCGGCGGCGGCCACAACGACGCGTTCGCGATGGTCTACCTGCCGGCCGAAAAGGTGCTGTCGGAGGGCGACGCGTTCACGCCGCCGGCGGCCAACGCGCCGCCGCCCGCGTCGGTGAACCCGTTCTCGGTGAACCTCGACGAGAACATCGCCCGGCTCAAGCTGGACGTGCGGCAGATTGCGGCGCTGCACGGGCCGCGGCTCGCGACGATGGCGGATCTGAAGGCGTTCATCACCCCACCCAAGGCGGCCGCCGACTAGCCACGCTTCACGGCTTCCCTCAGGGCCGGCGGGCCACTCCCGCCGGCCATCACGTCGGGAGGTTGACATGAAGAGCGTGTTCCACCAAGCCGATCGGCTGGCGCTGGCGCACAGGCTCGATGCGATCACCAGCGCCAGCGCGCCCCGCTGGGGCCGGATGGACAGCCGGCAGATGCTGGCGCACCTGTCCGACGGCGTCCGCATGGCGCTGGGCGAGCTGGAGCGTGCAACCCCGCGGCGGACCGCTGCGGTTTCCCCCGCTCCGCCACGCGATCATCTACTGGCTGCCCTTTCCCAAGGGCGCGCCGACCGCCCCCGAGCTGCTGGCCCGGCGCGCCGAGGACTGCGACGCCGAACGCGCGTCGCTGAAGCACCTGCTCGAACGGCTCGGCGCCCTGGAAGGCGCCCGCGACTGGCCCGAGCATCCTGCCTTCGGGCGCCTGGGCTCGCGCGACTGGGGCGCGCTGGTCCACAGGCACGTGGACCATCACCTGCGCCAGTTCGGCGCGTAGCAAAAGCTGAGTCCGCGGACCGCGGCGCGGTTCGAGGATTGACTCCGGTCGCGCCGCGTTGATAGCGTACGAGTTTCGTCACATCGTCAAGAGGACTCACCGTGCTCAAAGCCACCGCTGGAATCATGCTGCCGACGACCATCACCGGGTCGTTGCCGCGGCCGAGTTGGTATACGGAGAACCTGGGGACGCAAGTCGTTCCTGGACGCGATGGTCACGTCGCGATTCCGCGAACAGTACGTGGACGCGCTGTCGGTCTATCTGCGCGAGCAGGAAGTGGCCGGGCTCGACATCGTCACCGACGGCGACTGCCGCTTCGACCAGGACATCGGCGGCCAGAGCTGGACCAGCTATCCGCCGCACCACATGGGCGGCTTCGAGACCACGCACCCCAAGCTGGCCAAGGCGGGGGCGGGCGGGATCGCGTTCCCGCGCGGCCACATCCTGCACGACTACCTGGAAGCGCGGGTGATGCCGCGGCTGGTCGGCCCGGTGGATCGCGGCGAGATGCAGTACGCCGAGATCTTCAAGGCGGCGCAGCGGCTCACCAGCAAGCCGGTCAAGTTCGGCACCGTCACGCCCGAGCTGGTGGCGTTCGCGGTGCAGGACGAGCACTACAAGGACATCCCCGAGCGGATCTGGGCCATCAGCGAGGCGTTCAACCAGGAGCTGCACGACCTGGCCGACGCCGGCTGCCCGGTGATCCAGATGGAGGAGCCGCAGATCCACCTGCTGGCGGCGCGCGGCTACGTGGACAAGGTGATCAACCCCGAGTTCATGCTCAAGGTGTTCAACAACACGGTGAAGGGGCTGCGGGCCAAGACCGAGGTGTGGTGCCACACCTGCTGGGGCAACCCGTCGCAGCAGCGGATGTTCGGCAGCGTGCAGAGCTACAAGCCGGCGCTCGAGGTCCTGAACCAGGTGGACGCGGACGTGATCACGTTCGAGATGAAGAGCTCGAACATGATGGACCTGGCGGAGGTGGGCGCGGCGATCACCAAGATGAAGGTGGCGATCGGCGCCATCGACCACCACACGCTGCAGGTGGAGGCGCCCGACCGAGGTGGCCGATCTGGTCCGCGCAGGCGCTGAAGCACATCCCGGCGGAGCGGCTGGTGCTGTCGTCGGACTGCGGCATGGGGCGCGAGGGCATGAGCCGGCGGCACGCGTTCTACAAGATGGTGGCGCTGGTGCAGGGCACCAACATCGTGCGCAAGGAGCTGGGCCTGCCGGTGGCGGAGAGCCTGGGCGCCGATCCGAAGTATTCGCTGATTCGGATCGATCGCTCAAGGACCGGTAAGCGAAAGGACCAACGGACCAACGACAGCTCAAAGGACCAAACGACGTGATACGAGCAGGCATGGTAGGCCTCGGCTGGTGGGGCCGGACGATCGTGGAGTCGGTGCAGGGCGGCAGCGACGTGATTCGCTTCGTGGCGGGCGCCACACGCACGGTGTCGCCCGAGGTGCAGGCCTTTGCCGAGACGCAGAAGCTGCGGCTGGCGCGAGAACTTCGACGCCTTGCTGAAGGACCCCGAAGTGGACGCGATCGTGCTGGCGACGCCGCACTCGCAGCACACCGAACAGGTGGCGGCCGCGGCGCGCGCCGGCAAGCACGTGTTCTGCGAGAAGCCGTTCGCGCTGACCAAGGCCGACGCCGACGAGGCGGTGGCCGCGGTGAAGAAAGCCGGCGTCACGCTCGGCCTCGGCTACAACCGCCGCTTCCACCCGGAGATGACGGCGCTGCGCCAGCGCATCGACAGCGGCGACCTCGGCACCGTGCTGCACATCGAAGCCACGATGACGTTCCCCAACGCGCTCTTCCTGAAGGCGGACGCCTGGCGCGCGGACCGCGAGGAGACGCCGTGCGGCGGCCTGACGCCGATGGGCGTCCACGCCATCGACGGGATGATCGACCTCAGCGGCCCGATCGACAGCGTGTTCTGCCAGAGCTTCCGGCGCGTGGTGGCCGTGGACAGCGACGACACCACCTCGATGCTGTTCCGCATGAAGGACGGCTCGTCGGGGTATCTGGGCACGATGACGGCGACCGGGCCGGGCTTCAGCTTCCAGGTGTTCGGATCCAAGGGCTGGGTGCGGATGGAGGGCATGACGCACGTGGCCGGCGCGTCGTCGGAAGAGCGCCGCACGCGGCTGTTCGGCACCTGCAAGTTCCAGCCGGCCAAGGGCGAGGCGCAGGTGTGGGAAGCGGCGAGGCACGACGTCACGCGCGCGTGCCTCGAGGCGTTCGCGACGGCGGCGTCGGGCGGCGCGCCGTTCCTGATTCCGATCGAGGAAATGGTGCACGGCGCGTCGGTCACCGAGGCGGTGGTGCGGTCGGCCGGCTCGGGCCAAGTGGAAAAAGTCGAGTAAAGGGGCAGACATGAACCTGGGCAAAGTGGGACACCTGACGTACTCGACGCTCGTCCACCCCGGCGACAACTGGGATCAGATCTGGTCGAGCGTCAAGACGTATCTGCCGCAGGTCAAGGCCCGCGTGGCGCCGAACGAGAAGTTCGGCGTCTGCCTGCGCCTGGCGGCACCGACGGTCGAGGAACTCGTCGCCAGCCCGGGCAAGCGGGCCGACCTGAAGCACTTCTTCGCCGACAACGACCTCTATCTCTACACCTCGAACGCGTTCGTCTACGGCGTGTTCAAGAACCAGGTGATCAAGGAGCAGGTCTACGAGCCCGACTGGGCCACCGACGACCGCACCACCTACACGATGAAGGTGGCGGATATTCTCGCCGAGCTCGCACCCGAGGGCATCAACCCGTCGATCCAGAGCGCGCCGCTCGGGTTCAAGCCGAAGGTCACCGGCGATGACGTGGTCGAGACCTACACGACGCAACGTCCTTCGCGTCGTGGCGCACCTGGTGGAGCTGAAGAAGAAGACCGGCAAGACGGTGCCGCTGGGGCTCGAGCCGGAGCCGCGCTGCTACCTCGAGACGACCGACGAAACGGTGGCCTACTTCGAGAAGCACCTGTTCTCGGGGCGCACCGCGCAGCGGCTGGCAAAGATGGCGGGCATCAACGAGGCCGACGCCGCCCAGGCGATGCGCGACTACACCGGCGTGGTGTTCGACATCGGCCACCAGTCGGTGGGCTACGAGGACATCCCGACGTCGCTGCAGAAGCTGGTGGACCACGGCATCCAGATCACCAAGCTGCAGGAAGCGGCGTCGATGTCGATGCCCGAGGTCACGCAGAAGACCGTGGACGCGCTGCAGGCGTTCGCCAAGACGGTGTACCTGTCGCAGACCTGCGAGAAGAAGGACGGCAAGACCACGTGGTTCTTGAACCTCGAGGACGCGTTCGAAGCCTTCCAGAAGGACCCGGGCCCGCGCGAGTGGCGCACGCATTTCCACGTGCCGGTGTTCCTCGACGATCTCGGGGCGTTCCGCACGACGCGGTTCGCGCTCGAACAGGCGCTGGCCTTCCACAAGAAGACGCCGCTTTCGGACCACCTGGAGATCGAGACCTACACCTGGGACGTGCTCCCCAGCCACCTGAAGACCGGCGACATCGTCGAGTACGTGACCCGCGAAATCGACTGGGTGAAGGGACAGGTCGCGTAAATTCAGAATGCAGAATTCAGAATTCAGAAACGTCACAAGGCAGAAGTGCACTGCATCTCGGCACGTCTGTGCGGAACTGCAGTTACGGCCTGAGTGCAGTTTCTGAATTCTGAATTCTGAATTGTGAATTCATGAGGCGATACACCAATGAAGGTCGCCTTCGTCGGCCTCGGCCGCATGGGCAGCGGCATGGCCCGCCGCATCCTCGACGCGGGCCACGAGCTGACGGTCTACGACGCCGTGGCCGCCGCGACGGCGCCCTTCGGCGCCGCCGGCGCCACGGTCGCGACCTCGCTTGCCGACCTGTGCGGCGGCCGCGACGTGGTGGTGACGATGCTGGTCGAGGACGCCGCGGTGCTGGACGTCGTGCTGGGCGCGGGTGGCTTGCGCGACTCGCTGCCGCAGGGCGCCATCCACCTGGTGATGGGCACGCACGGCGTGGCGACGATTCGCACGCTCGAGGCTGCCCACACCGGGAACGGGCAGGTGCTGGTGGCGGCGCCGGTGCTCGGGCGGCCCGACCTGGCCGCGTCGGGGCAGCTCGGCATCGTTCCCGGAGGTCCCGCCGCCAGCGTCGAGCGCTGCCTGCCGCTGCTCGAAGCGATGGGAAAGCGCATCTTCCGCGCCGGCTCGAAGCCGGAATCGGCGACGGCAATCAAGCTGGCCAACAACGCCGTGCTGGGTTGCGCCATGGTGGCGATGGCCGAGGGCTTCGCCCTGGTGCGGAAGTACGACGTGGAGCCCCAGGTGTTCCAGGACGTGATGGTCGAAGGGCTGTTCGCGGCCACGGCCTACAAGGTCTACGGACAGAAGATGGTGGACGAAAGCTACGACCAGGTGGGCTCGCCGATCACGGTCGGCTTGAAGGACGCCACGCTGATCGCCGCCGCCGCGGACCTGGCGCGCGTGCCGATGCCCAGCCACAACGTCTACAAGGACCGGCTGCTGGGCGCGGTGGCGCACGGCGACGCCGACCGCGACCAGGCGGTGCTGGCGCGTGAGCAGGCCCGCGCCAGCGGTCTGGAGTAGGGCTTCAGGCTTCGGGCTCCGGGCTCCGGGCTTCAAACTAACGAGCGAGGGTGCGCGCAAACTCGCCAGCTGTCTCGACACGGATTCCGTGCCTGAGCGCTGTGAGGAAGTGTCGCCGGTTGTCGGTCACGATCGTCCCGGCTCCCGCGCTCCGCGCGATCTCGGCGATGTGCGCGTCGTACATCACGTCCGCCGACGATGTCCTTCGTCGGCGGCCATGCGCAGGAATGGCGGCGCGGGCGTCCGGCGGGCAGATCGAACACGGTCATCCGGCCGAACACTTCCTCCTCCAAGAGCAGCGCAGCGTCCTTTGGCGTGAGTCTGAACTCGGGCGGGAGCCGGGTTGCCACCGAGATAGACCTCCAGGCAACAGTGCCATGCCGTTCCGCCGCCAGCTTGCGTTCGGCCACGGCGTGCAACACCTCCTGCGCGGGCGCGCTCTGTGGACCGAAGTCCACCAGACCCGCCAGCAGCACGCTCGTGTCCAGGAAGACGCTCACGGCCACCGGCTGCGTTCCTCTTCCACCAGGGCAGGCACGTCGACGGCCGGGCGATTGTCGGCGCTGGCGGTCGGCCGGGCGACAAGCCGTTTTCCCACCCGCACCAGCCGTGGGCCTTCAGCGACCCGCTCGAGCCTGACGCCGGTGTCGTCCAGCGAGATCTCGATTACGGTGCCGGGATCGAGCCCGGCCCGCTCGCGAATTGGCGCTGGAATTACCAGACGACCTGCCTTGTCAATGGTTGTTCTCATGCCATAACACTACCATCCGCCAGCCGAGCCACGTTTTCGGGAGTGCCGTCTCGATCGAGGACACCGCCACTTCGACGGCTGCATGCGGGTGCGCGCCGCTGCGCAGGTCCGCCATTTGCACCATCCACCGGCGATGGTGTCCTCATCCAATCGCCGCCGTGTGATGCTCGCAACCGCCCTGGGCCTGCTGTGCTGGCCCGGCGTCGTGGCCGGCCCGAGGGCCGAGGCTGCCGCGGGTGCCGCGGCCGCCGCACCCGCCGCCCGCGCCAACGCGTTGGTGGAGCTGGCCAACGAGGCGCGCAGCCGGGCCGGTCTGCCGCCGCTGCGCGCGAACTCGCAGCTGATGCGCGCGGCGCAGACGCAGGCCGAGCAGTCGGCCTCCCTCGGCAAGATGGCGCACGTCCTGCCCGGAGCGCGCTATCCGCGCCCCGAGGATCGACTGGACGCGTCGGGCTACCCGTGGCGCGCGTTCGCCGAGAACATGGCGATGGGACAGCGAAGCATGTCCGAGGCGATCGAGGCGTGGATGAAGTCGCCGGGCCACCGCAAGAACCTGCTCAGCGCCACCTATACGGAGCTGGGCACCGGCTACGCCACCGACGCCGAAGGGCGGCCGTATTACGTGCAGGTGTTTGGGAGACCGATGTAGGGGACCCGAGGCTACAGGCTCCGGGCCTACGGGCTCCAGGCCAGACCAACGACCAACGACCAACGACTAACGAACCACCTCGCGGATTACTCCATCCGCCTTGTTGAGCAGGAAGATCCGGCCCTCGGGTCCGGTGCCGAAGCGCAGGTCGGCGCGGGTCGCGGGCTTCTTGCCCTGGGCCATGTTCTTCTCCTGGATCAGCGACAGCAGCGTGCGCGGTGTGCCGCTGGTGCCGAACACCACGCGGCGAATCGGGTCCTGCCCGCCTGACGGCAGCTTGTCGGCGTTGACGTAGAACACCTCCCCGCTGGGGTTGTCGCCGAACAGCAGCAGGTTGGCGAGCTGGGGAATGTGCGTGCCGCGATAGGCGACCACGCCGGTCACGGCCGACTGCGGCTGGAGCAGCGGGTCGGGCTGGCCGTACTCGACGATCGGATACGTGACCTTGGGATCGGCCCGCGGCCCGGTCAGGTTCACGGCCTCGCGGCTGATGTAGCGGTAGCTGCCCTCCCAGTCGTTCCACCCCAGGTTGGCGCCGGCGGTGATGATGCTCACTTCCTCGACGATGTTCTGGCCGATATCGGCGAGAAACAGCCGGCCGCTGCGCGGGTCCCACGAGAAGCGCTGCGGGTTCCTGACGCCGTAGGCGTAGATTTCCGGCAGCGTACCGGCCGTGCCGACGAACGGGTTGCTGGCGGGCATACCGTACTTCTTGTTGCGCGCTGCCGCCACCCAGCGGATCGATGCGCAGGATCTTGCCGAAGATGCTGCCCATGTTCTGCGCCATGCGCAGCGGATCGCCGCCGCTGCCGCCGTCGGCCACACCGATATACAGCAGGCCGAAATCCGGAGAGCCGGGCGTGGCGTTGGGGTTGAAGGCCAGTTGCCCCGCGTTGTGGTTCGCGAACGGCTGCCGCAGGCGCATCAACTCGCGCGGCGGGCCACCGTCGTAGGATGCGGCCGATGGCGTCTTCGCCGTCCACTCCAGCAGCACGGTGTCGTGCGTGGGCGGCGTGGTGCTGCCGCTCGCCGGCACGAAGTCCGGCGCCGGCGTCATGTTGCTGGTGTCCATCCAGGTGTAGAGCTTGCCGAAACCCCGCGACCCCGGTTGTGCGAACAGCGGGTGCAGCGCAAAGCTCTGAACCCCGCGCTCGCGTCCCATGGACTGGACCGGCGTCCCCCACGCCGGCGCGTTGATGTCGAGATAGGGCGTCACGACCTTGCCGTCGTAGCTGACCGTGTACAGCAGGCCGCGCATGTCGTTGACGAAGAGGCGCCGCGTGCCGGGCTCGTCCACCAGCAGCATCATGCGCGCCGCCTCGCCGTCGACGTCGGGCAGCGACGCGAACTCGCTGAGGTTGACGCGGATCGCCCCTTCCTCGGCGGGGATCGGCAGGGGGAACGGGTCGTCGGGCTTCTGAGCCCAAAGGCCTGTACCGGCTGCAACCCCGAGCAGAACCGCCAACCCCATCCACGTCAACGTTCGGTGCATTTTGCTCATCTCCGGCCCAATTCTAGGGCTGCGGGCGATTTCACGCCTACGAAACATCTTCGTCGCACTCCCATCACACCCCGCTTCTACCGTGAGGGTGTTCAGCTCGCTGAAACCCCTGCAATTGCGCAGCGGTCGTTGGGAGGATGCATGAGAATCTACCGCAGTCTTCTGGTGGCGCTGGGCGTCGTGCTGTGCGCCCTCACCGCCGTTCCGCTGGCCGCCCAGCAGACCGAGTCCCGCATCGTCGGGCGGCTGCTCGACGAAAGCCGCGCGGCGCTTCCCGGGGTGACCGTCACGGTCACGTCGGCGGAGACGGGCCAAGTGAGGACTACCGTCACCGACACGGACGGCTCGTTCGCCGTCACCAACCTCTCGCGTGGCACCTACACGATACTGTGCGAGCTGCCTGGATTCGCCAACGTGACGCGCCAGGTGGTACTCGGAGTCGGCCAGAACGAGGCCATGGAACTGCTGATGTCGGTGGCGGGGATCACGGAAGCCGTGCAGGTGAACGCCGAGGCTTCGGTGATCGACACCACCTCGGCCAAGCTTGGCGTCAACGTGTCTCCCGAGGAACTGATCGGCCTGCCGGTGAACGGCCGCAACTTCGCAAACCTGATGACGCTGGCGCCCGGTGCCACCAGCGACGGCAACGGCGGTTGGTCCAGTGTGCGCTTCAACGGCAAGTCGAACCAGCAGAACTACCTGAACTACGACGGCATCGACGGCACCTACGTGTGGGATGCCAGCCCCGGCTATCTGAACGCCACCGGCTCGCAGTTCCGGCTGCAGACGTCGATGGAGTCGGTAGCCGAGTTTCGCGTCAACTCCGGGCTGGCGCCGGCCGAAAGCGGCCTGGGTTCCGGCGGCAACATCACCGTGATCTCCAAGAGCGGCAGCAATCGCTTCTCCGGATCGCTCTTCGATTTCCTGCGCAACGACTCGATGGATTCTGCCAACAAGTACGACGACATCAAGCAGCCGCTCGACCTGAACCAGTTCGGCGGCTCGATCGGCGGGCCGATCGCGCGCAACAAGACGTTCATCTTCCTGAGCTACGAGGGCCTGAGGCAGAAGACCGGGCTCACCTTCACCGAGGCCGTCCCGAGCGACGAGGCCCGGCGGCGCATCATGGCCGGCGAACCCGTCGGCAGCGGCGCCGGCCAGAGCCCGGCCCGCACCATGGCGGTCGCACCCCTCCTCAGCGGGTTCCCGCAAGGGACCGTGGCCACGTCCAACCCGCTGGTCGCGCTGGCCTCGAAGACCAGTCAAGCCGAGCAGAACGAGGACTCGTTCTCGCTGCGCGTCGACCACCGCTTCAGCAACAGCCACAACGCCTACGTCCGCTATCTGTTCAGCGACGGCGAAGTGGACACGCCGGATCGCACCGTGACCGAACGTCGAGTGCTCGCCAAGCAGCGGCCGCAGAACCTCGTCGGCAACTTCCAGAGCATCAGGGGCTTGATGGTGAACGAGGTCAAGGTCGGCTACAACGCGCCGCAGACCAGCGCCACCGCGTTCGGCTCGGCGGGATATGACCCGGTCGGCGTTTCGCTGTCGGGCACGTTCACGTCGTCGTCGATCGACGCGCGCGGCAACACCGGCATCGCCCGCAGCGGCTTGCTGATTCGCGCCTCGAGCGCCTCGTCCACCACCGGCTCGGTGTTCGACCCGCGCTCGATTTCGCTGCAGGACACCGTTACCTGGACGCGGGCCGCCCATACGTTCAAATCGGGCTTCGAGTACCGCGACATCCAGTCGGACTTCCAGTTCCTCGGCAGCCAGGAGATCACCTACAACAGCATCAACGACTTCATCGACAACCGCCCGAACTCGGTGGCGGCGAATCTGGACTCGCCGTTCTTCAAGCCACAGCAGTTCTACGCTGCTCGGCTTCGTGCAGGACTCCTGGCGCGTGAACAACAAGCTGTCGCTCGAGCTCGGCCTGCGCTACGACTACTACTCGGTGGTGAAGGAAGCGGACGGCCGCGCGCGCCCGTTCTTCGTCGAGGACAACGCCTTCGGCACCGACCCCGACAACTTCTACAACCCGGACAAGAACAACTTCTCGCCGCGGCTGTCGGCGGCGTGGACACTCAACGAGCAGACCGTGATCCGCAGCGGTTTCGGCGTGTTCTACGGTCCGGGCCAGTTCGAGGACCGCATCCAGCCGATCGAGAACTACATCGAGCGCCGGCGCGTCGGTGCGGCCGATGTCCCCAACAACGGCCTCGCCTACCCGGTGCCACCGACGCAGCTCGGGCAGACGCTGTCGATCCGCGGCTACACGCACAACCGGCCTGACGAGTACAACGTCCAGTACGGCGCCAGCGTGTCACGCGAGCTGCCCGGCGCGGTGAACCTCACGGTGGGTTACACCGGCAGCCAGGGCAAGGACATGTTCCTGCGCGGCGTATCCAACACGCTCGACCCCGTCACGCTCAGGCGACAGGCTCCCCTCGTCGGCCAGGTGGACTACAAGACCTCGGGCTGCGTGGACGATCTGGTGATCAACGGCAACCCGATCAACGGCTGCGGCTACGCCAGCTACAACGCGCTGCAGATCAGCGTCACCCGGCGCTTCCGCGCCGGGTTCACCGGCGGCATGCAGTACCAGTTCTCGAAGAACAAGGGGACGACGCAGGGGTCGAACGAAGCGGGGACCGCCAGCAACACCTTCGACTACGAAACCGAGTACGGCACCAACCCGCAGGACATCCCGCACACGTTCAACGGCTCGATGGTCTACCTGATCCCCGGCGACGGCATCTTGACGGGCGGCTGGCGTGTCGGCGGCATCGTCAACGCGCGCAGCGGCGTCCCGCTCAACGTCGTCATCAACCGGCCGGACAACGTCACGGTGAACGGCGTGACCGTCGCCAACATCCCCGGCGGCAACAGCCGCGGCACGCAGCGGCCCGACCTGGTGCCCGGCGTCAACCCGTACATCGAGGACGGCGGCGTGCGGTGGATCAACCCGGCGGCGTTCACGACTCCTCAGCCCGGCACGTTCGGCAACCTGCCGCGCAATTTCCTGCGCGGACCGGGCTTCTGGCAGGCCGACCTGATGGTGAGCAAGGACTTCCGCTTCCTCAACTCGCAGGCGTTCCAGCTGCGCGTCGAGTTGTTCAACATCACCAACCACCTGAACTACGAGAACCCGGTTGCCAGCCTGCCCAACGGCACGCCGGGGGTTCCGTTCACCGACGCGCAGGCCGGCACGTTCGGCTACATGCTGGGCCCCTTGAATCGCACGGTGGGCCTGGGCACGGCGAGGCAGACGCAGATCTCGTTGCGCTACACCTTCTAGCCGTAGCCGGCCCGTACACACGAAGGGTGGTTCTTCGAAAGAAGAACCACCCTTTTTCTTTCTCGGAGTTCGGAACTAGGAGGCGACCTCGGTCCAACCCGCGGCGCGCAGCTGATCGACCTCGGTCGCGAACCAGCGGCGAGCGCTTTCGACGCGATGCCAGTCGTAGAGACGCCGCTTGCTCAACACCTCGTTGTCCCGCTCCTGACGCACTTCCCATCCGTCACCGTTGGTCGGGATGATGAGGAAGCGCTGGGTGTGATCTTCACGTTGCAACTGACGCTGATACATAGCGTCAGCGATCTAAGCACGGTGGCTCGCAGAGATCACGTAACGTTTGTGTTTCCGGTTTGTAAATCCGTTATCGGTTGGACTATCTAGTTCACCGCCGCATTCAGCCAAGTTTCGCCGCGTTCTTCGCCTGGGCCGGCATATGCCAGGTCAGCCACGATGCCATCGCGAACGCCCGCGGTGGAATATTGCAGATGGGGTAGGCGAAGGCCGCTCATGATGCCGTCGAGCGCGGCCACGCCGGCGATGATGATCTCGGCCCGCCGGCGGCCGACACCGGTCAGGTTGGCGCGCCCTTCCACGTTCCGTTCCACCAGCGTGGCCAGCAGCGACCCGACCTGGCGCCCCGTCGCGGAGAGGCGATCGGCATGGTGGCGCTGTGAGCGCTTGATGTTGTTGACGGCACAAACGATGGCGCCAGCGGTCGCGGAGGTGGCGATCACCCGGTCCACGCCCATGCGTGAGAGAGGATCCGCTGCGCCCGCGATCTGTTCGCGAATGTACCGCCGCATCCGGGCGATCTCGGTTTCCGTCGGCGGGTCGGTGTGCAGGAACATCTCGGTGAGCCGCACCGCGCCCAGCGGCAGGGACGTGCCGGCGCAGAACCGCTCGCGCTCGCTGAGGATCAGCTGGACGCTGCCGCCGCCCACGTCGATGATGAGGACCCGCTCGTGCTCGTGCGGCCAATGCGCCGTCACTCCGCGCTGCACCAGCCTGGCCTCCTCCAGCCCCCCCACCACTTCGAGCGGCGACCCGAGGATGCTCGAAGCGTTGAGGACGAACTCGCACCGGTTCGATGCATCCCGCACGGCAGACGTGCCGACAGCGCGCATGCTATCGACGCTCCAGCGCTCCTTTGCGGCGGCCATGCGCTCCAGAACACGATAGGCCAGCCTCGTGGCCGAACCCTCGAGCCGACCGGTGCGAAAGACTCCGGCGCCGAGGCGCACCACCTCGCGGTCCACGTAACGCGGTGTGATGCGCCCCAGGTCGTCCACGTCCGCGATCAGCAGACGGACGGAGTTGCTCCCGACGTCGATGGCGGCATGTCTGGACATTTCACTAGACCGGCCGCCGCTAAAATCAGCCGGCCTGAACAGACGATAGACGGAGGTCGTGACGACGGTGTCACGACCGTGTTACGACGGGAGGAAGTGGTGGGACGCGTTGGTGAGGTCAAGCCACCGTGAAGGCGGCAGGCAGCGGCCTCAGCGGCAGCACGACGGTGAACACGGCGCCCCCCAGCGCGCTGTTGACGGCGCTGACCTGCCCGCCGTGGAGCTCGACCAGGTGCTTGACGATCGCCAGCCCGAGACCGGTGCCGCCCGGCCGTGCCCGGGACGGGTCCACGCGGTAGAAACGCTCGAAGATGCGCGGCAGCTCTTCGACCGGAATGCCGGGGCCGTTGTCGGCGACGGTCAACCGCACGCCGTTATCGATGGACCACGCCTCGAGTCGAATCTCCGCCGCTTCGGGCGAATAGGTCACCGCGTTCTCCACCAGGTTGCGGATGACGTCGTGGAGCTTGCCGGCGTCCGCCACAACGGTGTCCGCACCCGCGGCGACGTGAATCACCACCTGCTGGCGCTTCGAGTCGATCAGCGGCTTCAGGTCCTGGATGATGTCCTGGAACACGCTGTCCAGCTCGCAGGGGGCGAGCGTCAGCGTCTCCTGTTGGGCGTCGAGACGGGCCAATCGCAGCAGGTCGGCCACGAGCCGTTCCATCTTGGTGGCGTGGCGGTTGATGACGCTGCCGAACTCGGCGACGTCGCGCCCGTCCACCGAGCCCTCGGCCAGGGCCTCGGCGTAGCCGCGAACCACGGTCAGCGGCGTGCGCAGCTCGTGCGACACGTTGGCGACGAAATCCTGCCGCATCCGATCGACGCGGCGGATGTCGCTGATGTCGTGCAGCACGACCACCGCGCCGCCGCCGCGGTCGCCGGGAACGGCCGACGCACGGGCGACGATGGTCCGCGAGGGATCGCGCTGCAGCGGCAGCTCCACGGACGCGTCGGCCTGCCCCCGCAGCGCACGCGACAGCTGATCGGCAATCGCGGGGTCGCGCAGCGCCAGCTCGAACGGCTTGCCCATCACGGCCTCGCCAACGCCCAGCATGTGCCGGGCGGCGGCGTTGATGCGCTGGATGTGGCCCTCGTTGTCGACGACCAACACCCCCTCGACCATGCCCGCCACGATGGCGTCGATGCGCGCGCGATCCTGCGACAAGTCGCCGACCCGGCGCGACAGCTCCCGGGCCACATCGTCCAGGGTGTGCGCCACCGAACCCAGCTCGTCGGTGCCGAAATCGCGCGGCACCGGCGCCAGATCGCCCGCCTTGAAGGCCCTGGCCGCGCCGGCCATGGCCTGCACGCGGCGGGCCAGCGGCGCCGTGCTCATCCACGCCACCAGCATCGCCAGCGGCACGCCGACGGCCAGCGCCACCAGGCTGATCCGGCGCACCGCCCGCAGCTGCGCGTCCACCTCAGAGGCGGGCATCGCCAGCCGGACGTAGCGGACCAGCGGATGACTGGCGGTGACGGCGACATACAGCATGTCGATGTTCACGGTGTCGCTGTAGCGCCGCACCTGGCCGACGCCGCGGTCCCGCGCCTGCACCACTTCGGGGCGGGTGGCGTGATTGTCGAGGCGGGCGCGCTCCTCCGGCGACTGCGTGGAGTCGCCGAGCACGCGTCCGTCCGGCGCGATCAGCGTGACGCGGCTGCTGGAGACGCGCCCGACTTCGTGCGCCACGCTGTCGAGGTCCACGTCGGGCCGTGAGGTCTCGAGGGAATGCGCGATCAGGTTCGCCTCGGCGGTCAGGTGATCGACGAGCGCGGTCTGCCGCTCCTCGCGCACCTGCCGCGCCAGCCACAGCTCCGAGGCCACCAGCGAGACGATGGCGGCGACCACCGACCCGATGAAGATCTTGGTGCGGAACTGCACGGTGTCAGCTCAGGCCTGATGTCGGATGTCTTCGCCCTTGACCAGGAACACGACCTCTTCGCAGATGTTCTCGGCGTGGTCGGCGATGCGCTCGAGCGACCGGGCGAGCAGGATCAGGCTCATCGAGCGCTTGACCGTGTCGGGATCGTCGGCGCTGTCGGCCAGCAGGTCGGTGAAGGTCTGCCGGTTCAGCGCGTCCACCTGGTCGTCGAGCGCCACCACGCGGCGCGCCATGTCGACGTCCTCCGACGCGAACGCGGCCAGCGCTCCGTGCACCATCTCGCAGGCGATGTCGGTCATGCGCGACAGGTCGTGCAGCGGGCGGGCCGGCGGATTCGAGAGGAACATCTCCACGTACTCGCAGTTGTTGACCGCCTGATCGCCGATCCGCTCGATCTCGGTGTTGATGCGCACCACCATCAGCAGGAAGCGCAGGTCCTTGGCCGTCGGCGTGTAGACCGTGATCAGCCGCACGGCCTCGCCGTCGATCTCCACCTGAAAGCGATCGAGCCTCTCCTCACCGGCCAGCACGTCGGCCACGATCTTCCGGTCGCGCTGAACCAGCGCCTCCGACGCCCTGGCGACCATGCGTTCGGCCACCTGACCCATTTCCAGAAGGCGATTCTTCAGGCTGTCCAGCTCGAGCTCGAACTTCCTCATCCCTGCGCTCCTCCATCCCCTGCTTCGCAGTGCCGTGCCGACGCAGCCTCGCTAGCCGTACCGGCCCTCGACGTACATCTCGGTTTCGGTCCGCTTCGGGCCGGAGAAACATCTCCGCCGTCGGGCCGTGCTCGATCAGCTCCCCGAGCAGCATGAAAATGCACTCGTCGCTCGTCCGCCTGGCCTGGGCCATGTTGTGCGTGACGATGACGATCGTGAACTTCCCCTTCAGGCCCTCCATCAGCCGCTCGATGGCGGTCGTGCCCGGCGGCGTCCAGCGCCGAGCACGGCTCGTCCATCAGGATCACGCGTGGGCTTGAGCGGCAGCAGCCGCGCGATGCACAGCTTCTGCTGCTGCTCGAGCGTCAGCGTCGTGGCCTTCCGGTGCAGACGGTCCTTCACATCGTGCCACAGCGCCACCTCGGAGAGCGACGCCTCCACCAGCTCATCGAGCTGACGGCGGTTCATGCCTCCGGCGGCATCGTGCACCCGCAGACCGAAGATGATGTTCTCGTAGATCGAGACCGGCAGCGGGTTGGGCCGCTGGAACACCATCCCGACCGACTTCCGCAGCTCGCCCAGGCTGACGTCGGCGTCGTAGATGTTCTTGCCCTGGATCTCGATGGTCGCCGGTCGTCCGCACGTTGCCGTAGCGCTCGTTGAGCCGGTTGAGCGAGCGCAGGAACGTGGTCTTGCCGCATCCGGACGGGCCGATCAGGCCGGTGATGATGCCTTCGCGAATGTCCACCGTGACGTTCTTGAGCGCCTGGAAGTCGCCGTACCAGAGGCACAGGTCGCGGGCCGAGATGCTCGTCCGGGCGGCGGGGCCGTCGCTCATCCGAAGTGCCCCCGCACGTAGTCGAAGGTCAGCTTCTCGCGCGGGTGCTCCGAGAACATGTCGCTTGCACGTGCCCACCTCGATCAGCTTGCTGGCGTTCAGGAAGGCGACGTGATCGGCCAGGCGGTGGGCCTGCTGGACCAGGTTGGTCACCAGCACGATCGTGATCTTCTCTTTCAGCTCGACCAGCACGTCCTCGATCTTCATCGTCGTCACCGGATCGACCGCGATGGAGAACTCGTCGAGGCACAGGATCTCCGGCCGGTGCGACAGCGCGCGCGCGATGGTGAGCCGCTGCTGCTGCCCGCCCGACAGCTTGGTGCCGAGCAGCTGCATCCGGTCCTTCACTTCGTCCCACAGCGCGGCCTGGCGCAGGCAGGTCTCCACCAGCTCGTCCAGCTCGGCGCGGTCGGTCATCCCGGCCATCCGCGGGGCATAGGCGACGTTGTCGTAGACCGACAGCGGCAAGCCCACGGGCAGCGGAAACACCATGCCGATGCGGCGCCGCAGCGCGTAGACGTTGCGCATCTTGAACACGTCCTCGCCGTCGACGAGCACCTGGCCTGTGACGCGGACCCCGGTGACGAAGTCGATGGTCCGGTTGATGCACTTGAGCAGCGTGGTCTTGCCGGAGTTCGCCGGGCCGATGATGCCGAAGATGGACTGCCGGGGGATGTCGAGCGTCAGTCGATCGAGCGCGCGCTTCGCCCCGTAATTGACCGAGAGGTCGCGGAACGACACGTGCGGCGTGGCCGCGTCTGTCACCACCGTTTCCGGGCGCGGAGGTACACGCGGAAGCCGATCGACAGCAGGTTGACGCTGATCACGAGGCCGATCAGCACGACGGCGGTGCCGTACCGGATCCCCTCGGATACCCCCGTCACCTGCGTCGAGACGGTGAAGAGGTGATACGACAGCGCCATGCACCGGTCCCACAGGCCGTACGGGAAGGTAGGAGGCGAATCCCTGGTCCGGCACGGCGACGTAGAAGACCGCGCCGGTGAACAGGATCGGCGCGGTCTCACCCGCCGCGCGCGACACCTGGAGGATCACGCCCGTCAGGATGCCGCTGATGGCGTTCGGCAGGACGATCGTGCGGATGGTCTGCCAGCGGCTGGCGCCCATGTTCCAGCACGCTTCCCGGAACGACTGCGGCACCGCCGCCAGCGCCTCCCGGGTGCTGGTGATGATCACCGGCAGCGTCATGATCGCCAGCGTGCAGCGCCGCCGCCAGCACCGAGCGGCCCATCCCCGCAAACAGCACGAAGGCGCCGACGCCGAACAGCGCGTGGACGATGCTGGGGACGCCGGCCAGGTTCACCACCGCCATGTTGACGATGCGCGTGCCCCAGTGGTCGCCGGCGTACTCGTTGAGGTAGACGCCCGCCAGCACGCCGATCGGCGCCGCCACCGCCAGCGAAATGAACACCAGGTAGAACGTGCCGACCAGCGGCGCCCAGATGCCGCCAGCCGTCATGTAGCTCTGCGGGTTCTGGGTCAGGAACTCCCACGACAGCGCCGGCCACGCCTTGACCACCAGCAGAGCCAGGATGGCGAGAAGCGGCAGCACCAGCGCCGAGGTGAGCGACGCCCAGGATGGCACGCCGCCAGCCGCTCGACGACGCAGCTTGCGCTGCTCGACCGTGCCGGCGGTGAACCGCGACGACGTCCGCGCCCTGCACCGCCTGGACCGGACATCGCGGAGGCGCTAGACATTCTGCTTGCCCCTGATGCCCTTCACCACCAGATCGGCGGTGACGTTGACGACGAGCGACATCAGCATCAGCAGCGTGCCGATGACGAACAGCGCCTGATAGTGCTCGCCGCCCTCGACCGTCTCGCCCAACTCCGCCGCGATCGTCGCCGTCAGCGTGCGCACCGGATCGAGCAGGCTGGTCGGGATCTGGATCGAGTGGCCGGTGGCCATCAGGACGGCCATGGTTTCGCCGACCGAGCGGCCGATGCCGAGCAGGGCCGCCGCCAGCAGGCCGTTCTTGGCGGCCGGCATCAGCACCTTGTAGACCAGCTGCCAGCGGCTGGCGCCGAGCGCGAGGGCCGCCTCGCGGTAGGTGTCGGGCACCGCGCGGAGCGCGTCCTCGCCCACCGACATGATGATCGGCACGCTCATCAGCGCCAGGATCACGCCGCCATTCAGGATGTTGATGCCGATCGGCGCGCCGGTGGCCCAGATGATCAGCGGGCTCATCACCATGTAGCCGATGAACCCCCACACCACGGAGGGAATCGCCGCCAGCAGCTCGATGACGATCTTCAGCGACTCGCGCAGGCGCGCGCGAGCAGAACTCGGAGACGAAGATCGCCGCGCCGATCCCGGCCGGCACCGCAATCACCGCCGCGAGCAGCGTCACCGACGCCGTGCCGGCGATGAGCGCCAGCACGCCGTATTGCGGCCGGATGCGCGAATCGGGCCGCCAGTTGATGCTGGTGAAGAACTCCCACAGGTCCAGTTTCCCGAAGCAGGAACGGCGCGCCTTCGCGGAAGACGAAGAAGAAGATGGCGAAGACGAAGAAGATGGCGCTCCAGCCGCACAGCCGGATCACCCACTCGATGAGCGGCTCGGTGATCGACGCCGAGCCGGGTCGTGAGGGTGCCTCGCATCGCCATCTCTGCCCTCGTACTTCGCTACGCCTTCGGCGCCGGCACGTAGCCGATGTCCTGCAGGATCTTCTGGCCCGCGTCGCTCAGCGTCCAGTCGATGAATTCCTTCACCGGCGGCGTCGGCGTCCCGTGGGTGTAGAAGTAGAGCGGCCGGGAAATCGGATAGGTGCCGTCGAGCGCGGTCTCGAGCGTCGGCGCCACGCCCTTCTCGCCCTTCTTCTTCGCGATCGCCAGCGCTCGGACACCGGGGCTCCGATAGGCCATGCCGCTGTAGCCGATCGCGCACGGCGTGCGGGCGACCAGCGCCACCACGTCCTTCGATCCACTCTGGTCCACCGAGCCCAGCTTGAACTCCCGCTTGCGGCCCGAGCACGGCCTCGCGGAAGTAGGCGTAGGTGCCCGAGTTGTTCTGCCGGCTGACGCGGATGATCTCGTCGGAGGCGCACGCGGGGTTCTTGATCCCCGAGCTGCGACCACTTGGTCAGCTTGCCTTCGTCCCCGTAAATCTCCGCCAGCTCCTCGATCGAGAATCTCCTTCAACGGGTTGCTGTCGTGAACGTAGACGGCCAGCGCGTCGAGCCCGACTGCGAACTCCTGGGGCGGCGCTTCCCGCCGACTTCGTGGCGCGCTCGATCTCGGCCGGCTCCATCTTGCGGCTGGAGGCGGCGACGTCCAGGATGCCGTCGATCAGCCCGGCAATGCCCACGCCCGACCCGCCGCCGGCAATCTGCACCGAGACGTCCGGCTTCGACGGTCTTGTAGTTCTCCGCCCAGGCCTGGTCGAGGTTCACCATCGTGTCGGATCCCGTGAGGCGGATGACCACGGCGCCGCCGGGCGCGGGTAGCGGAGCCGCCCGACTCGCCTGCCGGGGCATTGCCGCCCCCGCAGGCCGCGGCGCTGGCCACGACCATCAACGACAGCACGGCTCGAACCAATGACATTCCGGACCTCCTGGCTACTTTTGATCGGCGGTCATGACAGACTAGCGACGCTCCGCGTCGCTAGTGCAATATCTCTGGCCCGCACTTCGTGCGGGCGAGAAAACTCGACTGATTTGTTCACGAGGTCGAGTTTTCGAGTGACGATGTGCGTGCAGACGGTCGTGACGCACGGGCTCATGACAGCCACAGATGTGGGTACGCTATCAGATCGCCACCCCCGCAATGTTTCGGGTGTGTTACAGAAAAGGCGTCCGGCTCCTGCCCACGCGAAGGGCGGGCAAAAGCACCGGGGTTACTGCCGGACCGAAGCTCGCTAGTAGTTCCACTGGGCTTGAAATCCGAGCCGTTTGGCCCCCCGGGTTGCAACGTAGGGAAAGCTTCCGGTACGGGTGCGCATGAACGTGTGCGTAAACATCGCCGTCAGCTCCAACTCGGCCCAGCGGGCGAACTCCACGCCGAGATCGACCTCGTTGACGCGGTCCCGCGGCGCATTTCGCGCGAACTTCCGGGCGCCGTCGAAGTAGTTCCAGCGCGTAAACGGAAACCACGAGCCGGCCGCACTCTGCAGGCGGTAGTTCAGCTGCAGGTAGCCGCCCTGCAGGAAGTCGCCTTCGATTTGACGCAGGTCCTGGCTCAGCGTCGGGCCGTTGCCGACGGTCCACTCGGCTTCGACGCCAATCGGCTGCGGATACCAGATCGCGGTGAACGCCACGCGCTGATCCACCGCGCCGTCTGCGTCCTGGACCGGCGTAATCGACGCGGCGCCGATCGTGATCGGCGTCGTCGGCGCGACGAAGTGCCCGTGGTAGCCCTGGACGCCCAGCTCCACGTACTGGCCGCCGGCCCACTTGAACGGGTACGAGACGCGGCCGAAGAGATGCACGTCGCCGTTCTGGTCCGGGCGGTTCAGACCCTGGCCGGAATACGCGCCGACCGACACCGCGCCGTAGTCGCCGCTCCCCTTGAGGCCCAGCCCGGTCAGATCGCGAAAGCGCTGCTTGGTTGCGGCGGAATTCCACATCACGAACGCGCCCAGATCGCGCTCGCCTTCGACCGCGCTGTTCAACGCATCGGGCCGTTCCAGCGCGGCGCGGTTCTGGCTGGACTGCAGGTTCACCCAGCCATATGGCACCTTCGACTGGCCGATGCGCACGCGCCACAGCTTGGCCTTGTCCAGCCAGACGTCGGCGTAGAGGTCCCGCATCTGCAACGAGAAATCGGCGGCGCCGGTGGAGCCGTTGAAGTCCATCTGGGCGTACAGCGACACGTGCTCGGTGGGATCGCCGCTGAAGACGAACCGGCCGCGGCGGATCATGAACGACTCGTTGGCGTTGACCGACCGGTCCGCCGGCACTTCGAGCGCCGGGCCGTCCTGCGACAAGCACGTCGGCGTAGCGGAACTGCGTGTAGCCGCGGAGGCCGATCTTCTCGTACCACTTGTTGGCCAGCGCCTTGTTGATGAGCGGCGGCACGTCGGCGGCCGCCAACACTTGGGGCGCAGGCGCGGGAGGACTGGCGGGCCTGGCCGGAGCGGCCGCGGGGGCCGGACCGGCCGCGACGAGGCGAATCTCGTCGTATTCCTGCGCCGAGATCGAGCCCCGGTCGCGGAGCACCTGCAGGAGCCGCAGCAGCGCGTCGTTCGGCGCTTGAGCGGTGGCGGGCGCCACGGTTCCCAGCCACAGGACCACCACACCAGTGATCGTCAGCTTGTCCAGCACAGCCATGTGACTACGCTACGACGCTGGAATTTCGCTTCGGAGTCGCCGGTGTTACGCCGGCATTTCGTTCGCGGCGGCGGCCGCTGGCGCGGCGCTAAACGAGCTTGTAGCCGAACTGCTTGACCGTGACCAGCGCTTCGACCAGCGGCGGCAGCTTCTCGCGCAGCCGCCGGATGTGAACGTCCACGGTCCGCGCGCCGCCCGCATAGGAGTAGCCCCAGACGTCGGCGAGCAGGAGATCGCGCGACAGCACGCGGCCTCGATGCTGCAGCAGGTAGCGCAGCAGCAGGAACTCCTTTGCCGTGAGCTTCACCTCGCGGCCGTCGAGGGTCACCACATGCGTGACGGAGTCCATCGAGATGGAGCCGAGCCGGAGCTCACGCGTGTCGGTCTCGGTGCGCTGCATGCGGCGGAAGAGCGCGCGCACGCGTGCCATCAGCTCGTTGGGGCTGAACGGCTTCGACACGTAGTCGTCGGCGCCGAGCTCGAGGCCGGAGATACGATCCCCCTCTTCTACTTTCGCGGTCACCATGATGATCGGAATCGCCGCGGTCTTGGGGTCGGCGCGCAGCGCGCGGCAGACGTCGAGCCCGGACAGGCCCGGGAGCATCAGGTCCAGAATCAGCAGATCGATCGGATGCTCCTTCGCGTACGACAGGGCCTCGGTGCCCGACGTCACCAGGCGCACGGTCCAGCCGTTCCGCTGGACGTAGCGCGCGATCAGCTCGCCGATGTCCCGATCGTCTTCAGCGACGAGAACCTGCACGACCCTCCATTTCCGCGGTTCAGCGCACCGGCTGCGCGCGCGACGCCTCGACCAGGGCGCCAACGTCGTCCAGCCGATCGATCTCGCCAGCACTGCTCGATCACCGCGTCGACGACGTCCGGCGGCAGGTTGACGGCGGCCTGGTCCCGGAACTTGGCCTCGAGCTGCGCGTCGCTGAGCGGCCGGCGGAGGTTGCCGAGCGATTCCTCGATGAACGCCTCGACCCGGCGGCCGTCCACGGTCTCCACGGTGACGTGCGCCTGGTCTTCGGTGATCGCAGCTGTCGCCCGCCGCCCGCGCCAGCTCGCGCACGCGCTTGACCGCCGGATCGTTCACCGCGGCGTCGGTGTACTCCTGGATCCCCGCCTTGCCGCGCACCAGGCCGACGGCGGCGCCATGATAGACGGAGAACTTGCCCTGCAGGCCCTTGGTGATGCCGGTCTGGTTGCACAGATCGAGCACCAGCGGCGCCACCCGCAGCTGCACCGAGGCGATCTCGGCCGCCGGGATGCGGTGCGCCTCGTGCAGCTGGATGCACGCGTCGATGGTCGGGTGGTTGACGATGCCGCACGGAAACGGCTTGTAGGTGTTGGCGCGCAGGTCGAAGTCCACGCCGAGACGATCGGTCACCTTCGAGAGATCGTATCGCGCCGCCGTCACCGCCGCGAACCCGCGCGGGCCTTCGATGGCGCGCTCGCCGGCGGTGAAGCCCGCCTGGGCCAGCAGCGCCGCCGCGTAGCCGTTCTGCGCCGACCGGCCGGGGTGGAACGACTTGGCCATCGAGCCGAACATCTCCCGCAGCCCGGCCGCCTGCGTGGCGGCGAGCCCGATCGCCCACACCATCTGCTGCTCGCCCAGTCCGAGCAGCTTGCCGATTGCCGTGGCGGCGCCGAAGACGCCCGACGTGCCGGTGATGTGCCAGCCGGCGTCGTAGTGCGCCGGGTATACGGCGTTGGCGACCCGCGACTCGGCCTCGAAGCCGAACACGAACGCCTCGATGAACTGCCGGCCGCTGACGCGGTTGGCGCTGGCGTAGGCGAAGAGCGCCGAGGCCACTGGCGAGCTGGGGTGCGAATAGTTCTTGGGCGTCGTGTCGTCGTAGTCGTAGACGTGCGAGCTGATGCCGTTCATCAGCGAGGCGTGCAACGGGTCCAGCCGCTCGTCGCGGCCGAGCACCGCCGCCGTCGGCGGCCCGGAGAACGGCGCCAGCGCTCGCAGCGCCAGCTCCACCGCCTCGTCGCGCGCGCCGCCGAGGGCGCAGCCCACGTAGTTGACGAGCGCGCGTCGAGCCTCGTGCTGGACATCGGCCGGGATATCGGCCCACCGGCCGGTGACGACATAGGAGGCGAGGGCGCGCGTCTCGGACATTGTTGGTAGTTGGTAGTTGGTGGTTGGTAGTTGGCCGCTAAGAGCTTGGTTCGAGCTTCAGCACCAGGCCTGGGTTTTCGTCGGTGAGGAGGTAAATCAGGCCGTCGGGACCCTGCCGGACGTCGCGGATGCGCTGGCGCAGCTCGGTCAGCAGGCTCTCCCGCCGGATCTCTTCGCCCTTGTCGTTGAACACGATGCGCTGCATGTGCCCGGTGTTGGGGATTTCGCCCACCCGCATTGCGCCCACGAAGGCGTTGCCTTTCCATGACGGGAACTTGTCGCCGGTGTAAACCAGCAGCCCGGACGCGGCAATCGACGGCATCCAGTAGACGAGCGGCGCCTCCATCCCCTCCTGGGCGAACTTGCCCTGCCACGGTCCCTCATAGGACCGCCCCAGGCTGACCGTGGGCCAGCCGTAGTTCCTGCCGGCGTGGACGATGTTGATTTCGTCGCCGCCGTTGGGACCGTTTTCGGTGTTCCACAGCGCGCCGGTCACGGGATGGACGATCAGCCCGAGCGAATTGCGGTGGCCGTAGCTGTAGATTTCGGGCTTGAAGCCGGCCTTGCCGACGAACGGGTTGTCCGGCGGCACCGAGCCGTCGTCGCGCAGGCGGAGGATCTTGCCCTTGTGGATCGTGGTGTCCTGCCCGTCGGTGACCTTCTCGCCCGACGAGCCGGTGGTCATGTACAGCATGCCGTCGCGGCCGAACACGATGCGCGACGCGGAGCCGCCGGCGCCGTTCCACCACGGCTCGGCGACGAAGATCTCCTTCACCTCGGTCAGGGTCTTGCCGTCGTACTTCGCGCGCGCCAGCGCCGTGGCCAGCATGCCGTCTTCGCGGGGCTTGCTGTAGGTCAGGTAGATCAACCGGTTCTCGGCGAAGCGCGGGTGCAGCACGACGTCCATCAGCCCGCTCAGGCGCTGCGCCTTCACCGCGGGAACGCCCGAGATGGGCGTCGGGTCCAGCACGCCGTCGCGAATCACACGCAATCGGCCGGGACGCTCGGTGACCAGCATCGAGCCGTCGGGCAGAAACGCCAGGCTCCACGGGTTGGCCAGCCCCTTGGCCACCACCGACACCCGCACCTTGTGCTGCTCGGCGGTGTCGAGCGTCCATGGGCCGTCGCCGATCGGCTGGCGCGGCACGCCGATCGGCTGCCCGCGCTGCGCGCTCGCCGGCGCCAGCGCCGACAGGGCTACACCCGCCACGACCACCGCCCGCCGAGCGATCACGAATCGCATCGTGGCTCTTCCTTCTGCCTTTTGCCTTTAGCCCTCTAGCCTTCTGCCTTTGCGCTCATTTCGCGTCGAGTCTTCTCGAACACTTCTTTGGCGGCGCGAAATGAGTCCACTCCTGCCGGCACGCCTGCGTAAATGGCGACTTGCATGAAGATCTCGCGGATCTCGTCGCGGCTCACGCCGTTCTTCAGCGCGCCAGCGATGTGCAGCCGCAGCTCGTGCGGGCGGTTCAGGCAGCTGATCATCGCCAGGTTCAGCATGCTGCGGGTCTTGTGATCGAGGCCTTCACGCCCCCACACCGCGCCCCAGCAGTACTCCGTGACCAGCTCCTGCATCGGCATGTTGAAGTCGTCGGCGGCCTTGAACGCCGCGTCCACGAACTCCTTGCCCAACACCTTGCTGCGAATCTCCCGGCCCTTCTCGAACGTCGCTTTATCCATTCGTTCGCTCCAGTTGGTCGTTGGTCGTTGGTCGTTGGTAGTTCCGCTCGTCTAGCCGCTTAGCCTTTGATTTCCACGCCGGCCCATTCTTCGACGACTTTCGCAATCGAGGTGAAGTCGGAGTCGGGGCCGAATTTCGCGTTGGTGATCGCCAGCATCTGCCGCACGGCGGCTCCGGCCACCATCGGCACGCCCAGCGCTTCCGCCTCGTCGAGGCACAGCCGCACGTCCTTGTACGACAGGCCGGTGGCGAAGCCGAAATCGAACGTCCGCGTCAGGATGGCGCGCGGGAACTTGTCCTGCGTGGCGCTGTTGCGCCCGCTGCCGGCGTTGATGATGTCGATGAGCACCTTGGGGTCGATGCCGGCCTTCACGCCCATCACCACGGCCTCCGACGACAGCACGATGGCGGCCGCCGCCAGCAGGTTGTTGCCGAGCTTGGCGATCTGCGCCAGGCCGGGCTTTTCGCCGACGAAGAAGGTCTTGCCGAACACCTTCAGCAGCGGATCGACGCGCTCGAAGGTGGGCTTGGGACACGACACCATCACCGCCAGCGTGCCCTTGGTGGCGCCGCCGATGCCGCCGCTGACGGGCGAATCCACCCACGCCACGTTTCGCGCGCCGCAGGCCTTGGCCGCCACGCCGGCCACGCTCGGCCCGGTCGTGGACAGGTCGATGATCACCTGAACCTTCGAGCCCCGCAGCACGCCGCCCTCGCCGGTCACGACGGCCTGCACGACCGGTGGCGTGGGCAGGCTGACGAAGACGACCTCCGCCTTCGACGCGACGTCGTCAGCCGACGTGGCGACCACCGCCCCCCGCGCGGCCAGCGGGGCCATGACGTCGGGATTGGTATCGAAGATGACGAGCGAGTGGCCGGCGTCGAGCAGCCGCGAGGCCATCGGTCCGCCCATGCGTCCGACGCCGACGAATCCGAGAGGTACATTGCTCATTGCGATAGTTGGTAGTTGGTGGTTGGTCGTTGGTGGTTGGTGGTTCCGCAGTGCCTTACCGCTGAATGAAGGGGTTGGGCACTTCGGTGGCGGTGGACATCCACACGCTCTTGAGCTGCAGATACTCCTTGATCGCCTCCTGCCCGTTCTCGCGGCCGATGCCCGAGCGCTTGTAGCCGCCGAACGGCGACAGGTAGCTCACCGCGCGATAGGTGTTCACCCAGATGGTGCCGGCCTGCAGCCGCTCCGACATCAACAGCGCGCGGCGCATGTTCTGCGTCCACACGCCCGCGGCCAGGCCGTAGACGACGTCGTTGCCGACGGCAATCGCTTCCTCTTCGTCCGTGAACGGGATCACCGACAACACCGGTCCGAACACCTCTTCCTGCGCGATCCGCATCCGGTTGTTGACGCCGGTGAAGATGGTCGGCTCCACGAACCAGCCGTCGCCGCACTCGGGCCGTGAGGCGCGGCCGCCGCCGAGGACGGCGGTGGCGCCCTCGGCCTTGGCGATCTCGATGTAGTCGAGCACCTTGGCCAACTGCGGCTTGTTCGTGATGGGACCGATCTGCGTGTCCGCGCTGCATCGGGTTCGCCCATCCGCGCCGTCTTGGCGAACGCCAGCAGCGATTCGAGGAACTGGTCGTGGATCGACCGCTGCACCAGCAGTCGCGAACCGGCGATGCAGGTCTGCCCGGTGGCGGCGAAAATCCCGGCGATCACGCCCTTCACCGCGTGGTCCAGGTTGGCGTCGTCGAAGACGATGTTCGGCGACTTGCCGCCGAGCTCCATCGACACGCGCTTCAGCCCGCGCGCGGCCGCTTCGTAGACGCGCTGACCAGTGGCGTCCGAGCCGGTGAACGCCACCTTGGCCACCAGCGGATGCTCGACCAGCGGCGCGCCGACCTCGTGACCGAACCCGGTCACCACGTTCACGACTCCGGGCGGGAAGCCCGCCTCCTCCACCAGCGACATCAGCTCCAGCGCCGACGCCGAGGTGTACTCCGACGGCTTGATCACGATGGTGTTGCCGGCGGCCAGCGCCGGCGCCATCTTCCACGTCGTCAGCAGCAGCGGCGAGTTCCACGGCACGATCGCCGCCACCACGCCCAACGGCTCCCACCGCGTGTAGTTGAAGATGTCGGGCTTGTCGGCGGGCACCACCGCGCCCTCGATCTTGTCGGCCAGGCCGCCGTAGTAGTGGTACCACTGCGCCATGTACGACGTGTGCGCGATCATCTCGGCATACAGCTTGCCGTTGTCGCGGACGTCGATCTCGGCCAGACGGGCCGCGTGCTCGGTCACCAGCTCACCCAGCCGCCGCAGCAGCATGCCGCGCCTGGTGGGCGTCATGCGCGGCCACTCCCCCGTCGTGAACGCGCGGTGCGCGGCACGCACGGCGCGGTCCACGTCCTCGGCCGTTCCGCGTGGGATCAGCGCCCAGGGCGTGCCCAGGTAGGGGTTGTCGGACTCGAAGTAGTCGCCGCTGGCAGGTTCGGTGTGCTGCCCCGTCGATGTACAGCTTGTAGAGGGGCAGGGTCGCAGACGCGGGCACGACCCTCTCTTGTACGTTGCCGCTTCACCCATGGTCAAACGGTTTCTCTCGCACAAATCGCCCCTTGACATCATTTTAGTTTTAAATAAACTGTCCCAGATGTCGTCGACGACGCCCGACCCGGCCGTGCTGGCCGCCATCGCCTCACCGCGGCGCCGCGAGATCCTGCGGCTGCTGTGGGACGGCGAGCAGCCGGCGGGCGCGATCCGCGATGCCATGCCCGACGTCACGTTCGGGGCCGTCTCGCTGCAGCTGCGCGTGTTGAGCGAAGCCGGGCTGGTCACCGTCGCGCGCCGAGGGGCGCCAGCGGTTCTACAGCGTCAAGCGCGAGCGTCTGGGCGACGTGGGCCGCGTGCTCGAGTCCATGTGGTCCGACGCGCTGTGGAAGCTGAAGCTGCACGCCGAGTTCGAAGCCACCCGCCGCGGACCGCGCCCGCGGCGCCGCAAGGAGAGCCGTCCGTCATGACCGAGACACCGCTTTCGAACCAGACCCTGCCCTACAGCATGGATCGCCGCGTGGTGATCGCCGCGCCCCGCGACCTGGTGTTCCGCTACTTCACCGACAGCGAGCGCTGGGCCCGCTGGTGGGGCAAGGGCTCGACCATCGATCCCCGCCCCGAAGGCGAGGTGAACATCACCCACCCGAACGGCGTCCAGATGGGCGGCCGGGTAGTCGAGATCGACCCGCCCGAGAAGATCGTGTTCACCTACGGCTACCGCTCGGGCACGCCGATTCCCGAGGGCGGCTCGCTGGTCACGATTCGATTGGACGAGCACGCGGATGGCACCGAGCTGAACCTGTCGCACGCCTTCGCGGAGACCTCGATGCGCGACGAGCACATCCAGGGCTGGCGCTACCAGCTCGCGGTCTTCGGCAACGTCACGGCCAACGAGGCGCGTGGAGGCGCCAGCGAGGCCGTGGACTCGTGGTTCGCAGCCTGGTCCGAGCCCGACACCGCGGCCCGCGAGTCGGTGCTGGACCGCATCGCCTCGCCCGACGTGCGCTTCCGCGATCAGTTCAGCCTGATCGACGGCCTGGACGACCTTCGGCCGCACCTGGCGGCGGTGCACAAGTTCATGCCGGGGATGCGCGTCACGCGTGAGGGCGCGGTGCGCCACTGTCAAGGGATGGTGCTCGCCGACTGGGTGGCGCGCGGCGCCGACGGTCAGGCGAGCGGACGCGGCACCAACGTTTTCGTGTTCGGTCCGGCCGGCGACATCCGCAGCGTCGCCGGCTTCTGGGGACCGCCGCGCGCTTGGAGGTTTAGCGGACGTAGCTCGCTGATGCCGCGAGCGCGGCGACTACGTCGGCGTCGATGTCGGCGGGTGAGGCGGCGGACCCGTAGCGCTTCAACGCCTCGCCGGCCCGGCCGACCAGGAACTTGGTGAAGTTCCACTTGATCGACTTGGTGCCGCAGCGCGCCGCGGACGCTCCTGCTTCAGGTAGGCGAAGAGCGGGTGCTCGTCGGCGCCGTTCACGTCCACCTTGGCGAAGATCGGGAACGTCGACGTCGTAGGTGCGGCTGCAGAAGCTGGCGATCTCGTCGCTCGTCCCCGGTTCCTGGGCGCCGAACTGGTTGCACGGGAACCCCAGCACCACGAACCCTTCGTCCTTGTGTCGCCGGTACAGCGCCTCGAGGCCCTGGTACTGCGGCGTGTAGCCGCAATGACTGGCCACGTTGACGACCAATGCGTCACCCGGCCGCGGTACTCGTCGAGCGACACCGGCGTGCCGTCCAGGAGGTTCGCGTCGAAATCGTAGAGCGGTCATGGCAGCACCAGACGAAATGCGACGGCGGCCACGGCGGTGGGCAGCAACGCGCCCAGGAACAAGCCGAGTGGGAACACGGCGCCGTCGAAGTAGCGGCTCAACAGCGCCTGCCCCGCCGGGTTGGGCGCATTGGCAATCACGGTCAATCCGCCGCCGGTGACGGCGCCCTCGACGACCGCGTGTTTCAGCGAATCGCCCAGGTTCGGCACCAGCGTCGCCAGGTAGGTGATGAGCGCGTTGTCGTTGAAGGCGGTGAGCACCGTCGCAGCCGCGAAAAGCCCGTCCTCGGACAGGCTGGCCAGCACCGGCGCGATCCACCAGCCCTGCAGCCCGCCGTGGATCACCAGGCCGGCCAGGAAGAAGCCCACCAGCAGCGGCGTGCGCAGCTCCAGACTGGCTCTGGTACATCGCGGTCGCGCGGGCAAAGCCCAGGAAGAACAGGAATCCTCCGACGAAGAGCGCCGGGTAATGCGCGTTCACGACCGTCCATGCGAGAAAGACCACGTGGACCAGGGTGACCCACGCCGGCACGGGCAACAAGGCGCCGCCTCCTTCCTCGTCGGGTCGTTCGATGTCCGCCACGGCGGGCCGCGCCGCCAGCGCCTGGAATTCGCGGCGGAACGCGGCCCAGTAGACCAGCGTCGAGCCGACAATGGCCACGCCGGCGCGCCATCCGAAGTGCCCGAGCATGAACGGGGTGTCCCATGCCCAGGGGCGCGCGACCATCAGCACTGGTGGCGCGGCGAAGTGTGTCAGCGTGCCCCCGATCGAAACGTTGACGAACAGCAGACCCAGCGTCGCATAGGCGAGCCGCGGCGACGGGCGCAGGTCGTAGAACTGCCTGCCGAGAAGCAAGGCTGAGATGGTCATCGCCGCGGGCTCGGTGATGAGCGATCCGAGCAGCGGCCCGAGGACCAGGATCGACATCCACCAGGACGCCGGCGTTCCGCCGCCCGCTCGGGCCACCATCCGCAGCGCCTGCTCCGCCAGGCCGACGATAGGACGGGTAGAGGCCAGCGCCATGATCACCACGACGAACATCGGTTCGGTGTAGACGACCGTGTCGTTCAGGTAATGTGCGGCGGCTGCCCATCCGAATTGCAGCGTGACCCCTGCCACCAGCACCAGGGCCCACAGCCCGAACACCACCTCCACCTCGCCGAAGAAGTGGAGGACCTCGGCGGCGACGCTCGGCACCGGTGCGCGCCCGCGCGCGCGGGCCGCGTCATCGTGGCGGCGCTGGACGCGATGCGACCACGCCGTGAATCGGGCGGCGGCGAACGTATGCAGGATCGCCAGGACGAAGATGCCGGTGGCCACCACCGCGAAAGGCTCGAACCTGGCGCGCGCCACGATCGTGTCCCACAGCGTGGCGGCCGTGGGATACGCGTCGAGCGCGGGGGGAAACCGGATCAGGTCGGCAGCCACAGGAGCGATCAGCGCGAACGCAGCTCGACGCCGATCCATGCGGCGCGCGGGGCCGAAGGGCTCAGGAACCGCGGATCGTCGAACTCGTCGCCCAGCACGTCGTCGGCCTGGCCCAGCACGCCGAACGACTCGGGCTTGGTGTTGAAGACATTGGTCACGCGCGCCGTCAGCGTCACGCCGGCCCAGCCGGTAACCGGCCATGAAGTTCACCGTGGTCGCCGGCTCGATCGGCGCCAGCAGATTCGCCTCGTCGCCCCGCAGGAACTGCGACGACAGGCGTGACACGCTGGCCGCCAGGTCGAGCCGCCCCACCGGCACCAGCACGTCGGCCTTGGCGAGGTGCCGGGGGACGTTCGGCAGCGAGTCGCCCGCCTCCACCAGAATTTCGCCGTCCACGGCGTCGGGATGGTTGGCGCTGCCGAGCACGAGCGGCGACGCAAACGTCGCCCGCAGGTAGGTGTAGGCGCCTCGCCACTGAATGCGGCGGCTGCTGCCAGCGGCGGTCAACTCGACGCCAGCGCGGTTGGTGGTGCCGACGTTCGCGAAGTGGCCGTGGTTGGTCAGCGGACCGCTGCTGACGAAGATGATGTCGTCGCGGTTCCGCGTGTTGAAGAGCGCCGCGGCCCACGATGCCGTGCGCCAGCGGCCCCGCGCGCCGCCTTCCCACGTGTGCGCCACCACCATGTCCAGCGGCGGATCCGACAAGAACGCATTCGGCAGACGGCAGGGGTCATCGGGATCCGCACAGCTCAGCTCCGACGGCGTCGGCACGCGCGTGGAGCGGCTCAGGCCGCCGAAGAGCGTGACCGCGCCGGGCAGAACGTCGACGGTCGCGCCACCCGCAGCGTTGAGGGCCGTGAACCGATGATCACCGTTCAAGTCGGTGCCAATCTGGTCGCGCAGCTCGATGGCGCTGTGCGTGAGCCGCATCGAGCCCGACAGCGTCAATCGCGGCGTCGGCGAGAAGAAATCGCCGGCAAACGCCGCGAGGTGGCTGACGTTCGTGCGGAGCCGCACGTCGGCCTCGGCGTCGAACAGGCCTGCCCCCACGGTACCGCGCGTGTCGGTCAAGTAGGCCAGCTCGGTCTGTGACGAGTAGCGCGACTGCGCGGCGTCCACGCCGGCGCCGGCGACGAAGTGGTTCTCGCGGTCGCCGAGCGGCCGGGTCGACGTCGCCTGCACGGTCCCGCCCCACCCGCGCGAGCGCGTGTCGGAGGTGTTGTTGGTCGCGTTCAGGGGATTGTCGTCGTCGTACGCGATCGGCTGGCCGGCGCGATCGAGCACGGGCGGCCCGTCGCCCTCGTCGTGACACAGCAGCTCGTTGAGCCTGCGCGATTCGCACTCGCCGTACGGTGTGTCATCGCCGTTGAACGTGCCGACCGTCGCCGGGCGGAAGTAGGCCACGGCTTCGAGCGCCAGGGCCGGCCGCACCTGGCGGCGTCCCGTCAGCGTGAACAGACCCACGTCGGGTGTGGTCTCGTCGGGGTGAGTGAACACCTGCCGCCGGTCCTCTGCCAGCAGCTGCACGGGGGCCGGCCCGTTGCCGACGAGCCGATTGGAGCTGATCGTCAGTGATGCCGCCAGGCGCGAGCGGTCGGATTGCCACGACACGTTGCCGAACCCCTGGGTGACGCGCGAGGGCGAGAAGTCGCGCCAGCCGTCCTCCTGGAGCCAGCGGGCCGCGGCAAAGTAGGCGACCGCCCCGGCGCGGCCGCCGCTCTCCAGCTCGGCCCATTGGCGCCCGAACGACCCCGCGGAGAACCGCGCGGCGTGCCCCGGATGCGAGAATCCGGTCTTGGTCTGCAGCGACAGCGCGCCGCCGAGCGCGTTGAGACCGAACAGCGGGTTCGACCCCGGCATCAGCACCACGCCGGCCACCGCGTTCGCCGGCAACATGTCCCAGTTGACCGTGTCGCCAAACGGTTCGTTGACGCGTACGCCGTCCTGATAGACCGCCAGGCCTTGCGGCAGGCCCAGCAACGGCGACGACGCGAACCCCCGGAACTGGACGTCAGGCTGGAACGTGCTGGACTGGGCCTCGTTCAGGTGGACGCTGCCCAGGGCGTCGCCGATCTGCGCGCCCACGTGGACGCCCGGCGTGCGCGCCAGGGCGGCGCCGCTCGCCACCTGCACGTTGCTGGGCAGCCGGTTCACGGGGACGCCCAGACCCGGCAGCGGCGTCACCCCCACGACCGTCACGGTCGAGTTGAATTGAGGCGCAGGAGGCCTGCGGAGGCGGCGCAGGCTGCGAGGGAGCCTGGCCCTGATCCTGGGCGCCCAGCGCCGTCCCAACGAGCAGCACCGCAACCGCGCACACGGCGCCGACCGCTCGGACCCTCATCGTCGGTGCGTAACTGTACCCCAAGCCGCGCTATGATTCGGGCCGCGTGGGAGGACACATGAATCGAAGCGTGGTACTTGGCGTGCTGGTGGCCCTGGGGGCAGTCTCGATGACGATTCGCGCGGCGCAGCAGCCGGCCGGAGGCCAGCCCGCCCCGCGCGTGGTCGAGGTGGAGAAGCTTCGGGACAACCTCTACCTGATGAAAGGGTCGGGGGCGGCGGCAACAGCGCCGTGTTCATCACCGCCAACGGCGTCGTGGTCGTGGACACCAAGAACCCGGGCTGGGGGCAGCCGCTGCTCGACAAGATCAAGTCGGTCACCGACAAGCCCGTCACCACGATCATCAACACCCACACCCACGGCGATCACGTGAGCGGCAACGTGGAGTTCCCGGCCACGGTGGACGTGGTGACGCACGAGAACACCAAGGCCAACATGGAGTTCATGCGCATCCCGTCGGGCATCACGCCCGCGCCGGGCACACCGGCCAACATCTTCAAGGAGAACGGCGGCCGCGGCATGGCCAAGCGCACGTTCAAGGACAAGATGACGCTGGGCAGCGGCAACGACCGCATCGACCTCTACTACTTCGGGCGCGGCCACACCAACGGCGACGCCTGGGTGGTGTTCCCGGCGCTGAAGATCGCGCATGCCGGCGACATCTTTTCCGGCAAGAACATCCCGCTGCTCGACGCCGTGAACGGCGGCAGCGGCGTGGAGATCGGCAACACGCTGGCGAAGGCCGCATCGGGGCTCGGCAACGTGGACGGGATCATCACCGGCCACAGCACGGTGATGACACCGGCCGAGCTGCGCGAGTACTCGGAGTTCAACAAGGAATTCGCCGCCGCGGTGCAGGCCGCCAAGAAGGCCGGCCGCACGGTGGACGAGGTGGCGGGGTCGTGGACGATTCCGGCCAAGTACCAGGGCTACGCGGCGCCAGCCGCCGTGCGCCTGAAGTCGAACGTGCAGATCGTCTTCGACGAGACGAAGTAGCGGGGAGCCGGGTGCCCTCGCGACGCCGCTTCATTGCCACAGCCGCCGGCGCCGGAGCGGCGCTGGCGGCCGGTCCTGCCGTCCGCCTGGCCGAGGCGCAGCAGGCACCGGCGACACCGGCCGCCGGTCCAGCCTCGAACGATCTGGTGCTGGTGAACGGGCGCATCCACACGATGGATGCGCGCTCCACCGTGGTGCGCAGCGTCACCATCCGCGGCGGCCGCATCGTCGCGGCCGGCAACGCGCCGCCGTCGGGCGCCGCGGGACGCCGCATCGACCTGCGCGGCCGCACGGTGGTGCCGGGGCTCATCGAGCCGCACGTGCACATCGTCAGCCTGGCCAACCGGCCGGGCTACCACACGCCGCTCGAGAACACGACCTCGATTCGCGAGATCCAGGAGACGCTGGCGGCGCGCCGCAAGAGCGTGCCCGACGGCCAGTGGATCACGTCGATGGGCGGCTGGCACACCAACCAGTGGGCCGAGCACCGCCATCCGACGCTGAAGGAGCTGGACGAAGCAGTGCCCGATCGGCCGGTGCTGCTCTACGAGCGGTTCACCGGCCCGTGCGTCACCAACACGCTGGGCAAGCGGTTCTTCGACGCCGCCGACGCCGGCGCCTCGCCGCACCCGAACTACCAGAAGATCAACGTGTCCGAAGCCGGCGTCATCGCCGGCGTGGGAGGCAAGGGCGGCCCGTCGTCCAGCGCGCTCTACCTCCTGCGCCGGATGCAGACGTTCGAGGACAAGCGGCGCAGCACGCTGGACGCGATGGCCTACTCCGCCGCCGTGGGCCTGACCGCGCACCTGGACCAGGTGCTCTTCCCCACGCCGGGCCCGCTGGACCCGGTGCAGATCCTGTCGAACCTGGACCACTACCGGATGTACGACTCGTGGTTCTCGCTGCATCGCGAAGGCCGCGCGCTGGTGCGGCTGCAGATGAACTTCCTGCACAACCAGGCCGACCCGGCGCTGCCGGAGCTGAAGGAGCGGCTGCGGAACCAGTTCCAGTTCTTCGGCGACGACATGCTGATGACCGGCTCGATCGGCGAATGGGCCGCTCCGCTCGGCGCCGGCGCGGCGTGGCGGGAGGCGCAGCGCCTGGTGGCGCAGGCCGGCTGGCGCAACGAGAACAGCGTCCAGAACCTGGCGGCGCTGACGCAGGTGGTGGACGCCTACGAGGCCGTGAACAAGGAGTTCGACATCACCCGGCTGCGCTGGTGCGTGCACCACGTGCCGGAGGTGACCGCCGACCTGCTGTCGCGCCTCAAGGCGCTCGGCTGCGGCGTGCAGATGGGCGCCTACCGCTGGGTGACGTCCAGCGACCCGAAGGTCGTGGTCGGCCCGCCGTTCCGCACCATCTTCGACCACGGCATCCAGGTGGGCATCCACGGCGACGGCGTGCACATCGCGCCGCTGAACCCCTGGCAGCACATCTACTACGCGGTGACCGGCGTCAACTCGTTCGGCGCCCGCGTCAACGGCGACCAGCAGCTGACGCGCGCCGAGGCGCTGCGGACGTTCACGCGGGGCAACGCCTGGTTCCTGCGGATGGAGGACAAGATCGGGTCGATCGAGGTCGGCAAACTGGCCGACCTCGTGGTGCTGGACCGCGACTACTTCACCGTGCCCGAGGCCGACATCAAGAAAGTGCGCTCGGTGCTGACCGTCGTGGACGGCCGCGTCGTGCACGAGTCCGAACGTCCGTCGTAGCCCATGCGCCGCTCACTCGTTGCCGTGTGGGTCTTGGCTGGCGCGACGCTCGTCGGCGACCAACTGCCGCCGCCGGTCTGGAACAACACGCCGGTCGAGCGCGTTCCCGCCGTTGAGCACAAGACCTTCCCCAGTCGCGCCGCCTCGACGGCCGTCGGGTACAACGTCCTCTTGCCGCCCGACTACTCGACGAGCGACCGGCGTTACCCGGTCCTCTACTGGCTGCACGGTCTGGGTGGCAACGAGAACAACCGCACCGCGTCGATCGGGCCGAAGATACTCGCCGCGATACAGGGAGGTCTGCCGCCCGTCATCGTGATCTTCGTGAACGGCGCCGATTACACGTTCTACGTGGACTCGCCGGATCGGGCCGTTCCCGCCGAGACGATCCTGATCTCGGAGCTGATTCCCCACGTGGATGCGACGTATCGGACCATCGCCGACCGCCGCGGCCGCGCCATCGAAGGGTTCTCCATGGGCGGATTCGGCGCGCTGCTGCACGCGATGAAGCACGTCGAGCTGTTCGGCTCCGTGGTGGCCTACGCGCCGGCGCTGCTCGAGGTACAGAAACTTCCCGACGGGGGCCTGACGCTGCGACGAGGTGGCGGCACGCACGCCGGGGCCTCCCCCGAATCACCCGCGCTGATGGCGAAGAACAAGCTGCTCTTCGAGCGGATGTTCGGCGGCCGGCCCGAGATCTTCGAGAAGCAGAGCCCGTCGACGATCGTGCGACAGAATGCCGCGGCGCTGCGCGCCAGGCTGCCGGTGCGCATCGTGATTGGCACCGCGGATGGTCTGTGGAACGCGGCGCAGCTGTTCGAGAAGCTCATGCGCGAGCACGCTTACGATCACGAACTCGACGTCGTCGAAGGCGTGGCCCACGACAGCGACCGCCTGTACGACGCGGTGGGGGCCAAGGGGCTGGCGTTTCACGCCCGGGCCAACGGCTGGCGTTAGCTACTTCTTCAATCCGGCCGTCCAGTTCAACACCACCGTGAACGGCACCGATGCGCTCGGCCCGACCGGCGCAATGAGGAGAAATCGCTTCCCGTCCGCGGTTACGTCGCCGACGATCGTGCCCGAGGGAGTCTGAAAGAGCGGGGTCGGCGTCCCGACGTGAAACTCCTGTCCGGGACCCACCGCAACGGCCATCATTTGTCCGTTCGGTGCGAGATAGAAGATTTCGCGGCCATCCCCGCGCCAGCGGGGTGCGGTGCCGCCGCCGCGGGAGACCAGCACACTGCCTCCGACGCTCGCCGAGCCGCTACTGAAGTCCGTGGCAAACCCTCGGACGTAGACTTCGCTCTGGCCGGACTCGTTCGAGGCGTACGCAACCCATCGTCCATCCGGCGAAAACTGGCCCTGGTTCTCGATGAATCTGCGGGCGTCGCGCAGGAATGCCACCGGCTTGCGATCGCCGCTTGGAAGTACCGCGAGATCGATATTCCCTGGGGTCAAGGCCGATGCGACGTACCGGGCGTATAAGAGGACCCGTCCGTCAGGCGACCAGTTGTTGGCCCAAAGGGCTCCACTGCTCTCTGACCGCAGCAATTCCTCCTCGTCGCCCTCGCCGCTCGCGAGTGCCTCACGGAGACTACTGTTGTTGAACGTGAAGGCGATGCGCTTGCCGTCTCGAGACCAGACAGGAAACTCGGCGAGTCCGGTGCCAAGGGTCAATCGTGTGGCCCCGCTGCCTCGCGAAAAATCGAACAGCCAGAGGTCGGCCTTGGTCGTGTCCAGTGGATTCGTACGCGACGCGACGGCGCGAGCGCCGTCCGGGGAAAGCGCCACGCCGCGAAAGCCGCCCGGCTCCGAGGCCCGGCCGGACACAGCGCCTTGCCGGTCGAACCAGGTGAGCTGTGAATCGGTGTCAGCGTTGCGGTAGACCAGGACGTCGTTGGCGGAGGCCGAAAAGTAGGCGCCATCACGAAAGGCGCCGACCCGTTCCGCCACAGGCACTGGCTCCCCCGCGAGCGCCAGGCGCCTCGCGTCGAACGGCTGTGCCATGAGCGTCCCTTCGCGAAGGAACAACAACCGTCCCGGACCGGAATCAACCGCCGCGGCGTACGTCACACCGACCGCGTACGGCATCAGCCGCTGCGCGCTTTGCGCTTCAGGCTTGGCATCGAGCGTGCCGATGTACGTGCCGCCGGCCTCAGGCGCGCTCGGCGACACACGCAAGTAGACGAAATGACGGCCGTCCGGAAGAAAGGTCGGAAGCAGATGGAATTCCTCCTTCCGCGACGGATCGAGCGTCGTGATGGGAGACACGGCACCGCCGGTCTCGCGGACGTGCAACAGACCGCCGAAGTTCCCGAAGATGATGTCGCCGTCGCGATTCCAGGAGCCGCCCACGGCGACACTCCCGGGAGGCAGATCGCACAACGTTTGAGCCAGGCCGCCCGAGATGTCCACCTTCTTGAGCTTGCCGCCGGCATCGAACGCGACGAACCGTCCGTCGGGAGACCAAAAAGGTGGCGGCGCGGTATCGCTGGTCTCCGAACCCGGAAGAGACCGGACCTCCAGCGAATCCATGGTCCGGATCCAGAGACGCGCGGTGCCATCCGGACCACGCCCCACGAAAGCCAGGTGACGGCCGTCCGGAGAGAGGCCGAAATTTCCTGGCCCCGCGAACTCGACGGTCGGCGGAATCTGGAAGCGCATTGCGCCGGGCGCAAGCGGCCGCTCGCGAAGATGTCGGTACGCGAGTGGCGCCAGCGTCGCCAGCAGTAGCAGCGCAGCCGCCCAGCCAAGCCACGTGCCGTAGGCGCGAGATCTGCCGGCAAGGATAGCCGTTGACGCGCTCGACGTCTCCGACACGCTCCCCAGGGCGAACGCGAGATCGCTGGCCGTCTGAAATCGCGCCGACGGACTCTTCTCCAGACAGCGATTGACAATCCTGACGAGGGCCGGCGGCATTGGCGCCGCAGCGTTGAGTTCCGGCGGATCCTCCTTGAGGATCGCCGCCATCGTCTCAGGCGCAGTGTCCCGGGAAAACGCGCGACGACCGGACAGGAGCTCGTACAGAATGGCGCCAAGAGCAAACAGATCCGCGCGATGATCGACCGGCAGTCCACGCACCTGCTCGGGCGCCATGTAGCCGACAGTGCCGAGTACGACACCCGGCTGCGTCGGCGGGGCCGTCGTGACCATCGCGCTCGCGGGTTCGAACGCTGGTTGATCCTGCGTCAGCTTCGCCAGACCGAAATCGAGAATCTTGACCCGGCTATCCTGGGTCACGAACACATTCTCGGGTTTGAGATCGCGATGCGTGATCCCCTTCTCGTGCGCCGCCGCGAGGCCATGCGCGATGTGAAGCGCGAACTCGAGCGCCTTGCGGACTGCGATCGGCCCCTCATTCAAGCGGTCCCGAAGCGTCGTGCCTTCAAGCAATTCGGACACAATGAATGGCGCGCCGGCCTCCGTGCCGATGTCGTGCACGGCGAGGATATTCGGGTGGTTCAGCGCGGCGGCTGCGCGGGCTTCCTGCTCGAATCGACGGAGGCGATCGACGTCGGCCGAGAATGCTGTGGGGAGGACTTTGATCGCGACATCACGACCGAGTCGCGGATCGCGCGCACGGTATACCTCGCCCATGCCACCCGCGCCGAGGGCGGAGACGATTTCGTACGGGCCGAGACGGGTGCCGGGAGCAAGGGCCACAGCGGTTGGTGGGGATTATACGGGCACGACTTGCGCAGCGTCCGCGGCCGGTGGCTTAACCCAACCGCCCTCCGATGTTAGTTGTCTACAGCCTCGACTTGATGAAGGTGAGCAGACGCTGCGCCGGCATCGACGGCGATTCGCCCCGGCGCAGCAGCACGCCGGAGTGAATCGGGCGGATCGCGTCCGCGATCGGGCGGACCTCGACCCGCCGGTTGCGGGTCACGGCGCCATTCGGCATCAACGGGACGATCGACACCCCCAATCCAGCCTCGACCATGCTGACCACGGTTTCGGTGCTGGTGGTCTCCAGCGCGACCGACGGCGCCAGGCCGCGCTCGTGAAAGGCGTCGAGCACGTGCTGGCGCCCGGTGGAGCCCTTCTCGTAGAGGATGAGCGGATGCCGCGCGATCTGCTGCAGGCCGGCCTTCCGCGCCGCCGCGAGGGTGTGCTTCCGCGGGGTGATGAGGCTCCAGCTCATCGCGAACAGCTCTGAGTACTCGAGGCTCGGCGACGACTCGTAGGGCGCCGCGAGGCCGAAGGCCACCTCCGAGTTCCCGAGCAGCGCCTCGACCGCGTCGGCCTCGTTCATCGTGCTGACGCGCACGTGGATCGCCGGCGCCACGTCACGAAACGCCTTCAGCACGTCGATCAGCACGTAGCGGGTCAGGTATTGGCTGGCGACGACGCGGATCTCCTGCTGCCCGGTCTCGACGTCGCAGGCGTGGCACAGCTCCCGTGCGCGATCGAGGAACGCCAGGGCATGAGGCAGGAAGCGCTGCCCCTGCGGCGTCAGCACGGCCGCCCGCCGCGGGCCGCGCGCCTTGCGATAGAGCTCGACGCCCAGCTGGGCCTCCAGCGCGACCAGGCGGTTGCGCACCCCCTGCTCGGTGATGGCCAGCGCGTTGGCGGCCGCGCGGATCTGACCCTCGCGCGCCAGCTCCACGAACGCGGCCACCTGGTCGGTGCTGAGATGCGGCAGGCCGGGCACCCGCCCTTCATACACTGAAGACCATCATGCATTCAACAATTAACAACTATTTGTTGCGATCCCGAAGGCCCTATCCTGCTGGTGGAGGGAACCATGGACGTGCTGTCTCGCCGTTCGCTGGTGGTCCTGGCCCTGCTGGTGTGCGCCGCCGCCGGCGTGTCCGCCGGGGGATGGTCGGTGATCACGCTCGCGGACTTCCCCGACTACGCCATGGCCGGCAGGCCGCTGACGCTGACCTTCTCGGTGCGCCAGCACGGCCAGAGCCTGGTCAGCGGTTTGAAGCCCTCGGTGCAGGCCTCCACGCCCGGCGCCCCGGCGGTGGTCGTCAGGGCAACGCCGACGTCCAGAGCCGGCGAGTACACCGCAACACTCGAGCTCCACAGGGTGGGCGACTGGTCGATCGTGGTCGATGGCGGCTTCAACGCCGACGACAAGACCCGGAGCTACAACTCGATCGCGCTGCCGCCGCTCCGGGTGATTCGCGCCGAGTCGGCTCCGCTCGTGCTGTTCTCGGAGGCCGAGCGCGGCGCCGTCCTGATGGTGACCAAGGGCTGCGTCAGCTGCCATGCCCCGGGTGGCGACAGGGACGTGACGAAGAGGCATCTGAAGGCGGAGCAGCTGAAGGTGTTTCTCGCCGATCCGAGCGTGCGCCAGATCGAGATGCCCAACCTGGGCCTGAGGCCGGCGGAGATCTCGGCCCTGGCGTCGTATCTCGCGTCCGGCCACGATCGCGAGTCGCGGCGATAGGCCCTCGCACATCGCCTGCCCGTCCGGCAGCCGGCGCATCTGAGCGAAATCGCCGCAATACCGTGCAATGGAGCGCACGGGACCTCTCGGATTCTCCCCCTTTGGCTTCGATATCTCTTACTGGAGGAGCGCCCTTCTTCCGTCTAGAGAGGCCGGAGCAAACGCCGTGACCGAACCAAAGTTCGTCGACCACTACGAAGTCCTGCAACTGAGCCCGAACGCCACGGCCGACACCGTCGAGCGCGTGTACCGAATCCTCGCCAAGCGCTACCACCCCGACAACCAGGACACCGGTGACGCGGAACAATTCAAGGCGATTCACACCGCCTACGAACTGCTGGCGAACGCGGTGAGCCGGGCGTCCTACGACGCGAAATACGAAGAGAACCGGGCGATGACCTGGAAGATCTTCAAGCAGGAAGGGGCCGAGGACGGCCGCGCCGACGACCAGCGCCTGTTTCGCGGCATCCTCTCACTCTTGTATATCGCGCGCCGGCGCGATCCGGCCCACGGTGGCCTCGGCCCGGTGACGCTCGAAACGATGCTTGGCTGCCCGCGGCAGCATCTCGAGTTTCCGATCTGGTATCTGAGACAGCGCGGCTACATCGAACGGCTCGACAGCGGCTATCTGGCCATCACGGCCGACGGGATTGACAAGCTCGGCACCGACGATCTGGCGTTGCCCGCCGACCGGCTGCTCAGCGACTCGTCTGCCGCCGGCACGCCAAGGCGCCAGGACAAACTCATGCTCCAGGGCGCGGCGGCCAGCCTATGTCGCCGCGCCGACCAGCTCGCACCGACGGCGCGAAACGCTCTATGGCGCCGCGGTGATCGAGATGCTCTTGGCGCGCGTGTTGTTGGTTTCCTGAGCCTCAGCGATCGCGTCCGGACCGTCGCCCTTGGCGATGATGAAGTAGCTGCCCGCAGGAGTGGAGACCGGAATCAGCAGCATCGCCGACCCCACTTCACTCAACCCTGGCCCCAGGGATGACACGTTACGAGAACCCAGGAACAGATCCGCAGCGTCGAGCGTCGAGTTGGACGACAGGTAGAAGTTCGTCACCGACGCCGGGGTCGTGTCGACGCCCTGATTCTTCGTCGTATCGCTGGCGCTGATGCTGGTGCCGGCGACGGCAGACGACGGCCCGGTGAGCGCGGTCACCGTGAGGTCGGGCCCGATCCGCACGGCAGAGACGCGCGCGGGTGTTGTTGTTCTCGAGGCTCTCCGCCACCACGCCGGCCGCATCGGCCACGGCAATCAGATAGTAGCTTCCCGCGCCGATTCCTGCCGGAACGACGAAGGTGGTCGTGGCGGTGCTGGTTGCCGAGGCCCCGAGGGCGCCGACGACCCGGCTGCCGAGCAGCTGATCGGTCGCGTCGAAGGTGCTGTTGAGCGACAGATAGAAGGCGGTCGTCGATTCGGACACCGGGGCCAGCCCCTGGTTCCTCGTGCTGTCAGTGACCGAGATCGGGCCGTTCAACATCGCCGTTGCGGATGCCGTCAGCGCCGACACCACCAGATCGCCGCCGATCCTGATCGGGCCGCTCGATCCGATCGTTGTTGGTCTCCGCGGTTTCAGCGACGGCTGCTGTTCCAATCGGCTCTGCCGATCACGTAGTAGCTGCCAGGCGGCGTGTCGGCCGGGATCTGCAGCGGCGTCGAGACGGTTGACGGTCCCGCCGGCGACCAGGTGCACCGACCGGCCGGCTGCCGATGAACTCGTCGTCGGCACCGATGGTCGAGTTCTCGGACAGATAGAAGCCCGTGGACGACGGCCGTGGCCGCGCCCGGCTCCCTGATTCTTCGTCGAGTCGGTCACCGAGATCATGGCGCCGGCCGCCCCGGTTGCCGGGACGGTGACCGCAGTCACGACCAGATCGGGCCCGACCTTCACCGCCGCGCTGGCCTTGGTGTTGTTGGTCTCCGTCGTCTCCAGGCACTTCGCCGGCAGGGTCGGCCTGGGCGATGACGTAATACAAGCCGGTAGGCCGCCCCGGCCGGAACCGGCAGCGTCGCGGTGAAATTGGACGATGCGCCAGCGCGCGAGCACTGGAACCGTCCGTGACGCCGATGATCTGGTCGGCAGCGTCGAGTCGACGTGTTCGTGGACCAGTAGAAGCGGGTCGTGGACGCGGCCGCGCTGCCGCCGCCCTGGTTCTTGGTGGTGTCCGACACCTCGCATGGTGGCGCCGGCGACCGCGGTCGATGGAGCCGTGACCGCGGTGACGACCAGGTCCGGGCCGATCTTCAGCGCGCCGCTCGCCCGCATGTTGTTGGTCTCGACCCCTTCGGTGACCAGGCTGTCCCAGTCCGCCTTGGCGAGCACGTAGTAGGAGCCGGTGGCCGTTGACGGCGGGATGTGCAGGGTGGTGGACAGGGCGTTGGTGGCGCCCGGGCCGAGCGGACCCAGTGGCCGGCTGCCCAGCCAGACGTCCGCGGCATCCCAGGTCGTATTGGTCGACAGATAGAAGCCGGTATTCGACTGTGGCGAGCTGCCGGTCCCCTGGTTCTTGGTCGTGTCGTTGACCACGATGTCCGTGTCGGCGCCGGCCGTGGACGGCCCCGACATGGCCGACACGACGAGATCCGACGGCAGATCATTGCTGACGATCGTGACCGTGCCTGCGCTCGGCGAGCCGAGGCCGTAGGCAGCAGCGTTCGCCGTGAGCGTCAACACCACCGTCTCGTTGCTCTCGTATGCCGTGTCATCGATCGGCGTCACCACCACGACCGCCGCTGACGACCCCGCCTCGATGGTCACCGAACCGGGAAGCGGCACGTAGTCAGTGCTGGCGGCCGCGGTGCCGGCAACGGTGTACTGCACCGTCAGCGACGCGCTGGTATCGCCGGTACGGGTGACGGTGAAGCTCCCGTTGGCTGGGCCGGCCTCGGTGGCCTGCGCGGCCGATGCCGTGACGCTGACCTGATTGGCCGGCGTGACGGTGACGACCAGCGTGTCGGTTGCCTTCTCTCCCCCGTCGTCGGTCACCTCGAGGGTGATCGTGTGCGTGCCAACGGCCAGCGCGACCGCTGCCGTAGCCCCGGTCGCGATCGACGTGCCGCCTTCGAGCCACTCATAGGCCTCGATGGTGCCATCCCGGTCCGAGGACGCGCTGCCGTCGAGGTTCACGGTCTCGCTGCCGTTCCGGTCCGAGTCCGGCACGGTCTGATCGGGCCCGGCGTCGGCCAGCGGCGGCAGATTCGCCAAGCCGTAGCTGACGGCATCGTGGAGGTTGAGGCCGCCGTGGATGGTCCACGAGTCCAGCCGCACGGGCGACACGCCCTGGCCGTCCGCGCTGTTGAGCAGGATGTCCACCACCTGGCTGTTCGACGTCACGTCGCTTCGCGACCAGACCAGTGCCGCCGCGCCCGCGACATGAGGACTCGCCATCGACGTCCCGCTGTTCCAGGTGTAGCAGCCGATGTCGCCGGGGGTGGTCGTGCTGGCGCACGATGTCGACGGATACGAAGAGAAGATGGCGTTGCCGGGCGCCGAGATGTCCACCCAGCTGCCGTAGTTGGAAAACGACGGCCCGCCGGTGGTCCTCGTCGAACGCGCCGACCGCGATGACGTTGTCGGAGGCGGCAGGATAGAACTGTTCGGTCGTGCCGTCGTTGCCGGCGCCGGCGACGATCACCAGTCCGGCGTTCCACGCATCCTGCACGGCGTCGTCGAGCGACTGGGAAAAGGCCGTTTGTCCCAGGCTCATGTTGATGACCTTGGCGCCGTCGGTGACCGCTTGGGCGATCGCCTGCTCGATCGCGAAGTCGTTGCAGCTGCCGTCCGCAAGACAGACCTTGTAGGCCAGGAAGCGCGCGTGCGGCGCCACGCCGACCACGCCTTCCGCTTCCGCCGGGCTGCCGGTGGGGTTGTCCATGGCCGCGGCAATGGTTCCCGCAACGTGGGTCCCGTGGCCGTGGTCGTCCATCGGGTCGCTGTCCAGATTGGCGAAGTCGTAACCGCCGGCGTAGTTGGGCGCCAGGTCTGGATGGGTGTAGTCCACGCCGGAGTCGATCACCGCCACCGTGACCGCGGAACTGCCTTGGAGGATCGACCAGGCTTCCGGCGCGTCGATGTCGGCGTCCGGGGTGCCGCTGTACAGGCACAACTCGCCGCCGAAGGGCCAGGGGAAGCAGTAGAACGCCTGGCCGGTATTGTCGAGCGCCCACTGCTCACCGAAGTGGTAATCGCTCGGCACCACTTGCCCTTCCCCATGCGAGGTGGGCATGGGGATGCTGCGGATGTAGTTCGGCTCGGCGTAGAGGACGTTCGGGTTGTGCGTGTAGAGCGCGATGGCGGCCTGTTCGTTCTTGGCCTTGACGCGAATGCGATGGACACCCGTACGCTGCGATCTCGGCGACCGGCGATCCGCCCGCCGCTTTGTGCGCAGCGGCCTTCGCGTTGGCGTTGGCGCCTGGCTTGAACTTCACCAGGATCTCGCCTTCGACGAACGGGCCCCCGCTGATCGACTGCGCGGAGGAGCCGACGGTCAGTGCGACCGCAACGAAAACGAGCGCGATAAGTGCCTTGCTTGGGCGCACGGGCAATCCTCCGGCCTCTCCGACGTTTGCCGCGGGGGGAATAGCAACAGCACAGCTAGCAATCGGCCGGCCAGATGGGGTGGATTGCGCGGCACACGGCCACGAGTGGCGTCTTCATTGACGACTTGCCGGCCTGGCGAACTCCGGAACCCCAGACGTCGATTGAGAACGCCGGTGGCCGGCCACACTAACGTCAGTGGAATGACGAACTTGTCTCGGACAAACCCGCCAGCCGCGGACCGCGTGGCGGCAGTAGATGGACTCTCCGGCATCCCGTCACCTGCCCGTACCGTCCAGACATCGAAGAGCGAAATGCTGGGAATCGCGCACGGCGACGGGCGCTGTAATCCATGGAGGCGACAAAAGTCGCCTCGCGGAGCACCTCACAGTCGCAGTGTCACACTGTCGCAGCGCTCGCGGCAGCGAAGCTCCCGGCCTTCCTGCGCCTCGTCATGGCGATCAGCAGGCCAAACAGCAGGAGCGCACCAAAGAGATACGGCGAACCGGCTTCGTACAGCAGGGCCAGCCTCCGTCCACCGAAGACGAGCGGCAGGATCGTGGACGGTGCGGCCATCGCCAGGAGTCCGGCGACGATCGTGCGCCGCTCCCACCCAGGCGCCGCGGAGCGCCACAGCGCCACGAGCGTGACGGCCGGCACGTAGAGGGCCACGTAATACCGCCGCTGCGTGTGTGGCGATGCCAGCACGATACCGGTCATCACGATCGAGAACTCCAGCAGCCGGACCACCGGGTCGCCAGACTCGCGCGAGAGCGCCGACAGTCCAGCGAGCCCGAGCATGCCCAGCCCGAGCAGCCACAGACCGTTCACAGCGGTTGGCGACAGGTCGGCCACGCTGGCTTCGACATGCGAAATGTCCGCATGGCCAGCGGTCAGATAACGATCGAGCGCTCCTCGAAGAGAGTAGTTGTCGCCCTCATCGACTTTTTCGAGGGCATAGGTTGCGAACGCCCGCAACTCGCGCGCGTTGGTTTCGATGCCGACAAAGGCCGCGGGCATGGCGACAAGCAGGCACACCAGGAGAACCGTTGTCGCGCAGAGCGCGCCGCGCCGGCGGTAGGCGAAGTAGCCGAGCAGCGCGATCGGCGTGACCTTGGTGGCGATGGCGACGGCCAGCGCGGCTGCGGGCGCCAGCACGCGGCCTGATTCGGCGCGGTCGTAGGCGAACACCAGCAGGGCGACGCAGAAGAAGTGCACGTTGCCGAATCGAAATTCTTCGACCAGGTATCCGGCGACGGTCAGAGCTGCCAGCAGGATCGACCGCCAGTTGCGCCGGCACCGCGGCGTGGCGCGCGATGACGACGCCGATGTACCACAGTGCGACCAGCTTGAGAGCGAAGAACGCCAGCGCTGCGAGTGGCAGCGGCAGCCACCCGAACGGCACGAACAGCACGGCGATCGCCGGAGCGTACCTGAAGCCCTGCGACGGCTGCGGCCGCCCCGCGTAGACCTCTGCGGGGTAGAGCCTGAAGTCGCCCGAGAGTACCTGCTGCGCGGCGCGATGATAGACCGGGAAGTCGATGGAGTGGAGCGCGGACTCGCGCGCGAGCAGGGCCAGGAGAACCAGGAGCAGCACGACGCCCGCGCGACCAACCCAGATCGATCGTGGGAACATGTCAGCTCATCGCAGCGGACCGCAGCGAGCACGGCCCCGGAGAGAGCCGTGCGGTGGCTGCGGCGAACGTGGTCAGGGTCGGGACTTACGGGACGATCGGGCTGGTGCGGTCCACTTCGCTGAACGTGCCGACCATCAGCTCGTGCGCGTAGTTGGCCTGCTGGCACACGTACTCGAACAGCTCGGTGCCCGGCTCCCAGCGCAGGTTGAAGGTGCCCTTCCACGGCGCCGTGTAGGCGCCGGGATCGTCCACGGTGTACTCGGTACCGGATGGCGTTGTAGTCGTTGCGGGTGAAGCGCTCGATGGTGTGCAGCCGGTCGGTGTGCGGAACGCCGCGCCGATCCATCCAGAACCGCTCGTTGTAGCCGACCGTGTCGATCACCAGCGTGTCGCCTTCCCACCAGCCCACCGAGTGGCCGTAGTAGCTGGGCATCAGGTTGGCGGGATGCGAGCGCCCGTCCATGTACACGGTGCGGAACGTGTGTGGCCCGCCGATGTCGAAGATGTAGAGCCGCTGCTCCTCGGTCATCTCGAGGAACTCGACGCCGTAGGGCGTCTCGAACTGACGCGCCATCCCCGACGCCTTGCAGCGGGTGTGCGGCTCCAGCTCGTGCTTCTCGCGCTCGAGGAAGAGCGCGCGAGCCCACGGCTGCCACGGCACCTCGTCGATCTTCGCGAAGATCGGCGCCGTGATGCCGATGGTCGGCAGCCACACGCCCTTCTCGGACGGCGTGGCACCCATCAGCACCACACGGCCGCTGGCGTTGCGCGGCGGGGTGCGGGGCGGCCCGGTCTGGCGGCCGCGGCCACCGGCCGCCCTGTGGCGCGCTGACACCGCCGACCACGTCCTGCGTGCCGCCGCGCCCGGCGGGCGGCTGCGCGCCCTGGGCTGCGGGCGTCTGTCGCCTGGCCGGCCGGCGCCTGCCCCTGCAGGCGCTCGACCAGGAACGGTGAAGCGAACGCAAGGCAGGCGGCGAGCGACACCGCGGCCAGGCGCGTCTGGGACGTCATGCGATCGAGACTCTAGAACCAGTACGACATCTTTCAAGGCCACTGTCGCTGGACGGTCCCCCGTGGCTTCCTGGGCCTTGGAAGATGTCAGCCCCGCGAAGCGGGGCCAGAAACACAACGGACAACTAGCGAAGCTAGTTGTCCGCGCTGGAGTTCGCGCCGCCGCTCGACACCGCGTCGAGGGTCTCGCCCGGACGACCGCCCGTGCTGGTCAGCGTCACCTGGCGCGCGTTCATGCGCTTGCTGCCGTTCTTGGCCAGCGAGCCGGCGACGGTCACTTCCTCGCCGATCTTCAGCGTGTCGCGGCGCCAGCCGCGGCGCTGCAGGCCGTGCGGCGGGCCCATCTCGGCGCCCCAGTTGGTGACCTCGCCCGTCTTCTCGTCCTTGACGTTCACGTAGAACCACACGTGCGGGTTCGTCCACTCGATCTTCGTGACGATGCCCTTCAGCGTGATGGGTTTGTTGGCATCGAACTCTGCCGCGAACGAGTGATGCGCCCGCAGCGAGCCCGCGGCGAGAAACAGTCCCACCGCCACCAAACCGCCAAGTATGTACGCTCTCATGTCCTGCCTCCTGCCGATGTCCGCTGCCTGTCTTATAACTATCGCGCGTCTAGGGCCTGTTGTCTTGACAAAAGTGCACGGGAAGCGTCTCGCCGCCTACCCACCGCATGGTCCAGCCGCCTGACCACGGCCGCGTGTAAGCGCCCGGATCCTCGACGGTTACCTCGTATCGCATGGTGTCCAGGTCCACCCGGGTGAACCGCTCGACCAGCCGCAGCTGGTCCGTGTGCGGCAGCCCGCCGTTGGTGAACCAGAAATCCTCGTTGAAGCCGCGGGTATCGGTCACGAACGTGCTGCCCTCCCACTTGCCCACGGCCCGGCCGTAGTAGAGCGGGTTGTCGTCGTCGCCGCTGACCTGCCCCACCTGGCCACGGCCGTCGGTGTAGATGATGCGGAAGTTGCGGTTGCCGCCGCCGATCAGCACGAAGACGCGCTGGCGCGCGCGGTCTTCCATGAACTGGATGCCGTAGCGCTGCTGGAACTGCCGCGGCCCGCCCGGCGGCTTGCAGTTCACGAACGTCGGATCGTCTTCGAGGAAACGACGCTGCCGGTTCTGATACAGGCCCAGCGCCCACGGCTGCATCGGCGCCACCTTGGACGCGTCGGCGACGTTCTTGAGCAGCCCGTACTCGTCGATGTCCACCTTGACGCCGTTTTCGACCAGCACGGTGGAGCTCGGGATACGCCCAGTAGCCGTCGGACCCGGGCACGGCGCCGAGGCGCGGCTGGCCGTCGGGCCAGAGCGGCGTCGGACGCGCCGCAGCGGCACCGGCGGCGCCATGGGCTTCACGTTCAGCACCTGTCGGCCCGTGGCGTTGACCACCAACGACCGGCCCCACGCCTGGCGGCTGCCGTTGCGCGCCGGAGATGCCCTGCACGGTGATGGCGTCGCCGGGCACCAGGGTGTCCTTGTTCCAGCCGCTCTGCTGGAGGTCGATCGGGCTCTCCAGCTCGATCGCCCAGTTGAGGATCTGGTTCTTCGGGTCCTTGACGTTCACGAACACGTGCACGTGCGGGTTGGCCCAGTCCACCAGCGTCACGATGCCAGTGAGGGTGATGGGCTTGCTGTCGTCGAACTTGGCCGAGATGGCATGGTGCGCGGCGCCGCGATCGGTCGCCAGCACCATCGCGCTCACGACCGCGACAATCAACACCCCAGCGGGCCGCAGTCTCATCGCAAATCCTTTTCGCGGGTCGCATTACTGGCGGTTGATCTTCAGCTGGCCGCTGCCGCGCTGGCTCTTCCACGTGCCGGTGATGCCGCGGTTGTGCATCGCCAGGTTCTCGATCTTGCCGTCGAGCACGTAGGTCACGACCGCGCCGGACTTGTCCTTGGCGTCGGCCTCGAGGTGCACGACCCACCCCTCAGGGTTCAGCGAGGCGTTCTTGATCGCCATGTTGTCGGTGCCGGGGTTGATGGTCCCGGTGATGTTCTTGCCGTCCCAGGTCAGCACCAGCAGCACGTCGTTGCCGTGGACGGTGTTGCCGCTCCACGTGCCGATCCACGACCCCTTGAGCGGATGGCCTTCCTGGGCCACGGCCGCCGCCCCGGCCAACGCAACCAGCGAGAACAACGCGATGAACAACCGACGCATGTGTGATCCTCGATTCGAAAACGCGGCAGCCCTACTTGCCCACCGCAAACCCTTCCACGTGCACGTTCAGCACGTGGTTGACGCGCACGCCGGTCACGCCGTCCGTGGTGGTGGAGCCCTTCGGGCCCGAATGCACCACGGTGCCGTTGACGACGTACGAGATCGTATCGCCGGCCACCCGCACCTCGAGCGCGTTGGACGACTGCCCGTTGGCCGCCGGACGCCGGATGGCCGCGTGCATCGTCGGCGCCTGCACTGTGGTGACCTGACGGCCCATCCGTTGCCGCACCTGGAACGTGCCGTCCTGCGCCACCACGAAGTAGGTATAGCTCTGATTCGGGCCTTCCAGGTCGCGGCCGCCGAACACCAGGCCGTAGTAGTTGGTGTGGTTGCTCGGCTCCATCAGATTGAACGTGCCGCGCAGCACGTAGCTGCCGTTGGCCATGTTCGACGGATGCCAGAACGTGCCCGCCGGCCCGCTGACGACGTGAAACCCCTTGCCCATCGCGGCGAACGTCAGGTTGGGCGTGTTGTCGGGATCCTGCGCGTTCTGGCTGGGGTCGGTGTGCACGCGCCAGCCCGCCGGCGCCTGAGCCGAGACGGGGGCTCCGGCCACGGCCACGGCCACCAGCGCGGCCCACAACAGACGTCGAATCATTCGCACTCCTTTGCTGGCGCGACGCAGGCTGAGGAGCCAGCCGTCGGCACGACAGATAGTAAAGCCAATCGAGCGATTTCTTCCGGATGCCGCACAAGCGGCGAGTTCATTAAAACGAAAATTGACTTTCGTTTTATTTAGGTCTACCGTGTCCTGGTGCCGGTTCGGGAACTGCCCCAGTGGCTCACGCACATCGAAGACGAAGACTACCAGTTCATCAAGCGGCTGGTGCTCGCCTCGGGCTCGCTGAAGGAGCTGGCCGCCGAGTACGGCGTGTCCTACCCGACCATCCGCGTCCGCCTGGACCGGCTGATCGAGCGGATTCGGGCGGTGGACGCGGTGCCGGCCACCGATCCGCTGCAGGCTCGGATTCGCGCGCTCGTGGCCGACGGCGAGATCTCGGAGCGCGCCGGGAAGAAGCTGCTCGAGGCCCATCGGGCGGCGCAGAATGGAGGCCGATCATGACCGATGCGTGGTTCTCGCCCGAGACGGCGAGGCTGTTCTCCTATCTTTCGCTGCTCTCGCTCTGTTCGCTCTTCGCCATCCCGGCCAGGCGCGGCCAGCTGCGCGGCCTCGCCACGGGCGTCTGGAACGCGGTGATCGGCTTCGGCCTGCTGCTGCTCGTGCCGCCGGCGGCCGCGGCCGTCGCACGTCGGCCAGCCCGCGCACGTCAGCCGTACGCTGCTGCTCTCGGGCTTCGTGGTCGGCCTCGTGTTCGCGTGCACGCGGCGCGCCGTGATGCGCGGCTACGACGAGGCGCGAGCTGCGGCGCACCGTCGCGGCCGACCTGTAGGCGCGCCTGGGGCAACCGATGACGCGGACCGCCGCAGCACCCCACGTCGGCCTGGCCCTGGGTGCTGATGATCGCGGGCGACGGCGTGGCGGTGTGGCGCGGTTACCTCGCGGCGTGGTGGTATCGCGCAGTACCTGATGGAGCGGGCGTTCGATCCCTCGGGCGCCGAGCTTTACTACCGGAACGCCCAGCTGGAGGCGGCCTACGCCGTGGCCGCGCTGGCGGTCGCTGGTGCCGGCGTCGCGCTGCTGCTGCGCGCGCAACGCCGGCAGCGCCGCCTCACCCCACCTTGACTACCCGACTTTGACTTTTCGCGGGAACTGCGAGTTGTCCTCGAGGAACGTGCGCTTGCGCGCCAGCTCCGCGACCGTCGGCTGCACGGCGCCGGTGGCGTCGGTCACGCGCGACACGACGGTGTGCTCGCCCGGCGTCGCACCGGTCCAGCGGTAGCTGAACAGCTTCCAGGAGTACTGCGTGTTGGCCGGGTCCATTTGCGCCGGCTGCCACGGGCCGTCGTCCACCTTCACTTCCACGGACCGCAGCGGCGTGCCGTCGTTCAGGACGAAGCCGAGTACCCGCAGATCGCCGTCCGCCGTCTTGCGGACGCGCGCGACGACCGACTTCAGGTTGAGACGCGTCACCTCGGTCTCGACGAACTGGGTCTGGGGATCGGCGTCCTCGCCGTTGCCGCCCACGGCCCGCAGCGTGCGATACCAGCGCGCCTGGTAGTTGCCCAGGAAACGGTTCTCCTGGAGGTGGATCTCGGACAGCCACTTCACGTTGGCGACACCGTACCAGCCGGGCATCACCACGCGCAGCGGGAAGCCGTGGTCGCGCGACAACGGCTGCCCGTTCAGCGCGTAGGCCAGGATCGGCTCGGGCTTCATCGCGTTCTCCAGCGTGATGCTGCGCGCGAACTGCTGCTGGATCTTGAAGGTGTTCTGGCGGAAGACCACTTCTTCGTTGCCGCGATCGGCGCCGAAGAACACCACCTCCCGCGCCTTGTCGTCCACGTCGACGCGCTTCAGCACGTCGCGCAGACGCACGCCGGTGAAGCGGCCGTTCGAGGACAGCCCCTGCATCGCCCGCGGGCTGTTGCCGGAACATTCGTAGCCGCAGACGATGTCCACCGGCTTCATCGCTTTCAACTCGGCCAGCGACAGCTCGCCCGGCTTCTTCGCCAGGCCGGTCACCTTCAGCCTGAACGCCGCGGCGTCGATCTCCGGCTTGTTGTAGTGCTGGATGAAGAAGAAGTCGTTGGCCGGCGTGATGAAGCCGTCCAGCGTCCGCAGATCGAGGAAGCGGTTGTTGCCGTTGGGATTCCTCGGATTGAAGGTGGCGGGCACGTCCGTGAACGGCACGTCGGTCTCGCCCTGGGCGAGCGCCGGCAGCAGCCACTCGGGCAGCGCGAGCACGCCCGCGGCGGCCAACCCTCGCTTCAGCGTCTCGCGGCGGCTCAGGTCTCCCGACATCGTCAGCCTCCTTGTCGCGGTTCGGCCCGTGCAGGGGCCGAACCGGAATGATACAGGACCGTGCGGAGTGGTATGCTTCGCTCTTTGTCGGCTCTCAGACGCGAGGCATCATGGTCCTGACGAAACCAGAACTCATCGGCTCACTGAAGCACGAAGTCAACATCCTCCTGCACCTGGCCAGCAAGATCGATCCGAAGATGGTCGACTATCGCCCGACGGCGAAGCAGCGCAGCACGCTCGAGCTGTTGCAGTACCTGAGCATCATGGGCCCGGGGCTGGTCCAGGCCACCAAGGCCGGATCGTTCGACCCGGCCGCGTGGACCGCCGCGGACGCCGCGGCCAAGGCGAGAAACCTGGAACAGACGCTCGAAGTCATCAAGGGTCACGCCGACATCTATGCGAACGAGCTCGGCTCGATGTCGGATGCCGACTTCCGCAGCGAGATCAACATGTTCGGGAACCAGACCACCAAGGGCGCGTTCATCGTGAACCTGGTGCTGGGCGGGTGCGCGGCCTATCGAACCCAGCTGTTCGTCTACCTGAAGGCGTGTGGACGCGAAGAGCTGAATACGATGAACCTGTGGGCGGGCGCCGATCCAGCTCCAGCGGCCGGCTAGTCCGCCCGGCCACCACACTCGCGGTTCTGTGCGCGGCCGTCTGCGCGCCTGGCTGTCCCTGCTCGCGCGCAGGACGCCCAGGCGGCCGCGGCCGCTCCGCAGGACGCCGCAAAGCCGCCGCCGCGGTTCCAGTTCCGTGGCGATCATCCGACGCTGCGTGTCGGCGACCTGGAGGTGGTGTTCCGGGCCCGGCTGGAAACGGCCTGGCGACTCAATTCGCCGCTCGTGGACGGCATCGACGGCGACTGGCGCCGGCGGCGCGTCCAGGTCGAGGGCAGCTACAAGCGCCTCGAGTACGAGGTGTCGCAGGAGTTCGGCGATCCGGTCGAGCCCGAACGCGACGCGTTCGTCAACATGCGGTTCGCCCGCCGCTTCGAGCTGCAGGGCGGGCGGTTCAAGATACCGTTCGGCCGCGATGCGCTCGCCAGCGGCGCCAACCTCGACTTCGTCTCCCGCTCGCTGCTGGGACGCCAGCTGGCGCCCGGCCGTGACGTCGGCGTGATGGCGCACGGCCGGTTGTCGGACCGGCTCACCTACGACGCCGGCTACTTCCTCCACGACGGCGACAACTCGCGATCGCGGGTCACGGAGGGGGGCGACCACGCCGTGGCCGGCCGGATCGAGTTCCAGCCCTTCACCGAGCGCAAGAACAGCCGGCTCGAGCCGCTGGAAATCGGCGTCGCGGTCGTGCGCAGCCAGCTCGACGACTCGCTGGGCCTGCGGGGGCAAACCGTGTTCGGCGACGGCGACTTCTTCGATCGGGTGTTCGCCGACGGCCGCCGGCTGCGCGTCGGGGCGGACGCCGAGTGGTCGCGTGGGCCGTTCGGGCTGAGCGGCGAGTTCGCGCGGACCTGGGATGCGCGCGACGCCATGGGCCTCGAGGGCGAGGACCTGCCGGGCACCGGCGCGATCGGATGGTACGTCTCGGGCGCCTGGGTGGTGACCGGCGAGCGCAAGCGGGCGCGCGTCGAACCGCGGAAGAGCGTGCTGGCCGGCGGGCTCGGCGCGGTCGAGATCGCGGCGCGGCTCGAGCGGCTCGGCTTCGACGCAGTGGTCTACCCGGGCGGCGCCGTCCACGGGCCGCGGCCGGAGGATCTGACCGCCAACGCGATCTGGGTGTCGACGATTGGCGCCACCTGGTTCGTCCACAACCGCGTGAAGCTGCAGGGGAACCTGATTCGAGAGTCCATCTCCGATCCGGCGCGCAGCCCCGCGCCGCGCGAGAACGGCCAATTCACCAGCGGCGTCATCAACCTGCAGTTCGTGTTGTAAGGGGTGCGTGTGAGCTTGTCCAGCGCCAGCGGTCGCCTCCTCTTCCTGTTCGCGTTGCGCTCGCGTGCACGCTGTGGACGTCGCCCGCAGCGGCGCAGACCCAGGACGATCTGTTCGACGATACGCGCCTGCACGACGTGCACCTGCGCATCAACGAGCGCGACTGGCAGACGCTGCGCGTCAACTTCGAGGACGATACCTACTACCCCGCCGACCTGGTGTGGAACGGGATCACGGTTCGCAACGTCGGCGTGCGGCAGCGGGGGTTCGGATCGCGAACCGCCAGCAAACCCAATCTGCGCGTGGACATGAACCGCTACGCGTCCAACCAGCGGTTCGTCGGGCTGGCCGCGATCAACCTCGACAACGTCTATTCGGACCCGTCGATGATGCGCGACCCGCTGACGATGAAGATCTTCGCGCGCCTGGGCGTTCCCGCCCCGCGGCAGGCCCATGCGCGGCTGTTCGTCAACGACGCCTACGCCGGCGTCTATGTGATCGTCGAGCCGGTGGACCGGACGTTCGTCTCGCGCGTCTACGGCGAGACCGAGGCCGACGTGGAATCGGGGGGTGCTCTGTTCGAATACCGGTGGATCGACGAGTACGACTTCAGTTACATGGGACCGTCGCTCGCTGCCTATGCGGAGATCTTCCGGGCCCAGACGCGCGACACCAGCTCGCTGACCGGCCTCTACGCACCGCTCGAGGAGCTGATTCGGACCGTCAACGAGATACCGCGGGACCGGTTCGCCGCGGAGGTCGGACGGCTGATCGATCTGCCGCAGCTGGCGCGGTTCCTCGGCATCCAGAACTGCATGGCCGAACTCGACGGGTTCGCCGGCTATTACGGCATGAACAACTTCTCGTTGTACCGGTTCCGCGACGGCCGGCCCGCGGTGGTGATCCCGTGGGACGCAGACAACGCGCTCTACAGCCCCGACATGCCGCTCGGCTACCGCCTGAACACCAACGTGTTGACCCGGCGCATGATGGAGGTGCCGGTGCTGCTCCAAACCTACGTCGCCGCCGTCAACGAGTGTGCCCTGCTGCTGCGCGAGCCGGCGGCCAACGACGCACGCGGGTGGCTGGAGCGGGAGATCGCATCGGCTGGCGACGAAGATCGCGCCGTCGGTACAGGCGGACCGGTGGGCCCTCTACAACTACGAGGCGTTCGTGGTCGAGGTGACACGGCTGGTCGATTTCGCGCGTCTCCGCCCGGGATATTTGCTGTGCCAGACGGCTGACTTCACGGCGACCGGCGGATTTGGCCGAAACTGCCCAGTCCCGCCCTCTCCCACCCCGACCCCTGGGATTGCCACAATTGGAGCTGAGCAGTAGGATCGCCTTCCGTTGCGAAAACCTGCCTCGCTTCGCCCCGGCGCCTCGAACAAGACGGCGCCACTCTTGGCGACAGTGTTGGCCCTGGTCCTTGCCACCCAATTCGGCGCCTGCGGTGGCGGATCGTCGCCCGCCGGGCCCACGCCCCCACCATTGTCCGCGGGCATCAGTGCCAGCCTGTCGCCGTCGTCGCCGACGGTCCGGCGGATGAACACGGGCGATCCGACGCGCAGCCTCTTCGAGCTGCGCGGCGCGGTCACCTTCAAGGACGACGCCGGCACCGGCTTGCAGTTGATCGGCGCTCGAGATCGACGTGGTGGATGTCGCCGGCAACGTCGAGCGGCAGTCGGCGGTGATCGACGTGACGGTGCCGGCGGGCGGCTCGGCCACCCAGCCCCTGCCTGACTGGTTCACGCTGCCGGCGGGCCGGGAGCCGATGCGCGTGCGCGTCCGGGCGACCGGGCGCGATCGGGAGGGCCGGATGCGCGTCACCGGCGCCGTAGAGGCGCCGGTGGTGTTCGTCGCCGGCGGCGGCGGCGGGACGGCGTTCGGCGGCGAGGTGACGTTTGTCGGCGCCGGCGACATCGCCGACTGTTCGCATACGGGTTCGCAGGCCACCGCACGGCTGCTCGATGCGATTCCGGGGGAAGTCTTCACGCTGGGCGACCACGTCTACCCGTCCGGCACGGCCGAGCTCTTCTCCAGCTGCTACCACAACACCTGGGGCCGCCACGTCGGGCGCACCCAGCCGGTTCCGGGTAACCACGATTGGGGCGAACTGCACGCGATCCCGTACTTCGACTACTTCGGCGCCGCCGCCGGACCGCGCACCGGCTACTACAGCTTCAACCTGGGGGCGTGGCACATCCTGGCCCTCAACAGCAACGTCCCGGCGAACACCGTGTCGGCGCAGTTCGGCTGGGTGGCGCAGGACCTGGCGGCCAACCCGTCGCGCTGCACGCTCGCCATGTGGCACCACGCACGATTCAGCTCCGGGGCCAACGGCAACTCGCCCGAGATGCAGCAGATCTGGTGGCTGCTCGAGAGCAACGGCGTCGATCTGGTGTTGAGCGCCCACGAGCACATGTACGAGCGCTTCGCGCGCCAGGACAACGAGGGCAACCCGCGGCCGAACGGCATGCGCCTGATCGTGGCCGGCACCGGAGGGGCGCCGTTGACCGGTCCGCAGCTCATTCGTCCCAACAGCGAAGTGCGCGGCGCGGCGTGGGGCGTCCTGAAGCTCACGCTTCGCCCCGAGAACTACTCCTGGCAGTTCGTCCCCGTGCCAGGGTCCACGTTCACCGACTCGGGCACCGACACCTGCCGCTGATGCCGCAGGCGATGCTGGCGTCGCCGCCCGCATCGGTGCCGCGCCGCGCGCTGACCACCCGGCCGCTCGACTTCTGGCTGCTCGGCGGCGCCAGCCTGGCCGTCTGGCTGGTGATGATGCTGGCCGACGCTTTCAGGACGCGCCCGGAAGTGGACGAGCGCCTCGGCCAGGTGGCGGTGCTGGCGCTGTCACTGTCGCTGGTCGCGAACTACCCGCACTTTCTGTTCTCGTACCGGCTGGCCTACACGCGCGGGCGCGCCTTCGTGCTGGCACATTGGTGGCAGCTGATCGCGGTGCCGCTCGCGCTCGCCGGCGCTGCTGGCGCTGGCCTACGCCTTCTACCAGGTGCCGATCGCGAACCTGCCGTGGGCCGCCGCGGCGGCCAGCGCCCTGAGCCCGTTCGGGCTGAACGCCCAGGTGGTGTCGGGCCCGCGATTCGGGGACCTGCTGCTCGGACTGACCTTCAACCTGATGATCCTGACCATCGGCTGGCACTACACCAAGCAGGTGTTCGGCTGCATGATGGTCTACGCCCACTTCGACGGCTATCCGCTGACCCACTCGCAGCGCCGCGTCCTCAAGCGGGCGCTGCTGGCGATGTGGGCGCTGGTTTTCGTCGACAACAACCGCAGCGGCGCGTGGCGGGCCCACCTGACGTTCAGCTACTCGTCGCTCGACCTGCCCGACATCGCCGTCCCCATCGCCGGGGCGATCGTCGCCGGCGGCTTCGCGCTTGCCGCGTATCGCGTGGTCTACGCCAACTACACGGCCGCCCGGCGCCTGCCGAGCGCGAACTTCCTGGTGCCGATGGCGGCGCTCTACGTCTGGTGGCTGCCGCTCACGCGCCAGTCGGAGTTCTACTTCTTCATGGCGCCGCTCTTCCACGCCGTGCAGTACCTGCCGTTCGTCTACCGCGTGGAGGACTCACGACGCCGGGCCGCCGGCGCGGGCCAGGCCGCGCTGGTCGGGGTGGTGGCCGCCGTGCTGCTGGCCGGGTGGCTGGCCTTCGAGCTGGTGCCCGGCGCCTTCGATGCGCTGCTCGGGACCTCCGCGGCGCTCGGGATCTCGTTCTTCGTGATCGCGGCGATGCTGTTCATCAACATCCACCACTACTTCATCGACAACGTCATCTGGCGGTTCGCCGATCCCGAGGTCCGCTCCCACCTGCTCAGCTGACCCGGGTCGGCCCCGCAGGCTTCGTCGTGGACGGATTTACCGGCGTCGATCGCCGCCTGCGTCTCGAAGGCGCCGAAGCGCTTGGTGCCGATGCGCTCGAAGAGGAAGAACATGTCGGTACTGCTGCGCACGTGGGCAGCGCCCAGCACTTCGAGGACGTGCTTCAGCTCGTGCCCGATCGATTCCGTCAGCGCGCAGCCCGGCGCCCGGCGGGGACTGACCTTCATTCGGAGCAGACGGAATGCGCCGGTGACCTGTACCGACAGATACAAGCAGGCGCGCATGCCCACCTGCCGGCAGGTGCCCTCGTCGATGTACAGCAGGCCGTCAGTTGCGTCCAGGGCCTCGTGTAGAGCGCGGAAGGTCGCGGACTCACCGAGGCCCCAGGCAACGGCGTCGCGCACCGTCTGGCTTTCGGTTCGCACCCGCGGCATTTTCGACTCGGGCTGGGCCAGCGCTGGCGCCGGTGCGCACGTGACCGCCAGCCATATCGCCGCGTGCAGCACCCGCGCGAGCGGACCATGTCCCGTCATGCGCGTCCCTCTGAATGAGGAAACGCTGCAGTAGGCGGATCTGTACGGGCGCGTCAGCCAGGGGCCGACGGGGGGCGGTCAGCGCTGGGCCGACGCGGTGGCGCCAGCGGCGTCAGGCACCAGCATCCGGATGGTGCCGTCCTGCCGCGAGGTGATGAACAGCTCGCCGTCGCGGCTGCGGCTGATGTGCAGGTCGCCGCGCGGGGCCAGGAAGCCCATCGTCTTCTCGATCAGCTCCCGCAGCGACACGTAGACGCGCTGGCCGCGGCTGTCGCGCACGTAGAGCTGGATCTCCTCCACCGGCGCCACGGTCTGCGGAATGCCGTCGTCGGCCTTCTTCATCGCCGCCACGTCGGCGGCGAACAGGCGCCCGCGCTGCACGTCGCCGAACACGAACTTGCCGCGCAGCGCCGGAATGCGCGCCGTAATAGGCGAACCCGCCGGACACGGCCTGGCCGTCGTCGTGGTCGTAGATCGCCACCGGGTAGATGAACTCGTCTTTCGTCTTGCCGCTCAAGCACGTCGGCCGGCAGCGGGAACAGCTGGTCCAGCGTGCCGCCGGGCCGCGTCACGCCGTTCTCGAAGTAGCCCTCGCGCTTCATCCAGCCGTAGTTGCCGCCGTTGTTGACGATGTTGATCTCTTCGATGTGGTCCATCCCGATGTCGGACGCGAACATCGTGCCGTCCGTCTGGTCCCACGACAGCCGATGCGCGTTGCGGAAGCCGTAGGCGTAGATCTCGCCGAGCGTCTTCGGATCGCCGTCGGCGGCAAACCTGTTCGCCGGCGGAATCGTGTAGTCGCCCAGGCCCTTGGTGCCCTTCGACACCGACGGGCTGCGCGGATCGAAGCGCAGGATCGCGCCGATCACCGAGTCGAGCCGCTGCGTCTGGCTCGGGTTGTTGGCGTTGGGGCCGCCGCCGTTGCTGAAGCCGAGGTCGCTGCCGCTGGTGTACAGCAGGCCGTAGTCGGCGTCGCCGGGCTTGGCGGTGGGGTTGAACTCCACTGCGCCGAACGGATGCGTGAGGTTGGCGACGACGTGCGCCACGCGCAGCAGCTCGCGCCGCGTGCCCGTCGAAGGTGCGGCGCCGCCGGGTTGGTGGCGCGCCACTCGGTGATCACGTTGTGATAGGTGACGTCGGCGGCGCCGAAGCCCGGCGGGATGAAGTTGGGCGTCGCCGGGTTGCCCATCGCCCGCTCGCCGTGCACGGTGTAGAAGAGCCCGTTCTTCGCGAACTCCGGGTGGAAGGCGAAGCCGATGAACCCGCTCTCCAGCCGGTTGTAGATCGCAAGCGGGAACGCCGCGCCGACGTTGGCATAGACCGACGGCTGGTTGCTGCGGTCCAGCAGGTACAGGAACCCGCGCGAGTCGTTGGCGAAGCGGCGGCCGTCGGGCAGGTCGCGCACGTAGCTGACGCGCGCCCAGCGCGGCCGGAGCCACGTCCTGCTCGGCCGGCCGCAGGCCGCGCGTGTCGGGCAGGCGCGCGACGTCGCGGATCTCCACCATCAGGCCGCGCTTCTCGACCGGCGCCGGCAGCGGGTTGTGTGATCTGCGCGTCGAGAACGACCACGGCTCCGACAGCGAGACACGTGACGGCGACGAGCGATCTCAGCGTAGGCATGGCCCCTTATACCAGACACTCCTGCAAAGTTGGCGGGGCTCGGATTGGAACGCCATCTTTGTAGGCCGCAGTGAGGCCCGGGCTCGTCCAGCCTCAGGTCGGCGGCCCTGGCCGGATCGAATCCCCACATCCGTGTCGCGAGCGGCTGATCGAATGCACATTCGTGGACATCCCGTATGAGCGCGGTCTGCCGCGTCGACGGCTCGTCCCGCCGTGAACTGCGCAATCCAGGCCGTGTCCGCTCAATCCGTAGAGCGGCCGTTGCAGACGCCCACTGGCGTGGTACCTGCTCAAAAGCGATTCGACGGTGTGCTTCGTTGCACACCGCTTGCCCCGGCCCCGCCGCCCGTCAAGGCCTTGCTGCCTCAAGTTGTCCACGACCTTCAGGTTTCCGCTCAGGAGGCAGCACAGGGATGCCACTCACACGACGCAGGTTTCTCGAACGCCTTGGCGCCGCCGCCGGGGCGGGTATGACCTACCAGGCCATGAGCGCGATGGGACTGTTGGCTGTTCCCGCCGGCGATGCGGCGCGTTCAGCTTGCGCGGGCAGGTGGCCGGCACGCGCGTGGTGGTGATGGGCGGCGGACTGGCGGGCATGTCCACGGCCTACGAGCTGGGCAAGCTGGGCTACGACGTCGCCGTGCTCGAAGCGCGGATGCGGCCCGGCGGACGGTGTCACACCATCCGCCGCGGCACCCAAAGCGAGGAAGAAGGGTCGACGCAGGTCTGCACGTTCGACGACGGGCTGTACTACAACCCGGGACCGATGCGGATCCCACATCACCACACGGCCACGCTCGGCTACTGCCGCGAGCTCGGCGTGCCAGTGGAGGTGTTCGTCAACGACAACGAGTCGGCCTACCTGTATCAGACCAACGCCACGGCGCTCGACGGCCAGCGCCTGCGGGGCCGTGAGGTCCGCGCCGATCTCAGCGGATACACGGCGGAGCTTCTGGCCAAGGCGGTGTCGTCGACCGCGCTCGACCAGGAGCTGACCGACATCGACCGCGAGGCGTTGATCGAGTACCTGGGCCGCGCCGGCGGCCTGGAGCGCTCGAGGTACAAGGGTACGGCGCGCCGTGGGTATGCCACGCCGCCCGGCGCCGCCACGGTCGCCGGCACGCCGTCCCAGCCGCTGTCGCTCGACGACTTGCTGGACTCACGCACCGGGTTGTACCTGCAGACCGAGTACCTGCAACAGGCACCGATGTTCCAGGTCGTCGGCGGCAACGATCGCCTGGCGGCAGGCTTCGCCGCGAAGCTGGGGCCAAAGATCGTCTACGGCGCCGCGGTCACCGAGATCCGGCAGACAGGCGACGGCGTCGAAATCGTCTATCTCCGCGACGGCCAGCCGCAGACCATCCGCAGCCGCTACGGCGTATGCGCCATGCCACTCAACCACGTCTCCAAGCTGCCGGTCGCCGACATCGCCCCCGATCTGAAAGCGGCGATCGCCACCCTGCCCTACTCGCAGAGCGGCAAAATCGGCCTGCAGTTCAAGCGCCGGTTCTGGGAAGAGGACGATCAGATCTTCGGCGGCATCTCGCGCACCGATCAGGAGATCACGCAGATCGTCTACCCCTCGTCCGGGTATCTCGGCCGCAAGGGTGTGCTGGTCGGCTACTACCAGAGCGGCCCGCGCGCCAACGACACCGCGGTCAAGGGCGCACGCGAGCGCGAGGCGCTGGCGCTGGCGCAGGGCCAGAAGGTGCACCCGCAATATCCCGAGCGAGTTCGAGACCTCGTTCTCGGTCTCGTGGCAGAACGTCGCCTGGAGCAAGGGCGGCTGGGCCACTTTTCCGGCCGGCGCGCGGCAAACCGTATATCCGCGGCTGCTCGAACCCGACCGCAACCTCTACTTCGCCGGCGACCATTGCAGCTACCTGACGGCATGGATGGCCGGAGCGCTGGAATCGGGACGGCACGTGGCGAGGACGCTGCACACGCGCGCCGCCAGCGAGCCCCACTCGGCGGGAGCGTGACATGCGCCTCCCAATCAGCTGTCCGCTGCTGTCGCTGGGAACACTCGTCGCAATTACCGTCTGCGTGGCGCTTTCGACCGGCGTGACCGCGCAACAACCGGCGCCCGCAGGGGCTGCGGCCCCCCGGCGGCGGCGGTTGTGTTCTACGGCGCCCCCACCGCGGCCATCTCGTCGCGAGTGCTGATTCCGGGCGGACGCGCGTCGATCTGGGTCAGCGGCACGACGCCGCCGGTGCTGAAAGCCGACGCGCCGGCCGGCTCGCGCGACCGATTCGGCGACACCAGGACGCAGGCGGCCGGCATTTTGCGGAACATCGGAGACCAGCTGAAGGACCACGGACTGACGATGAAGGACATCGTCTATTTGCGGGCGTATCTGGTGCCCGACACGTCCAGCGCCAGCGGAGGCATCGACGTGGCCGGCTGGAACGCAGCGTATGGTGCCGTATTCGGCACCGCTGACAACCCGACCAAGACCGCGCGGTCCACGGTCGGCGTGACCGCGCTGGTCAATCCCGATTGGCTGATCGAGGTCGAGGCGTTTGCTGTGTTTCCGTAAGAAAACCCGAGCGGCCGCGGTATCGGACGGCTCCCCGGGCTAGCGCGCGTCGGGACAGACGAAGGGCACGTTCGCGACGCGGTAGCGCTCCTCCTTGATCCCCTGGGTCAGCCGCAGGCGCAGGCGCAGCTCCCCCGCCGTGGTCTCGTCCACCTCGGCTTCGATCCGCGCCGTGTCCTCCTGCCAGGCGACACGGCGGCCGTCGAGGGCTTCCCAGCGTGCCAGGCGGTAGGTTTCGAAGCACGAGTCCATCACCAGCGTGCCGTCCGCGAGGAAGATGCGCATGGTGCCCAGCACGGCCGCCGGATCAATGGAGAGCCATATCTTGCCGACGAACGCGCGTGGCGCCGCTGGCGGCGGCGTGGCCGCTGGCGGCGGTGCGGAGGGCGCGCTGCACGCCGCGGCGACCAGGGCGGCGACGGCAACAATCTCCAACCCCTTCATGAACGCGGCGGGTTCGTGGCGGGGCTAGCGCGCGCCTTCGAGCAGCGCCATCGCGGCGAACGCGGTGGCCGCGTCCTGCATGAACAGCGACTCCATCGAGCCCGCGGGACGGCGCTTGTTCATCGACACATCAGGCCAGGCGCCCGTCGCGGGATCCTGGCGGCCGCTCAACAACGTCCGCGCGCGGACGAGCGCCGGCGTCGACGCCGGGACGCCTGCCCGCTGCAGCACGTAGGTGGTGAACGCGGTGGCGTAGTTGCCGCTGCCGGTGCGCGGTGGCGCATCGGCATGCGCCATCCACGGACCCAGCGCGTCGGCGGTCCACCCGCCGTCCGCCGCCTGCTTCGAGAACACCTCGGCCACGAGCGCGGCGCGCGCCGCCTCGGGCAACGCCGTCTTCAGGCGCGACGACGCCCAGAGGACCGCCAGGCGATCGTGCAGCGGCTTGTCGGCGGTCATCGCCGCGGCGAGATATGACGCCAGCGCCTTCGTCTGGGCGTCGGCACCGGCGCGGATGTCGCTCGCCGCAGTGCCAAGCGCGAGCGCGGCGAGGCCCGCCCCGTAAAGCGACGAGCCCTTGTGCTCCCAGGGATCGAGATCCGCGGCGTACCAGCGCCACCCGCCTGCCGTCGGGGCTTCGTTCGACTGGAGGCTCCACAACCCGTCGAACGCCTTGCGCGTCTCGGCGCCGGTTGTGCCGGACCCGCGATCCTGCTCGGCGAGGAACAGCGCCGTGAAGATCGTCTCCACCTCCTGGAGAGCGCCCTTGGGCTTTTCGCCCACGTTGGTGCGGAGACGCGCCATGAGCCCGCGCTCGAACTCGGTGGGCTCCGGCTCCTTCAACGCCTGGCGCAGGACCGGCCGCGCCAGGAGATAGGTCATGCCCGTATGGCACGAGACGCAGGGGCCGTTGGCCGACATCGCCGGCTTCCAGGCAAACCACTCCTTCTGCCGTCCGTCCAGATACTGGGCCGCGAGCTTCGGGCTCCAATCCGCCGCCGCGGTCTGCATCACCGACAGCAGGAACCCCAGGAACACGACGACGAGGCCGAGCGAGCTTCGGTGCATCCCACACGCCCCTTTCGATGACGCCTTCGTATTGTAGCGATGGGGCGCGGCGTGCCGCACCTCGACCCGCACCTAGTGAAAATCGCCGAGAGCGGCCTCGTCCAGCGGCAGGTGTGCGAGATCCGGGTGCTGCTCGTGCAGCATCGCGCCGACGAGCGCCGCGTCGATGGCGACCTCCGCCACCGGTGTGCTACGGGCGGCCCACTCGCGCCGTGGACGGCGGCGTGCGCCCTTTCAGCCGCATGTACACGACGATGTTCCCGTAGTGCTCGTTGTTGTGCGTGGTGTTGAACACCAGCACCGATCCGCGCGCCGTCTGTTGGCCGCCAGGCACCGAGACCAGCGCGTTGTAGCTGGCATCGGTGGTCGAGCCGTAGACGTCGTCACAGTAGGCCAATGCCTCGTTCAGCGCCTTGATCAGCGCGGCGCGGTCGGTCACCTGTTCGTGATTGGTGGTGTTGGGCGGCCCCTCCCCCTTGGCCATCGAGCAGAAGAAGAAGTTGCCGTTCACCACGTGCCCGACCAGCCGGGCGAAGGTGCGTACCTGGGCCGTGGGCTGGAAGGTGTAGTCCTCTGCCGTCATCGCCGCGGCTGCGTCGGCCAGGTTGCGCCGGATCGTCGCGTGGAGCGACTTGGCCGTGGCCGCCATCGACGGCGAGAGCTGTTCGGCGAAGCCTCCGTCGGTCGTCTGGGCCACGGCCGAAGCGGGCCAACAGGACGCGGCAAGCACCAGCGCAAGCACTCGATAGCTCATACGGCCTCCGCCCGACATCCTACCCTCCCCCCGCCCGCCCGAAGGGCGGGCAATCAAACACTGCACACACGCGAGGCGCAGCCTCGCGTGTGCTAGCATCGCCGTGGCAGTGCAGGCTGCATCCCGTCCGCGGAAAGGGACGATCCCACCTGTGCACGCGACCTGATCGATCGAGTCATCGGTCTTCTTGCGCCCGGGCGCGGACAACGGGCACGCAGGAGGAATGATGTCTCGTCAGCTGCCGCCCACCCCGAATTTCGACTACCTCAAGAAGCAGGCGAAGGAGCTACTGGCCGAGCTGTTGCCGCAGCACCCGGACCTCAGGCTCGCCGACGCGCAGCGCAGGCTGGCCCGCGACTACGGATTCCCCAGCTGGGCAGCGCTGAAAGCGCACGTCCTCGACGTACCTGGACGCGCGTTGACCGGCACCTGGCAGGTGAACCTGTCGAGGTCCCGCCAATCGGCGGCGAACCTGTTCCGCGACGCCACGCTGCAGCTCAGCGTGGCGAACGGCTCGGTGACGATCGCCGACGCGGTGGTGGACGAGTCCGGCCGCACGGACCGCAACTCGAACACGCTGGCAGTGGACGGCCGGCCGCATGGGCAACAGTACGGGTATGCGGTGACCGCACGGTGGATTTCGCCCCGCCATCTGCAGGCGGCGCTCACCAAAGACGGCGAGCCGCGCGGCCACGTGGACTATGAGGTCGCCGAGAACGGGCGGACCATGACGCTCACGACCCCCGACAGCGTCATCTGGTTCGAGCGGAAGTAGCCCGGTGTTCGCCTACTTGTAAAAGTAATAGTCGGCTTCGTACCGGTACCAGCGCTCGCTTGCCCGTATCCGCCACCACAGAGCAGCCGGCAGCGGGCGCAATCCCACCAACCGTGTCGAGGCGATGGATGAAGGTCGTCGGTGTCAGCCCGCCGCCGCCGGTCGGGCCATCCTGGGCACCGGCGATCTGCAGAAGCAGCCAAGGAATGGCGCCGGGCGCGACAAACGCGGAATCTGTGGACGACGCGATCGCCGCCGCCCAGATCGCGCTCGTATCACGGGAGTGTTGCCAGGTCGCGCGCGGGGTGCCGTTTTCGGCCGGGTTCGGGCTGAGGAAGTGCGTGATGACCTGGCGGCCGGAATCGTCGTCGAACAACGTCGCCTGCGGCCCGAAGAACGTCCACGCCATAGTCGCTCCCGACGGCAGGCAGATGTAGGCCTGCGTGCCGACGGCATGGGCGACGAGGTAGGCCAGGTTCCCCGCGGGCACTCGAATGTTGGCCGGCACGAAGGGCACCGTCACCCGCTGGGCGTGCACGCCCTGCGGTCCCGCAATCAAAACGATCAGGGTGAGAGCCGTGATGAACGCTGCGGTGCAGTTCATGGCGTATCTCCGTGCTAGCGGACGTCGGACTTGGTTGGAACGAGTGGCGGATCCACCTCGCAGGCGAGTGGCCGCCACTTCGACGCGTCGGGCTCGCGCATGAAATGCGCGCTCGAGAGGTACGGCTGGGCCAGGTAGGTGGGATCGTTGACCGTGGTCTTGACGATCAGCCACTGCGCGTTGTCGGGTCCGGGTACCCGGTCGTAATACTCCGTCACCACGGCGTTCTGGCTGTAAGGGACGCCGTTCTTGCGCAGGTAGCCATCGCGCAGGTTCGCCGTCACCACGCGCAAGGTGCCGGTGCCATACGCGGGCGGCTCGCGCCCGGCCGCCACCACCGCCACCGCCGCCGCGGCCGGCGCGGCCGGCACCATACACGTCCACCCACTCGGCCGACGGAATGCCCCTGGAGCGAGCGCGGGCCAGCCGCGCCGCGCGGTCGAAGTGGAACAGCTTGGTCTGCTGACCGGCGTCGGTTTCCACCTTCAGCGTGTTGTCGTCCTGCCAGCCGATGCGCAGGCGGGTGGGCATGCGCATGATGCCGCCGGCGCCATACGCCTTGCACTGGTTGCCGGCCGCCATGTCGCGCGCGTAGTCCCACGCCTCCGCCACCTTCTGACCCTCGGCGTTGATCGGGATGCCGAGCACGTCGCCGCGCGGCGGCGTGGTCATCCGCCAGCGCCAATCCTCGGTGACCACCGACACCCAGACGCCGGTCAGGTCGAGCGGCGCGGCGGCACGGGCGGAGCCCGGCGCCGGCGCAACCCCCTGCTGGGCGGCGGCCGGCCCGGCCAGCGCCATCCAGAGCACGGCGATCGCCTCGCCAGCCAATCGCGCGCGACACCATCACTTGCCGCCGTCGATGAAGTTGAGGCCCGACTTCGCCACCGGTCCGGGGCCGTCCCACGGCTTCTTCAGGTCGGCGTACACGGCCTCGAGAAAGCGTTCCGTCGTCCAGGGACCCGTGGTGCTGCCGTACACCGGCTCGTAGTCGGCCAGCGGCTTCGCGGCCTTGGCCTGCGCCAGCGTCATGTTCTTTTGAATCAGGTACTGCACGCGGTCGCGGACGATGGTGCCCATGTCGCGCGCTTCGACGACGTCGGACTCGGTGCACAGCCAGCCATGGCCCGGCACGATGCGGGTGCCGCCGATCTGGTTGAAGCGCGGCACGGCGAGATCGATGATCTGGTTGAGGCCGTTCAGCAGGCCCTGCAGCCGGCCGCCGGCCTCGACGTCGAACATCGGGAACGCGCCCATCTGCAGCAGGTCGCCCGCCACGATCACATCGGATCGCGGGAAGTAGACGAGCACGTCGCCGTTGGTGTGCGCACTCGGATGCCACCACAGCTCGATGGCCTCGCCGTTGAAGTGCAGCTGCTTGTCGCTGGTGATGAACGACGACCGGGCCACCGCCGGCTCCGGGTACGGCGTCCGGCCCGCTTGCGGAAACAGCATCGCGTCCACGGTGTTCTGATGCGCGAACACCATCACGCCGCTCTGGTTCTGCTGCAGCTGCGCCCCGCCTCCACCGCCGGCGTCGGTGCGCTGGCCACCCGAGGCCTTGACGATCGCTTCGTTGCCGCCGACGTGGTCGGCATGATGGTGCGTGTTGATGACGTAGCGGATTGGCTTGTCGGTCAGCGTCCGGATGGTGCGCAGCACCGCGTCGCTCGCCGCCGCGACACCCGTGTCCACCATCACCACGCCTTCGTCGCCGATCTGCACCACGATGTTGCCGCCGGCGCCCACCAGCATGTAGACCATCGTGGTGTCGAAGCCCTGCACCGGCAGCACCTTGATGTCGAAGGTCTGCGCCTGGCCGCTCACTCCGGTGATGGCCATCGCGGCCAGCGTGGCCGCAACGGACAAGGTCCGGATTCGCATCAGCGCGAGCCGTCGGTGCGGTTCGGCGTCTGCCGCGTCGGTGACGCCTGATACGCCTTGACCATCTGCCGGAGCGTGGGCAGATACTCGGGGAACAGCGTGTCCTTGCCGCCGCGCGACGCTTCCCACGGGAGCCCGACGAAGCGCGCCCAATCGGTGTGCCTGGTCCCCAGCGCGTAGTTGGCCACGTAGCCCTTCTGCAGGTCGGGAATCTCGTCCACGATCTCGAACCGTGTGGCCGCGGGGCGGTTCGCCACCACCGGGTTCAGGACGAAGTCCATGGTCCGGATCAGCGGCATCTCGAGGTAGGCCGGGTCGGTGACGATCTGCACCAGCGTCAACTGGTCGCCGTGGCGGATGAAGTGCTCCATCACCGTGCTCTTCAAGCTGGCGGGCGCGCCGTTGCGCTCGAGGTATCCCGTGCGCAGGTGCGTCGTCGTGACCGTCAGCGTGTTGCCGACCCACTTGCCGGTAGAGAACCCCTGCCAGGTGCGCTCGGCGTAGTCCGGCGGGTGCGGCCGGCCGTCGAGCCAGATGGTGCGATCGGCGTTGCCGAACTCGCAGCACAAGTTGTAAGCGACGACCTGCTTGGTGACCGGATCCAGCACCTTCTCGATCCGCGCCGCGGACCGGAACTGGTAGTACTGCGTCGGGTGCGGCTGCGCCTGCCGCTCGCGCTGCGATAGCACCGACGCGTCCCATGTGTCAGCGCGCAGCCGGCCGGCGTCGTTCAGCGGCAGGCCGGTGTAGTCGCCGATACCGGCGTTGCCGCGCGGCCGGTAGTTCTCCTGGCTGCTGACCCAGTTGCCCGAGATGTCGATTTGCGCCGCCGCCGAATGGGCCGTCAGCAGCACCGCAACGAACATTGCAACCCGCATGGCGCCTCTCCCGTGCGAAGTCTACCCTCTTTCCCGGCCTCTGTTATGCTGCCGCCACCAATGCGGACGTGGTGCGTGCTGGCCGGTGCAATCCTGTGTTTCGCGTTCACTGCCCCGCTGGCCACGGCGCAGTGGCTGAACTTTTCGGCGCCCGGCATCCCCAGGCTCCCCGACGGCCGGCCGAACCTGCGCGCGCCGGCGCCGCGGGGCAGCTGATGGCAAGCCGGATCTGTCGGGAATCTGGGTGGCCCAGTGCGGACTGTCCGGGCGCGACGCCTGCTTCGCACCGGGAAGCTTGTTCTTCGACCTGGCCCGTGACTTGAAGCCCGAGGAGGTGCAGTACACACCGTGGGCGGCGGCGATCCAGAAGCAGCGCGAGGCCCGCAATCACGTGGACGACCCCTACGGCTATTGCCTGCCGCCGGGTACGCCGCGCATCAACTTCGGCGGCGGGCCGTTCCGGATCCTGCAGACGCCGCAGATGACGGCTCTCCTCTACGAGACTCTGGCCAACCTGACGTTCCGGCAGGTGTTCACCGATGGTCGAACGCTGCCCGAGGCGACGGAGCCCAGCTGGCTCGGCTACTCGGTCGGCCGCTGGGACGGCGACACGTTCGTGGTCGAAACGACCGGCTTCCGTGACGGCGGTTGGCTGGACACGCGCACGGCCCGTCCACACAGCGACGCGCTGCGCGTGACCGAGCGCTTTCGGCGCGTGGACTTCGGCCGGCTGGAGCTGACGATCACGATCGACGATCCGAAGGCCTACCTCAAGCCGTGGACCATCACCGCGCCATTCGACTTCCTGCCCGATACCGAGCTGGTGGAAGTGGCCTGCGACGGCCACGACAAGACCATGGAGCACCGGCGCATCGATCCGCCGCCCGTCGAGCCGCCGAGCCCCCCGCGCCCCTAGCACCCAGGAGCCGCGCGTGTCCGCAGCCGTGAACCTCGACGTCGCCAGGCGCTACCTGGAGGCGCTGTCGTCGGGTGCCACGGCGACGAGCTGGAGGTGACGTGGACGGGCACTGCATCGATCCTTGGTAATGACTCCCGCATCGGAGAGGCGCTCATGAAACGACCGATCGGCACGCTGGCCGCGCTTCTGATCCCCATTATCGCGACGGCGCAGCAGCCGTCCGCGCTGACGCCGCAAGACCACCTCGCGATCCAGCAGCTGGTCTCGAAGTACGCCTATGCGATCGACGAGTGCACCAACAAGGGTTACGACTACGCCGACCTGTACACGCCGGACGGCGTGTTCCGCACCTCCCGCGGCGGCAAGGTGCTGAACACGTTCGCCGGACGCGAGCGTCTGGCGGAGGCCGCGCGCGGCGGCATGGCCGACTGCAAGGACGTGCCCTGGGCCGGCATCGTCCACCTGATGGCGAACCACGTCATCGAGCCGGCGCCCGGCGGCGCAACCGGCAAGGTCTATCTGATCGCCATCGGGCTCGACGGCGTGCCGGGCAAGGTCGAAGCGCAGGGGCGCTACGACGACGAATACGTGCGCACCCCGCAGGGGTGGCGCTTCAAGTCGCGGACGCACGTGCTGGCGCCCGGCCAGCAGGAAGTGTCTTCCGGCTCACGCCAGAACCCGGCGACGACGCCGCGGTAGGCCACCGCACGATGATCGGCCGGCTGCTCGCCCTGCTGTTCGGCCTGGCCGCGTGCGGGGCGCTGTTGGCCACGCTCCTCTACGGCGTCGGACTCCTGGGGACCACCGGCTTGACCCGCGGGACCGACGAGGCGCCAGGCGGTGCATTCGCGACGTCCTTGCGATCGACCTCTCCGGCCGTCGAGCGAGGCAGCTTCGTGCTGGCGTCGAGTGCCGCGCTGGCCCTCGCTGATCTGGCAGTGGAGACCACTGGGCGGCCTCGTCTGGGAGGTGCAGGACCCTGGGCGCGGGCGTGCTCCTGCAGGTGATCGCCGTAACCGGCTGGGTGATCGTGCTGGTCTCGGCGACGCTGATCGACGGGTTGGAGCTGATCGGGCCTGAGGCAAGTGTGGGCGAACTGGCGCGGGGTGACACCGCCGCCCAGCCCGCTTTGCCACACCCGGCTTCTACCGCATGGTCCGCCACCCGCTGTATCTCGGCTTCCTGCTGGCGTTCTGGTCGGCGCCGGTCATGTCGCTGACGCACCTGGTGCTGGCTGTGGCCGCGACCGCCTACATCCTGATCGGCATCCAGCTGGAGGAGCGGGATCTCGCCAGCGTGCACCCCGAGTACGGCGGCGTATCGCCGGCGCGTGCCGATGCTGATTCCTGGGCTCGGCGCCGGCGCCGACGCGGGCCTACAGCCGAGGTCGGCCGAATTACCTGCCAGTAAACTCCGCCGCGCCACATGTATAAGCCGCAGACTAGGAGATCCGTTCGGGGTTCAGACCAAAGTCTGGAGGACGTATGGTCAGAGCATTAACAATCAGAGCGGTGCCGGTAGCGGCGCTGCTCGTGGGCCTGCTGTGGGCAGGTACGTCGGCACAGAATGTCAGCCCGGTGGTGGCGACGGCGTCGAAGGCGATGGGCGTGGACAACCTGACCTCGATCACCTACTCGGGCACCGCGCGCAACGGCGCGTTCGGCCAGAGCAAGGCCATCGGCGAGCCGATGGGGCCGGTGAACGTCACGCAGATCACGCAGCTACACGCGGACGATCAAGTTCGCGCCGGCCGTCCAGCCCGACGGCACTGGTCTCGCGGGCCACGGGCCCGACGCAGCCGCCGACCGTGCCGGGCGTGCCCGCCACCGATGCCGGGCGTGTTCAACCAGAACATCACCGGCATGCAGGCCAGCAGCAACTGGAACCAGGCGCTGAACATCTGGACCACGCCGTGGGGCTTCTTGAAGGGCGCCGCGCCAACAACGCCCCCGTGCGGCAGCAGGGCGGCCAGCAGGTGGTGTCGTTCTCGCCGGCCAACCTCAAGGCGCCGTCCGGCCAGGCCTATACGGTGACCGGCTACATCAACAACCAGAACCTGGTGACCAAGGTCGAGACCCGGGTCGAGCACCCGATCGTCGGCGACCTGCTGGTCGAGTTCGAGTACTCGAACTACCAGAACATGAACGGCGTGCAGGTGCCCACCCGCATCGTCCAGAAGCAGGCGGGGATGACGACGTTCGACGCCACCATCACCGTCGGCCACGGCGAACCCGCCGAACGTCGCCGAGCTGCTGACGCCTCCGCCGCCGCCCGCGGGCCGCGGTGGGCCGCCCGGAGGCGGACCGCCGCCGCCAGGCCGCTGCCGGCCCTGCACCCGAGAAGCTCGGTGAGGGCGTCTTCAAGATCGGCGGCAACTACACGTCGCTGGCGGTGGACATGGGCGACCACGTCCTGGTGATCGAAAGCGGGCAGAGCGACGCGCGCGGCATGGCCGTGATGGCCGCCGCCAAGCAGGCGATTCCCGGCAAGCCGATCCGGTTCGTCGTCAACTCGCACCCGCACTTCGACCACGCCAGCGGCCTGGCCGCGGCGGTGGCCGAAGGCGCGACGATCCTGACCCACCGCAACAACGAGCAGGTGCTCGAGCGGCTGCTCGCCGGCCCGCGCACGCTGCCGGCCGACAGCCTGTCGAAGGTGACGAACCGCCGCACCAACGTCGTGGAGGGTGTGGGCGATCGCGACGTCCGCAAGGGCACCAACGGCAAGGTGGTGGAGCTGCACCACATCCCCAACGAGCACAGCGACGGCATGCTGGCCGTCTACCTGCCGGCGGAAAAGGTGTTGTGGACGGCCGACATCACGATCGTGAACCCGAACCCGAACCAGCTGGGCGTGGTGAAGTCGGCGGCGACGGCGTTGACCACGCTGAACCTCGATTACAACGCGTGGATCCCGGCGCATCCGCCGAACCCGGACAAGCCGCTGACGAAGGCGGACTTCAGGCGGCGGCGCGGCAAACCGATTCGCTTCGTGGTGAACTCGCACCCGCATTTCGACCACGCGAGCGGGCTGGCGGCGGCGGTGGCCGAGGGCGCGACGATCCTGACGCACAACAACAACGAGCAGGTACTCGAGCGCCTGCTGGCCGGTCCGCGCACGCTGCCGGCCGACAGCCTGTCGAAGGTGACGAACCGCCGCACCAACGTGGTTGAAGGCGTGGGTGATCGCGATGTTCGCAAGGGAACCAACGGCAAGGTGGTTGAACTGCACCGCATTCCCAACGAGCACAGCGACGGCATGCTGGCCGTCTACCTGCCGGCGGAAAAGGTGTTGTGGACCGCCGACATCACGATCGTGAACCCGAACCCGAACCAGCTGGGCGTGGTGAAGTCCGCGGCGACGGCGTTGAACCGCCTGAACCTCGACTACAACGCCTACATCCCGGCCCATCCGCCGAACCCGGAGAAGGCGCTGACGAAATCGGACTTCCAGGAGGCGGCGTCGAAGAACTAGGCGGCTGCCGTCCTCAGGCAAAAGAAAAAGGCGGGCTTGGTCTCCCAAGCCGCCGCATTCTCGTCGTCCTGACTACAGACCGGAGCCCGGAGACTGAAGACTCAGTCTTTAGGTCACCGGCGCCCTCTCCACCGGCTCCATCCGGAAGACCGGCGTCGGCTTGCCATCGCGATCATCGGTGACGAGGTAGATGTAACCGTCCGGTCCCTGCCGGATGTCGCGGATCCGGCCCGCCTGCGGCGATCAGCGTTTCGCGTCCTGTAATCCGCTGCCCTTCGAAGGTAAGCCGGCTGATGTGCGCCGCGGCCATCCCGCCCACGAACATGCTGCCCTTCCACTGCGGGAACCGATCGCCGGTATAGAACATCATTCCTGAAATCCCGATCGACGGAATCCACACCTGCAGCGGCTGCTCCATGCCCTGACGGTGCGTCCCGGAATGAATCGCCAGCCCGGTCGTGTAGTTCACGCCGAAGCCGATCACCGGCCAGCCGTAGTTGCGGCCGGGCTGAATGCGGTTCACCTCGTCCCCGCCCTGAGGGCCGTGCTCGTTCGCCCACAGATCGCCGGTCTCGGGATGGATTGCGAGCCCCTGGACGTTGCGATGGCCGTAGCTCCAGATCTCCGGGCGCGCGCCGGCCCGGGCTGACGAATGGATTGTCCATCGGCACTCGGCCGTCGTCGTGCAACCGGATGATCTTGCCGTGATGGTTGGTGAGATCCTGCGCGGGGTGCGCCTCGAGATTGCCTTCGGGCGGCACCTGCCGATCGCCGAGGCTGAGGAACACGAACCCGTTCCGGTCGAATGCAATCTTGCCGCTGAAGTGGTTGCGGCCGCGGGCCACGGCCTCGAACAGCTGCTCGACGTTGGTCAGCCGATCGTTCTCGAAGCGGCCGCGGATCAAGGCGGTTCGCGCCAGGCTGTCTTCGGCGCCCGGCTTCGAGTAGCTGAGATACAAGAGCCGGTTGGCCGCGAAGTTGGGGTGCGGCATCACCTCGAGCAACCCGCCCTGCGACGAGTGGAACACCGGTGGCACACCCTCCACGGCCTGCGGCAGCAGCTTGCCCTGGCGGACAATGCGCAAGCGCCCGGGCCGCTCCGTAATCAACTGATCGCCGCCGGGCAGGAATGCGATCGACCAGGGCTGCACCAGCGCGTCCGCCACGGTCACCAGCCGGTAGTCGTGAAGCGCGGATCGGAAGACCGTGTCCCCCGACACGACGGTCGTCGCCGACACGGATACAGCCACCGCCACAACGCCTAGTAGTCTTCGCACCATCGTGGTTCTCCTGCCTGAAACGGCTGCAGTGCCCGGGCCCATTATTGGAGCGGGCCCGATCGCGGTCAAACTACCGAGTCGCTTACGGTAGCGTACAGGCCGGCTAAAACCGACTCAGCCGTAGGCGGTTTCGCCCATTTCTTCGTAACTTCCGCTGAAACAGCGTGCAAGTGCGGGAACCGATCGGGCCCGCCCTGTGGCAAGAATATGGTCCCCCCCGGGTTGGCGTTCCTGCGAGGCGCGCTGGTATTGGTGTGCACACTCGGAGGCCGTTGATGGCATCACGGAAGAACATGGCGATTGCGGCCGAGGCGCGTGAGTCCGGTGGAGCGTGGTTTTTCCCCGGAGGCGGCGTTTCGTGAACGCGAGCTGACGGAGATCGTCATGACGTCGGTTGGCGATGCCATCATCACCACCGACGCACTGGGCCGTGTGGCGTTCCTCAACCCGGTCGCGGAGACGATGACGGGCTGGCGCCACGCGCAGGCCGCCGGCCGCCCGATCAGCCAGGTGTTCCGCATCGTCGACGGCACCACACGGGAGGCGGTGCCCAATCCGATCCCGATCGCGGTGACCGAGAATCACCGCGTGGACGTGACCTCGGCCGCGAAGCTGATCGGCCGCCATGGACGCGAGTCGGATGTCGAAGCGTCGGCCGCGCCGCTGCACGGGCGCGACGGCCTCGTGACTGGCGGCGTGCTGGTGTTTCGCGATGTCAGCGACACCCGCCAGATGGCCGAGCACATGGCGCGGCTGGCGCAGCACGATTTCCTGACCGGCTTGCCCAACCGCGTGCTGCTGCTGGACCGCGTGGAGCAGGCCGTTGCGCAAGCACGGCGAAGCTGCAAGCACGTCGCCCTGCTGTTCGTCGATCTCGATCGCTTCAAGCACGTCAACGATTCGCTGGGCCACGAGGCGGGCGATCGGCTGCTCAAGGAGATCGCCCACCGCCTGAAGGCCTGCGTGCGCGGCTCCGACACGGTGTGCCGGCAGGGCGGCGACGAGTTCGTGGTGCTGCTGCCCGAAGCGCCCGGGATCAACGAGGTGGCGCACATCGCCGAGAAGCTGCTCGAAGCGTGCCGGCGCCGCCACACCATCGACGGGCAGGACGTGCACGTCGGCGCCAGCATCGGCATCAGCCTGTTCCCCGACGACGGCATCGACGTCGACGCGCTGACGCGCAACGCCGACGCGGCGATGTACCACGCCAAGGCGATCGGCCGGAACAACTTCCAGTTCTACACGCCGGACATGAACGCTCGGGCCCGCGAGCGCCTGGCGCTCGAGAACCAGCTGCGGCGTGCCCTGCAGCGGAACGAGTTCGTCCTGCACTACCAGCCGATCCTGCAGCTGGCCACCAAGGTCGTGGTGGGCTGCGAAGCGCTGTTGCGCTGGCAGGAACCCACCCGCGGGCTGCTGCGCCCGGCAGAGTTCCTGCCCTTGATGGAGGACAGCTCGCTCATCGTGCCGATCAGCCAGTGGGCCCTCCGGGAAGCCTGCCGGCAGGGCCAGGAGTGGCAGGACGCCGGCTTGCGGGCGGTGCCGGTGTCGGTCAACCTCAGCGGCGCTCAGTTCAAGCGCAAGGACTTCCTGGAGTCGGTGACCAACGCGCTGGCTCTCTCCGGGCTCGACCCGCGCTACCTGGAGCTGGAGCTGACCGAGAGCATCGTGATGGGCGACGCCGCGGCCACGGTCAGCGTGCTGCGCAGCCTGAAGGAGCTCGGCGTGCGGATCTCGATCGACGACTTCGGCACCGGGTATTCGAGCCTGAGCCATTTGCGCCGCTTCCCCATCGACACGCTGAAGATCGATCAGTCCTTCATGCGCGACCTGGATGCCGGCGAGGACGACGCCGCCGCGATCACCTCGGCCATCATCAGCATGGCCAAGAGCCTGCGGCAGCGCGTGATCGCCGAAGGAGTGGAGAGCCGCGAGCAGGTGGAGTTCCTGCAGATTCGCGGCTGCGACGCCATGCAGGGCTACTACTACAAGCCGCCGCTGTCAGCCGACGAGTTCGGCGAGCTGCTGCACTAGGTCGCGGCCGCCGCGAACCGTTTCTCCCCGGGTGGCGTCTAATCGCACGGACACGAACGTCCTGGTCTGATGCGGTTCGCGATTCCCACGCTTGTCCTCACGTTCGCGATCGGCGCATGCGCGCCTCGACGAACCGTGGCCGTCGTCCCGGCACCGCCGCCGGTGGAGGACCTCGTCGCGGCGATTGGCCACGGCTGCTACCGCTGCCTGGAACAGGCCTACGACGTCGCCCAGGCCCGCGGCGTGCGCCCGCTGGCGTTCGAGGCGGCCGCGCTGCTGGTGCTGCGGTCCAAGGAGCTGGGCCTCTCCTATGCGCCCTGGCTCGAGCGGGTGCGCGCGCTGGCCGCCGCCGACGGCTCATCGGCGCTGGTCCTGGCGATTGTGGACGCGGCGCCGGTCGATCCGTTGACCGACCGCGAGGCCTCACTGAACGTCGGCGGCCGGGCGAAGGCCCGCGCCGCCGTGCCGGGGTGGCGTCAGGATCTCCAGACGGCGTCGGGCTCTGAGGCGTTCCGCGCCTACCTGGACGTGTCGCTGATCTGCAGCTTCCAGGGGGCGCCCGAACGCGAGACGAGCCTGGCGGCCGCTCGCTGGCCGGAGGCGCCGCTGGTTCAATACCGTATCGGCAGTTGCGCCAGCAGCTACGGCAAGACGTTGACGGAGCTGCGGGCCGGCGACGAGGCGTTCGTGGACGCCGACCTGGCCCTGGGCCGCTTCGCGCTGGACAACGGCGCCAGTCCCGATCAGGACGAAGCCCTTCGACGGTTTCAGTCGGCGCTGTCCGCGTTTCCGAATTCTCCAGCCATCGCCACCACGCTGGGCCTGCTGCATCAGGCCCGGGAGGAATGGCCTCAGGCACTGACGGCTTTCGACGCCGCCTTGGCCGAGTCGCCGGGCCACGTGGATGCTTCGCTGGGCCGGACGATCAGCCTCTCGAACCTGGGACGCCGGGAGGAGGCGATCGACACCGCGACCCGGATGATCGTCGCCGGCCAGTGGTTCGTCGGCGAAGCGCTGTATTGGCGCGCCTGGAACGAGCTGCAGCTCAACCAGCTGACAGCGGCGCGCAGCGACGCGGATCGGGCGCGCACGATGGTGGCCAACGCGCCGATGTTCGTGCTGTCGGGAATGATCGACTGGCGGCTGCGGCGTCTCGACACGGCCGAAGAGGAGTTTCAGCGGGCACTGACCATGGACTTCGGCCAATGCGAGGCAGCGCACTACCTGGGCGTCGTGCGTGCCGAGCGCGCCAACCTGCCGGAGGCGACGGCCGCGCTCATGCAGGCCCGCCAGTGCTACGACCTGTCTCTCACGCTCCGGCGCGAGGCGATCGACAAGATCCTTGGCGGGCCCGCCACCGCAGCGGCGAAGGCACGCGAGACCGCGAAGCAGGAGCGGGCGATCAAGGACATCGAAGGGCGGCGCCAGGAAGTGGTGCAAGGCCTGGAAGCGATCGAACGGGCTGCCGGGGCCCGACCGGCGGCGCAGTAGCGCGCGCGGCGCGACGCTGAAGAGCTTAGGCGCCAGTCGCCGGCATGCCGTTTGCGAAGGGCCAGGACATGACTGGACAACTGCTCGGCGTTGCCGCCCTGGCTGCCCTGCTGACGGCGTCCTGCGGGGACGAGTCCTCGAGCCATCGCCACCGGGCCGAGCAGCGCCCGCGTGCACTGACCCTGCCTGCCGCGCCGTCCAACCTGCGCGTCACGTCGATTGTGCGGACCACCGTCGAGGTCACCTGGAACGCGGTGCCTGGCGCAACCGGCTACACGTTGATGGTCGGCAGCACGCCGGGCGGAACCGACGAGCTGCTTTCCGACACGTCCCAGACGTTCATGCGCTTCACCGCGCGCGACGGCCGCTCGTTTGCCCGCGTGCAGGCCAACAACGCCTGCGGTGGGGGCCCTCCACCGGCTCGATCGAGTTCTTCGTTCCGGGCTAGCACGCCGCTGGCACTCCCGGCGTACGTCACGCGCGTCCGGTCGCAGCAGCCTCCAGGAGCGTGGCGATGCTCAGCACGCGATCTCGTGGACGAAGCGCAGTTTCTCGATCGCGGCGGGCGACAGCACGAACGGATATGCGTCGGGCTGGCCGAGCCCGCGGGTCAGATTGTTCAGCGCGTAGGTCAGGGGAAACCAGCTCTCGATCAGGCGATCGAACGGCACGCGGCCCGAGACGACGAACGGCGGCAGCACCGGCAGCGACGGCTCATCTGCGCGGCGCGGGCGAAGCGAGAAGCCGCACGCAGCGGCCGTCTCGAGGGTGTCGATCATGTGCAGGTAGTGCGCCCAGGTCTCGGCCCAGTCTTCGAACGGGTGTGCGCTGGCGTAGCCGCTGATGAAGCGCTGCTGCCAGTCGGCCGCCGGCCCACTGGCGTAATAGGCCTGCAGCGCGCCGGTGTAGTCCGCGCGCTCGTCGCCGAACAGCGCGCGGAATCGCGGATAGTGCCCCGGTGCCGCCGATCAGCCGATCCCAGTAGTAGTGGCCGCTCTCGTGCCGGAGATGGCCGGCGAGCGTGCGATATGGCTCGTTGAGCGACTGGCGCCGCCGTTCCCGTTCCGCGTCATCGGCCTCCGCGAGATTGACCGTGATGACGCCGCCGGCGTGCCCGGTGGTGACTGGCCGGTTCCGAATCGTCGGCCAGGAACTCGAAAGCCAGCCCGCGCTCCGGGTCCTGGTCGCGGCTGGCCACGGGCAGGCCAAGGGCGAGGAGCGTGAACACCAGACGCCGCTTGGCGGCCTCCAGGCGATACCAGTTCGTCCGATGCGCCTCCACCGACAGATCCGGTATGAGGCGGGTCAGGCGGCACGAGACACAAAGGGTGTGGCTGTCGCCGGCCGGAATCGCCCAGTTGCAGACTCCGTGGATCGCGTAGTTGTCACAGAGGCGGTAGCCTTGGCTGCTCGCGACCGCCAGCGGCGACCGCCAGGTGCCGTCGTCGCCCTGGTCCAGGGAACCGACGCACGCCAGATCAGGAAGATACGCGACCGCGTGCCCGCAGCGAACGCACTGCGTGTTCTCGAAAAAGAGCAGATGGCCGCAGTGATCGCAGTGAAAGACCTTCATCCACCGCCATGTACTCACAAGTCATGCCGCGTCAACAGATGAGACGGTGTGACCCTCACGGCGCGAGACCCGTCCGCAGGCGATTGTTGGCCAGCGCCATGAGAGACGCCGCCGGCACCTCCGGCGGCAGCATGCCGTCCAGCGCCAGCATCGCCACGCCGTGGACGACTGCCCAGATGTAGAGCGCCAGTTGTCGCGGCTCATCGCCATGGACGAGGCCTTGGGCCTGCTGCTCGGTGATGGCGTCGAGCAGCACTTGAAACGCATCGGCGCCGGGATCGCCAAGGCTGTTCTTGTCGCCGGCCCGTACGGCGCCGCCGAACATGACCCGGTAGTGCGACGGGTGCGTCACGGCGAAGCGCACGTAGGCAAGGCCCATCGCCTCGAACCCTTCACGCCCGCGCCCGGCGGACTCCCATGCCTCGGCCAGAGCGGTCCGCAACGTGCGGAAACCCTCGGCGGCCACTGCGGCCAGCAGCGCCTGCTTGTCGGTGAAATGGCGGTACAGCGCGGTGCGCGACACTCCCAGCCGCTCGCCCACGCCCCGCAAGGTCAGCGCTTCCACGCCCTGCTTCTGAATCGTGCGAACGGCTTCCTGCAGCATCGCCTGGGGCAGGTTGCCGTGATGGTAGCGGCTCGGCTGTTTCGCGGCGGGTTTTCGGCCGGCGCGGTCGGGGCATGCCGCATCCTACGGTCCAGTGTTGACATTGTCAACATGTCGCGGTATCCTGATGTTGACAATGACAACATCAGCGCTCTCACCGGACGGAGGATGTCATGCACGCATCGCGGAATATGGTTGGCAGGATCATCGGACGGCACGCTGGAACGAGCCTGGCCAGGTCCGCACTTTCGTGGCCCGGCTGTGGGCACGCCGACCCGCTGCTGACGGGCACGGGCTTGTTCATGGCGGCGCTGCTGCTGGCGTCGGCTGTCGGCCTCGCGGTGGACTCGCGCGCAGATCACCGGCGCTCCAGCGTGGCTCAAGCCCGCCAAGTTCGCCGCGTCGACCGCCATCTACTCGCTGACGCTGGCGTGGATCTTCACCTACCTTCCCGGCTGGGCCCGGACCCGGCGCCTGGTCGGCCGTGCCACGGCGCTGGTCTTCCTGATCGAGCTCGCGATCATCGACTGGCAGGCGTGGCGAGGAACGACGAGCCACTTCAATGTCGGCACGCCGCTCGATACCTCGCTGTTCGCGGTCATGGGCACGGCGATCGTCCTGCAGACGCTGGGGAGCGTGGCGGTGGCCGTAGCCCTGTGGCGCCAGCACTTCGCCGACCGGGCCTTGGGCTGGGCGCTTCGGCTCGGACTGGTGATCACCATCATCGGAGCCTCCACGGGAGGGCTGATGACGCGTCCGACCGACAAGCAGCTGGCCGAGGCTCGGGTGACTGGTCGTCTGGCGGTCGCCGGCGCGCATACCGTGGGCGCACCGGACGGTGGGCCGGGCCTGCCGGTGACCGGATGGAGCACGCAGCACGGCGACCTGCGCGTGCCGCACTTCGTCGGTCTGCACGCGATGCAACTGCTGCCGATCGTCCCGCTGGTGTTGCTGCGGCGGAGGGACGAGGCAGCGCGGGTGCGTCTGACGCTCGCCGCCGCGGCGGCTACGCGATAGCGTTCGTGGCGCTGCTGCTTCAGGCGCTGTGGGGCATGCCGCTGGCCTCGATCGGCTGAGCAGAGGGAGAACCGATGACACCCGAACAGCTGTTCTCGATTACGTCCACTGTTGCGCTGCTGTCGTGGCTGCTGCTGGTGCTGCTGCCGGGCCGCACCTGGGTGACGCGCTCAGTCGCGGGGTTCGCCGTCCCTGCGCTGTTCGCGGCCGTGTATGTGGCGCTGATCGCCACCCAGTGGGGAAGCAGCCAAGGCGGCTTCTCGACGCTGGCCGCGGTGGCGCAGCTGTTCGCCAACCCCTGGCTGCTGCTGGCGGGCTGGGTCCACTACCTGTGCTTCGACTTGCTGATCGGGTGCTGGGAAGTGCGAGACGCACGGGACCGTGGGTTACCGCACCTCGTGGTGGTGCCGTGTCTCCTGTTGACCTTCATGTTCGGCCCGGCAGGATGGCTTCTGTATCAGGGCATCAGCGCGACCTACTCGAGGCGGCGGGCAATCACTTGAGCGCCGCTGCGGTCGCGCCGCGAAGATAATCGCGAACGGACGTCAACTGCCCGACCGGCAGCATTCTCAGAGCATCCGCGGTGTCGATGACTTCGCCGCGCGCGTAGTACAGCATCAACCCGGCGAACGACTGTTGGAGCGAGTCGGTCGCGGCGGCGTGCTGCGCGCGCAACGCGTCAGCGGGAACGTGCTGGACGGCGATCGACTTGCCAACCGTTTGTTCGGCCAACGCGACGGCCTCGAGCGGGCTCAACGCGTCCGGGCCTCCGAGCTTGATGGTGGCGTTCGGCGCACGCTCCGGCGCAAGCGCCGACACCGAGAATCGGGCGACGTCCTGGAAGGAGATCCAGCTGATCTTGTTGCGCCCGTCGCCGTAAACCTGCGCCTTGCCGTTCGCGGGATCGAAGCCCAGCCTGGGACTCAACCAGACTTCCATGAAGAACGTCGGTTGGAGAATCGTGCGTCATACGGCTGCTTCGCAGCCGGCCGCTCTCTTCGCACGCTGCAGCGGGAAGTCGACGTTCACCTGGGGAAACGACACCAGCACGAAGTGCTGACGCCAGCGGCCTCGGCGGCATCGATGAGGTTCAGCTGTCCCTGCAGGTCCACACTGTCGATCGAATCGCCCTCTGCCTGGAATGCGTGGAGGATGTGTCGAGGACCGCGCTGACGCCCGGCAGGCGGCGTCCAACGACGCACGCTCTTCAGTCACCGACCACCGGCTCGGCGCCAAGGCCTTTCAGCCGCGCCACCTTTTCAGGTGCGGACGTGCTTCGAACCAACGCCCTGACCGCTTGACCCTCCTCGGCCAGCAACCGGCAGATTTCGGCACCGAGAGTCCCGGTCGCGCCCGCTATTAGATTCATGGCGATCCTCCACACACCTGCCGGCCATCCGTATCACCGGCGCGCCTTGAACGCCGCGATCACCGACGCTGGCACCTGTGCGACGGTGATGTGCTTGGGGCCGTTGCCGATCGGCAGCCGCACGACCTCGGACCGATTCGGGATCGAGATGATCGAGAGATCGTCGCTGCGCGTGTTGGCGATCAGACAGATGCGCCCACGATCGGCAACCTCGGCCCAGCCGGGGGCGTCGCCCACGGGCACCGTCCCTATCAACGTCAGCTCTTGAGTAGCGACCAGCGCGGCATAGTCCGAGGCGCGGCCTGCCAGGCACAGCGTCCTGCCGTCGTCTGTGATCGCCAGGCCGTGATGCGGCGCTTCGAAGTCCCAGTCGGCAGCCGTGACACCCGGCTTCACCGGCAGATCGAGGCGCCGGACCACTCTCAGGCTCGCGAGATCGTAGGCCACCACGCCGTGCTGATTCGACAGCTGCGCGTAGAGGCGCTTCTCGTCCGGACTGAACTGCCAGGGCCGAAAGGCATTGTCCAGCTTTACGCGGTCGCGGATCTTCAGCGTCGCCACGTCGGCGATGGTCAACTGGAAGGGATGGCCGGGCGTTTCGGTCAACGGCGGGGCGCCGGCAGACCGGGGAAGGGACGCCAGGGCGCTGAGGCTGGTGTTGTAGAGCCGCTGGCCGTCCCTCGAGACCTTGTTGTCGTGAGGGTAGACCCCGGTCACCATGTGACCCGCGAGCTGGCCGCTGGACGTCGCGATCTTGTAGACCCGGTTGTCCATGAGCGCAGAAACGAAAAGGCTCGCCCCGTCCGGCGTGATCGTCATGTGGTCGGCGCGCCCGGTGTTCAACGACCGCTGCCACAGCAACCGGCCACTGGCGAGGTCGAACGCCGCGACGTCGCCGAGATAGCCGCGGGACACATAGAGCGTGCGGCCGTCGGGGGACAAGTCCGTGTCCTGCGCGTAGTTCGGCGCACCAGGCCCCTCGCTTTTCGCGCGGGCCGGATTGACGTCGACGACGCCGAGAATCGAGCGCGTGGCAACGTCCAGCAGGGCGACCGTACCCGCCTCCGCGTTGGCCACCACGGCAACTTCGACCGCTGGGGCTGACCCTTGCGCGCCCCAGAGGGCTGCAGCCATTACCGTCAGGGACGCAACTGCCGCGAAAGCCCCGGCGTAACGCATGTGCACTTTCCTCCCGTGACCCCGTGCGTCGTGCGGGCTACGCCAGCCTGGACGCACCCAGCTGACCTAGTTTCACCATCACCTCGCGTACCCGCACCCGATCGGCGTCGGTGCCGGCGTCCGTGTAGATTCGCACGCTGAAGCCCCGGTTGCCGACGCGCACGAAGAGAAGGTCCGGTCCGTTGAAGTACGCGTCGTCACCCACGCCGGGCACGTCGGTCACCGAAGCTCCGGGCGTCTGTCGCATCTCCGCGAAGTTCTTGGCGTTGGAAGGATGGGTGTTGATCGTCAACGAGCTGAACCCCACAGACCGCGGGAGCGCGGGGTCGGGAAACGACCTGGTGACGGCGCTTCCTGGGGGCGCTTCGAAGTCGCAGGCTGACCCGGCGGGCACCTCCTCGGGGTCGCCTTCACGTAACTCCCAGCCGACGATCGACTCCAGCTCCGCTCGGCCGAAGAAGGAGCAGGCATCGGGGACTTTCACAGCAACTTCAGCCGGGGGGCTGGTGCTCGCGGGGACAGGCGTGTCTTCGGCCGCTCCTCTGTCAGCGTCGCGTCCGCCACATCCAGCACAGACGAGCAACGCACCGAGCGGAAGGACAAGCCAGGCACGGGGGGCCTTTTCAATCAGCATGAAACGCTCCTATGGCTTCTGACGCTGCGCAATGTTAGCTCAGCTATTTGCAGGAGCAGCGTCTCCGGCCTCGGTCATCGGCTGACCACAAACGCCTCGACAGCCCGATTGAACGTTTCACGTGCATCCAGATTGACCATATGTCCAGCGCGAGGGATCGTCACCAGCCTGGCGCCGGCGATCCCTTTGATCAGCAGGCTCGCAATCTCCTTGATGTGTGGCAGGTCCTGTTCTCCAAGAATCACCAGCGTCGGACACGTGATCTCGGAGAGACGAGTGATGGCGGGCGGCGTCAGCTGCTGGGCCGGATTCGCTTTGTAGGTCCAGAGCCGAACGTTGCCCATGACGAGGTCTCTCACGGCCGGCGCGACGGAGAGGTCGTTCCGAACCGCCATGATCGGGGTATCGGCCCATAGCCTCGCCGCGCCTTCCGCATCTCCTGCGCCCGCCGCCTGGAATACCGGTTGAGTCCATGTCAGCGGTGTCGACGGGACGTGACCGCTCAGCCCCGGTGACGCGAGGACGAGTCGAGCGACGCGGTTGGGATACGCGATGGCGAAGTCCGTGGCAATGGTCGCACCCGCAGAGAGCCCGATCAGCGTGGCGCGGCTGATGTCCAGTGCATCCAGCACCGACCGCAAGTCTTCGTGTGGCGCATAGGGAGCGGAGGGCCCCTCCGATTTCCCGTGGCCTCGCAAATCGTAGCGCACCACCCTGAACCGGTGTTCGAGGAGCGTAATTTGTGGCGCCCACATGCGGCGGTCGACGCTGAAGGCGTGAATGAGGACAACGGCGTCTCCACTCCCACTGACCTCATAGACCAGACCGGCGGATGACGTGCCGGTCGTGACTTGGGCACCGGCGGTCGCCGGTACGAGAAACAGAAGAAGGAAAAGGCCGAGCACAACCGGCGCTCTTGGTCGTTTCGGTTCCACGTCAGCAGCCCCGCGAGAAGAACCAGATCGATGGCTGGCCCGATGGTGAATGCGCAGGCACCCAGCCGCGGTCGATGGCCTTCGGTTCGTTGCGATGATCTTCACAAGTCGAATGACTCATCACCTCGACCTGAAGCCACAACTGACCGCCGGATCGTCGTGAGCCGAGAACTCGTACCAATGGCTCCGCTCTGTCAGCGGGCATCGTTGCGGTCCTGCCCCGCCCACCAGGCGCATCCGCCAGTTGCTTGTTCCAGTCGGGCGTCAGATAGGTCAGGGCGTCCTCATACAGCTGCTCGAGCGGGTGAAACACATCCCGGCTGGAGGCCGGCACCCACGCGGATCCCGTCGCCAGCCGCAACCTGAACCATCGGCCGCGCTGCTCCAGCACAATCGCCGCCGGCGCTTCGTACTGGTACTCCTTGGTCGGCAGTGGCTGCTCCCTGGCTCCGTCACGCTGGCGCACCGCCACTTCCAGGCCCTCACAGCCGCCGTTCGGGTCGTGACTCCAGTTTCGGACGACGCGGATGACCCCAACGGGCGCGCCGTCAGGGGTGGCGCGTAAAGGTAGCTCCTGCGGCGAAAACCGATCGCATGCGCCGTTGCCAAACACCTCCGGCAATGTCAGCAGACCAAGCACTCGGTCTTGGGCGCCAGCCGACGATGCGCACGCCAGGAGGCAACCGACGACGAGCGCGGCCCTCATGGTGATCGCCTTGCCATCGGGTTAGGCTCCCAGAACTCTGGATCGGCGGCGATCCATTCCCGCGCCGGCATGCCCCAGTATGGACGCACCGCGAACAACCTGGTGTCCGGGCCTGATTGATTGACGCAGGCCTCGGCGTCCTGGCCGGCGCCGAACGCTCGAAAAATGAAGCGCATGCCGTCGGCCGCCTCGAACGCGGCACCACCGCTGCCGGGATCGCCTTTGGTCATCGTCACGACGAAGAAGCGGGCTCCCGCCACCTGCCAGGCTCCGCGGCTCAGCTCTGCGCGGTAGTTCGCGATGACATCCACCGGCGTTCCAACCAGTCCCGCCTTGCGTTCGGCGATGCCCTCGAGCGCGGCCATCAGTGCCGGATTGAGTGCGTATCCGTCCGCGACGCGTTGCTTGTCGGCTTCGGACACATAAGGCGTGAGCCACCACACCTCCGCCGGTGCTGCAAGCGACTCCAGCGCCAGATGAACATTGGGGCAATCCAGTTCCGCACAGATCCGGGCCGCGTCCTCTTCAACCCGTCGGAACGCCGCCTCGCTCCCGCGATTCACGAAGTCCCGATAGATTTGCAGGATTTGTGGTGGGTGTTCCTCTGCCATGGCAGCGGTTCAGGCCGGAATGAATTCGAGGATCGCCGACAGTGTCTGCTCGGGCAGTTCCTCGGGGAGGTTGTGGCCGCCCGGCAAGGCCCGGCCCCGCACGTCTGTCGCGACCTCGCGCCAGAGGCTCAGCGGATCGTAGGAGGTGCCGACGATGCTGCGCTCTCCCCACAACACGAGCAACGGGCAGGTGACGCGCCGCTCGCGCGTCTCGGTGTCGTGTTGTTCATCGATCGTGGCGCCGGCGCGGTAGTCCTCGCACCAGCCGTGCGCCGTGCCGGGCTCCCGCACCGCCCGCAGGTATTCCGCGAATGCGTCTGACGTGATGCCGGGGCGGGACAGGAAACGCCGCAGGAAAGCCTCCGGCGCCGCTTCGATGAGCTGCTCGGGAAACGGTGCCGGCTGGATCAGGAAGAACCAGTGGAAGTAGGCAGTGGCGAAGTCGCGCGTGACGTTCGTGTAGGGTCTCGGGACGATGTCGAGGATGGCCGCGCGCGTGACGTGCTCGGGCTGCTCGGCGGCAAGGCGCCAGGCGACACGCCCGCCGCGGTCATGGCCGACGACCGCGAATTGCTCGAAGCCGAGCGCGCGCATGACCTCGACCTGATCGAGGGCCATCGCGCGTTTCGAGTAGCCGCTGTGATTCTCGCCATCGGCCGGCTTGCTGCTGAAGCCGTAGCCGCGAAGGTCTGGCGCCACAACGGTGAACCGCTTCGCCAGCTCCGGCGCGATCTTGTGCCAGATGGCATTGGTTTGGGGGAATCCGTGGAGCAGCAGCAGTGGCGGCCCGGAACCGGCGGTGCGGACGTGGATGGTCGCGCCTGTCGTCTGGATCCGGCGCGTCTGAAAGCCGGCCAGCAGATCCCGCGCCTGTGCCACAACCGTCTGCCCCATAGCAATAGCGGACAACGTGCCGGCTGCTGCTGTCAGGACCTCGCGTCGCGAGTGATTCATGTCGCCGACGCGCTGGATGCTAGCACGGTCGTGATCGCGCCGGCCAGGCCGGCCGCCGCGACCGCGAACGCCCTCGCGCGGAGCGTTAGCCTACGCTCCCATCTGCGCCGCGAACGGGTTCTCGTCGGCGCTCGGACCGTAGATTGAGGGCACGGGCACACCAAGTTCCCGGAGATAGACGGACAGCTGGCCGCGGTGATGATACCAGTGGTTCAGCATGATGAAGCGCAGCACCGCGCCCACCGGCATGGTCATCACGTCATTGTCGCCTTGCACGACTCGAAAGATGCCCGCCAGCCCGGCGTCGCCGATCGCGCGCAGGTTCTCTTTGGCTTTCGCGACGCTTTGCTCCAGGGCAGGGACGAGTTCGGCGGCGCTCGTCGCGCTTGGCTGGATGAACTGCGGCACTGGCATCGACGATTGGCGCACCATGTCGGACACCCCGCCCGGCGTCGTGGCCACGTGAAGAGCCAACTGGCCCAGTGACATCGACTTGTCATGCGGCTTCCAGCCAAGGCGATCGCCCGGAACCCGCTCGAGGACGCGCCGCGTGGTCTGAGATTCCTGTTCCAATTCCTGGACGAACGCTTCGATCATCGACATGGCAATGCTCCCTTCAGTGACGTGTGTGCGCAGCCTCGGCCTGGCGGCGTACCCGCTCGAGCAGCGGTATCCACCCGCGTGACAGCCCGTCGCGGAAGTCGTCGGGCACGAAGCCGAGCGCGGTGTGCCGGAACGAGATGACCGTGCCACCCTCGACCTGTGTGAGGCGGTACTGCACATTCGACACGACCGGGTACGACATGAACAGCGGCCCGACGACCTCGAGTAGCGTGGGCCGCTTGATCGCCTGGACGTGGCCCCAGAAATGGCCGTCGTCGTTGCCGAGGTCGCGGAACCAGCGTCCGCCGGGCCGCGGCTCGAGCACCATCGGCAGCGGTGTGCCCTCGGGCGTTTCGTTCCCCGGTCCGATCTGCTGCAGCAGTGCTTCGAACGTCACCTCGAGTGAGGCACGAACGCGGGTCTCCTGCGTGATGCTCAGTGACAATTGCTCGACTGTTGGCGTGATCATTTTCGTTTTCCTTCCCTGGTCGCCGCCTCTGCCCGCTCGGCGACCCGCGTCAACTGGTGCCGCCAGAAGCGCTCGAACCTGCTCGTCCACTCGTGCAGCGGCCGGATCGCCTGCAGGTTCGTGCGGTAGAAGGCCTGGCGGCCTTCACGCCGCACGGTGACCAGCCCGACCTCGTAGAGCACCTTCAGGTGCTTCGAGACCGACGGCTGAGCCAGGTTCACCGCCGCGACGATGTCGCCGACCGGGCGTTCGTCAGCAGCGAGAAAGGCGAGAATCTCCCGCCGTCGAGCTTCGGCGATGGCGTTGAAGGCGTCGGCGGTCGTGGCAGCGCGGGGCACATGCCGATCATATTCCAGTAACGGAATATGTCAACTGCCAGCCCTAGTAATCACTTGCCTAACGACCTGTACACCCACGTTTCGAAGAAGGAGCCGAGCTTCATCCCGCTGCTCTCCTCCATCGACAGCTGGAAGTCTTCGGTGGTCACCGAGCGACCGACGTGCGCCGTCGTATAACGGCGGATGCCGGCCCAAAAGACATCGTCTCCGAGCTGCTGGCGGAGCAGATGTAAGACGTAGGCACCTTTCTGATAGACCACGGTTCGATTGTTCGCCGTCGGGCGGTCCCAGTTCGCGAACACGAGGGCCTTGTCGCCGTCCTTCAGGCGCACATCTTCATAACGTTGTCGCGCGCGTTCGATCTGCCGGCGATACGCCTCCGGTCCGAATCGGCGCTCCTCGTAGGCCGCCGCCATGAACGTTGCGAAGCCTTCGTTCAGCCAGAAGTGCCTCCAGTCCCGCACGTCACGAGGTTGCCCCACCACTGGTGCGCCAGCTCGTGGGCCATCAGCGAGACGCCGGCCGGTTCGTTCAGGAGGGTTCGCCCGTAGGCCTCTGACAGCATCGAGAAGCCTGACGCCTCCTGTCCGGCGGTCTGGGCCACCAGCACCTGGGTGTACGCGCCGTCGGGATAGTCCACGCCGGCGCGCGAGGCGAAGAAGTCCAGCATGTCGGGCGTGGTGTTGAAGATACGGCCCAACTCGGCGCGAGACTGGCCGTCGCCAAGGTAGCGCAACGACGTCTCGCCGTGCCTGCCCTCCGACTGAACGAACGGGCCTGCCGCAAAGCCGTAGAGGAAAGTAGACACGGGCCGCGTCTGGCGCCATCGATGGGCGACGGTTCCGTCGCCGCCCGGCTGCTCGCTCACGAGCACACCGGGCCCGGCCGCGAGAAGCCCGGCAGGGAGCGCCACCGTCAGGTCGAGCGTCGCCTTGTCGTCGGGCGCATCGATGCACACCAGCCACCGGCTGGTGGAAAAGATCGTATAGACCTGCCGACGCTCGGGATGGAACTGCATTCCGAACCGCGGCTGGCCGCGGTAGGACACCGTAATGACCGCCGATGCATCTCGCCCGAAGGGCCTGCCAAGATGCACGCGAAGCCGACGCGGCAGGAGCTCGAAGTCCAGGCCTTTGCCGTCATGCCGAACGTCCTCGATCGCCAGCTCTCCGCGGTCCAGATCGATCGCCGTGAGGCTATCGGCAACGACGCGGAGATGAATGTCGACACTGCCAGACACACTCCTTGCCTGCATGTCAGGACGGATCGTCGCGACATAGCCGACGACGTCGATGCCGCGACCACCTGCTTGCGCCAGGGCTGGCGTCTCGACCGCGACGAGCAACAGGACCGCAAAAAAGACACTCCGTGTGCGCACCGTCCTCGGCATCGCCGGCGTCATCCCTTGCCGATATGCCAGCAGACACCTGCCAGATCGATGAAGTGGACTTCACGGCCCCACGGGAAATCGAACGGTGGCTTGATCCGGACTCCCGGGTATTTGTGCTCGACGTCCAACTGACGGATGGCTTCCCACCACGCGTCGAGGTCCGGCACGTTCAGCCTGACCATGAAGTTCTCGGCGAAGGCCTTCACGTCGTATTTCTGGAGAATGAACTGCGCGCCGCCATTGCGGAAGCCGGCGACGCCGCCATGCTCCCACAGCTCTTCGAAGCCGAGATCCGCGAAGAGCCGGCGGCTGGCCTCGTAGTCACTTCCGCTCGGCACGAATGGCAACAGCGATGATGCGCCCAGGTCGCTCATGCGATTACACGCTCCCACACGAGAAGTGTTTCGTTTGTGACCGACCGCCCCTCGGCCGTCGTCAGAACCCCAAGCTCGACTCGATCCGGCCCCAGGAAGCGATACCTCCGAACCAACTTCGAACCAACCCAGTCCGGGGACATAGCCCCCTCCACGATGTGAGTCACCGTGGACTGCTCGGGATCCACCGTGTATCGGCCGTAGTAGGTGCGCCAGGCCAACGAAGGACGCCCGGGCGGCGTCCGGATCCACCTGGTCCCACTGCTCACCGAGCTTCGGACGCCGTGCGTCAGTAGACTTGCGCCGATACGAAGCCGTCCGCGGTATAGACGATCAAGCCCGTCGCCCGCTCTGTCCCGGTACTGGCGAACACTAGCCCGTTCACGATTGCGTCACGACGAATGATACGAGCCGCCAGGGTACCCACGAGTGACGGGGCGCGCGCTGACCTTGCGCTACCACGACACCAAGCACAACAGAAACCTGGGCACAACTCTACGCGGATGAGGTAGCGTCCAATGCCTCGGCGCGGTACGGCGGCGACAGGCTTTCGGGCTGTTCCAGTCGGCTCGTCGCCCGCTGCGCCTCGTAGCTCTGGAAGGCCACAATCACCAGGGCGCTGAATACGATGGCCTTCTGGGCGACCACCTGAACGATCAGCCCGGCCTCCGTCCGTCGACTCGGTCCGAAGATGCCAATCAGGATGAAGGCCAGGAGCAGCGCACCAAAGGACCACCAGGCCGCCGAGGCGCGGAAGGTAAAGACCTTGCTCCCGGCGGTGACGAATCCGAGCAGGACGGACGCCACCAGGAAGCTGCGGAACGCTGTCCGCTCCGCAAGTACATGTACTGCCGGCAATCGGTCCGCGGGGGCCCACGCCACCGCGACGTAGGCCACGCCAGCGATGATGCCGGCCACGCAACCCAGTCGCGCCAACCACCTGGCCGCTCGCGAGTGACTCGAGACAAGCGGCAGCAGCGCGACGAAGAAGGCGGAAAGGCCCAGTCCCGCGGGTGTGAGCCCGAGCACGAAGAGCGTCGCACTGGCGAGGTTCGGCTCCCCGTTGCGAGCGACGGTTCGTCCAGCTCACTGAAAGCGTTCTTCGTGAAAGAGTAGCCGACGGCGCCGCGATCGAGCCTCGTTCCGCCCGGGTAGAACAACATGCTCGCGCCGGCGCACACGACGAACCAGAGGATCGCGGCGCAGGATCAGCTCCAGATCGTGAGGCGGTCCATAGGTGTCCTCTCAGGTCCTCCGGGCGCGCCACAGTATCACGCCATATACCGCGGCGTTGACCGCGATGACGATGCCACCGAGTGCCCACTGCAGCTCGCGCGTCAACGCGGCAGGATAAAGCACGGGTATCACGTAGTGCTCAACGAAGTCCGCCAAGTAGCCGGCACCGCCGCTTTGGCGGCGAAGCCAGTTCTCCAACGGCGTGAGTGGGCAAATGCGCCCGGTGAACTCGATCCAGACACCCCACAAGGCGGCGGGCAGGTGCACCCAGGCCGCGCGCGGCCATCGGAG
>CAVQMT010000040.1:0-53647 GCA_963713655.1 uncultured Acidobacteriota bacterium
ACGATTGAAGCCTTGGCCATGGCTGTGGACGCCAAGGACCAAATCACCCACGGGCATATTCGACGGGTCAAGTCTTCGCGACTCAACTCGCCAGGCGACTTGGAGTAAACGACGACGCGCAGCTGAAAGCGATCGAAACGGCTGCGCTTGCTTCACGACATGGGCAAGCTCGCGATTCCCGGAGTTCATCCTCAACAAGCCGGGCAAACTAACGGTAGCTGAATTCGAGAAGATGAAACGCCACGCAGACATCGGCGCAGACCTGCTTTCGTCGATTAGCTTTCCATATCCCGTGATTCCGATCGTGCGACCACCATCACGAGAACTGGAATGGCACAGGATATCCTTCGAAGCTGGCCAGTCACGACATTCCTCTAGGGGCGCGCATCCTATCCGTCGTCGATTGTTTCGACGCGCTGACATCCGATCGTCCGTACCGGCCCCGAATGTCCGATGATGAATCGTTCCGCATACTGCGTGAGCGCAGTGGTTCAATGTATGATCCACTCATCGTCGACACATTCATTCAGGTCTTCCCTGAAATAGCCCCGGCCGCAATCCGAGCGGGCCAGCAGGCACGCAGTTTGGTTCCAACGTTCTCTGCCAAACAAGCGACCTGCCGCGCTCGAACAGATTCGGACGAACGCCGCACAGTCGTCAATGCTTGGTGAGTTCGGGCCAGCCGTGACTCCACACGAGTTCGCTGCAAGGAAGCGATGGAGGTCACCGCGCAGTACGTTGGAATGCTAACGCCGGCTACGGTTTGCGCTCTATTCGTGCTTGAGATAGAGACGAACGCTTTGATCTGCATCGGTTCGTCCGGGGACAACGCGGCCATTCTCGCGGGACTGACCGATTCCTCATGGTGAGCGCACGACAGGATGGGCCGCAGCCCACGAAACCGTGATGGCAAACTCTCCCGGCTACGTTGGACCTCGAGGAACGAGCTGGCCGATTCAGCCCGCCACTACAGTCGGCGCTGGTTGCTCCATTACTTCGTGACGGCAAGGCCATAGGCACGCTCAGTGTGTACTCCGCGTCGCAAACCCGTTCACCGACGACCATCAGTACGCACTGGAGCGAGTGGCGTCGACTCTCGTGGAGTGCGCTCGAACTTCACGAACGCCTGTCACGAGTCGAAGTCGGTATCGGAGTCGGCAAGCTCGGCGAAGGCATCAGGTTACGACTTGCAAGGCGGGATAGGATCGGCCCGCAATCGGGCCGGGATTTTCCTCGGCTAGCGGCACCTCCATGATCCTAGCTACGATGTCGCTTTACGGCTGTTTCGATCTGGCGAGTTCGGAGTCCTTGCAAGAGACTTGAGGGCTGCAAAACCCAAGCGAATGCCGACTGCATCGATCTCGCTGCGTATTCTCGTAGCCCACGCTTGGTTTGCGTTGGCTACCACGAGCGCGCCCGCAACTCCTATCTCCATGACATCGCCAATGCGCCATAGCTCCACGGCCGCGCGCAACGGCGCACATCGTGCTGGGCCTCGCGAGCCGTAGCGGCCTAGGCGAATTCAACGAGGCGCTTAGCACAACTTCAATTGGCTGTCAGGTTAGCTCATCCAACAAACCGACCTGAAGAGGAGATGCCTGGGCACAGCTGCATCTGCTGTCGCACACATGTTGGATGCGAAGCAATATAGAAATACCGCAGGCCATGATTCCGACCGTGCGCACAGCTGTTCAGAAGAGCTGGCTCAGCCTCAGGCGACGGCGTACCTGCACGTTGTGATTGCCGCCTTCGAAGGACAAAGGGGTCGCCTGGATGAGGGCTGCGAGACACTGTGCTATCGCTGATGCTGTTCTCGAACTGGCTCCGAATGCATGGCTGCAATGTGTCATTGCTGAAGAACCAGGCTCGATTGCGCTTGCAGCAATGCCGGCTACGAGACGCGCTTGCGATTCGGTCGAGGTGAGCAAGATCACTCGCCCAGGACCACTCTCTCGCTCGCGAAATCGTCGAGAACGATGCCAACCTCGGCTATGTTCAGCTCTTACGGGAGACTACGAAGAAGCGCGCGACACTTTCACGTCATGCGCTTGAGACCGCCCATACGCGAGCCGAACGCGACTGTCGGCCTTCGAAACCCTCGCTCGCGTTCATTTCGCATCGGAGACTTCGCTGAATGAGAACGTGTCTCGATAGGGTCGACAGCCGAGACCCCGTAATTCCCCAGACTGACACTCTTACACCGCTCGATGGGCGGCAGTTGCAAGGGCGAGACTCCTCCGTGAAGACGCGGCGACGTCGCACTCGAACTGACTTGACGCATGCGAGAACACCAGTTGACGAGAACGACTGGTGCCGTTCAGCTAGCGCGGCCCGCAACATCACTAAGGCGCCAGGCTCTCGTTCGATGGATGAGACCGACAGAGGATGCCGCCAGTCACTTGTTGGATGCTGAGAGCGGCGGCGCGACACGCTATGGCGATATTCAAGGGCAGTTTTACTGCGCTGCAAGCGCCATCGTAGAACGACGCAATCCGTCTTGCACAGTCATTTGGGCAGTCGCGCTCGACGCTTTGGGTCCATCAAGGCATCGCGTCGCTCGAGCGGGAGATGGAAGACATTTCGCCGCGTGTCGCTCGACGCGACCAAACAATAGGGTCCGGCCATGGCAATCAATGCGCTCGGAAGCGCGATCGATCTCGCGCACAGTCCGCGGCTTCTGGCAAAGAATTGTGCAGGTTCTCGACGAAGTCAACGTCAAGAGCGCCGTCGTCGCCGGCGACGTCTGCCGAGAGCTCCGGGGACGGCATTTCTCTGTCCGTTGGCACCGATGGCGGCAAGCCCGATCACGGTTAAGTGCCAGATGCCTCAGACGCCAGAACAGGCGGTCCTGATGCAGGACGTTCTCCGTGTCGGGCGCGCAGCAGTCGAACTTGAACGGTATCGCGAGGACGAACGCCGGCGCACTGCATTGTGGCCGGAAGAGCCCATCGAAGAGCAACTGGGTGCGCTGTTCATTTCGGAGGAGATGCGTGAGCTGCTGGCAACGGTTCGGCGCATTGCCGCAACGACGGTCCCCGTCCTGATAACCGGAGAAACGGGCACCGGAAAAGAAGTGGTCTCACGCCTGCTGCATGCCTACTCGCAGCGCGCCAAGGCGCCGTTCCTGGCCTTCAACTGCACCGCGATACCCAGGGACATGCTCGATTCGCAGCTCTTCGGACATCGTCGGGGGGCGTTTACCGGCGCGGTCGAACACTTCCCGGCATGGTCCGCACCGCCACCGAGGCACCCTGTTCTGGACGAGATTGGCGACATGCCGCTCGACGTGCAACCCAAGCTGCTGCGCTTTCTGGAATCAGGCGAGGTGCATCCGATTGGCGAGTCCCGGCCGACGCGGGTGGACGTTCGCGTGATCGCCGCAACCAACACGCGTTTCGAAACGCTGGTCTCACAAGGGCAGTTCCGTGAGGACCTCTACTATCGTCTGAACATCGTCGAGCTGAAGATTCCTCCCCTGCGCGAACGCCGAGTCGACATACCGTCTCTCGCCAATCACTACTTGAAGAAGCACGCCCAGGAATACTCCAAGGGTGATCTACGACTGGCTGAGGACACCATGGAGTACCTGCTGCTCTACAATTGGCCTGGCAACGTGCGACAACTGGCCAACGAAATGCGCCGCCTGGCAGCCATGGCTGAAAGCGGGGCTGTGTTGATGCCGGAGCACTTGTCTCGCGATATCGCCGCGTCTCGCCGAACCGTGCCGGTTGCAGAGCGGCCGGCTGATCCCCGCGAGCTGGTGGTGCGCGTCGATCAGCCGCTGCCGGCGGCAGTCGAGCACGTCGAGCGAGCGATGATCCTGCACGCCTGGCGCAAGTGCGGTGGGCGTGTGGAGGAAACGGCGGCGATGCTGGGCCTGTCCCGCAAGGGTCTGTACCTCAAGCGGCGCGGTATCAACTCGATGCGCCGGCCCGGCCCGGCTCAGGCATGCGAGAGCGAGGCGCTGAGGCCAGGCCCTACGAGGCCGGATCTTTCTGCCGCGTCTTGACGATGCCGCCCATGAGCCCAATGCCGATGATCACCAACGCACCGGCGATGATCCACACCTGACTCACGCCGAGCCGGTTCGCACCATAGGCAAGCCCTGCCACAACGAGCAGCGTACCGATCAGGTAGATGACCATGTTAGTCATGCGTTATCCACTCCGCGTGCATCGAGTGCAAGACAGTCGCCAGCGCGCCGCGGTTGCAGCAGCTGAGTCGGACTGGCCGAGCTTCCGAGCCTCGGTTGCCGGTCGCGCAACGCCGCGCAGTTCCTGCGACGGTTGCGATCGAAGACGGTGTGCAAGGTTGGCAACCGTCCCTCCTGCAGTTAGGCTTTGAGGACCAGACTTTTGTCCGCCCCTGGCACTGCGACTTGAACGCGGCGCGCGTGAACTCCTCCGGAATATCGCTGGCACTGAATGTGCCCCATCACATCGAGGATGCGCGCTTGAAGCGCCGGAGCACAGAATGCGATCAAACAGGGAAATGTCTTTCGAACGGCGATGAGCACACTCGCCCTTGTAATCGGAGTGGCCGCGTCAGCCAGTGCGGCACCAGTCTTGATCGTAAATGCCGGCTTCGAGAGTCAAAGCCTCGGTGACAGCCAGTGCCCGCCTTCACCGTCGATGGCTGGCTGAACAGCGGGGACTCGGGCACCTTCAATCCGCACGCCGCGGCATTCGCCGCAGGCGCGCCAGAAGGAGAGAACGTGGCCTTCTCGAGCGTCGGTGGCCCGACGATTTCGCAGGTCCTGACCGCCACCGCGCAAGCCAACACGCTGTATACGCTCACGATGCTGGTGGGCAATCGTTTGGACACGCCCTTCGTCGGCTATCAAGCGGAGCTGTGGGCAGGCGGGACCATGCTGGCGCAGGACGACACCTCGCAGCTGCCTGCGGACGGCCAGTTCCTGCTGTCGACGGTCCAATACTTCGTAGCCGCTGGCGACGCGGTGGCTGGCTCGGCCCTGGAGATTCGGTTCAGGTCGCTCGGCTTGCAGACCGTGTTCGACGATGTAAGGCTGGACGCAACGGAACGCGTGCCGGAGCCGGCGCTGCTGGCGTTGCTCGGCCTCGGCGGTGCCGCGGCCGTCCGACGGAAGCGCCGTTAGTTCGGCGCCACACTATCATCCGCGCCGTATGGGCCGGATGACGCGCGCGAAGGTCGCCCAATCGGGCGAATGGGTGGGCCATTGAGGGCCCACCCCGCGCGCACCTCTTGTAAGATCCCGCACGAACCCCGTGCGCACCACCGTAGCGGCGCTGGCCGCGCTCGCCACCCTTCTCACCAGCCCCAGCCTGGTCGGACAGGAGCAGGCCGCCCGGTCCCCGCGCAACGCCAATTACGACATCGATGTGCGGCTGGACCACGCGGCGCGCACGCTGTCCGGCCGCGCCGCCATTCGCTGGCGCAATATCTCCAGCCGCCCGGCCACCGAGCTGCAGTTCCACCTCTACTGGAACGCGTGGCGGAACCATGACTCCACCTGGCTCCGTGAGCGGAAGCTGACCGGGGCGCGGGACCTGCGCCCCGAGTCCTTCGGCTCGATCGACATCTCCGCTCTTCGCGTGCGCCACGGCCGACGGCGCCTGGGTGGAGGCGAAGTCGCGCGCGCAGTTCATCGCTCCCGACGACGGCAACAAGGACGACCGCACCGTGCTGCGCGTGCCGCTGGATCAGCCGGTGCCGCCAGGGGACGGCGTGGAAGTGAACGTCGAGTGGACCGCCAAGGTGCCGCAGCCGGTCGCGCGCACCGGCTACGTGGGCAACTACTACTTCATCGCCCAGTGGTTCCCCAAGCTGGGCGTGCTGGAGGACGAGGGCTGGAACACGCACCAGTTCCACTCCGCCACCGAGTTCTTTGCCGATTACGGCGTCTACAACGTCGCCATCACCGTGCCGTCGGGCTTCGTGGTGGGCGCCACCGGCTGCTCGACCGATCCGGCGCCGCCGGCCACGCCCGCCTGCGCCACCTCCCCGGGCAAGGACAACGGCGACGGCACCACGCACGCATCGCTTCCATGCCGAGGACGTGCACGACTTCGCCTGGACCGCCAGCCCCGACACCATCGATCTGACGCGCACGTTCCAGCACCCGACGCTGCCCTCGGTGCAGGTACGCCTGCTGCTGCGGCCGGAGCGGCGGGCGCAGGAGGAGCGCTATTTCGCCATCGTGAACGCCACGCTTCGCCTCTACGGCGAGTGGTTTGGCGCCTACCCCTATGGCTACGCCACCGTGGTCGATCCGGCCTTTCAGAGCCAGAGCGACGGCATGGAGTATCCGACGTTCTTCACCGGCCGCGGCCGCTGGCTGGCGCCCGCCACGGTGCAAACGCCGGAGATGACCACGGCGCACGAAGCCGGGCACCAGTGGTGGTACGGCATGGTGGCCAACAACGAGTTCGAGCACGCGTGGATGGACGAGGGCCTGAACACGTTCTCCACCGCCCGCGTGCTGGACGAGTCGTTCGCGCCCAACTACGTCGAGCAGCGCTTCTTCGGCACCTTCATCCCCTGGGCCATCACGGGCGTGACGTTCGGTCGCTACGACAACGACCGCATCACCGGCTATCGCGACAACGCCGAGGCCGACAACCAGTCCACGCCCACCTGGCGCTATTGGCCGTCAACGGCCTCGTTCATCTCCTACAACAAGACCGCGCTGTGGCTGCACACGCTGGAGAATCACCTGGGCTGGCCGACGCTGCAGAAGGTTCTCGCCGCCTACTTCGAGCGGTGGAAGTTCCGGCATCCCAAGCCCGACGATTTCTTCGCCGTCGTGAACGAGGTCAGCGGACAGGATCTGACGCTGGTTCTTCGATCAGGCGTATCGCAGCTCCAACGTGTTCGACTACGCGATCCAGGACGTGCGCAGCGATCGACTGCCGGGCGGCGGCTATCGCACCACCGTGGTGGTGCGACGCCACGGCGAGGCGACGTTCCCGGTGGAGGTGTTGACGACCTTCGCCGGGGGCGCCGAGGCGAAGGAGCGATGGGACGGAACGGATCGCCGGGTCATCTACGAATACGAGCGCCCGGAGCGCGCCACGTCGGCGGCAGTGGACCCGCGGCGGGTGCTGCTGCTGGACGCCAACTACACCAACAACAGCCGCTCGCTGGCGCCGCAGACCGCCGAGGCCAGCCTGAAGTGGGCCCTGAGCTGGATGGTGTGGCTGCAGCAGCTGATGCTGTCCTACGGCTTCTTTGCCTGACATGGGCAGCGTGACCATGGCGTGGCTGGACGGCTGGCGGCGTGTGCGGCGAGCGCCCGCGGTTCTGCTCGGCGTGTTCGCCCTCACCTTCGTTGCGGCGGTGCCCTTCGCCGTCGTGATGCGAACCGCGCTGGCCACGCACCTGGGCAGCAGCCTGGAGGCGGCCGCCGCGGCCGACGGCGCGAATTGGGACTGGTGGCAGGAGTTCATCTCGCAGGCGTCGGGCCTGGGAGCGACGTTCACCCCGCGCATCGTCGGCTTCGCCGCCACGCTGGACTCGCTGAGTGCCATCGCTGGATGCCCGCCGCGAGACCACGGCGCTGCTGGGCCTGCTGGCCGGCTACCTGGCCCTGTGGACGTGGCTGCAGGGCGGCCTCATCGACCGCTTCGCGCGCCAGCGGCCGACCCGTACGCACGGTTTCGCCGCCGTCAGCAGCGTGTTCTTCTTCCGCTTCGTGCGCCTCGGCGTGATGGCCGGCGTCGTCTACTGGTGGCTGTTCGCCTATCTGCACCCGTGGCTGTTCGATCGAGCGCTACACCGACCTGACGCGCGGACTCGACAGCGAACGCGCGGCGTTCGCGTGGCGCCTCGCGGCCTACGCCGTGTTCGGCGCTGCTGGTCGATCGCCGCCAATGTCGCGTTCGACTACACGCGCATCCGCATGGTGGTGGAAGATCGCCGCAGCGCCTTCGGCGGGCTGGCGGCCGCGGTGCGGTTCATCCTGCGGCGGCCGGGCGCTGTCGCCGGTCTCTGGTGTGCCAACGCGCTGGTGTTCGCGATCGCCGTGGCGGCGTGGGCCCTCCTGGCGCCGGGCGTGGTTTCGGCGGGCGCGATGATGTGGCTGGCCTTTCTGGCCGCGCAGCTGTTCGTCCTGGCCCGGCTGGCGCTGAAACTCCACTTCGTGGCGTCACAGACGGCGCTCTTCCAAGGCCAGTCTGGCGCACGCGCGTTACGCGGGCGCCCCTCTGCCCAGCTGGCCGGAATCCCCGATCGTCGAGTCCGTGGCGTATCCTGAGGCTCGGTGAACCTCGACAGCTACCCCGCGGCCAGGCTGGCCGCCCCCAGAGTCCACGCCTACTTCGCGCGGCATCTCAGCGCCTCGCGCTCCAGCACCACCGTCGCCTCAGTGCCGGACGAAGGGGTGATTCGCGAGCTGATCGACGCGGCCTTCTGGGCCAGTCTCCGGCGCGAAGAAGGCTACGTCCCGAAGATCTCGATCGCCTACATGCCGCCTGAGCAGGACGAGCAACCGCTTGTCTTCGAGCGCCCGTTGTCGCTGCACCCGGCCACGCTCGCCAAGCTGGCGCCGATCGTCGAGCGCGCGGGCATTCACCTGGGCGTCTGGCGCGTCGACGGCGAGCTGCGCGTCTGGGGCACCACGCAATCGATTCCCGTGCTCTGCTTCGTGCTGGAAGTGGTCGAGCCCGGGCTCCTGGTCGTGAAGCACCATCGTGGCGCCCAGGCCGGCAAGTACCTCAACGTGGCGGTGCTCGAAGGCGACCACGTGAAGCTGGTGGACGAGTCCACGACCACGCATGCCCGATTGCCCCGACCTGCTCACCTCGCTGCTCGGGTTCCACACCAGCAAATCGTGGGTCGGCTCGGTCAACGTGCTCGTGCAGCTGGCGGTGTCGATGCGCGCACACGGCCGCGGCGGCTCGCTGCTGATCGTGCCCGCTGGCAGCGACGAGTGGCGCGAGTCGATCGTGCACCCGATCACCTATGCCGTGTCGCCACCCTTCGTGGCGCTGTCGAAGATCATCCAGGAGGCCGTCGCCGGCGAACAGCCGCGTGGCTGGCACGACTCGTTCCAGGAGGCGATCGACGCGGTGGCGGGCCTGACGGCGGTGGACGGCGCCGCAGTCCTGTCCGACAACCACGACCTGCTGGCCTTCGGCGCCAAGATCACGCGACGGCGCGGCTCGCCGCTGGTGGAGCAGCTGACGTTGACCGAACCGATCGAGGGTGGAACGCCGCTGATCGTGACCCCGGCCGATCTTGGTGGCACGCGCCACCTGTCGGCGGCGCAGTTCGTCCACGATCAACACGATGCGGTGGCGCTGGTGGCCTCGCAGGATCGCCGCTTCACCGTGTTCGCCTGGTCGCCCCGCGAGGCGCGCGTGCACGCGCACCGCGTCGAGTCGCTGCTGCTCTGAGCGCGCCTACCTGGGGCCGTCGGGCGTGCGCTGGATCACGAATCTGACGCAGCCGTTCCGAATCCGTGCCCAAGGCGTCGAAGCCAGACGGGAACCCGTTCGACTTCAGGAGGTAGGCGACCAGGTCCGCGTACTGGGCGCGGGTCAGCGACCCGGGCGCGGTCGGCGGCATCGAGCGCTGCATGCGGGCCAGCAAGTCGTCCACGTTCTTGGCGCTCCAGCGCTGCATGAACGAGTCGCCCGCCAGGGCCGGTATCTCGGAAGCGGCGTCGCCGTCCAGGCCCGAGCCGTGACATTCGGCACAGTGGCGGCCGTACAGCTCTTCGCCGCGGCTGGCTTGCGCCTCGGTGTAGACCTTGTCCCAGACCGAGCGCCTGGCGGCGCCGTCGCCCTGCCGCGCCGCGCTCGTGCCGACACTGAACACCATCACCGCGCCCAGCATCAGCCCGGCAGCAGCCACACGGAGTGCGTTCACGCCTCACCTCGACGGTTCGTCAGCCGTTTGCGTGCAAGGGCGGCTGACCGACACAGATACAATCACAGACATGGCGACATCCAGCCATCCCCCGATGGCGCCAGAGCTGGAAGCCTTTCGGGAAGAGTTCGACGCCATCTCGGACGATGCCGACGCGCTGCTGGCGGCGCTGTCCGACACCCAATTCTACTGGTCACCCGACCCCGGCACATGGTCGGTGGCGCAGTGCCTCGAGCACCTGAATGTCACGGCCCGCAGCTACCTGCCGATGCTGGACGACAGCATCGCCTCGGCGAAGCGCTGGGGCGTGTACGGCACCGGACCGTTCCAGTACCGGCTGGTTCAGCCGCTACTTCGTCAAGCTCATGGAACCGCCGGTGCGCCGGCGCTTCAAGGCGCCGGCCGTCTTTCAGCCCTCGCCACAATCGGCGCCGCAGCGGAAGCGCACGGAGATCGAAGCTGGCTTTCGCGGCTACCAGGTGCAGTTCGTGGATCGGCTGCGGCAGGCCAACGGCGTGGACCTGGCCAAGGCGCGGGTGCAGTCCCCCGCCAACCGCTGGATTCGTCTCGATCTGGGCGCCGGCATTCGAGCTCATGACCGCCCACGAACGCCGGCACCTGTGGCAGGCGCGGCGTCTGACCGAGCGGCCCGACTTTCCAAAGGCATGACCCCGACGTGACCACTCTCCGCTACCTCTACGTGTTGGCACTCGTGGTGTGGCTCGGCGGGATGGTCGCGCTCGGCGCCGTGGTGGCACCGACGATCTTCCAGACACTGCAGACGCTGTCCCCGCAGGACGGCCGTGCCTTTGCCGGCGAAGCCTTCAAGGCCATGCTGGTGAGGTTCCACTACGTCGCCTACGGCTGCGGGGCACTGCTCCTGTTGTCGCTGGTCGGCATGGGCCTGCTGGGGCCCCGTCCCAAGGGCTATGCCATCCGCGCCGGCCTGGCCGCGCTGATGCTCGGCGTCGCGCTGTATTCGGGTCTCGTCGTGATGGCCGAGATCGACGGCATCCAGCAGCTGGTGGGCACGCTGCCCTCACGGCTCCCGGTCGAGGATCCTCGGCGCCTGCGGTTCGACGCGCCTGCACGTGCTCGCCACGCGGCTGATGCAGGTCAACATCGTGGCCGCGCTGGCGCTGCTGTGGTGGGAAGCCAGGGATTAAGGTTAGCCGGAAGCCGCGGGTAAACGAGACGCGGATGGTATAGTCGGGGCAGTCTTGATGCTCGATGAGATCACGAAGGCGGTGCTGTCCAGGGAGGAAGTCTCGAAGTACCTGGAAGACAGCCGGCACGAGCGTGGGGGTGCCACGCGCGCGCGCATCGAGTCCTATCTCGAGGAGCTGCGCACCACCCAGCGCTACTCGATCTACAAGGCGCTGAAGCACCCGCTCTACCCCATCCTGCGAAAGATCGAGCGCATCGGCGAGCACGTGGAGTACGTGAAGACGGCCGCACGCGCCGGCCGCATCGTCTACGCCTCCAACCACCGCAGCCATACCGACTACCTGGTCGAGCCGCTGGTGCTCGACGACAACGGCATCCGCCCGCCGATCATCGCCGCCGGCATCAACCTGTTCGGCGGGCCGCTGGGCCTGCTCCATCGCCACGTCACCGGCGCGCTGCCGATCCGGCGCAACACCAAGGATCCGGTGTACCTGATCACGCTCAAGGCCTATGTGGCCGAGATGCTGCGGGCACACGACTTCTTCTTCTACCCGGAAGGCGGGCGCAGCTACAGCGGCGAGATGAAGACGCCGAAGACCGGCCTGATGCACGCCGCCCTGCAGGCCGAGCACTGCGCACGTGTCGATCATCCCGACCGCCGTCGCTTACGATGTCGTGCTCGAGGACCACGTGCTGGCCCGCCAGCGCGTCAAGCGGGTGCAGCGTGCGTTCAGCCGCGAATTGGCCGAGATGGTGCGCTACGCCGTCGGCTACAAGTCGCGCGCCTACGTCACCTTCGGCAAGCCGATGTCGGTCAAGGGCATCGACCCGAACTCGCGGCGCGCGGTGCTGGACCTCAGCCATGAGGTAATGGAGCGAATCGGCCGCCAGTACAAGGTGCTGCCGACCGCGGTGGTGGCATCGTCTATGCGTCCGTCCACTTCGATGCAGGACCTGACCGAGCGGTCGGAGCGGCTGATCGAGTCCTTGCGCGCGGCAGGCGCCAACCTGGGCGTTGTCCAGCGGCGCCGAGGCGGTGGCCTCGGCCGTCGAGATCCTGGAAGCGCGTGGCGTGGTGGTGGTGGCCGACGGACGCGTGCGCGTCCGCGACCGCAACGTCCTGCGCTACTACGGCCGCGGCGTGGACCATCTGCTCGCGCGCTCCCGCCGAACCCATTGACCAGTCCTGCCAACGCGTCGTTGGCATGGCGCGGACGTGAGCGTCCGGCCATCAGCGCGGTGATCTACGCGGGGCCCAAAGCGGTGTTTCACTGGCTGTCACAAAGTGCCCGGCTCAAGCGGCTGGCGTCGCGGTACGGGATGGCGCGCCACAACAGCTTCGCGCGCCGGTTCATCGCCGGCGAGACCCTGGACGAGGCGCTGGTCGCCGCCCGGCGCCTGCAGGCCAGCCGGCTACCTCCTGACGCTCGACTACCTGGGCGAAAGCGTGGGCTCGTTCGACGAGGCCACCATGCCGCGCGCGAGTACGTGAAGATGATCGACGCCATCGTGGTGTCGGGCATCGAGCGCAACATCTCGTTGAAGCTGACCCAGCTCGGCGCCGGCATCGACCTCGCCACCTGCGTGGACAACCTCCGGCGAATCGTCGACGCGGCGCAGCAAGTGGACTGCTTCGTGCGCATCGACATGGAGAATTCGCCCTACACCGAACGCACGCTCGAGGCGTTCGAGATCCTGTGGCAGCGGCACTACCGCAACCTGGGCGTGGCGCTGCAGGCGTGCCTGCACCGCACCGCCGGCGACATCCAACGGATGAACGAGCTGGGAGCGCGCGTCCGGCTGGTGAAGGGCGCCTACAAGGAGCCGCCGAACGTGGCCTACCAGAAGAAGGCCGAAGTAGACGAGGCCTTCGTGCGCCACACGCGGACGCTGCTCGACCACGGAACCTACCCGGCGATCGCCACCCACGATCCGGCGATGCTGAACGCGGCCTGCGACTACGCGGTCAAGCAGGAGATCGCCTTCGATCGCTTCGAGTTCCAGATGCTGTACGGCGTGCGGCGCGACCTGCAGAAGAAGCTGGTGGCGCAGGGCCACCGGATGCGCGTCTACGTGCCCTTCGGCAAGGAATGGTTTCCCGTATTTCATGCGCCGGCTGGGCGAACGGCCCGCCAACGTGTGGTTCGTCGTCCGCGCAATCCTGAGCGAAAAGAGCGTGCGAATAAGGGCTCTGGTCTGCTCCGGCGGCGACTAATGGTTCTCTTTTCTCGCCCCTCGTCTTTTCGTCCTGAAATTGCACACGCCGTCGATACGCATCAGGTCGGCACCTAACCGCCTGTCGTATCCGCACTTGGCGGACTGGCATCAAAACGCACCGGGAGGGCTGTTCGCTTGTCCAGGTTGGGCGTTTAAGGTGACAGCGCCCGAGCGTGCCGCTAACCCATTGCGAGAGCAAACCTTGCTGGACCGCATGGACGCGTTGGCATTGCTCTTGAACTAGTTCGAGCCAGAGGAAGAAACCCCCATGATGACCGACGATGGACTGCTTGCCCGCATGACCGTGAAGTTCAGGCAGCGCGTGTGCGGACTCCACGGACACGATTCGCTTCTGCACTTCGACAACGGCCGCATGTCGCTGATGTGCAGTTCCTGTGGGCACGAGACGCCCGGGTGGGACGTCGGCAGGCCGTGCGGCTCGCCAGCAGACCGCGCCGTCGTCCAGCCACGTGCCGCACGTCGTGCACGTGGCCTACGCCGACGAACGCCAGGTGGCGTAAGAGCCAGCCGGCCGGCAAGTCGCGACCTTTCGCCTCGCGTTACCGCGGCTTCGTGGCTTGCGCGCGCAAGCGCGGTCAGCGCGGCGCAGCACGTGTGCACGTCGTCGAGGATGACGTATTCCTCGGTGCTGTGCAGGCCGGCGCCGCCCGGCCCGAAGATCGCCGCTGGTATGCCCGCGGCGCCCAGGATGGCCGCGTCGGTCCAGAACGTCATGCCGACAGTCGCCGGCGTGGCAGCCCGCGTCGCGCGCCGCCTGCGTCAACTCCGCCGGCAGCGACGACGCGCGGTCGATCTCATAGCCGTCGCGGCTGAGCAGCGCCCTGCGCTCGGCTTCGAACTCCGACGTCCGCTGCGCGCAGTTCCTGAATGATCCGATCCAGTTCGTCCACGGCCACCGAGGCCGGCTCGCCGGGCAGCGTCCGCCGTTCGAACTCCAGCCACGCCCGATCCGGATAGCTGCTCAATTCCTGCCCGCCGTGGATGAGCGATGCGTGCAGCGACGCGGTACCGAGCAGCGGATGCGATCGGCCGGCGTGCAGGGCCCGATCCAGCGCCTCCAGGCCCGCCAGCACGCGTCCCATCCGCAGGATGGCGTCGCGGCCCTCCAGGGGCCGGCTGCCGTGGGCGGCCCGGCCGCGCGTTTCCACGGCTACCCACTGGAAGCCTTTGTGAGCCACGGCGACGTCGAGGCCGGTGGGCTCGGTGACCACGGCCGCATCCGCCCGCCAGGTCCGCACCAGCGCTTCGGCGCCCGAGGCTGGAATGCTCTTCGTCCACCACGGCGGCCACGATCAGCCGGCCGGCTTCGAGGCCGCCGGCGTCTACCAGGTTGCGCGCCGCGCCCAGCATCGCCGCGACGCCGCCCTTCATGTCCTGCGCGCCGCGGCCGTAGACACGGCCGTTGCGCACGTCGGGTTCGAACGGGCGCGCCATGCCGGCCACGCCCACGGTGTCGGTGTGGCCGCAGAACATCAGCGCGCGGCCTGGCGCGCGGCCGTTCAGGACGCCGACGACGTTGGGCCGGCCGGGCGCCGCTTCCGAGACGTGCACCTCGAGGCCGAGCGAACGCATCTCGTCGGTCAACCGCCGCGCGATCGCCAGTTCGCCTGCGGCCCCTGGCACCAGGGACGGGTTCACCGAGTCGATGGCCACGAGATCGCACAGCAGTTGACGGAGCGCGTCGGGCGGAGCGGCCATGCGGGCTGTAGTACAACACAGGCCAGCGCCACGCGGCACGACCGCCATGAACTCGCAGTCATCCTCGCTGGGGCCGGTGACGGCCGTCGCGGAGGCCGTCCGGGCGGCCGGCGGACGCGCGCTGGTCGTCGGCGGCTGGGTGCGCGACCGGCTGCTGGAGCGCGAGTCGAAGGACCTGGACATCGAGGTGTTCGGCCTGCCCGGCGATGTGCTGCGCGACGTGCTTGGGCGCCTGGGGCGGGTGGAGCCCGTGGGCAACAGCTTCCCCGTCTTCAAGCTGGCGGGACTCGGCGACGGCCCCATCGACGTGGCGCTGCCGCGCCGGGAATCGAAAGCCGGACGCGGCCACCGCGGCTTCGTGGTGGAGGGCGACCCCACGATGTCGATCGCCGACGCGGCGCGGCGGCGCGACTTCACCGTCAACGCGATCGCCTGGGATCCGCTGACCGGAGCCTACGAGGATCCATTCGACGGCCGCGCCGACCTGACGCGCCGGGTGCTGCGCGCGGTGGATCCGGCGACGTTCGGCGACGACAGCCTGCGCGTGCTGCGGGCCGTCCAGTTCGCGGCGCGGTTCGAGTTCGCGCTCGACGACGACACGGCGGCGTTGTGCCGCCGCATCGCGCTGGACGACCTCCCGGCCGAGCGGATCTGGGGCGAAATCGAGAAGCTGCTCCTGCAGGCGCCGCCGGCCGTCGATCGGGATGGCGCTGGCGCTCGACCTCGGCGTGGTGGACCGCGTGCTGCCGGAGCTGCGGCCGCTGGTCGGCTGTCCGCAGGATCCCGAGTGGCATCCCGAAGGCGACGTCTGGGTGCACACGCTGATGGTGATGGACCAGGCGCGCGCCGCCAACGGCGACCTGGATCGGCCGCGGCTGACGGCCGTCATGCTCGGCGCCTTGTGCCACGACCTGGGCAAGCCGTCCACCACCGCGATGATCGACGGCCGCCTGCGGTCGCCCAACCACGAGCAGGCCGGCGTCGCGCCGACCCTGTCGCTGCTCGATCGCCTGAACGTCCATTCCGATGAACGGCTTCGACGTGCGCGGCCAGGTGGTGGGCCTGGTGGCGCACCACCTGAAGCCGGGCATGTTCCACAAGGCGGCGCACGTCGGCGACGGCGCCTTCCGGCGGCTGGCGCAGAAGGTGGACCTGGAGCTGCTGGTGCGCCTGGCCCGCGCCGACTGCCGCGGGCGCACGGGCACGTTCGATTGCTCAGCGATGGAGTGGTTTCTGGAGCGCGCGAGGACGCTCGGCGTGGAACATCGTCCGCCCGAACCGCTGTTGCTGGGCCGGCATCTGCTCGACCTGGGACTGCAACCCGGCCCGCGGGTTGGCGAGGTGCTGAAGGCGGTCTACGAGCGGCAACTCGACGGAGAGGTACAAACGCTCGAAGCCGCGCTCGACGCGGCCAGGCGTCTGGTGTCTGGGACTTAGAGGCGAAGCCTCGGCCAGGTTCTTACCAGCGGCGCCGCGAGGCCACCAGGGCCGCCAGGCCCGCCAGGCCGCCCATGACGACCAGGGCGCGCATCACCTTGAACAGGTTGATCACCCAGGCGATGCCCAGGCCCAGCGCCGGCCACTGCACCCACCAATGGCCTGGCGACGTCATCAGGTTGATGATGAACAGAAACACCAGGATGACCGGGGCCATGAAGAGGAATTTCACGGAGCCGAGTGTGCTGCGTGCCATCGTCGTTTCTCGCTAGCCTGAGACGTGCTCAGGCGCTGAAAGGTTCCCCTGGGACGGCGGCCGTTGTGCGCCTGGAACACGGCCGGATCGACGTTTCCCCCGGAAATCACCGCGACAACGCCGGGCTCGGCGGGCCCGGCCGCCAGGGCCGCCGCCACGCTGACGGCGCCGCTGGGCTCGACCTGCATGCCCGTGGAATCGTAAATCCAGCGCATGGCGTTGACAATAGATGAGTCCGCCACCGTCCGAACCTCGTCAACCAGGCTCGCCACGTGCAGAAATGTGAGGTCGCCGGGCCGCACCGGCAGCAGCCCGTCGGCGATGCTGGCCGTGCTCGCGAGCGTGACCGGCCGGCCCGCGGCCAGCGACGCCGTCATGCACGCCGCACCTTCGGGTTCCACGCCAATCACGGCAGCCTCGGGGCGGAGAGCCTTCACCACCACGGCCACGCCCGACACCAGCCCACCGCCGCCGATCGGCACGAACACCGCCCGCAGCGCTGGCACCCGGGCCAGGATCTCGAGTCCCACCGTGCCCGGCGCCCGCAATCGTCCGCGGGTCGTCGAACGGCGGCACCATCGTCAGGCCGCGTGCACGGGCCTCGGCCTCGGCGCGGGCCTGGCGTTCGAGCGACGTGGTGCCCTCGAGAATCACCTCGGCGCCATAGGCGCGCGTCTTCTCGACCTTGATCGCCGGCGCGTGCGTGGGCATCACCACCACGGCGCGAATGCCGAGCAGCTGCGCGCTGCGCGCGACGGCCTGGCCGTGGTTGCCGGAGGAATAGGTGACGACACCCGCCGCCTGCTGCTGCGGCGTGAGCTGCGACATCAGGTTGTAGGCGCCGCGCAGCTTGAAGGCGCCGATCGGCCCCAGGTGCTCGCACTTCAACGCGAACGGCTGCGCCCCTGGCGCGGCCGGCCCGACGGGCCGGAGCGGTGTCTCCGGGGCGACACCTGCCACGCGCGCGGCCGCGGCGCGTACGTCGTCGATGGTGACCAGCACTGTCGTCTCTAGCGGCGCGGCCTGGCGGGGGCGCGCGAACTGTTCGCCGGCGGTTGTACGCCGGGACTTCAGACGAGTTGGCGATCGCCCAGCCCAATTCAGCCAGCAGCCGCATGTCCTCGATCGCCCCCGTCATGTCCCACGTGGACTGGAACTCGTCGCTCGGCTGGTGGTAGTCCACCTCGTTGTAGTAATCGCGAATCTTCTTTGCGTAGCCGTGGTCCTGGCCGACATACTGCGTCGGGTCGGACAGCGACAGCGCCGGGATGCCGATCTTGGCGAGCGGAAAGTGATCGGACCGGAAGAAGTAGCCGCGACCGGGCTCTGGATCACTGCCGATCACACGGCCACGACTCTCGGCGAGCGTCTGTGCGACCTTGCCCAGCGTCGAGCGTTCGGCGCCGAGCAGCGCCAGGTCCTTGGTGCGGCCCGCCATGTTCAAGCTGTCGATGTTGATGTTGGCCAGCCACTGCGCCGGCGGCAGCACCGGCTGGGCGGCGAAGTATTCGGCGCCCAGCAGCCCCGACTCCTCCGCGGTCGTAAACAGCACGTAGACGGAATGCGCCGGGCGCGCCGGCGCGCGCGCGAACGCCTGGGCGATTTCCAGGGCCCCCGCACACCCGGATGCGTTGTCGATCGCGCCGTTGAAGATGCGGTCGGCATCCAGGCTTGTCGTCGGGACGCGGCGGCGCGCATCCCGAAGTGGTCGTAGTGCGCGGTGTAGATCAGCGCGCGCGTGGTGTCGGCGCCCTTCAGGACGCCGATGACGTTCGGCGAGCGCTTCTGCTCGACGGTCTGCATGATGGTGGACGACGCCCGAATGCCGAACGGCACCGGCTTGCTGCCGCGCATGCGAGCGGCGGCCCGCAAGGCGTCCAGATCCTTGCCCGCGCGCCTGGCGATCTCGGTCGCCGCGGCGTTGGTCACCCACGCCTTGAGCTGCAGCGCGGGCTGGCCTTCCTGCGCCGGCAGCGAGTACTGCGTGCCGCTCCAGGAGGTCTGCACCACCTGCCACGGATAGGTGGCGGATTCGTCGGTGTGGATCAGGATGGCGCCGGCGGCGCCCTGCCGCGCCGCCTCCTCGAACTTGTAGGTCCAGCGGCCGTAGTAGGTCAGCGCCGGCCCGGCAAAGAGCTGCGGCTCGTCGGCGGTCGCCGGTGGGTCGTTGACCATCACCAGCGCGATCTTGCCCTTGATGTCCACGCCCTCGTAGTCGTTCCACTTGTATTCCGGCGCCACGATGCCATGGCCGACAAACACCACCTCGCCCTCGGTGGACACCTTCGGGTCCTGCACGCCGCTGAACGCCACCACGTCCTGCAGATACTTGAATGGCGCGCCGGTCCCGACCCGCAGCGTGAACGACGGCGCGACGACGGACTCCACCACGGCGACATGTTGGAAGTAGGTACCGTCGGCAGCGCCGGGCTCGAAGCCGACGAGCGCCAGCTGCGCCGCCAGATATTCTGCCGCCAGATCGCCGCCGCGGGTCGACGGCGCGCGGCCTTCCAGCAGATCGTGCGAGAGGAACTCGAGGTGCGCGCGCAACTGCGCGGGCTCGATCTCGTCCAGCGCTGGACCGGCCGGCGCGGCGGCGCCGACGGCGCGCACGACGACAGCACCAACGTCAGCAGCAAGGAAGACAGCCGCATGGGGGGAGTATAAGTGCTCTATAGTGAGCCATGGCTCGCTACACGCTGGTTTACGGGATTCGGCTCATCCCCGAAGGTACGCTGAAGAACACGCAGGATGCGCGGCTCGACCTCGCGGACGGCGAGACGGCCCACGTGACGCTGCACACGATCGACGGCACCATCCCGCAGCTGCGCCGCGCGCTCGATCGCAGTCTCGATGCGTTCTTCGACTTTCTGCCTGGTGCCGAGGAAGAGGATCGGACGAGGACTAGACGCGACCAGCCAGGCGCAGTCTCGCCGGCTAGGCGGCTTCGCGCGAGGTCCTGAACTCTTCGAGCAGGCGCACCACGCTGCCGGTAATCGAATGCAACGTCGGGTCCACCCCAGCGCGCGGGCGCGCGGGCTGCGCACCACCTGATCGAGCGCCAGCGCGTCGGCGTACGGGCCCAGCTTGGCGCGGGCCTCGGCCAGCGGCACGTGGCGCACCTCCGGCCGCAGCCGCGTGTGGTGCGCAATGGCCTCCACGATGTCCAGCACCCGCTCGTCGCCGTGGTCGGTGGCGTGGAAGATCCCCTCGGCGTCGGGGTGTACCGCCAGGCGGGCGTACAGGTCGGCGAGATCGCGGTCGTAGACGCACGGCCAGCGGTTGGTGCCGTCGCCGACCACCCGGATCAGGCCGTTTGCGGCGTTCTTCAGCAGTTCCCCGACCAGACCTTCCGCACCGCCGTAGACGATGCCGGGGCGAACGATCACGGCCCGCACGCCGGCGGCGCGGGCATCGCTCAGCAGGGCCTGTTCCTGGGCCAGGCGCCACGCCACAAACGGCGTCGGCCGCAGCGCCGCCTCCTCGGTGGCGCCGTCCGGCTGGTCGCCGAGCACCCACGTGTTCGACGTGTAGAGGATGCTGGCCGGCAGGCCGTCGCGGCGGCGTTCGCGCGCCACGTCGAGTAGCGCCGCCACGGCGGCGCCATCCACCAGCGGACCACGCGCGGATCGATCGAACGCGGTGTGCACCAGCACTTCGCAGGTGCGCGCAACCGCGACGTACGAGTCGGGCTTCGCGATGTCGCCGACGATCGTGGTCACGCCCGTGCTCGCGAGACGCTCGGCCTTGCCGGGCTGACGCACGAGCGCCGTCACTTCATGACCGTGCCGCACGAACGCGCCGAGCGCCGCGGAGCCGACGTACCCGGTGGCGCCGCTGAGGAAGATCCGCATGCGAAGGAATCGAATTGTATCCGTATCTCAGCTGTTGACAAGATCAATCAACAGGCCTGACGGATAATGCTGCCGGTGCGTCGGGAGACTCTCCTCGATTTCTTCAACGATCTCGTCACCCTGCAGGGAGACTTCCTTGTCTATGACGACGGATACCGCCGCCGCGCGCATACCTACAGCGATGTAGGGAGGGCGGCGCGCGGGTTCGCCGCCCGGTTGGCGCGGTCGCGGGTTGCGCAAGGGCGACAAAGTACTGGTCTGGGGCGAGAACCGCCCCGAGTGGATCGTCTGCTATTGGGGATGCCTGCTGCTGGGCGTCGTGGTGGTGCCGATCGACTACCGCTCGTCGCCTGCGTTCGCGTCGCGCGTGCGCGGCGTGGTCGATGCAAGCGTCGTGGTGGTGGGCGACGAGGTGCAGCCGTTTGGTGATGCGTTCGCGGGCGCCGAGATCTGGCGGCTCGCGGAGCTGGATTGGAACGCCGACGGTCCGGTGCCGCAGGTCGAGATCACGCGTGACGATCTGACGCAGATCATCTTCACCTCCGGCGCCACGGCCGAACCCAAGGGCGTCGTCATCCGCCATCGCAACGTGCTGGCCAACGTCGTGCCGGTCGAACGCGAGGTCCTCAAGTACCGCGCCTACGCCCGCCCGTTCCTGCCGCTGCGGTTCGTGAACCTGCTGCCCCTCAGCCACATGTTCGGCCAGTCGATGGCCACCAACATCCCGCCGATGGTGCGCGGGACGGTGATCTTCACCCGCAGCCTGAACCCGCACGACGTGATCGACTTGATCCGATCCCGCCGGGTGTCGGTACTGGTCTGCGTCCCCAAGATCCTGGACGTCCTGCGTGAGCACGTGCTCCGGCACATGCCGGAGGCCGCCGAAGGCCCGCCGGCCGGCACCTCCATCCCGGTCCGTTGGTGGCGGTACCGGAGGGTTCACCGGGCCTTTGGCCCGAAATTCTGGGCATTTGTCGTCGGGGCGGCCCCCCTGCCCGCCGATCTGGAGGAGTTCTGGCGGCGGATGGGGTTTGCCGTCATCCAGGGTTACGGTCTGACCGAAACGGCGCCGATCGTGACCTTGAACCACCCCTTCAAGACCAGCAAAGGGTCGGTCGGCACCCCCATTGCGGGCGTGGAGCTGCGCATCGCGGAGGACGGCGAGATCCTGGTCCGCGGCGAGAACGTCACCAGCGGCTACTACGGCGACGCCGAGGGCGCGCTCGCCGCCGACGGCTGGCTGCACACCGGCGACATCGGCGCACGCGACGAGCAGGGCCGCGTGTTCATCAAGGGCCGCAAGAAGGAAATGATCGTGACGCCCGACGGCCTCAACGTCTTCCCCGAAGACGTCGAGCGCGTGGTGGATGCGCAGCCGGGCGTGCGCGAGTCCGCCGTTGTCGGCGTGACCGAGGGCGCCCAGGAGCGTGTGCACGCGGTGGTGGTGTTGGACGCCGGCGCCGATCTCGACGCCGTGATCCGGGGAGCGAATGCGGCGCTCCAGGACCACCAGCGCATTCGTACGGCGTCGGCATGGACCACCGGCGGCCTGCCGCGCACCGAAGGCACGCGCAAGCTGCGGCGCGCGGCGATCCATGAATGGGTGGCCACGGGCGCGCGGCCGGTGACTGCGGCCACCGCCGACTCCGTCGAGTCGCTGCTCCAGCGCTTCACGCACGGGCGGCGGGTGAACGAGGGGACGACGATCGACGAGCTGGGCCTCAGCTCGCTCGAGCGTGTCGAGCTGATGGTCGCGCTCGAGGACTCGTTCCAGGTGCGTTTCGACGAAGCTCGCTTTGCGCAGGCTGCCAGCGTCGCCCAGCTCAAGGAGCTGGTCGCGGCCAGGCCCGAGGGCGACACGCGTGGAGCAGCCGGTGGACTTTCCGTCGTGGAACCGGCGGTGGCCCGTCTGGCTGCTGCGCCGGCTGTCGCAGGCGCTGTGGATTCTGCCGCTCGCCCGCGTGTTCGCGCACGCCCGAGTCGAAGGCCGCGAACACCTGGAGGACTTGCGCGGGCCCGGTCGTGTTCGCATCGAACCACCAGAGTCACTTCGACGTGCCCGGTGATCCTGGCCGCGCTGCCTGGACGGCTGCGCGCGCGGGTGGCGCCGGCGATGGCGAAGGAGTTCTTCAAGGCCCACTTCTTCCCGGAAGGCCAACCGTGGCGGGCGCGGCTCTCGAACTCCCTGAACTATTACCTGGCGTCGTTCTTCTTCAACGCGTTCCCGATACCCCAGCGCGAGGCGGGCGCGCGCCAGACGCTGAAGTACATCGGCGAGCTGACGGGCGGTGGGTGGTCGGTCCTGATCTTCCCGGAGGGCCTGCGGTCCAGCGACCGGCGACATCAAGCCGTTCCGCGGCGGCATCGGCATGATCGCGTCACGGCTGGACGTGCCGGTGGTGCCGGTGCGGATCGACGACGTGGACCGCATCCTGCCGACAGGCTCGACGTTTGCGCGGCCCGGCCGGGTGCGCGTGGCGTTCGGGGCGCCCCTGGCGCTGCACGGGGACGACTACGCCGTCCTGGCCGAACGCGTCGAATCGGCGGTACGATCGCTGTAATTCCTCAGTATTCTGCGCACTGCACCTGAAGCTTGCCCCCCTGCTGTCCCTGTGGCACACTGATTGCTTATGCGCGTGAAAAAAGGACGAGCGATTTGAGCAAGGACGATTTGATCGACATGCAAGGAACGGTGGTGGCCGTTCACTCGGGTGGTCTCTACAGAGTGCAGTGCGACGCCGGCCACGAAGTGCTGGCCCAGCTCAGCGGACGGATGCGACGGTTCCGAATCAAGGTTGTGCCGGGCGATCGCGTCACTGTCGGCGTCTCGCCCTACGATCCCGTCCGCGGCATCATCACGTTTCGCGCCCGGTAGCGCGCCATCCCTTGAGTACCCCTACTTCATCCTCGCCCCCCCGGCGGCGCGGACGCCGCGGACCGTCCAGTGGCCGGCGACCGGCGGCAGCGCCGAAGCCGCTCGAGTCCGGGACCAATCCCTACGAGTTGGCGCTCTTCGATCCCGCGCCGCTCAACTTCGATTCGCTCAACCTGGACACGCGTCTGCTGAGCGGCATCAAGGACCTCGGATGGTCCGACACGCGCCCGGTGCAGAGCGGCGTGATCCCGCTGGCGCTGACCGGCGCCGACGTGATCGCGTGCGCCGAGACCGGCACCGGCAAGACGGCCGCGTTCCTGGTGCCGATCCTGCAGCGCTTCCTCAACGAGCCCGCGCCCGTGCCGCCGCGCACGCGCGCGCTGGTGCTGGCGCCCACCCGCGAGCTGGCGGTGCAGATCGAAGACCAGGTGCAGGGGCTGACGTATCACACCACGGTGTCGAGCATCGCCGTCTACGGCGGCGTGCCGATGGATCAGCAGGAGCGCGCGCTGAAGGCGCACGTGGACATGGTGGTGGCCACGCCGGGCCGGCTGATGGATCACATGCGGCACGACACGCCGAGCTTCTCGGGCCTCGAAGTGCTGGTGCTGGACGAGGCCGACCGCATGCTGGACATGGGCTTCTGGCCCGACGTGCAGCGGATCCTCGCGGCGCTGCCGGCGACGCGGCAGACGCTGCTCTTCTCCGCCACGATGCCGGCGGAGGTGCTGAAGCTGACGCAGGAGTTCCTGCGTGAACCGAAGTACGTGCAGGTGGGCCGGCGCGGCGGCCCGGCGCAGACCATCACGCACGCCGTGCAGGAGGTGCCCTCGGCGGAAAAAACCAAGTGGCTCGCGCAGTGGCTGCGCGAAGAGTCAGAGGGGCCGGTGCTGATCTTCTGCCGGACGAAGATCGGCGCCGATCGCCTGGCGACGCGCCTCTCGGGCATGGGGATTCGTGCCGCGGCGCTGCACGCCGATCGCACGCAGCAGCAACGCATGGCCGCAGTGGAGGGATTCCGTACCGGCACCTACCCCGTGCTGGTGGCCACCGACGTGGCCGCGCGCGGTCTGGACATCGAAGGCATCGCCCACGTGGTCAATTTCGAAGTGCCCGACACGCCGGAGGCCTACGTGCACCGCGTGGGCCGAACCGGCCGGGCCGAGGCCACTGGAAGCGCCCTGACGCTGGTGGCGCCGGAAGAAACGCGCGCACTGCGCGCGCTGGAGAAAGCCGTTGGCATCCGACTTCAATAAGGACTATCGACATCGCGACGCCGCCGCCGGACGTGCCGGCGGAAGCCGTCGGTGCCCGAGGACACGACGCCTCCAGGATCGCCCGCGGCGCAGCGGTTCAAGACCTGCCGCTGGCAACAGCCCTCGGAGGCCGGAAGCGTCGAGTTCTGCACCCACCGCGAAGTGAAGCCCTACGCGGGCACTTCCAGCTTTGATCCCGAGGCGTGGTGCGGCGACTGCCAGTACTACAAGCTGCGCCGGGTGCCGAAGAAGCGCGAGCGCACGGACGAGTGGGGATACTGAACGGCTACGGCTACAGCTCGGCTCGGCCTGCTCGCCGTCGAGTTCCGCCAGGCGTCAGGGAAATGGCAGCGCGACTGCAGACCGAAGATCCGAAGACTGAAGACCGAAGACTGAGGCGAAAGAGTTCTCGGCCTAATCCGAGAACTCTTTCGCGAGATGCACCCACTCGCCGTCGGGTGCCAGCTGCTGGTACGCCTTCCAGTGGCTGCGCGCTTCCTGTGAGCGGCCCGCCTTCTCCAGCGTCACCGCCAGATAGAAGTGCGCCTCGGCGTACGCCGGATTCAGCCGGATGGCCTCGCGGTAGCAGCCCTGCGCCTCGGTGTAACGGCCGAGGTCGTGGAAGATGTTGCCCAGGTTGAAGTGGGCTTCGAACACGTGCGGTTCGAGCGAGACGGCGCGTTCGTAGAGCGCCTGCGCTTCGATGGCGTCGTCGCGTGAGTAGTGCAGGTTCGCCAGATTGATGAGCGCCGGCACCAGGTACGGGATCGACTTCCAGCGCCCGCCGGTAGGCGTTCATCGCGTCTTCCGCGTGCTCGGTCGTGCCGTCATCCAACACCGACGCCGCATGGAAGTACTGCTCGGCCGAGATGTCCGGCGGCTGCTCGACCGCGCCCATCAGCGCCATCAGCGGCGGCGGATCCGGCCGCGTGAGCCGCAGCACCTTCGCCGGCGGCGCGTCGAGGCGGAAATCGAACGCCAACTGGCCGTCCCGCGTCGCCATCAGCGCCCGCAGGACGCGGCGGAAGGGCACGCCGGTGGCCATCTCGGCGTCGGTCTGTCGCAGCAAGCCGAGATCGGCGAACGAGTAGACGGTGTTGCCGGTGCCGTCCGCCGACGGACGAACCAGGCCGCACTTCTCCATGTAGCGGAGATGGTCCTCGCGAAGATGCCGATACCGACCCAGCACATGACGCTTGGAGGCGGCAGCGTTGGTCCTCACGCGCCTTCACTATAATCCAGGCTCTGAGCGCGTATATCACTCACTCGCAGGGAGCCTGTGGCTAGTTCTGGACGTCTGCTGGCCGGTGACATCGGTGGGACCAAGACACTTCTGGGTCTCTTCGAGCCGGCTCCGCGGCGGCCGCGACTGATCGCGCGAGCGCCGCTACGACACCGATCCCGGCTCGTCGCTCGACGCGATTGTGGTCGACTTCCTGCGCACCGATGGAGAGGAACGGCCGGTGTCGGCCGCGGCCTTCGGCGTGGCGGGGCCGGTGGTGGCCCAGGTGGCGCAGCTGACCAACCATTCCTGGACGGTTGACGCGAACCGCACCAGCCGCGTCCTGGGTGCGCCGGTCCAGCTGTTGAATGACGTGGAGGCGCTTGCCTATGCATTGGACGCGCTGGACGCTGACGAAGTGGTGACGCTGCAGCCCGGCCGGCCGCGGCCCGACGGCGTGATGGCGGTCATCGCGGCGGGCACCGGCCTGGGCCAGGCGCAGCTGGTGCGCGTCGGCGGCCGGCCCCTGGCCTGCGCGTCCGAGGGTGGACACGCGGACTTCGCTCCGCGCCACAGACGTGAGGACGAATTGGTGCGAATGCTGCGCCAGGAGTACGGCCGCGCCACGGTCGAGCACGTGCTGAGCGGCCCAGGGCTGGCGCACCTGCACCAACTGACGCATCGCGATGACCCCTGCGAGGCGGCGCCGGACGGGCTCGATCTGCCGGCCACGGTCACCGCCGCGGGACTCGAGCGCCGCTGCGAGCGGTGCCACGAGGCGCTGACGCTCTTCGTGTCAGCCTACGGCAGCGAGGCTGGCAACCTGGCGCTGCGCTCCCTCGCCGCGGGCGGGCTGTTCGTCGGTGGCGGCATCGCGCCCCGCATCCTGCCGGCGCTGCAATGGCCCGGCTTCCTGGACGCCTTCCGCGACAAGCCCCCGATGAGCTCGCTGCTCGCGGATGTGCCGGTGCACGTCATCGTGACACCTGCCGCGGGCCTGCTGGGTGCGGCCGTGGTCGGCCAAAGACATCTCCGCTGAGGGAGACTTTTGGAGCCGTAAGCAGGAACAGAAGGTTCCGCCCGGCGCTAGCCGAAACGCCACAATCCCTGGGATTTCGAGGGTTTTGCCGCCGCAGGCGCCCTGGCCCGGCTGGCATCGCCCGTGCGGGAGAAACGGACGTGAACTCGGCCCATCAAGCCCCAATCGTGCTCGCAATCTTCGTCGCCACCCAGGTCCTGGACGGGATGCTGACCTACTGGGGCGTTTCACGTTTTGGCGTGCACATCGAGTTCAACTCATGGCTGGCGACGCTCATGAGCGCCATTGGCCCGGCACCGGCCCTGCTGGCGGCGAAATCCCTCGCCTGCTTGTGCGGCGTGGTGCTGTTCGCCACCACGTCGTTCCGCGTGCTCGCGGTGGCTACCGGATGGTGCCTCGGCTTTGCCGTCGTCCCCTGGGTCGTGCTGGCGCTCGCCTTCGCCTAGGCGCGGGCATCATGCGCCGCGGCGCGCCCCGTTTCCGTCAGCCCGGCTTCAGCCGACGGCTTCTGGCCGAACATGAGCATCCGAAACTGCCCGAAGCACACCGAGCCGAGCGCCTCCAGCACTCGCACGGCCACGGCCGAAGCCCCGGTGGCTTGATCGTTTCGCGCCGGGTCGTATGGCGACTGGCACAGCTTGACCATGCGGAAGCCGGATCGCTCGAGAGCAGACCGGAGGCTGTCGACGTCGAAGAAGACCACGTGCAGGCAGTCGAAGATCTCGTTCACAGGTCCGGCAATCGAGCCGCCGCTGGCCCGGTACGCCAAGTCGGCCACCCGCGCGGTGATGCCGCCGTGGTTCGGGTGTGTAGACCACCAGGTAGCCGCCCGGCTGCAGCAACTCGTAGCTCCGGCGCAGCGCCGCCAGCGGATCCGGGAGGTGCTCGATCAGATCCAGCATGGCGATCACGTCGAACCGGCGGCTGAACGACTCCTGGGTCATGAAGTCGCCGCAGAGAATCGGACTGCCGCCAGTCCGCTCGCGAGCCTGGCTCGGCGTGCCCTGCGTTCAGCTCGACGCCGGACACGTGGAAGCCGCGCTGCTGCGCCAGCTGGAGGAACTGGCCCGTTCCGCAGCCGACTTCCAGGAGCGACGGGCGACCAGACGTCGCCGACCACCGAGATCAACGCAGTCCCGGATCCGCCGAAGCGCGCGCAGCGGCCGGCTCCTCGAAGGACCAGTAGTGCAGGTCCCGGTAGCTGCGTCGCGATAGTAGTCCCAGAGCGGCCTGGCAGTCGGCCGACGGCTTCTTGTAGACAGCGCCGCAAGCCGGCGCAGCGAACGACCTCGTCCCGGAATCCACAACGCCGGCTCGAACCGGTATATTTTCGCGAAAGCCGGCGTCTCCACAGAGCGGGCACGCGGCGAACGGGTCGGAACGATGCAACGAATTTATCAGACCGTCAATCGTAGAACTCGGGCGACAGGCGCAAGCGCCGATGCGCCGTCAGGTCGTGCTGGATCCACAGCTTCGCGCCAGTGCGCTGCAGGAACACCTCGACGGCTTTGCGCGACGCCGCCGTCTGCTCGGCGCTCATCTCGGTCACCGGCAGCCGGTTCATCGTGCGCTCCTCGGGGTAGTGATACAGGTCGCCCGACAGGACGACGGGGCCGGTCTTCGGGAGCTTGACGAGCAGCACCTGATGGCCCGGCGTGTGTCCCGGCGCGGACTTGATGATCACGGCGCCGTCGCCGAACACGTCGTGCTCGTCCTGCTGGAGCAGGACCGTCCTGGCCTGCTTCAGGCTGTCGAAGAGCTGCGGACGCACGGCACCAACCGGCTTTTCCGCGAACATCGCGTCGCGTTCGGCCGGCCGCACCAGCCACTGAGCGGCGGCGAACGCATTCGAGTTCGCGGTGTGATCCCAGTGATAGTGCGACAGCGCCAGGTGCGTCACCTCGCGTGGCGCGAACCCTGCGGCCTTGAGTTGTGCACCCAGCGTGGCGCGCAGCGTCACCTGGCGCGGCTGGCCGTCCGGAAGGGTCAGGCGATGGACGACCGGCATGCCGGTCGGTGTCCACTCTCCGTCCGGCACGGCGCCCGTGTCCCACAGCAGCACGCCGCGCGGGTGGACGACCAGAAACGACGCGATCGACAGCTGCGTCGCCGACACATCCTCCTTGGTCAGGCGATAGCGTGCCGGGTCCGATTCCAGCACGCCGCCGTCGAACACGTAGAGGCGCAGGGGCGGTGGCGCCTGCGCCGCCGGGCCCGATGCGCCGGCGGCGGCACACAGGGCGGCGACGATGACGAGAAGTCGAGCGCGGACCTTGGCCATGATGGCCGCAGCATACTACCGCTCGACTAGACGTGCGGCAGGTCGACGGTCTCGAGCAGGTGGTCCAGCCACAGGTTCGACAGCTTCTCCTGCACGGTGTTCTGCCGCAGCCGCGCGTTGAGGTTCGGGAAATCCACGCGGTCCATCTCCTGATCCTGGTTGAAGCACGAGAAGACGAACTCTTCCTTGCCCGGTCGCCGGGTCCACGTGCTTCTGCAGGCACTGCGCGCAGACTTCCTTCATCATGCACTGCATCGGCGAGTTGATGCTGGCGATGCCGACGTGGCCGGGGTTGAGATACGGCGCCAGCACGCCGTGGCGCGCGGCCTTCACGGCCGCCATCATGCGGTCCGATCCGATGGCGATGATCCGCGACACGCTGGACAGCGGCACGCGCAGCTCGCCGAGCTCGCCTTTGGCATAGGCGACCATCGCCTGCACGATGTTGCCGCGGAAGTGCGTGTCCTGCGGCCGGCCCGGCGCGATCGGCGCGCCCGATGTCGGTGCTCCAGATCACCTGGTCGGTGGACGCCTCGATCTCCTCGCGCTTGTAGAGGTCCTCGCCCTTCTTGTAGCCGGCGAAGTAGACCACGTGGTTGCCGTTCTGCTTCAGCGCCTTCGCGATCGAGAACAGCACGGCGTTGCCGAGGCCGCCGCCGGCCAGCAGGACGTGCTCGCCGTGCGGAATCTCGGTCGGCGTGCCGGTGGGGCCCATCACCACCACCGGCTCACCCGGCTTGAGATAGGCGATCAGCCGGCTCGAGACGCCCATCTCGAGCGCGATCATCGACAGCAGCCCCTTCTCCTTGTCCACCCAGGCGCCGGTGAGCGCCAGGCCTTCCATCAACAGCGGCGGCTCGCCGGGCACTCTGGCGCGCGTGGCCAGCGCCTCGAAGTTCTGCAGGCGGTAGAACTGGCCGGGGCTGAAGTGGCGCGCCGCGGCGGGCGCCTTGCACCACGACCTCGACGATGGTCGGCGTGAGGCGCTCCACCCATTCCACCGTGGCCAGCAGCTCGCTGTCGAGCGCGCTGCACCAGCCGCGACCACGCCGCGTCGCGCAGCGCCTGCGTCCGCCGGATCGACGCGGCGCGGCTGCGTCGTCGAACAGCGCCGCCACGTGGCGGTAGCCGTCCTTGGCCGACGCCATCGCCTTGACGACGTTGCCGGCGTAGCGCGGATGGTTGTCGCCGTAGTACGAGATCAGGCGGCCCTTCGTCGTTGTACGAGGTGAAGAACCCGCCCGGGTCCGGCACCAGCGTGACGCCGCCGTCGGCCTTCTCGGCGCGGAAGCCCTGGAAGAAGCGCTTCTTCGCGTCGAGCTGGAACGTGCTTCGGCCGCTCCTTCTCGTAGGTGACGTTCGGCGAGGTGCCCGCCGCCACCAGGACCGTTCGCGCCGGCAGCTCGACGGCGCCTGACGGCCCCACCATGCGAAGCGCGCGGACGTGGTCGTGCTCGTCGGCCACGATCTCTCGCGGGTCGAGGTTCTCGGCGAACCAGATGCCTTCCTCGAGCGCCTTGATCACTTCTTCGTGGTTCAGCCGATAGGCCGGCGAGTCGGTCATCTTCTTGCGGTAGGCCAGCGTCACGCCGCCCCAGCCGCGAACCAGCGGCACGAAGTCGGGCGCTTCGCCGGCCGCATCGGCGCGCATGCCGCTCGGCGCGGACCGCCCGTCCGTGGGCCAGGAACTCGTCGAGCATCGCCAGCTCCTCGGCGTCGTACAGGCCCGCGGACGGCAGCGTCGCCCTGCTCGGCCACCAGCGCCTCGTAGCGATCGAGCGTCTTCTCCACCTGGATCGGGTAGTAGGCGAACAGCTCGGTGGCCGTGTCGATGCCGGTCAGGCCGCCGCCGATGACCACCGCCGGCAGCCGCGCCTGCAGGTTCGGCAGCGCGTTGCGCTTGAAGGCGCCGGTCAGCTGCAGCGCCATCAGGAAGTCGCTGGCCTTGCGCACGCCGCGCACCAGGTTGTTCTTCATGTCGATCACGGTCGGCTTGCCGGCGCCCGCGGCAATCGCGATGTGATCGAACCCGTGCGCCCAGGCATCCTCGATCGGCAGCGTGCCGCCGAAGCGGACGCCGCCGTAGATGCGCAGGCGGTCGCGGCGCGCCAGCGTCAGGTGCAGCAGCGTCAGGAAGTTCTTGTCCCAGCGCACGGTGATGCCGTACTCGGACACGCCGCCAAAGCCTTCGAGCACGCGCTCGTCGAGCCGCGCGTAGATGTCGTCCCAGTGCTCGATCGGCTGCGGCACCGCTCTATCAGACGGCGCGCCGTGCTCGCCGGTCAGGTCCGCCGGCAGCGGCTCGATCTTCAGGCCGTCGATCGCCACCACGCCGAAGCCCTCGTTGAGCAGGTAGTGCGCCAGCGTGTAGCCGGCCGGGCCCAGGCCCACGACCAGGACGTTGCGGCCGTTGTAGGGCAGCGCGTAGGGCCGCTGCACGTTCAGCGGATTCCAGCGCGTCAGGAGCCCGTAGATCTCGACGCCCCACGGCAGGCGCAGCACGTCGGTCAGCACGCCGGTCTCGATCTGCGGGATGTTCACCGGCTCCTGCTTCTGGTAGATGCAGGCCTTCATGCAGTCGTTGCAGATGCGGTGGCCGGTGCCGGGCACCATCGGGTTGTCCACGACGATGATGGCCAGCGCGCCGATGGCGTCGCCGGCCTTGCGCACCATGTGCATCTCGGAAATCTTCTCGTCCAGCGGGCAGCCGGCCAGCGGGATGCCGAGCGGGTTCGAGGTGATGGTGCCGGTCTTGTCGCGCAGCCCCTTCGAGCACGAGTCCTTGTCGCGCTCGTGGCACAGCACGCAGTAGTGGACGTCGGTCAGCACCTCGCGGACGCTCCAGCGCGGGTCGGTCAGGGCGAACCCGTCGCGGCGGCGCAGCAGCTGGTCCGGGCCGATCATCGCCTCGGGCAGGTCGGCCCGCGGGCGCTGCACCTGCACCAGGTGCTGATAGTCGACCGTCTCCGGGAAGTGCAGCGTCACCCAGCCGCGGAACATCGGATCGTGCAGGCACGAGGCGCACCAGCGCTTCAGCGCGTCGATATCCGCCGCGACGGCCGCCTTGTCCGCCTCCGACCCCGATTCGCGCAGCGCCGCCTCGCGGTCCAGCAGCGCGCAGCCGGCTGCCGCGACCGCACGCTCGCCGTCCAGGTCCACGAACGGCGCCGACCAGCCGATCGACCACGGCCACGTCGGCCGGGATCGCGCGGCACGTGCGCGCCGCCCTTGACCAGCGGCAGCGCGCGCTTGCGGACGAAATCCGACCTTGAACCGGAACAAGGGGTCCAGTTGGTGCGTGTGCGCCCGCAGGTCGCCGGCGGCGCGTTTCCACCTGGAACAGCCGGCCGACGAACCGGCTCACGTGCGGGGCCATCCGCACGATCAGGCTCGAGACCACGGGCGCGGGGCGCGGCGCGTCGGGCGCGGCGCGATAGGCGTCCCACTCGGCCCACAGCGCCGGGTCGAACTCGGCAGTCTGCCGGCAGAACTCGTCGTAGAGGTCGCGAAGACGGTCAGGAGCGTAGAGGTCCGCGTAGGTGAACCCCTCGATGCCAAGCGGCATCGGCTGTTTCGGTGCGTTCATGAAGTCTGTCGGTCCCGCTGGAACATGCCCAATCAATGGAACGTACCTCAGCCGCCGAGCTCCGTCAAACTCCATGGCGAGACCCCAGGGTCTGAGCTTCGGTCCGGGCGTTGACTTGGTCTGATTCGCCACGGTACGCTGGCCGTACACGAGGCATCACCGCACGTGCAGATCACCCTCAACGGCGAGCGGTACGAGCTGGAGCGGCCGATGACGATGCTGGACCTGCTGGCCCGGCTCGACATCGACCCCCGGCGCGTGGCCATCGAGCACAACCTCGAGATCATCAGGCGCCGCACGTTCGAGTCGGCGGTGGTCCAGGAAGGCGATCGCGTGGAGATCGTCAACGCCGTCGGCGGCGGCTAGCCCGACAACCATGGACACACCGTTCGTCATCGCGGGCCGCACGTTTCGCTCGCGGCTCATCGTCGGGACCGGCAAGTACTCGTCCCACACCGTCATGCGGCAGGCCCATGAAGCGTCGGGCGCCGACATGGTCACGGTGGCCGTCCGGCGCGTGAACATCTCGGACCGGTCGCGCGAGTCGCTGCTGGACTACATCGACGAGGAGCGCATCTTCCTGCTGCCGAACACCGCCGGCTGCTACACCGCCGACGAGGCGATCCGCACCGCGAAGCTCGGCCGCGAGGCGGGCCTCGGCGACTGGGTGAAGCTGGAAGTGATCGGCGACGAGCGGACGCTCTTCCCCGACAACGAGGCGCTGATCGAAGCCACCCGGGCGCTGGTGAAGGACGGCTTCGTGGTGCTGCCCTACACCAACGACGACCCGATCGCCTGCCGCAAGCTGGAAGAAGCCGGCGCCTCGGCGGTGATGCCGCTGGGGGCGCCGATCGGCTCGGGCCTCGGGCATCCAGAACGCCAACAACATCCGCATCATCCGCGAGTTCTCGAAGGTGCCGGTGATCGTGGACGCGGGCGTGGGCACGGCCTCCGACGCCGCGCTGGCGATGGAGCTGGGCGCCGACGGCGTGCTGATGAACACCGCCATTGCCGGCGCCGGGCAGCCGGTGCAGATGGCCGAGGCCATGCGCCACGCGGTGATTGCCGGCCGGCTGGCCTATCTTTCCGGCCGCATCCCGCGGAAGATGTACGCGACGGCCAGCAGTCCTGTCGAAGGCATGGTGGGGCGCTAGCCGCACGCATGGACGACGAGGCCGGCCGCACGAGCCCCATCGACACCAACACCGCTTATAAGCAACTGGTCGATCGGCTGAACCGCGATTGGCTGTTCGGCGGAGCCGCGCCCGCCAGCGGCTCGCTGAAGCACCGCGGGTTGTACCGTATCCGCCGCTTCCTGGCGCGCCTGCTCGGCACGCAGGAACACTTCAACGCCTCGGTGGTGCAGTTCGTCAACACGCTGAACGAAGCGGCCGGGCCGGTGCTGGGGGCGCTGGACGACGTGGAGCGTCACCGCGAGGCGCTGGCGGCGCGCGAGCGGCGGATGGAAGGCGAGATGGCGCGCATGCGCGCCGAGCACGAGGAGCTGCGGACGGCGCTGGGCGTGCTGCGCCAGTCCAACCACGACCTGGCGCGCGAGATCGACCGCGTCCGCGGCGGAGCGGCGCCGGTGGGCGCGAGCCGTCGGCCGGCGTGGCGAGCGGCCGACGGCACGACGGCCCCGCCGGCCGCCGCGCTGAGCCACAAGTACGTCGGCTTCGAGGATCAGTTCCGCGGCTCGCCCGAGGAGATCCGCGCGCGGCTGCTGCCCTATGCGGAGCTGTTCGCCGGCGCGTCCGACGTGCTGGACGTGGGCTGCGGCCGCGGCGAGTTCCTGGCGCTGCTGGCCGAGCGCGGGGTCAGCGCGCAGGGGCATCGACGTCAACGAGTCGATGGTCGAGGTGTGCCGGCAGAAAGGGCTGGCGGCCTCGACGCGCAGACGCGCTGGCGTATCTGCGCGCGCAGCCCGCCGGTTCGCTCGGCGGCCTGCTGGCCGCGCAGGTGGTGGAGCATGTCGATCCCGGCTATCTGACGAACCTGCTGGATGCCGCCTGGGCGGCGTTGCGGCCGGGCTCGGTGGTGGTGCTCGAGACCATCAACCCGGCGTGCTGGTTCGCGTTCTTCGAAAGCTACATCCGCGACATCACGCACGTGCGGCCGCTGCACCCCGAGACGCTGAAATACCTGCTCCTGGCCAGCGGCTTCGAGCACGTGGAGATTCGCTACCGGTCGCCCTACCCCGAGCACGAGAAGCTGCAGCGGGTGGCGGGCGCGGCGCTGGGCGACGCCGCCGACGTGCTGAACGCCAACGCGGAAAAGATCAACCGGCTGCTGTTCACCTACCTCGATTACGCCGCTATCGCGCCGCCGCGCGTAAGTCGGCGCGGCGCAGTCGGACGGCGCGTGGCGCTCGAGGTCGGCGTCCACCATCATGGCCGATCAGCTGCTCGAAGCTCACCGACGGCTTCCACCCCAGCTTGGCCTGGGCCTTCGACGCATCGCCGATCAGGTGGTCCACTTCGGCCGGACGCAGGAACGCCGGGTCGGTGCGCACGTGCTTCTTCCAGTCGAGGCCCACGTGGCCGAAGGCGGTTTCCACCAGGTGCTGCACCGAGTGGCTGACGCCGGTGGCAATCACGTAGTCGTCGGCCGTGTCCTGCTGCAGCATCAGCCACATGGCGCGCACGTAGTCGCCGGCAAAGCCCCAGTCGCGCCGGGCGTCCAGGTTGCCGAGCGCCAGGTGGTCGCTCTTCCCCAGCTTGATCCGGGCCACACCGTCGGTGACCTTGCGGGTCACGAACTCGAGCCCACGGCGCGGCGACTCGTGGTTGAACAGGATGCCGGACACCGCGAACATGTTGTAGCTTTCGCGGTAGTTCACCGTGATGTAGTGGCCGAACACCTTCGAGACGCCATACGGGCTGCGCGGATAGAACGGCGTCAGCTCGGTCTGCGGCACCTCGCGGACGCGGCCGTACATCTCGCTCGACGACGCCTGATACAGCCGGATCGCCGGGTCCACCTGCCGGACCGCCTCGAGCAGGCGGGTGACGCCCTGCGAATTGAACTCGCCCGTCAGCAGCGGCTGATCCCACGACGCCGGCACGAACGACATCGCCGCCAGGTTGTAGAACTCGTGCGGCTTGACGTCCTGGATGACGCGCATCAGCGACAGCTGATCCAGCAGATCCGCGGGCCGGAGCGTGATGCGGTCGAGCAGGTGCTCGATCCGCCACATGTTGGGCGAGCTGGACCGCCGGACGATGCCGGTGACCTCGTAGCCCTTCTCGAGCAGCAGCTCGGCGAGATACGAACCGTCCTGTCCGGTGATGCCCGAGATGATTGCGCGCTTAGCCATGCAGATCGTTCCATTCGTATATGCGAGCCAGCGGCGCGAGCGCGTCCTGCCACGCCGGCATCACGAAGCCCCGCGCGACCAGCTTCGTCGTCGACAGCGCGCAGTAGCGCGGCCGGGCCGCGCGCAGCGTCAGCTGGTCGGTGGTCAGCCGCTTCAATCGGGGCTCGACGCCAAGCTGGCGCGCGATCTCGAGCGCCACGGTCTCCCAGGTGGCGTGGCCGGCGTTGACGCAGTGATACACGCCCGAGGGCGCGCCGAGCTCGACCAGGTGGCGCGTCGCCGCGGCGACGTCGGGTGAGTAGCTGGGCGAGACCACGCGGTCCGTGAGCACCGGCACCTCGCGGCCGGCCCGGATGCCGTCCACGATGGCGTCCACCGTGCCGCGCCGGCCGGTCCATCCCGGACGGCGAGCCGAACAGGCTTTCGACGCGCAGCACCAGCGCTCGCGGGGCGTCCATCGCGAACCACTCGCCCAGCAGCTTCGACGCGGCGTAGGTGCTTTGCGGCGCCGGCGGGTCCGTCTCCTGCGTAGGGCGTGCTGGCGGCGCCGTCGAACACGAAGTCGGTGCTGTAGTGCACCAGGGTCGCGTCGGCGGCCTGGGCCGCGCGGGCCAGGCTGCGCACCGCGAAGGCGTTGACGGCCAGCGCCTCGAGCGGCCGGTCCTCGGCGCCGTCGACGTTGTTGAACGCGGCGCAGTTGACGATCAGCGTCGGCGTCGCCTGCTGCCACGGCCCGCCGCACCGCGTCGGGGTCGGTCAGATCGAGCTGCTGTCCGGTCGAGCGCCGTGACCGCGTGGTCGGCGAACGCGTGGACGATGTGGTGGGCCAGCTGACCGTTGGCGCCGGTCACCAGCACGCGGTGCGTGGATTCATTCGATAACGGCGGTGTCGGCTACGGCGTCAGAAGCACGATCCACGCATCCGATACCGCAGCCGAGCTGCTCAATCGTATCCAGCGACATGGAACAGATCGACACCGCCGTCATCGGCGCCGGAGTCGTGGGCCTGGCCGCCGCCGCGGCCATCGCCTCACGCGGGCGCAGCGTCTGCGTGCTGGAGCGCGAGCCGCGCCCCGGCCTCGGCACCAGCACCCACAACAGCCAGGTGATTCACGCCGGGATGTACTACCCGGCCGGCTCGCTCAAGGCCAGGCACTGCGTGCGGGGCGCGCGTCTGCTCTACGAGTTCTGCGCCAGCCACGGCGTGCCGCACAGCCGCTGCGGCAAGCTGATCGTGGCGCAGAACGATGACGAGATCGGCGAGCTGGATCGCATCCGGCTCAAGGGCGAGGCCAACGGCGTCGAGGGACTTCGGCTGGTCGATCGCGCGTTCGTCGCCGAGCGCGAGCCCCACGTTCGCGCCCACGCCGCGTTGTTCTCGCCCAACACCGGCATCCTCAGCGCCGAGGGGCTGGTCCAGGCGCTGGCGCGCCGCTGCCGCGACGCTGGCGCCTTCGTGCTGCCGGGCTCGCCGCTGATCGGCGCCGACGTGGGCGCCGAACGCCGTGACGCTGCGCACGCCGGCCGAAGCCATCCAGGCCCGGGTGGTCGTGAACGCCGCCGGCCTGTTCGCCGACGAGGTTTCGGCGCTGCTGGGCGGACAGCCGTTTCGCATCTACCCCTGCCGCGGCGAGTACGTGGAGCTGTCGCCGGCCAAGCGGGCGCTCGTCAACGGGCTGGTGTATCCGCTGCCCCACGCGCACGGCCACAGCCTGGGCGTGCACCTGACCAAGACGATCTTCGGCAACGTGACGTTGGGGCCCACCGTCCGGTTTCAGGACCGCAAGGACGACTACGAGGACGGCCGCTACCCGGTGGAGGACTTCCTGGCGCCGGCGCGGGAGCTGCTGCCGGAGCTGACGCTCGACGATCTGCGGCTCGGCGGCAGCGGCATCCGCGCCAAGCTCCACCCGCCGGATCAGTCGTTCGCGGACTTCATGATCGGCCGCGACGCCCACTGCCCGCGCCTGATCCAGGTGGCGGGCATCGAGTCGCCGGGGCTGACGTCGTGCCTGTCGATTGCCGCAGACGTGGCAGACCTCATCGAGCAATCGATGTAGGGCTCCGGGCTCCGGGCTACCGGGCTGCCAGGCCTCACGAGAAGAGCGAACCTGTGGGGGTGGACAAGAACGCTTCCAGCGGAATTTCCTCCTGCTTCAGGAAGCCGCGCTGGGGCAGCACGCCGTCGTGGACCAGCTGGATCACGGCCACGGCCGACGCAGCGGTGGTCCAGGCGATGGCGCTCTCCTGACGCGCTGCCACCTGCCGTGGCCGGTAGGCGCGCACGAACTCCTGGCGCTGCAGCCGGCCGTCGATCGTTCCCTCGGCCGACACGTGCACGTAGACCACGTCGGCGCCGACCGGCGGCTTGGCGTTGGTCAGGATCTCGCCGGCCAGCTCGCGGCGCTCGCGCATCAGCAGCTCGTGAAAGAAGAAGTTCATCAGCTTCATGTGACCGGGGTAGCGGATGGTCTTGTAGTCGATGTTGGCCACGCGGCCGTGAAAGGTCTCGCAGATGGTGCCGAGGCCGCCCGAGGTGGTGAACGCCTCGAGCGCGACGCCCTCCACATAGAGCAGCTCGTGCCATTCCATGGACGACACCCACTTGCGCTCGCCGTCCTCGATCACCTCGCAGTCGTTCAGGTACTCGTTGACCACGCCCTCGGGCGACCAGTTGAAGGCGTAGCCCATCAGGCCGGTGGGGTTCTGCGGCAGCGCGCCCACTCGCAGCCGCAGCGACCGGCAGGTGTCGAACTGCCCGACCTGCGCCGCGCCGACGATGCCGATGAACCCCGGCGCGAGGCCGCACTGCGGCGCCATCACGCCGCGCGCCGTCGCGCCCAGCTCCTTCACCGCCAACGTGGTGGAGACGTCCTCGGTGAGGTCGAAGTAGTGGATGCCGAGCCGGTGCGCGGCGGCGGCCAGGTCACGGTTCAAGCGGTACGGCAGGCACGACAGGACCGCGTCGCAGGAGTCCAGCGCGCCGCCGATGCCGTCGATTCGAGGCCAGGTCCACGGCTCGGCAGGCGAACGCCGCGGGGCCGGACTGGCCGCGGACGTCCAGGCCCACCACCTGGAACCCGCTCTCGTGCAGGAGCTTGGCGGCAACCATACCGACCCTTCCCAGGCCACACACGGCGATCGAACGAAGCGGCATGCGCGTCAATGTACCGCGAGCGGGGCTATACGCCGCGAGCGGGCTATACTCGCGCTCGCGGAAGGCAAAAGGCAGGCAAAGGCTAGAAGGCAGAAGGAGCACCGCATGAGCATCCGTCTCGGTGTCGTGGTTGCCATTGGCTGGTCCCTGATCGGGGCCGCTCCGAGCGCTGCCGCAACCGCCTGCGAGGCCCTCAGCACTCTGGCGATTCCGGCGGGCACGGTGACCGGCGTGGGGGTCGTCGCCAGGGGCACCTTCGTCCCGACAGGCCTGGCGCCGGCTGCGCCGGTACCGCCGATCTACGCGCGTGTGCCCGACTTTTGCCGCGCGATGCTGACGCTGAAGCCGAGCAGCGATTCCGACATCAAAGTCGAGGTGTGGCTGCCCGCTTCGGGGTGGAACGGCAAGTTCCAGGCGGTCGGCAACGGCGGCTTCGCCGGCGTGCTTCCGTACGCCGCGATGGCGCGCGCGGTACTGGACGGCTACGCGACCGCGGGCACCGACACCGGCCACGTCGGCAACAACGCCGAGTTCGCCGTCGGCCATCCGGAGAAGCTGGTGGACTTCGGCTATCGCGCCATCCACGAGATGACCGTAGCCGCCAAGCGCGTGATCGACGCGCACTACGGCCGCGCGCCGCAGTTCTCGTACTTCAACGGCTGTTCGCAGGGTGGCCGCCAGGGGATCACGAGCGCGCAGCGCTATCCGGCCGACTTCGACGGCATCGTCGCCGGTGCGGCGGCATGGGATCAGATACGCAGCCACGCCGCGCGGCTGGCGCTGAACCTGACGATGAACCGCTCGCCGGAGGCCGTGATACCGCCCAGCAAGTACCCGATGATCCACGAACACGTGCTCAAGGCCTGCGACGGCAAGGACGGCGTGGTGGACGGCGTGCTGGAGGATCCCACCAGCTGCACGCGTGGACTTCTCCGCGCTGGCGTGCAAGGGCGCCGACTCCGCGTCGTGCCTCACGCCGGCCCAGATCACCTCGGCCAAGGCAATCACGACGCCGCTGACGAGGCCGGGCAGCAACGAACCCATCTTCCCCGGCTACCTGACGCCGGGGTCCGAGCTGGAGTGGGACGTGCTGGGCGGCCCGCAGCCACTGCGCCTCTCGCAGACGGCCGTCGCCAACATCGTCTACGGCGACAAGGCGTGGAGCCCGCGCACGTTCAACCTGGCCGCAGAGTTGGATCGCATCGACGCGTCGGATCAGGGCGTGATGAAATCCAACGATCCCAACCTGGCGCCGTTCTTCAATCGCGGCGGGAAGCTGCTGATGTGGCACGGCTGGGCCGATCCCCAGGTGCCGCCGCAGCTCAGCACGATCTACTACGCCAACGTGCTGAAGACAGTTGGGCCGAGCGCGGAGCAGTCGATTGCGCTGTTCATGATGCCGGGCGTCTATCACTGCGCCGGCGGCCCCGGACCCGACAACTTCGACCGCATGGGCGCCATCGCCGCCTGGGTCGAGCGCGGCCACAAGCCCACGCGCCTGACGGCGTCGCGCTTGAGCAGCGGGGTCGTGGATCGCACGCGGCCGCTGTGCCCCTACGGCCAGGTGGCGGTGTACTCGGGAACGGGCAGCACCGACGACGCCGCGAACTTCGCGTGCCAGGCGCCGGCGTGCCGCGCCAGTCGACCGCGCGCCGCTGATCAGGCGCGCGGAGACCAGCCACCAGCAGCGAGCCGCCAGCAGCGCCCGCGCCAGCAGGCGCTTGGGATTGGCCGCGCCCGGGGGCGACGTGGGTCGCGTAGTACAGGTAGGCGCTGGCGTGAAACGCCTTGAGCGCCGGCACCCGCACCTTCGAGCTGGAGTGGCCAACCCGGTGCACGGCGGTGGCTGACGGCACATAGCGAACGTGATGCCCGGCCCGGCGCAGCCGCCGGCACAAATCCGCGTCCTCCCAGTAGAGGAAGTAGCGCTCGTCGAACCCGCCGACCTGTCGCAGCGCGTCCGCGCGGGCCAGCATGCACGCGCCCGACAGCCAGTCGACCGGCAGGCTCTCGCCCTTCGGCACGAGTGACGAGGGGATCACGTTGCGTTCGGCGACCCCCAGCCCGGGGAACAACCGGCGCAGCGCGGCGCTGCGGCCGAAGAGGCCGGTCAGCATGTTGGGGTCGCCGCGGGCGCTGCCCTGCTCGGCGCCGTCGGGATCCAGGATGCGGGGGCCGACGATGGCGCACGCAGGATGCGCCGTTCAGTGCGTGCGCCAGGCGGCCGATCGCGCCCGGCTCGAGCCGGCAGTCGGGGTTCATGATCAGCACCAGCGGCGCGCGGGCCGCCGCCAGCCCCTGATTCGCGGCGCGGCCAAAGCCGACGTTCTGCGCGTTGCGGAGGAGTGCCGCGTGCGGCTGGAACTCCAGCACGGTCTCGGCGCTGCCGTCCGTGGACGCGTTGTCCACGACCACCGCCTCCCAGGGAGCGTCGCCGATGTCTGCCGCGATCGACTGCAGTGCCTGGCGCAGCTCCGCTCCGGCGTTGTAGTTCACGATCACGGCGGTCACGCCGGGCGTCATCGCGAGCCCCGTGCCAGCTCGAGCTCGAACGCCTTCTCGCGGCGCTTCAGCGCCAGCCACCGTCGCTCCAGCAGCGGCCAGATGTCGCCGCCTGACGCGCGCGCCGCGCGCTGGATCGCCGCACGCTTGCGCAGGACGCCGGCGAGGCCGCCAATCGCCGCCGCCTTGGCCCTCAGAAACGTGCCGAGCCGGCCGGCGCGGGCGAAGTAGGCGGCCGCCGCGAGGTTGTAGAGCAGATGTCCCGGCAGCGTCCGCACCAGGATCCAGCGCGGCGTGTTCTTGAGGTACATCCACTCCAGGTTGCGCTGGGCATGGAACACGGAAAACGCGCTGACGTGTCCCATCGTGGCGCTGCCGCGATGCCGCACCACCGCGTCGGCGACGTAGCGGACCTTGTAGCCGCGCAGCCGCGCCCGGTAGGACAGGTCCACGTCCTCGTTCGACACGAAGAAGTCCTCGTCGAACCCGCCCAGCTCCTCGAACACCTGCCGCGGCATCAGGCAGGCGCAGCCACACGCGGCGAACACTTCCCGCGATTCGCTGGCCAGCTGCACCGGCGCGCCGTGATGGTGCTTGAACGGGCCGCCCCAGCGCAGCAGGCCGTCGCCGGCGCTGTCGATTCGCGCCGGATCGTCCATGTAGACGATGCACGAGGTGGTCAGGGCGAAGCCGCCGGGCTGATCCACGCCGGCCTTCAACGCTCGCAGCCATGTGGGATCGGCCGCGGTGTCGTTGTTCAGGAGCGCGACGTATTCGCCACGGGCCTCGCGAACGCCGGCGTTGTTGCCGCCGGCAAAACCGCGGTTCTCTGGCAGCGTGACCAGCCGCACCCATGGAAAGCGGTCACGCACGAACTCCACCGACCCGTCCGTCGAGCCGTTGTCGACGAGGATGGTCTCGAAGGCGACGCCCTGTTGGGCGGCGACCGCCGACAGGCAGGTCTCCAGGTGCTGCCGGCCGTTCCAGTTGACGATGATGATGCTGACTTCGAGCACGGGCTACGGGCTACAGGCTACGGGCCTGACAGTGCGGAACTGCAGTTCCGCTTGGGCCAGGACTACAGATCGGCACTGCCGGACCGTAGCCCGTAGCCCGAGCCCGGAGCCCTCACCGATCTCCATGTGGAACCGGCGGACCGTGCGCTCCATGCCCGTGCACACCTCGCGGATCCGCACCTCGACGCTGCCGTTGATCGACGGGCTGCTGAGCACCACTTCCTCGACACCGTGGCGGCTGACCACGTCGGCCAGGTCGTCGATGGTGCCGCGCACCGGCACGCCGGCAATCCAGCGGTGCGCCTTCGCCGGGTCGTCGTCGATGAAGCCGATCGGGTTCATGCTCCAGTGCGGGTTCATGCGCATCTCGCGCACGAGCAGCTGCCCGAATGCGCCGGCGCCGTAGACCAGCACCCGCCGGCTGCGCTTGCTGCGGGTGGCAACCACCAGGTCCATCGCCCGGAACGATCCGCGCGTGATCATGATGGCCAGCGATGAGCAGGATGAAGTCGATGCACCAGCACGCCGCGCTGATAGTCTCGCAAACCGGTGACTCGAACGATGCCACCGCGACGATCAGCAGCGAGCCCATGCCGACGCCGCGCACTACGGCGGCGAGATCGCGGAGCCCGAACGTGTTCCAGGCGCGCTGATACAGCCCAGAAGCGTAGAGCGCTGGCAGGCGGCAGCCGAGCACGACCGGCAGCGACGCCGCGAAGTACGGCGCCCAGTTGTCGAAGTCCTGTCCCTCGAAGCGGATGCGGTAGGCGCCGTAGTAGCAGACCGTGATCAGCACCAGGTCCAGCAGCACCTCGGCGGCATGCCAGCGGAACGCCAGGTCCTTCAGCAACGGCGCGAACGACGACTTCTGCAGCGCGATGAAGTCCTGGGCGTTGTAGGCCGGCACGCGCGCCAGGAAGATGCCGAACAGGATCAGCAGCACGCCGAAGACGGCCACGAGCGCCATCGGCTCGATGCCGGGACCGGTGGTCAGCTCCCACGCCACGGCGCCGCCGGCGAGGCCCAGCGCGTAGAGGATCCGCACGGCGCTGCGCTCGGAGAAGCCCAGCGACGCCAGGCGGTGCGACACGTGATCGGTGCCGCCCTTCGACGCCTTGCGTCCGGCCAGCCGCCGCAGCACCAGCACGAAGCCGGTGTCGAAGAGCGGGACGATCAGGATGAACACGACCAGGACGGCCGGGCTCACGAACGCGATGCCGGTGTTGAAGACCGGCACCAGCGACGCCGACGCCAGCACCGCGCCGATGAAGAGGCTGCCCGAGTCGCCCATGAAGAGCCGCGCCGGCGGCCGGTTCCAGATAGAGGAACCCGACCAGCGCGCCCGCCAGCCCGGTCAGCAGCAGCACCAGGCCGGGCCCGAGCGACTTGCCCAGCAGCAAGGCCAGGAACAGCGTCGCGATCAGCGCCACGCCCGCCGCCAGGCCGTCCATGTTGTCCAGCAGGTTCAGCGCGTGGCAGACCCCGGCGAACCACACCGTGGCGATGAGCGTCGAGCTGAGCGGAATCGAGCCGCCCGGCTCCGACCGCGCCATCACGAACACCAGGAACGCGCCGATCGCCAGCGACGCCACCAGCTTGGCCAGCGGCGAGAGCTGCAGCCGGTCGTCCATCACGCCGACGGCGAACATCGCCAGCGACGCCAGCAGCACCGGCACCCAGGAGCTGGCCACGGCCAGCGTGTCCGACCCGCAGCGACGGTGAAGCGCCAGGGCGCCCATCGTCGCGCAGCGCGATCGCCACGCCGCCCATCGTCGGCGTGGGCGAGTTGTGCCAGCGGTCCGGCCGCGGCGGCACCACCGCGCCGATGGCCGTGGAGACGCGGCGCATCGACTGCGCCCAGCAGCACCGACGCCGCGATCGCCACGAAGAACGTGATCAGGAGCTCGGCGCTTCGTCCTTCGATCGCCGCGAGCGCCTGGCTCATGGCGCGGCGGGCGCCCCTCGCTGCGGTGTGGCCGGATCGGCCAGCACGAACGGCTTCGACGACAGCACGCCTTCGCACAGCGTGTCGAGGCCCGGCGACTCGCCGGGCAGCAGCTGCGGCAGCCGCTCGAGCTTCAGGCGGTAGATCGGGTAGCCGGCCTTGGGCTCGATGAAGGGCAGCGGGATCATGCGGTTGAAGAAGAAATGGTAGGCGTAGCGGCGCGCCCGGGCCAGCCGTTCCGGCTCGAGTCCCTGGGCGAACGGCAGGCGGTCCAGGATGCGCAGGTACTCCTCGGCGCGAGCTGGCGTCGTGGGTCAGGCCCTTGTTGCGGATCCAGGCCTCCCCGGCCACGATCACCGGCTGGCCGACGCTGGTCAGCTCCACGCCCATCTTCGTGCCGTAGATGATGGCCGCGTTGCACAGCGACATCAACGCGTACGTGCTCATGCGGGTTTTCGGGCCCGACCACGAAGATGTTGGGCGAAAGCCGGGGGATGCGCTTGGCCAGTTCGGCCAGCATCGGCTGCCGCGACGGCGGGAACCCGCTGATCTCGGCCGGGTGCACCCGAATCAGGAGCTGCAGGTCGGGCCGCGTGGCGAAGTACTCGCAGGTGCAGACCAGCCACTCCAGCATGTTCGGGAAGGCGTTGGCCGGATAGTGCAGCTGGGCGTCCCACGACACGTTGGTCAGCAGGCCGATCGACCGGCTTGGCCGGGTCGAGGCCCAGCGCCTGCCGCCAGCGCCTGCGGATCGTCCCGCCGCGGCCGGTGGAACACGATCCAGTCGAACAGGCCCTCGCGGCGGCTCGCCAGGTACTGCATCAGCTCGCGCTCCTGCGCGGCCGTCAGCTCCAGGTGCTCCCAGTGCTCGCGCGGCTCGGTCATCAGCGTGTGGTGATAGGTGTCGTCGTGGCTGAAGATGAACCGGCGCTTGCGGTAGGCCACGTTCCAGGTGGACACGCGCACGCCTTCGCGCCGCGCCGCGTCGCCGACGATGCCCCACGGCACGTAGATGCCGTGCGTGAAGACGGCCGAGGTGAAGCCGACCTCGCGGCACAGCCGGCGCGTGACCGCCGCGGTCAGCAGCGCCGACTCGAGATAGCGGCGCAGCACCGCCTCGCCCTTGGGCTCGTCGTCGAGCGAGCCGGTGGCGAAGAACCGCAGCGCGCCCGCGTAGGCGTGCTCGCCCACGGCCACGCCGTCGTGCGTGTAGGCTCGGAATCGCGTCGAACGGCACCTCCGCCGCAATCCGCCGCGCCTGCGGCACGGTCCTCGGGCTTCAGCCAGTCGCTGTAGCGGTGGACGCGGAGCCCGAGCTGACGGTAGACGCGCTCGGCCGGCCAGGTGCAGTCGCGGCAGAGGTCCGCGTGACGGGCCCGTGGCGCACGAACGCGTCGAGGTTCGGATAGAGCGACGCTTCGCACTCGGCGCACGCCGTCAGGGCCGCGTCGCACAGCAGCGCGTGGACCTCGGCGCCGCGGAACGTCAGCGCCGCAGCGAGCGCGCTCTCGAGCGTGATGGCGTGGGCGTAGGAGCCGATCGAGCGTGGCCATCAGCACCCGCGGGCCGCCCGTGGCGGCGCGCGCGCGCGGACTCCCAGGTCGCGGGCTCGGCCGACAGCAGCGGCCGCCAGTCGGGATAGGCGCTCGCGGCGGGCGTGATACCACCGTCGTGCCAGCCGGGTTGCCCGCCACAGCGCGGGCACGCGGCGGATGCCGTGCTTCATACCGAGGCGGGCTCGACCGGGCTGCGCGGCGCGGTCTCGATCAGCCGCACGAAGTCGTCGAGCGGCGGCAGCTCGTCGAACAGCCGCCACGGCGCGTGCGCCCGCAGCTCGTCCACGCTGTAGCCGCCGGTGGCCACGGCAATCGTGCGCACGCCGATGGCGTTGGCGCAGTCGATGTCGTGCGGCGTGTCGCCGATCACGAACGCGTCGTGTCTCGCTGACGCGGGCCGGACCGCCGGGCGAGCTGCATCGCGCGCCGGGCGATCGTCGACCGCTCGCTGCGCGTCCTCCGCGAACGCGCCGTCCGGGAAGAACGACCACAGCCCGTAGTGCGTCAGCTTGGCGTGGGCGCCGCCGCGGGTGTTGCCGGTCAGCAGGTACGAGCGCACGTCGTCGCGTCCTGCCAGGCTGCTCGAGAATCTCGCCGCACGTTCGGCAGCACGTGCCCGACCTTGCTGCGGCAGGCTGGTCGGCAGCAGCTCCTCGTAGCGCCGCACCAGGCGCTCCAGCAGGTCGCCGTCCGCGGGCAGCCCGAGCGATCTCGAGCGTGCGCACCGCGATCTGGTAGTCGGTCATGCCGGGGATGCGCATCGACGCCAGCTGGAAGTCGCGCCCGGTGATCTCCTTCACGGCGTCGTCCCACGCGAACATGCCGCCCTTGGCCGTCGTCAGCAGCGTGCCGTCGATGTCCCAGAACAGATACCGTCATCGTGGGTTGGGCACGGCGCCCGTCAGCAGCGGCGCCAGCGCCGTTTCGAGCCGCGCCACCAGGCCCGCCACGTCCAGCCGATGGTGCGCCAGCACCTCGTCGTTGGTGCCGCACTCGGGCAGCGCCTCGACGCCGATGCGGGTGACGCGCACGGCGCGGGTCGATGGCCAGCTCGGCGATCGCCGCCGCCACCATGTCGCCCTGGCCGCCGTGCACGTAGTGGTTGTCCAGCGTGACGACGGCGCGGCGCGTGCCGATGGTCTGCTTGCAGCCACGCCGGATCCACGCGGTTCAGCCACGGCAGCGCCACGATGCGCGCAGCGACGCCGGTCGCGCTGCTGCAGGTCCTCGGCGGCCTGGAACGCGTTCGGCAAGCATCCAGGGACCGTAGCCGATAATCAGCGCGTCGGCGCCTTCGCGAGCGATCCACCCCTGCCCCACCCGAGGCGTGTGCCCGGCCGGGTAGGCAAACGGCATCGGCCACTTCACCGACACCAGGCGCAGGTAGGCGCTCTCGGGCCGCTCGAGCAGGTGGTCGTAGAGCGGCGCCACTTCCGCCTCCACGGTCGGCTCGGCCATCACCAGGCCGGGCACGGCGGCCAGCGCCGAGATGTCGCGCACCGACTGGTGCGAGTGGCCGGGCCCGCCCGGCAGCAGGCCCGCGAGCGAGGCCACGTAGACGACCTTCGAGTGCTCGCTGCACTGGTTGTAGATCTGCTCGTTGGGCCGCGCCGCCAGGAAGCAGGCGAACGAGTGCACCACCGGCAGCGCGCCGCGGCGCGCCATGCCGCCGGCCATCGACACCATGTCCTGCTCGGCGATGCCGCACTCGATGAAGCGGTCGGGGAAGCGCTGCGGCGAACGACACCAGGCCGCAGTCCTTGATCAGATCGGCGTCCAGCACCAGCAGGTTCGGGCGCTGCTCGCCCTGCGCCACCAGCGCCCGCTCGTAGGCGGCCACCAGGTTGTCGGTCTGCCGCGGCTCGCGCCGCGGGTTGCGGACCGTCGCCTCGGTGCGGCACGGCGCCGAGGCCCAGATCGGCCATGGCCGCGTTGGCCTGGGCCAGCAGCTGCTCGAGCCCGGCCAGGTAGTTGGGCTCGCTCGGCGCGCCCGAGTGGTAGCCGTAGAGCTCGCCCGTCCTTCAGCGCGGGCCCTTCCATGAAGTCCACGCCGCGGCCCTTCACCGTGTCGGCGACGATCACCTTCGGCCGGTCTGTCACCGCGTCGAGCGACCGCAACACCCGCTCGATGGCCGCGACGTCGTGGCCGTCGCACCGGCTGACGTGCCAGCCGAAGGCGCGGAACTTGGCCTCGACGTCGCCCAGGTCGCTGACGCTGGGACACCCAGGTGTCGGACTGGATCTTGTTGTGGTCCACCACCACCACGATCTCGCCCAGGCCGCGGTGGGCCGCCGAGGCCAGCGACTCCCAGAGCTGTCCCTCCTGCAGCTCGCCGTCGCCGGTCAGCACGAAGATGCGCCGCGGCCGGCCCAGGCAGGCGGTTGGCCAGCGCCATGCCCTTGGCCTTGGAAATGCCCATGCCCAGCGAGCCGGTGTTGGCCTGGATGTACGGCGTCTCGATGTGCGGATGGCCCGGCAGGCCGTCGAGGCGCCGCAGCTGGTACAGCAGGTGCGGCGGGCAGCAGCCCCATGCCGATCAGCACCGCGTAGAGCGCGGGCGCGTCGTGGCCCTTCGACGAGAAGAAGATGTCGCAGGCCTCGGGGCCCTGGTCGAGGTCGCGCAGCTCGTTGAGGAACAGCCAGCTCATCATCTCGAGCGAGCTGAAGCTGGTGCCGATGTGGCCCGACCAGGCGCCGGCAATCATCGACAGGGCGTTGATGCGCGCCAGCGCCGCGAACGCGCGCGCCCGGGCCACCGGGGTCCCGGCGCGGCCCGCGGAGCCGCTCGAACTCGGAGACCGGCACGAATTGGAGCTCGAGGCTTTCTCCCTGGTCGGTCTGAAGGTCACCCATCTCGTCGAATTCTCAGCGCGCGGTACGGCCGGCGCGCCAACCTGCTGGCAGCCGCACGGCGCCGTCGGCCAGCAGCCGCTCGGCCACCATCCAGTCGGTGGGATCGTTGATGTCGAATCCCTCGTAGCCCTCGGTGAAGAACGGCGTCAGCACGTCACCGGCAATGGTACGCTTCTCGAGCACCACGCGCGTCCACGCGATCTCCAGCGACGCGTTCTGCACGTAGACCGGCGGCAGCGCCTGATACGGCGTGCTGTGCCACGGCTGCGGCGTCGGCGCCACGTCGCCGAGGTTGCCCTTGGCCGCCGGCGACAGGAGCGGCACCATCCGGTCGCCCCGCACCACCCACATCTTGCCGGGATGCTGCGCGCACTTCTCCACCGCCCGCAGCGAGTCCACGCCCGTCGCCGCCACGAACTGCTCCCAGGCACGGCGGATGGTGGCCGCCGTGCGAAACGGGCTGGTGGGCCGCAGCAGGCTGAAGGCGTCCCAGGTGCGTCCCTGCCGCTTCAGCTCGGTCAGCGCGTGCTCCAGCCACTCGATGTCGGGCGAGGTGTCACCGGCGAACGCCGCCGGGCGCAGGAACGGCACCTCGGCGCCGTAGTGCCGCGCGATCGCCGCGGTCTCCTCGGAGTCGGTGGAGACGATCACCGACGGAGAACACGCCGCTCTCGAGCGCCGGCGCGATGGTGTAGGCCAGCATCGGATGGCCGGCCAGCGGCCGCGTGTTCTTGCCGGGTACGCGCTTGGACCCGTGGCGCGCTGGAATGAACGCCACGGCGTTGGGAGAACCTGATGCTGTCACGGTGTCGATGGCCCTGCGACCTCCGTGAAGGCGAGGGCCATCACGCCATCGTACATCGAACCAGCCGGAGGCCGCTCGAGTCGGCGGCTCCGCCAAGATCGACCCGTGCCCTTTCCCGAGGTACGCCAGGCGGGACCCGCCGACGGCGGCGTCGGTCGAGGGGCTGACCTTGACAGCTGCGAGCGGCGCCGGCCACCTCGTGTTGGCGAGCAGCGCGGGCAGGAGCCTCGGTCGTAGCAGGTGCGCGTCGGCGTCGGATTCCGGTTCCGACCGGGGAGGTCGGCTACTTGCGCCAGATCAGGTTGAACGACGACCAGGTACCCATCTTCGACGCCCGTTTATCGATTGCTTTCTGGGGGAACGGAACGAGCTCTCGAGTAGGACTCAGCGTGAAGCTCTGGAAGTCGTGCCGGCGAAACGGCTCGGTGACGTCGGCGATAGTGTTCCCGAAGACGCCAAGTCCGCGTGGCCAGACCTCAATCAGGACAGTCGCATGCGGCTGCGTGAGCAGCCTCGTCGCCGATCGCAGGATCTGGCCCTCGGCACCTTGCGCGTCGATCTTTACGAAATCGAATCCATGCTCTCGTACTCAGCGAGTCGATCGTCACGGTCTCGACCTCGACGCGTCTGTCGCCAGGATTGACGATGTTCTCCGCGGCGAGCGAATGGACACCGTGCCATGCCTCGTCCTGATACAACGTCTTGCGGCCCACGTGGTCGGCTACAGCGGCCTGAATGAAATGGACCTGGGTAAAGCCGTTCTCAGCAATCGTGCGACGCAGAAGAGCGGCGTTGACCGGATCGGGTTCGCACGCGGTCACTGAGCCCTGGGGACCGACCAGCGAGGCGAGCAACGCTGTGTAGTAACCGATATTCGCCCCGATGTCGAGCGCGCGACTTCCCACCCCGATATTGGTTTGCACCCACCTCGTCCAGTCCCGTTCGTACTCCTGCTTCGTGAGCAGCGCGCGCGCGACGGTGCCCTGGTCGTTCTCGCTCACATACACGCGACCACCAGGGGTAGCGACAAGGCGCACCTGTGAATCGCCAATGCTCGTCGCCGCAACTGGAGTGGTCGTCTTGGTCACGTGCACTACCACCAGGCCGGTGACCGACTCGGGATCGTGCGTGCCAGTCAGGACAGAGGGTGGCACCGCTGGCCCTGCTTCGAACCAGCCGCGGTCGTAATAGAAGTATCGCAGGTCGACCCTCTGCCCGAGTGTCGGCGCCAGCACCGCATCGCGCGCCGGCCCGTCGAGGATGCGGTACCACCCGCGGTCGGCGGCGACTCCGTACGGCATCGTCAGGAGAAGCTCGCCGCCAGGCTTCAATACTCGAACGAGCTCCGCGACCGCGTCCGCCGCGGACTCCGGAGAACCGGCCGCACGGGACGCACCGAATCGCGTCGTGTCCATGCCGACGTGCTCGAGCGTTGACACGCAGACGATGCGATCGAATCGGCCGTCGGCGAACGGCAGCGCACGCAGGTCCCCGAACTGGTAGGTGACGTTCGGGTCGTCTCGCCAGATCGGCTCGTCGGACCCGGGGAGCGTGAAGTGCAGGAGCGTCGCGATCGAACGCGGGATCGTTTCGCGGATGATCGGCAGGTTGAGCGCGGCTCCCGCGTCGAGTAGGTCACCGGGCTGATCCAGTCGCGCCACCTTCAGCGCCAGTGGCAGCTCGATCACGCGCTCGTCGAACCCGACGCCAAACCGCGCCTCCGCCGGTGCACCCATTGACGGCAGCGCCCCGGACTGAAGGACGGAGCGTATGAGCCGATCGCGCAGGATCACGCCGGCACGCGTGAGCGGCGGGCGCATGCGCTTCGCTGGAAGGCGCGCGACCTCATGTTTGAGGATGGCGCCGTTCCACTGTGGTCGCATCTCCTCCAGCGCCTGGAGCGCGAGCTCATCGCGCAGTTCAGCGACCCTGCTCCTTTCTGCCGCCGCAGCACGATCCAGGTCGTGCAGCCGTTCGAACCGATCGCCCCAGGATAGCGATGAGAGCTCGCGGCGCAGCGTGTCGGTGCCGAGCGGCTGCGAGCCTGATGGGCTGGCCAGAAGACCTGCGAAGGCACCAGCCAGACGGCTCGTGTCGCTGACAGCGATGGTCGTCAGGCGCGCCGAACCGAGCCGCTCGAACACCCGATGCGCGTATTCGAGGTGGTGCCGTTCGAACGTCGCCTCCGAGTAGAACGCGAACGACGGAACGCCGTAGAACGGCGCCAGATAGGAGAAGCCGCCATATGTACCAACGAACGCCGAGGCGCGCCTGATTGCCGCGGTCTGCACGGCGAGGTTCGTCTCGGCCCGGTCGCAATGGACGCGATGGATACGCGCCGCCTGCTGGGGTGCGAAGTCGTGATGATCGTCGACCCTGAAGTCGTTGTTCAGCAGCACGACGTCACCTTGCGCGGCCAGGCCGTCGACAACGCGAGCGGCGAACGCTCTGTTTGCCTCAGTATCAGGGAAGCAGTCGCTGAAGTAGAACTTCACGGCGACAAACGACTTCGGCAGCGCGGGTGATCCGTTATCGGGCGGATCCACAGCGGACAGCATTCGGACCTTCGAATACGCCTCGAGCTGTCTGGTCGTGGAAGTGTCACTCCAGAACGTGGCAAAGAGCGCGTACATCATCTGCGGATGCAGCAGGTGCGCGCGCGTCAGCTTCCGCGCTCGCATGACGCATCGGATCAGCGATCGATCGAAACGTCGCAGCCGCCGCTGCTTTTTTCGCTCGATCGTGGCCGCCCGAAACGCGTCCGTCGTGGCATGACGGAACACCTCCTCGTAGTGTGGCGTCAAGTGACCGTACCATGCAGCGACGCCGCCGCGCGAAACAACGATCAGCCGCTCCGGATCCAGGGCGAAGGTGCGGCATGCCCACCGGAGGAACGGGATCCAGTACAGCAATTCGAACCCGATTTCTCCCGTCCACGGGCCGACGATGATCGGCTGGCGGCTCTGTGCGATCCGGCGGAGACGCTGCTCCACCCGCTGCTCGGACCGTGCGCCCATCGTCTCCAGCCGCGAGTGCTCCAGATGGCGCGCGAGCAGGTCGCGGTGACGCAGGGTGGTCGCGCGCACGTCCGCGAGCTGCTGCTGGCCGGCCGAAAGGGTTGCCGCCACCCCGGTCACGGCGCTCTCGAGGGCGTCCATCCGCTTGCCGATGCGCGCCGCGTCGCGCCGCCCGTTATCGCGGACTTCCTTTATCAGTGCGGTGAGCCGTTCACGACCGGCGGCAGCGGGGTCGAGGGCGCGATCGAGTCGGGCGAGGAGCCGCCGAAGCCGTGATTCGTGTGCGGGAGACGCCATTGTGCGTGAGTGATGTGTGCGCGGTGCAGCGACTCGAGCGAGATGCACCGCGACCGTCTCCAGAGTAACGCAACCTGCCGGAAACGGCATCGGCTCGGTGCGTTTCGGCTTCAGGTTTTGAGCGGTCGCCCCGAATGTTGCGGAACAGACCCGGCCTGCCGGTTCTGATGTCTGGTGTTGCCGCGCGAGGGCGCGTGACGCTGCAGATCATCAACCGACGTGTGGCGGCGAGTCTCTGAACGGCCGATGGCAGCTTGACGGAAGCGCAGCTGACGCGCTGGATCCGCAATCATTGATCGTCGTCAACAGATAGCCAGTGACTGGACCAGCGTCTGAAGACCGAAGACTGAGGACGACTATCCGGACGCGTCACGTCCGGTCCGGATTGTGATTGATATAGATCGTCTTGGCGTCCGAGTAAACG
>CAVQMT010000041.1:0-97925 GCA_963713655.1 uncultured Acidobacteriota bacterium
GGCGCGCTGGTGTCGAGGGATTGCGGTTCTTCGGCGCGAACAGGCTGACGTAGCGGCCATAGGTGATCGCGACGTCGCCGTGCAGCTCCACCTTCACGTTGTCGAGGTCATGGACCAGATATTCCTTGTCCGCCACCCGCTTCAGGAAAGCGGCCTTGTCGTCCGACATCAGAGGCTTGCCCCCGGTGGTCCAGCCATCCCCGTGCACGAAGCTGAAGTCGGCGCGGCGTCGCCTGGTCGAAGAACGCCACGTCGCCGCGAACCACGGCCTCCTCGACCTGCCGTTCGAACGCCAGCACCTCGGCGGCCGCATCTCCCTGCGCGTCGAGCGCTGCCGCGTGCAGGACCAGAACGGTCGCCATCGACGCGAGCCGGATCGCTTTCGCCGGTGACGTGCGGGTTCGCATCGCCTCGTCCTGACTACGGCACGATCGGGATCGCGGTGTAGGCGCCGCTCGGCGTCATGTCGATGTTGTGCGCTTTCACGATCAGCCGGCGCTCAGCGTCGCGTTCCTGGGTGATCACCACCTCGCGAAAATCCGGGTCGCTCTGCGCGGCCTTCAGCCGCCTGTCAAGCTCCTCCTTCGACGGGTAGCCGCGTATGTAGATGAATGTGTCGGCGGCATCGATTCCCAGCTCCTGGACGCTTTGCTGCGGGATGAAGTAGCCGACGTTCGTGATCCCGTGACGCTGGTAGATGGCAGAAGTGCGGGTCGCGAACCGCGCCGCCAGCGCGTCGCGCTTGCCGGGCTGCGCCTTGTAGATGCGCAGCTCGTAGAAGCCGGGAAAGGCCTGCTGCTGCGCGTAGCCCCAGCCGACGCCGGCCAGGCCGAACGCCACACCCGCGATGGCGAGTGCCTTCCACTTGAACATGTGCCTCTCCTCCCGGCTCCGGAGCCGCGAGCATTCTAATCGGAACCAGTCGGTCTTGGACGCTCGAGCGGCCGGCGTGGTCAAATTCCCGCGCGGCCGCGTCGGGGTCCGCGGAGAAGCACATGCGCACAGCGATAGCAGGCGTAGTTGTCGCAATAGTCGTGGCCGCAGCCGGGTCCGCCGCCCGCGGCGCCGACGGATCGGCTGACGAGGCGGAGGTCCTCAAGCTCGACCAGCGAATCGCCGACGCGGTGGTCCGCGGCGACACCGCGTTCGTGGACAGCGTGACGCCGCCCGACTTCGTCATGGTGCACGGCGACGGCTGGACCAACGGCGGTAAAGCCGCTCCTCACCGACACCGAGCAGAGTATGCTGCGCCGGGTACGCCACCAAATACTACGACGTGCTCGACTTCGATTCGGTGAAGGCCGAGATGCACGGCGACGTCGCCATCACCTACGGCCGCTATTTGGCGCACACGACGAGCGGAGACGTTCCCGGGCAGGCGCTGGTTCTCGGTCTGGTTCGAGCGCGTCTACGCCAGGCGCGACGGGCGCTGGAATTGACCTGTCGCATCGCACGGTGCACGGCCCGACCTTCGGCCCCTATCGGAACTCGGTCAGTGGCAAGTAGGGCCGGGGCGTCGTCGCGGCGATGGTCGTCCTGTCGGCTGCGGCGGCTGCCGTGGCGCAGGCGCCCCGAGCGGCGGCGCCTCGATGCGACGCCACGAGTCGGTTGCGCTGCGCAGCAAGCGGCCGAGGGTGCCGCGGTGCTGGCCTTCGAGCGCGAAATCGCGGCCGCGCTCGTGCGCGGCGACGTGGCCTACATGGAGAAGGCAATCGCGGCGGACTTCGTGATGGTGCACGGCGACGGCTGGACGCACGGCGATCCGCCAACCCTCGTCGACGATCGCGCCGGGTTCATGAAGCGCGTGTCCGGCAGGATTTACGACGCGCACGACTACGACGTGCAGGCGGCCGAGATGCACGGCGACGTGGCCGTGACCTACGGGCGCTACGTCGGCTACATCCCGAGCTCGCTGCCGGGACGCCGCTGGTTCTACGTCTGTACCAGAAGGTGTACGCAAACGCGGCGGCCGGTGGGTCTATCTCTCGCACCGCACGGTAGACGGGGCGCACCTACGGCAACGATCGCCGGTCGGTCAGCTTGACGGAGTAGCGGCCACGTGCCGGAATCACCCGCGCGGCAGACCCCGTTCTACGGCTACACCGTCGCCGGCGCGGCGTGTTTCTGCCTGGTGCTGGTGTTCCAGTGCACTACGCGTTCGGCGTCTTCTTCAAGCCGCTCTCGAGCGAGTTCGGGTGGACGCGGGCGATGACGGCCGGCGCCTTCTCGCTGGTCTGGATCTCCCAGGGCCTGCTCGCCTTCGTGATGGGCGGCGTGAACGACCGTGTCGGGCCTCGCGTGGTGCTGACGGTCTGCGCGATGCTCGTGGGGGCGGCTGGCTGCTCACCTCGCAGCTCACCGAACTGTGGCAGCTCTATCTCTACTACGGCGTCATCGTCGGGGCCGGTCTCGGCGGCACCTTCGTGCCGTTGACCTCGACCACCGCGCGGTGGTTCGTCGCCCGCCGAGGCCTGATGACGGGCATCGTCACGGCCGGCGTCGGCATCGGCACGTTCATTGGACCGCCGGTGGCGACGTGGATCATTCGCCTACAGCTGGCGCGCGGGGTATCTCATCCTCGGCACTGTCGTGCTGGTCGGAGCGGCCGCCGCGGCGCAGCTCCTGCGCGGGATCCGGGGCAACGCGGTCAGCGGCCGCTCGGCGCCAGCGGGCCGTCGCACGCCAGCGACGTCGCCGGGCTCGAGCTGCGCGAGGCCACGGCGTCGCGGCGTTCTGGAGCGTGCGCGGCGTTCTTCTGCTACGGCTTCAGCCTGTCGGCATCCTGCTCCACTTGGCGCCGCACGCGACGGACCTGGGGCTCTCGGCCGGCACCGCCGCAGCCTCTGCTCTCCACGGTCGGCGCGGCGAGCGTCGCCGGCAAGGTCTCTCGGCATGGTCTCCGATCGTCGGCTACAAGCAGGTGTTCGTCGTCGGCTTCCGGCTGATGGCGGTGTCGCTCCTGATGCTGGTGCCGGCACGTCGGCAGTGCTCCTCTATGCGTTCGCAGCGGTCTTCGGGCTCGCGTACGGAGGGTTGGCGACAGCCCACTCGCCCCTGGTGGCGTGGCTCTTCGGCTTGCGGCGGCACGGACGGATTTTCGGCCTCAGCTTCAACGGTTGGACCGTGGGCTGCGCCGTGGGGCCGCTGGTCGCGGGCTATCTGTTCGAACGCAGGCCAGCTATCAGCTGGCGTTCCTGCTGTGCGCGGCGTGCGGCGCTCTGGCTTCCTGTTGACCCTTTCCCTGCAGCCGGCTGCATAAGGCTTTCCCGCCTCGCCGTCCTTCCTCTTCGCCCCGCCGGGCTGGCGAGCGGAATAGCCCGCGCGCCCAGACCGCGCTGGAGTCTCGTGCCCACGTCAATCGCCGTTCGCATCCACCAGGACCGGAGGCCCCGAGCAGCTCCGTGTCGAGACTGTCGAGGTGCCAACCCGGCCCCGGCGAGGACGATCCGCCACACGGCCATCGGCGTCAACTTCACCGACATTCACCACCGCTCCGGCCGATATCCTGGGCCCGGGCTGCCGATGACCCTTGGCATGGAGGCTGCCGCCGTCGTGGAGGAAGTCGGCGCCGGGATCGCCGACCTGTCTCCAGGGGATCGCGCTTCTACGGCGGCGCGACGCCAAGCCTGGCGCGGGCGCGTACTGCCAGCGGCGCCTGATGCCCGCGGAACGCCTGGTGCGCCTGTCCGAGTGGATGGACGACGAGACCGCCGCGGCCGTGTTCCTGAAGGGGCTGACGGCGCAGTACCTGCTGAAAGGCGCGTACCCGCTTCGCGCCGGCGAGACGGCACTCGTCCACGCCGCGGCCGGCGGCGTCGGCCTCCTCCTCTGTCAGTGGGCGAACCATCTGGGCGCACAGGTCATCGGTGCGGTGAGCTCGGAATCGAAGGCCGAGGTGGCCCGCGCCAACGGTTGTCACCACGCGGTGGTGCTCGGAGAGCAGGACGCGGCGGCGCGCGTCCGCGCGCTCACCGACGGACGGGGCGTGGACGTGGCCTACGAATCGGGTCGGCGCCGCCACCTTCGAGTCGGCCGCTGGCCTCAACAGCGCCGGCGCGGGCATGCTGGTGTCGTTCGGCTCGGCGTCAGGCCCGGTCCCGCCGCTCGAGCTCTTTCGGCTGAACCGCATGGGCTCGTTAACGTGACGAGCGCCGGCTTCGCCGACTACACGGCCACGCGGGCCGAGCTCCTCGAGCGCGCAGCCGACCTCTTCGAGATGGTCACGAGCGGCGCTGTGCGAGTGGCGATTCATCAGCGCTATCCGCTGGTCGAGGCCGAGCGGGCGCACCGCGACCTCCAGGCGCGCCGGACGACGGGCAGCTCGGTTCCTCCTGCCGTGACGGACCACCAGCCCTCGGCCGATGCAACGGTGCCCTTGCACTACCGCATCGACGGTCACGCGGGTGCGGCCGCCGAGCGCCTGATGCTCATCCACCCGGTCGGCCTCGATCACACCTGCTTCGACGGACTGGTGGCGGCGCTTGGCGCCGGCGTCGCCGTGCTGCGTATGGACCTGCGCGGGCACGGCCGGTCGCCGATGGCTCCGTCACCCGACGGTGTGCGCGGCTACGCGCGCGACGTGCACGCGCTGCTGGCCGCGACGCGGTTCGCGCCGGCCGTCGTGGTGGGATTCTGTTCGGCGGCATGGTGGCGCCAGTGGCTCGCGGTGACGTTTCCGGCCGACGTCGCCGCCCTGGTGGCAGGCGTCTGCGCCTGCACGTTAACCGACGAGCAGCGCCGGATGCTTGAAGAACGCGGGGGGAGCGGCTCGACGCGATGGAATGGCGGAATTGTCGAGGCCACGCTCGAACGATGGTTCTCTGAGGGATTTCGCCGCGGGCCCCGGATCGCGCCGTTCCGTCAACGGCTGCTCGACGACTCACCCGAGGGGTGGGCGCAGGCCTGGCAGGCCATCGCCGCGCTGGACGTCGCGGATCGGCCTGGGCACCATCAGGGTGCCGGCGCTGTGCCTGGCAGCTGACGGGGACGCCGCGGCCCCGCCGCCGGTCGTGGCAGCGATGGCCGCGCGCATCGCGGGCTCCCGCCTCGTGGTCGTCCTGAACGCCTCGCACATGCTGTTCATCGAGCAGCCGGACGCGGTGGCCGTGGAGATTCGACGGTTCCTGGTGTCAACACTCCTCGATGGGCACTAGGAAGCGGCCCTGCTCGATGCGCAGGCTGCCGTCGACGTAGAGAGTTGGCTCCAGGACTGACGCCGTCCATGTGAATCTTCGAAATTCACCGATCCTCCGACGTCGATGTTCGTGCCGAGGCCGAAGTGCATCGTCCCCATGATGTTCTTGTCCTCGCGCTGGATCCCCCGGACGAGGGCCTTCGCGTTGACGCCGATCGACGCTTCGGCAGGACACATGTATGCGTTTTCGTCCCCGTACTCCTTCAGGTAGTCGCGGAGGATGCGCGCGTCGACGCCCCCGTCGATCTCGACGACGCGACCGTGTTGCACCGTGAGCTCGATCGGGGACGACAGGCGGCCCAGGTGATGCATCGTCAGGTCGATGACGAGCTTGCCGTTGGCGCTGCCTTCGATCGGCGCCACGTTGAACTCGCCGGTCGGGAACAGGTAGTAGTAGAGGTTTCCGCCCTTGCGGTTCTCGTCCTTGTCGAAGTTGATGATCTTGTACGGATCGAACGTCTCGGACGGCAGCGGCGGCACGAAGATGCGGCCGTCCACACGATAGGTGAAATCGGTGCCATAGCGGGACGTGACGCGGCATTCCTTCGCCTTCGGGCCGAAGACATCGAGCGCCACGTAGTGCTTGCGCACGGCGACCTGCTTCATGTCCTCCGTCACGGCGCCGGACTGGAACATCTCCAGCGTCATGCCGCCGTCCAGACAGATCGCCGGAATGCCTGCCTCCATCGCCCGGAAATTCGCCGGCGAATGCAGCATGCCGGTGGAAGCGACGAGCACGTTGATGTCCGACCGCATCATGCTTTCGCAGACGGCGGCGGGCGGGTCGTAGTAGTCGGCTGGACGGCGCTCGAAGAGCGCAATGGTGACATCCGCGCCAAGCTCGCACAGGATGCTCTGAATGACCTGCCAGACCCCGCGCGTCGTGCGACGTGTCGCTCAGCACCAGCACGCGGGCGCCCGCGTGACGTTGCTCACGAACGGACGGCGCAGATAGTCCATATTCCCGGTGATGAGGCTGCTTGGTGTCATGCGCGAACGGCCATTTTATCGGTAAAAGACCGCGTCACGGTCCGGCGAAACCGACACGGAGGGATCTCGTGAGCGCAGCGATCGATCGTCGCCAGTTCCTCGGGCACGTGGGCGCCTTCGGCTCGGCCCTACTGTCGTCGCAGGGGCGCCGCGCCCGGCGCACGCCGGCGCCCGCAGCGCGTGGCCGTCATCGGCGCCGACCACTACCACGCCACGTCCACACCCAACTACCTGAGGATCCTGCAGACGCAGAAGGTGGACATCGTCGGCGTGCACGCACCCGACGCCGCGGTCGCGGAGAAGTGGGCCAAGGAGTACGGCAGCACGCCGTTCACCGATTACCGCGTGCTGGTCGAGAAGACGCGGCCCGAGTTCGTCATCGCCCTCGGACACCATGCCGCGATGCCAGCAGAGTTTCGCTACCTGGTGGACAGCCGGCGTGCCGTTCCTGATGGAGAAGCCCTGGGGCACCGACGCCGGGACCGTGAACCAGCTGGCGGAACTGGCGGAGAAGAGAACGGGCCTGGGCCGCGGTGCCGATGCCGTTCCGTTACAGCTGGTTCGCCGAAACCGCGGTCGCGATGCGCGAGCGGGGCGAGCTCGGCGCAATCTCGCACGGATCGATGCGGTTCAACCAGCCGGGCGTCCAGCGGTATCGTGACCTCGGCAGCCCGTGGATGTTGTCGAAGAAGGAAACCGGCGGCGGCGCACTCATCAACCTTGGCATCCACGGGTTCGACCTCAGTCGCTACCTGACCGGCGAGGAGCCACGGGTCGTGTCGGCCGTCACCAGCCACTCGATGCACAAGCTGGAGATCGAGGACTACGCACACGTCACGATGAAGACTCCCTCGGGCGTGATCTTCGTGAACGAGGCCAGCTATACGTTCCCCGGCAACGGGTCCGACCAGGAGCGCCGGCTGTCGGCCGAGCGGGTCCATCTGCGGGCGACGACCAGCGGCGGCGAGGGTGTGCAGCTGAGCGGTCCCGGGCGCAACGAGACCAGCATGGCCCCAGCTGGTTACCTGAGCGGCTGGCCCAAGGTCGTGGACGAGTGCCTGCGTCGCATCGGCGCCGGCGAGCCGCCACCCGCCACGGCGCGCGACTGCGCACGTGCCGTGTCGCTAATCTTCGACGCCTACAAGATGGCCGGGGAACGGTGACGGCAGGAGCCCGGAGGCTCCTGCCCGCCAGCGTCAGAAATCGATCTGCGCCCCGATCTTCACGAAGCGCGGCGTCAATACCGACGTCGGCGCCCGCCACGCCTGCGAGCCGGTGGTGGCCGCCGGGTTGAAGTCTGGTTGTAGGTCAGGACCGTGTCGGCATTGATCGCGTTGAACATGTCGACCCCGACCGTGTAGCGCATGCGGCCGAACCGCAGGATCTTCGCGAACCGCAGATCGAGCGCGTTGACCCGGTCGCCCCACACTGCCCCGGCTCGACCAGGTTGATCGTCAGGTTCGGGGCGTTGCCGGCGAGCGGCCGTCCCAGGATCGGCTGCAGCAAGGCGTTCGGGGCGTTCCAGTCGGCGCGAAGCGGGCCGCCCTGGTCGCTGCGGAAGGTGCCGCTGATGAGCACGTCGATCTTCGGCACCGTGTAGCGAACCGAGCGCGGTGACCTTGGTGATGAAGCCCGGATCGTGTGGCACCACGGATTGCCCGGCGCCCACCAGCGGGCTGACACCGAGCCGGTGATCGTCAGCTCCGGCACCTGCCCGCGCACCGCGCAGTTGTCCTGCACCGTCTTGCCGCTGTTGACCCCGAACTGGAACGGTCAGGCCGTCGCCCAGCCTGGCGCTGACGTTGACCAGCACGCCGTGGTAACGCTGATACTGCTCGCCGAAGTCCGAGGCCAGCGTGATGTTGTTGCTGACCTGGCCGAACTTGGCCGGCACCAGGTTGTAGAGACCGTTGACCGCGTAGCCGCCGCCACCCGGCAGCCGCGGATCGCGACGGCGCGGTGACGCTGAACTGGGTGAAATCGGCCGGCGCCGACGGCCTGGTTGTCGGTCACCGTGAAGTTGTTCAGCCAGCGGTGGAAGTAACCGGCTTCGACCGAGACGCGCGGCAGGATCTGCTGCTGGACCGACGCGCCGATCTGCCAGTCGTTGGACCGGAGGCTCCACCCGTCCAGGATCTTCGGGTCGATGGCGGCCGTCGTCCGCGCCGCCGTCCCGAACGTGCTCGCGGCTCATGGCGCCGCGCACTCGCCGTTGGCCACGCGGGCTCCGCAGGTCGCAGTCCGGCTACGAAGTCGGTGTCCGCGTCCGTCCAGGTCCGCGTCGTGGTCGTGGCGATGCGGGTAATCGGGTTGGAGAGGATGTAGTTGTTGTTGTTGCTGGTCGGCTCCAGGTACTTGCCGAAGTTCACCTTCACGGCCGTCTTGCCGTTGCCGAACACGTCGTAGGCGATGCCGCCGCGCGGCGAGATGTCCTTGTAGGCGTTCACGCCGGGCGTCTCCGGAAACACCAGCGCCGACGGGAAGGAATGCCGACGCGCGGAATGGTCTGCTCGGGCGAGAAGCTCCAGTTGCGATCGAAGCGCAGCGCGCCCTGCAGCGTCATCCGGCCGAGCGTCCACTGGTCCTGCACGTAGAAGGACGCGTTCCGGGTCCGGTAGCTGGTGGTGTACGGCAGCAGGGTCTGCGTCAGCTGGTTCGGCACGCCGTTGTTGAGGCGATACTGGAGGTTGAGATCGTTGGTGTTATTCAGCAGATCCGAGACCAGGGCCACGCCCCCGTAGCCGATCTTCAGGTTGTGGGCGCCGGTCACATAAGACATCGAGCCCGCCAGGTGTACTGGGCGTCCCAACTGTGTCCCCAGTTCGCCGAGCGATAGGTCAGGTTGGGGATGCCGCCATTCGCCGAGCACCCGGCTGCACACTGCTCGACCACGCGCGCGAGCGGCCGCGGGTGGTGTTGCCCGGGCTCTCCCTGGGCCCGAAGGGCGACTGGTAGGCGCCGAAACCGGCTTCGAACAGCAGGCGATTGGTCGCCGTGGACTGCCAGGTCAGCAGCCGCACGCGGGGTGGTATCCAGATAGCCGCCGATCTCGGGCGAGGTCGTCGAGCGTCAGGCCTCCCAGTCCAAGCGGACCGATACACCGCCTCGGACTCCGGCTGCTGGCGGCAGCCGTCGCCGCTGCTCGTGAAGGTGGCGCCGTTGCAGGCCTGCTGCTCGTCCCAGTGCAGGTTGATCTTGTCGCGGACGTGGCCTGATACGTGATGCGGGCGCTGTAGAGCCGCCAGCTCTCGGCGCCACGGACCTCGCGCGTCCGATCGGGCACGTAGAGGAACTTGGTGGGATCGCCGGCATTCAGGTTCGGAAAGATGTCGGGAATCGACCGGTGCTGCCCCTCGTCGCGGGCCGTCACGTAGTACCACAGGCGGTCCTTCATGATTGGCCCGCCGATGCCGAACGTGAAGTCCCACTGCTTGAGCAGCTTCCCGGGCGTGGTCAGGCCGGCGACACGCAGCGCATCGCTGTAGTTGCTGCCGACCATGCCCCCGCCCACGCCGGACAGGTAGGCCGCGCCCCTGATCGTGTTGCCGCCGCTCCTCGGAATGATGCTGAGCGAGGGGCCGCCGACTTCGACTTCGCCCAACCCGCCGGAGGTCGTGGTCACGACTTCCTGCGCGTTCGAGATGTCGGCCACGTAGGTCGAGACGCCGCTGCCGCCGAGGCCCGCGCCCGCGTTCAGCCCGTCCACCTGCATGCGGCCTTCGTTGTTGCGTCCGCCCTGCGCCGCCGAACACAGTCATCTGCGGCGTGACCTGGATGTCGGTCGGGCCCGCCGCCGGTGGTCATGATGCCGGGGATGAGGAGCGCCGTCGCCGCCCACGAGCGCGCCGTCGGGATCGCGGTCAGCACCTCGTTGGTGATGGTCGTCTGACGCCTGATGCTCTGCACGTCGACGATCGGCGAGGCCCCGACACCGTGATCGTCTCGGTCACGCCGCCCACCGACAGGTTGGCGTCGATCTGGGCGATGAACGCGCCGGTCAGCTCGACGCCGTCCCGCTTGAACTGGTTGAAACCCGGGCAGCGCGAACGTCACCGAATAGGTTCCCGGCGGCAGGCCGACGACTCGAAAGAGTCCGCGCTCGTCGGTCACGGTCGTCCGCACCTTTTCGATCAGTGCCGGGCTGGACACCTCGACCGTGACGCCAGGCAGTGCGGCGCCGGAGGAATCCCGGGCCGAGCCGGCAATCGACGCCTGGGCGAACGCGAAAATGGGAACAAGAATCAACAGCGCGGCGAACGTGGCTCTAGAACGATCGTGCGCATCGCACGCCTCCGTTCGACAATCGCCGAAGCCCGACCATGGGGCTCCGGCATTTGGTGGCGGCAATCCTATATCAATGGGGCTCGCTCGTTCGTCGTTTGTCGTGAGTCGTCCTGACGACCAACTACTAAACTACTAACGTCGAGTCGTGTAGGTGCGGCTGAAGCCGTTTCTGCCGTTGGTCACCGTGAACTGACCGTTCGGCTGCACGGACGCTTTGATCCAGTGTCCCTTGCAGTCGGCCGTCTCCTCCACGTTGGCGATCATGTCGGGGGCCGTGTTGTGGGCCGGGTCCTTGTCGAGCAGCGACAGGTGGCCCTGCCACACGCCCTCGATCCCGGGAATCTGCATCAGCCGCGCGTAGCCGTTGCGCTCGTACGGCGCCACCTTCCGGCCGGCCGGCGTCGTCGGCTTCGCCGAATCGTCCACCTGACCCAGTCCCTTGCGCGGGCCGTTGTTGATCACGACGACCTGCGGCTTGATGGCGTTGAGCAGCGACCGGCGCGCCGGCGCCGTCGAACGCGCCGTGACGGCCGGACTGATACAAGGTGATCGGCCCGACCCGGTTCACCGGGCACGCCAGCTCCATCTCCTTCTGCCAATCGAGGTCGATCAGCGCCAGGAAGGTGAAGTCGCCGTAACGCAGGTGCGTGCCCACCATCCGCTGGTTCTCGAACCCGGCCGGCGCCTTCTCCTCCGCGGTGGCGCAGAGCGCATTCGGGTCCGCCGCCGCGCAGCGGCCGCTCGATCAGCGCCACGTCCGAGGCGACGATCTGCACCTCGACGCCCGACAGCGGCACGCGGTCGCCCGGCTTCACGATCGTCCTCCGATCGCCGGCCGTGGCGCGTACCACGTCGAGCCATTTCTGGTTCGCGGGCTCGATCTTGTCGCCGGGGCTGTAGATACGGCCCAGTGGGATCAGCTTCGCCAGCGCGGCCAGGCCGCCGACGTGGTCGGTGTGGTAGTGGCTGATCACCACGTGATCGATGCGCCGCAGCCCGGCGGCTTTGGCCGCCGCGGCGATGCGCGCGGCGTCGCGATCGCCGACGTCCGAAGCCGGTGTCGATCAGCATCGACTCGCCGGACGGGGCCACGAACAGCGTGGCCGCGCCGCCCTCGACGTCCACCCAGTAGATGTCGAGCGTACGCGACTGCGCCTGGGGCCGTTCGGCCACGCAGATGAGGGCGAGCAGCAGCAGAATCGAAAGCCGAAGCATAGGCGTCACCTTCCTCGGTGACGACTATACGACACCTATTTCTTGCGGCCGTTCTCTTGCGCGCTGCGGCTTTGGCGTCACCCGCTCCGGCAGCACCTTCCCGGCCAGGTTTCGCGCGTTCCGACTCTTCATACGTCTCGCCCGAGATCTTCCCCTCGACCAGCAGCTGGGCGAACTTCCGCCGCTGCGCCTTGCTCTTGAACGGCATGGCCAGGCACCTCCGGATTCGGCTGGACGTCGGCCGCCGTCAACAGGTCCGCAACCACCGGAAAGTGATCGGAGGCACGTACGGCCTCGGGGTGGCGAACCACCTCGCAGGCGGCGACGCGATCGGCGAACTGGCGCGGGCACGAAGACGTAGTCCAATCGGATGTGGGGGTTGGCGGTGGGCAGCGTGTGACCGGGGTCGCTGTCGTGCTTCAGCCGGAACGCGTCCACATAGCCGGCGTCGAGCACGGTCTGTACGGTCCGCCACCTGATGCGGCCGCCGCTCAGCCACACCAGCGGCCGCAGGCGCAGGGGCAGGCGCTCGAAGTCGAGCGGCTCGTCCGGCGCCACCGTGTTGAAGTCGCCGCCGAGCACGTGGAAGCCGTGCTGATGCTCGGCGACGGTGCGCAGCAGGGCGCGCAGCTCCATCACCCGCCGGCGCTCGGTCCACGCCGCGTGCACCGCGCTCAGGTGGACGCCGAAGACGCGAAGCTCTTCGCCCGCCGGCACGACCTCGATGAACGCGTGCTGCGAGAAGCGCGGCCGCGTCCATTTCGAGAACACCACCGGACGGCGGCTCAGGAAGCCGAGCGACTGTCGTGGATAGGAGCGCCACTCCGCCATGCCGGCCGCTTCGGCGATCCGACTCCAGCGTCGCAGGGTCGGTCGCCTCCTGGACCAGCACCAGGTCGGGTGCACAGGAGTTGATCACCGCCGCGATCGGCAGGATGCGGCCGCGGCCGCCGTGCAGGATGTTGTAGGTCAGGAGGCGGAACATCAGTCGGGCGCCGGAGCCGGGCCGCCGAACAGCCCGCGCGGCTTCTCGAGCAGCGTGAGGTACGGCTGGTCCAGCAGATCACCGCGGAACTGAATCACGATCTCGCGCGACGCCTGGATGTTCACCGGGCGCTTGACCATCGCCATCAGCCGCTGCCGCAGCGGCAGCAGGTCGGGCGCGATATCCGGGTCGTCGTCGCTCAGCGGGCGCGAGTGGACACCCGGCACGAAGAAGCCGGTCTGCTTGAAGAACGCCAAGCGGGCCGTCGCCGACCAGCGTCAGATCCAGATCGCTCGTACCGGGGCCCTCGGCGTCGAACGGCGCGTCGTCCTTCCAGCGGCGGCCGGTCACGGCGCTGCCGCGCAGCACGACCGTGGTCCCCGGCGGGACCACCTCTTCTATGGCCTGGCAAAACTCATCCAATCGCTCCACGTGGCCGTCGAACGCCAGACGTATGACGTTGTCGCGCTTTTGTTGCTCAGTCAGGCCACCCTGAAGGGTCGTCCGCGTCGGTAGATTCAGCCACGAGAGACCTCTTTTCAAAGATCACGCCGTGCCCGGGGCCAGGTGATTCGGCCTGCTGTTTGCAGTCGGCCTATACATGATGCGAAGAGCTTCCGTCGCCACGTTGACGTTTGCCTGCGCTTTGTTCGTCGAAGGCCCGCTGGAAGGACGGCGCGCCGGCGCAGGATCATCAGCAGGCCGCCGAACCATCGCGAGAACTCTGGGTCAACCCGATGGATCTCGAGACCCGCGATCTCTTTCGCGGCCAGGCCGACGGCCCGCCGCCGCCGGCGGAGAACGGCGACGTTCGAGTTCGTGAAGAAGGACACCTCGGGCCGCAGCCCCGGCTACGACGTGCGCGACGCCGCCGGCGTGGTGTGGAGCGTCAAGCTCGGCCCCGAAGCGCAATCTGAAGTGGTCAGCTCGCGCCTGCTGTGGGCGATCGGCTTCCATCAGCCGCCGACGTCGTACGTGAGCAGCTGGACGCTCCGCGGCAGCCCCGAGGCGGGACCCCAGAGCGGCGGGCGCTTCCGGCCCGAAGTCGACGAGTGGAAGGCGGTCGGCGGACTGGAAGTGGGACGAGTTTCCCGCACGCCGCCACCGCGGCCAACGCGGGGCTGCTCGTCGCCTTGATGATGATCAACAACTGGGATCTCAAGGACTCGAACAACAAGCTGATCGAGCGCTCGCAGCGGACGCCGCCGCGGCTGCACCTGGTGCGCGATCTGGGCGCGTCGCTGGGCTCGAACGAGCAGGCCAAGTGGGTGCGCTGGACGCAGCTGCGCATCTCGCAGGGGACCAAGAACGACGTCCAGGGCTTCGAGGAATCAGGCTTCATCGACGGCGTCGAGGACGGCTACGTGAAGTTCTCCTACAGCGGGCCGAACAAGCCGCTGGTCAGCCGCCTCACGCCCGCGCACGTCCGCTGGACGTCGCAGCTGATGGCACGCCTGTCCGACAAGCAGTGGCAGGATGCGTTCCGCGCCGGCGGCTACCCGCCGGAAGACGCGGCGCGCTACATCGCCAAGTTCAAGGCGAAGATCGCGGAGGGGCTGGCGCTGCCCTGAACGGCTGCGGGCCGTCCCACGGCTTCCTGAACGGGTTTTAATCTCGCCCTCATCTTGGCCACATCCCGGCCGTTTCTACTGTCTCCAGCGCCGCCACGGCATGGCGGCCGCGATCAAAGGAGCGCAGGATGGCACGGCGGGACGAGTTGAAACGGCTGCTCGAGGAGCGCCGGGAGCGCATTCAGGAGACCGTTCGCGAGCAGTTGTCCTACTGCCGGGAGCGGCCCGGCCATCGTCACGCCGACGGCGTGGACGAAGCAGAGATCTCGTCCTCGGACGCGCAGGAGGAGATCGACATCTCCCTGATCGCGATCCAGACCGAGACCATCGCCCGCATCGATGAGGCGCTGGAGCGCCTGACCCGCGGCGACTACGGCCGGTGCCTGACCTGCGGCGACGCCATCTCCCAGGCCCGACTGCGGCGCGCTGCCGTTCGCCGTCCGCTGCGTGGGCTGCGAAGAGGCGCTCGAAGCCAGCAGGCGGCAGGAACCGGCGGTCGCGGCGCGGCTGGCCACGGCCTTCGACGAGATCGTCGAGACGGAAGGGCGGCTCCGGTGACGCGCGCGACGTGGATTCTCGGTGCGATGATCCTGGTCGCCGCGTCGGTGGTCGCGGGCAGCACCTGGCACGTCAAGCCGGAGCGCCCGGTCCTCCAGGGCGACTACAACCCCGCCGCGACGATCAAGGACCTGATGGATTCGATCGTCGATCCGTCGGCCGACGACGTCTGGAACGCGGTGACCACCACACTGGATCAACAGGGGACCGACAAGAAGGAGCCACGCACCGACGCGGAGTGGGCGAACGTCCGGCGCGGAGCGGTCCGGCTCGTCGAAAGCGCGAACCTGTTGATGATCCCAGGCCGGCACATGGCGCGGCCGGGCGAGAAGTCCACCACTCCGGGCGTGGAGCTCGAGCCGGCCGAGATGGAGACGCTGGTCAACCAGGACCGGCCGAACTGGAATGAGCGAGCCAGGGCGCTCCAGGGCGTCGCCCTCGAGGTGCTGCAGGCGGTGGACGCCCGCAGCCCGGCCCGGCTGTTCGATGCGGGCGACCGGCTGGATGCGGCGTGCGAGAACTGCCACCGCCACTACTGGTACCCGAACGAGAAGATTCCCGACTTTCCGACCGAGGTACCCGCCAGTGGCCAGCCTGCAGCCCGCAACTAGCGCACGGGGAGCGCTCCGCGGCCCCGCTACAATCGTGCCGATGCGCATCCTGGTCGTCGAAGACGACCGCAAGGTCGCCAGCTTCATCCAGCGGGGGCTCGAAGAGGAAGGCCACGCCGTGGACGTCCTCTACGACGGCAGCGAGGCCGGCGATCAGGCGCGGTCGATCGATTACGACTGCGTAGTCCTCGACCTGATGTTGCCGGGCCGGTCGGGCTTCCAGGTGCTGCGCGACATCCGCGCGCGCAAAGTCGGGCCTGCCGGTGCTGATGCTGACCGCCAAGGACTCGCTCGAGGATCGCGTGACCGGCCTCGACGCCGGGGCCGACGACTACATGGGCAAGCCCTTTGCGCTGGCCGAGCTGTCGGCGCGGTTGCGGGCGCTGCTGCGCCGCGGGCAGGTACCGGACACCAGGCTCCGGGTCGCGGATCTGGAGATGGACACGATCCGGCGCAAGGTCAGCCGCGGCGGCCAGCCGGTGGAGTTGAAACCCAAGGAGTATGCGCTGCTCGAGTTCCTGATGCGCCACAGCGACCGTCCGGTCACCAAGTCGCTCATCATCGAGCACGTGTGGGACATCCACTTCGACAGCGTCAGCAACGTCGTGGAAGTGCACATCAACTCGCTGCGCAACAAGATCGATCGGGGTTTCGAGGCGCCGCTGATCCACACCATCCGCGGCGTCGGCTATGTGCTGACCGACTCGCCGTGAAGCCGCTGCCGCTGCGCACGTCGCTGACGCTGGCGTATACGGCGCTGCTTGCGGTGACCGTCACCGCCGTGGCCTTCGGCTACCATCGGCTGCTGGTCCGGCAGGTCGATCTCGACGCCACCGCGGGCGTCGAGGAGCTGGTGCGCGGCCTGCACGGCTACCTGCAGTTCAAGAACGGCCAGCCGGCGTTCGTCTTCGACCAGCGTGACGCCGACGCAGCCGCCTTCATCGGTGAAGCGACCCACTATTACCAGGTCTACGATCTCGCCACCGGCAAGCAGCTGGCGCAGTCGCCCCAGCTTCGCCCTGGCCGGGGTGGACTACACGCCCGCCGAAGTGTTCTCGTTCCGCGAGCCGCCGGCGATTCGCGACGTCCAGACCGATCGCGGACGGTTGCGCATCTCCAGCAGCGTGGTCACCGCTGCCGACGGCCACGAGTTCCTGCTCCAGGTCGGGCTCGCCCTCGATCGCACCGACCGTTCCATCGCCAGCCTCGAGCGGCTGCTGCTGTGGGGCATCGCCGCCGGCCTGCTGCTGTCGGCGCTGGTGGGCCGTTGGATGGCGGGCCGCGCGCTGGCGCCGTTGTCGCGCCTGGCGGAGGCGACGCGGCCCATCGACATCCATACGTTGAGCCGGCGGCTGCCGGTCCGGGGCGCCGGCGACGAGCTCGACGAAGTGACCCATGCGTTCAATCTCGCTCTCGATCGCGTGGAGCGCGCCGTCGGCGACATGCGGCAGTTCAGCGCCGCACTCGCGCACGAGCTGCGGACGCCGCTGTCGATCCTGCGGGGGGAGACCGAGCTGGCCCTGCGACAGGATCCCCCAACCGAGAGCGAGCGCCAGCGCCTGGGGAACCAGCTCGAGGAGTTCGACCGGCTCAACGCCTTGATCACGCAGATCCTGACGTTGGCGCGGGCCGAGGCCGGCCAGATCGCGCTGGCCCGCACCTCCGTCGATCTGGCCGCCTTGACCGCGGCCACGGTCGAACAGATCGAGCCGGTGGCCGACGTCCAGGGCATTGCGCTCTCGTGCACCGCGTCCCCGCCGGTCGTGGTGACCGGGGACGCGGGCTGGCTCGAGCGGCTGTTGCTCATCCTGCTCGACAACGCCATCAAGTTCACCCCGCGCGGCGGCCAGGTGCACGTGGAGCTGTCGGGCGAACAGGGCGTCGCGCGCCTTTCGGTCACCGACAACGGAATCGGTATCCCGGAAGACGCGCTGGCCCGGGTGTTCGAACCGTTTTTCCGCGGCGACCCCGCGCGATCACGCGCCACCGAGGGCGGCGGCCTTGGGCTCGCGCTCGCCAGGTGGGTCGCGATTCAGCATCGCGGCACGATCGACGTCGCCAGCCGCTCCGGCCAGGGCAGCCGGTTCACGCTGTCGCTGCCGACGACCTGAGGCGTCGGCAGCGGCTTCCGCGGGCCGCAACCGCCCCGTCAGTGCTTGGCGGGCCGCGCCGTGACCGCGGTCGCGAGGTTCGAATGCCCGTCCTCGTGGTAGCGCACGGACACCGATGAGCCGACGTCGATCGCGCCCTCGCGGTGCGTGGACGGATCGAGAACGAACGTCATGTCGCCACTGTTCTTGCCGGAGCGGGCGACGACGAGCGCGGTGGCACTCACCGACTTGACCGTGCCGGTGGTGGAGTGGGTGCCGGCGGTGGACTTGGACGCCGTGGTGGTCTTGGCCGCCTTTGCCTGTGCCGGGGCGGCGAGCCCGGCCCAGGGCGCTGCCATCAGGATCCCCAGAACGGCTGCTGTTGAAAATCCTGGACGCATGTCGGTCTCCCTCCCGCGCGTGATTGCGCTGCAGATGGCGATGACCATCTGCTGCGATCTAACCAGGAGGGAGTGGGCCAGGCGTGAACGCCGGATTAACTTCCGTTCATCGTCATCGCGGCGGTGCAGCGCCCGCCTTGCGGACCGCCTTGCGCTCCTCGCCGCCGTCCCGCACCAGGACGTGCGTGACCCGGCCCTGCGCGTCGCTCACGAACTCGAAGCCGGTCGGGGTCGCGGTGGACATGAACGTGGTCTGCGACTGCACCAGCAGCGGCAGCTTCGGCTCTCCCAAGCCCCGGACGATGATCAGGTCGTCCTGCGCGGTGACCGTGAACTCGCGCCCGCCCAGGTCGTAGACTCCGGCATAACGGGCCGCGGTCTCCGGCTTCAACCTGACGCCGGTGTCGCCCGACATCATGCGCCGATCGCGCTCGTTCTCGCAGTAGTCCTCCAGCAAGTCCATATCCGCGGCCAGCACGCGTTCCGCCTTGATGGTAAACGGCTTGGTGAATGCCTTCGGATCGTCGATCGTGATCTCGAAATCCATGTGGCCGAAGTCCCGGCGGCGCAGCCGCTCGGTGAGGCGGAGCGACTCGGTCTGGGGATGCCCGGCGCTGTCCAGCCAGCCGAGATCGCTGAAGCCGGTCGTGGTGATGACCAGCGTGTCGCCCTCCCAGCGTCCAATCGAATAGCCCAGCAACGCGGGATTGGGATTGTTGGGCAACTCGCGGCCGTCGGTGAACACGGTGCGATGCGGGCTGTTCGGCGCTTCATAAAGCAGCACGGTCAGCGCCGGCGTTTGCACCACGCGCATCAGGTTGAAGAAGTTGTGGAACGGGACGCTGACCGGCATGCACTTCGCCAGCGGGCTGTCCTTGCGGGCGTCGCGCACACGCTGCAGGAACAGCGCCTCCGCCCACGGCTGTACGTCGCCCGGACCGAGATCCTGGGCGATGTTGAAGCGGTAGATAGGTCCGGCGCCCCGCCAGATGCCCGAGAGGTCGGGCTTGCCGTCGGGCAGCCGCGGGGCCGGCGCCGACAGGTTCGGCTTGCCGTCGGCCAGCCGGGGAATCCCCGGCGTCGGGTAGTTGAGCCACTGCGCGGACGCCGCGGCCGGCAGCAGGAAGGCCACGGCGGCCAGGACGACCGGAACGGGCACGTGGCGGGCACTCATGAGGCCTCCTTGTCCGCGGTATCAGACGCCAGCATCGCCAGAAGATCCACGGCGGACCGCAAGCGAACCTCGTCGGTGACGATGCCGGTGAAGCTGATCGATACGCCGTCAGGGCCGACAGCGAGCCGGTTGCACCCCGCGGCGGCCATCAGATTACCCGGGACGCGGCGGGCCGTCGAGCCGCGATGCAGCCACCGCCACAACGCCTCGCGTTGGTCCTCGCTGGGCGCCAGGTAGCCGGGCAGGCTGATTTCCCAGGCAAAAGCGCGCTCCGTTCTCGTCCCGGGCACCTTCACATGGTTCCAGTCGGGCCATCCTTCGAAGAATCCGGCGTCGACGATGTAGTTTCCTGGCGCGTTGCGCGTGCGCACGTCCAGATCGGTTCGAAACGTCCGGTGCGGCGCGGCGATGCGGATTGTAAAGCGCCGGCCGACGATGCGGCCTGGACGGATGGCGCTTCTTACCGGCCGTCCACGGAGAACGCCAGCACGACGTTGCCCGCGATGCCTCCGTCCACGGTGTAGCCCGAGTTCACGAACAGCAGGCCGTCGCCGATCACCGGGCCCGGGCCCGTCGAGCGAGCCGCCGCGCCCCGGGACGCCGTTCACGGTGTCGTAGGACCGGACCGTGTCGAAGTCCCAGACGATGCGGCCGGTGGCCGCGTCGTAGCCGCGAATGTGGCCGTCGAGCGACCCGGCAAAGGCCACGCCGGGAATGGCGCTCACCGCGCCCGACTGCGCCGGGCTGCAGCGCGGGCGGCTGTCGCACGGAACCGGCGGCGTGTGCCACACGCTGCGCCCCGTCGCGCAGCCGCAGCGCGAACATGCCGCCACCGCGCTGCCGATCGGCGTCGGTGAACTGCGTGTAGGTCAGCATCACGCGGCCCAGGTCCGACAGCGCCACGTAGACGTGTTCGCCGTCGGCCGCCGAACCCCACTGCACGCCGCCCATCGACCCGCCCTGGCCGATGCGCGATCTCCCACAGCCGCGCGCCCTCGCGATCGGGATCGACCGCGTAGACGTTGCCGGACTTGTGGCCGGCCACGAGCGCGCGGCGGCCGTTGCCGAGCGGGACCAGGATCGGCGAGGCGGCGAAGTCGAAGTCCGGGCCGTTGGCTTCGGGACAGTTGGTCTTGTCGGTCAGACGGCAGGCGCTGACGTAGCCGTCGCGCGGCGTCACCTGATGCGTCCAGCGGATGCGCCCGGTCGCCAGATCCATGGCCAGGAACGCGTCGCTCGTCCGCGTGGTGGGGTCGCTGTAGTTGTTGCCGGTGGTCACATACAGCGCGCCGCGCGCCTCGTCGATGACGGGGCTGGACCAGATCGCCGCGCCCGACGGCCCCCAGAGCTGCGTGCCACGCGCGTTCTTGCGCACGGGCACCGGCTCCTCCGGAATCGTGTAGCTCTTCCAGATCTGCTTGCCGCTGGCCGCGTCGAGCGCCACGACGCTGCCGCGAAACCTGCAGCACTCGTAGTCGGGCAGCGAGCCCGCGCCTTCCTCGCTGGACGAGACCGGAACATACAACCGTCCGTTGTGCAGGACGGCGGAGCCCGGTGAGCCGCGCGGAGGGAAACGACTCGACGCTGACCTTCCACAACGGCTGCCCGGTGCGCGCGTCCACCGCGTGCATGTTGCCGCGAGCGTCGCCGAAGAACGCCGCGTCCGCGCGCGGCGTCGCCGGCGCCGATGCGGCCCACGTTCACGGCGGTGCGCACGATGGTGCCGGCGTCGTAGGCCCAGTGCACGCAGCCGGTCCGGGCATCGAGCGAATACACGTTGCCGGCAATGCTGCCCACGTACAGCCGGCCGTCCTGGAGCGTGATGGCGGCCCACGACTGCACGTCGCCGGGCAGGCCGAAGGCCCACTTCAGCTTCAGCCGCGGCACGTCGGCCGCGGCGATGCCGGCCGAGGCCGCCGGCTGGAACCTGGTGTTCGAGAGGTTCTGCCCGAATCCGCTCCACCGTGCCGCGCCGGGCGTCGGCGAGCCACTGGGCGCCGCGGCGAGCACATCGCGGCGGGCGCCGGGGCGATCGAGAAGGGCGCGCCAAGAGACTTCCCGCTCGCGAACTCCGCCATGGCCCGCCGCTCGGCGGTCGTGCGGCCGTGCGTCATCGACACCATGGAGCCGAACTCCAGCGCCTCGAGGATGCGCTGGGCCGTCATGCCGCGCAGCACGTCGCGGCCCGGCGCGCGATCGGTGGCGGTGTCGTGGCAGCTCGCGCAGTGCTCTTTGTAGAGCGCCGCGCCGTCCTGCGCGCGGGCCGGCAACGGCGAGAAATCCGCAGCAAACCGAGCGTAGGATCAGGACGGACGGGCCGGGTTGCATGGCGTCGTGAGTATATGATTCGGTGTCCGACGAGGAAAAGGAGCGCGCCATGCGTGTGAAGCGTCATTGCGGCCGTCGTGCTTCTGGCCAGCGCGCTCTCGGCGCCAGGCGCCCGCCGACGAGCGGGTCTACCAGGCCATCCGCAGCAACGATCTCGCCGCCCTCCGCGACGCTGATTGCGGCCGACGGCGTCAACGCGCAAGGACGCGCTGGGCCAGACGCCGTTGATGCTGGCGTCGGCCTTCGGCAGCGTGGATGCCGTGCGAACGCTGCTCGCCGCCGGCGCCGACGCCCGTGCTGGCGTCCAACTCCGGCGTCACCGCCCTGCACTGGGCGGCGACCAGCCTCGAGAAAACCCGCGCCTGCTCGACGCCGGCGCCGACGTCAACGCCGCCTCACAGCTCGGACGCACGCCGCTCCTCGTGGCCTCCTCCGCGCATGGCACGGCTGCGGTCGTGCGGCTGCTTGCTGTCGAAGGGCGCCGACGTCAACGCGGCGGATGCCGTGGGCGTGACGCCGCTCATCGCCGCCCTGGCGGTGGACAACCGCGAAGCCGCGCGGCTGCTTCTCGCCGCCGGCGCCGATGTCAACGCGCTGGCCCGCATCGGCCAATCGGCCACGCCGCTCATCGCCGCCGCCAACCACGGCAACGTGACGCGATCAAGACGCTGCTCGGCGCGCAAGGTCGACGTGAAGGCGGTGTCAGCCGACCGCGCCGGCACCGTCAAGAACGGTGCCGGTCCTGTTCGGCAACGTGACCGCGCTGCACATGGCGGTCTCGAGCGGCGACGTCGACGCCGTGCGCCTGCTGCTGGACGCGGGCTCGGAGCTGGACGCGCAGGACGTCCGCGGCATGACGCCGCTCGTCTGGGCGGTGGCGACCGATCGGCCCAACGTCGAGATCGTGAAGCTGCTGCTGGCCAGGCGCGCCAGCCCCGCGATCAAGACCAAGGACGGCGAGGACGCGCTCGACTGGGCCCGCAAGTTCAACAACCCGCCGGTGCTGGCGGCGCTGGGCTTGAAGCCGACGCCGGTCACCGATGGCCGCCCGGCCGGCGCGGGCTCGCCGCTCGTCGCCGCGTGAGGCGGTCGCACGCAGCCTGCCGCTGCTGCAACTCGCCAGCGGCAAGATGATGACCGGCGGCGGTTGCGCGGCGTGCCACGCCCAACCGCTGTCGGCGATGATCGATCGGACCTGGCCCGCAAGCTCGGGGTGGACCGACGCCAGCGCGGACGCGCGACCTGCAGCAGGTGATCGGCTTCTTGGCGGCCAACACGCAGGCGATGCTGCAAGCTGCGTGAAGGCGGCGGGCAACCCGGACACGCAGGTCTACCTGACGCTGGCGATGGCCGCGCACAGGCACGCCGGCCAGCCGCGGCCACGGACGCGCTCGCGCACTTCCTGGCCGCCAAGCAGCGGCCGACGGCAGCTGGAGCGGTGTCGGCGCCACCACGGGCGCCGATCCAGGATGGAGACTTCAGCCGCACCGCATTGAGCCTGCGCGCCCTGACCGTTTATCGCCATCCCGTCGCGCGCGGCCGAGTTGCGTGAACGCGTCGGCCCGCGCGGCATCGTGGCTGGCGGCGCAGACACCGCTCAGCACCGAGGATCGCGTGATGCAGCTGCTGGGGCTGCACTGGGCCGGTCACACGCCAACGTCCGCGACATCGCGCAGCCGGGAATTGAAGTCGCTGCAGCGCCCCGATGGCGGCTGGGGACAGACGCCGTTCCTGCCGAGCGACGCCTATGCGACTGGCCAGGTCGTCTACACGCTGCGAGAGCTGGGCGTGCCGGCTGCCGATCCGTCGCTTGCAGCGTGGCGTCGCCTTTCTGACGCGGACGCAGCAGACACGACGGCTCGTGGTATGTGAAAAGCCGGGCGATGAAGATTCAGCCCTACTTCGAGAGCGGATTTCCCCACGGGCACGATCAGTGGATTTCGCAGGCCGGCACGTCGTGGGCGGCGATGGCGCTCGCGGTGGCGGCCACGGAGCCGCCTGCCGCCACGGCCCGACGCTGACGCGGAGGAATCGGACCAATGAAGAAACTGAACGTTCTCGCTGTGGCGCTCGTCGCCGGGGCGCTGGCGGCGCCGCCTGCCAGCGCGCATCATTCCTTCGCCGCGGAGTTCGACGCCAAGAACTGCCGCGACTTCACCGGCGTGCTGACCAAGCTGGACTGGCAGAATCCGCACGCCTACTTCTACATGGACGTGAAGAACGAGAACGGCGCGGTGGAGTCGTGGTCGTTCCAGACCTACGCGCTGATCACGCTGCGGCGCGCGGGCACCGACCGTCAGCTGTTCATGGACCACGTCGGCAAGGAAGTGTTCGTGCGCGGGTGCCTGGCGCGGAACGGGCGGAAGAACTACGCCGCTGCCGGCACGATGAAATTCTCCGACGGCCAGCTGCGGCAGGTCGGCCAGCTGCAAGATTGAGCGGGAGGCCATCGATGATGTCCTGGTTGTCTACCGCGGCTCGCGGCCGCCGCGCTGATGGCGCTCGCCGTGGCGCTTCCCTTCTCCGCTCGCGCACAGAACGCGCCGAACCAGCCCTACACGATCACGGTGATGCCGCCCGGCGGCCCCGCCCCGCGCCTGTCCAACGGCAAGCCCGACCTGTCGGGCCACTGGCTGCCCAACAGCGCCGGTCAGGGCGTCAGCGGGCGTTACGGCGTGGACCCGGCGGCGACGCGGCAGTTCGACCCGAAGGTGACGCCCGAGGAACGGCCCTCGTTTCAGCCGTGGGCGCTCGAGAAGATCAAGTCGATGACGCCGACGGAGCTGGAGCTGTCGAAGTCGTCGGTGAATTGCATGCCGCGCGGCGTGCCCGCCATCTGGCTGCAGAATCCCTACTCCACGATGCTGGTGCACAAGCCGGACGTGCTGGTCCAGCTCTACGAGGTGCTGAACAACTTCCGCGTCATCCACACCGACGGACGCCCGCTGCCCAAGTACCCGGAGCCGCTCTTCCACGGCAACAGCGCCGCCCGCTGGGAGGGCGACACGCTGGTGGTCGAATCCACCGGATTCGACGAGCGCACCTACATCATGCCGAACGGCTGGTTCCACAGCGACGCGCTGCGGGTGATCGAACGCTACACCCGGCCGTCGATGAACTACCTGATCGTCGAGGTCACCGTGGACGACGCCAAGGTGCTGACCAAGCCGTGGAAGTCGGCTCCCCGCCGCTGGACGCTGGGCAACGGCGAGATCTACGAGTTCTACTGCACCAACAACAAGGAACTGGAGGAGCTGGAGAAGCTCCGCGAGCAGGAACTGCAGGAGAAGAAGTAGCGGTGCGCGCCCTGATCGCGGCGCTGGCCCTGCTGGCTGGCCCGATGGCGCTGTGCCGCCGCGGCGCAGAACGTGCCCACTCCCGCCGCGGAGCTGTCGATCGGCTGGGTCGGCTTCGCGGACGATGGCATCGTCAGCGAAACCATGGTCGGCGGCACGGTTCGCTTCTACCTCACGCCGCGCGTCAGCGTCGGACCGGAAGTGCGTCTACATCAAGGGCAGTGGCCACAGCCACCTGATGGTCACCGGCAATCTGACCTACGACGTCCTGGGACCGGTCGGCGGCCGCCCGCGGCTGGTGACGCCGTACCTCGTCGGCGGCGGCGGCGTATTCCAGACTCGCGACGAGTTCCGCGGCGAGACGTTCAAGTCGAACGAGGGCGCGTTCACCGCGGGCGGCGGCCTGCGCGCCGTGGCTGAGGATCACCTCATCGTCGGCGTCGAGGCCCGCGTCGGCTGGGAGCTGCACCTGCGCGTCAACGGCTTCATCGGCGTACAGTTTTGACAGTGACGGTCGCCGGCGCGTCTGGGCACCAGGCGACCTCCTCACCCATCGCTTCAACCCGGAACTCGGCATCGGCCGCGTCACCGCGCTCGACGGGCGCCCGTGGTGGTCGCGGGGTTTCCCGCATCGGGGTCACGACCCTGCGCTTCGGGGCCGACACGGAGGCGCTGATGCCAGTGGACCTCAGCCTCGGCCGCCCCGTGCGGATCAGCGGCGACGCACGAGGAAACGACGATTGCGGCGCGGCTGCGCCGACGGCACGATCCGCCTGGCGAATGGGCGAGACCGTGCCGACCCATGCGCTGTGGCCGATCGAGCTCGAAGAGGGCCCTGCTCGAGCGGCTGCTGCTGGGAGACGTGGACGAGCCTCGGCGATTTTCTGACGCGGCTCGACATCCTGCACCTGCTTCGCTGCGCGAGGCCGACGGCCTGGGCACCGTTCCTCGGCGGACGCGTCCGGCTGTTCCCCCACCAGCTGCACGTCGCCGAGCGCGCCAGCGCACCGGATCCGGTGCGGTGGCTGCTGGCCGACGAAGTCGGCCTCGGCAAGACCGTCGAGGCCGCGCTGATCCTGAATCGCCTGGTCGCACACCGGGCGGGTGCGAGCGCTGCCTGGTGGTGGCGCCCGACTCGCTGACCGTGCAGTGGCTGGGCGAGCTGTGGCGCAAATACCACCAGGTGTTCACGCTGCTCGACGCGCCGCGGCTGGCCGACGTGGCGCGCGACTTCGGCGAAGGCTTCAACCCGTTCGACGTCCACCGGCGCGCGGTGATCGCGCTCGAGACGCTGATCGAGCGGACCGGAGTTGACCGAGCAGGCCGTGCGCGCGGGCATCGACCTGCTGGTGGTGGACGAGGCGCAGCGGCTGCGCCGCCCGCCGGGGCATCCGGGTGAGCCGGCGTGGCGAGCCGTGGCACCGATTGCGGCGCTGGGCCGCCACGTCCTGCTGCTCAGCGCGACGCCGCTCGAACACGACGCGCACGGCTTCTTCCGGCTGTTGCAGCTGCTGCGTCCCGAGGACTATCCGGAGGGCCGGACTTCGAGGCGCGGCTGGCGCAGGGAACGCCGCTGGCTCCGTGCACCAGCTCCACACGCCGTGCCGACATCGGCGGCCTGCCGCCGCGAGTGGGCGTATCCGTGTGTCGCTCGACCAGCGCCGACCGGGACTGCGCCAGCTGCGCCACGCGAGGGTGGAGACCGCCGTGCGAAGCGCGCCGGCGCCGAACCCGTGGCGCGCCGCCAGAAGATCGATCGCATCCGTCGCGCGCTGGCGTCGGGGGCTGCGCTGAGCGGCCGTGCTGGGGCGCGAGGACCGCGCGCTGCGTCAGCAGGCCGAAGCCATGGACGCCGGCGACCCGCGCATCGCGTGGCTGCTCGCGCACGCGCCGCGCTGGCGTGACGCGAGGGAGAAGACACTGATCTTCGTCGCCCACCGCGAAACGCTGGAGATGCTGCGGACGGCGCTCAGCCACGGCGCGCAGCTCGCCACCGGCGTCTTCCACGAGGACCTGCCGTCGGCGCGCCGCGACCTCGAGGTGGCGCGCTTCCGCGAGCACGGCGGCCCAAGCCTGCTGATCTCCACCGAATGCGGCGGCGAGGGCCGCAACTTCGAGTTCTGCCGCCGCCTGGTGCTCTTCGACTTGCCGTGGAACCCGGCGACGGTGGAACAGCGGATCGGCCGGCTGGACCGCATCGGGCGGCGCATCCCGGTCGAGATCGTGTACTTCCGGCCGCCCGGCTGGCGTCGGTCTGGACGTCGTGCGCCTGCACGAGGCGATCGGCGTCTTTCGCGAGCCGACCGCGGGCCTCGATCCGCAACTGGCCCACGTGGAAGCGGCCGTCGAGCGCATCGGCGCTCGATCCGGCGGCGTCGCTGACCGCCGACGACGTGGATGACGCTGCTGGCCGCGGCGCAGCGCGGCGCGCACGCGTATCCAGGGACGCGGCGTATCAACAGCTGCACCACGATCCCTACCGTCCGGACATGGCCGCGAGCCTGCTGGCGCGCGTGCCCGCGCGAACTGGACGCGCTGAACGAGCAGGTGGTGGTGACGGCGTGCGCCCGCCTGGGCTTCGCCGTCGAACGCACCCGCGGGCGAGGGCGGCTATCGCCATCGAGTTCGGCCCCGGCGCGCTCGTGGACAGCCTGCCCGGCGTGTCGGCCGGCTCGACGTGGGTCGGCACCTTCAATCGCGAGGAAGCGGTGGAGGACGAGGGCCTCGACTTCTTCGCGTCGGGTCATCCCCTGGTGGAGGGCGTGTTCGCGCACTTCGAGGACAGCCCGCTCGGCCGGGTGGCACGGTTCACGGTCGAGATCGATGCTCAAACCGGCCAGGGCCTGGTCGCGATCTACAAGGATGGGCCGCGCTTCGACGTGGTGGCATTGGACTCGAGTGGCACCGCCCGGCCGGACTGGGAAGCGGCACTGCGCCGGCGGCCGCTCCGTGCCCGCCCCGTGTCGGGCCCAGCCGAGGAAGACCCGGCGTGGCGAGCCGCGATCCGACGGCTCAGCGCTCGACTGGACCCGGCGCGCCGCCCGCACGCGGTGGCGGCCATCGACGTGCGGCCGATGCGGGACGAACGGATACGCCGCTAGCGACGCGGCGGGACCAGCACACCGGTCAGTCGTCCTAATTGAGAGCGTGAACGCGGCGGTCGGTGTGGACGTCGATGCGTCATCTTCGCTGGCGACCAGACAACTCACCACTACGCGTCGGTCTTCCGCCAGCTTGCAAACAGAGCACGCCGATTCCGACGGCCGATATGTGGCTGGCCGCTCTTGTGCTGCAAGGGCCAGCCCCGTGGCGGCTGGCGAATGTCAGTAGAATGCAGACGGATGCAAAGTGCGACTAACCGACGGTTACTTCTGCTTGCTTTTGCACTCTCAGGCTTCGCAGGCCTGATCTACGAGTCTTTGTGGACTCATTACCTGAAGCTCTTTCTCGGGCACGCCGCCTACGCGCAAACGCTGGTCCTTGGCATCTTCATGGGCGGGTTGGCGGCAGGATCTTTCATCTCCAGCCGGCATTCCGCTCGATGGACCAATCTCCTGCGCGGCTACGCCCTGGCCGAAGCTGCGATCGGAGTGGTCGCAGTGCTGTTTCATCCGATCTTCGTGGCAGCGACGGAGGCCGCCCACACACAAATCTTTCCTGCGCTTGCTTCGCCTGTGGCCGTCACCCTGTTCAAGTGGCTGCTTGCCGGCGCATTGATTCTTCCGCAGTCGGTCGTGCTGGGCATGACGTTCCCGCTGATGGCCGGAGGGTTCATACGAACGTATCCAGCACGGCCCGGAGCCTCACTGGCACTCCTCTACTTCTGTAACAGCATTGGCGGCGCCGTCGGCGTGCTGGCGAGCGCCTTCTATCTCATTCCCCGGCTGGGCCTGCCCGGTACCAGCATGGTTGCCGGCGGGATAAATCTGGTGTTGGCCTGTACCGTCTGGTGGGTGACCGCCGCTCGCCCTCACCGTGCGACGGATGACATAGCCGCGCCTGAGGAACGCTCCCGTCCTTTCACAGAGGCTCCGTACCGGCTCCTCATTGCGGTGTCGTTGTTGACGGGCACGGCGTCATTCGTCTACGAAATCGCCTGGACTCGGATGCTCAGCCTGGTCCTTGGCAGCTCCACTCAGGCGTTCGAGCTGATGCTCAGCGCGTTCATTCTTGGCCTTGCATTCGGCGGTCTCTGGATCAAACGACGGATCGATGCATTGGCGAATCCCATCCGTTTCCTCGGCGGCGTTCAGATGGCGATGGGTGCGCTCGCACTGGCGACGCTTGCCCTATACGGGTGGATGTTCCCGCTGATGCGATGGCTGACCGACACCCTCCCCAGAAACGATTCCGGGTACGTCGCGTTCAATCTTGCGAGTCACGCCATCGCCATGGCCGTCATGTTGCCTGCAACGTTCTTTGCGGGAAGCACGCTGCCCCTCATCACGTTCGCGCTTGTTCGATCGCGCCACGGTGAAGCCAGCATCGGCACGGTGTACGGCGCCAACACGGTGGGCGCGATCGTCGGCGTGGTGCTCGCCGTTCACATCGGGCTGCCGATGCTCGGCCTGAAATACCTGGTGTCAGCTGGCGCCGTGCTCGACATGGGACTTGGGATCGCGCTCCTTGCGATCGACCCTGCGCGCGTCGCTCGAGCGGTCCCAGTGTCAATGGCTGCAGCCGTCCTCTGGTTAGCGGTGGTCCTTGCGGGTGTTCAATTCGACACGCGAATGATGGCATCCGGGGTATTCCGCGCCAACCAAGGCGTGCTGACGGCGACCTCCGACGTGGTGTTTTATCGCGACGGCAAGACCGCGACGGTCGCGGTCAGCGACGACGGCGTGCACGTCGCCATTCGCACCAACGGCAAGATCGATGCGAGCGTCAAGGCCGGTCGAGCTCGATCCGCCAGCCAGTGACGAACCGACGCAGGTGCTGTCCGGTGCGCTGCCCTTTACTGCTGCATCCGTCAGCGCGTCGCGCCATCAACGTCGGACTCGGATCGGGAATGACGACCCATGTCCTGCTCAGCGCCCCTTCCCTCGAAAGCGTCGAGACCATAGAAATCGAACCGGCGATGGTGGAGGGGGCTCGGCGATTCTATCCCCGCAACGCACGGACCTACGACGATCCACGAAGCCACATCATCATCGACGACGCAAAGACGTTACTTTTCCACCTACAACCGACAATACGACATCATCGTGTCGGAGCCATCGAATCCCTGGGTCAGCGGCACTGCCAGCCTCTTCTCAGTCGAGTTTTATCGGATCGCGCAAAGGCATCTGGCGCCGGGCGGGGTGTTCGTGCAGTGGTTGCAGTTGTACGAGTTCGATCTCGATCTGGTGTCCTCCGTGCTCAAGGCACTGGGAGATTACTTCGACGATTACGCGATCTACTCTTCGGCGCCGGGAGACATTTTGATTGTTGCAGTGAACGGCGGCACTGTCCCAGGACCGCAGATCGACTTCGGCACCCACCCGCAGCTCGCAACCGCCCTTCGGCGAGTCGACATCAGGACACTTCAGGACCTGACGGGGCGAAAAATCGCGGACAAACGTCTGCTGCGGCCGTGGCTCGCAACCACACGGCTGGCGGCGAACTCCGACTTTTCTCCCGTGTTGGACTACGGGGCCAACCGAGCGAAGTTTCTAAACACAGACGCCCTTCCGCTCGAAGGGCTCGGGTTCGGCGCCCTGCCAATTCATGATTTGTTGAGTGCCGCTGGTAATCCCGGGCAGATGACTGACGTCACCTTCGTTCCGACATCCCCGTGGGTTCCGCAATTTGTCGGGATGCGGATCCGCGATCGACTGTTGACCAGAGAGGTCCCCACCGAAGATTCCGCGGCCTGGCCGGGTGGCCGTTCGCCAGTCCGCGAGGCGGACGCCATCTTGGAACAATGCCGAACGGCGTCAACACAGGCCGAGCGCACGTCGGCCATGTTCCGGTTGGGTTCCCTCCTGGCGCGATTTCTCGCACCGTCCGAACTGGAGACGGTGTGGCCACGGCTCGAGTTGCTGCCATGCGTCGCACCTACGACTGATGTCGACAGGAACTGGTTGCGGCTGTTCGAGGCTATCGGCCAACGCCAACCGCGAGAGATGGCCGCAGCCGCTGAACCTCTTCTTGCGCTCGAATCCCCGTCGTCGGAGCGACGGCCCTATCTCGTCAGCGCTGCGTTATTGGGATACCTTGGCGCTGGGAATCGTGACGCCGCTCGAACCCTCTGGCAACGGGAACCTCTACGAGTCACTGGATCCGGGTCATTTGCCCTCGCGGTAATCGCAGCGCACATCGTCGAGTAGCGAGCAGGCCCCGATTCGATCTGTCAATGCGTCGTGCGGACGTACATCCCGTTCCGTTCGCGCACGTATCCCAGCTTCCTGATCAATCCGATATCCTCGTCGTTGGGATACCAGAGCTCGATGATGTAGTCGGGCTTGAGCACGCCGACGCTGTAGGCATAATTCCACTTGTTGTGGCCCCATCCCATGCTGTGAGGCCGGCTCCGAGCTATGACTTTGTCGGTTTTGCCCAGCAAGTCGACTGTATAAAGGCGCGAGAAATACGGCAGTGCTCCCGCCCACACCACGGCGACCTTCGAATCGACGGGCGCCTCCTCTCTGAGCTGCACTCCGAGCGCGACCATTGCAAACAGCTTCGTGTTCTGCCAGTCTGTCCGCGCCCAGCCATAGAAGCTGCGGCCGCTGCAGCCGACGGCCATCAGAGCGGCGACCGCCACGACAACAAGCTCGGAGAGAAATGGTGAACGCCGCATCCGAGCCATTCGCGCCCAGACCAGATGCAGTGTGACCAGCACTATCAGCGGAGCCATCGCCGACATGAATCGGTTTCCGTGATACGGCCGCTCCCAGGTGTCGCCGCCGATATACACGGTGTAGAGTGTTGCCATCGCAAACATCGAGGTCAGGATCCAGATTCGATGCTGACCTTTGAAGCCCGGAATGAGCCAGAGCAGCGGTACGAGGACGATCGAGAAGTGCGTCAACAGTGATTGCGAGAGCATGTTGAGGCCGTACTGCATGCGGTCCGCCAGCGCTACGCCCGTTAATTTCAAATAGTAGGTGTTGGGCAGCCATTCGCCGTAATACCAGTGCCGGGCCACGAACAACATCACGACGCTAACGGCGACCGGAACAACCACCACCGAAACGACGCGCCAGCGACTGCGATCCATCAGCAGCAAGTACGCCACGGGCACGCCCGCAACAGCCAGCATCTCCAGGCGTGTCCACCCGAGGGCCACAATGCACAGGGCGATCACTGCCAGCTGCCGCGTCCGTCGCGATTCCATGTAGACAAACGACTGCAGTGCCACGACGCTGATGAGCACGGCCGTGAGCCCGACCTCGAACCCGTCGAGGGACCACTGGACGAGCGACCAGTAGGTACCCGCGAAGACCATCGCGACGCGCGCCACCATCACTGAATCTGGCGACAGCTTTCGCGCAATGGCGTAGACGACCAGCGAGTTGAGGATCAGGATCAAGGCGCTCGTCAGCATGATTGCCAGCGAGATTTTCGACCTCGGGATCTGCGTCAGATGCCAGATCGTCATGTACGCGGTCCACAGCGGGTTAGTGAAGCCTTCGATGGGCTCACCCGGATTCCAGACGAGGCCGTTGCCCGACGCCAGGTTCTCGGCATAGCGCATCGAGATCATCTGGTCGTCACTCAAGGAGAAATAGCGCTGCCCGTTGAGATCAGCCGAAAAGCGGTCGATGAAGAAGAAATACAGGATCGCGAGGACGATCACCGCACCCAACTTGAAAGCCCGATCGCTGCCGACCTTGAAGGCCCGATCAGCGCCGATATATTCCGGTTGGACCGAAACCACCGCCATTTGGAGCCACTCCTGCCCTGGGAATGGTAGCCGCAAGGCTGTGAACACGGGTAGAGGTTGGCATGTGATCTCGAATGGCCAAGGGCCCAGGCTCTCCTGCGCGTCGCTGGTGAAGGGCAGCGCCTGCCAGCCGTGGCACAATGCCCCGATGCGTTCGCTGAGCTACCTCGCGGCCGGCGCCATCGCGCTCACCGCCCACCTGGCAGCCCAGGCGCCCGCCGCGGGGACGCCGCTCCGCACGCCCTGGGGCGATCCCGATCTGCAGGGCTACTACACCAACAAGTACGAATACGGCACGCCGTTCGAGCGCCCCGCGGGCTTCGACGGACGCCGGCCCACGGACTTCACCAAGGCCGAGCTGACCGCGCTGATGGTCAAGCGGCAACAGGAGGCGCTCGACCGCGCGCCCTTCCTCGGCGGCGACCCGACCGGGCAGATCGGCAACTCCGCCGAGTTCCGCGACATCTACGAGGTCACGAAGGGCAGCCGGGCCTGGTTCGTCATCGATCCGCCCGATGGCAAGATTCCCGCACTGGTGGCGTCGGCGAAGGCACGGCTGTCGGCGCCGGCCCCGCGCGGCAGCTTCGGCGGCGGCCCGTTCAACGGTCCCGAAGACTTCACTTTGTGGGAGCGCTGCATCACGCGCGGCCTCCCGGGCTCGATGGTGCCCGGCGTCTACGGCAATTCCTATCAGATCGTGCAGGCCCCCGGGTTCGTGGCCATCCGCTACGAGATGGTGCACGAGACCCGGGTGATCCCGCTCGAAACCCGGCCGCACCTGGGCGGCGCACTGCGCTTCGACTTTGGCGATCCCCGCGGGCACTGGGAAGGCGACACGCTGGTCGTGGAGACCACCAATTTCCTGCAGCGCAGCGCCTTCCGGAACGCCAACGCCTCGACGCTGCGGCTGGTGGAGCGCTTCAGGCGGACGGGACCAGACACGGTCGAGTGGACGGTGACGGTGGACGACCCGAACACGTGGACCGCGCCGTGGACGTTCGCGATGCCCCTGACCCGCAACGAGGACGAGGCGGTCGAAGCCTACGATTGCCACGAAGGCAATCACGCCATCACGAACATCCTGAACGCGGCGCGCGCGGCCGAGCGCGAGCGGGCAGCCGGCCCGTCGCGCTGACGGGCTTCATCGCGGCGAGAATCGCTCCGCGTCGAGATCCAGGTCGCCTTCGGCCGTCGGCCGCGGGGTGACGTCGAAGGCTCCCCGGTCCCAATCGAAGCCGCGAACGAGCTGTCGCACGTTCACGATCGACAGCGGTTCCCCGAACTCGATTCTGGTAGGCGCGCCGGGTCGCGGCGACGGCCGAGCGGGTCGCCTCCGGCCACGCCTCGCCGCGGATGGACCGCCCGGCGGCCTCGTTCATCGCGTCCAGAAAGACCGGCGTGCCCCGCAGCCATTCACGGAACCCGTCCGACGAGCGGCCCTCGGCCGCCAGCTCGTAGGCCACCTTCTCGCCGAACTGCTCGTTGAAGGCGCGCTTCGACGGCCAGGTATACGAATACATGCTGTAGTCGGAGAGGAACGGCTCCGACTCCATGCGCAGCGCGCTGACGATCGGCTGCTGCACCACGATCGCCACGATCACGGCCGAGACGACGGCCGGAATGGCCGCAGCGATCGAAGGGCCGGCGGGCTCGCCGGTGATCCGCGCCAGCGCCGGCGCGGGCCATCCGATCGAGGAGCGGCCAGGGCAGAAACACCAGGAAGAGCGCCCACCACGCCGGCCAGAAGACGCCCTGAAACAGGTAGAAGCCGGCCAGCATGGCCAGCCCCGCCAGGCCGAACGCGGCGCGGAGCACCAGGCTCGGCGTCAAGGCCACCATCCAGAACAGGCCTTCGGTGACCACCGCTCCCAGCGACAAGCCGACCGCGGCCACGTCCGATCCCGCCACGCGAAGGCCCCACTCGACCGGGGCCTGATGGGCATCCTGCAGAAAGTGGAAGCGCACGGCGCCGCCGGTGACCCAGGCGATGCCGCTCGTGTCCAGCTTCGCGAAGGCGGCCGCCGCGAACGCCACCCCCAGCGTCAGCGCCGGCAGCCACAACGCCAGGCCGCGCACCGACGCCGAGACCGGCGGGATCACGCGGCCTCGCCATCGCGCGATGGCGGTCTGCACGCCGACGCTGTCGTGCCACGGCACGAAGGTCAGCGCCCACAGCGTGATCAGCGGCAGGCCCCAGTCGTGCATCGCCTTCTGATTCAGGCCGATGCCGATGAAGAGCGTCAGCGCCGAGGCCGCGACGACGAGCGCCAGACGCGGCCACGCGCCGGCGGCGAAGACGGCCAGCGCCAGCGATGCGACGTGCCGGATCGTGGCGCTGGCGCCCGGCGTGGCGGCCAGCTGGCGAATCAGGTCCTGACGGGCCAGCCACGACGAGGCCCGCTGGGCTTCATAGGGAATGACGTCGGGCGGCGTTTCCCGCAGCAGTGCCAGCAGCATCGCCGCGCCGAACGCCAGCCTGAAAGCGCCCAGCGCGGTGGCGGAGACCGGCGGGATTCGCGCCGCCAGCCAGGCGCCGAGTGCGCGCGGATACGACACGGCGCTGGCCGCGAGCACCGCCACGAAGAGCGCGAGCAGCGGCAGCCGCCGGGGCTGGAACAGGACCGCGAGCCGCTGCCGGTAGATGTCGCGGGCGGTGGGGAACTGCGCGGCGAGCCACGTGTCCACCGGCACCAGCCGCATGCCGCCCTCCGCGGTGGCGCTCGCGGGCACGAGCGGCACCTGGGTCAACACCAGCAGGACCACCGCCACCAGCACGGCCGCAGCGGCACTGCGCACGGCGACGGCGCGGGCGCTCAGGGTGCCCAAGAACATCGGGGAGCCGGAATTGTACTCGTCCACTGGCCCCGGGTTACCATGATGCCGGTATGAAGAAGGTGCTTTTCGTCGTGATCGGGCTGGCCGTTTTCACCGTCTCGGTGGCGGCGCAGTGGCCGAAAATGCAGGACCCGACGTCCCCCGCCGTGCCGCGCGACGCGCAGGGACGCGTCAACATGACCGCCCCCACTCCTCGCCATGCGGACGGCAAACCGGATTTCTCCGGCGTGTGGATGCGCGCGAACAGCGGTCCGCCCCGCGGCGGCGGTGCCGGCGCGCGGCAAGGTGGCGGCGGCGGTGCCGGCGCACGTGAAGGCGGCGGCGGTGCGCCCGCGGCGCCGGCGGCCGGCGAGGGTCAGCCGGGGTTTGGCCCGGTGCGAGGCGGCGTGCAGCTGGAGCCGCCGACCGACGCCTTCCCGTTCGACCCGAACGGTCCGCCCGTGGCCACGTTCTTCGAAGCCGGCGGCAACATTCCGGGCGGACTTCCCTACACGCCGTGGGCGGCCGAACTCCGCAAGCAGCGGCTGGCGCTGAACGCACGCGACAACCCGGACGCGATGTGCTTCCCGATGGGCTTCCTGCAGTTCCACCAGCAGCCGCAGCCGCGCAAGATCTATCACCTGCCGAAGATGATCCTGATCGAGGACGAGGCCAACTACGGCCTGCGGAAGATCTACCTCGACGGCCGCAAGCTGCCGCCCCAGGGCGAGCCGCAGCCCTGGTGGTACGGCTACTCCGTCGGCCGCTGGGAAGGCGACACGCTGGTGGTCGAAACCAACAACCTGCGCGGCGCCGAGGACAGCCCGTACGACGGGTGGATGGACGTGAACGGCAGCCCCTACAGCAACCAGGCCAAGTTCACCGAGCGGTTCCGGCGACTCTCGGTCGGCCAGCTCCAGATCGACCTGACGATCGATGATCCGAAGTCGTACACGCGCCCGTGGACCGTACGCGTGGATCAGCGCTATCTCCCCGACGAGGAGATCATCGAGTTCATCTGCAACGAGAACCAGCAGTTCCGCCGCAAGATCAAGATTGACTGAGGTTGTCAGTTGTCGGTTCTCGGTTCGGTAAGTACCAGCATTCGAACTACTGAACCGAGAACCGAGAACCGACAACAGGAAACCCCGCTCCTACCGCAGCCCGTCCAGCTCGTCCCACCGGGCGTAGGCCGACAACAGCTCGTCGGGTAGCGACGCAAGCCGCGCCAGCGCGGCTTCGATCTCGGCGGCCGGCCGCCGGTAGAATTCGGCGCCGGCCACTTCGGCAGCCAGCCGCCGCTGCTCGTCCTCCAGCCCTTCGATGCGTGCCGGCAGCTCCTCCAGCTCGCGCCGCTCCTTGTTGCTGGCCTTTCGCATCTGGCCGGATGCCGACGGCACGGCGGCAGCCGGCCGCATGCTGGTGGCAGCCGAACCGGCCACCTGCCCCTCGAGGACATCGGCCACCGGCGCCGGGCGCTGGCGGAGCCAATCCTCGTAGCCGCCGACGTATTCGGTGACGCGGCCGTCGCCCTCGAAGGCCATGGTGCTCGTGACCACGTGATCCAGGAATCGGCGATCGTGGCTGACCACCAGCAGCGTGCCTGGCCAATCCACGAGTTGCGACTCCAGCAGCTCCAGCGTCTCGAGGTCCAGATCGTTGGTGGGCTCGTCCAGCACCAGAACGTTGGCGGGCCGGGTCAGCAACCGTGCCAGCAGGAGCCGGTTGCGCTCGCCGCCCGACAGCGCCTTCACCGGCGATCGCGCGCGCTCGGGTGGAAACAGGAAGTCCTCCAGGTAGCCGTGCACGTGCCGCGAGCGCCCTGCCACCGTCACATGATCGTTTCCGTCGCCCACCGTGTCGACGACCGAGCGATCGGGATCGAGCTGTTCGCGCTGCTGATCGAAGTAGGCCACCTGGACGTTCGCGCCCGTGCGCACCGTGCCGGTGTCGGGCGCCAGCTCGCCAAGGAGGACCCGGAGCAGCGTGGTCTTGCCGGCGCCGTTGGGCCCGATGAGACCAATGCGATCGCCGCGCAGCACGCGGGCCGAGAAGTCGCGGATCACCACGCGATCGCCGAACGACTTGCCGACGCCATCGGCTTCGAACACCAGCTTGCCCGGCGATTCGGCCTGCTCGATCGAGAGCCGCACGGCGCCCGCGCGCGCCCGCCGCGCCCCGCGCTCGGCGCGCATCTCGAACAGCCGCTTCACGCGCCCCTCGTCGCGCGTGCGCCGCGCCTTGATGCCGCGGCGCAGCCACGCTTCTTCCGCCGCCAGCGTCTTGTCGAACTTGTCGTTGGCCAGCGCCTCGTTTTCGAGCCACTCCTCTTTCTTGCGCACGAAGGTGGCGTAGTCGCCTGGCCAGGAGGTCAGCCGGCCGCGATCCAGCTCCACGACCCGGGTCGCCAGCCGCTCCAGGAACGCGCGGTCGTGGGTGACCAGCAGCACCGCGCCGGCGTAGTCGGCCAGGAAAGTCTCCACCCATTCGATCGCGTCGATGTCCAGGTGGTTGGTCGGCTCGTCGAGGAGCAGCACCTCGGGCGATGCGACCAGGGCGCGCGCCAGCAGCACCCGGCGGCGCCAGCCGCCCGACAGGCTGTGCACGGGAGCATCGGCCGGCAGCTGCAGGCGCGACAACACCATCTCGACCCGCTGTTCCAGCCGCCAGCCATCGCGCTCTTCCAGCTCGTGCTGCAGCCGTCCCATCTCGTCCAGCGCCGCCGCGCGGCCGTGTGCCACCTCCACCGTCGCGTGGTGGTAGGCCGCGACCAGTGCGCTCAGCCGCCCCAGGCCCTCGGCCACCACGTCGAAGACACTGGCTGGCGTATCGAGCGGGACATCCTGATCCAGCCGCGCGGTGCGAAGGCCCGGCGACCGCCAGACGGTGCCCCGGTCGGGCTCCAGTTCTCCGCCGGCGACGCGCAGCAGCGTGGACTTGCCGCTGCCGTTGCGCCCAATCAGCGCAACGCGTTCGCCGGGCTCGAGTTGCAGCGAGACGTCATCGAGCAGCGGCACGTGGCCGTAGGCGTGGCCGACGTGGTCCAGGCTGAGCAGGGGCATGAATCTCTAGGGTACTCGCAGGCTCGCAGGCCCCAGGCTCCAGGCTCCGGGCTCCAGGCTCAGGCTCGTCTGAAACGCGGGCTTAACAGCGGCGTCACAAGAGCGAGACAACGCCTCATTACGATGCCTTTACAGAAGACATGCAGACGCACAGCTTGTCCCGTAACCGTGTGGTGGTGGTGGAAGACGAGCCCGACGTGGGCCGGCTCATCGAGCTGACGTTGAAGCGGGCCGGGGATTTCGAGGTCGAGACCGTGGGCAGCGGGGCGGCGGCGTTGACCGTCGTCAGCGACTCGGTACCCGACCTGGTGATCCTGGACCTCAACCTGCCGGTCCTGGACGGCATGGAGGTTTTCCGCATCCTCAGGTCACGAAACCCCACGTCCAAGATTCCCATCATCATCCTGACCGCCCGGGCCACGGAAACCGACCGCGTGCGGGGTCTGGAGCTGGGCGCCGACGACTACGTGACCAAGCCCTTCAGTCCGCGGGAGCTGGTTGCCCGCGCGCGCACCGTCCTGCGGCGCGGCCGCGCGCAGGGGCCGCCGGCGGCAGCGCCCTACCAGGGCGCCCACCTCTTCGCCGATTTCGAGGCGGTGTCGATCCAGGTGGACGGCGAGCCGGTGCACCTGACGCGCCGCGAGTTCGAGCTGCTCCGCCATTTCGTCGCCAACAAGAACCGCGTCATCACGCGTGACCGCCTCCTGGAGCAGGTGTGGGGCTTCAACTCCTCGATCGAAACGCGGTCCGTGGACGTGCACATCGGCCGGCTGCGCGCGAAGCTGCGAACCGCCGGGATGCAGATCGAGACGGTAGTCGGATTGGGCTATAAGTTCGCAGAGTAACAGGCTCACCTGAGCCCAGGCCACGCAGTCTTCGGTCTTCGGTCTTCGGTCTACGGTCCTGGATCGGCTACACTGCATCCATGGCCATCAAGATCTGTCGGAACTGCATTCGCGTCCTTGCTGCTCTGCATTGCTGGCTGTGCGCAGCCGCCCGCACCCGCGCCGGCTGCCGCACCGACCACGCCGGCCGCGACGGCGTTTCCCTCCGGAACGCTGGTGGACCTGTCGCACACCTTCGACAAGACCACGATCTTCTGGCCGACGGCTGAGTCGTTCCGGCTCGACAAGGTCGCCGAGGGCATGACACCCGACGGCTACTACTACGCCGCCAACAACTTCTTCACGTCGGAACACGGCGGCACGCACCTGGACGCTCCGGTGCACTTTGCCAAGGGCGCGCAGACCGTCGATCAGATCCCGCTGGATCGGTTCTTCGGCGAGGCCTATGTCGTGGACGTGACCGCGAAGGCCGATGCCAGCGCCGACTATCAGGTGACGGCCGACGACATCCAGCAGGCCGAGCGCACGCAGGGCACGATACCGGCCGGCGCCATCGTCCTGTTGCGCACCGGGTTCTCGCGCCGGTGGCCGGATGCGGTGCGGTATCTGGGCACGGCTCAGCGGGGTGCCGACGCCGTGAAGCAGCTGCACTTCCCCGGCCTGCACCCTGACGCGGCGCGATGGCTGGTCGCCAACCGGCAGATGAAGGCCGTCGGCCTCGACACCGCCAGCATCGACTACGGACAATCGACGCTCTACGAGTCGCACCGCGTGCTCTACGAGCGGATGGTGCCGGCGTTCGAGAATCTGACGAACCTGGATCGCCTCCCCACGCGCGGGGCCTACGTGGTGGCGTTGCCGATGAAGATCGGCGGAGGCAGCGGCGCGCCGTTACGCGCCGTGGCGATCGTACCGGCGCAGTAGCAGTCCCCTGCTCGACGGTCGGAGGCGGAGCCTCGCTAGCGCTTCCTCGGCTGAATCCCGAACCGCGAGTCGTTCCTCGCCATGGCGTGCGCGACGCGTTCCATGGTCGGCTCGAAGTCCGGATGACGCGAATCGATGTAGAGCCATTTCTTCAGGACGTCGTGGGGCGCCAGTTGCGGGAACCCGTCGACGATCGCGCCATGATGCGTGCGTTCGGTGCAGAGCAGAACGCCATGCCACTTCCACCGGCCGGTCTTGGTCGGTTCGACCAGGACCATCATCTGCCGGCCGAACAGGTAGACGGCCAGCCCGCCGAACATCCTTTTGGTGAAGAAGGTAGGCTGATCCTTGAAAGCGTCGAGGATCCACTCGTTGTCGAAGCTTCTCATCGGCTACGCCATCTTGTGCCGACGACGCAAGCGTCCGCTCGCACGCAGTGGGCGTGAGGAGCGGCCCGGCCTCCAGTGCTCCAGTCCCTGTTGAAGGACTGGAGCCTGGAGCCCGGAGCCTGGAGCCCGTCTTCAGTAATCGAACTGCACGCTGAACTTCACCTGCCTCGCGTTCAGGATCTGCGTCGGGCGCAGCCACACGGCGAAGTTCTGGTTCGCGTTCACCGCGACGTCGGTATTCAGCGCGTTGTATAGGTCCATGCTGACGACGTATTTGGAACGACCCTACCGCAGCACCTTGCCGAAGCGCATGTCCAGCTCGTTCCGGCGGTCAAGGAACACGGTGTAGGGCGCCACCAGGTCAATCGCGAGGTTGGCGGGGACAAGAAGGGAAACCGATTCATCGATTGGAAAGACCAGGGTACGGGCGGAGATGCGCTGCGCCTGGCAAGCGTAAGTTTCTGCTTGCGGCGCGCAAGGTACTGCGGATGCCGCCGATGGTCAACGACTATCTTCGTGCTGGAGAGGCGTGTTTGGAGGCCGTTTTACAGGGGGAAACGCCCGATGATTCACGCCAGGCGCGGCATGGATCGTGGCCACCCTTGCGCTCCGCGCAGGGCTCGGATCAGTCTCCGGTCTCCGGCTCCGGTCACTCCGGAGGTGCGGAACTGCAACTACGAGGACCGTCCAGCGGCAAACATCGGACCAGACTGAAGACCGAAGACCGAAGCTAGCCGACGTCCTCAGTAAGGCAGCCCCACGTAGTTCTCCGCCAATGCCGTCTGCGCAGCGGTGGAGCGGGCGAGATACTCCAGCTCGGCGCGCTGGACCCGCTCGCCAAACGGCCCGCCGTCGGGCAGCTTGTGCAGCAGGTGCGTCATCCACCACGAGAAGCGCTCGGCCTGCCACACGCGCGCCAGCGCGCGGGCCGAGTACGCCTCCAGCCCGGCAGCTGCTGCGGGCCTGGTAGAACTCCACCAGCGCCGACGACAGGTAGTGCACGTCGCTGGCGGCAAGGTTCAGGCCCTTGGCCCCGGTGGGCGGCACGATGTGCGCGGCGTCGCCGGCCAGGAACAACCGGCCAAAGCGCATCGGCTCGGCGACGAAGCTGCGCAGCGGCGCGATGCTCTTCTCGATCGAGGGGCCCGTGACCAGGTGCGCCGCGGTGCCGGGATCGAGCCGCGACCGCAGCTCGTTCCAGAACCGCGTGTCGGGCCACTCGTCCACGTTCTCGCTGAGCGAGCACTGCACGTAGTAGCGGCTGCGCGAAGGCGAGCGCATGCTGCACAGCGCAAACCCGCGTTCGTGGTTGACGTAGATCAACTCTTCCGACACCGGCGGCGTGTCCGACAACACGCCCAGCCAGCCAAACGGGTAAACCCGCTCGAACTGGCTGATGGCCGCCGCGGGCACGCTCTGGCGGCAGACGCCGTGAAAGCCGTCGCAACCGGCGATGAAGTCGCACGCGACCTGATGTTCGACGCCGTCTTTGCGGTAGCGGACGCTCGGCTGGTCGGTGTCGAAGTCGTGGACGCTGACGTCCGCGGCCTCGTAGACGGTGGCGGCGTCGGCGGCCGCGCGCGCGTCCATCAGATCTCGGGTCACCTCGGTCTGGCCGTAGACCACGACGTGCCGTCCGGTGAGAGCGGCGAGATCGACACGATGCCGGGAACCGTCGAACAGAAGGTCGAAGCCGCCGTGGACCAGCCCTTCACGCGCCAGGCGGTCGCCCACACCGGCACGGCCCAGCAGGTCCACCATGCCCTGCTCCAGCACGCCGGCCCGGACCCGGCCCAGCACGTAGTCGGCGCTGCGGTGCTCGACCACGAGCGCGTCAACGCCCGCTCGATGCAGCAACTGCCCGAGCAGGAGGCCGGACGGGCCGGCCCCGACGACGGCGACCTGAACCCGCGTGGCCGTCAGCGGCGGCCCAATTCCTTGTAGGCGATCTCGAGATTCGGCTTCGGCCCGCCGAATTGCGGGTTGATGTTGGCCGTAAAGCCCTTCGCGGTGAATTGCGCCGGCACGCTGTACTCCTTCACCGCCTGATCGACGCTCTTGCCCGCCTTGAGGGACCGCTCCGCGTAGGCGACGAAGTCGGCATTGAAGTCGCGGAAATCGCGGAGGTCGTTCCAGGTCGACACCGGGATGTGGCCGTTGATGACGGTGTCCACGTTCTTCACCGTGTCGAGCACTCTGGTCAGCGTCTTGGGGTGCTCCACCACCGAGCCGCCGTTGTCGGGATCGATGTAGGGCAGCGCCTTCCACGCGAACATGTCGCCGGTGTGCACGGTGCGGAGCGCCGTGAAGACGACGAACGTGTCGCCGTTGGTGTGGCCGGGGCCGAAGTGATAGAGGTCGATCTGGTCCTTGCCCGATCCCAGCGTCAGCTTGTCCTTGTAGGTCTTGTTCGGGAGGAACTTGGCCTTGGCGCCCTTGAACTCGTCCATCTTGGCCATGTTGGTCTTGGTGTTCTCGTGGACCACGCTTTCCACGGTCGCGCCGAAGAACTCGTTGCTGCCGGTGTGGTCGCCGTGGGTGTGGGTGTTGATGACGCGCGTGATCGGCTTGCTGGTCACCGACTTCACGCGCTCGAGAATCGTCGGACCCCAGCCCGCGAGCTTGGTGTCCACCAGCGTCACGCCGGCGTCGGTGATGAAGACGGCAGTGTTGCCGCCGCTGAAGGCCTCCATGTCGGCCGCGCCGGAGCCGGTGACGATGTAGAGGTTGTCCTTCACTTTTTCGATCTTGGTGGCGGCAATCGCCTTGGCCGACGGACCGGCCGGCGCCTGTCCCGAGACGACCAGCGACAACGCACCGACGCTCACCAAGGTTCCCAGCACCAACGCTCTCGTCATACGACGCTCCTTCCGGCCTTCGACACCGACCAGACGGAATACCTTATCATCGCCGGCAAGGAGAGCCTGATGCCCGCGCCACGCCCGACTCGACTGCTTGCACTGCTGGTCGCCCTTGGCGCCACCGCGGCCGCTGCCCAGGGCCGTCCGCCCAAAGTGGACCTGAAGCGCCCGTTGATCATCGCCAGCCAGGGCAGCTTCTTCGTCGGCGGGGACACCAAGATCCTGAATGGCCCCACACCAGACGCGCACGTGGCCATCAACCAGATGTACGTCCAGTTCCAGGCGCCGCCCAACGCCGACCGGTATCTGCCGATCGTGATGGTGCACGGCTGCTGCCTGAGCAGCAAGACGTGGGAGACAACACCAGACGGCCGGATGGGCTGGGACGAGTATTTCGTCAGGCTCGGGCGAGCCGTCTACCTCGCCGATCAGGTGTCGCGCGGCCGGTCGGGCTTCGACGCATCGGTCTTCAACGCGGTGAAGGCTGGCAGCCAACCACCGAGCCAGCTGCCCAACATCCTCTATGCCAGCCGTGAGGTGGCCTGGACTGTATTTCGCTTCGGGCCCACCTACGGCACCGCTTTTCCCGACGGCCAATTCCCCGTCGAAGCGGCCGACGAGTTGTACAAGCAGATGATTCCGGATCTCAATGCGCTGTTGCCAACGCCCAACCCGACATGGACGAACATGGCGTCGCTGGCCACGCGGTTGAAGGGCGCCATCCTGATGGGCCACTCGGAGTCGGGCTTCTTCCCGGAGCGGGCGGCGCTCATCGACCCGTCGGGTATCCGCGGCATGATCTCGATCGAGCAGCCCTGCCCTGCCGATCTCAACGAGCGGGAGATCGGGGCGCTGGCAAAGATCCCGACGCTGATGGTCTTCGGCGACCACCTGGGCGACGTGAAGGGCGGGCCCGCGAACTGGCAGACGAGCTTCGACAGCTGCCAGGCGTATGTGAAGCGCGTCGTGGCCGCGGGCGGCGACGCGCAGATGATGCACCTGCCGGCGCTGGGCATCCGCGGCAACAGCCACATGCTGATGCAGGATCGCAACAACCTGCAGGTAGCCGACCTGATCGCCGGCTGGATCGACGCCCACGTCGAGCGCAAGGTCAAGCACTGATCCACGGTGACAACTACCGACACCGGGCGCACGCCGGCGCGGCTGCGGTCCCCCACGCCGGCCCTGCTCGTCGGCCTGGTGATCATCCTGGTCACCGTGGCTGCGTACTCGTGGTACGTCTCGGGGCAAATCGCCGGCCTGCGCCGGCTGCAGACCGAGCTGACCGATCGCAACCGGCGCGAGTCGCTGCAGCTGCTGCGGGTCCAGAACGATCTGAACCAGCTCGGGCTGGCGATGCGCGACATGCTGGACACCGAAACCCGCTATCCACTCTCGGCCTGGGCGGCGCAGTTCGAGCGCATTCGCCGCGATTTGGACGACGCGCTGGCACGCCAGGGAGCAGCGGCCGTCGCCGGCCAGGCGCCGGAGCAGCGCCAGTATCTGGCCAGCGCCGTACAGCAGTTCTGGGACGCCTCGGATCGCATCTTCGCGCTCGCCGGCGCGGGCCAGGAAGCGCAGGCGCGCGCGCAGGTGCAGCTGTCGCTGCAGGCACGGCAGGCGGCCATCAGCTCCACCGTGGCGCGTCTGCTGGTGCAGAACAACGAGCGCGAGGAAGAGGCCGCGCGGCAGACCCAGGCCATCTACGACCGGGTCGAGCGCCAGGCCTACTGGTTCCTGGCCGCCACGCTGGGGGCAATCGTCGCCACCGGCCTGCTGCTGATCGCCTCGAATCGGCGGCTCTTCGGCGAACTGTCGGCGCTGTCGGAGGCGCGCCAGGAACTGGCGCGCACGCTCATCACCACGCGCGAATCCACGCTGCGCGAGCTGGCGCGCGAGCTGCACGATGAGTTCGGCCAGCTGTTGACGGCGGTGGGCACCATGCTCGGGCGAGTGGCGAAGCAGACGCCGGCGGACTCGCCGATGCGCGCCGATCTCCGGGAGATCGGCGAGGTGGCGCAGACGGCCCTGGACAACGTCCGCGGGCTGTCGCAGGCCCTGCACCCGTCAATCCTCGAGGAGCTGGGGCTGGCCGCGGCCGTGGACTGGTACGTGTCGAGCGTCGAGCGCCAGCTCGGAGTCGCCGTGGACTACGAGCGGCGCGGCGCCGCTACCGGCGTCGATGCCGCCGTCGGCATCCAGGTGTACCGTGTGTTGCAGGAGGCGTTGAGCAACGTGGCGCGACATTCCGGCACCAAGCGCGCGTCGGTCAGGCTGGACGTTGGCGAGACCGGCCTGACGCTGGACGTCGAGGACGCCGGCACGGGCGTGGATGCCCAGCAGGCCGCGCGTGGCCTTGGACTCACCACCATGCGGGAGCGCGCGGAACTGGTCGGGGGCAGCCTGCGCGTCGAGCGTGGACAGAGGGGCGGCACCCGCGTCAGGCTGACAGTGCCGCTGCCGCAACCGACCGAGACGAGGAACCGCGCGTGAGCACCACCATCAGCGTGCTTCTGGCCGACGACCACGCGCTCGTGCGGCGCGGCTTCAGGCGGCTGCTCGAAGACGACCCGGCACTGCGAGTCGTCGGCGAGGCGAGCAACGGCGACGAAGCGATCGCGTTGGCGGCGACGCTGGTCCCCGACGTGATCGTGATGGACGCGGCCATGCCCGGCACCAACGGCCTGCTGGCCACCAAGGCGATCGTCGCAGCGCGGCCCGAGGCCGTGGTGCTGATGCTGAGCATGCACTCCGAGGACACGCTGGTCCGGCAGGCGCTCGACGCCGGCGCCCGCGGCTACATCCTGAAGAACGCGATCGACCTGGACCTGGCCGCGGCGGTGAAGCGCGTCGCCGCCGGTGAACGGGTGATCGATCCGGCGCTGATGAAGCCGCAGCCGCTGCCGGGCGAACGCCACCGCCGCCTGACGAAGCGCGAGCTCGAGGTGCTGCAGCTCGTGTGCGACGGCCTGAACAACCGCGAGATCGCCGCCAAGCTCGAGCTCAGCATCAACACCGTGGCCGTGCACCGCGCCAACATCATGAGCGCCCTGGGCGTGCACAAGACCGCGGAGCTGGTGGTCTACGCGCTGCAGAACGGGCTGGTGAACCCGCTGTGAACCGCCGCCGGTTCCTGGGTTGGGCCGGCGGCAGCCTGGGCGCGGCGCTCTGCGGCCTGACCGCCGAGGGGCAAGCTCCGTCCGGGCCAGGGTTCCGTCTCGTGGACGTCACCGGCCAATCGGGCCTGGCGTTCCGTCACAACAACGGCGCCTACGGCGGCACGCTCCTGCCCGAGACGCTGGGGGCGGGCTGCGCGTTCCTGGACTACGACAACGACGGCTGGCAGGACGTGCTGCTGGTGAACGGGATGGATTGGCCCGGCCACAAGAAACAGCGGTCCACGCTGCGGCTCTATCGCAACAACCGCAACGGCACCTTCAGCGACGTGACGCGCGCGGCCGGCCTGGACGTCGAGCTGTACGGGATGGGCGTTGCCGTCGGCGACTACGACAACGACGGTTTTCCAGACGTGCTGGTGACGTGTGTCGGGCAGAATCGCCTGTTCCGCAATACCGGGCGGGGCACGTTCGTGGACGTCGACCAAGGCCAGCGGGCTCGACGGGCGCACCGGCTTCAGCACCTCGGCGATGTGGGTGGATATCGATCGTGACGGCCATCTGGATCTCTTCGTCTGCAACTACGTCAAGTGGTCGCTGGAGAACGACGTGTTCTGCAGCGCCGACGGCAAGCGCAAGTCGTACTGCACGCCCGAGGCCTACCGCGGCGACACGTGCTGGCTGTTCCGCAACCGCGGCAACGGCACGTTCGAGGACGTCACGGCGACGTGCGGCATCTTCGACTCCAGCTCCAAGGCGCTCGGCGTGGCGCTCGTCGATCACGACCAGGACGGCTGGCCCGACATCTTCGTGGCCAACGACACGCAGCCGAACAAGCTGTATCGCAACCTGCGCAACGGCCGGTTCAGGGACGTCGCGCTGGAGGCGGGCGTCGCGCTGAGCGAGGACGGCAAGGCTCGCGCCGGCATGGGAGTGGACGTCGCTTACCTCGATGCCTCCGGCCGCCCGTCGATAGCGGTCACGAATTTCGAGGGCGAGATGGTCGGGCTCTACAGCGCCTCGCAGCAGGCCGGGATCTACCGCGACACCGCCGCCACCTCGGGGGTGGGCGCCGCGTCTCGCAACCGGCTCGGCTTCGGCTGCGCCTTTGCTGACTTCGATCTCGACGGCGCCGTCGATCTGGTGGTGGCCAACGGCCACATCGACGCCACTGTTCGCAACATCCGCAGCGGCGTCGGGCACGCCCAGGCGCCGCATCTCTTCCTGCAGCAGGGGGGCGGCCGCTTTCGGGATATCGCGCCGGAGCTTGGCGGCGCATTCGCCTCGCCTCGTATCGGCCGCGGGCTGGCCTGTGGCGACTTCGACCGCGACGGGGACGTGGACCTGCTGCTGACGACCAACAATGGTCCGGCGCTGCTGCTGCGCAACGACCAGCTGGCGGGCAACAAAAGCATCCGGCTGCGCCTGACCGGCACGACGTCGAACCGCGACGCGATCGGCGCACTGGTCCGGGTCTACCACGGGGGGACGTCGCAGGCGCGGATGGTGAAGGGCGGCTCCAGCTATCTGTCGCAGTCCGAGCTGCCGCTGACTTTCGGCGTCGGTCGGCGCGACCGCGTCGATCGCCTGGTAGTGACCTGGCCCAACGGCCGCTCCGAGGATTACGCCAACGTGGCGTCGGGCCGCGCCTACGATTGCGTCGAAGCGAAGGGGCTGGCTCCGGCGCGGGCCTAATGCATCCGCACTATTGCCGGCTCCCGGTGGCGCCTTTACAGTCGTCGTCGTGGCTCACATAGCCGTTGCACCAGGCGTTCCTGGCATCGTCTCCCTGTTGTCGTTCCGCCCGGAAACAGCCGGGCCGCTGACCGATTTGGCCAATGTCCTCCTGCGGGCGCCGAACTCGCTGATTCCGCGCCGAACGGGAGCTCATCGCCGCCTACGTCTCGGGCCTGAACAGCTGCGTGTTCTGCCGCGAGGGCCACACCGCGATTGCGGCGGCCTATCTCCGGGACGAAACGCTGGCGGCGCAGGTGACTCGCGATCCGGAGGCGGCTCCCATCTCGGACAAGCTCAAGGCGCTGCTCGCGCTTGCCGGGCGCGTCCAGCAGGGCGGCCTGGCCGTCCGGCACGACGACGTCGTGCGCGCCCGGCAGGCGGGCGCCAACGACACGGAGATTCACGACACGGTCCTAATCGCCGCGGCCTTCTGCATGTTCAACCGCTACGTGGACGGACTGGCCGCCTGGACCCCCGATGATCGCGAGGGCTACCGGCAGCAGGCAAAGCAGTTGGTCGAGCACGGGTACGGCAACCAGCCAGCGGCAGCCGCGCCGCCGGCTCGTGGCTGAGCCCTCACCCTTCGACTGGGACACCTGGTACGCCGCCGTCGGCGGCCGCACGATAGCCATCACCGAGGTGGACGAGTTCCTGCGGCTCATCCGAGAAGAGCAGGAGCCGCGCTTCACCGGCCCTCTTGCCGCCGATCGCACGGCGTTCGCCTCGCCGGCGGAGGCCGCGCGGCACCTCAAGGACAAGGCCCTCGAGTTCGGCGCCGACATCGTCGGGATCTGCGCGATCGAGCCGAGCGACGTCTACCGGGGCCGCTCGGTCGCCGAGCGGTTCGCGATCGCCGTCGGCCAGCGCATGCGGTGGCGGGAATTCCAGGAGGTGCCGTCGCGCGCGGCAGCGATCGAGTGCTTGCGCATCTACTACACGCTGGGTGAGACCGTGATCCAGCTTGCGGATCACATTCGATCGCTCGGCTACGCCTGCAAGGTCGAACACCCGATCGGCGACAGCGACCTGCTGCACATCCCCATCGGCCTCAAGGCGGGGTTCGGCGAGCTGGGCCGTCACGGGTCGATCATTCATCCCCGGCTCGGCCCGCTGTTCCGCATGGGGAGCGTGGCGACGTCCATCGAGCTCGAGGTCGATCACCCGATCGACGCCGGCATCGCGAAGTTCTGCGACACCTGCCTCGCCTGCCGCAAGTACTGCCCGCCCCAGGCGATTCCCGACCAGCGCAGCCCCGAGGCCGGGCAGGACCATCTCGGCTACGACCGCTACGTGGTGGACACCGGGCGCTGCTTTCCGTATTTCGCCAAGCACTCGTACTGCTCGATCTGCCTGCCGGTGTGCGTCTACAACCACAAGGAGTGGGCGCGCGACTTCGACGGACATGCGACCAGGCTCTTTCCGGCCGTGCGGATGCTGCCAGCGCCGCCGCCGGCGGAACCCGCCGGGGTGCCGCTGCACTTCTACCCGCGGCTCCGGCGCTAGAGCGGCGAGCCGGACGGCCGCCCGGATTCGAAACTCTCTTTCGACCGGCGTAAGGCGGCGACAGGCGTCGATTCGCGTTCCACGCCGTCCCCGGTTGACTAGAATGTCGCGTTGCCGATGGCGCGGTTCATGCACCAGGCGGGGGCGCCTCGCAGGACTTGAAACCAAGGAGCGAAAACACCCCATGACGACCATACCGAAGTTCGTTGCCGTGACAGCCGCCGCGGTCCTGCTGACAGCCGCCAGCGCCTCGGCGCAGGAAATACGGATGACAGCCACGTTGTCGCCCGGGGAGGAGACCCCGGCCTTGCTCTCCGGCGCCGTCGGGGCGGCGGAGGTTCTGGTGGACGTCGCGAACAGGGAGTTGTCGGTGACGGTCCGGGTGTTCAACCTGCCGACGGCCAGCACGGCGGGCCACATCCACGTCGGACCCAGGGGCGTTGCGGGCCCGATCGTCCTCGACTTCCCCAACGTTCCCGGACGGGCCAACGACTTCGTCCTGACGTTTCGACTCAGCGCGGCCGCGCTTCGGCCCCAACCCGGCGCTCAGGCATCAACACCATGGAAGACGCGATCCAGTCGATCGTGGGCGGAAACGCTTACGTGAACATCCACTCCACCACCAACCCCGGCGGCGAGATTCGCGGCCAGCTGACGCTCGTCGAGTAGGTCACACCGCCTGTACCTTCAGGAAGTTGGATGGCCCCGGGTCCAGGCCCGGGGCCATGCTCACCACCACGATCGCTGATCCGGAGTGAATCAGCCCGCGCTCGACCAGCAACTGTCCAAGTTGCGTGGCCGTCGAGTCGGCGGTGGCGCCGAGGGTCGTGAGCAGCGGCATCACGCCCCAGGACAGCGCCAGGCGCCTGGCCACGACCGGTTGGTCGGTGGCCGCCACAATCGGCGCGCCCGGCCGCAGTGCCGACAGCAGCCCCGCCGTCTTGCCGCCCCGCGTCACGGCCAGAATCGCCGCAACGTGGCCGCGATCGGCGAGCGTCACCGCCGCCTCGCACATCGCCTGGCCGTGTGGCGCGCGCACGTGCGCTTCCTGGAGCGGCACCGGCATGCCGGCCACGCGCTCGGCGTCGCGCAGCACGCGGTCCAGCGTCTGGACCGCCTTCAGCGGATAGACTCCCGTCGCCGTCTCGCCCGACAGCATGATGGCGTCGGCGCCGTCGCCGACGGCGTTGGCCGCATCGCTCACCTCGGCGCGCGTGGGCCGCGGTTCCTTGATCATCGACTCGAACACCTGGGTGGCGACAATCACCGGCACGCCCAGGGCGCGCGCATGGCGGGTGATCTCCTTCTGAATGCGCGGGACGGTTTCGAGCGGCAGCTCGAGCCCCAGATCGCCGCGGGCCACCATCACCGCGTCGCACGCGTGCAGGATCTCGTCCAGGTGGTCCACCGCCTCGGGCCGCTCCAGCTTCGCGATCAGGGGCAGGTCCGGGGCTCCGGCCTCGCCCAGCGCGGCCCGTGCCTGCCGCAGGTCGCCGGCGGTCTGCACGAAGCTCATCGCCACGAAGTCGACGCCGGATCCGACGCCGAACCGCAGGTCCTCGAGGTCTTTGGCCGTCAACCCCGAGGCCGGCAGGGCGACGCCGGGAGCGTTGATACCCTTGCGCTCGCCCAGCAGCCCGCCGTCGACGACGGTCGTTCGGATCTCGTCGGCGGTGGTGGATTCGACGCGCAGCTGCAGGTAACCGTCGGCGAGCAGCAGCACGTCGCCGGGGCGGACGCGGCCGGGCAGCTCGCGATAGCTGGTGGAGACGCGGCCCGGAACGCCGTCGAAGTCTCCAGCCGCAATTACCAGGGTGGAACCCGGCTCGAGCAGCAACGGCTGGTGGTCCTTCAACAGGCCGGTGCGAATCTTGGGCCCGGACAAATCCTGCAGGATCGCCACCTGGCGCCCGGCCTGAGCCGCGGCGGCACGGATGAGGGCAATCAACTCGCCATGCCCCGCGTGGGTGCCGTGCGAGAAGTTCAGCCGGAACACGTCCACGCCGGCGGCCACCAGCTCCCGGATGGCGGCGGCGGTGTTTGACGCCGGGCCCAGCGTGGCAACGATTTTCGTGCGCCTCATCGAACGTCCCACGTCCGCCATAATGTCACCATGCTGGCTCCATCACTGACTCGCCTCACGCTCGGATCGGAAGCGCTGGTGGCATCGTCGCGCCTGCGCGGCGCCGTGGTCGGCGTGGTGTGCAATCACGCCTCGGTGGGACACGGTCTCACCCACGTCGTGGACCGGCTGGCGGCCGCCGACGGCGTCACGCTGGGCGCGGTCTTCGGCCCGCAGCACGGCTTCCGGTCCGACGTGCAGGACAACATGATCGAGACGCCGCACGCCGACGATCCGCGGATGCGCGTGCCCATCTACTCACTGTACAGCGACACGCGCGAGCCCACGGCCGAGATGCTGCGCGGGCTGACCGTCCTGGTGGTGGACCTGCAGGACATCGGCGCGCGGATCTACACCTACATCTACACGATGGCCAACTGCCTGCGCGCCTGCGCGCGGCACGGCGTGCCCGTGATCGTGTGCGACCGGCCCAACCCCATCAACGGCGTGGACGTCGAGGGCGCGGCGCTGGCGCCGGGCTACGAGTCGTTCGTCGGCCAGTTCCCGATACCGATGCGCCATGGGATGACGATCGGCGAGTTGGCCCGTTTCTTCAACCAGGAGTTCGCGATCAACGCCGACCTGGAGGTAGTGCCGATGGACGGCTGGCGCCGGCAGTCGTTCGCCGACGGCACCGATTTCTCATGGGTGATGCCGTCGCCCAACATACCGACACTGGACACGGCGATCGTCTATCCGGGAACGGTGCTGTTCGAGGGGACGCTCCTGTCCGAGGGCCGCGGCACCACGCGGCCGTTCGAACTTGTGGGCGCGCCTGGCGTCAACGCCGAGTCGTTCGCTCGCGAGATGAACGCGCTCGGCCTCCCTGGGGTGCTGTTCCGGCCGGCCGTCTTCGAGCCGACGTTCCAGAAGCACGCGCGGATCGCCTGCGGTGGATGTCAGGTGCATGTCACCGATCGAGGCGCCTTCCGCCCCGTCCTGACCGGCGTCGCCCTGATCGGCATGTTCCGCCGCCTCGACCCGAGCCGAGACCTGTGGCGGCAACCGCCCTATGAGTACGAGCACACCAAGCTGCCGTTCGACATCCTGAGCGGATCGAGCGCGCTGCGGGACCAGATCGAAAGTGGGCTCAGCGCGACGAGCATCGCGGCGACCTGGCGCGCGGACGAAGAAGCATTCGCGCGCCGCAGAGAACGATACCTGCTGTATTAGCGCGCGCCGCAGTCTTCGGTCTTCAGTCTTCAGTCCATAGTCCTGGCCAGGTCTATAGACGAAAGACTGAAGACTACAAGTTGAGCGTTGCGAGCCGGCTCGCTCGCCCTAGAACAACAGCTTCACCGCGAACTGCATCTGCCGCGGCGTGCCGATTGTGTTGGTGATCGTGCCGAACGCCGCATTCCCAAGCTGACCGTTCGGGTTGGCGAAGCTCGGAGTGTTGGTGACGTTGTAGACCTCCATGCTCAGCTGCAGCCGCGCGGTGCCCTGAAGGGGCACCTCCCGGCGATTCGACCAGGGCCGAGAACTGTGGCGGCAACCGCCCTATGAGTACCGAGCACACCAAGCTGCCGGTCGACATCCTGAGCGAATCGAGCACGAGTCTGAGGTCAGGGTCATCGGCAGGACTTAATTGCCCGATGAGGACCATGGTACGCTCAGGTCGTGCGGCTCCCGCCAGGTTCGCTCGTCCCGGCCATCACCTTCCTGCTCATCGTCGTCGGCGCCTACGCCCTTGTTCGTGCCAAGCGCAGCGAGCTCGTCGACTTCGTCGTGCCGCACACGGCCGCGGTGCGCTTCGTGGCGCATGAGCCGCTCTATCGGCCGGATGACGGCCATTATCAGTACAAGTATTTTCCGGCGTTCGCGGCGTTGATGGTCCCTTCACGTGGGTCCCAAGGGAAGTCGCACAGTTCACGTGGTTCACGCTGACGGTGGCCATGACCTGGGCGCTTCTGGAGCTGTCGATCGGCGCGCTGCCAGATCGGCGGCTCTCGACGCGGGCGCTCTTCTGGCTCGCCCTGCTCATCAATGGCAAGTTCCTGGTCAAGGAGCTCGCATTCGGACAGTTCAACCTGCCGGTCGCGCTGCTGTTGTTTGGTGCCGTGCTCGCCGCCCGGCACGGGCGGGTATTCATGGCGGGGGCGCTGGTTGCGGTGGGCGTGTTCGTCAAGCCGTATGCCCTCGTCCTCGTGCCGTGGCTCGCGTGGACGCTCGGGTGGCGCGCGCTCGTGCCGTTCAGCCTGGTGATGGTAGGCGGGCTCCTGCTGCCGGCCGCATCATACGGCTGGCAGGGCAACCAGGCGCTGCTGGCGGAGTGGTATCGCACGGTGACCGAGACGACCGGACCGAACCTGCTCGCGTTCGAGAACATCTCGTTTGCGTCGATGTGGGCGAAGTGGATTGGGCCAGGCCCGGCGGCGGCACGCCTCGCGGCAGCCTCGGCGGTCGCCGCCGTCGCTGCGGGAGGCATCGTCATGTGGCGACGGAACGACGTGGCCGAGCCCAACTACCTGGAGGCTGCGTATTTCCTGGTGCTGGTGCCGCTCTTGTCGCCGCAAGGATGGGACTACACCCTCGTGATCGCGATGCCGGCGTTCGTCTTACTCGTGGACCGGTGGCGGGAGCTGCCGCCGGCCTGGCGCGCAATCGCGGCGACGGGCATCTTCTTCACGAGCTTCACCATCTGGGATCTGCTGCGGCGGACGAATGTACACACAGCTGATGCAGTGGGCCGCCATCAGCGTCGGCGCCGTGTTGGTGGCCGCGTGCCTGGTGCGACTGCGCTGGCGGGCAATTGCCTAACATGGCGAGACTCCGGCCGTTCGCCTTTCTCGCGCTCTTGCTGCTGGCGCTCGTCGTCTACGCGACGCATATCCGCCATGAGATGATCGACTTCCTCACTTGGCGACAGGCGGTGGTGCGGGCCCTGGTCGCCGAACCACTGTACCGCCCGGAAGACGGCCACTACCAGTTCAAGTACCTTCCGCTGTTCGCCCTGGTCATGGCTCCGTTTGGCGTGATCGATCAGGACACCGGCAAGCTGCTCTGGTTCGCAATATTGATCGGGCTCCTCGTGCTGTTGCTGCGCTGGTCGGTCAGGGCCTTACCCGACAAACGCCTGCCGCAACGGACCCTGTTGTTGTTCGCCATCCTCCTGATGGCGAAGTTCTACGCGCACGAACTGCTGCTGGGACAGACCAACCTCCTGCTCGCCGCGCTGCTCATGGCAGGGCTCGTCGCCGTCAGGCGCGATCGGGGGCTGACCGCCGGTGCGCTCGTAGGGCTGGCCGTCTTCGTCAAGCCGTACACGCTCATCCTGGCACCATGGCTAGTCGTCGCTCGGGGATGGCCCGCCGGCGTGATGGCCGCCGGCGTAGTGGCCCTGGGCTTGTTGCTGCCGGCGGCGGTGTATGGCTGGAGCGGCAACCTGGATCTGCTGCGCGAATGGCTTCGCACCGTCAGCGAGTCGACGGCGCCAAACCTTCTGGGCAACGACAACGTATCGATTGCCTCGATGTGGGCCAAGTGGATCGGCCCCGGTGCATTCGCATCCGGTCTCGCATGGGTGACCATCGCCGGGACCGTGGGCCTGGCCCTTGTAGCCTGGCGGAGAAGGCGGGCAGTGGCGGGGCCCGAATACCTCGAGTGCGCGCTGCTGATGCTCCTCATTCCCCTCGTCTCGCCGCAGGGCTGGGATTACGTGCTGCTGCTCGCCACGCCGGCCGTCGTATGCATTGCGGATCGCTGGCGCGAGCTCACCAGACCCTGGCAACGGGCACTCGGTGTTGCGTTGCCGCTGATGGGCCTGACGCTGTTCGACATCATGGGCCGCAGGTTGTACGGCCGGTTCATGGCGTTGTCCGTGGTCACGGTGTGCGCCCTGGTCGTCGCCGCCGGGCTCACCAACACGCGCTGGCGCGGGCTCGCCTGACGACTTCGGTCAACCTTCGCCGGCCTGGAGCCTGGGGCCTGGAGCCGGTTCTGGAGTGATACGATCCGCCGCATGCTGAACTTGAAGCGTTGCACGGGCGTTGTGGCGGTCTCAGGGGCCGTATTGCTCGCGGGCTTGAGCGTTCTTTCAGGGCAAAGCAAGCCCATGTGCGACGCCGACAACGGCGGCATCCGCCTGCTGCCCGGCTTCTGCGCGCAGGTGGTGGCGGACGGCCTGGGAGTGGCGCGTCACATGGTGGCCGCTGCCAACGGAGACCTTTACGTGGCGCTGCAAACGGCCGGCGGCCGAGGCGGCACGCCGGAAACCGGAGGCGGCGTGGTGGGCCTCCGTGACGCGAACGGCGACGGCCGGTTCGAGGTGGTGGAAAAGTTCGGCGCCGGCAGCACCACCGGGATCGGCATTCGCAATGGCTATTTGTATCTGGCGCACCCGTTCGTCGTCGAGCGGATGAAGCTGACCGACGGGCAACTGAAGCCGACCGGCGCCGCCGAGACGGTGGTCCACGGCTTTCCCACCGACCGGCAGCACCAGGACAAGGGCATTGCCTTCGACGGCCGCGGCTCGCTGTACGTCAACGTCGGCGCGCCGTCCAACGCCTGCCAGAACCCCGATCGGCAGCCCGGCGCGAAAGGCCAGGATCCCTGCCCGCTGCTCGCCAAGCACGCGGGCATCTGGAAGTTCGACGAGAACAAGCTCGGGCAGACGCACGAGATGGGAACGCGATTCGCCACCGGCCTGCGGCAGATGCCGGCCATCACCTGGCACGACGGCGCCCTGTACATCGTGATGCACAACCGCGATCAGCTGGACGTGTTCTGGCCCTCGCTGTTCACGGCCAAGGAGAACGCCGACCGCCCGGCCGAGGCGATGTTCCGCGCGGTGCAAGGGTCGGACTTCGGCTGGCCCTACTGCTATTACGACTACGGGATGAAGACCTTCCTGGTGAACCCGGAGTACGGCGGCGACGGCAAGACCGTGGGCCGGTGCACGCAGTTCACCAACCCGGTGGCGGCATTCCCCGCCCATTGGGCACCGGTGGACGTGAAGTTCTACACCGGCAACCAGTTCCCGCGGAAGTATCAGAACGGCGCGTTTATCGCGTTCCACGGGTCGTGGAACCGCGCGCCCGAACCGCAGGCCGGCTACAACGTCACCTTCCAGGGGTTCGCGAACGGCAAGGCGACCGGCGACTTCGAGGTGTTCGCCCAGGGATTCGCGGGCAAGGAGCCGTTGAAGGTGCCCAACGACGCCGTGGCACGACCCGATGGCGTGGCGCAGGCCCCCGACGGCTCGCTGTACATCTCCGACAGCCAGCGCGGGAAGATTTGGCGCGTGTATTACACGGGCGCCCGGTAAAGGGCGCTCATTCCTCGCGCCGGAGCCCTGGAATTCGCAGCCCTCTGGCCGAGTTGTCGATCAGGACGGCGAGCCGCTGCTGCCGCGTCTCGTCGCGCTTGGCGTCGCCCAGCCACAACAGGCACGCGCGCCGGTACGACGGCGCCGCCGCCGAGAAGTAGGCCCACGCCAGGGCGTGGCGGCGAAACCGGGCTTCGTCGTCGGGCCGCAGCGGCGCCGCCGCGCGGTCATACGAGATCACGCGGTCGCGTTTCTCGAACTCCGCCAGACCCGCTTTGGTCATGCGCTTCGCGGCGATCAGCCGCTGGACGTGGCCGATGTTGACGCGGCTCCAGATACTGCCCTTCCGCCGCGGCGAGAACCGCTGCGTGTAGCTGTCGGCGTCGTAGCGCCGGCGGACGCCGTCGATCCAGCCGTAGCACAGCGCTTCGTCGAGCGCTTCCGGATAGGTCACGCCCGTGTCCGCGACGTGATTCTTCACCAGCCGCAGCGTAATCTCCGTGGCGGTCTTGTGGTTGGCGCGCAGCCACGCCCTGAACGCGGCCGCGTTGCGAAAGAAGGTCGGCTTCGGCTTCACCGCAGGTGCTGGTAGAGGCGCTCCTCGAAGCCGTCCAGCACGCGCAGCGCCGCTTCGTCGTAGAACGGCAGCACCTGCATCAGCACAATGGCGCCGATGCCGCTCGCCGGATCGATGAAGAAGTGGGTGTTGTTGATGCCGGCCCAGGTCAGGCTGCCCGGCTTGCGATGTGGCGCGGTGGACGCGGTGGGCGCCGCGATCTGGAAGCCGAAGCCCCAGGTGTCCTGGCCGGCGCCGGTCGGAAACGGACGCGAGCGCGGCGGGTCGGCGGTGGGCTGCAGCCGCACACGCACGGCGCCCATCTGGTTGCGCGTCATGGCGTCCACCGTCTCGCCGGTCAACAGCCGGCGGCCGCCGGCCTGCCCGCGATTGAGGATCAGTTGGAGGAAGCGCGCGTAGTCGCTGGCGGTGCTGTACAGGCCGCCGTCGCCGCGCACGCACAACCGCCAGCGAGGCGGGATTGGGCACCTCCACCAGCTTGCCGTTGGTCCGCTGGTGCACGGTCACCACGCGGGCGTGTTTCGCCACCGGCACGTCGAAGGCCGTTTCCATCATGCCGAGCGGACCCGCCAGCCGGTCCTGCAGGAACAGCGTCGATGCGCTGACCGGACACCACCTGGACGATGTCGCCGAGCACGCGCGTGCTGGCGCCGTAATTCCAGCGCTCGCCCGGCTCGCTGACGAGCGGCAGCTCGCTGTCGTTGGTGGCCTTGGTGGCCCGCTGCGCCACGGCCAGGCCGGGATCCGACCAGCTGTAGCCGATGCCCGACGTGTGCGTGAGCAGGTGCCGGATCGTCATCGTCTTCGTGGCGGGCCTGGTCTCGAACGTGCCGCGCGCGTCGTCGTACGGTCGTCAGCACCTTCGGCAGGCCGAACCGCGGCAGGTACTTCGACACCGGGTCGTCCACGCCGATCTTCCCTTCCTCGACCAGCATCATCACCGCCGTCGAGGTCATCGGCTTGGTCATCGACGCGATGCGGAAGATGGAGTCCTTCTGCATCGCGAGGTCCCGCGCCACGTCCTGCTTGCCGAACGCCTCGTGGTAGAGGACGCGGTCTCGTCCGACCACCATCGCCACGACGCCCGGCACTTCGCCGCGGGCCACCGCGTCGCGAAGGAACGCCGACAGGGCGGTCTGGCCCTCGGCCGGCACCGCTGGATCGGCCGCCGAGATCACGCCGAGGCCGAACGCCACGAGCACACCGGCGACACAGATTGCGCGAACCATAGAATCTCGACTCCTGGTTGAACGTGCCGCATCTTACTGCGCGCGCCCGGCCGATGCATGGCCCATCCATTCCTGCACGACCTGCGCGAACTGCTGCGGCTCCTCGAAGAACGGCTGGTGTCCGCTGCGCTCGAATAGCCAGAACGCCGCTGTGGACAGCTGCGGCAGCACATCGTTCCACATCGTATGCGGGACCACGTAGTCGTGCCTGCCGTGCGCAACCAGCAGGGGCACCCGCAGCGGCGTTCCCGCCGTCACATCCCACCCCGAGGTCAGCGGTCCCATGAGGTGCGCGAAGAAGGCGGGCTTGAAATCGATCGCGGCTAGAAGCGGCATCACATCGAACCGCGCGTCGAAGAACCGCATCGGTGTCTGCGCCGGAATCGCCATCTGCGGGTCGGTGCCCGGCGGCAGCTTGGCGAGGTTGTCGGCGAAGATCTGCTTGCGCTCCGGCGCCGCTGCCGCCCCGAAGTAGGCCGCGGACTCCTGCGCCAACCGCGCCATGTCGCCGTGCGGCGGCGTGCCCGCCACCACCACGTGTGAAACGGTGCCAGGGCAGCGACGGGCGTACTCGATCGCCGGAACACCGACGATCGAATAGCCCAGCACCGACCACTGCGCCACACCGACGTCCGCGCGCACGGCCTCGAGGTCCTGCGCCAGGACGTCGAACGTCAGATCCGCCGGCGTGCCAGTCGAGCGGCCGCTGCCCCGCAAATCGACCAAGACCAGCGAGAACTGCCGGTCGAGACCGGCCGTGAGGAGCTCGTAGTGAGCGGTGCCCAAGGCGCACGGCACGACGCACACCGGCCCACGCCCGCGCCGGGTGTAATGAAGCTCCGCCCCGTCCACACGCGTGCTGCTCACGGCATCTCCAGTTTCAGGCCAACGCGACACCATGCGACTGCCGCAGGGTGGTGGCGCTCGTCGTGCAGTGCCAGCGCCAGAGATCGCGCTGCACCTGCAGCAGCGGCCTGTACTCGAGCGTCATCGGCGTCACGCTCAGCGCAAGCCCAGGAGACGGGCGGGATTGTCCCGGGCCATGGTCTGCATCTCCGCGTCGGTGAACCCCTTGGCCCGCAGCGCGACCAGGAACTCGCCGAACCCGTCCGGCGGCAAGGGATTCCCAGCCTGGCCGAGATCGGACGAGAGGATGCAGTTGGCGGGCCCGACGGCGCGGATCGCCTCGGCGAACCGCGCCACTCGCGCGTCCGCACCGGCCTCGCGCATCGTGCTGCCCACGAACTCAATGCGGGCGCCGAGCGCCGCCGCTTGCTTCATCTGCTCCACGGTCATCGAGATCGGCGGGTTCATCGCGTGCGTCACCACCAGCCGCTGGACCCCCTGGCGTCGGGCCTCGTCGAGCAGCAGCAGCCCCTCGGCGGCGGAGGAATGGCCCGTGGCCATGATCAGGTCGTGCTTGGCGATGAGCGCGATCACCTGCTTGACCTCCGGCAGCAGCGCGCCGCCGCGCGAGACGCTGACGAACGGCCGCTCCTCCTTCGACGTGCGCACCTGATTCTCGGCAGTCGAAAGTCGGCATCCACACCACCCTGCCGAAGCCTCCGGTCACCTTGACCATGTGCTCGACGGCGGCGGGATTGATGCCGCCGACGGTGCGGTTGAGGTCGATGCCGCCGAACACCTCGATGCCGGGCACCAGCTTGCGCACCAGATACGCGATGCCTGCCGTGGACTCGAAGTGGTTCTTGAGCACCAGCCCACGCATCCCTCGGGTGCGCGCCAGGATGGCGACGTCCACGGCGTCAATCGAGCGCGGCCGGTCGTCCGGCAGGTTGTGCACGTGGATGTCGATGGCGCCCGCCAGCGCTCGCGTTACCTCGGCGGAAACGGGGGCCGCGCCGCCTGGGGGCGCCTGCGCGGCAACACTGGCGGCACACGCCGCGACGGCCGCGAGGAGGAGAGGGCGCGCGAAGCGCATGGCCCGGATCCTACACCTCCCGTGGCTGCTACACTTCGCGTCGTGCGGAGCAATCGCATCCTGTGGAGCTTGTTGACCGCCTCTCTCGCGGCCGTCTCGACGCTCGCCCAAAGCGCGTCACCTGCGCCGCTGGACCGTTTCCTCACCGTCAACGGCCAGCGCCTGCACGTCGTGGACTGGGGCAATCCCGGCCGCCGGCCAATGGTGCTGATTCACGGGATCGACCGCGTGGCGCGGACGTTCGACCCGGTGGCGGCGCATTTCGCCGCGACGCACCACGTGATCGCCTACGACATGCGTGGGCACGGCGACTCGGCCTGGGATCCACAGGGCCGCTATCTGGTGGAGGACCACGTCGGCGACCTGGCCGGCCTGGTCGCACAACTCGAACTGCGTGACCTGGTGGTGTGGGGCAACTCCACCGGCGGCCGCGTCGCGCAGGTGTTCGCCGGCATGCGTCCGGATCTGGTCGCGCGGCTCATCGCCGAGGACGTCGGCCCCGAGCGGCCCCGCCAGATCGCCGACGCGTACGCGCGACGTGTGCGTCAGGAGGAAGCGGGCTGGGAGTCGGAGGCGGAGCTGGCCGCCGTGGTGCGCAAGAGCAACCCGGGCATGTCGCAGGCGGTGCTCGATGCCTACGTGCGGCACGGCTCGCGCCGCCGGGAGGACGGCCGCGTGGTGTGGAAGCGTGACCCGAACCTGGTCAAGGGATTCGTGGAGACCGACCTGTGGCGTTACGTGCGCGCCATCACGGCGCCCACACTCTACGTGCTCGGAGGCCGCAGCACGATCGTCGCGCCGGCAACGCAGGAGGAGTTGAAGAAGACGCTGCCGCGCGTCTCGATTGTCACCCTCGACGGGCTGGGGCACTACCCCAGCGACGAGAAGCCCGCGGAGGTGCTGTCAGTCGTTGACGCTTTTCTGCGGGCGCCGTGACTCCTCGAGCCGCCGGCGGATCAGATCGTTGACCGATTCCGAACGACCCCAGCGTGAGCGTCTGCCAGGCGAGACGGTCCCGGCATCCTGGTCCGTCGCGTCCAGCTCGGTGAGCACCTGATAGCTGCCTCGCACGATTGCAGTGCCGTGCGCGGCGAGGAGGCAGCCGGCGGAGCCGGGCGAGACCTTCCCGAGATGCAGCCCGCCGTCGTAGACGGCGCGGCAGATGTACTGCGGCCGCCCATCGCGTTCCCGTCCGTGCGCGATCGATCCCGCCGGCACCGCGCCGTGGACGGCCGGTACCCAACGTGCGTCGGCAATCAACAATTCTGTGGCTGGGCTCGCCGGGCGAGGGACCGCCGCGGCCGGCGCCTGGGCGCTGACCGTGGTGTGCAGCAGCAGGCAGGCAAGGGGCAGAACGGACGACCTCAAGAGTGTAGGCATCCGGCGTACTCCCATCTGACGTACCGGAGGGCGATTCAGGGAAGAGCAGGAGGCGTGCCAGGCCCGGCGTTCCCGGCTTGACAGCCGGTGCTACGCCACGCGATACTACGTGGCACGTAATATGTCCGATCCTACTCTGCTGGTACTGGCCAGCCTGGCCGATGGCGACAAACACGGTTACGCGATGATGGTGGACATTCGCGAATTCGCGGGCGTGGACCTCGGCCCGGGGACACTCTACGGCGCCATCACGCGCCTCGAAGGCCGAGGGTTCATCAAGGGCCTGCCGTCGTCTGACCGGCGCCGGCCGTACAGGCTGACGGCAGCCGGCCGGGCGCATCTGGAAGAGCAGATTGCGGCGCTCGAGCCGGTGGTGCGTGCCAGCGTCAGGCGCCTGAGGCGGGCATGAGCTGGATCGCCCGGCTGATGACGCGCCTGTATCCCGGGTGGTGGCGCCAGCGCTACGGCGTCGAGCTGGAAGCGCTGGTCGAGGACTCGAGCCCGACGTGGTGGACGGTGCTCGACGTGGGCAAGGAAGGGCTGGCTATGCAACTCCGCGACTCGAGAAGCCCGTTGTACATCGTGCTGGGCTGCGCCCTCCTTGGCGCTGGCATCGGGGCCGCCGTGTTCGCCGCGACGCCACCTCGCTGGGCCTTCACCTCCAGCATCGAGGTGCAATCGCGCGCGAGCCAGAGTCGCGCGCGCAGGGCGTGGCCTCGCAGGCATTCAGCGATCGACAACCTCGGGCGCCTGGTGGAAAGGTTTGGCCTGTATCGCGCCGATCAGGACGGACAGGCCATGACCGACGTGCTTCGCCGATTCCGGGCGGATATCTCCGTCACGCTCACGCCTGCTGGCCTTGACGTCTCCTTCAGCTATCCCGATGGAGCCAAGGCACGTCAGGTCGTCGAGAACCTGACGAGGCTCATCATCGAAGCGAACCTGCGCGCGGCTCAGACGGACGGCGGACGGGCGCTCGAACGCTATCGCGTGACCGGACCGCCGCGGCAGGCACCGGATGGCCCCAACGCGGTGACGCTGACCGCGTTCGGGTTGGGCGCGGGGCTGCTGGCGGGGCTCGCCCTCGCCGCCTGGCGGCGTCGCGCCGCGCTAGCGGCGGGTCTTGGCGAGCTGCGGCGCCTGGAGGCGCTTGGCTTCCGGCTCCGGCGCCTCGAGATGGTGCGTGGTCAGGTGCACGCGCAGCAGCTCGAAGGCCTGCTGCGGCGTGTCGGCGCGCTGCACGAGATCCGGATCGCCGGGGTTGATGGCGCCCCATTCGACCATCGGATCGAACTTCAGGATCGGATCCCAGGTACTCCGACCCGTAGAGGATGATCTGAATCTGCTTCTCCAGCTTCTCCGTCTGCGCCAGCGTGAGCAGCTCGAACATTTCGTCCAGCGTGCCGAAGCCGCCCGGAAACACCACCAGGGCCTTGGCCATGTAGGCGAACCAGAACTTGCGCATGAAGAAGTAGTGGAACTCGAAGTGCAGCCCGTCGGTGATGTACGGGTTGGCCCCCTGCTCGAACGGCAGCCGGATGTTGAGCCCGATGGTCTTGCCGCCCGCTTCCTTGGCGCCGCGGTTGGCCGCCTCCATGATCCCTGGGCCGCCGCCTGACGTGACCACGAAGCGGTGCTTGGGCGATTGCAGCGACATCGACCATTCGGTGATGAGCCTGGCCAGCGTGCGCGCGTCCTCGTAGTAGCGCGACCATTCCACCGCCTTGCGCTTCTGCGCCAGTATGTCGCCGTTGGCGCGGGCGCGTCCTGCCTCGAGCTGCTGCAGCTCGGACATCGCCTGCTCGCGGCTGTGGACGCGGGCCGATCCGAACAGCACCACCGTGTCCTGGATGCCCTGGGCCTTGAACCGCCGGAGCGGCTCGAGATACTCGGCCATGATGCGCAGCGGGCGGCCCTCGTCGCTTTCGAGAAACTCCGGATCCAGGTAGGCCAGCGGCTGGGGGTGCATAGCCTGATTATCGGCGGAAGGACGTGTGGCATGATTCTGGGATGCCCACGATCGAGGCGTGGCTTCAGGGCGCCATCGACGACGTCGTGCGTTCGTCGTTGCCAAGCGTGCGGCCCGTGCTCGAGGCGCTGGGCCAGGCCGCCGCGGCGCTTCGACGGGCGGACTGGAACGCCGACGCGTCCCGCGACGAGGATCGTCGCGTGGCGGCCACCACGCCGCCGGGCCGTCGTGGCTGAGCCGCACGTCCATCGCGGAGCTGGCGGCGGCACTGGCCGCGGGGCGTACGTCGTCCGAGGCCGTCACCCGCACCTGCCTCGACCGCATCGACCTGTTCGGCCCGCCAACCAACGCGTTCATCACGGTGTTGAGAGACGAGGCCCTCGAAGCCGCGCGCGCGGCGGACGAAGCCCGCGCCAGCGGACGCGCGGCCGGTCCCCTCCACGGCGTGCCGATCTCGCTCAAGGACATCATCGACATGCGCGGCGTGCCGACGACGGCCGCCTCGGCCGTGCGGCGCGGCCACGTCGCGAGCGCCGATGCCGCCGTGGTCGAGCGGCTGCGGGCGGCCGGCGCCGTCATCGTCGGCAAGACCAACCTCCACGAGTTTGCGCTCGGGCCCACCAACGACGACTCGGCCTACGGCCCGGTGCGCCACCCGCGCGACGAGCACTTGTCCTCGGGCGGCTCTTCCGGGGGCTCCGCCGTGTCGGTCGCCACCGGCATGGCCTGGGCGTCCATCGGTACCGACACCGGCGGCTCCATCCGCATTCCGGCGGCGGCATGCGGCGTCGTCGGCCTGAAGCCGTCGCTCGGCGAGGTGCCGACGGCGGGCGTCGTCCCGTTGAGTCCCAGCTTCGACCACGTGGGCCCGCTGTGCCGCACGGTCGCTGACACACGCCTGCTGTTCGACGTGCTGACGGGCGCGCCGCCTCAGCCGGGCTTGACACCGCCGGCAAGAGGTCTGCGGCTTGGCATCCCCCGCGCCTACTTTCTCGAGCACGTGGATCGTGAGGTGGCGGCGTCATTCGAACGGGCGTGCGGGCGGCTGACACAGTCCGGCGTGCGGATCGAGACTGTGGCGATTCCACACGTGGCCGAGACCGCCCCCATCTACGTCACCATCGCGCTGGCAGAGGCGGCGGAATACCACGCGAGCACCGTCGCCGGCCGGCCGGGCGACTATCACCCCACCGTCCGCGTCAGGCTGGAAGCGGCGCGCTACATCCTGGCCGAGGACTACCTGCGTGCACGCCGCGGACGGCGCGTGCTGATTGCGCGAGGTGGACCAGGCGGTCGGCGGCGTCGACGCGCTCCTGCTTCCCACCCTGCCCGTGCCGGCGCAGCCGGTCGGTGCGGCCACCGTGCGCATCGGCGACTGGGAGGACTCGGTCCGCAACACCCTGCTGCGCCTGACGCAGACGTTCAACGTGACCGGCCACCCGGCAATCACGCTGCCGTGCGAGCCAACGCCCGCCGGCCTGCCGGTAGGCCTGCAACTGGTCGGCGCGCGCGGCGGCACCCACCGTCTGCTGGACGTGGCGGCGGCGCTCGAACCCACGGTAACCCCTGCCGCGTGCTGACGCGCCTTTTCCACGACTGGGAGCACCGCCTCGCCTCGGTGTCGAAGGATCGCGTCGAGCGGCCGTTCGAGTGGGGACTCGACTGGCTGCCCGAGGACGCCGCGGCCGGCGACTCGCCGCACGACCGGGTGACCGCGCTGGGTCCGAGGCGTGATGGCCGACACGCAGGCGTTCTTCACGCCCGGCCGGCACGCCGTCGTTCTCGCTGGACGACTCGCCCGCCAACAACCAGACGCCCGGGCAGGCAGGCACGCTGCGCTTCCCGAGCGCGCTGCAGACCCCGCACGAAGCCAACAACACGGTGGTGGCCCGCTGGTTCCCGTCGGCGGCCGCGCGTACGTCGAGGGCGCGGGGGCAACGGGGCCCGGCGGTGATCGTCATGCCGCAATGGAACGCCGACGCCGGCGGCCACATCGGGCTGGCGCAGCTGCTGGCGCGGTCCGGCATCTCGGCGCTCCGGCTCAGCCTCCCCTACCACGACGCGCGGATGCCGCCGGAGCTGTCGCGCGCCGACTACATCGTCAGCGCGAACGTCGTGCGCACGCTGCAGGTGTGCCGGCAGGCCGTGCTCGACGCGCGCCGCGCCATCGACTGGCTGGAGGGCGAGGGGTTCGATCGCATCGGCATGCTGGGCACGAGCCTGGGGTCGTGCCTGTCGATGCTGACGACCGTCCACGAGCCGCGCATACGCGCCGCGGCGCTGAACCACGTCTCGCCCTGGTTCGCCGACGTGGTCTGGCGCGGCCTGTCCACCCGCCACGTGCGCGCCGGTCTGGAAGGACATATCACGCTCGACGAGCTGCGTGAGCTGTGGCAGCCGATCAGCCCGTACGCGTATCTGGGGCGGTCGTGGCCGGGGCACTCCCTGCTGGTCTACGCCCGCTACGACCTGACGTTCCCGGTGGACCTGTCGCGGATTCTGGTCAAGGCGTACGCGGACCACGGCATCGCCCACGACGTGGCCACGCTGCCGTGCGGCCACTACAGCAGCGGCATGGCGCCGTTCAAGTTTCTGGACGCGTATCTGCTGATTCGGTATCTGCGGCGGAAGTTACTGTAAGGGCTCCAGGCCCCGGGCTCCGGGCTCCAGGCCGGCAGCTTGCCCAGACTTTTCATACCGTGGTAATACTGCAGTATGAAAGTCGCTCTATCTATACCGGACGAACTGTTCGAATCTGCAGAAACGCTCGGCAAACGGCTGGGCGTAAGCCGTAGCCGCCTGTACGCGACGGCTCTGGCCGACTTCGTCGCCAAGCAGAGGGGTCAGAAGACCACTGAACGGCTCAACGCGGTGTACGCCGATCAGCCGAGCGGCATCGACGGCCGCTTGCGCCGGGCCCAACGCCGATCAATCGAACCTGACCGATGGTGATCGAACGCGGCCAGATCTGGTGGGCCGACCTCGACGAGCCCCGAGGCTCCGAACCGGGGTTCCGCCGACCTCTCTTGGTCGTCCAGGATGATGCGTTCAACCGCAGTCGCCTCCGTACGGTCGTCGCCGTCGTGTTGACATCGAACCTCCGGCTTGTCGAGGCGCCTGGCAACGTCCTCATTCCCGGCAAGGCCGCGGGACTCCCGAAGGACTCTGTCGCCAACGTGTCGCAAGTCATCACGATCGATCGCGATTTCCTCACCGAGCCGGCCGGCAAGCTGCGCGGTCAACTGCTGAAGGCAGTAGAAGACGGACTTCGACTCGTCTTGGGCTTGTAGCCGAACGCCAAGCAGGCCTGCCGGCTCATGCAGCCCGGACTTCAACGAAAGCCTATACAGCTCTCTTGCTCGCTTTGAATCTTCCGTCCTGCGGTGGATCACTCGCCATGTGCCATGTGCCGGCAATGGATCTGGCTTGCTCGTCCAACACTCCATCAAAGGTCACAACGGTCGCGTTGTTGCGCCCGGTCATGAACTGCCAGGTTACCTTCGACCCATCCACATTGCCGATAGACTCGGCACCGCCACATTTAATCGCTAACTGTCGCCGTTTTGAGTGAATCCGCAGCCCACAGTGTTTGGCTTGCCGCTGAAGTCCGGATCGAGTTCGAGACTCCAGAGTCCGGACAGATCAGCGGCGTGTAGAGTTGTCGAGATTATGAGAGCCACGCCCAGGATCAAGAGGCTTCTCGTCATTCGCCCACCTCGCTTCTTCCGATCATGACGGGTCTCGGACCTGCAGGTCGTCGCGCAGCCCGGGGCCTGGAGCCCGGAGCCCGGAGCCCCTCTACTGCACTGGCTCGATGCGCAAAATCGTCCCGTCCATCGCCGTGCCGCCGCTGGCCTGCTCGGTGACGACGTAGAGATTCCCGTCCGGCCCCAGCTGCACGTCGCGGATGCGCGTGTTCAGCGGCCCCAGCAGCACCTCGCGCCGCTCGGCCTGCGACGGCTGGTTGAACGACACGCGAATCAGCGACCGGGTGGTCAGCGCTCCCACGAACATGCTGCCCTTCCAGTTCTTGAAGCGGTCGCCGTTGTAGAACAGCAGGCTGGACGGACTGATCGAGGGGACCCAGAACATCCGCGGGTTGTCCATGCCCGGGCGCGCCCATGGCTGGTCCGAGACCAGCGAGCCGGTGTAGTTGCGCCCCATCGACACCACCGGCCAGCCGTAGTTGTGGCCCGGCTCGAGGACGTTCACCTCGTCGCCGCCCAGCGGCCCGATCTCGGCCTGCCACACCGATTTCGTATCGGGGTTGAACGCGAGGCCGTAGCCGTTGCGGTGGCCGTAGGTGTAGATCTCCGGCTTGGCGCCGGCTCGGCCGACAAACGGGTTGTCGGGCGGCACCGTGCCGTCGTCGCGCAGCCGCAGCGTCTTGCCGACGTGGTTCGACAGGTCCTGCGCCTTCATCCGCAGGCTGTTGTCCTCGGTGCCGACACAGCACAGCCGGTCGCGATCGCCCACGGTGACGTAGAGCGTGCCGTCGGGTGCGAAGTAGATGCGTCCGGACATGTTGCCGCTGGTTTCCCACGCGTCGGCGACGAAGATTTCGCGGACGTTCTTCAGCGTGGTGCCGTCGAACTCGCCGCGGGAAATCGCCAGCGTGCTGCCCTTCTCGCCGTACTTGGGGTGGGACATGTAGACCCACTGGTTCTGCGCGAAGTTCGGGTGCAGCACGATGAAGTGCAGCCCGTCGGTGTCCTTGCCGGGCGGCGGCGGGGCCTGCCAGGCGGGCTGCGACAGCAGCACGCCGTCGCGGATCACGCGCAGGCGGCCGGGGCGCTCGGTGATGAGCATCGTTCGCGTGTCCGGAAACGCCAGGCTCCACGGGTGGGCCAGGCCGCCGGCGACTCCGGTGACCTTGATCCGCTGGCCGCCGGCGACGTCGAACACGCGCTCGGTGCCCGGCGCCAGAGACTGCGCGAAACCGCTGGCGGTAGCATAGGAACAGCAGGACGAACGCCACGGCAGCGCGCGCGACAGACGGCAGCGTCATCACACCCTCACCAGAAAACCGCCCGCACGGCCGGGGCCCCCGGCGCGCGTGTGCGCGCTGGGGTGGCGTGTGCGGGCAAAACCTCGTGGCGAGGCGGGTATCACGCGCCCAGGATCTCGAGCGCGGGCCATTCCGGGTTGGACAGCTTCGCGGCGACCGCCTGCTGGTCGCCGACGACCAGCATGGTCAGCGTCCCCGGGTCCAGGTGCGCCCGCGCGGCGCGGGTCACGTCGTCGATCGTGACGGCGTGGATGGTGGGCCCGAAGTTCGTGAAGTAATCGTCCGGCAGGCGGTAAAGCGCCAGCTGGCCGATGGCGCGCGCCACCTGCGGCACGGTCTGGAAGCTTTGCGGATAGCCACGCGTCAGCGAGGCCTTGGCCAGCTCCAGTTCCCCGGGCGTCACCGGACGCTCGCCACGCAGGGCCTCGAACTCGTGCAGCGTATCGGTCACGGCTTCGGCCGTGGCCGCCGTGTGGACGCTGGCGTGGAGGACGAACGGGGCCAGCCCCTTGCGCCAGTCGAAGCCGGTGCGGGCGCCGTAGGTGTAGCCCTTCTCTTCCCGCAGCTTCAGGTTGATGCGGCTCACGAACTGGCCGCCCAGCACGGCGTTCATCACGACCAGGGCCGGATAGTCGGGGGTGTCGCGGCGCGCGGCCAGCCGGCCAATCCGCAGCTCCGATTGCGCCGCGCCCTCCCGCGGGACCAGCGCCAGCCGCCGCCCGGCGCCGGCGGAGACGGCCTGATCGGCGCCCAGCGTCAGCGGGCTGGACTCGAGTGGCTGCCACGAGCCGAACGCGCGCTCCGCGGCGCGCAGCAGCTCGCCGCCCCGCAGGTTGCCGGCCACCACCAGCGTCGCGTTCGAGGGACGGAACGCCGCCCCATGCGCCTGCACCACCTGGTCGAGCGACAACGACGCCAGCGACGACTCGTCGCCAATGGACAGGTGGCCGTAGGGATGACTGCCGTAGACCAGGCGCAGGAACGCGCGCTCGGCCACCGCCGACGGCACGTCCTTCAGCTGGCGCAGCCGGTCCCGGCGCAGCTGCCGCACGCGCTCGAAGTCGGCCGCGCGCAGGCTGGGCCGCGTCGTCATGTCGGCGAAGAGGTCCGCGCCGCGATCGAGGAAGCGCGCCAGCGTGGTCAGCGTGAGCACCACGGCGTCGGCGCCGACCTCCACGTCGTAGTCGCCGCCGATGTTCGCCAGGGCTTCGGACACCTCGATGGCGCCGAGGTCGCCGGTGCCCTCGTCCACCATGTCGGCCACCACCCCCATCAGGCCCTCGCACCCGCCGGGGTCCGAGCCGGAGCCGCCGCCGACCACCAGTGCAAAGCTGACGATCGGCATCGACCCGTGCTCGACGACGCGCACCTCGAGGCCGTTCGCCAGGCGGTGGCCCTCGAAGCGTGGGAACAGGAAGGCGGGGTCTGGCCCGACCGCGGGCAGCGCGGACCGATCGACAGGCATCAGGCGACCGCGATGGGCTCCGAGCCGGGCAGCGCCGCACCGGCCTGGCCGCGCGGCACGATGGACAGCGCGACGCGTCCCTCGGCCATCAGGTATCGCCCGGCGGCGACCCGCACCGACTGCTGCGTCGCCGAATCGTAGCGCTCCAGATCCTGCGCGAAGTAGCCGGGCTCGCCCCGCATCACGTTGTAGGCGTTCAGCTGATCGGACTTGCCGCCGAAGCCGCCCACGGTCTGCAGGCGGTAGAGGAAGTTGGACTCCACCTGGGCACGGCTGCGCTCCATCTCGGCGTCGGTCGGGCCGTTGGCCGCCAGCTCGGTCAGCGCCACGTCCACACGCGCCGCGACGTCGGCCAGCGACTTCCCCGGCGCCGCCGTGGCCGCCAGCACGAATACGCTGCTCAGCTCCCGCGACTGCTGCGAGGCGGAGACGTCCAGGGCCACGCGATCCTCGTAGACCAGCGTCCGATACAGGCGCGCGGCCTTGCCGTTGGCCACCAGGTCCGCCACGAGATCCAGTTCGGCGTCGTCGGCGGCAAACATCGCCGGCGAATGCCAGGCGAGGTAGAGCCGCGGCAGCTCCACTCGATCCTCGAGCACGAGCCGGCGCTCGCTGGCCAGCGAAGCGGCGGCATGCACGGGGGCGGGACGCTGACCTGCGGGCAGGTCGCCGAAGTAGCGATCCGCCAGCTCGAAGCCGTCCTCGGTGGCCAGGTCGCCGGCCAGCACCAGCGAGGCGTTGGCCGGCCCGTAGTAGGCGCGGAAGAACTCGCGCACGTCGTCGAACTGCATCGCCTCGAGGTCGGGCACGTCGCCGATGGTCGGCCAGCGGTAGGGATGCTCGAAGGGAAACAGGCCAGCCATCAGCGCCATCAGCGCCAGGCCGTAGGGCCGGTTCTCGTAGGTCTGTCGCCGCTCGTTCAGGACCACCTTGCGCTGGGTCTCGAACCGCTCGGGGGTCAGCGCCGGCAGCAGATAGCCCATGCGATCCGACTCCATCCACAACGCCCGGTCCACGGCGCTCGTGGGCACCACCTCCCAGTAGTTGGTGCGGTCGGTGTTCGTCGATCCGTTCAACTGCGCGCCGGCCTGCTGCAGCGGCGGGAAGTAGCCCTTGTCGTGATGCTGCGAGCCCTCGAACATCAGGTGCTCGAAGAGATGGGCGAATCCGGTCATGCCCGGCCGCTCGTTCTTCGAGCCGACGTGGTACCAGATGTTGACGGCGACGATCGGCACGCGGTGGTCCTCGTGCACGATCACGTCGAGGCCATTCGACAGGCGGCGGCGGGCGAACGGCAGATCGAGCGTCGACGCAGCGGGGCTCATCGCACCTGGATCAACGGGATGCGGCCCTTGTTGGCTTCGGCGGCCTTGTGGGCCGCAATCGACACCTGCGCCGCAGTGCGCTGGGCCACATGCGCGAACGCCCGCGCCGCCGCCGATCCCGGCTCGCTCACGACCAGCGGCACGCCGGTATCGCCGCCCTCGCGGATCGGCTGATAGATCGGCAGCCGGCCCAGGAACGGGACCTGCTGTTCCGCGGCCAGCGCCTCGCCGCCTCCGTGCCCGAAGATGTCGGACTCGTGGTGGCAGTTGGGGCAGTCGAAGAAGCTCATGTTCTCCACGACGCCCATCGTCGGGATGTTCAGCTTCTGATACATCTTGATCGCCCGCCGGCTGTCGGCGAGCGACACCTTCTGCGGCGTGGTGACGACGATGGCGCCGACGACCGGTACCGTCTGACTGAGGCTCAGCGCCACGTCGCCGGTGCCGGGCGGCATGTCCACGATCAGGTAGTCCAGGTCCTTCCACGCCACCTCGCGGAAGAACTGCTGGATGGCGCCGTGCAGCATCGGCCCGCGCCAGATGATCGCGTCGTCGTCCTTGGTCAGGAAGCCGATCGAGACTACCTGCACGCCGTGCGCCTCGGCCGGGACGATCTGCTTGCCGTCGGTCGTGAGCTGCGTGCTCAGCCCCAGCATGATCGGGACGTTGGGCCCGTAGATGTCCCCGTCGAGCACCCCGACCCGCGCGCCCATTTTCGCCAGCGCCAGCGCCAGGTTCACCGACACGGTGGTCTTGCCCACGCCGCCCTTGCCGGCGCCGACGGCGATCACGTTCTTCACGCCGGGCAGCGGCGGCTGGCCCTTGGCGGGCTGCGAGGCGGACCGCACCCTGGCGGTGATTTCCACCGACGCGTCGGCAACGCCGGCGACGGCACGCATCGCCGCGAGGGCCTGGTCACGAATCTGGGTGTGCGCGGGGCAGGCGGGGGTCGTCAGCTCGATCCGGGCAGACACGCGGCCGCCGCTGATCGCGACGTCCTTGACGAACCCCAGCGACACGATGTCCCGCTCCAGGTCGGGATCGATGACGGCCTTGAGGGCATTCAGCACTGCGTCGCGCGTCGGCGTATCGGACATGCTTTTTTCGATCTTACTTGCTATGAGTTCGTCGGGGTTTCGGCGGTCGGTCCAGACATGGTGCTCGAACAGGCGCCGGGTGCCCGGCGACAGCAGGACCCAGATGGCATAGCCGCCCAGCGCCGTGCCGAAGGGCAACAGCACCAGGTTGCAGACGCCCAACGCCACCATGACGGTGCGCCCCCGGGCGCGACGCCGGTCCATCAGCCCGGCGGCCCACAAGTGGACGCCTCCCCATGCCAGCGCGCACAAGGCCAGCAGCAGGAACGTGAGGCCGGCGACGCCCGCGGCGACGGCCAGGCTGGACACCGCCAGGCTCCGCAGCTCGGCCAGTGCTCCCGTTGCCAGGAAGAGCATGGACACCCCGACCAGCACCGACAGCGCCCCCCACACCCGCGTCAGCAGCGCGAGGAGCGTGACGTGGCTTTCCACGGACTAGCCGACGCGGATGAGCAGCTCGACGCGCGTCGTCGGGTGGTGCCGCGGGGTCAGCGAGAACCGGAACGACGTGCCGTTGACGACCCCCGGCGGCACGCGCACGCGAAAGCGGTCGACGGAGAACTGCACCCCCGACCCGTCGCAGGGCACACATGGTTCGCCCCACGACTCGCCGCGTCCGCCGCACTGCCGGCACGTGTATCGAAGCGGAACATCGAGCGGGACCGTAACGCCGCTTCCTGGCCTCTGCCGGTGACAGGCTGAGCGAGGCCTGCAGCGGCCGTGTGCGATCGCCCGCCAGGAACGCCGCCTTGATCCGCTCGACCGCGGACGCGGCGGACGGAAAGTCCACGGCCGCGTCGTCGCCGTACCAGCGGCGATCGTAGCGAACCTCGTCGCCCGAGTTGACGGCCACGGCGCCTCTGCCCCGCGGGCGCACGCTCATGCTCGACATGGAAACTGGTACCATAGGGGCCGGTCCAGGAGAAGTCAATTGCCCAGCAAAGACTGTCCGATGTGCGGTGAGCCGATGAAGCTCACCGAACGTCAAACGACCGACAGACTACCCGGCACGCAGCAGTCCACGGTTACCAAGAGTGCAGAGTGGGTCTGCCCCGAATGCGAGTACTTCGAGGAGGCCGAGGGCGCCGAGGAGTGAAGCGGAAGCCCGCTGGGGAACGGGCCCGTCAGGCTAGCGGGCGCCGAGCGTCAGCAGCAGTTCCTTGCGAACGGCCTCATCGACCTCGTCGAAATTGAGCGCGGTTTCGCATTCGTCGCACAGCACTTCGAGCACGCCGGGCCGGCCTTCCTCCGAGACGTCCACGCGAGAGTCTTCCAGGTGGACGAGGTGCATCTGCAGCGTTTTCACCAGGAAGTTCTGGTCGTTCCCGCAGCTGGGACAAGTCAACGCCACACGGGTCTCCTCTTTCGTCGTCAACTGGATACTCCTAACCGGCTGGCACGCTTCGTATTCTGGGCCCGCAGATCATGATTGTAGGGGATGCGGGGGGCCGGGGCAACGCAAAAACCAGTTGTTTCGTTGCACAAGTTGACCGGAAAACCTCGCAAACGCGCACACTTTGCGAATTTTGGGCGGAGGCCCCAGGCTAAGCGAGCGCTAGGGACTGCCGGCGGGACCCACATACACCAGCTCGGCTCGAACCTGGTCGTCGGGGAACAGGCGCTCGACGGCCCGCCGGTAGAGGCGCAGCTGGGCCTCGTGCCAGTCGCGCGGACGGCCGGTCTTGAACTCGAGCACGGTGATCTGCGCGGGTCCGGTCCTGGCGATGCAGTCGATGGTCCCGCGCACGAGCTTGCCGTCGTCAGCGGTCGAGAACGGAACCTCGTGCCAGACGTCGGGCGAGCCGTAGATGGCCGCCACCTGGGGATGCTGGCGCGCGCGCAGGTAGAGCTGGGCGGCCCGAGCCACCACCGCCGGCAGATCCGCGGCCGCCAGGTTGTCCATCGGCCGGACCGCCTTCCGGGCCGTCTCCAGGACCACCTCGTCGGCGGCCGCCGCGGAGACGCCGAGGCGCTGCAGCAGCCGGTGGACCAGCGTGCCCGAGCAAGGCATCCGACTCCGCGGAGGCGGCCGCATCGTCCACCGTGGTCGAGCCCGCCACGACGGCGGCACTCAAGCGATCCGGCGCGGGGTCCAGCGGGGCCAGGTCGTCGGGCACCGTGACGTCATCGAGCGGTGCAGGTCCCGTCCCCGGCGCAGCTCCATCCGCCAGCCCTGCCGGCGCACACACCGCGAAGTGGTGCGTCGCGCCACTCGACCCGCGCCACACGACCGGCCCCGGACCGGTTGCGGCGGGGAAGCACTCGAGCAGGCCCGGCGGCAGGACCTCCGCCAGGCTGCCTGCCGATCGGGGCACCACGCCGTCCTTGAGCAGCGAGCTCAGGTAGATGCGGTCACGGGCACGCGTCAAGGCGACGTAGAGCAGCCGCTTGGTCTCCTCGCGCTCCTTCGCCTGCCGATCGTCGTCGGCCTCCGACTGAAAGTCGCCGACCGACACTGAAGCCTCGGTGCCGCCGGTCTCGATGGCCACCCGCATCGGCGGCCGACGGTTGCCGGTGCCCCGCGACATGTTCACCAGGAACACCACAGGGAACTCCAGGCCCTTGGCCGCGTGAATGGTCATCAGGTTGACGGCGTCCGACGCGTCGATGGCGGCGTTGGATTCGTCGCCCACCGCCAGCCGATCCAGGTGGGCCACCAGGCGCGGCAGCGTCAGGTAGCCGCGGTTCTGGATCCGCCGCATCAGCGCCCGCAGCTTCTTCAGGTTTTCGCGAGCCTGATTCAGGCGCGGCCCGCGCAGCTCGAACGCGTAGGCCGACTCGCGCAACAGGATGTCGAAGAGCTCGGCGGGCGGCACGCGGTCCACCAGGCCCAGCCAGCGCGCCGACGCGCCGCGGGCCGCTGACAGGCGGCGCCGATCGGCCTCGGATAGGCGTGCGGTCCGTGCGTCGTCCTGGACCAGCGCCGCGGCCAGGTCGGGGCCGAGCAGGCGCAAGCCCTTCGTCCGACACGCGCACGAACCTCGAGCGCAGCCAGGCAGCCGCGCGGAGGTTCGACGCCGGCTCCGCCAGGTACCACAACGCCGCCAGCGCGTCCTTGATCTCGTCCGCGTCGAAGAACCCCAGCCCCTTGTAGACGTAGGACCGGAGGCCCCGCGCTTCGAGCGCGTCCTCGAACTCGCGGTGGGTCTCGCGGGTGCGAAACAGGATGGCCACGTCGTTGGCCCGAATCGCCCGCGGCAGGCCGGTCACCTTGTCGCGGACGACCGCCTGGGTCGCCAGCAGCCGGCCGATCTCGGCCGCGGTGGCCGCCGCGCAGGACTCGGCGTCGGGGCCGGCAATCAGGCCGAGCCTGGCGTCGGACGGCCCGCCGTCCGGCGTCTCGTCCAGCGGGAACTCATCGTCGCTGCCATAGGTGAACGCGTCGGCGCGCTCGGGCGCCTTGTCCATGTCGGCACAGACGTCGTTGACGAACGCCAGCAGCGGCGGTCACCGAGCGGAAGCTCCGGGTGATCGACCGCCGCACGTCGGTCCCCTGACGGAGGCGCAAGAGATAGCGGCCGGCATCGCGGAGCACCGACACGTCGGCATCGCGGAAGCCGTAGATCGACTGCTTGCGGTCGCCGACGATGAACACCGACGGCTCGAGCGGGCCCTGATGGACCAGGCCCAGGCCTTCGCCCCAGGATTGGATGAGCAGCGCCACCAGGTCCCACTGCGGCCGGCTGGTGTCCTGGAACTCGTCCAAGCAGGACGTGCTGATAGCGCGACTCCAGCCGGTAGCGGCTCTGCGAGAACTCCTCCATCTGGCCCAGCAGCCGCAGCGTGTAGTGCAGCAGGTCGGCGAAGTCCAACAAGGCGTGGGCGTCGAGCGTGGCCCGATACTCGCGCTCCGCAATCCGGTACATGCGCCACACGCCGCGCGAGACCAGCAGGTTGAGGTCGCGCCGATAGCCGGTGTAGGCCCGCACCAGGCCGGCCGCGTGGTCGGTGACCAGCGTCTTGTGATGCTGCCAGTGCTCCTTGCAGGCGAACTCGGCCTGGGTGTTGGCCGGACGCGCGCGCGGCTTGCCGTCCTGCGTCAGGAAATACTTTCGCGCCTTCACATAGGCGTCCTGTACCGCGGCGGCATCGGCGCCGCCCGACGCGGCGGCCAGGATCTCCTCCAAGCGCAGCAGCAACAGCGCGAACGCGCGATCGCGCGGACCGGTGCTGCGGAACGCCTCGAATCCCCCGGGCAGCGAGTGCATCAGCGCGGCCAGGGACGCGGCGCCGCGGTCGGCAACCGTCTGCACCGTCCACGACGGCGACCCCTGGGCGACGGATCGGCCCAGCGCGGCCGGCGCCACCAGCCGCCGCTCCAGCAGGCTGGCCAGGCCCAGCCGCACGCGGCGGTCCCCCAGCTGCGCGAACACCAGCCCGACGTCCTCGTCGTCCTTGGCCAGCGCGCGGCAGGTGCGCAGCGCGCGGTCCAGCGCTTCTCCGATCAGCCGCGGCACCTCGGCGTCGTCGGCCACCGAGAACCCCGGATCGAGATCGGCCTCGAGTGGATACTCCCGCAGCAGCGACAGGCAGAACGCGTCGATCGTGCTGACCGCGATGTCGCCCATGCGGTCGCGCAGCTCGCGCCACCGCGACGGCGGGAAATCGCCCGCGCGCCGCCGCGGCGGTCATCGCGGTCAGGATGCGGTCGCGCATCTCGGCGGCAGCCTTGCGCGTGAAGGTCATGGCCAGGATGTGCCGCGGGTCCACGCCGGCGCGCAGCAGGTTCACGTAGCGATCGACCAGGACCCGCGTCTTGCCGGTGCCGGCCGATGCCTCCAGCGCGACGTTGACGCGGGGATTCACGGCGAAAGCGCGCGCCTCCAGATCGCGCGCCACCGCGCTCGACGCCGGCGCGGCTTCACCCTCGTCGAACGGCAGGCGCATGTTACTCATCGCCGACATAGTCCTTGCGGCACACCGAGGCGTAGGGGCACCAGCGGCAGCTCATCTCGTCCAGCGGACGCGGCGGGAACTGGCCGGCGCGGACGTTGGCCAGCACGTCCATCACCCGTCCCCGCGCCTCGACCAGCCGCTCGGCGTCCTGCGAGCCCGCCTTCACAACCGGCACCAGCGAGCGCGGCCCGCGCAAGCTCACGTACGAGGCCTCGTCCACCGACCACGCGCGCACCATCGCGGCTCGACAGCCGCTCCTGCGCGCACAGCGCGTAGATGGGCGCCTGCAGCGCCAGCTTGGCTTGCGGCGCGCTCCCCGACTTGTAGTCGATGACGCGCAGCCGCCGGCCCGGCAGGAGGTCAATCCGGTCGGCCACGCCGCGAAGCGCCACCGGTGTCCGCCTCGTTTCCCAGCGTGAAGTCGCCTTCGAGGCGATACTCCAGCCAGCGCTCCGCCACCGGCTCGGGACGCCGGCTGGCCTCCAGCGACAGCACGATCTCGGCGACGCCCGGCGAAATCGCCGAGCCAAACAGCCGGGCGCGCTCGTGCGCCGCGTCGGTGTCGGACAGCGTCGCCAGCAGCGGCTCGACCGCCGCGGCGAACACCGCGCGAGCGCGGCCGAGATTCTCCGGCGTCACCGGCCCGCCGCCCTCCTGATCCCAGGCCTCGAAGAACCGCTGCAGCGCCTGGTGGACGAACCGGCCCCGGGCGCGCGGCGAGGCCGCGGCGTCGTCTTCGGGCGGTTCCTCCAGCCGCAGGACGTCGGCGGCAAAGAACTTGAACGGGCAGTCGACATACCGCTCGATGGCGCTGAGCGACAGCGGAGGCGGATCATAGGCGCCCGCCTGGCCACGGTAGGCGCCGCCCTCGCCGGCGGGGACGCCGATGCGGAGCGCGGCCCACGCCGCCGCGGCGTCGTCGAGCGCGTCTGGGCGCGGCGTCCCTGCCGCCAACGCCTCGTGGTCGAAAATCCGCCGCCGCTCGACCGGCTCCTCGACCTGCGGCAGCCCCGCGGCCGCCAACTCCTCGACGAAGGGCGAGGGGCTGACGAGCGCGTCGGCCTCGAGCAGAAACGCCGACGCGATCAGCCGCCGGGCCGGCAGCGTCACCAAATCGGCGAACGCGGCCCGCTCGCCCTGCAGGCGTTCCAGCTCGCTCGGCCAGCCCAGCTCCCGGAGCACCGCGGGCGAGTAGAAGATGTCACGCCGCGGCGGCTCCGGCCATTCGCCTTCGACCAGCCCCGCCAGCTGCACGAGGTCGAACTCGCCGAAGCGCGCGCTGGCGCTGTCCACCACGTGCACGCCGCCGTCGCCGGTGCGCGGCGCGAACGTCTGGGCGTCGATCCAACGGCGCACCAGCGCCCGCAGGTCGTGAAAGCTCACCGGCTCGTCGTCGAATCGCGCGAAGGCATCACGCAGCGTGGTCAGCGTCGTCAGCACCGCCGCACGGGCCCGCAGATGGCGCGCCCGCAGGGTCTCCCCGAACGCCGAGGCATCGGCCAGCGGCGCCGCATCGTGGGCCGACACGAATGCGAGCAGCGTGTCCAGGTGCGCCGCCAGCGGACGCGCCTCCTGCAGCGGCGCCAGCTCGCCCGCGGCGGTCAGCAGCACGCGGCCGGCGCGCGCCGCCCGCGTCATCCTGCCGCGCTGGTCGGCGTCCTGCTCCCACCGCTCCACCAGCCGCGCCAGGGCATCGGGATCGCCGAGATACGACTGCTCGGCGAGCGCGCGGTCCAGGCCGTCCACGTCGCGGGCCGTGACGTCGAGGCCAAGATGCGGCGAGCGCAGGAGCGCGGCGGCAGGTCCTCGTGCGAAGTTGGATCCGACGGCCGCCAAGACCACGTCCAGTGCCGCGGCGAAGGGCTCGGCCGCCAGCGGCAGCGCATCGAACATCTGGCACGGCACGCCGGCCGCACGGAAGATCTCCCGCGCCACGTAGACGTACGGCAGCCGCTGCTGCACCACCAGCGCGGCACGCGCCGGCGTCTCGAGCTGCCCCGCCCGCACCGGCGCCCTTCACCAGCCGCGCGAAGCCGGCTACTTCCTCCTCGCGGTCGCGGGGGCGATGCAGAATCTCATCGCTGGAGGGCACCACCAGCGCCGGCATCGACCGCGGCTCGCTGTCGAGCCGCACCTCCTCGATGCCGGGCAGCAGCTGGTGGATCGCCTCGTGAAACGCGCCGGCGACCACGTGGTCGGTCGCGACGACGTCGATGCGCTCCAGGCCCGGCACGCGCGTCAGCAGGTCCCAGTGAACCGGCGCCAGGCCCAATGGATCGAATCGGCGATCGCCCACGGTGACGACGACGTGCCGGTAGGGCGTCGGCGCGGCCGTCGCCAGCACCTGCTGCACGGCGCCGTGCTGATCGACTCCGGCCTGGGCGCAGCGCGTTTCGAAGTCGCGAAACGCGGCGACCAGAAACCGCGTCTGGCGCACCAGGCGCTCGGCGCCGCGATCGTCGGCCGCACCCGGCTCCAGCAGCCCGAGCGCCAGCCGCTCGAACGCGTCGACGCTCTTCTGGTTGAGGCGCAAGGTGTCGTAGAAGCGCAGCATCTCGGTCACGAGCCCGGGACGCAGCCGGAACGGCGGTTCGAAACCCGAGGCGCGCGCGGTGCGGCAGGCCACACCGAGAAGCGCCTCGCGCTCGGCTTCCGACAGCAGGGGCACGTCGGTCAGGCGACGCAGGAACGCCGCCACCAGCTCGCCCACCGGCAGCGAAATCGGGCAGCACCAGCGTGCCCGCGCCAGGCAGGCGTCGATCTTCGAGGCTGCGGCGCAGCTGCTCGGCCGCGGCGCGGGTGGGGACGACGATCAGGCGGTCGCGGGCGGCCAGCGCCGGGCCCTGGCAGGACAAGTCGGCCACCGCGGAGCGGAACGCGCCGAGATCCGCCACGCGGATCAGGCGCGTGGTCCGCGTGGTGATCACGGGAGCCTGGGCAGCTCGAGCAGCTCGCGGATGTTCTGCTGCGCGCGTGTCAGCATCATCAGCGCGCCCGCGGCCGCCGACGACGCTTCCCACGCGCGGCCCATGTTGCCCGACGCCACGGCGTCGGCCCGCTGGCGTGTCGCGTTCTCGGCGAACCGCCAGGCGCCGACGACCAGATCGTGGGTGGCGCGCATCTCGTCGGGCACTCGCAAACGCTCCAGCCGCTCGGCGCCACCACTCAGGCGGGAACGCAACGCCTGCAGCGTGGACAGCTGCGGCCCGTCCAGACGGCGAATGGCTTCGAGCGAGCTGCGGGCCTTGACCAGCCCCATCAGCTGCGACCCGACCATGCGCTGGTAGTCCTGGTAGACACCCTGCCGCAGCAGCCACTGATCGCGCCGCAGGCGGAGGATTCTGGCCGCGTCGAGATCGGCGTTCACGGACGCACGCAGCGCGGCCACGACATCCGGACGGCGTCGGCCCAGCTTCAGGTCCTCGTTGTCGATACGGGCGAGAACGTTCTGCACGCCCGACACGCGCGCACGCGCCGCCTCGCGGGACGACGCGAGGACGATGCGGCGCGAGAGGTCCGCATACCGGCGTTCGACGTCCAGCTCACCCTTGATGCGAATCTTCGAGCGACTCGCGCAGCGCGGCCGCGTTGGGAATCACCGCGGCGCCCGCCTCGTCCAGCATCGCCCGCGCCGTCTGCAGCAAGGTCAGGCGCTCGGACGGTTGATCCGTGAGGCTGGCGAGCCGGACCACGGCATCGAGCTGCTCGGCCGGCGTCGGCAGCCCCAGCATCGGCTCCAGGTCCACCGGCGGCAACGAGGCGACCAGCGACAGCTCGAACGAAGTGCGCCCGTCCGCCGCGCGCAGGCCGACTATGGCTTCATCGAGCAGTCCGACGATCTCGCGGACGTCGTCCTGCCGGTAGCCCTGGTGCGACAAGGGCCAGGCGGCCAGGGCGGTCCGAGCCCGGGACGCCAGTTCCATGGCACGGTCGCGATCGGTGGTGACAGCAATCTCGTTGAGGACGCGCGCCACGTCGTCGTTGAGCGCCCGGAAGTCCTCTTCCCCGCGGGTCTGGGCATATTGCTGGTAGCGGGCCGAGGCAGCGTAGCGCTCGGTTCGTGGCCAGTCCACGGCGTCGGCGGAGACCCACACGACCTGCAGCCGCGGCTCGTCTGCGCCACCGCCAACGGGCATGGAGAAGACGACCCGGTCCTCGACCCGGCTGAACTCGCCGAAGCTGACCAGCACGCCGCCGGCGCGCAGAAAGATCCGGAACAGCGTGGCGTCCGCGGCCGTGGCAGCCGAGGCGCATGCCAGGCTGACCAGGAACACGAGTCGGGACAGCACGCGCATGATGTTGGAAACGTTGCCATTGTACCTTCGGCTCCCGGCCTGGCGCACGACAGAGGGGGCGCCCGCACGGCGCGGCAGCCGCATCGCGCGAGCCTCGCATGTGGAAATCCTGTGGACGACTGGTGCAAAACCTGTTGAGAAGCTGAGGGCGATAATTTTTTATGGGCGAAATCGCGCCGCGAAACCCGTGCCCGGGCCCTGTGGACGCGGTCTTCGCGGCCGCCTTCGCTTGATCAGCCGCTGGCGCGGCGCGATGATCCTCCGCTCGACCATTTGACGATTTGATGACTGTAAGATGCCTGTAACCGTCCACCGCTTCGAAGAAACCATCGGCGGCCACCTCTACGAGATAGAGGTCACGCCCGCCGGTCCCCGATGGCGCGCCCAGTTGAAGCGCCGGCCCGGCACCCCCACCGCGATGATGCCGTTCTACGGCGAAACGCCCCCCGAGGCGGCGCAACGTTTGGCCGAATGGCTGACTTTGGCCCACAATCGAAGGCGCCGGGCCCAGACCGCCTGAACGGCGGTGCTATAGTTTCGCCCCCGGCTGGTTGCCGGAGGGAATCGTTCGATGCCATTTGTCGACTGGCAGATGCAGGGTTTGGAACTGGTCAACTGCAGCTGCGAGTGGGGATGCCCCTGCCAGTTCAACGCGCTGCCCAGCCACGGGCACTGCCGCGCCTTGACGTTCGTGCAAGTGGAACGGGGACACTACGGCGACGTCCCCCTGGACGGGTTGCGCTGGGGGATCCTGGCGGCGTGGCCGGGGCCGATCCACTTTGGCGGCGGGACGTTCCAAGCCATCGTGGACGAGAAGGCCGACGCCAGGCAGCGCCAGGCGCTCGAAGCCATCGCCCAGGGCCGAGACACGCGAGCCGGGGACGTTGATCTGGCAGATCTTCTCCACCACGGTCTCGACGGTGCTGCCGACCCTGGCCCGGCCGATTCAACTCGACATCGATCTTCCAGGCCGGACGGCGTCGCTGTTCGTGCCCGGCGTGCTCGAAGGGTCGGTGGCGGCAATCAAGAATCCGAAGACCGGCGCGCCGCACCGCGTCCGCGTCACGCTGCCCAACGGCTTCGAATACACGGACGCCGAGTTCGCCAGCGGCCGGGCGATCGCCGACTGGCGCCATCCCGCTCGAGTTCAGCGACACGCACGCCCACCTGGCGCGCATCCACTGGACCACGCACGGCGTGGTGCGCTAGTGTCCGGGACCCTAGGGCGGTGAGCAGGCCAACGACGCTCGAGCGGGCGCTGCGGCACGATCAGCGTCTCGCGACCGGGTCCCTCGTGATGCTGTCGCTGGCCTGCTGGGTGTGGCTGGTGCCGATGGCGTCGGACATGTACGGGTCGATGCAAGGCGCGTCGGCGTGGATGATGACGGCCCGGTGGAACCTGCCCTTCACGCTGCTGATGCTGGTGATGTGGGTGGCGATGATGACGGCCATGATGCTGCCCACCGCCGTGCCGACCCTGCTGCTCTTCGGGCTGGTGGTGCGATCCGATCCGGGCTCGTCGCCGGCAGTGCGGGTGTACATCTTTGCCGCCGGCTACCTGCTGGTCTGGGGTGTCTTCGGCGCGGTCATGACGCTGGTGCAGCGCGAGCTGGCGCTGCACTCGGTGATGACGGCGATGATGCAGGTGCAGGCAACGCGCCTCTCCGGTGCGCTGCTGATGCTGGCCGGGGCCTATCAATTGACGCCGGCCAAGCGCGCCTGCCTGCGGGTGTGCCACTCCCCCGCCGGCTTCATCGCCCGCCACTGGCGTACCGGCAACGCCGGCGCCCTGCGGATGGGCATCAGTCACGGGCTCTTCTGCCTCGGCTGCTGCTGGGCGCTGATGCTGATCTTGTTCGCGCTTGGGGTCATGAACCTGCCGGTGCTTCTCGCACTGACGGCGTTCTTGATCGTCGAGAAGACGGCCCCGGCGTCGCTGCACACCGAGGTGGTGGGCGGCGTGCTGCTCACCGCGTTCGGCGCCTGGATGGTGGCATCCTCCTGGCCTTCGTAGCCGGGTCCCAGCAGCGCGATGTAGGCCTCCGCGTCGAATTTGCGGCGCGTACTCTCGAACGACATCGAGCGCACCGTGCCGTAGACCTCGCGCGGCGGCCACGGGCGATCGTGCTTGCCGCCGATCGCCCAGGCGATGTTGGTGTAGCCGTTCGGGTCGCGCCCGTCGAGGAAGTACCGATCGTTGAGGCGGACGGCGATCTGAAACGCCTCGGCCGGGTCTCGGGTCCACTCGAGGATCTTCTTGGCCCAGTACATGCGCACGTAGCCGTGCATCCAGCCCGCCTCGACCATCTGGCGCTGCGCCGCGTTCCACAACCGATCGTGCGTGGCGGCGGACTCCAGCCGTGACTCCGAATAGAGGTGCGGCCGGCGATCGCGACGGTGTGCCGCCAGCGTCGCCCGAGCCCACGGCTCGCATCCGCGCAGCGAATCGTAATGCGGGTTGAAGGTCACGAAGTTGACGGCCAGCTCGCGCCGCACGATCAGTTGCTCCAGGAACGCTGCCGCGCTATCGGCTGGGGCGCCGGCGGCCTTGACCGCGAGCGCCACTTCGCGTGGGCCGATATGCCCGAAGTGAAGGTAGGGCGAGAGTTCGCTCGTCCCTGGTGCCGACGGGTCGTTGCGCGTCCGATCGTAGGCGGCCAGCGTCCGCCGGGTGAAGGCGGCCAGACGCCGGCGGGCTTCGCGCGTGCCGCCGCGAAAGGTGGTGACAGGACCGACGGAACGGTCGATCGGCCACCCGGCCAGCAGGTCGGTGGCCGGGGACAACGATGCCGCCGACCGCGGCCGCTGCCAGGCCACGCGCGCCGACGTCGCGCGCGGGATCCGGAGGAACCGATCGAGGTGCGCGTGGACGCGCGGCCGCATCGTGCGCGCGGCGTACTGCTCCTTGAGCAGCAGCGCCGACGGCACCACCACGTCGGCGTCCACGGTCCAAAACGGCAGCCGCACGCCGGCGGCCACACGGCGCCGCCAACCCTCGAACTGCCGCAGCGGGCTTTCGTCGCCGACCACCAGGGCGGCGCGCACTTCTTCCAGGAACGGCTCGAGACGATGGTCCGGATACCGGCGCAGCACGAACCCCACACGCCGGCGCGCGAGGCCGTCGGCAATGTCGGCCACGCCCTCCGCAAGGAACTGGAAGTGCCGCAAGTTGGCACGCTCGACGAACGGCACCAGGCCCAGAAACACCACCACCGGCTTCCCCAGCTCGTTGCCGGCGGCGATTGCCGTGTCGAGGGCGGGGTTGTCCACGGCGCGATGCGCGCGCTGCATCCAATAAACGACGCAGCGGCCCTCGGGATCGGGCGGGCCGGCGGTGCGGACGCGGACGCGCGGATCGCGCGTCAGGTCCTCAAACATGGTTGCGCAGCATCAGCTCTTTCGGATGCGGCTGCAGGTAGACCTGGTCCAGCAGGTACTGCACCTGCCCGGCGCGTGCGTGGTGCAGGACGAGCGTGATCGGCACGATGAGGGGCACGAGCCCGCCCTGGTAGTCGGCGATCGACGCGGCCAGCTCGCGCCGCGAGCCGTCGTCGATCAGGCGCTGAAAGTACCCGGCCATGTGTTGCAGCACGTTGGCATGCCGGCCCGGCGTGGCCATCGCCGAAAGCGCGGTCATGAACGCCGTCGCGTAGTGGCGCGCGGCCGCCTGCGAGACGCGGCCCTTGAGGGCCGCCACCATCCGCCCCAGGCGCGCATAGCCTGCCGGCGAGTGCGCCAGCAGCAGCAGCTTGTGCCGGGTGTGAAACTGGACGAAGTCGCCAGCGCGCGGCGCGCCCGCGAGCAGCGCGCGCAGGCGCTGATGCGCGAATACCCGGACGATGAAGTTTTCGCGCAGCCGCGGGTCGTGCAGGCGGCCCTCGTCCTCGACTGGAAGGATCGGCAGCGCTTCTGTCAGCGCGGACGCGAACAGGCCGCGGCCGGTCCGCTCGCCGGCGCCGCCGGGCGCATAGACCTTGACGCGCAGCAGCCCGCACGACGGCGAGTCCTTCTTGAGGATGTAGCCGTCGAGGTCCAGGCCGGCCAGCTGCTTCACGCGACGCGTGGTGGCCGAGCGCAGCTGTGCGGTCACGTCACGACGCGTCCTGACCGTGATCAGCCGGATGTCATCGGCGTGCCGCTCGAGCCGCATCGCCTCCCGGGGCGTGCCGAAGCCGGCCTCTTCTTCGGGGCACACCGGCACCCACTGGACGAATCGCGCCAGCACGCCGGTGAGGAACGGATCGCGCTTGTGCCCGCCGTCGTAGCGCACTTCCTGGCCGAGCAGGCACGCCGAGACGCCCAGTCGTACGGCCGCATCGTCGCCGAATGTCGTGACAGGTTGGCGCATTCAAAAGTGGGATCGTGCCGCTAGGATGATAATCGCTGGAAATGAGCACAAGGGGTTCGACACTGATCACCGGCCTTCAGTTGTCCCTCCGCGCCGCTGTGTCGGCGGGGTTGGCCGTGGCGATCGCGCAGTTCTTGAAGCTCCAGTACCCGATTTATGCCCTGCTCGCTGCGGTCATCGTCTTGGATCTGTCGCCTTCAAGAACGCAGCAGCTGGCCGTGCAGCGTCTGGTGGGTACTTTGGTGGGGGCAACGGTTGGCGCCACGCTCAGCGAGTTCCTGCCATCGGGGCCGTTGGCAATCGCGGTCAGCATCTTGGCTGCCATGCTGCTCAGCTGGGGTCTTCGCTTGTACGCCGCGGCAAAGGTTGCCGGATATGTCTGTGGCATTGTCATCTTGTCCCACGATGCCGCCCCGTGGGGTTATGCCGTCTACCGAGTGATAGAAACTCTTCTGGGCATCGCCATGGCCGTGCTCGTCAGCCTTGTCCCTACGCTGATGCGAGTTGAGATACCTGACGAGACGGATGACTGACGGTGCAGTCCGCCTGTCAGGGGGTCGCGGGATCGGCAAACAGAGCCTGACGGGCCAGCTCGTCGACGGAGATCAGGAACCGTCGAACCGCGGGAACACGAAGCGCCAGCGTGGCAGAGGGCAGCAGTTGCCGAGTCAGCGAGACCAACGCGGCCGTCGCGCGCTGACTCGAGCTCTTGTCGAGCAGCCACCACAAAAGCACGGCCAGGTGAACGAGGTACAGCAGACGGCCGAGCGCTTCGCGCCAGCGGCTGCCTGCGGCGCATCGCTCGACGAGACGACGGCCTGTGCAAAGACCTGCTGGACGCGGAGGCGGAGAAGGACGTCCTCGCGGCAAAGATGCCCTCGGTCCGGATCGCCAACCAGCACCGGCGTGAGCGCCCGGAGAGCCACCCGATGCGGCCCGAGGACGTCGAGGCTCGTGGTGAGGGCAAAGATGAAGCGGTCGCGCCACCGCCCGGGGGGCATGGCCGCCGCCCGGCGTGCATACTCGGACGAGAGCTCGTCGTAGAGCGCGATGACCACGGCGTGCTTGCTCGGGAAATAGCGGTAGAGAAGGCCGACGCTGACCTCCGCGGCCTTGGCGATGTCCCGGAGCGTGGTCGCCTCATAACCACGCTCGGCGATCAGCGTGCATCGCCGTGGCATAGAGGCGATGACGCGCGGCGGCGCCCTGGGCGGTCTGACCCGGCGGACGACCCCGTTTTCGCGGCTTGACTTTTTCAGTGAACATGTTCATTAATATTAGAGCACGGCCGAGCACCGGCACAAGAGCCGCGCCCGGGCCGGGTGAGCGTGGCACAGGAGGCTATGAAGGTCGTCATTCCAGGGGGATCCGGGCAGGTCGGGACGATTCTGGCGCGGGCACTTCACAGCGACGGCCACGACGTGGTCGTCCTGAGCCGCCGGCCCGACGTCCGGCCGTGGCGCGTCGTCGCCTGGGATGGTGCGACCTGCGGCGACTGGCAAGCGTGAGATCGACGGCTGCGACGTCGTGATCAATCTGGCCGGCCGCAGCGTCAACTGCCGATACACTGCCGCCAACCGACGAGGAGATCCTGCAGTCGCGCGTGCTGTCGACCCGCGTGGTCGGAGAGGCGATCGCGCGAGCTGCGCGCCCGCCACGCGTATGGCTGCAGGCGAGCACCGCCACGATCTACGCCCATCGATACGATCAGCCGAACGATGAGCACATCGGGCATCTTCGGCGGCAACGAAGCGGATGCGCCCGAGCTCCTGGCGATTCAGCATCGACGTCGCGCGCGCGTGGGAGCGTGCCTTCGACGAAGCCGCCACTGCCGGAACCCGAAAGGTGGCGCTTCGGTCGGCGATGACCTTGAGCCCGGACGCTGGAGGCGTGTTCGACATGCTCCTCGGCCTGGCCCGCCACGGCCTCGGCGGCAGCGCCGGTGACGGCCGGCAGTTCATGTCCTGGATTCACTATGACGACTTCGTCGCCGCGGTTCGGTGGCTGATCGACCACGACGACCATCGACGGGCGTGGTGAACGTTGCGGCACCGCATCCCACTGCCGAACGCGGAGTTCATGAGGGTGCTGCGCGAAGCGTGCGGCCTTTCGTTCGGCCTGCCGGCGACCAGGTGGATGCTCGAGATCGGTGCCGTCTTCATGCGCACCGAAACCGAGTTGGTCTTGAAGAGCCGCCGCGTGGTCCCAGCCCGATTGCTCGAGCATGGCTTCGCGTTCCGGCACCCGTCGTGGCACGGCGCCGCACGCGATCTGTGCGATCAGTGGAAGGTCGCGCGCGGCAAAGCCCTGGCCGCCTGAGCTCGGTCCTTGACACGCTCAGACGAGTCGCGTAGAAGAACAGTCTCTACAACCCGCGCGCCACCGGGATCTGAAAGGTGGAGCCTATGAAGCGAGTTCTCCTGGGATTGGTTCTGTTGGCAAGCGCGTGCGGCGATGATTCCTCACCGTCGTCGCCGACCGGCACAACACCAGTGCTGGGCTTCTTCGTCACCAGTCAGACATCCACCACCGGAAACCTCGGCGGCCTGCGCGGCGCTGACGCAACGTGTCAACGGCTGGCGACCGCGGTGGGAGCGGGCAATCGCACCTGGCGAGCCTATTTGAGCGCGGCCCGTGACAACACCAACAACAATCTACCGGCGCACGCGCGCGATCGCATCGGCCTTGGTCCCTGGCACAACGCAAACGGTGTGCTCGTGGCCGGCAATCTCGGCGAGTTGCATGCGCGCACCGGCGACGCTGCGCTATTGGTGGACGAGCGCGGGCAGCGCATCAACGGTCAGTGGACCGGATCGCCGACGCCAGTCCAGCACGACATCCTGACCGGATCCAACGCGGACGGATCGTTGATGTCGGGCTTCACGTGCGCGGATTGGACCTCGAGTGCCACCGCTGACGTGGCTCAGGTGGGTCACTCAGATGGGATGGGGCCCGGGCAGAGCACCGCCGGCACATTGGCATCGTGGAATTCGGCTCACGCCAATCAAAACTGCGCCGACACCGCACCACGCGGTGGTAGCGGCCGCTTTTACTGCTTCGCGAGGTAGGCGCCACTCCGAACATCCGAGCGCCTCTGGTAGAGATGTCTCGTCAGCGCCCGCCTGAGCACTGGCTGGTCCACCAGACCGAACCGAAAGGACGGCTGGTGGACCAGAACCGCTCCAGCGGGGAGGGACGGCACCCCGATACTCTTTGCCACGCCGCAGCGATCCCCTATGGGGCTATTACGCGCTCGCGTTGCGGGACGTCACCACGGAACACGCCCCGGTCGCCACAACGCCACTGGATTGGGAGCCGTACGGTCTCGTGATAAAACGCGTCGCCATGGCTGTTCATGTAGATATAGACCCTATCCGTCCGGCCACCGCGGGGACGGCCCCCTCCGCAATCGATGTCAATGCGGCCCACATGTATGCCGCGCTGCATCCTCCAGAGCGACCAGCCCATACCGGGAAACGAGGGCTCGGCATACGCGAGGATGTTCGACTGGTAATTCCACCTGTCGTGTGTGAAGTTGTACATAAACTCGATCGTGACCCCGCTGGAGTCGTTCCTGACGACGCGGAGATCCCATATGTCATGTCCGTAGGCCTTGGCGGACGAGAGCAGACAGAGGCCAAAGGCGAGAATTGCCACCGAGCGGTTGTTGCGGATCATGGCTTCGCTCCCTTGCATCATCACCCGGCACTGGCCTGATCAACCCTCGCCGGTCCCCGACGTCAGTGCCGCTCGAATCGGACAGGTCCGGTCCACGCCGTCTGCCCACCAAATCCTCTGCGCGCTTGTCTTGTCGGCGTGGATGGATCAAGTCTCGTGCCACGAACTTTGATGAAGTTCCGCCGGATCCCGGACCGGCGTGCGCCACAGGCTGCGCAGGCAGCTATCCGGGTGGATAGTCCCGATCAACCAAACGGATAGACTGGAACGACTTCGGCTGGTTCTTCGCAAGCGAGGAGTTTCATGCTCGCTCGGATCGAGCGTCACTCCGGCCAGCTCGACGAACTCGACGTAGAGGGCATCCTGGCGCTCGCAGACCGTGTTCTGCCGCGCGACGCCGATCTCCGGGTGCAGGCGTCGCTCGAGCAGCGCCAGCGGTCCCAACAACGGTTCTTTCCGGATGTCTTTTCGTTCGACAAAAACGACTGGCCGACCGGCTAGGGGCGGCCGTGTGCCTGAGCACGGTCTGGTCCACCAGACCTGAGCGGTACGGAGGATTGCGTGGGATCGCACTAACTGGTTGACCGGCACGGTCAACCGTATGAACTAGAGCCCGGTCTGGTCCAACCAGACCTGAGCGCAACGGATGATTGTGCGGATCGTGCCGGCGGCCCACCTGAGCCCGGGATCGCACTAGCTGGTTGACCGGAACGGTCAACCGCATGAACTAGAGTCCGGTCTGGTCCACCAAACGACCGAACGAAGTGAGGGAGATGGTGGACCAGACCGGGATCGAACCGGTGACCTCATGAATGCCATTCATGCGCGCTCCCAGCTGCGCCACTGGCCCACTTTGCTGAGACCTCTATGGTACAGGCGCTGGAATCGCCGCGCAACCAACCTCGCGAATGCTGCTGAAACGGCGCAGAACGGAATGAGTCTACCGAGCGCTCTCGGAAAACGATGCTTCGCGGCGCTGCCGCACATAACTGACCGGATTCTGGAAGCCTGACGTCTGCCGCACCGGCTCGAGCGGCGGGTCGCGCTGAAGAACGGCACGCATGCGAAGCCGGTGTCGGCGGCAGCCCGCAGCCACTGCCCGGCCTTGGCCATGTCCCCCAGCTGTCCGTACGCCGCGCGGACGCTGTAAGCGACGTGGTGGTCGCGGTAATTCCCCTCGAGCGCGCGCGGCAGCGGCACACGCTTCTGATCAGCGGGCCGTTCCCCGACGGCAGCCACATCGCCGGCCAGGTCACCACCATCGAACAGATCATCAACGGTGTCGTCACGTTTCGCGGCGTACCCGGCATGCCGCACGAAAGCGACGCGGGCGTGTGGGACAACGCCGCGCGCGTCGTACCGCTGTATCCATGAGAATCCGACGTCGGCGGCGCGGATGACCGCGTAGAGGACCCTGTGGTAGCGCGTGGCCACAGGAAGTGTCGCCTACAATGAGGCGGCCATGCCGCTGATGCCGGGCACCAGGCTCGCGAACTACGAGATCGTGTCCGCCCTCGGCGCGGGCGGCATGGGCGAGGTCTATCGCGCGCGCGACCCGCGGCTCGATCGCGACGTCGCGATCAAGGTGCTCTCGGCCGACGCTGGCGAGCGACCCGCGGCGCTCGCGCGGTTCGAGCGCGAGGCGATGAGCGTCGCGAGGCTGTCGCATCCGAACATCCTGTCGATCTTCGAGTTCGCGCCGCGACGGCGCGCACGGCGTTCGTCGTCACCGAGCTGGTCGACGGCGAGACGCTGCGCGCGCGGCTCGCAGCGCGGCCCGCTGCCGCCGCGCCGGGCCGTCGCGCTACGCGCTGCAGATCGCACGAGGGCATGGCGGCCGCGCACGCGCGCGGCATCGTGCATCGCGATCTCAAGCCCGAGAACGTGATGATCACGCGCGACGACCAGGTCAAGATTCTCGACTTCGGCCTGGCCAAGTCGGTCGACGCCGGCCGGCACCGACGATGACGCGCGTCGGCACCATGGCGACCAGCGCCGGCATGGTGCTCGGCACGTTCGGCTACATGGCGCCGGAGCAGGTGCGCGGCCTGGCCGTGGATCATCGCGCCGACATGTTCGCGTTCGGCGCCGTGCTCTACGAGATGCTCAGCGGCGAGCGCGCGTTCAAGGGCGAGACCGCCGCCGACACGATGACGCGATCCTGACCAAGGAGCCGCCGGAACTCGACACCGCGCGGCTCGCGATTCGCCCGGCCTCGACCGCATCGTCCGGCGCTGCCTGGAGAAGACGCCCGAGCTGCGGTTCCAGTCGGCCAACGACCTGGCGTTCGCGCTCGAGACGCTGTCGCCGGCTCCGACGCTCGATCGGCGTCGCGACGCCGCGGCCGACGCCGCACGCCCGCGCTCGGCGTCGCGCGCGGCCTGGCTGCCGTGGGCGGTTGCGGCCGCCGCACGTCGCTGGCGGCGGCTGCGTCGTGGTTCCGGGCGAAGCGTCGCCCCGGACGCCGAGCGCGCGGTGGAGCACGTTCACGCGCATCACCGAAGCTGCCGGCGAGGAGACGTCACCGGCGCTGTCGCCGGACGGCAGCACCGTCGCCTATGCGGTGCGCGTGAACGGCAGCTGGGACATCTACGCCCAGCGCGTCGGCGGGCGCAACGCGACGCCGATCGTCAACGATCCCGCAGCGCAACGAAGCGCGGAGCCGGCGTATCTCGCCCGACGGATCGCTGATCGCGTTTCACGAGTCCGATGCGCGACGGCGGCATCTTCGTCGCCGGCGCGACAGGCGAGTCGGTTCGGCGGGTCACCGACAACGGCTTCGATCCCGCGTGGTCGCCCGACGGCAAGCAGATCGCGTTCGCGACCGAAGAGATCGACGACCCGACGTCGCGCTACGGCGCCAGCACCATCTAGGTCGTCGACGCCGCCGGCGGCACGCCGCGGAAGGTGGTCGAAGGCGACGCGGTGCAGCCGTCGTGGTCGCCCTCGGGCGAGCGCATCGTCTACTGGAGCAACACCGGAGGGCAGCGCGACATCTACACCGTCGCGGCGGCCGGCGGCGAACGCGAGTGCCCGTGACCGACGATGCCGCGGTCGACTGGTCGCCGGTGTGGTCGCCGGACGGCCGGTTCATCTATTTCTCGAGCGATCGCGGCGGCGCGATGAACCTGTGGCGCGATCGCCGTGGATCCAGTCGAGCGGCCGCGCGCACGCGGCGCCCCGGAGCCGGTGACCACGGGCGTGCAGGCGTCGGCCGCGCTGCCGCGGTTCTCGAAGGACGGTCGCGGCTGGCATTCCGGTCCCGCGTGGCGTCGGTCAATCCGGTGGCCATTCCGTTCGATCCGGCGACGATGCGCGCGGGCGCACCGGTCCTGCTCGACGCGCAGAACAACATCCGCATCCCGAGCGACGATATCGCCGGACGGCAGGCAGCTTGCGTACTTCAGCATCGGCGAACAACAGGAGGACCTGTTCATCGGCTCGGTGGATGGACCGCATGCGGCGCCTCACGGACGACCCCGGCCGCGACCGGATGCCGGTGTTCACGCCCGACGGGCGTTCGCTGCGTCTTCTACTCGAACCGGGACGGCAAGTGGGCCATCTGGGCAATCGGGGTGGACGGGGGAGGCCTGCGAAAAGTATCGGGGCCTGCGTCAGGTGCGGTGTATGCCGTCTTATCGCCGCAAGGCGACCGGGTTGCCTTCGCGGACTCCGATGGTAGCGAGGCGTTCACAGCCCCGGTCGCGCCGGGGTCGGAAGCCGCGCCCACGAAGCTGCCTGGCACTACCGTGGAGAGCGGCCTGATCTTCGCGCCAACCGGATGGTCGCCGGACGGCTCGCGGCTGTCGGGAATTCTGGGCGGCACGAGCGGGCGCCCGGCCGGCGTGGGCATCTACGACTTCGGCACGAGTACGGCGACGATGCTGTCTTCGGACCAGGCGTTTCACGTGAAGTGGCTGGCCGACAGCCGGCGCCTGGTCTACTTCGCGAAGAACGGATCCGAGCTGGTGGTGCTGGACATGGCCACACGCGCGCGAACCGTAGTGCCCGTGCGGCTGCCCTGGCCGGCCAGCGAGGAAGCGTTCGCGATCAGCCCCGACAACCGGACGATCTATTACGGCGCGATGCGCTCGGAGTCGGACATCTGGATCGTCGAGCGGAAATAGCCGCGGCGCTCAGGCCACTGCGAGACGCCGCGGAGTCGCCATCAGCTTCACGAGCACCAGGCCGGCGACGAACCCGCCGATGTGGGCCATGTAGGCAACGCCGGCTGTCTCAGCCGTCGCGGTCACGGAGCCGACGCCGTTGATCAGCTGGATGACGATCCAAAGACCGAGGACGACCAAAGCGGGTACCTGTGCGATCCCGCCGCGGGTCAGCACGCGCACGCGGTTGTGTGGGAAGAGCAGCAGGTAGCCGCCGAGCACGCCGCTGATCGCTCCCGACGCGCCGACTGCGGGAATGCTCGATCCGGGGCCGAAGGCGATATGTGCGAACGACGCGGCGAGCCCGCAGACGAGGTAGAAGAGCGCGAACCGGGCCGCGCCCATCACCTTCTCCAGGTTGTCGCCGAAAATCCACAGGTAGAGCATGTTGCCGCCGAGATGCATCCAGCCGCCGTGCAGGAACATCGAGGTCAGGAGCGTGGACCAGAACGGCAGCGGAATCGTCGGGGGCAGATCCTGTGCCGCCGAGTATTCCTGCGGCACCACGCCCCAGGCCTGGATGAAGGCCTGAAGCGCGCCCTCCGACGGCTGCGCCAGCTCGACGAGGAAGGCCACGACGTTCAGGGCGATGAGCCCGAAGGTCACCACGGGCGGCGGGCCGCCCTGTACTCTTTCGTCGCCGATTGGAAACATGCGCTGAGCCTCCTCTGTTCACTTAGCAACAGAGGTGCCGACATTATCGGCCCGCCAGGCGTTTGTGGCTAAGATAGGGCCGCCGCAACGGCAGTGGTTGGACGACGTCTATGGCTGTGTCAGCGGGGACGAGCGTTGGCCCGTACCGGATTCTGTCCGCTCATCGGTGCCGGCGGGATGGGCGAAGTCTACCAAGCGCGCGACACGCGGCTGCATCGAACTGTCGCCGTCAAGCGGCTGCGCGCCGAGTTCGCGTAGCGGCCCGATCGGCGCGGCGGTTCGAGACCGAAGCGCGCGCGATCTCCTCCCTGAGCCATCCCCACATCTGTGCCCTCTTCGACGTCGGCGAACAGGACGGCCGCGCGTTTCTGGTCATGGAGTATCTCGAAGGCGAGACGCTCGACGATCGCCTGACGCAGGGGCCGATGGCGGCTGCCGACGTGCTGCGCTACGGCGCGCAGATCGCCGATGCGTTGGACCATGCGCATCGCAACCAGATCATCCATCGCGACCTCAAGCCGAGCAACGTCATGCTCACCGCCGGGCGCCAAGCTGCTCGACTTCGGCCTCGCGAAGGAGCTCGAGCCGCAGCCCGGACTGGCGAGCACCGCGACGTTCGATCAGCGCAAGCTCACCGCCGAGGGCAGCGTCATCGGCACGTTTCAATACATGGCCCCCGAGCAGCTGGAGGGCCGGCCAGCCGATGCCCGAACCGATCTGTTCGCCTTTGGCGTCGTGCTCTACGAGATGGCCACCGGCCGCAAGGCCTTCGAGGGCGACAGTCAGGCCAGCCTCATCGCATCGATCCTGACCTCGCAGCCGCCGCCCTATCGTCGGCGACACGAAAGGGACCGCGGACTGCCGCCGGCACTGGATCACATCGTCGAGCGTTGTCTGCAGAAGAAACCGGCCGACCGTTGGCAGACGGCTCGCGATGTGACGATCGAGCTGGAGTGGACGGCGCGGGCCGGTTCGCCCCGCCGGGCCAGGCGCAGATGGCGCGCGGCTTCGGCTCAGGCGCCGCGAGCTGCGGCGTGGGCGCTGGCCGCTGCCGCAATCGCTCTGGCGGCGACACTGTGGATCATCACTCGGCAGTCGCCACGCCCGAAGTCACGCGTGTTCGCCGTCGATCCGCCGCCGGGGGTCATGATCGGCATGGCGCAGAACCGGCCGCGAATCGCCATCTCGCCGGATGGACGGCAGCTGGCGTTCGTCGCACTCGCGAAGGCCGACGTCAAATCTGGGTGCGCTCGCTCGGTGCGCTCGATGCCCGTCCCGTGCGAGGCACCGAGGGCGCTCATACGCCGTTCTGGTCGCCGGACAGCCGCTTCATCGGGTTCTTTGCCGCCAGGTGCCGGCGAGCTCAGGAAAGTCGAAGTGTCGGGCGGGCCACCACGGACGATTTGCGCCGCGCAAAGTCGACGGCAGCCGCCTGGGGCCGCGACGGCACCATCCTGTTCACCCAGTTTCGTGACGGGTTGTTTCGCGTCCCGGCCGACGGCGGAACACCGGTGCGCGTCACGCAGTCGATAAGCAGCAAGGCGAGATGAACCACTACTGGCCGGAGTTCCTGCCTGACGGCCGTCACTTTCTCTTCCTCGCGACGGCTGTCGACGAAACCGGTTTGCGCGCGACTCCCAACGATTTACGTGGCATCGCTCGATTCATCCGAGCAGACGCTGCTGACCCGGACGCATTCACGCATGACATACGCGGCGCCCGGCTATCTGCTGTTCGTCGAGAACGGCGCGCTGCTGGCACAGCGGTTCGACACGGCCAAGCGCCAGTTCCTCGGCCAGCCGGTGCAGGTCGCAAACGGCGTCGCGTACACCAGGAACGTCGGCAACGGCAGCTTCTCCACCTCGAGCAACGGCGTGCTGGCCTACCAGGGGGCCGGCGACGAGTCGCAGATCGTCTGGTACGACCGGAGCGGAAACGTCACCGACACGGGCTGGCCCAGACAGAACTACGGCACGTTTCGGTTCTCGCCTGACGGCCAGCGAGTGGCAGTCGATGTGGTCGATCCGCGCAGCGGCGCCGCCGACGTGTGGATCTACGACACGGCACGCGGCGCCCCGGTTCGATTCACGTCCGATCCCGGCGACGACAGCGGGCCCCTGTGGTCCCCCGACGCCAGCCGCATCCTGCTCCGTCTCAGCCGCGGCGGGCCCGCGAGTCTCCGGCTTCAATTGGCGGCGCCGAACCTGTACGCGCGAGCCGTCGCCACCGGTCGAGAGGAGCTGGTCGTGTCGGACCCGAGTCCGCTTCGGGGCGAGGACTGGTCCAGCGACGGCCGTTGGATTGCCTACACCCGAACCACCAGGCAAACCGCCTCGGACATCTGGCTCATGCCGCTACTTGATGGTGGCAAGCCGAGGCCGTTCTCGAACGAATGGTTCGACGAGTCGGGCGCCAGCTTCTCCCCCGACTCGCGATGGCTCGCGTATGTCTCGACTGAAGCAGGTTCCCCGGAGGTGTTCGTCGCGCCGGTGGAGCGACCGGGCGACAAACAACGGGTATCGATCGCGGGCGGGACGACGCCGCACTGGCGCCGCGATGGCACGGAGCTGTTCTACGCCACGCCCGACAGGCGGGAGATTGTCCGCGTGCCACTGCGGTCCGGGCCCACACTCACGGCCGGCGCTCCCGCGCGGCTGTTCTTCATCAACGCCTCGGCCGCGGCCCGCTTCTCA
>CAVQMT010000042.1:0-80843 GCA_963713655.1 uncultured Acidobacteriota bacterium
ACTCTTGCGCTGGATGAGACTCGGCGCGCCGAGTTCCGCGCGCGGGGCCGGGCCCGGGCGGCAACGTTCTCGTGGAGGCCACGGCCCGGCAGACGCTCGACGTCTATCGGGCCGCCAGCTCGCGCATAGCGTAAATGGTCGAGTACGGGAGCATGCGCATCAGTTCTTCGGGATTCGTCGAGCCCGATTCGAGCAGCCGGTAGGCGCTTTCCGCCATCGAGAACGTGGTCTTGGCGGCGCTCTCGACAAGTTGGTCTCTCGGCGCGCCTTTGTTGATCAGCATCACGTCTTGATCGCTGGGCGTCCACAGCTCGGCGACCAGCCGCCGCCCGCGGTAGCCCGTGAAGTCGCATTCCGTGCAGCCGCGGCCCTTGTAGTATTTCAGTCCCGCCGGCGGCCGGCCGAAGAACTCCTGGAGGATCTCGGGCGTGGGCAAATACTCCTCGAGGCAGTTCTGGCACGCCGTGCGCACCAGCCGCTGGGCCAGCACACCCGCGAGCGAAGCGCCGACGAGCGTCGGCTCCACCTGCATGTCGAGCAGGCGTGAGACGGCCGACACCGCATCACTCGTGTGGAGCGTGCTGAGAAGCAAGTGCCCGGTCATCGCGGCGCGGAACGCCATTTCGGCGGTCTCCCGGTCGCGCACCTCGCCCACCATGATGACCTCCGGGTCGTGGCGGAGAAACGCGCGCAGGTAGTTCGCGAACGTGTTCCCAATGCGCTCGTCCACCTCGGACTGGCTGAACTGCTCGTAGACGTATTCGATGGGATCTTCGGCCGTAACGATCCTGATCTGCGGGCGGTAGAGCGTCATCAGGGCGGCGTAGAGGGTAGTGCTCTTGCCAGAGCCCGTCGGCCCGGTAATCAGGACGATGCCGGAAGGCCGACTCAGCAGCCGCCGCAACTGATCGACCAGCGCCGACGCGAAGCCCAGGCTGTCGATCGATTTCGGCGCGCGCCGGCGGTCGAGGATGCGCACGACCACGCTTTCGCCGTAGTAGCTCGGCATGACCGAGATGCGCAGGTCGAAGTCGAGCCGTTCGCCGGTCGGGGTCTCGGCGCGCAGCCGGAAGCTGCCGTCCTGGGGGCGCCGCCGCTCGGCGATGTCCAGCTTGCCCAGAATCTTGACGCGCGACACGATGGCGAGCACGTTGGCGTCGCAGGCCTGCTGCAGCGGCCCGGGCTCGAGCTCGCGCAGGATGCCGTCGATGCGGAATCGCACGTGCAACCGGCTCCGCGACAACGGCTCCATGTGGACGTCGGTCGCGCCTCGGCTCAACAGCCATGTTGAGCAGCTGGCGGACGAGCTCGTCCGCTCGCCGGCTCTGCTGCGAGTATTCCTTGTCGATCGCGGGGTCGAAGTCGGATTGGTCCACGACCTCGAGGCCATCCACGGCCTCGGCTTCGGGCAGCGGCTCATAGAGGCGCGTGATCGCCGTCCGTATGGACTTGAGTGACGAGGTCACCACCCGGACGACGAAGCCCGTCGATCGGGCCAGTTCCTCGGCTGCTTCGAGGTCCGACGGGTCGTTCATCGCGACGGTCAGCGTCTGACCTACCTGAGAGACCGGCACGAGGACGTGCTTGGTTGCGTAAGTCCGGTTGATCAGGCGCGCCAGGCCGTAGTCGATCTGCACCCGCTCGAGATCGAGATAGGGCACGTTCATCTGCAGGCAGAGGGCCTGCCGCATCACGTCTTCCGTGAGATACCCGAGCTTGACGAGCGTTTCACCCAGGGGCAAGCCAAGGCCTGATTGCTCTTCGAGCGCCCGGTTGAGCTGGTTCTCGTCGATCGCGCCCGCTTTGATCAGGACCTCGCCGATCTTGGGCCTTTTGTTCGTCCACTCGAGCAGGTGATGGAGCTGCCTGCGGGTGATGAGCCCGCGGTCGATGAGGAGCTGCCCCAGGGGCACATATGTCGTGGTATCCCGCTGGGCGGCGAGGGCCTCGTCCAGGTCGGCTTGTGTTATCAGTCGACGCTCGACGAGCAGGTCGCCGAGGCGCGTCTCCAGGCCGATCATGCGAACCTCCGTGTTCCGAAATGGCGTCGACCGGACACGCCGGTGTGCCGGAATGCGACACCGGCCTTGTGACGTCGGTTCCATCCAAGGCCGGCAGCGGCGCGCAATTTCGGCACAAATCGGGTCATCTCAGCCACTGGGTTTGGCGGGTAGCCTGCAGGGCGCCCTGTCTTTTTTTCGGCATGTGAGTTGCTCGACGGTAGGGCTGTCATGCCCAACGTGGTGTTCCGTCAGATCGAGCGTGTCAACAAAGAGCTGTGGTTGCTCCTGTCGATGTTCGCCATCGCCTGGCTCCTGAACACGATGACCGACGCCGGGCGCATGATGCTGAACTTCTACGCCTTACCTACCCTGGCGGCGGCCTTCCTCTATGGAAAACGCCATGCGACTCTGACCGCGCTTGGCAGCATCCTCCTGGTGGTACTCCTGACAATCCTCGCTCCGGGTCGGCCTGAACGCCGCGCCGCGGGTGACGTCGCCGGCCTGGGCCGACCTGATGGCATGGGGCGGGATGCTGATAGTCACTGGCTATCTGATGGGCACTCTGTACGAGTTGAAGAACGCCCAGCTCAAGGACCTCCGCGATACCTACAACGGGGTGCTGGTGCTGCTGCGGCACTTCATCTCGAAGGACGAGTACACGGAGCATCACTCGTACCGCGTGTCGGTGTACGCCGTCGCGGATCGCCGCTGCGGATGAACCTCAATTCCGAACGCGTCGAGGACGTCCGGGCCGCCGGGCTGCTCCACGACATCGGCAAGCTGGACATCAGCCGAGAGCTGCTCTACAAGGCGGCCCGATTCACGGAGGAAGAGGTCCAGGAGATGCAGCGGCCACGTGGACACGCGGCGTCGCGACGCTCGAGGTGGTGGGCGGATCGCTGCGCCGCGTGATCCCGATCGTGCTCGCGCACCACGACAAGTTCGATGGCAGCGGCTATCACCCGACCAAGGGACAGGAGATTCCGCTCGAGGCCCGCATCATTTCGGTGGCCGACGTCTACGACGCGCTGACGAGCGACCGTCCGTACCGCAAGGCGATGTCGCCCTTCGACGCCAAGGACATCATCGTCAAGGGCAGCGGATCGGACTTCGATCCGCAGGTCGTGGAGGGCTTCCTGGCGGCATTCAAGTACGGCGAGCTTGACACTCGCACCGCGGCCGCCGCCGCCGTGGCCGCCGCCGCGTGATCCCGTCGTCGCCCGTGCGCGCCGCTACCCGCGCCAGAGCCCGTAGCCAGTTCAGGCGACGCAGTTCATTTGGCCTCGGCCCGCAGACGTTCGGCGACTTTCTCCACGTCGCCCCACACACGCAGCAGGTTGCCGCTCCAGAGCTTCGCGATGTCCTCCTCGCGGTACCCGCGCCGCACGAGCTCGAGCGTCACGTTGAACGTGTCGGCGGCGCTGTCCCAGCCCTCGATGCCGCCGCCGCCATCGAAATCCGGACGAGATACCGACGTGGTCGATGCCAATCGAGCTTCACGGCGTAGTCGATGTGATCGACGAAGTCCTTCACGCGTCGGCGCGCCCGCGGCACCGACCAGCGGACGCCGCCCCGGAGCCTTCGACCGGACACGCCGCGGTCGCGCGCCGGCGCCCACGGCTCATTTCCTGCGCCTCGGCCTGCCCGGCCGCTGTGTGTGCCAGCCTTGACATAGGCCGGCAATACGCCACGATCTGCACGACGCCGCCGTTCTGTCTTCATCGCCATCAGCTGCTCATCGTCCAGGTTGCGGCTGTGGTCGGCCAGCGCGCGGACCGCGGAGTGCGACGCGATGATCGGCGCCTTCGACAGCGCCACCGCCTGCATCATCGACGCCTTGGACGGATGGGACACGTCCACCATCATGCCGAGACGGTTCATCTCGGCGATGACCTCGCGGCCGAGCGGGCTGATGCCGTTGTTCGGAGCATCGTCGCGTCGCTTCGCCTGTGTTCGAATCCGACAGCTGGTTGTGACCGTTGTGGGCGAGCGACATGTAACGGCCGCCGCGGTCGTAGAACTCGCCGACACGCGAGATGTCGGTGCCGATCGGATAGCCATTCTCGATGCCGATGACCGCCACCTTGCGGCCGCTTCGCGCGATGCGGCGTGACGTCGGCGGACGTGAGCGCGAGCCCGATCTGCTCGCGGGGCGATCTGTTCTGTCAGCAGGTGGATGGCGTCGAAGGTCGCCACCGCCTGCCGATAGGCGTCCCGCGTAGCCCTCGGGGCCCAGCGGTCCCTGCGCCGACGAAGACGATCAAGAACGAGACGTCGAGCCCGCCCTCCTGCATCTTGGGCAGGTTCACCTGCGTCGTCAGCCGCTGGGTGTAGTTGCAGGCGGGTGTGAAATAGGCGAGGTTGATGTCGTTGTGCGTGTCGAGCGTGATCACGCGTTCGTGGATTGCGCGCGCACGGACGACGAGGTCGGCCTCAGCGCCCTGCGCGGCGAGCGCCGCCGGAACCATGCCAAGCCAGGCAAGCGATGAGCAGTCGAACGATTGCGGATGCACCTCTAGTTCTTTCTTCCACGTATCCCACGTCCGCAGGATCTGCCCCGCGATTTTCTGCGGGTCGGCGCCGGCGATCGGCTCGAACTTCTGCACGCGGCCGGCGAAGCAGTCAGCCAGGTAGAGGTTCCCGAGCTGATCGGTGGACATCCCGTGCGAGCAGGCCAGGCGTCCGGGCTGTCCACCCGGCGCGCCCCAGCCGTACAGGAAGTTGCCGTTCAGATCGAACTTCAGGATCCGGTTGGTGGGCGCGTCGCCCACCCAGATGAACCCCTTGTCGTCGATGAAATGGTTCACCATCAAGGTGTTCTGGCTGGCGGGCCAGTGCGGCGATCGCAGCGGCCACATGTCGAGGAACTTTCCTTCCACGTCGAACACCTGCATGCGCGCGTGGCCGCGGTCCACGACGAACAGCCGCCGGTCGGCGCTGATGGCGATGCTGTGGACGGTGTTGAACTCGTTGGGCCCCGGGTTCTTCGGATCGGCCGGCGCCTGGCCCCAGTCCTTGATGAAGTTGTCCTTGGCGTCGTACTTGGCCACGCGCGTGCCGCCGTAGCCGTCGGTGATGAAGTAGGTGCCGTCGGGCAGCCAGGCGATGTCGGTCGGCCGGTCGAACGTGTTGGGCCCGCGGCCGCGCACGCCCAGCTGGCCCTTGCTGTGCACCAGCTTCCCGTCGTAGGTGAAGCGGTAGATCATGTGCAGCTGGTCGTCGATGATCCAGACGTGCTTCTCCGGATCGTAGGGACTGATCTTGATCTGGTGCGGCCCGCGGCCGCACGGCAGCTTGCTGAACATCTCGTCGAGGTGCGGCCACTCGTCCACCAGGTTCCCCTGACCGTCCAGGATGATGAATCGAGTGCTGGAAGCGCCGCTCCCAGCCGCGCTTCTCGACCGGCTCGCACGTCGCTGAGATGCCGTCGCCGTTGCCCGTCGACTGGCGAGGAGGCGTCAGCGCCGCGTACGGGGTCCACGGTGCGGCGTCTTTCGGCAGGGGAAGCTCGCCGCGCATCGCGATCCAGATGCGATCGGGGTTCTCCGCGTAGACGCCGCCGAACGACCCCCACGTCCAGCCCGCATGCGAGTGGCGCGTGTCGGGGAGCGGCTTGGGCCAGCCCTCCACCACCTTGTAGTGCCCGGTGGGCCAGTCCTGGTGGCTCTGGCGGGTGGCTGCCGGCGCGGCGTTGCGGTAGACGCCGGAGGCCGGCGCCGGCTGCTCGCCGGTTCCACATCCGATTCCCACCAATGCGGCTGCCGCGATCGAGCGGGAGCAGCCCGGACACGACGAGGTGACGGCGCATGCGATGCCTCCTCGAAACGAGTGATGGTGGCTACCGTGAATCTCTTGGGGCGACGTAGCTCTTGCGCGCGCGGACCTTCAGGCTCTTGTCCGACACGCGAACGGAGATGTCGTGCACCTTGCCGTCGCGCTTCGGCGGCGCGAATCCGAGCAGGTACTGGCTGTGCAGCTCGTCGGCCACTTGCGCGAACGCGGCGGCGAGGTCCTGGCCGAAGCGGATCTCGATGTAGCCGCCGCCGGTTTCCTGCGCGACGAGCGCCAGGCCCGGGATCCGGCAGGTCGGCCATCAACGCTGCCTGCAGCCCGCCTGGGCCGATGCCCGGCGTCCTCGGCCGCGCGCCACGGCTGCGCATCCCGATGCCGTAGACCATCACGTCGTCCTTGCGGGCGCGGTCGATGATCTCGGCCTGGCTGTAGAAGTGCTCGCCGAAGCGGGTCGGGCCGGTGTCCTTGCCGTCGCTCAGGATCAGGACCACGGAGCGCTCTTCCACGCGCGGGCCGAACGCATCCAGTGCCTCGTTGGCCGCGCGCCAGAGCGGGGTCGGCGCATCGGGGTCGATGCCGCGCGGCAGCTCCGCCAGCAGCTCGCGCGCGTCGTTGGTGAAGCGCGGGCTGAGGTCGACGCCGTTGCCGAACGTGCCGACGCGGGCCACGTCGTCGGGGCGCAGCCGCTTGAACAGCTGTTCCGAGGCGGCGCGCAAGCAGCGGCAGGTTGCCCTCCATGCTGCCGGACACGTCCAGCATCACGACCAGGCGGATGCGCTGCGGCGTGTTGTCGAAGATCGTGATCGGCTGCGGCTTGCCCTCGTCGCGGATCTCGAAGCTGTCGCGGGTCAGGTCCGGGACCAGCTGGCCGTCGCGGTTGGTGACGGTGGCGAACACGCGCACCGCCTCGCTGGAGCCGCGGAAGATCGGCTCCTGCGCCGCCATCCCGAGGACGGCGGACGCCCACAAGAAGAGCGCAGTGGTCGCATAAAGGTTCAGAGTGCAGAGTTCAGAGTTCAGAAAGTGGCCATCAATGCAGTTTCGCACCTCCAGGACTGAAGACCGGAGACTGGAGACTGAGCCTAAACGTCATCTCTTCCGATGTTGACGATGAAGTACTGCGGCGCGCGTGGTGCCGACGTTCTTCGCGTTGTGCATCTCGTTCGAGCCGATCACCCCGACGTCGCCGGGCCCCAGCTTGTAGGGCTTGCCGGAAATCGTCAGCTCCATCGTCCCCTACGCGGATGAGCATCATCTCCTCGCGGAGGTGCTTGTGCGGCGGGTGGTTCACCTCTCCGGGGGCGATGTCGCTCTGGTGCGATTCGATCTTGAACCCGGTGTGGGTCTTCTCCGTGAACATGCGCCGCTGCCGGTTCTGCCCGTTGGTGGTGACCGGCAGCTCGGCGTAGATGAACGCGCGGGTCTTCATGACCGGAAGCTGTTCCACTCCGACCGGCGGGGCGGCGGGGGTGGTCTGGGGAGCCTGTGCCGAGGCGGTCGCCGAGGCGGCCAGCGCCGGCAGCAGGAGGCCCATTTCTCTGCGCGAGTACTTCATGGCGAAACCTCCAGTGCTAGCGAAGGCTGCCAGAAGCGCTGGGAGTGTAGCAGAAGTGCGCCTTGTTGGCGCGCTGCACGGCGCCTGCGGTAGCATGCAGGCAGGTTGCTGGCCGCATGCCTGGGGCGAAGGCAACGGCATGTGGGAGCCAAGATGCAATCAGGTTGTCTGCGCTCGTTGCCGGGTTGATCGCGATGGCCGGCGTTGCCACGGTGGCCGGGCAAATCGGGGGCGTGCCCCAGGGCGGCGGGCGCGGACGGGCTGGCGGGCCGCCGCCGGCGGCGGCGAACCTTCCCGCGTCGCCGACGGCCGTCGCGTTGCCGACGCTGTCGGCGGAAGTCACCGGCCCCGGCCCGATGTTCGACTCGGCGCCGTCGCTGGCGCCCGGCAAGGGCCTGGCGGCCTTCGGCTACCAGGCGCACGAGTACATGGTGTCGGGCACCGCCAACGGCGAGCCCTACACCACGCGGCTGGTCGTGCGAACGCCGACCGACGCCTCGAAGTTCAGCGGCCTGGTGCTGGCCGAGGCGATGCACGGCAGCGGCGCCGCCCACATGTTCGAGTTCACCTCGATCTACACGATGTCGTCGGGCCACGCCGCGGTGGAGATCCTGACCACGCCGCCGGCGCAGTTCGTCGCGCTGAACGAGCCCCGGTATCGCGCCATGAAGCTGAACGGCGCGCAGACCAACGAGATCCTGGCGCAGGTGGGCTCGCTGGTCCGCGCCGGGGGCTTGCTGCCCGGGCCGGTGCGGAAGATGGTGCTCGGCCGGCACGTCGATGACCGCCGGCGTGCTGATCAACTACCTGCCGGCGCACATGGTCTACCGCACGCCGAAGATGGAGCGCATCTACGACGGCTTCCTGCCGATGTCGAACGGCGCGATGGTCCGCGACGTGGACGTGCCGATGATTCACGTGCCGACGATGCACGAGGTCAGCGGCAACATCACCAACAAGCAGGACAGCGACGAGCCCGGCAAGCAGTACCGGCTCTACGAGTTCTCCGGCATGGGCCACATCGACACGCGCGACAGCGTGCGGATGAAGCCCAACCCGTGCGCGCTGCCGCTCAGCACGTTCCCGGTGCAGGCCTACATGTCGGTGGCGCTCGACCACCTGCTGGCCTGGGTGGACAAGGGCACGGTGCCGCCGCGGGCCGACCGCATCCTGGTCGACCGCAACGAGGCCAACGACGGCTCGATGATGGCGCTGGACGAGTACGGCAACCCGCGCGGCGGCATCCGCACCGTCTACGTGGACGTGCCGACGCCGAAGTTCACCATCCGGCCGGCCGCTGCGTCGACCGTCCCGGCCGATGCCAGCGCCTACATCGCCCGTGGTGGGCAGCAGGCCGCCACCCAGATGTGCGGCCTCAGCACGTCGCAGGTGGCGATCGCGCCGGCCAAGCTCAAGGAGATGTACAAGAGCAAGCAGGCGTACGCGAAGGCGGTGGAGAAGCGGCTGACCGAGCTGGAGAAGGCCGGCTGGTCGCTGCCGCTCTACCGGTCGATGATTCTCGACGACGCCGCGAAGGTGAATTTCTAGGGCTCCAGGCCCCAGGCACAGGCTGCGGGCAGAGGAGCTCCAATGGAACCTGTCATCGACGCTCTGGTCACGGGCTTCGAGCGCGGCACGGTCAGCCGGCGGGAGCTGATTCAGAAGCTGACGGCGATTGCGGCCGTCGGCGTTGGCGCACGTCGGCCACCGTGTCAGCCGCGCCGCTCAAATCGGGCAGCATCAACCACTCGTCGGTGCTGGTGAGCGACATGGCGCGGTCGATGGAGTTCTACGACCGCGTCTTCGGCTTGAAGCTGCTGGACGAGGACAAGGCCAACAAGATCGCGCGGCTGGGCACCGGCGGCAAGGTGCTGGTGTCGCTGCGCGTCGAGCCGCCGGCGGGGAAGATCGATCACTTCGCCATCGGCGTGGACGGCTTCAACCGCGAGGCCGTGACGCGGGAGCTGCAGGGCATGGGCCTGACGCCGCGCGAGAACATCGAGTTCGGCTTCTACATCCTGGATCCCGACGGCGCGCCGGTGCAGATCACCGGCATCTAGCCACGCCCGCCCGAAGGGCGGGCACGAGACACTGCTACCAGCGAGGCGGAGCTTGCTCGCTGGACCTAAGCGAAGCCTCGCTGGTAGGATGCCGCGCGTGAGAGCCGTGCTCGTCCTGGCGGTCGCCCTCGCAACGCCGCTCGCGGCGCTGGCCCACCACTCCTTCGCCGCCGAGTACGACGGCGAAAAGCCCGTCACCATTTCGGGCACCGTGTCGAAGATCGAGTGGATGAACCCGCACATCTACATCACGCTGGCCGTGAAGGGCGCCGACGGGCAGGTGGCGCAGTGGCGGATGGAAGGCTATCCGCCGAACATGCTCGTGCGGCAGGGCTGGCGCAAGGACGTCACGCTGAAGCCGGGCGCCGGAGATCACGGTGACCGGCTGGCGGTCGCGGCTCGAGCCGACGCACGGCGCCGGGCGTCAGGTCACGTTCGCCGACGGCAGCAAGCTGTGGATGGGCCCGCCGGCTGGCACCGGCGGGCTATAGCATGCGAGGCATGGTCCGAGCCTCGGCCGGCTCGCCTGCTGCTTCGCCGCGGCGTGTGTCGCTGGCGATGCCGCAGGCGTCGATCGCACAGCAGGGCGCGCGGCGCGATTCCCCGCAGCCGCCGACGGCAAGCCGGACCTGTCGGGCGTGTGGCTCGGCGGCGGCTTCGGGCTGCTGCTCGGCGAACAGGAGGCCGCGGCGATTCGCAAGGCCGACGCCGCCGCGAAGCGCCCGGCCTTCCAGCAGGAACCGCCGCCCTACAAGCCCGAGGCGGCGGCGCGGCGGCAGGTACTACCTGGATCGCCGCGGCGTGGACGATCCGATGGCCAAGTGCCTGCTCTCGGGCGTTCCGCGCATCACGGTCCGGCCGCTGCCGTTCGAGATCGTCCAGCTGCGCGACCGCGTCCTCATCCTCTACGAGGTGCACCACGCGTTCCGCATCATCCCGACCGACGGCCGCCCGCACCCCGACGACCACGAGCCGTCCTATCTCGGCGACTCGGTGGCGCGCTGGGAAGGCGACACGCTGGTGGTGGACGTGGTGGGCTTCAACACCAACACCTGGCTGGCCGGCGTCGGCACGATTCACAGCGAGAAGCTGCGCGTCACGGAGCGCTACCGCGCGCGACACCTTCGACACCATCGTCTACGACGTGACGATGGAGGATCCCGAGGTCTTCACCAAGCCGTGGAAGCAGCAGGCGATCCTGCGCCTGATGCCGAACGAGCGCATCCGCGAGTACGAGTGCATCGAGAACAACGAAGACATCCAGCGCTGGGAAAAGCTGCTGCAGAGCGATCCGGCGCTGCGGGCCCCCGAGCCGAAACCCTGACCAGCGTGCGGCACCTGCTTCGCCCCCGGATTTCCTGGCTGGCCATCGCGCTGGCCGCCATCCTCCTGGCCCAGGCACGGATCGCAGCGGCCGCGTGCGACGGAAGTCTCGTGCCCGCCGGGGCGCAGTCGCTCGACGTCGCCGGCGCGCGGCGCACCTTCGTGGTGCGATCGGCCGCGGAAGGCGATCCGAAGACGGCCGCGCCGGTCGTGTTCGCCCTGCACCCGTTCGGGATGAACGCGCAGTACATGCAGGCGCGCGCGCCGATCGGCCGGTCGTGGCCGGCGGCGATCACGGTCTTTCCGGACGGACTGGGCCGCGGCGGCGGCAACATGGCGCCGTCGTGGCAGGGCCGCCCGGGCGAGCTGGGCGATCGCGACCTGGCCTTCTTCGACGCGATGCTGCAGTGGCTGGACGAGAAGGGCTGCATCGACAAGGCGCGCGTGTTCGTGCTCGGCTACTCCAACGGCGCGGGGCTGGCCTACCTGCTGGCCTGCGAGCGGCGCGCCGCCGTGGCCGGCGTGGCGATTGCCGCCGGCCGCCTGGGCTGCCAGCCGTCCGCGTCGAAGCCCGTGATCATGAGCCACGGCGTCGGCGACCGCACCATCGGCTACGAGAGCGCGATCGAGTCGTCGAAGGCGTGGGCGAGCGTCAACGGCTGCGCCGCGCCGCCCAAGCCGGGCGTGCCCGGCTGCGTGCAGGGCCAATCGTGCTCGGGCGCGGCGGTGTCGCTGTGCACGCACGGCGGCGGCCACGAGTACGACGTCTCGTTCACCAAGGCGGCGGTGGAGTTCTTCCAGGCCATCAAGCCCTGACCCTGGACAACCAGTCGTGAAGCCCTTTGCCGAGTGGCTCGCGCAGACCGCGCCGAGCCTCGCGATCCAGAACCACGAGTGGGTGATCCCGACCATCCAGTCGATCCACATCCTGGCGATCTGCGCCTTCGTCGGCTCGGTGCTGATGATCGACCTCCGCGTCCTCGGATGGGCGTGGCGCGATCAGAGCCTGCCGGAGACCACGGCGCGGTTCGGCCCCTGGGTCTGGTGGGCGCTCGGCGTGCTGCTCGCCACCGGCGTGCTGATGATCGTCGGCGAGCCGCCGCGCGAGCTGCTGGCGATCTCGTTCTGGATGAAGATGGCGCTGGTGGCGGTGGCCGTGGCCGCCCAGGCGATGCTCCGGCGCCGCCCGGCCAAGCCGCTCGCGGCTGCCACGTTCCTCGTCGTCGTCGGCGTGATCGTCCTGGGCCGGCTGATCGCCTACGACTACGTGTGGGGCTCCTGGTCCACCTGGATGAAGGGATAGATGGACCTCTCCGCTGTGCCCGCGTGGCTCGAAGCGTCAGCGCTGGCGACGGCGATCCGGAACTCGCTCTACCTGTTCGCGCTGATCGAGTCGTTCCACGTCGTCGGCGTGTCGATCGTCGTCGGCACGGTGCTGGTCATCGATCTGCGGCTGCTGGGCCTGGCTTCCATCCGCCGGCCGTTCACCGTCATCGCCTCGGACGTCTTCCGCTGGACGTGGCTCGCGTTCGCGCTGGCAGTGGCCACCGGCGCGTTGATGTTCGTGACCAACGCCACCAGCTACTACGTCAACACCTACTTCAGGGTGAAGATGGCGATGCTCGTGCTCGCCGGCGTCAACATGGCGGCCTTCGAGCTGACCGCCCGGCGATCCGTCGCGGCGTGGGATCGCGACGCGGCGGCGCCCCCGGCCGGCAAGCGCGTCGCGGTGCTGTCGCTGGCGATCTGGATAGTGGTGATGTTCCTGGGCCGCTGGGTCGGCTTCACGCTGTCGACCACCGCGGCCCCGGCGAACGAGGAGATCAACCTCGAGGAGCTGGAGAACCTGATCCCGAAGTAGTCACGACTTCGGCGGCGTGTCTCCTTCGGAATCTCGCCGGCGCCGAAAGGCCTTGTTGCCCGCCACCGAGTCGCAGTGCTTGCCCGGCTCCGGCTTGGTGCCCTTCGCGCACTGAAACAGCCCGGACATGCCGCGGTCGCCGGCCGGCTTGCCGTCGCGGCGCGGGTGGATCCCCATGCTGAACACGGTGCCCTGCGGGAAGCTCTCGCGCGTGATGCCGTCCTTCAGCGCCTGCGCCGCGCTTTCCATCTGCGCCACCCACACCAGCGGCTGGCCCTTGTCGTCGCGCACCAGCGCGTCGCGCTGTTCGTTGAGCGGCACGAAGTGCATCTCGAAGTGCGCGGCGTTGGGGATGATGCGGACGATCACGCCGGTGAACACCTTGTAGACGCTGCCGTCGTACATCGCATACGAATGATGGGCGTCGGCCACCGGCGCCAGAAGCGCCACCCACGCCAGTGCCAGCCCGATTGCGGTTCGCTGCATCACTCCCTCCGGGGTCGCCTATTTGAAGCCAAGGTCCAGGACTTCCTTGGGCCGTTCCATGTTCTTCTCGAAGTATTCCTCCCACGCCTTGGTCCACGGCCGGCCCGCCATGTCCGGGACGGTGTATTCGATCTTCTCCCCCGGCGCCGCCTGGGTCGCGAAGCCGTCGATCATGTAGAGCGGCCGGGTGCATTCGGCCCAGCCCAGGCGATCGGCGGTGCCCCATCCCTGCTGGTAGTTGCGGTGCCACAGGATCCGGACCGGCTCGACCAGCGCCTCTGAGTCGTAGAGCACGGACTCCCAGTCGAGGCCGAGCATCTTGCCGCCGGCGTCGCGGACCGGCGTGAAGATCTCGATCGTCTCCAGCTTGTCGCTCCACTCCCAGCTGGAGTGCTGGTTCCATCCCTGGATGTTGGCGGTCATCGTGATCAGCGCGTCGCCGTCCCAGAAGCCGATCGTGTCGCCGTACCACTGCGGCACGCTCGACCCCAACGGGAACTGGCGGTTCAGGTGCACGACCCGCCACATGTTGTTGCTGCCGCTGCCCATCAGCATCACGACTTCCGGCGTGACGATCACGCGGCTCGGCTTGGGGCCGGTGGCCCACTGCCGCATGAACCCTTCCGGCCAGCAGTAGGACGCGGACCACTGGTGCGCGGCGTTCACGCCCTCGTGGTAGATCTGCCGCACCATCCGCTGCTGATACTCCGGCGTCAGCAGCGACAGCAGGGTCGGGACCTGATTGGCGCGCGAGTAGTTCCAGACGCGCCGGCCCTGCGGCGCGTACTCGCCGTAGACGCCGTCCCACTTCGGCATCGTCTCGTAGGTGTGCCTGGTCGGCCCGCCCCGCGTCTTGGCGTCGGCGAGCAGCGCCTCGTAGTGCTCCTTCGCCGTCTTGAAACGATAGGGGCTGGCGATGTTCGCGCGCGGCCAGTCCATCTTGCAGTCGCCCCAGCGCGCGGTCACGGGCGGCTTGGCGCCGATGCGCGGGTCGCTGGTGGCCGAGCCGGCGCCGCCGCTGCGCATGTCGGCGATCTGGCGCGGGGAGTTGCAGCGCCAGTAGCGGATGTCGCTCCACAGCGCCTTGTCCTTGTAGAAGTCCTTGCTCGTGAACATGTCCAGCGGCAGCGGCTGGATGCCGTCGGGCGCCTTGCCGTCCCACGCCGGCCCCTCGCCGAAGCTGCGCACGTCGGGCGGCGGGTTCATCGACGTGGAACGGCGCGCCGCGCAGGCCGCGCACCTCAGGTGGCCGCAGCTGCGCGGAGGCACTGGTCGCGCCCGCCGCGATCACGGCAAGCGTCAATGCCGAGACCGTTGAGACCGTGCGGATGTGCAGGCATGTGGTCCTCTTCCCCGGGGCCTGGGTTCCGTTCGCCGCGCCCATTATGCCCGACTGACTTGCCGCTGCAGCTTCGGAACGGTCCTCGCGCTCCTTTCCGCTTTACCCAGAGCGGGAGGCGTAGACTGCACCACGGTCGAGGAAGACCCAGGAGGACGCCATGGACATTCAGGAACGAACGCACGGCGCGGTGGCCCTCATCGACGTCAGCGGCAGACTGGTCGCGGGCGAGCAAAGCGGAGAGCTCAAGGACAAAGTCAACAGCCTGATCTTCCAGGGACGCCGGCAGATCGTGCTGAACCTGGCCGGCGTCTCCTACATCGACAGCATGGGCCTCGGCGAGCTGGTCGCGGCGCACGCGACGGTGGCCAGGCAAGGGGGCCAGATCGTGCTCGTGGCGCTGACCGCGCGCGTCCAGGACCTGCTGGCGATCTGCCGGCTGCTGACGGTGTTCGACGTCTTCGACACGGAAGCGGAAGCGCTGGCCAGCCTGCCGCCGGTGACCGGGGAGTGAAGTTTCGCCGCAGAATGGCACGGGTGGCTCAGCGATATGAGGCGGCTGCAGCTGCTTGTTGAACGCTCTTGACTGATATCTATATCAATTGATATACATATGCCCATGCCGCGGCAACGGCCGGAGGCGTTTGTCCCCCTCAAGAGCAACTGGTTCCATATCCTCATCTGCCTCGTCGAGGGCGAGCAACACGGCTACGGCATCATGCAGGACGTGCTGGAGCGCACCGAAGGCAAGGTACGCCTGTGGCCGGCGACGTTATATGGCTCGTTGAAGCGCCTCATCGAGGCGGGACTGATCGTCGAATCTGGCGAACGCCAGGCGCCGGAGTTCGATGATGCGCGGCGCCGGTACTACGAACTCACGCCCATGGGCCGGCGTGTGCTCGACCTCGAGAGTCAGCGACTCAAGGACCTGGTCAGAGCCCTCGACGCGAGTCGGCGACAGGCGGCGCGCTCATGAGTGCGTTTGTGATCGCCTGCAGCCGGCTATACCGAGGGCTGGGCCGAGCCTTTCCTCGGGAATTCCGCGCGATCTGCGGCGACGGTCTCGAGCAGCTCGGCGAGGATGTCGTGCCGCATGTCTGGCAGCAGCAGGGTGCTACGGGGATGGCCCGGCTCTTTGCGGATCTTGTGCTGCGTTTGCCGTACCAGGTACGTCGCGGGCTGGACCGACAGATTGAAGGAGGCAACCATGACTGGCGATCCGTTTGAAGGGACGTGGCGAGCCACACAGAGCGAGGCCGCGGTTTGGCGCGTGGCCGGTCAAGCGCGGCCAGAGCAGACGTGCCTGCGATTCGAGGCGACTGACACCGGTTACCTGCATGGTGGCGTATGGCGTCGTGGACGGCAAGGCCGCGGCCGAGCGTCCGCAGTCGATCATTGCGGACGGTCGCCGCCGTCCCCTGCTCGACCTCGGTGGCCGCCCGATCCCAGGCGTTCCGGCGGGCGCGATGTCCTTTGGCAGCCGTCCCGATCCGCAGACCTTGGAGATTGGTGCAGAGGTGGACGGCACTGTGCTCAGCGCGGGAACCTACAAAGTGTCAGCCCGACGGACAGACTCTCACCGTCACCAACAAAGGCGTCGGTCTCAAGGGGCCGTTCGAGGTCGTCGTGGTCCTTGAACGGGTCGTTCCCGATCCGTACGCGCCGCCCGGCTAACGGTCAGAAGCGCGACGATCGGATCCAGGTGTCCGAGCGCGACCAGCTCGCGGCCAGATCGGCGTCTACCTCGGGCGACTTGACGCCTTTGCCCGCCAGCGCCTGCTGCAAGCCGAGCAGCGACCAGCCGTTGTGCGGGTGATCCTTCAACTCGGCACGATAGGCCTTCTCCGCGTCGTCGAAGCGCCCGCTTTCCAGCAGCGCCGCGCCGAGCCAGTGGAATGCCGAGAACGGCAGCGGCTCGGGCTCGTCGTAGACCAGCGCCTCCTGGGTCCGGGCGGCGCGCTCGAACGACGCGATGGCGCCGCTCGATATCGCCCGCGGTCCGCTGGATCTCGCCCTCCAGGATGCCGGCCACGATCGAGAGCAAATCCTTCGCTGCATGCACGCGGAATCCGGCCTTCGACGTCTCGGCGGCCTTCTTGACGCGCGCCAGATAGAGTGCGGCGAAGTCGGCGTTGCCCTGTTTGAGATGCGCATAGCCCTGCGCGAAGTCCCAGAACCCGCCCTGGATCTCCGGCTTCGGCCGGTTCGTCACCGCCAGCACTTCGTCGAAACGACCGAACCGAATCAGCGTCAGCACCTCGTAGAAGGACTCGCCGGTCAGCTTCGTGTAGTCCTTGCCGGCGCGCATCGCGATGGCGCCCTGGCCGTCGTACGACGCCGCATACAGCAACATGTGCAGGTTGTGCTCGGGATAGATGGCGAAGCCCTGGCCCACCGCCGCCTTCTGGTCCGAATGCCAGGCCGTGAGGTTGGCCCGCACCGAGTCGCCCCAGCGCCCGATTTCGTTCCAGGTGTGCGACGGCATGTGGTTGATGTGGCTTGCGCCGGGAATCGACTGGCCCAGGAACTCGGCGCATGCCTCGGCACGGCCCGGCACGATGGTGGACTCGGTGGCGTGCACGTAGAGATGACAGGCGCCGGGATGGTGGACGTCCCGCGCCAGGATGCGTTCCAGCACCTCGTGCAGCCGGCGAACGTTGGGATCGTTCACATCGCGCGTGCCACGCCGCGGCTCCAGTAGAAACAGGGCGTCGGCGTGCAGCGTGGCGATCTCGAGATCGTCGGGATACTGGGCCGCCACCTTCTGCATCGCGTCGGCGTAGGCGCGATCCTGCTCGACCCGCTTGGCCGCGTCGAACGTCTCGACGTAGCGCACCGCCATCGCGTCGATGAGCGCACGTTCCTTGGCGCGTCGCGCGGCTCTTCAGCGACAGCGCCTTCTGCGCCGCGGCATACGCGTGCGGCGATTCGTCGGCGTTCATCGGCGCGTTGAGGTACGAGCCCCACGCCCACGCCTCGCCCCAGTAGCAGATCGCGCAGTCGGCGTCGCGCTTCCACGCTTCGCGGAAAGACCGCACGGCCTCCGGCTTGGCGAAGGCGTACATCATCTGAAAGCCCTGGTCGAAGAACGCCTGCGCCTCCTTGTTCGTCGAGGAGATCGGCTTGGTGAAGGTGCCGAGACCGGTCTTGAAAATCTGAATCGGCTCGGTGTACCGGTCGTAGAGCGAGCGCGGCTGTGGCGTCTGGGCGACGGCCGGCAACGCGACGCAGGCGCAACTGATCGCCAGGACGGCAGCCGGAATATGGGGACGAATCGTCATGGCAGGCCTCGAACTGCGTTCGGTAAGGGTCCCGCCATGATACGTCGGCGCCGGCGGCCGGCCGGATGCGCGCATTTACAATCCTGGCCTTTCGACCTCGAGACCGAGGCTCGCTCCCGGCTGCGGGGAGTCGAAACACGGGGGAACGTGCCCGAAACCACACACCTCCCGTGTGGCATAGGTCTTGAGGTCATGAGTTCGCATGGTGACGCTGTTCGCGCTTGCGGTGTTTGGCTTCGTCGCCTACCGCATGACGACGCCAGCCGATCGCACGCGGGCTGCACACACACTCGTGACGTGGCTGCGCTGGTTCTTCTTGCGAGAGACGCCGGCGCGCACCGCGTTTCGCCAGGCACTGCGCCAGCGTACGCGCTTCGCGCTTGCGACGCCTGTTCTGGTCGCCGTCAATGTCCTTGTCTTTGCGTGGATGGTCCGGGATCCAGGCCCGGTGGGCCTTCCCGAGACACTCATCGGCTGGGGTGGCAGCTTCGGCCCCCGCACGACGAACGGGGAGTGGTGGCGCCTGGTTACGGCGACGTTCGTGCACACGGGGTTCTTTGCGCTGGTAGCCAACATGATCGGCCTGATGCAGGCGGGCTACCTGCTCGAGCGCCTGGTCGGACCGCTGGCGCTCATCGTCGTTTTCCTGGTCGCCGGCATGTTTGCGACTGTCGTGAGCCTGCCCGGCGATCCAATTGGCATCACCGCCGGCGCCTCGGGCGCGGTCTGTGGCGTGTATGGCCTCCTGTTGGCGACCTGGGTCAGGAGCAGGTTTCCACGCTCGGCGCTGACGATTCCCATCGACGTCATCAAGGCCATGGGGCCAGCCGCAGCCATCTTCGTCGCGTTCAACGTGTTCGCGGGCGGCGTGTCGCCGGCGGGCGAGGCGTTCGGTCTCTTCGTCGGCGTGGCCGCGGGTACGGCGCTGGTGCGGCGCGTCGGTGAACGGAAGCCGCCGCCGCGCCGAGTGGTCGGCACCTTCGCGACGGTGTCGGTAATTGCCCTGGCGGCGGTCGTGCCGTTGCGCGGCATCGTGGACGTTCGCCCCGAGCTGCAAGCGCTGGTGGCGCTCGAGGACAGGACGGCCAGCACGTACGTCGCCGCTGTCGACCGCCTCCGTAGGGGACAGGCGACGGACACCACCCTTGTGGCCGTGATCGAAGAACAGATCCTGCCGGAATTCGACGCTGCCCGCGCGAGTCTGCGAGCCCTGGGCCGCGTGCCGCCGCAGCACCAGCGGTTCGTCGCCGACGCCCACCAGTACCTACGGCTGCGTGAGGAGAGCTGGAATCTGCGCCTCGACGGCCTGACTGGCGCCGGCATGGCAAAGCTTCGCGAGGCCGAGGTCAGGGAGCGCTCCGCGCTCGAGTTCATCGACCGCCTGCGCCCAGCCTGACACGCCATCACCTCCGCGGGCCAGTGGCGCCCCGTTCGCCTGTCGTGATACAAGCGACTGACGTGGACCCGAGCCATACAGAGCGTTCGAGGAGACCAGCGGTATGAATCTGTCTGCCATTGTTCTGGCGTCCGGCATCGCCCTGGCGGCAGGCCTCGGGGCCGCCGTGCTGGCGCAATCCCAGACGGCGCCCGGCGGCGTGCCGAACGTGTCGGGCACCTACTCCGGCCGGCGGTGCGTGCCGGCAAACTCGGACGTGTGCCCGGAGATGAACGTCAAGGGCGCCGAGCGGCTGATGACCGCGCGAGGCAAGGCGCTCATCGCCGCCTTCGACGAGGTGGCGGCGCCCAAGTACGACTGCTCGCCGGCCACGCTGCCGATCATCTTCGGCGACCCGTGGGCGGTGAAGATCGAGCAGCTGCCGGATCGCGTGAACTTCACCTACGAGAAAGACGACGTCACGCGCACCGTCTGGCTGGAGGGGAAGGGCCACCAGCCACCGCGAAACGGGCTGCTGTTCATGCACGGCTACTCGACCGGCCGCTACGAGGGCAACCAGCTGGTGATCGAGACCAGCCGGTTCACGTTCGATCCGGAAGGCTTTGCCGGCGACGCGCTCAACGCGCCATCGTCCACGCAGAAGCGGCTGGTCGAGCGGTATTCCCGAGCTGGCGACGTCCTGCGGCTGGAGCTGACGGCCGAGGATCCGGTGTTCCTGCTCGGGCCGATCAACTACACGATGGAGCTGCGCGTGACGGCTGAACCGCTGTCGCTGCCCTGGGCGTGCGATCCGGTGGCAGCGCAACGCAACCTGCACGTGGTCAAGTCCAAGTACCCGCAGGATCCACCGATCAATCGAAAGAACTGACCATGACGAAACCCGCTGCACTTGTTGGGGCGATCATCCTGGGCTCGGCGATCACGGCCGCGGCTCACCACGGACAGGTGGGGCTCTTCGACGACAGCAAGATCACGGAGCTGAAGGGAACGGTGAAGCGATGGATCTTCACCAACCCGCATCCCATCCTCGTCGTCGAGGCGCCCGATGACAAGGGCGTCAAGACCGACTGGGACGTCTACTTTGGTCCCGCCGCCGTGCCGTCGCTCCGCCGCCAGGGCTTCTCGATCGACACCTTCAAGACGGGGGAAGCGTTGGTGATCAAGGGCCACCCCGCCACCAACGGCGCGCCGGGCCTGGATGTGCTCGGCAAGGGCACCGGTGTCGTGCGCGCCGACGGCCGCGCCGCACCGTAGCCACCACGACGGCTACGAGGTCAGCGATCCTCCTGCCGCGTCAGCTGTCCCCACTGCCACCCATCCCGCCGCCGTTCGATCCGCCTCAGGCGGATGCGGTTGTCACTTGGATTCCGGTTGGGTGAGGCCCAGATGCGGACGGTGTCGCCTACGCGCAGCGTCTCTTTCTTGATGCCGTCGCCCTCCAGTCGAGCGCGGCTGGCCCACTCCGCGGCGTAGGTCCGCCGCCGGCCGAACGGGTCCTGGCCGTCGACGTGAACCCAGGAATGCGGGTTCTGGTATTGGAACTCGACGATCTCCCCCTCGATTTCGATGGTGTCCTGCTCGAGATACATGGTCGCGAACGAGTGATGCGCGAGCAGGGGAGCCGCCGCGAGGGCCAGGACCAGCGCCACGACGCCGCGCACGTTACCTGGCCCCCTTCGCCAGCTCGTAGAGAGTCGGCCTTTGTCATCGGTCGATCCGGATCCGGTGCGTGCACCATCACATGACGGTCGAAATCCAGTTTCAGCCGGTCGAGATTCTCCACCAGCGTAGCGATCGAGGGGCTGACGGGTTGCCCCTCGCGCGGCACGTTGAAGTCCGCGGTGAAGAGGATGCGCTCCTTGGGCAGCAGCGCCACCAGCATCGAGTCGCTGTGCTGGAGGTCGTCCACATGGTACAGCTCGAGCGCCCGGGTCTCGTCTTTGAGGACCAGCGTGTCGATCACGCCTTCGACCTTGGGCTTCTTGCCGGACTTCGCCAGCAGATCGCCGACCAGCGTGCGCGGCTCGCTGAAGGCGGCCTCGACGAAGAACTTGCTGTTGTCGTCGGCGACGACGGTGATGCCCTGGGCGATGTACGGCGCCAGGCCCGCCGCATGATCGAAATGGGGATGCGTGCTCACCACGTACTTGATGCGTTTGGCCGGAAAGAGCCGCTTCGCCTCGGCGATGACCGCCAGCGCCCGGGCCTCGCTTGGTCCGCCTTCGAGCACGACGACGTGATCTTTGAACTCGACCGCCAGTGACACATAGCCGCCGGTGATGCGGTAGACACCGTCGGCCAGCTTCTCGGAGGCGGCCGGAGGTACCGGCGCCGCGGGCGCCGGCGCCGGTGCAGCCACCAGGTCGGCGACATCGGCCGGGTTCACGCGCACACCGCTGATGACCGCCACGAACGTCTCCATCCCGGCGTGCTTCCGGGCGGTTCGCGTCGGCACCTTCACGCCGTCAACGTCCTGGAAGTCGATGTAGGTCGTATCCACGTGCAAGTCGCCGAAGACCGGGTGGTCCACCCAGGTTTCGACCCGGTCGACCAGCTGCAGCGGGTTGATGTAGCCGACCAGGCGGTAGCTCTTCCCGGAAGGAGCCTTGATCGGCGGGGACCACGTGACCAGCGTGTAAGGGATGCCGCTGATTTTGGTGGTGCGGGCGGTAGGAGCATTCGCTGCGGCGCCGCGCAGGAATCCCCACGGCGTCACCCAGATCTGAAACTGGTCCGACCAGGGCGAGGTTGCGGTGACCGTCAGCTCGTACGGGCCGGCCGGCGGCGGCGGACCGCCGCGCCGCCCTGGCGCTCCGGGCACGCCGTCGCCGGTGGCGCGCATCGCGGTGGCCGCGAAGTCGATGGTGGCCTGGTAGTTGCGGATCGACGTCGATGCCAGCCCGAACGTGATCGTCCGGCTCTGGCCGAAGTTGCCCTGCACGGCGGTCGCCGGCGAGCATGATCGAAGTCAACTTCGCGGCGCCCATCGCCTTGGTCGCCTCGGCGATGACCGTTCTGGCGTCCTGCGCCTGCGCGAGCGTGGGCGACAACACACAAACGATGAGACCGACGGTCAGTGTCAGCCGAGCACTCACCAGTCCCCTCCTCCCCGCGCCCAGCGGATTGTATCCGCAGCTATGCCCGTCCGGTACGCCTTCCTCGGGAAGGGATGTGACTACCGCGCGCCAGCATGGTTGAGGCGAATGCGTGCGAGCCTGCTGCTCGCTGCCATGTAGAGTGATTTCCCATCGGGATCGCCGAATGCGAACCCCGGTGCGAATTCGGGCGGCACGATCGTGCCCAGGTGCCTGCCGTCGGGAGAGAACACCCAGATGCCGCCGGGACCCACCGAGTACAGATTGCCCCTGGCGTCGAACTTCATCCCGTCTGGATTGCCGGTACCCGTGCCGGCGCTCATGTCCGCGAACACTGTGCCCTTGGCAACGCGGCCATCGCCTTGCACCTCGTAGCGCATGATGGTGCGCTTGGCCGAGTCGTTGACGTAGAGAAACCTCTCATCGGGCGACAGGGCGATCCCGTTCGGACGGTCGAGATCCTGGATGACCAGCTGCAGCTTGTCGTCCTTGAGCAGGAACACGCCTTGATACGGCAATTCCTTCTTCAGATCCCAGTCGGCGAAACGGTTGCCTCCGCTTGGATCGGTAAAGTACAGCGCGCCGTCCGAGCGAAACACGAGGTCGTTCGGGCTGTTCAGGCGCTTCCCCTCGTAGCGCTCGGCCAGCACCATCCTTTTGCCGTCCTTCTCCAGCCGCACCACGGCACGATCCGCTTCTGCGGCGTAGACGACCCGCCCTTGCGGGTCGACGGTGATGCCGTTGGCGCCGAACCTCGGGTTCGCGGGGCGGCCGGTCGTCCTGGTCCAGTCGGGTTTCTCGAGAAACGAAGACATCTTCCCGTCCGGCGTCCACCTGTGCACCACGTTGGCCGGGATGTCGCTGATCAGCAGATGGCCACCGCCGGGCTCTTTGACCCACACGATGCCGTTGATGAAACCGAAGCCGCCCTTGACGGTCTCCATGGCGGTTCCGGGAGACACAATCTCGTCGAAGCGAGGGTCCACTCGCGTCGTCGATCCCGATGGCGGCGTCTGCGCACCCAGCGCAACAAAGGCAGTTGCACCGACGAGCACGACACAGCAGATAACGAAAGCCTTCATGGTGAACTCTCGTGGGTCAGCGACTCAACGGCGGCAGCAGTGCCTTCCGCTCTGGCGGCAGGTGCTGATCGACGGCGTTCATCATGAAGCCCACCCTGAAGTAGTCGCCCATGATCATCATCAGCTGCACGGTCTGCTGCCGCCCGAAGTGTCCGATCATCTTCTGCCACAACTCGCTGCTCACGCGGTGCTCGCGATACAACGTGCGTCCAAAGGTGATGAGCGTGGCATCCTTGTCGGACAGGCCCGCCACGTCCCGGTTGTACTTGACGACGTCGATGACCGGCTGCTCGAGTCCCTGCCGCAAGCCCGCGGGCTCGTGGGCGGACCACTCGTACTGCTGGTCGATCTCTCTGGCGATGATGAGCACCGCAAGCTGAAAGTAGCGCGGGCCGACGGGGCTGTTCACACCCGTGGGGATACCGAGGCTGCGCTCCCTGGGGCTGTAGCTCGTGACGTGCGTGGGTCCAGGCCCCGGCTTGACCGCCGGCCGTTGAGCCAAGAGCTTCCGCCCTTCCTCGTCCAGATCCTCCGGCGTCACCCAGGGCAGTCGCGACAGTGTGACCGGGTTGATGTCAGGCGGCAGCGCGGTTTGTGTCTGAGCGATCGCAGGCAGAGACGCAAGCAACAGTACGAATAGTCGGACGCGCATGAAGTCACCCTCCCCCGTCGTTTGTATTCGAGCTTGCCAATCCTAGCCCGAGCCCGAACGTAGCGAAAGGCGAGGCTGATACGGGGATGAGCCAGGTGGATGGGCGGGCGGTTGGCCGAGACGAAGGGTAAGATCCACCGGCCAGGGAGGGGTTATGGGTGCCGCTGCATCCGTTCTCGTCGCCACGTTGGCCTTTCACGCCGATGCGAGCGAGTACGCGAACGCTGTCTACAACGTCGTGTGCCTCGCGCAACAGGTGCCGTGCACGAAGGCGAAGTACGACCGCCTCTGGAAGGACCAGCTGAGATGGTCGGCCGAGGACCAGGCCCAGCTGGATCGCTGGCAGGCGATCGTGCGCGCGGCTGAAACGCGCGTGCCGGCGCCGCCCGACGCACCGCTGCTCGCGAACTACCTGTCGTTCTATCCTGCCCTTCGTCAGCGGCAGTCGATTGTATCGGCCGCACTGGACGCGAAGTCTTCCTCCGCTTTTCAGGCTCGTGCATCGCGTTTGGTAGTTGCCGACGAGGCGTTGGCGCTCGCTCGAGTGCTGCGTCACTTCCAGACAAGGTTGCGTCCCTGGTGGCAGAGCGTCGGACGTAAACGAGTTTCCGGTCTGCGAGAAATTGAGCGGGAATTCTCACCGGCAGCCCGTGGTCTGCTTCGTCAAGTCGCGGCGTTCGTACACGCCGACGCCGGCGTCACGAACGTATATATGCACGTCGTACCCAGCCCGGACGTCGGGAACGATGACGCGTCGGGCACGGTCATACGTAATCACTTCTTCATGGAACTCGTGCCGCCGCCCGGGTCCGACAGTGCGGCCCGCCGCCGTGCGGCGAAGATGGTCGTTGGAGTCGCCGTTCATGAATTGGCGCACGCGCTCTACGATTCGGCGCCTGTCACAGTGCACTTGGCATTGATGCGGCAGTTTGTCGTCGCCTCCGATCACGGCGGACCGTCGATGTACGCCTTCGTCAACGAAGCGATCGCCACCGCCGTCTCGGGTATGGTGGCCGACCTCGCCAACGGACGACTCGGACGACGGAGGCGAGTACCGGCATCCGTATATTCCCCGGTTGGGCCGAGCGGCGACTGAGCCGCTAAGGATGGCGTTGGCCACCAGCAAGACGATGAACGACGGGTTCGTCGACGACTACGTGCGCCGCGCGCGAGAGGTGCTGGGCGCGGACGCGGACTCGCTCGCCTTCAGATTCGCCGCCGTGGCCATTGTGACCAGCGACTCGACCCGTCCCGCAATCGCGGCGTTCCGTGAAACCTTGAATCCGACCTACGGGACGGACTCCAGGCTCGAATGGCAACGCGCCGGCGAGCTCAACGCCGCGTTCCTGCTCGACTACGATGAGGTTGTGGAGTTCGCGGACCGTATTCCCGATTTGGCCGGCTTGATGAAACACCGAGGCTTTGCGTTCATGATGCCGCACAAGACGAGAAGCCACGTGCTCGTGCTGTCGGGCCGCGACGCAGCGGCGGTGTCGGATGTGATCAAGCAACTGCAGCCGGCGAAGCCTGTGCCCGAAAACGGCCTCGTTGTTGCGATTGAGTGAGTCGGTGGGTGTCACCTGAAAGGCGTCGGGCCCAAACGCGGCCGAGCCGCTTATAATCGCCGCGACTTCACCCATCATGCTGCAGAGCGGCGTGCGCCTCGGTCCGTACGAGATTCTCGGTCCACTCGGCACCGGCGGCATGGGCGAAGTGTATCGGGCGCGGGACAGCCGTCTGGATCGCGATGTGGCGATCAAGGTCGTCCCGCCGTCGGTAGCGGGAAATCCTGAAGCAGTCGCGCGTTTCGAGCGGGAGTCTCGTGCGGTCGCGGCGCTTTCACACCCCAACATCCTGGCCATTTACGACGTTGGGCAGAGCAACGGTCATCCCTATTCAGTGATGGAGTTGCTCGAGGGAGAGACCCTGGGGGCGCGGATCGCACATGGGCCGATGCCGGTGCGCAAAGCCGTCGATATCGCAGCACAGATTGCCCGTGGGCTCGCCGCAGCCCACGACAAGCAGATCGCGCATCGCGATCTGAAACCCGAGAATGTGTTCGATTCTGCGCGACGATCCGCCGGACCCTGGCACGTTGAACGTGAACGTTCCCCCGGCGGTCTTGCGCACGCTTCGCAGATGCCTGGAGAAACGTCCGCAGGAGCGTTTCGAGTCGGCTCGCGATCTGGCATTCGCGCTCGAGTCGTCGGTCGACAGCAGCAGTACGTCGGCAGGAACCGCCTTGCCGCCTGTTCGCCCTCGCCGATGGCTCGGAGCGGCGACTGTGGCACTTGTTCTCGGCACGATAATCGGCGTCGCCGGCGCGCGTGTGATGCGGATTGGATCGATCGCCGCTGTCGATTCAGTGGGAGCCCAATTTCGGCAGCTGACGTTCGACAGGGGTACGATCCGCGACGGGCGTTTTACGCCAGATGGGCAGTCGATCGTCTACGGCGCCGCGTGGAATGGCCAGCCGCTGAAGATCTTCAGAGAGCTGAAGCTCGAACGCACGCGATCGGCGCTTCGGCCGCTTTGGTGGCTGCTGGGGACGGAGCTCGCCATTGCGCTTGGGGCTACCGTGCTCCTCGGCGGGTTCCTCGCCGGTCACTGGCATTTGGCGCGCTTTGCCGTGCCGGCCATCGTGCTCGACGTCGTGGCGGTGCTCACGATCGGGAGTGCCGCCGCGCAACTGCGGCTGCTGCGCAGCCTCGACTACGCCCAACCCGTGGTGGCGATTCAGAGCGTGCTGACTGAGCTCGCTTTGCGCAGAGTGCGCGAAGTGCGGTGGCAGTGGCTGCTGATGCTACCGCTGTGGACGCCGTTGGCAATCGTCGTGGCGCAAGGAATTTTCGGGTTCGACCTCTATCGTTGGTTCGGCGCGGGTTGGGTCGCTGCCAACGTCGTCTTCGGGATCGCGTGCACGCCGCTGATGGTGTGGCTGGCGCGACGCCTGGACGCGGGTCGCGACGGGATTGTGGGCGGGCTGCTCGACGACATCGCGGGTCGCCGCATGGTGGATGCCATGGGACGACTCGATGAAGTCGCCGCTTTTGAAAGCGAGTTATAGGTTCGAAATTTCTTGGTACCGGTACGGGGATTCGAACCCCGGTCCCGTGGCTGAGAACCACGTGTCCTGACCCCTAGACGATACCGGCACTTAGGGGGCGAAACCTTGATTATATAGCCCTCAGGGACGCCCGCAACAAGCTCCTCCTGAGACCGTTGTGACAACGCTGTGCCAGTTTTCCCCCGATCCCCGGTCGTGCCGGACTGGGCTCATCGGGATCGACTGGTGGCGAACCTTCGAGGGGTTCGCCAGCCAGTGTTCTCTGGGTGGTCTACTTGGCCTCCAGCGTCAGGTTCGCGCCAGGGCCTGAAGACTTGCCTTGACTTGTCCCTTCAGCACCAGAGCGACGACAAGGACGACCGCCGATCTCGTCGTGTCCGAGTTCGCGCTTCCAGTGGCGGCCGCTGTTGTCGTCCACCCACCCCTTGACCTTCACGTAGACCGGGATACCGATATCGAGCGTCGAGAGGTTGCTCTCGATCGTGTGAATCGGTTCAGGAGCACAACGTTGCGCGGCGATCTGATGTCACGACGCGAATTCTACGTGCAGTCTGGCGCCGTGCGAGGAGCACACCGGGACCGGTTCTATTGCTCGAAATCGTATGAGCAAGCCTATCTATGTTCCCCGCGACGAAGTGCAGGGTCGTGTTTCGCCTGAACAATCCCGCTCTTGCATTCATTACTGACGGATGTTACGGTCGGCTGCGTTTTGCGGCGAGAGTCGGTGGTATCGGCCCAGTCAACGATGTGAATCGAAGATCTGAAGGAGGGAACCGAATGCGCCCGATGTACCGGTTCGTAGGGTCAGTCCTCACCATGCTGATGCTGGCACCGTCATTGGCCCTTGCCCAGGGTGCGATTGCCGGCCTCGTAAAGGACACGTCCGGCGCCGTGCTCCCAGGCGTCACCGTCGAGGCCGCGAGCCCGGTCCTCATCGAGAAGGTCCGCGCTGTCACTACCGACGGTGCCGGGCAGTACAGCATTGAAAACCTACGGCCGGGTGTTTACTCGGTGACGTTCACGCTGCCGGGATTCAACACTGCCAAACAGGAAGGCCTCCAGCTGGTAGGCAGCGCCAACCTGACGGTCAATGCCGATATGAAGGTCGGCGCGATCGAGGAGACGGTGGTCGTCACCGGCGAGTCGCCGGTGGTCGACGTGAAAAGCACGACGGTCCAGCGTGTGATGACGCAGGAAGTCATCAACACGATACCCTCGGGCCGTTTGTATTCGGATCTTGCCGCCATGGTACCCGGTATGAAGTCCGGTGCCGGCCAGGTGGGACAGACTCAGAACACCGGCGGCGCCCTCGGTGATACGACGACCAATCTGATGATCCACGGCAGCAGGACCGTGGACATGCGCATCACGCAGAACGGTTTGCCGACCGGCACGCTTCAGGCGGGCGGCGGTTCGAGCATGTCGACCGCGAACATGACCGCAGCCGCTGAGGTGACGATGGACACGGGCTCGCCGAGCGCTGAGCTCCCCACGGGCGGCCCGCGCATCAACTTCGTTCCGAAGGATGGCGGCAACACGTTCACCAGCACCACCTTCGCGAGCTTCGCCAACAACGCCATGCAGGGTGACAACTTCACGCAGCGCCTGAAGGATCGGGGTCTGACCTCGGTCGACGCCGTCCGCATGAACGCAGACTTCAACCCCGGCCTCGGGGGGCCCTTCAAAAAAGACTCCGTCTGGTTCTACGCCGCCGCACGCATTTTGATCGCCGATGTCTACCCGGGTGGCATTCTGCCCAACTTGAACGCGAACAACCCCAACGAATGGACCTACAGGGGCGACACCAGCGGAAAACTGGTCGAGAACAATGCCAAATGGACCGACGCGCAAGTGCGTGTTACCTGGCAGGCGACCCCGCGCAACCGGTTTGCGGGGAGCTACGACCGTCAGGATCGGTGCAGCTGCCCGTACTACGCGCTCGCCACTCGCGCGCCCGAGTCCGGTGCGAATCGCTACGTGCCGAATCAGCGTTTCGGGACATTCGAGTGGTTCTCGCCCGTCACCAACCGGCTGCTCGTCGAGGCGTCGGTATTGAATCGCTTCGAACACTGGGAGAACGCCGTGCCCAAGGGCTTCGAACCAGCTATCGGCGTGCTCAATCAGGACAACAACCTGCAGTATCGGGGCGGCGGCGTCGCCAGTGGCACCTACCTCTCGAACGACGTACCGAACTGGGCGACACGCGCGGCGCTGTCCTACGTCACCGGCTCGCACTCGACCAAGGTCGGCATGAACAACATCTGGGGTACTCAGCGGAACCTGACCTACACGCCGACGTCGCCGTTGTTCTATCGAGCCGGCACGGTGGCTGGCGTCTACGCGCCGAACCAGGTGACAGAGTTCGCGACGCCCTACGAGGCCCTCTCCGACCAGGACCTCGATCTCGGCCTCTACGCCCAGGACCGGTGGACGGTGGGTCGCTTCTCGGTGACTGCTGGTGTTCGATTCGATTGGTACAAGAGTAGCTTCCCCGAGCAGACTGCTGGGCCGGCCCTGCTCGCTCCGGACCGTAACATCACCTTCGCGGCCAGGCCGAACCTCGACTACAAGGACATCACCCCTCGGCTCGGCGTGGTGTGGGATGCACTGGGTAACGGGAAGACGGCGGTGCGGGCCAGCGCGAACAAGTACCTGAACGGCCAGTCGTTGCAGGGCCTGGGCACTGCGCCAAACCCGATTCTCTCGCTCGTGAACTCCGCGAGCCGGGCGTGGACCGATAACGACAGGGACTGGGTGGTCGACTGCGACCTGACCAGCGTCGCGGCGCAAAGCCCCGCCACGACCGGCTCAGTGGATACGTGCGGGTTGATGACGGCGAACTTCGGCAAGTCCGTGCCAGGCGCGACCTATGATCCCGAACTGCTGACGGGCTTTGGTAACCGTCTCTACAACTGGGAGTTCTCGGTCGGCGTGCAGCAGGAGCTCATGCCGCGCGTATCGGTGGATGTCGGCTACTACCGCCGCATCTTCGGCAACTTCCAGGCGGCCGACAACCGGAACCTCGCGCCCGAGGACTTCACCCCCTACAGCATCGTGGTGCCTGGCAATACGGTTGGCGGCATCCCGCTGCCGAATGTCGGACAGACGATCACGGGCCTCTACAACATCACCCCCGCCGCAGCGACGCGTGCGTTCGATCTCTACAACACACTGTCGTCTCGTTACGGCAAACAAATCGAGCACTGGGATGGCGCGGACATCAACTTCACGGCCAGGTTGTCGGCGCTCACGCTGGCGGGGGGACTGAGCACCGGCAGGGCTATTTTGGACAACTGCGAGATCGTGGCCAAGTTGCCCGAGATCTTCGCGGCGCAGCTCTCGGCCGCGGGCACAACCGCCGCGTCGCTGAGCAGCACTGTGCGGCCATTGGGCTATTGCCATGAGGAGGAGCCGTTCCTCACCGACGTACGGGCCCAGGCGATTTATCGCATCCCGAAGATCGACATCCAGCTCGCCGGCTCGTATCAGAACGTGCCAGGCCCAAACGTCCCGGCGAACTTCGTGGCGAGTAACGCCTTCATTCAGCCGTCGCTCGGGCGGCCGCTCGCCGCGGGCGCGCCGAACCAAACCATCAATCTGCTGACACCGAACGCCGTTTACGGAGAACGGGTCAGCCAGATTGACCTGCGCATCTCGAAGATCTTCCGCATGGGCGCGCGTCGTCTGTCCACCGGCATCGACATCTACAACCTCACCAACGCGGACACCATCCTGGCGCAGAACAGCACGTACACCACCAACACCACCATCTGGCAGAGGCCCCAGCAGATCGTGATGGCCCGCTTCTTCAAGTTGAGCGCGACGTTCGACTTCTGACACCAACCCGAAACGTCCCAGCGGGTGGAGGCTCCTGGATCGAGGAGCCTCCGCCCGAGTCGGTGCGAGGCCACGTCGACGGATTCCGGATTGTGGTGATTTCGTTGTCCCGAGGGCCGGTTGCGGCCTAAGAAAGCGAGCGGGCGGCGCGCAAGCCACCCTCGATGTCGTCGATGAGATCCTCCACGGCCTCGCACCCGACACTGAACCGGATGAAGCCGTCGCCGATCGCGTCGCCGCCCCAGCGGGCTCGCCGCTCGGCGGTGGAGTGCACGCCGCCGAAGCTCGTCGCCTCGCGAACGAGGCGCAGTGTCTGGAGAAACATCTCGGCGCGGGTGCGCGTGCCGAGGTCGAAGCTGAGGACCGAGCCGAACGCGCGCATCTGGCGCGCCGCGACGGTGTGTGCGGGGTGATCCGGAAGCCCCGGATAGTACACGGCGCTTACGTCAGCGGCGGCACGGAGGTGGCCCGCAATCTGCGCCGCCGACGCGCACTGCCGGGTCAGGCGCAGCGGCAGCGTGGCCAGTGACCTGTGGGCGAGCCAGGTTTCCATCGGGCCGGGAATCGCGCCGTGTTGTGTCCGCCACGCACGAAGAGCAGCGGCCCGCTCGTCGCTTGCGGTGGAGACGTGGCCGAGCACCAGATCGCTGTGGCCCGTAAGCGCCTTCGTGTCCGAAGCGACGACGTAATCGGCTCCGAGCGCCAGGGGCTGCTGGAGGTAACGCGGTGGCGGTGGTGTTGTCCACGGCGACGAGCACGCCGCGCTCCCGCGCAACGTCGGCCAGATGGCGGATGTCGCACACATCGAGTTGCGGATTCGTCGGGGTCTCGATCAGCAACAGGCGCGCCCCGACAAGGGCATCCGCCTGGGCCTCGTCGCGCGACGGCGCCAGTCGCACCTGCACGCCGATCTTCGCCAGCCAGTTCGACGCGAACACCCGCGTCGAGTAGTACGAATCTGCCGGGAGCACGACGGCGTCGCCCGGTTGAAGCGAGACGCCGAACAGCGCGTCCAGTGCCGCCATGCCGGACGCGAAGCTGATCGCGTGGCCGCCGTCGAGGACCCCAAGCGCTTGTTCCCAAACCGTCCACGTCGGGTTGTGAAAGCGCCCGTACGTCAGCTGGTGCTGGGAGGGATCGCCGCCCGCGACAAAAGTGGAGGAGAACTGCAGCGCCGGCACGAAGGCGCCGGCGGTCTTGGGAGGCGGGTAGCCCGCCTCCAGGATCTCGGTGTCACGTTTCACGGTGTGACTACACGCCGGCGAACCAGTGGAACCCGAAATCCGAGTTGGTTCCACCCGTGCCCTTGCCAAAGCCGGCCATCGAGTCGACGACTTGAATCGAACGCAGGAACTTGAGGTTCTTGTATCCGCACTGCCGCTCGACACGCAGGCGCAGCGGTGCGCCGTTCCCTCGCGGAAGGTCACGCCCGTTGAGCCCGTAGGCAAGGATTGTCTGAGGATGCGCGACCTCGAACAAATCGTATCCCTCGTACCACCCATCCCACGTCTGGATGACGACGTAGCGAGCCTCCGGCGTGGCGCCGCCCGCCGCGTCGAGCACCCGCTGAAGGGGTGCACCGGTCCACTCGCCAATCGCCGACCAGCCTTGCTCGCAGACGTGGGCCGTGATTTGCGTGCGCGCGGGAAGGGCCTTGATCTCGTCGAGCGAGAGCGACAGCGGACGCGTCACGAGCCCTTCAACCGGTAGTCGCCAGTTCCGGAAACCTTCGGACACGTGACCCTGATATTCCGCGTTGCGAGGGTTGGTCTGGTTCCAGGTCGGGAACGGGTCGGCAACGTCGGCGCGAGCATATTCCCGCGCCAGCGGCTGGCGCTGCAGCAGCAGCCGATTGGTGCTCATCGTCAACACATCGGCAGCACCAATCAGTCCACCACGGACTCGCGGTGGAAGGAACGTCTCGCGCGTGCATCCCGTCAACAGCAGACCACCGAGGGCGGGCACGCTCGTCAGCCAGGTGCGACGTGAGATGCGGTTGCTCATCAATGCCTCGCTGGTTGGTGCAACGTCTATTTACCCGTGACCATCGAACGGATCCGGCTGACGAATCCCGCCGCCGCGACCTCCGCGACGTGGACGATCACGAACAGCACGAGTGCCGCGGTGCCGATGGTGTGGAGCGTCCGCGCCGTCTGACGACCGCCGAACAGGTCCAACAGCCAGGGCATGGCTGCCGTAAAGCCGGGTGACTGGGCGATACCGGTCGCGGTCATCAGCGGCACGTACACGAAGATCAGCAAGAGGTACGATGTCTTCTGCAGCGTGCCGTAACTGCCAGAGACGTGTCGGCGCGGCCACTGGAAATGCTGGCGTAGCTCCGTCAGCACACGCGCGATCGTCAGTTCGCCGCGAGCCGGCACCATCTGGTTGCGAAAATGCCTCGAGTAGAGATTCCAGCCGACGTAGACGACGCCATTGATGAGAAACACCCAGGCAAAGGTGAAGTGATAGTTGCGTCCCCACCTCCGGTCGCCGAAGGCGCCGGCCTCATCCCAGGACACGCCCCAATCCGCCAGCCTGAAAGCGGCCGGATAGTCGCGATAGCCGGTGTGACCCCAATACAATTCGGGGAAGTCGAGAAAGATGTGCAGCCCGCTCCACAGCAGATACGCGCAGGCGATCACGTTGATCCAGTGACAGATCCGGACGCTGTACGGATGAACGAGGCTCGACGTTGCTGCGGCGTGTCGCGGTGATTCGGCAATCGAGGAGCTTTCCACGTCGGTGACGTGCATTCTACGACCGGAATCGACTTCTCAGGTACTGCCTGTAGTCAGGAGGGTTGTCGGCCATTCAGTGCTGAGTAGGGTAAGCCCAATAAAATGAGAGCATCGTGACGACGGCTGCCCTGACGGGCACCACCATCCTGCAATACCACATCGGCCCACGGCTCGGTTCTGGCGGCATGGGTGAGGTCTACATTGCCGAGGACCGGCGCCTTGGACGTCAGGTCGCGCTGAAGTTCCTCCCGCCCGATCGCCGGCGAGACGCCGACAGCCGGGCGCGGCTTTTCCGTGAAGCGCAGGCTGCGTCGCTTCTTCAATCACCGCACATCGCCGTCACCTACGACCTCGTCGAACACGACGATGCGATGTTCATCGCGATGGAGTATGTCGAGGGGGAGCTGATCTCGGAGCGCATTGCGCGTGGCCCCCTGCCGGTCTCGGAAGCGCTCGACATTGCCGCCCAGGTTGCCGACGCGCTCGACGAAGCGCACGGCCGTGGCGTGACTCATCGCGACATCAAGAGCGCCAACCTGATTCAGACACGTCGCGGCCTCGTGAAGGTCCTCGACTTCGGTCTGGCGAAGATGGAGATCCCCTCGTCTGTGCAAGCGACGCTGCAGACGCAGCCCGACATCCTCGTCACTGCGCCGGGCATGGTGCTCGGCACGATCGCTTACATGGCGCCAGAGCAGCTGAGTGGCGATGCGGTCGATCACCGCGTCGACCTCTGGGGTCTTGGTGTCGTCCTGTACGAGATGCTGACCGCGACGCTGCCGTTCCGCGGCAGCACGCTCGCCGCCGTCCTCGTTCAGATTCTTCGTCAGGATCCGCCGCCACCCTCGCAGGTCATTCCGGCCATTCCCATCGACGTCGAGCACATCGTCCGCCGCGCACTGCAGAAGGCGCCGGTGTCGCGATACAACGCCGCGCGCGACATGTACGACGCGCTTCGTCACACCGCCCGCCGTATCGAGACCGGCGCATCGACGACGAGTGTGCGGCCGGCGGTGCATGTAGAGACCGGCGAGCGGACGATTGCGGTGCTGACCTTTGCCAACGTCACCGGCGATGCCGCTGACGACTGGATCGGTACCGGCATCGCCGAGACGGTGACCTCGGACCTGAGAAACGTCCGCGACGTCACCGTGATCGGTCGTGCGCAGGTGTTCGAGCAATTGAAGAACGTCCAGGCAGAGACCGGCCGAAGCGGCGACAGCCTGGCGATCGAGATCGGCCGGCGGCTCGGGGCCTGGTGGGTCGTCTCGGGCGCATATCAACGTATTGCCGATCGCATCCGCATCACGTCGCAGCTTGTCGAAGTGCTCAAGGGCACGCTGCTGCGCACGGTGAAGATCGACGGCCGTGTGAACGAGATCTTCGAGCTCCAGGACCGCATCGTCTTCGACTTGAGCCGGGGCCTGAACGTCAAGCTGGGGAAGGCCGAGGCGGATGCGATCGAGCGCGACGAGACGTCGTCGGTCGAAGCGTTCGAGGCCTACTCACGCGGCGTGTTGAACCTGCGAACCGCCGGCCGCGACGCGATCGACCGCGCGATTGCGCTGTTCGAGCGCGCCGTGCAGCTCGATCCGAAGTACGCGTCGGCGTGGGCGGCGCTCGGTGGCGCCTACACGTTGAAGGGCGGGTTCCTCGGTATGCCGCAGCCGCTCGAGAAGGCCATCGAGCCGCTGCGCCGGGCACTTGGACTCAACCCGACGCTGGTGAATGCGCACGTCTGGCTGGGCAGCGCGCTCTCGGGACTCGGCCAGCTCGATGAGGGCCTCGTCTCGTTGCGCACAGCGGTCGAGATCGAGCCTGACAACGCTGATGCGCATCAAACGCTGGCGCGCGCCTACTGGCTGAGCAAGGGGATGGTGCCCGAGGGGATCGCCGAGCTGCGCAAGGCCCAGGCGCTCAATCCCGAAGCGGGGTACACGCACCTGCAGCTGTCGATGCTCGAGGCACTCAGCGGGAATCTCGATGCGGCGGAGGAGTCGGCGCGTCAGGCGATCGAGCTTCAAGAGCGGGCGATGTCGGGCACCGAAGGGTTGCTGATCGTCGGCGCGCACTCGCGCCTGGGCTACGTGCACTACCTGCGCGGGAATTACGATGCGGCGTACGCCGAGTTCCGCCGGGAACTGGAGTGGGTGAACACGAGCGACCACGCCCTGCGCGAACGCACGGTGATCGAGCTGCATCAGAAAATCAGCGCGGTGCATCACGCGCGCGGTGAAGAAGCCGAGGCGGTTCGCTTTGGCGACCGTGCGATTCAGGCGCATGCGCGCCGCGTGGCCGCCGGTGCCGACGATCCAGCGACGCGCTACTACATAGCAGCGGTGTACGCGCGTCGCGGTGATGTCGAGCACACACGCGAGCATCTGGCGCTGCCAATGAGCCGCTTGCCGCAGTTCACACAGTGGCGCCTCGAGCGAGACGTCGATTTTGCTGGCGTCCGCGACCAGCTATTGGCGTAGAGCAGACGGCGCCGAAGCGCCTGCGGGCGGAGCTGTCAGGCGAGATCGGTTCTTCGATACCGAGCCCCGGAGTCGACGAAGATCGCAGCCCTCGGAGGCAGCATCTGTGCGGATCGTGGTCGTCTTCGGCAGTGGCTGAGGCCTTGTGGCTCGCCGCCACCGTTGTCGGTCAGAACGCCATCCAGGACGTTTCCGCTGACGCACGGCGAACGTGCACTGGGGCTAACTACGATGCGAAGCTCAAGCCGATCGCGACAATCGCATCAGGCTGGCCGTTCCGCATCGAGCCGATGGTGGCGGCGGCCTGCAGGGCCTGCGGCTGGCGGGCGCCGACCGAAGTCGTGAGATTCCGCCGCGTTCAAAGCTCGCGACCGGAACCGATGACCGATCGCGGCCCGCGCGCTCATCGGATGCACCAGGGTCGATCTGCGTCATGACGGCGCCGCGCCTGGCGATGTGCTCGAAATCCGCATTCAGGCGATCGATTATCTCAATCCGTTCGGCGTGAACGCCTTCGCACCCGGAAGCGAGAGGACTGCCGGACGAGTTTCCGCTACGCAACGACCATGCTGATTCGTACTGGATAAGATGGTGCGGATCGCGTGACGGCTGCGCTCGCGGAAATCGACGCCGTCGCAATTGGTCCGATTGAGCGCGCAGATGCTGGATCGCCTCGCCGTCGTCTATGAGTTGGCGGGCGATCGCGGGCGATCGCTGGCGGCGGTCGAGGGTGCCCTGAAAGCGGCTATCAGTTAGCGAGCTGCAGAGCGAGCCGGAGCTTCTGTCGCTGCGCGCCGACGCGAAATACCATCGGCTCATTGACCGCCATACTGGCGGAAACCGAAACGATTCCCGTGACTGTGGTGAAGAACTGGGAATCGCTGGCGCACCGGCGTAGGCTACCGCCGGAGGCTGCCATGCAGAACCGACCGGTCATCGGCCGCCGCAATCTACGAATGGCCACCTTCCTTCTGCTGGTGTTCACGCTTGGCGCCACGCACACCTTCCTCGAACGCCGGAACTGGGCCCAGGCACAAGAGGCGCCGCGTTTCGAGGTGGACCCGTTCTGGCCGAAGGCGCTTCCCAACCATTGGGTGACTGGGCCAGGCGATCGGCGTCTGGGTGGACGAGCAGGACGTGGTGTGGATCGTTCACCGCGGATCGGCCACGCTCGCCGACAACGAGAAAGGGCTCGAGCTGAAGAACGCCGAGTGCTGCGCGGCCGCGCCGCCCATACTGGCGTTCGATGCATCGGGGAACCTGTCGCGCTCCTGGGGTGGACCCGGGCCCGGCTACGACTGGCCCACCGGCAACCACGGCATCTTCGTGGACCACCAGGGCAGCGTGTGGATCGGCGGCAACGGGCCGGGCGACTCGCACGTGGTGAAGTTCACCAAGGACGGCAAGTTCATGATGCAGGCCGGCAAGCCCGACGCGCGCCGCGGGCCGGCCAACGCCCAGGGCCAGCCCACCTACGTCGGCAACAGCCACGACCAGGTGAGCTTCGGCCGCATCGCCAAGATCTTCGTGGACCCGCGCACCAACGAGGCCTTCCTCGCCGACGGCTATTTGAACAAACGCGTCGCCGTCATCGACGGCGCCAGCGGGAAGCTGAAACGCTACTGGGGCGCCTACGGAGAGAAGCCCGACGACGCGAATCTGGGACCTTACGATCCGAACGCACCTCCAAAGCGGCAGTTCCTCAACCCGGTGCACTGCGTGATGCTGTCGAAGGACGGCCTGCTCTACGTGTGCGATCGCAACGGCGACCGAATCCAGGTGTTCAAGCCGGATGGTGCCTTCGTGAAGGAGGCGTTCATCGCCAAGGGCACGAAGGCGTCGGGGTCAGCGTGGGATGTGGCCTTCTCGCACGACCCGCAGCAGCGCTTCCTGTACGTCACCGACGGGATGAACAACCGGGTGCACATCCTGCGCCGCGACACGCTCGAGGAGCTGACGACGTTCGGCGACGGCGGGCGTCAGCCTGGCCAGTTCTACGGCGTCCACAGCATCGCCGTGGACTCGAAGGGCAACATCTACACGACTGAAACCTGGGAGGGCAAACGCCTGCAGAAGTTCGTCTTCAAGGGCGTGGGTCGTGTGCCGGCGCCGCACCAGGGAACGCTCTGGCCTCAGTCGGCGCGGCGGTAGGGAGTCTCATGACCGGCAGGCGCGCCTTCCTGCAAGCCATGGCCGCCGCGGGCGCGGCGTCGCTGGCTCCTTCGTCCGGCCTGTTGGGCCAGGAGCGTGTGGTCAAGCTGAACGTCCGCGGCGGTGCCATCGACGTGCACCATCATTTCCAGCCGCCCGGTGGGACCGGCAACCGCCCGTGGTCGCCCGAGATGTCGCTCGAGCAGATGGACAAGTTCGGCATCGGCGTCGCCATCCTGTCGATGACCCAGAACGGCGATCTGCTCTACAACGGCACCGAGAAGGGGCGTGCCGCGGTCCGCGCCGGCAACGAGTACGGCGCCAGGCTGATGCAGCAGCACCCGACGAAGTTCGGATTGATGGCCGGCATCCCGATGCCCGATCTCGAGGGTTCGCTGAAGGAAGTCGAGTACGCCTACGAGACGTTGAAAGTCGATGCCATCGGCATCTACAGCAACGACAACAAGGGGCGGTGGCCCGGCGACCCCTACTTCGAGCCGCTGTGGCAGGAGCTGAACCGGCGCAATGCCATCGTCTACATGCACCCGCTGGCGCCGACGTGCTGCAGCAACCTGCAATACGGCGCCGCGGCATCGATGGTGGAATACGACTTCGACGTCACCCGTGGCGTGGTCAGCATCGTCGTCAACGGCGTGATGTTCCGCTATCCCAACATCCGGTTCGTCACCGTGCACTCCGGCGGCACGGTGCCGATGCTCGCCGGGCGCATGAACGACCGCCTGCCGCGTGGCTCCGAGAAATACCTGCCGAACGGGCTGTATGCCGAGCTCCGCAAGTGGTACTACGACATCGCGCACGCCAGCTTCCCCTGGCCGTATGCCGCGATGAAGGCGTTCATGCCGGAGTCGCAGATCCTGTTCGGCACCGACTACGCGCCCGAACCGATCGAGTCGACCGTGGACCAGCTGCCGGGCCTCAGGCTGCCGCGAGCGTTCGAACAGATGATGCTGCGCGGCAACGCCGAACGCCTGTTTCCGCGCTTCAAGCTGCACCCTAGCGCCGGACGTCGCGGTTTCCGCCGCGATACCCGCTCTCGTAGCCTTCCCTGAACCCCTCGCGGTAGTTCTGCTTGTAGAGGTCGCGCGACCCGTAGTCGTCCTTGTAGCCCCGGTCGCCGTCGCGATACTCGCGATGGCTCACCGGGTCGTAGCGGTCGCGGTCGTCGTAGTCGTCGTGTCCCTTGTCGAAGCCTTCCGCGTAGCCGCGGGCGTATGCAGGCTCGCTGTAGCCCCCACGCCGGCTGCCGGCAAACAGCCCGCGCTCGGTTCTTCGGTTGGTGGAAACGCCGCGCACGCGGTCGAAGCCGTCGCGATAGCCGCTCTCGAATCCGCGCCGGAAGTCGTCGCGATAACGGCCGCGATCGCCCTCAGCTGCGGTTGTAGCCGCGGTCGCCGTCGTTGTAGGCGTCGTGACGGCGGATGTCGTAGGACCGCCGCTGACGCGCGTCCTGCTCGCCTTCGCGCACGCCCTCCGTGTATCCGCGGTCGTGGGCGATGCCGAACCGGGAGGGCGACTGGCCGCCGGCCCATCCGGGACCGTTCCGGCCGGGCCAGCTCTGCGCCGACGCGCAGGCCGGTGTGAGAAGTGTCACGGAAAGAAGGGCGCCAACGAGCGGGCGAACGAACCGGACTTGCATCGGATCCCCCCACGGGAGGGCTGGCAACCGGTGATTGTGCAAGCTTCGCGCCACGCCTTCACGTCCTGTTCGCCTCAGCGGATCCCGGCGTTTCCAGCCCGCGAGCGGTGCCGGCGTCCATCGCTGAGGTCATTGGCGGGCTGCCTCCGGTGGACACCGGTGGCTGGTCCGCAGCGGCGAGAAGTGTTGTAGAGTGCCCTCGGTCGGCGGCGCGCCGACAGGCGACCGTCCCGCAGGGACGGCTACGTCCCGGAGGGCCTCTCGATGAGAACGCTCGTTTGCGCGACGGTTGTGTGCTGGGCCGTACTGATAGCGGGATTGCAGCGGCCAGGCGCCCAGCGAAGGCACCCTCGACTTCGACTACTTCAAGAACCGCGTCCAGCCCATCTTCCTCACGAAGCGGCCGGGCCACGCGCGCTGCATCGCCTGCCACGGGCAAGGCACGCCCCTGCGCCTGCAGCCGCCGGCGGCCGGTGGCACCACCTGGAGCGAGGAAGACTCGCGCAAGAACTTCGAGGTGATGCGCCGCGTCGCGGAGCCGGGCAACGCCAAGAGCCGGTTGCTCGTGCACGTGCTCGACGAGAAGGCGGGCGGAGATTTCTACCACAACGGCGGCAAGCACTGGAGCTCGCAGGACGACCCGGAGTGGCAGATCCTGCGGGCATGGGTGATGGGATCGTAGAAAACTTGACGATTAGTGAGCACTGATCAATTCCCCGAGCGGGGCAAAGACACGCCACGAGGCGTAGCCTTCGCAGGGCCATCGAGGCGCTCGAGCTGATCCCTGACGACGGTGCTCGTGCGGCGGTGCTTGCGCGTGCCTGCACGGTCGCGCTCTCCGCCCAGAAGAAGGTCCGCATCATCCAGACCAACAGCGCCGGCGACAACGTGCACTTGATCGACCCCGCGACCAACAAGGTGGTGGGCGTCATCGAGGGCATCGAGGTCAGCCACGGCGCCGGCGTCGCGCCCGACGGCAGCCGCATCTACGTCAGCAACGAGGCCGAGAGCACGCTCGACATCGTCGACGCCAAGACGCTCAAGGTGATCAAGCACGTTCCGCTGAGCGGCCATCCCAACAACATGGCCGTGGGCGGCGACGGCAAGCGCGTCTACGTCGGCATCATCCAGACGCCGGGCGGCGTGGACGTGATCGACACCGCGTCGATGACACGCGTCAAGACCGTCCCGACCAAGGGCACGATTCACAACGCCTACGTGACGCCGGACGGCAAGTACGTGGTGGCCGGCTCGATTCAGGGCAAGACCATCAACGTGATCGACGCCAAGACCGAGGAGACCGCCTGGGTGCTGGAGATGGACCTCGGCATCCGGCCGATGACCTTCAACACCAACCCCGACGGCTCGACCAAGTGGATCTTCGCGCAGCTGACCGGCCTGAACGGCTTCGCGGTGATCGACTTCGCCACCCGCAAGGAGATCAAGCGCATCAACAACCCGGACCTGCCGCCGGGGAAGGCGACCGTGCCGCAGGGGTCGGACCCGTCGCACGGCATGGCGGTGACCGCGGACGGCAAGACGCTGGTCGTCTGCAGCCGGCTGAACAACCACCTCTATTTCTTCTCGCTTCCCGACCTCAAGCCGCTCGGCGGGGCGGAGCTCGGCGGCAAGGGCGCTGGCTGGGTCACGCTGACGCCCGACGGCAAGACGGCCTACGTGGCCAACCCGGTCACCAACGACGTCTCGGTGGTGGACGTGAAGGCGATGAAGGAAGTGACGCGCATCCCGGTCGGCTTCGTGCCGAAGCGGAACGCGACCGGCGTCCTGCAGTAGCGCGCCGATCCCGCTCAAGCGCGGGAGTAGCCGGCCAGCAGCAGGTTGGGCAGGCCCATCCGGAAACGGATCCGATCGAGCACCTGCGCCTGGCGCATCGGCTTGGGAATGTCGAACTCCCAGAGGCCGCACGGCGGGGCGTCGATCCCGGATTGCGCCAGGATCACGTTGGTGGCCCGGCGCGCCGCCTCGTTGGCCGCTTCCATCGTCGCCAGGTCGGTGTGGGTGCGCACGTAGTCGGCCGCGAGCAACAGGTTGCCGATCTCGGTGTGGGCTTCGGGGCGCAGCGCCAATGAGCCGGCGTGATTGATCAGCAGCGGCTCGGCGTTCGTCACGGTGCCGGGGTTGGGAAGCTGGATGTCGGGGTCGAGGAACCAGTCCACGAGGTTGTCGTCCTCGATCACCGGTCGTCCGCTCCCATTCAGCGCCGCCTTCAGCTGCGCCCACACCTCGTCCTTGATCTCCTCGCGCGACGCGGCGGCCATCGCCGGCTTGCCGTTGAAGTTTCCGGGAGCCGTCCAGTTCGAGATGTCCACCGACAGGATGCCGCCGACGCGTCCGTTGCCGTACTGCGACAGGTCGTAGTCGCGCCAGAACCGGCGCTGCGAGATCGCGGTGAGCGCCCAGTTCGAATCGAGAAAGATCGTGTGCCCGTCGGCCAGCGGCTGATCGGTTTCGAGATAGAACTGGATGCCGTTCATCCATTCGGTCCGCAGCTCGCCGAGCCTCGACAGCGACGGCGCCGCGCGCGCGATGTCGGGCGTGACGAAGCCGCGCATGACCTCGAGCGGCACCGCGGCGACGTAGAAATCCGCCGTCACGTCGGTGGGCCGTCCGTCCTGTTCGATCGTGACGCTGCGCAACCGGTCGCCGGCGAGATTCAGCGATCGGAGCGTCGCGTTCGGTTCCAGCACCACGCCAAGGCGCTCGGTCAGGTGCCGTCGCCACGGATCGATCCAGACATCGTTGGTCGGGCCGGTCAGCAGGCGATCGAAGACACCACCTGGCACCAGGATGCCGTAGAAGAGCTGCAGCAGGATGCGGCCGACCGTCCGCGTGCTGCTGTCCTCGGCGCGCATCGCGACCAGCGAGCGCGTCATGCCCTGGCCGAGGTACCTGCGGTAGTTGTCCGATCGGGTGCTCGCGCCGATGAACTCCCAGAACGGCAGCGGGCTCGAACTCCGCGAGGTGGCGCTCTTCACAGCTGGTCGCGAGCGCGAGCAGCCGTTTCACGAAATGGACGATCTCGTGGTGCGGGATATCGAGATTGTCGAACAGCGCGAGAAACGCAGTCCGGAAGTCGTCCAGCGTTTCCGGGCTCCGTGCGACCCATACGGGGTCGAGCTTGCCGGCGCGCGCGAGCAGGATTCTCGTCGCCTGCACGAGATTGTCGGCGCAGTTGCGGCCGCCGTCGCCGAACGGGATCCGCCGCATCGTGTCGGTGATGTGCTGGTAGAAACCGGGGAAGAAGCGGAAGCCGTGCTCTCCGGGCAGGTCCTTCCGTCCCCCCGTGCCGGTGCCGGGGACCGACATGCTCCGGGCCTTGCCGCCGAAGGTGGCCTGCCGCTCGTACACGGAAACCGAGAAGCCGCGCTCCGCCAGTTCGTGGGCGGCGCTGAGCCCGCCGACTCCGCCACCCAGGATCGCGACACTGTGCCGCATGACGCAGCGATTCTGGCATCGGGCGACGAATTGTCAAAGAGCGCGACGCCAGACCCTGGTCTGGTTGTCAGTAGAGCGTGCGTGTTAGCGTGGGGCCACCTGCGCTGATGCGGACCATCACCACCATCGACTCGCATGTCGCCGGCCAGCTGGTTCGCTTCGTGGTCGACGGCGTGCCGCGCGCCATCGGCGGCACGCCGGTCGAGAGGGCCGGCGTGGTTCCGCCGGCACGCGGACCCGCTCCGGTGTGCGCTCGTGCTCGAGCCCCGCGGACACGCGGACGTGACTGCGGTGGCGCTGACCGAGGCGTCCACCCCTGATGCGCACGCCGGGCTGCTGTTCATGGATGGCGGCGGCTACCCGCGTTACGTCGCCTGCGGCGTGGTGGCGGCGGCCGCGGTGTGCGTCTCACGCCGCCTGATCCTGACCGCCGACAGCGACGGCCCGGAGCGTCTGCTCGTCTTCGAGACGCCCGTCGGCCTGGTGCGCACGCGGGTGCGGCCGGCCGGCGGCGTCACCACCGTCTTCGTGGACGCCGGGCCCGCCTTCGTCCACACCGCCGGCAGCGCCGTGCAGCGCGGCACCAGACGCGTGCCGGTGGACATCGCCTTCGGCGGCGACTTCTTCGCCATCGTGGACAGCGAGGCGGCCGGCGTGCCGCTGGACCGCGCGCACATCGCCGACCTGCGGCGCGTGGGAGCTGGAGCTGTGCCTCGAGATCGACAAGCGCGCCGCCCTGACGCATCCGCGGCTCGGCGCCTCGCAGCCGCTGGCCGGCGTGGCCCTGACGGGCCCACCGTCCAGTGACGGTGCGCACCTGCGCGGCGTGGTGGTGAATCGCCACGGCGTCGTCGATCGCTCGTCGCTCTCGGGCTCGGCGGCGGTGATGGCGGTGCTCGACGCCATGGGCATCGTCGCCGAGGGCCAGCCGTTCATCCACGAAGGCACCGCCGGCCTGCTGGTCCACGGCACGCTGCGGCGCCGCACGATGGTCGGCGAGCTGCCGGCGGTGGACCTGGAGCTTGCGGCCGACACCTGGGTCATCGGCGAGCACACCTGGCACCTGGACGACGCCGACCCGCTGCGGCACGGCGTCCCGAGCTGAACGAGACGTCCGCATCGAGCTGCTGGACAAGGAACAGGAGTACCGCTGCTGCCCGGCGGACTCGGAGGAGCAATCGCACGCGTGAACGGCCAGGGGGCGAGCGCTCAGGGTAGGGTCGCGGTAAAATTCGGCCCTTCATGCGACGGTTTACCCGCGCCCTGTCCGCGCTCGTCCTCTGTCTCGTGCCGTTCGCCGCCGCCCCGGCGTCGGCCCATCCGGCGCCGTTCAGCTACCTGGACATCGTGTTCAAGGACGGCGGCATCGAGGGCACGCTGGTCATCCACGTGATCGACGCCGCGCACGATCTCGGCATCACGCCGTTCGAGCGGCTGATGGACAACGCCGTGGCCGAGGCAAACCGGCAGAAGATTGCCGACCTGCTGACGCCGCGGCTGATGCTGCGGACGGACCAGCGGCTGATCATCCAATGGACCAGCCTGGAGGTGCTGCGCGAGGACATGGCGCTGCGGCTCAAGTACCGCATCCAGGCCGAGCCGGCCGGGTCGATGACCATCGACACCAACCTGTTCCCCTACGATCCGCTGCACCAGACCTTCGTCAACATCTACGAAGACGGCAGCCTGCGCCAGCAGCTGATCTTCAACGCCGGCACCAACGAGTACGTCTACTACGCCGGCACCACCCAGGGCACGCTGGCCGTGATGGGCACCTTCATCCCGTCGGGCATCCACCACATCATGATCGGGCCCGACCACATCCTGTTCCTCGTCGGCCTGCTGCTGCTCGGCGGCACGTGGATGACGCTGCTGCGCATCGTCACCGCCTTCACCATCGGCCACAGCATCACGCTGTCGCTGGCGGCGCTGAACGTGCTGACGCCGCCCGCCACGATCATCGAGCCCGCGATCGCGCTCAGCATCGTGTTCGTCGGCGCCGACAACCTGGTCCGCGGCGACGGCCGCGACCTGCGCGCCTGGGTGGCGCTGACGTTCGGGCTGGTGCACGGCTTCGGCTTCGCCAACGTGCTGCGCGAGTTCGGGCTGCCGCGCGAGGCGCTGGGCTGGTCGCTCTTCTCCTTCAACTTCGGCGTCGAGATCGGCCAGGTGGCGATCGTGCTGGTGGTGGCGTCGCTGCTGGCGGCGGTGCGCCAGCGCAGCGCCCAGATGGGCGCGCGCGTGGCCGTGGCGGGATCCGTGGTCGTGATTGCGGCGGGCGCTTACTGGTTCGTGGAGCGGGTGTTCTTCCCGGGAGGCATCATTTGACACGCGGCATTGTGGCGGCGGTGCTGGTGGCGCTGGCGGCGGCCGGCGCCGTGCTGGCGCAGCAGCCGCAGCAGTTCGAGCCGATCGGACCGATCCAGAAGGTCCGCAACAACCTGTTCGTGATCCCGGGCCAGGGTGGCAACACCGCCGTGTTCGTGACGCGCCGCGGCGTGGTGCTGGTGGACACCAAGCTGACCGGCAACGGCCAGGCGCATCCTGGACCGCGTGGCCTCGGTGACCGACCTGCCGGTGATCACCGTCATCAACACGCACAGCCACTTCGACCACGTGGGCAGCAACGAGGCGTTTCCCGGCCACCGTGGACGTGGTGACGCACGAGAACACGCGCGCGGCGATGGCCAAGGACCCCGCCGTGAAGGACATCCCCGCGGCGATGCCGGACCGCACGTTCAAGGATCGGCTGACGATCGGCCAGGGGCCGGACCGCGTGGAGCTCTACTACTTCGGTGCCGCCCACACCGGCGGCGACGCGTTCGTCGTGTTCCCGTCGGTGCGGGCGATGCACGCCGGCGACGTGTATCCGTGGAAGGCGGCGCCGTTCGTGGACGACGCCAACGGCGGCTCGCCGGTGGCGCTGCCGGACACGCTCGACGCGCTGCTGAAGACTGTCGCGACGTGGACTCCGTGATCCCCGGCCACATGGCCGTGACCACCTGGGCCGGCCTGGTCGAGTTCACGCAGTTCAACCGGCAGCTGCTGACCACGGCCCGCGCCGCCCGCGCCGCGGGACGCACCGTCGATCAGGCCGTCGAGGAGTTGCGAAGTCGAAGCGTTCGCCGACTACGTCTCCGACGCGCCGATTCCCGGGCTGGAGTTCCTGGGCACCGGCGCGCGAACGCGCTCGGCTGAACGTCGAGCTGGTGTTCAAGGAGAAAGGTCAGGCTCCAGCTCGCTTCCGCTTTGGCCTTTAGCCCTTAGCCTTGTGCCTTGAGCCGCTCTAGAACCACCGCCGCGCCCAGACGATCGACCCGAGCATCTGGTTGTCGAAGTCCGTCTGCGCGAACGCACGGCGCGCGCGGTGGCTCACGCGGAACGTCAGGTCGGGCGTGAGCCGGTAGCCCGCGGTTTCTTCCGTCCCGATGAAGGCGCTGACGGTCGGCGTCAGCAGCGGGTCCCGCACCGTGCCGCCGATGCGCTCCACTCGCGCGGCGGCGAACCAGCGCGGCGTCAGCGTCTGCTGTCCCTGGAAAAACCAGCCCGCGTTCACGGACTCGCCGCTCGTGGTCGTCAGGATGTCGCGGGTGTACTCGCCTGCCAGCTTGGTGTAGCCGAAACGCGAACTCGGTTTCGACGGTCACGACCGTCGCGTCGAGGGTCTCGGTGGAGACGGGCCGTTCGGCGGCGGCTTTCCAGCCTCCGCGGGTCACCGATGCCCCGAACCGCAGGCCGATGATCGGCGTCACGCCGCCGCCCACCACCACGTTGGCGAAATGGGGCGGATTGATGTCGCCGAAAATGCGGCGCGAGCGCAGCGGCGACGACGTCGATCACCGCCGCGCGGGCATCCCATTTCGTGCCCGACACCGTGGCGCTGACACCGTACGGATAGATGGCGCCGAGCAGGGTGACGCGCGGGCTGAAGGGTTCGGGCGGCGGCAGGCCCTGGAACAGCGACGCCGGCTGCGAGATCGTCGGGTTGAGCTGCGGCCGCAGCGTCAGGTTGGCGAGCCCGATCGGCGCCGGGATCAGCCCGCCTTCGATCCGCAGGCCCACGGCGCCGTTGCGCTCGTAGCGGGCCGCGGCCAGCCACACCTGACGGTTCCATTCGCCGCTGCCGAGCCGCTGCACGAGCGGCCGCGTGTAGATCTCGAGGCCCGGGCCGATCTTCGCCGACATGAAGGTATCGAGCAGGACGCCAGTCGTGGCGGCGCTGGCGTCCAGCTGCCGATCCACCGCGGCCGGTGGTGTCGATGCTGAACCAGGACGGCAGCTGGGCCTGAGCCGCTGCATGCCGGTGCCGGGAGTGCCAGCAGCGCCGTCAGCACCGCCAGTCCCCGGCGCGTGCTCATACCGAGACCGCGGTGCCGGCTTGCGGCAGCCGCTCCTCCACCAGATAGGGGGCCGCCTTGATGGCCTCGGTGAACGCCTTCACGCACTCCGGGTCGAACTGCGTGCCGGAGTAGAGGCGCAGTTCCGCCACGGCCGCTCCCAGCGGCCGGGCGGGCCGGTAGGCGCGGGCGCTGGTCATGGCGTCGTAGGCGTCGGCCACGTGCACGATGCGGGCCGCCAGCGGGATCTCGTCGCCGCGAAGTCCGAAGGGATAGCCGTGGCCGTCGGGGCGCTCATGGTGCAATTCGACTATCGGCAGATGCGGCTCCAGAAACGAGACCTGGCGCAGGATCCGCGCGCCGAGCGCCGGATGGCGCTTGATTTGCTCGAATTCCTCGGGCGTCAGCGGCGTCGGGCTTCTGCAGGATGTCGTCGGCCAGGCCGATCTTGCCGATGTCGTGCAGCAGGGCGCCCAGCCGGATGATCGCGACCTCGGACTCCGGCAGGTGCAGCTGCCGCGCGATGATCACCGACATCTGGCTGACGCGCTCGGAATGGCCGGCGGTATACGGGTCGCGCGCATCGAGCGCCGCGGCCAGCGCGCGGATGGTGCCGAGATAGGCGGCGCGGGTCTCGGTTTCGGCCGCGGTCAGGCCGCCCATCAGCTCGTTGAAGCTGGCGGCCAGGACGTCCAGCTCGCGGCTGGTGCCGGTGGGCTCCAGCGTGCGGCTGAAGTCGCGCGCCCCGGTCATCGTGGCGATGGTGCGCGACACGCGGTTGATCGGATCGGTGAGCGTGCGGGCCAGCCACAGGCTGGCGAAGGCCGCGAGCACGAAGGCCCACAAGCGCAATCGTCCCCAGCGCCACCAGCGCGTTGCGCGTTGCGGCCCGGGCAGCCGCATCGATCGACGCCAGCATGTAGATGCGCGCGACGCCGGCCGCGAGCAGCGGCCGGATCGCGTACTCCTCGCCGTTGAGCGTCATGGTGCTGCGCAGCTCGCCGATCGACGCCACCACCGCCCGCGTCAACGCGTCGCTGGCCGTGCCGGCCACCACGCTGTCGTTGACGGTGATGATGATCCCGGCGTCCGACAGGCGCGCCAGCTCGCGCGCGTACTCGTTGCCGAGGACCGTGCCGACCAGCAGCGTGCCCACCGTGCGGTCGCCGAGCCGCAGCGGCGTGCTGGCGTAGCGGAACGCGCCCCCGTCAGCACCGCCACGCCGCTGGACGCCATCGGCCCGACCAGCGATTTCGCCACCTCGCCTGGCGCCAGCAGGGCCGCCGCGGGCCCGCCGCTGGCGAACACGCGGCCCGCGGGATCCAGCGTCGCCGCGATGTCCGTGGACGTCAACGTCGCCAGCCGCTCGACCTCGCGGGCCACCGTGGTGTTGAGCTCGGCGTCGCGAATGCTTCCGGGCGCCGGCCGCGTCGTCTCGCTGCTGTAGGTGTCGAGCGCCGCCTTCAGCGCCGAGCTTTCGCCGAACGCCGCCAGCGCCGCAGCCTGTTCCCGCTGCCGCTGGGCCTCGAAGCGCGAGTAGGCGCGCTCGCCCACCTGCAGCTTCTCCAGTTCCGCGGCGCGCACGCGATCGCGCGCGTCCACGAGGAGCACCGTGAAGACCACCGACAGGATTACCGCGACGGTAATGAACGTGACGCCGAGCGTGCGCGTGACCAGGCGGGGCGGGCGTCTCACTGGGCGGGAACGGGAAGCGTGAACTCCACGGACGCGCCGCGGCCGGGCTCCACGCGCACGCGGCATCGTGGTGTCGCCCAGCCGCTCGTGCCACGCCACCAGCTCCGGTCGCCCGTGCGGAACGTCGGCGATCTCGAACCGTCCGTCGTCGTCGGGAATCGCGTACCACGGATGGTTGAACACCATCACGGCCGCCGACATGTGCGAGTGGATGTCGCAGAACACCTTGACGATGCCGGGCTTGTCGAAGCGCACGACGCGCGTCTGCCCCTTCGGATAGCGACCGAGATTGAACGCCCTGGAGCGGGAGAGCGAGAAGACGTTGTGGTAGAACGGGTCGTCGTTCGGGAACTCCACCTCGGAGCCCACCGGCACCGCCACGACGCGCGGCAGGAAGGTTTCGTTGCGCTGGCGGATGCCGGCGCGCGTCGGCGCCACGTCGCGCGCCGGCGCGTCCTTCAGGAACACCACCACGTTGCGCACTTCGGACGGCGGTGCCAGCGTCACCGCGGTCACAGCTGCGACTGGGATATGCGGACGTGGGGCGTTTGGCCGTCGACGGGGTGTCGATGACCACGCGGCCCTGCACCGCTGCCCGCTGCTGCGCTGACGATGTGGGGAGAGCAAGCAGCGCCAGTACGGCGGAACACAGCACGAACGTTGCCAGACTTCGCACCGTGCAGGAGATTGTAGTCGAGGGGACGGGCTAGTCAGGTTATGGTGGCGTCATGCTGAGCTTTTTGATGGCTGCGGCGCTCGCGGCCGCGCCGCCGCCCCCCGAACGCGGCGTATCGCAAGCCCTGGCGTTGGCGCAGGGCCTCAGCCATTGGCGATCTGCGCTACGACGTGATATTCCGCGTCCCCGGCGACCGCAGCCGCCCGGTGGAGGGCCGCGTCGTCGTGCGGTTCACGCCTGCGGGCACCCGCCGAGGTGGTGCTCGACTTTGCCCAGCCCGCGGACCGGGTGCGCGCCGTGCGCGCCGCCGACCGCGACGTGCCGTTCACGGCGCGCAACGGCCACATCGTCCTGGCCGCGGACGTCACCAGGGCCGGCGAGAACGCGATCGCCGTGGACTTCGTGGCCGGCGACGAAGCGCTGAACCGCGGCGAGGACTTTCTCTACACGCTCTTCGTGCCGTCGCGGGCGCAGCTGGCGTTTCCCTGCTTCGATCAGCCGGACCTGAAGGCGCGCTACACGCTGACACTCACGCTGCCCGACGGCGTGGCAGGTGGCGGCGAACGCGGCCGAGTCGGCAGCGCCAGCCGCCGCTGACGCCGGGAACGATCACGCGCCGCTTCGCGGAAACCAAGCCGCTGCCGACCTATCTGTTCGCGTTTGCCGCGGGCCGCTTCTCGATCGAGACGGCCGTCCGCGACGGCCGCGAGATGCGGATGCTGCACCGCGAGACCGACGCGGCGAAGGTGGCGCGCAACCGGGAGCAGATCTTCGACCTGCACGCCGCCGCGCTGGCCTGGCTCGAGGACTACACCGGCATCCCGTATCCGTTCGGCAAGTTCGACTTCGTCGCTGATCCCGTCGTTCCAGTTCGGCGGCATGGAACACGCGGGCGCCATCCTCTACAACGCGGCCGGCTTGATGCTCGACGCGTCGGCGACGCAGAACCAGCTGCTCGGCCGCGCCAGCGTGATCGCCCACGAGACCGCGCACATGTGGTTCGGCGACCTGGTGACGATGCGCTGGTTCAACGACGTCTGGACCAAGGAGGTCTTCGCCAATTTCATGGCGGCCAAGATCGTGAACCCGTCGTTTCCGCAGGTGAACCACGAGCTGCGGTTCCTGCTGGATCACTACCCGTCGGCGTACCAGGTGGACCGCACCGCCGGCACCAACGCCGTCCGCCAGACGCTCGGCAATCTCAACGACGCCGGCCAGATGTACGGGCCGATCATCTACGACAAGGCGCCGGTGGTGATGCGGCAGCTGGAGCTGATGGTGGGGGAGTCGGCGTTCCGCGAGGGCATGCGCGAGTACCTCCGGCGGTTTTCCGTACGGCAACGCCACGTGGCCCGAGCTGGTCCGCATCCTCGACGCGCGCACGCCGCGCGACCTGGCGGCCTGGAGCCGCGCCTGGGTGGATGAACGCGGCCGGCCCGAGTTCGTCACGTCCTGGCGCCGCGACGCCGCGGGCCGCGTCGCCAGACCTGATCGCTGACCCAGCGCGACCCGCTGGCGCCGCGGCATCGTGTGGCCGCAGCGGCTGCGCGTCACGCTGGGCTACGCCAGCGGCGCGAAGGATCTGATCGTCGACGTCGCCGCGCGGCGCACGGCGATCACGGAGGCCGCCGGCCTCGAGGCGCCGCTCTACGTCCTGCCCAACGGCGGGGGCCTCGGCTACGGCTACTTCGAGCTGGACGACGCGCAGCCGCGCGATATCTGGTCGATCACATCGAGGACGTCGCCGATCCGCTGACCGCGCGGCAGCGCGTGGGTGACGCTCTGGGACAACATGCTCGAGCGCCGCGTCGCGCCCGACGGCGCTGTTCGACGACTGCCGTGCGCGCGCTGCCGCGCGAGACGCGACGAGCAGAACGCCCAGCGCGTCCTGAGCTACGCCGTGCGGACCTACTGGCGCTACCTGACGCCGAGCCAGCGGGCGGCGCGCATTCCGGCATTCGAGGCCGCCCTGCGCGCCGGTCTCGAGCGCGCGCCGACGCAGAGCCAGAAGGCCGCCTGGTTCAACGCGTTTCGCGACGTGGTGGCGTCGGCCGAGGGCACGGCGTGGCTGGAGCGCGTCTGGCGGCGCCAGGAACAGGTGCCGGGGCTGACGCTGGCGGAGCCGGACGAGATCGCGATGGCGTTCGAGCTGGCCGTCCGCGAGGTGCCGGGCTGGCAGGCGATCCTCGACGCCCAGCTCGCAGCGCACCGAGAACCCGGATCGCAAGGAACGATTCGCGTTCGTGATGCCGGCGCTGTCGGCCGACCCCGCCGAACGCGAGCGCGCCTTCGAGCGGTTCACGGTCCTCGAGAACCGCCGCCGCGAGGCGTGGGTGCTGGAGTCGCTGCAGTATCTCAACCACCCGCTGCGATCGGCCCACGCGGTGAAGTTCGTCCCGCGCGCGCTCGAGATGCTGCGCGAGATCCAGCAGACCGGCGACATCTTCTTCCCGACGCGATGGACCGAGTCGTCGTTGTGGGGCCACCAGTCTCCAGCAGTGGCGGCGATGGTGCGGGCGTTCCTGGCGCGAAACACCGCCTATCCGACCCGGCTGCGCTGGACCGTCCTGAGCGCCGCCGACGACCTGTTCCGTTCGGCCGCCATGCAGGCCAGCCTCCCCAAGCGGGTGATGTGGGGAGCAGCCGGCGCCTGCAATCATGGCTGCATGCTGACGCAACTCTCCAACCAACTCGCCGACGTGGTCGGCAACGCGGCGCCGACGATCGTGCAGGTCCAGGGACGGCGGCGCCCCGCCACGGGGCTCGTCTACGCCGACGAGGTGGTGCTGACCACCATGCGCGCGCTGGGCCGCGAAGACGGCCTGCGGGTGCGGCGCCACGACGGCCAGGTGCTCGACGCGGAATTCGCCGGCTGGGACGTCGCCACTACGCTGGCGGTGCTGCGGGTGCCCGGCCTGGGCGCGCCTTCCGCGACGCTCGCGACCGCCGCTCCGCGCGTCGGCCAGCTGGCGGTGGCCATCGCCCGCTCGTGGAGCAACGCGCCGACGGCGAGCCTGGGGCTGGTGGCGGTGATCGGCGGCCCGCTGCGGACGAGCCGCCGCCATGCCATCGAGGAAGTGATTCGCATCACCGCGCCGATGCACGACGGCTTCTCCGGCGGCGCCCTGCTCGATACCGGCGGCGGCGTGATCGGGATCACGACCGCGGCGGCGATTCGCGGGCTCGGCGTCGTGATTCCGGCGCCGATTGCCTGGAAAGCGGCGGCGCACGTGCTCGAGCACGGCCGCGGCGGCCGGGGCTACCTGGGCGTGTTCACGCAGGCCGTGGAGCTGCCCGAGCATCAGCGCACCAGCGCCGGGCACGGCGCCGGCGCCTTGATCCTCGGCGTCGCCGACAACAGCCCCGCCGCCGAGGCACGGCTGATGGTGGGAGACGTCGTCGTGGCTCTGGGCGGCCAGCCGGTGGGCGCTCCCGAGGATGTGCTGGACCTGCTGGCGCGCGTGGCGCCAGGCAGCGCCGCCACGCTCACGGTGCTGCGCGGCGGCATCGCCGACCGACGTGCCGGTGACCGTCCGCGAGCGGCCATCACAGTACAGAGCTAGAGAGGCCACGGCTACAGTCTACGGTCTACCGTGCCAGCAGTGCGGACCTGTTGCTGAACTGCGGTCCTTGGGTTGCCGCAGGTCCGGACCGTGGACTCGGAGACCGGACCGTAGACCGTGGCAGACCATCTCAGCACCATGGACACTAGATGCGCGTCGTCCTGGTCGGTCCCGCCGCGGAGCGTCAGCGGCTCCGGGCGCGGCTGCCGCCGGGCGTCGAGGTGGCGGCGGAATACGAGACCGCCGAGGACGCACGCGCGTCGGGCATCACTGCCGACGCGGTGATGACGGCGCCGGCGCTGGCCGGCCGCCCGGACGGTTCGTCGCCGAACCGGCCGCCGGACGATCTGCCGGTCGAGCACCTGACGCCGCGCGAGCTGCAAGTGCTGGCGCTGCTGGCCGAGGGGCTGTCGAACCGCGGCATCGCCGCGCGGCTCCACATCAGCGATCAGACGGTCAAGTTCCACGTCGCGTCGATCATGGGCAAGCTGGGCACGGCGCAACCGCGTCGAGACGGTCCGCCTGGCTGTGCGTCGCGGACTGATCTCGTTGTAGCGGGCTCCAGGCTCCGGCGGCTCCGGGCTACCGGGATTCGCCGGGAACGACGGTGAGACGGCGGCGCGCACCCGAGCGGAGAATCGTCACCGGCGTGGGCACACGAATCAGGTCGGCGGTCAGGTGCCGGTGCAGGGCGTCCACGCCCGAGATCGGCGTGTCGCCGAAGCCGACGATCAGATCGCCCTCCTTCAGGCCGGCCGTGGCGGCCGGGCTCGACGGCTCCACCGTCACCACGCGCACGCCGGACTGGACCGCGAGCCCCAGCTCTCGCGCGAGCGGCCGCGGTACGGCCGCGTCCTGTCCGCCGACGCCAATGTAGCTGCGCCGCACGCGCCCGTCGGCGATCAGGCGGGAGGCCACGAACCGCGCCGTGTTGGCGGCCACGGCGAAGCACAGGCCCTGCGCCGGCAGCACCACGGCGGTGTTGATGCCGATCACCTCGGCGCGCGAGGTCACGAGCGGACCGCCCGAGTTGCCGGGATTCAGCGAGGCGTCGGTCTGGATGATGTCGTCCATCAGCCGGCCCGACCTGGCGCGCAGGGATCGGCCGAGGCCGCTGACGATGCCGGCCGTCGCCGAATGATCGAAGCCGTACGGGTTGCCGATGGCGATCGCGATCTGCCCGACCTTGAGCGTGCGCGAGTCGCCGATCGGCACCCAGGGCAGCGAGGATTCGGACACCCGCAACACGGCGAGGTCGGTGTGCGGATCGTCGCCGACCAGATCGGCGCGCAGCCGCGAGCCGTCGGACAGGCGCACGTCGCATCGGCTGGCGCCGTTCACCACGTGGCTGTTGGTCAGCACGAAGCCATCCGGCGCGAAGATGACGCCGGAGCCGCCGTGGCGGTCGTGCTCGACCCGCACCACGGAGGGTCCCACGATGTCGATCGCGTCGGTGACGGCGGTGGAGTAGGCGTCGAGCAGCGCCGCGTCCGGCGCTGCCTGGGAATGGGCTGCCGCGGCCATGGTTCCCTTGTAGCGCCCGTCCCGCCCGGGCGCATCGCCCGATCGGGTGGTCCGCCGGTAGCCTGGAGCCCGTAGCCTGTGGCCTGACCTACTTGCCGATCATGCGCGCGGCGTCTTTTTCGTTGTCGGTGCAGTGGTAGTCGAGCAGCTCGGTGTCGAGCACGATGCGCTGGCGCAGGGTGACCGTCCACGGCCGGGTGTAGGCCTTGGGGTCGTCGATCGTCAGCTCCACGTCCACGCGGCCGAAGTTCACCCGCCGGAACCGCTCGGTCATCTTCGCCGCGTCGGTCATCGGGCTGCCGTTGCGGTCGAGCCAGGTACCGTCTCGGAATCCGACCGTCTGCACCACCAGCGTGTCGCCGTCCCAGCGTCCGATCGAATAGCCATTGGGCGTCGGCGTCGGATCGTCGGGCAGCGGCCGGCCGTCGAGGAAGATCTGACGGAAGGTGACGTCGCGTTCCGACAGGATCACGAACAGGCCGGGCGGCTGCAGGAACTTCCGGAAGGGCGGGAAGGTCAGGATGCGGACCGCGCCGCTGGGCTTGCAGAACCCGACCGGATCGTCCCGCCCGAGCTGCTCGGTCCGCTCCGCCACCAGCTTGCGGGCCCATGGCTGATACGGCAGCCCGTCCTTCAAGCTGGCGCCCATGTTGATGAACTCGGGGCCAGCCGGGTAGTCGTCGCTGCAGGCGTCGCCGGTACAGGGTCGGGGCTGCAGCTGCCAGATACCCGAGAAGTCAGGTCTGCCGTCGGCCAGGCGAGGTGCGGGTGCTTCGAGGTTGGGCCGGCCGTCGGCGGTCCGCGGCACGCCGGGCGTCGGGTATTTCAGCCACTGCGCGCCTACCGACGCCCCGGCGGCCAGCACAACCGCCAGCGCCATCCACGACCTCACCATGCGGCCTCCTTCAAGTCGTTCGCTGGATTGTAGTCCGTCGCCGCGTCCGGCTCGATCGAAACGGCCGCGCGGCTACGCTGAAGGAATCGACAAGACCTTCACTCCGCGGGAACGCGCCATGAGGATCAACGCTCGGTCCGCGGTCGCGAGTGCAGCGCCTTCGCGCTCGGCGAGGGCGAGGTAGAGGCAGTCGGGCAGCTTGCGATCGAGAGTAAGGGCGAGCGTCAATGCTGATGCGACGATGTGCTCGTCGTCAGCGAGTTGAATCAGGCCGTCGTCGATCGCGTCCACCAAGGTACTGAGCGCGTGGGACGCGACGTGGCCGGAGATCTCGCCGCCGCTCACCTTTCGCCGAAGAGCCGACGCCACCTCGGTTACGAACAGGCGTGGCGCCAGCCACGCAAGAGGCTGACCGAGCAGGGCGGCAGCCTCTTCGCTTCCGCGCTCAGGTACGACCCACCGGACAGCGACCGATGCATCGAGGACGACCGGAGCCGGGCGCTCAACCACGGGCATCGCGCTCTTTGCGCACGAGCCTGGCGCTGTCGAGCCTCGAAGGACCAGGGCGGTTTCCGACAGCTCGCCGGCACGCGGCTGCTCGTCGGGCGAAGGCGTCCTTCCGGGCATCAACGGCTGCCGTCAACGTCGAACGGACTTCTTCTTCGAGTGAAACGCCGCGACGTTCCGCGCGAGATCGCAGTGCAGTCGCGACACGATTCTCCAACTGACGCACCTTCAGCTCAGCCATGAGACAATCTAGCACTGTCCCCACATGGGGTCAAACGAAGCCGTGGCCTGCTAGTCAAAGGAATCGCATGCGATCGCTCTGGCGATTCTCCCTTCCCAGTCCGCCAGCATCGCGGCGTAGGCGGATTCAGTGAAAGCGGCCAGCACCTGGTCGCCGGCATCCGACAGCGAGGTGAGCTCGTAGGTGACGGTCGCCTGCGTGCGGGCCTCGTCAACGGCTTCGAGCGCCACGCGCACCGTGCCGCCGCGAGACCCGGGCGTCACGCGCGCGTACTCGGCGACGCCCTCGGACGGCGAGAACCGCAGCACCATCCACAGCGTGTCCTCGCCGCCGTGCGTCGGTGGTGAAGATGGCGCCCAGGCCCCTGCTCACCCGACAGCGGGTGCAGATACTGCGGGATCGAAGTCCGGCACCCACAGGCGCTCGCCGTCCGGCGTGAAGAACGGAAACGCCTGGGCCAGCGGGAGCGGCGACCCGCAAGGTGCCGCTGCGCCGCACCGTCAGCCGCGCGGACGAGGTCCGCGGCCGGCGCGTCCTCGTCCTCGACCAGGCGCACCGGATCGCCGATCTGCACCGTGCCCGGCTGTTCCACGCGCGCGTAGGCGCGGCTCCATCCCGGGTGCACCTTCTGCGAGATGCGGAAGATCTTGCCCTCGGCGAAGTACGGCGACAGGTTCTTGCAGGGCACCGCGAACGCCGTGATCAGCAGCCGGACGCCGCCGACCTGGATGCGCGTGCCCGGCGTCAGGCGCCGCCAGTCCAGCCCCATCACGGTCAGGTTTTCACCCAGAAGCCCGATCGAGACCTGGTGTCCCTCGTCCTGCAGGGCGCGGATGAGGTCGAAGGAGTAGAGGCACACGGCGCGGTCGGGGCCGCCGTGGTAGCGCAGGTCGCGCTGGCGATCGCCTTCCACGCCCCCGGCGGTCACCGCGGCCCGGTGCCGCGGCAGCTTCGGGACGCCTCCGCCCGACGCGTTGATGGAGACGAGGACGCCCGGCGTCGTCACGCTACTTCGGCCGATACGCCTCGCGCGCCACCTGGCCGTACGGCGCCGGCGCCACCGTGGCCCGCACCATCACCTGCGAATGGCGCTCGACGGTCGGCTTGCTGGAGCCGCCGCCTTCCTCGCCCCACACCACCGTCACCTGCGTGCCCGGCTCGCTGAACTCCTGGTTGATGCACCCCAGCGACAGCATGGCGCGCTCGTTGTAGGTGTAGGCGGTGTAGGTGGAAAGGCCCACGGTCTGCCCGTCCTTCACCACCTTGTCGAAGGGCAGCGTGGCGTAGTTGGCCAGCGGCAGATCCACGTACTTCGGGAGGTTGCCGGTGCCGCCCTGGAACAGCGACCCGACCGCGCGCGCCAGATCCTCGCCGTCCCACACGAAGGTCACCTTCTTGCGCTGCGGCGACGCGGCCATCTTCTCCAGCGCCGCCCGGCCGATGAAGTCGTGGTCGAACTTCACCAGCGATCCGTAGCCCAGGTCCCACGGCGTCAGGTAGTAGTCCCTGATGTCGTTCGAGTAGAAGCTGCCGCCGAGCGACGCCATCGACTCGTAGCTCGTCGGCTTGAGCCACTGCCGGTAGGCCTTCATGTCGTCGCCGGTGTAGACGGCCGGCAGCGGCGACGGAATCCATCCGGATTCGATGGTGGAAGTGGGATAGGTGCGTGCGCCCACCTGGCGGATGCCGAACTCGCGCCCGGCTTCGACCAGGGCGTCCCGCACGGCGTCGCCTTCCTCCCACGGGCCGAACAGCTCCCAGCCCGGCTGGCCCACCATGCCGTGGCGCAGCGCGCGGACGTGCTTGCCGCCGATGGTGAACGCATCCATGTGGAAGAACTTGATCTCCGGCACGGGCTTGCCGGTGACCTTTTCCATCACCTTGAGCGCATTGGGGCCCTGGATCTGGAAGCGGTAGGCCTTGCGGCGGCCCTGGTTCTGCGCCGAACGTTCGTCGCGCACGGCCGTGGCCTTGTAGCCGCCCTTCTCGAGGTTGAACTGGACCCAGTTGGCCACCGGCGGGCGGCCGACGATGTTGAACGAGTTCTCGCCGAGATAGAACAGGATGGCGTCGCCGATCACGTAGCCCTGGTGGTTGCAGCACACGATCTGCTTGCCCGTGTCCGGCTTGAAGGTCTTGAAGCTGTTCACGCCGACGTCGGTCAGGAGCTTCAGCGCGTCGGGCCCGTCCAGATACAGGTCGGTCATGTGGTGCGACTGGTCGAACAGCGCACAGGTTTCGCGCCACGAGCGCTGCTCGTCCCGCCAGTTGGTGAACTCGTGTTTCACGACCGGAAAGGCATACGGCCCGATCTGGGAATTGCGTAGCAGGTCCACCGGGGTCGGGACCGTCTGCAGCAGCTGCTCCAAACTCTCACTCATGGCGACGCGCTCGCTCCTTGGCCCGCTTGGTCGTGGGCGAAACCCGGATTATACCGGCTTCGCATAGATCGACGGGCATCTGTGCGCTGAACGGCTCAGAATCAGTGTGACCATGGTCATTGACCGTGGCACGATCTTGCCGTGGACGAGATCGCCGTTTCGAAGTTCAAAGCGACCTGTTTGGCTGCGCTCGACCGGGTGCGCGCCACTGGACGGCCCCTGCGCGTGACGCGCTTCGGCAAGCCCCTGGCGGACGTCGTCCCGGCGCGCGTCTCGTCCCGCGGGTCGTCCTGGCTGGGAGCGATGCGCGGGCGGGGGCGAATCGAGGACGACCTCATCGCCCCTGTAGAAGACGCGTCGTCCTGGAACGCGCTCAAGTGAACCTGCTGCTCGACACGCATCTGGCTGTGGAGCCTCCTCGAGCCGGAGCGCCTGTCGCAGCGGGTCGCTGACGCACTCGCAGGAGACGGGAACCGTCGACGGCTGTCGCCGCTCAGTGTGTGGGAGGCCCATCTGCTCATCGAGCGGAGACGTGTTCGCGTGGACCGTCCGCCGGCCGAGTGGATTCGGGAGGCGCTGGTCAAGGCCCCGGTGGAGGAGGCACCGCTCACAGTCGAAGTCGCCTTGGCGAGTCGAGCGCTCGTGAGCAAGCATCGCGATCCGGCCGATCGCTTCCTGGTCGCCACCGCGCAGATCTTCGACTTGACGCTGGTCACCGCCGATCGCGTCAGCTGCCCTGACGGGGGGAGGACAGGAACGCTTACTGCGGTATTTCCGTCATCCAGATGTCGCCAGTGATCTCGCCTTGATTGAAAACGATTCTGTCCCTGGCGACGGACATGGTCCGCGAGATCTGGTTTGCGTTGCGCAGCGACAGCCGCGAGCCGTGCGAGTGAAAGACAGCGACCGCTTGTCCGCTCGGCCTCTTGGTTCGAGGATCGAGTGGATAGGCCCAGATGCAGTCGAAACCGTCCCGGTTGGAGAACGAGTAGACCCAGTTGCCGTCGGGCGACCAGCCTGGTGATTCGTCCTTTGTCGAGCCGTCTGTGATCGGGATCCAGGCGGTCTCGCTCGGGCCCTGGTCGTCGGTAAAAGGAGCGACGTACAGCCGTGACCGAGTCTGTTCACTCTCAGCCTGCAAGGCGATCCATCGGCTGTCTGGCGACCAACGGACGCCGTAAACGTTCTTGCCGGGACTTTCCAGAAACACACTCCGTTTCCCCGTTTCGAGATTCAGCATGGAAGCCACAACCGAGGGGGACTTGAATCCGAAATGCAGAATCCGCGTGTGGTCGGCAGACCAATCCCACGGCCAGCCGCACTCGTCGCACAGCTTTTCTGTCGCTCCGCCTGAAGGAGGCACAATGTAACTCGCTTTGTCCGGCACATCCTCCCAAAAGACGCGTGAGCCGTCAGCATGAACGAACGGCTTGAACTTGACGGAGACCTTGTTGGAGAGCAGGAGCTTCTTACCCGTCTTCACGTCAAGCAGCCAGACTTCGTCGTTATAGGCGGCGTGGGAGATGAAGGCGAGCTTCGTCCCGTCCGAGGAGATGGATGGAAAGATATTGAAGCCGCTCCCCTGAGTCAGTGGCTGGACCTTGCCGCCCGTCCGTGGCTTGTTGGTATCCAGCTCGAGGCTCCAGATGTGCTCGCTTCGGACCAGGCTGGCGAACGCCAACCGCCGGGCGCCTGTCCCCGGCCCGCTGAGAGCGAGAGAAGGCCGTTCGTCCTGCGCGGTCCCGGAGGTGAGCCGCGTCGCGGAGGAGTCCAGGCGCCACTCTTCTGTGGTCAGACTCGGGGGCACGATCCCAATCTCGAACAAGTGAGAGCTGTCGCCGGATTTCGCCACGAACAAGATGCGGTTCCCCGGCATCCACTCGTACGGGACCAAGTCAGCCAGGCCTGTCTTCTTCTTGAACTCGGTCAGCGACAACACGATGTGCGCAGCCTGGGAGCCGGTCTCTGAATCGACAATCCCCCAACCGACGGGCCGATAGACGCCGGTCGCAAACAGAATGAACTTGCCGTCAGGTGACCAGACCGGCCGGGCGGCGCCGACGGCATCCGGGACCCGTGACTGCGGCGTACCGCCCAGCGAACGGTACGACAAAGAGCCCGCCTCGTCCGCCGCCGCTCAATCCTCCTGCCCCGGCCACAAAAGCGAGGCGGGCGCCGTCCGGCGAGAAACGCGGCTCGCGACCTCCCTTGGCGATCAAACGCGCTTCTCCGCCCAGCGCCGGGATCGTGTAGATGCCACCGCCGTCCCGCTCCGAGCGAAACACGATCCGGTTGCCGTCGGGAGAGAACGAGGGTTCATACTCATCGACGGGATCGGAGGTCAGCCGCAGTGGGGTCACCGCCCTCGACCTGCTTCACCCAGATATCCAGGCCGTCGGCGCCGGCCCGGTCCGAAGCATAGGCCACCAGCTTCCCGTCCGGCGAGAGCGCGGGATCCGTGGTGAGGCCTGCGTCCGACGTCAGGCGCATCAGCGGCGCTGGAGCCGCTGGCCCTGTCGCCCGCCCGAACCATATGACGGCCGCCGCGCCCGCCGCCACAAGGACCGCCCCCGCGGCCATCAGCCATGCCAGGCGCCCGGCCCTCGCCCGCGGCCGGCCGACCGCCGCCGCGCGCTTGCCGGACTCCGATTCTGCCTTCAACGCGGCATCCGAGTCGGCGAGCCACTGCAGCTCGCGCAGGAGATCGCGTGCCGTCTGCCAGCGCTCGTCTGGGTCTTTGGCCAGACAGGTTGCGACCAGGCGCTCGAGCGCGGGCGTCGCCAGCGGCTGGAGACTCGAGAGCGGCGCCGGCTTTCGCTCCAGGATGGCCGCCATCAGCGCTGCATTGCCGTTCGCCTCGAACGCGTTCCTTCCCGTGAGCATCTCGAAAAGGAGAGTGCCGAACGCGAAGATGTCCGTGCGCCCGTCGACCGCCTTCCCTTGCGATCTGTTCCGGTGCCATGTACTGAACGGTGCCGACGATCAGGCCGGACGCCGTGAGATCCGGCGGGACGCGTCACAGTACCGGGGCTCGCCAGGCCCGCAGGCGTCACGGTCTTGGCCAGCCCGAAGTCGAGCAGCTTCGCGGTCAGCGGCGCTGAAGCCCCGTCGCCGCGGACGAGGAAGACATTGCCAGGCTTGAGATCGCGATGCACGATGCCGGCGCGGTGAGCCTTGTCGAGTGCCGACGCGATCTGGACCGCGAGCCGAAGCGCGTGCGCCATCGGCAACGGACCCTTGACGAGTCGCGCCTGCAGCGTCTCGCCTTCAAGCAGTTCCATCACCAGGAAGTCGATGCCATCCTGCTCCCCGACGTCGTGGAGCGTGCAGATGTGCGGATGGCTCAACGCAGCGACGGCGCGCGCTTCGTGCTCGAAGCGTTCGCGCGATCGAGGATCGTGCGCGACGTGCGCCGGCAGGACCTTGATCGCGACCGTGCGGCCGAGCCGCGTGTCGCGCGCCTTGTACACTTCGCCCATCCCGCCGGCGCCAAGGGGCGCCACGATTTCGTAGGCGCCGAACCGGCGGCCGGAGGCGAGAATCGTCGGCTCCGTTGTTTGCACCATCGACGCTGGTGGGCCGATGAGAGGATTGGCGAGGAGAGCTTCACTGGCGACGGGCAGCCGATCGAGGATGCCAGTGCCCGCGGCGTCCGACATCAGAAGCGACTCGACTTCGCGACGCAGTTCATCATCGTCGCCAGACGCATTGACCACGAACGCGTGGCGCTCTTCGGCCGGCAGCTCTACTGCGGCTTGAAAGAGCGCCTTGGCGCGCTGCCAACGCTCGTCGGTCACTGACGGACCTCGGAGCCGAGTTCGCGATGCAGCCACGCTTTCGCGGTGCGCCAGTCCCGCGTCGCGGTCGATGGCGACACATTGAGCACATGCGCCGCTTCCTCTATGGTGAGTCCGCCAAATGCCCGAAGCTCGACGATTCTAGCCAGGTCAGCGTCGGCCTCTGCCAAGCGATCGAGCGCGTGATCCAACGCGAGGATAGGCATCTCGTTCGACGCCGATACCTCTCCTGCCTCGTCAATCGACACGCACTGCACACCGCCGCCCCGCTTGCTCGCGCTGCGACGCCGGGCGTGATCGACCAGGATCCGGCGCATGACCTGCGCCGTGACACCAAAGAAGTGCGCTCGATTCTGCCAATCGACCTGCCGTTGATCGACGAGCCGCAGGTACACCTCATGAACGAGCGCCGTCGCCTGCAGGGAGTGGTTGGCCCGCTCGCCACCAAGCTGGCGGGCCGCAATGCGACGGAGCTCCGCATAGACGAGCGGCAGCAACTGATTGAGTGCACTGCGGTTGCCGCGACTCCACTCGCCGAGCAACGCCGTGACGTCGCGTGACGGGGTCAGGGAGGGTCTCCTGTAGTCGAGGAACAGTATAGGGCGCCGCCCCGAAATCAGTCGCTCCGGGCCTTCCGCCGTGACGTATTTCCGCTCCGGTTTGCGCGATCCCCATACAGAGGAGAATCGCCATGAGCCAGTTACCCGGATTTGCCGTTAGTCGCCGTGCACTCGCCTTCCTGTGCTTGATGCTGTCGTGGGGCTCGCTGGTTTACGCGCAGGGAGCCTTCACTGTCGACGTTCCCGGTGCGACCTTTACGCGGGTCATCGGGCTGAACGCTCAGGGAGACCTGTGCGGCGGAACCCAGGTAAATGGCGTTCGGTTGGGGTTCGTGCGACCCAGTAACGGCGATCTCTCGACGTTCGCGTATCCAGAGGCGGTGTTCACCCAGTGTCGCGGGATCAATGCGGCAGGACAGCTGGTCGGCGCCTACCAGAGCGCGGACAGCGTGTTCCATGCGTTCATCAAGGACGGGCCCGAGTTCCTCAGCATCGACGTGCCAGGAGCGATCGACACCCGTGGATTCGGCATCGGTCCACGCGGCGAGATTGTCGGGAGATATACGCTCCCCGATCTCACCGTCCACGGGTTCTTCCGGGGCCGCGACGGGTCTTTCCTCACCATCGACGCGCCTGGAGCAATCGCAACCGAGGCCTCGGGAATTACGCCACAAGGTGACATCACCGGCGTGTACCAGACTGCCGATGCACGGTTTCACGGCTACATCCTCTCGAAGGACGGATTCGAGACGGTCGACGTTCCGGGCGCCTTGCATACGGGGAGCGCAACCGGAGGCATGTGGATGTCGGCCTCCGGTGAGCTGGCTGGCTATTATCGGCCGGCAGGCGCGCCTGCGAATCGCGCGTACGTGCGGCTCCGAGATGGGACGATTCACACATATCTCGTCCCGGGCTCGGTAGACACCTGCTTCTTCAACATCAACGAACGGGGTGATCTCGTGGGCAGGTACATCGCCGACGGAGTGGAGCACGGCCTGTATGTCGAGCGATTCGGCCGGCGGCCTCCGGGTCAATAGCTCGGTGTACGCGCGATGGTTCCAGACTGCTTGGGCCGTCTCTCCGCCCTCCGGTTACACTGGGCTGGAGTCGCCTGCCGCCCTGTCCGGCGGGAGGTTCAGGGAGACGGCCGTCATGAACTCAATCCGCACCGTTACGACCGCGGCTGGCTTCGCCGTGCTCGCGTGCGTTCCCAGCCTCAGCGCGGGCCAGACCGTGGCCGCGCCCGCGGGTGGGCACGTCCACTACGCCGAGCCGCCGCGGCCGGCCTTGCAGGCGTCGCCCTCCGGCGCGCTGGCGCCGCGGCTCCAGAACCTGGGCTCGCACACGTTTCTGGTCAGCACCACCAGCCGGCAGGCGCAGCGGTTCATGAACCAGGGGCTCAACCTCGCCTACGCGTTCAACCACGCCGAAGCGCGCCGCGCGTTCCGCGAGGCCGCGCGCCTGGATCCGAACCTGGCGATGGCCTACTGGGGGCAGGCGCTGGTGCTGGGCCCGAACATCAACGCGGCGATGGAGCCCAACGAGGAGCCGCAGGCCTTCGAGCTGGTGCAGCAGGCGCAGAAGCTGCGGATGCGCGCGTCGGTTCGCGAGCGCGCCTACATCGACGCCCTGGCCCAACGCTATTCCGGCAAGGCCGACGATCGGCGGCCGCGCGACGAGGCCTACGCCACCGCCATGCGGCAGCTGCACCAGAAGTATCCGGACGATCTCGACGCCGCGATGCTGTACGTGGAATCGGTGATGGATCTGCGGCCGTGGGGCTACTGGCAGCGTGACGGCGCGCCGCACGAATACACCGCCGACATCGTCGGGCTGACCGAGCGGGTGATGGCCCGCAACCCCAAGCATCCAGGCGCGCGTGCACATGTACATCCACCTGATGGAGGGGACGGGCACGCCCGAAAAGGCCGAGCGCGCCGCCGACACGCTGCTGACGCTGATGCCGGCCGCCGGCCACATGGTGCACATGCCGGCCCACATCTATCAGCGCGTCGGCCGCTATGCCGACGCCATCAAGAGCAACCAGCTGGCCATCGCCGCCGACGAGGACTACATCTCGCAGTGTCGCGCGCAAGGCCTCTACCCGATGGCCTACTACCCGCACAACATCCACTTCCTGTGGTTCGCGGCGACCTTCGACGGCCAGAGCGCGCTGGCGATCAAGTCGGCGCGCGAGCTGGCGGCCAAGATCGACGACGAGACGCTGAAGGCGCTGCCGTTGGTGGCGGGGTTCCGGTTGACGCCGTATTACGCGCTGACGCGGTTCGGGAAGTGGCAGGAGATGCTGAAGGAGCCGGAGCCGCCCGCCTACAGCGCTGCCGCTGCGTGCGGTGTGGCACTACGCGCGCGGCCTGTCGTTGGTGGCCACCGGCCAGGGCGCGATGGCCGAGGCGGAGCTGGCGAAGCTGAAGGCGCTGATGAGCGACGAGTCGCTGAAGCAGCCGATGTTCTCTCCCAACACCGCGCTGGCGATCCTCGAGCCGGCGGTCGAGATGCTGTCGGGCGAGATCGCGGCCTCGCGCAAGGACTTCGATCGCGCGATCGCGCACCTGGACAAGGCCGTCCGTCTCGAGGACAGCCTGGTGTACACCGAGCCGTCCGAGTTCCACTTCCCGCCGCGGCACGCGCTCGGCGCGGTGCTGCTCGAGGCGGGCCGCGCGGCCGAGGCCGAGACCGTCTACTGGGAGGACCTGCGGCGCAACCGCGAGAACGGCTGGGCCCTGTTCGGGCTGCTGCAGGCGCTGCGCGCCCAGGGCAAGGCCGCCGACGCGGCGCTGACCGAGGCGCGCTTCAAGAAGGCGTGGGCGAGGGCCGACTTCACCCCGACCGCCTCCAGGCTGCTGCGGTGACGGGCTGCTGACCCCTCCGTGCGACTGGGCCTGATTGGCGCCGGCATCCAGGCCTCACGGTCGCCGGCCATGCACCTGGCCGAGGCGGCGGCGCACGGCCTGGAGGCCGAGTACCGGCTGATCGATCTCGACGTGCTGCGAGTGGGCGTCGAGGCGCTGCCGGCGCTGCTCGCCGAGGCCCAGGCCCTGGGGTTCAGCGGCGTCAACATCACGCACCCCTGCAAGCAGGCCGTGCTTCCGCTCCTCGACGAGATCTCGGACGACGCCCGCGCGCTCGGCGCGGTCAACACCGTCGTGCTGCGCGACGGCCGGCGCGCCGGCCACAACACCGACTGGTGGGCGTTCCGCGAGAGCATGCGCGAGGGCCTGCCGGGTGTCCGCCTCGACCGGGTCGCGCAGTTCGGCGCGGGCGGTGCCGGCGCGGCAACGGCCTACGCGCTCCTGACCATGGGCGCACGTGGATTGCGCATCGCGGACGTGGACCACCAGCGGGCGGCCGGCCTCGCGGACGCCATGAGCCGCGCGTTCGGTCCGGGCCGCGTGAGCGGCGGTCGATGGCGGCGACGGCGCTTGCCGGCGCCGACGGCGTCGTGCAGGCCACACCCGTCGGGATGGCGTCGCATCCGGGCACGCCGTTCGACCCCGCGCTCCTGCACGCCGGCCAGTGGCTGGCCGAAGTGATTTATTTCCCGCTCGAAACCGCGCTGCTGCGCGCCGCGCGCCAGCGCGGGCTGCACGACCCTCGATGGGAGCGGGATGGCCGTGTTTCAGGCGGTGCAGGCGTTCGAACTGTTCACCGGCCGGCCGGCCGATCCCGGCGCGCATGCGTCGGGCGCTTTCAGCAAGAAGCGGCCGTAGCTCGAAGCCGTGAAGCCGGGAGCCGGTAGCCTGCAGCCTAGACCTCTACCTGCACGCCCAACTCCACGACCCGCTCGGGAGGCAGCCGGAAGAACGCCGTCGCGCGGACCGCGTTGCGGGCCATCAGGACGAACAGCTTCTCGCGCCACACCGCCATGCCCCGGCGTTCGGTGACGATGATGGTCTCGCGTCCGAGGAAGTAGGTGACGTCGCCAGGGTCGAGCGCCAGCCCCAGGGCCGCGGCGTGCACCAGCGCCGCGGGCACGTCGGGGTCCTGCATGAACCCGTATCGCACCTTCATGTTGTAGATGCCCTGCCCGAGTTTCTCGACCGTCACCTGGTCCTCGAAGCTCACATACGGGCTGTGGGTCGTGCTGACGGTCAGGATGACCACGTGCTCGTGCAGGATCTTGTTGTAGCGCAGGTTGTGCACCAGCGCGGGCGGTGTGCCATGCGGCTGCGCCGTCATGAACACCGCCGTGCCGGTGACCCGCGTCGGCCGCATCGCCGCCACGCTGGCCATGAAATCCGGTACCGGGATGGCGCGCGCCGTCAGCCGTTCCGCCACCAGCCGGCGGCCGGTCTTCCACGTGGTCATCAGCGTGAACACCAGCGCCGCGACGCCCAGCGGCAGCCAGCCGCCGCGCATCACCTTGAGCAGGTTGGCGCCCATCAGCGTCACGTCGATCACCAGGAACGTGGTGGTGATGGCCGCGGCCACGAGCGGCGGCCACTTCCACCGCTCGGTCATCACGACGTGCAGCAGCATCGCGGTGATGACCATCGTGATCGTGACGGCGATGCCGTAGGTGGCGGCCAGCGCCGTGGAAGTCTGGAAGCCGAGCACGATGGCGATGGTGCAGAACATCAGGCCCCAGTTGACCTGCGGCACGTAGACCTGGCCCATCTCGTGGTGGGACGTGTGGGCGATGTCGAGGCGAGGCGCGTAGCCCAGCAGAATCGCCTGGCGCGTCAGCGAGAAGGCGCCGGAGATGAGCGCCTGCGAGGCGATGACCGCGGCCAGAGGTGGCGATGACCACCAGCGGGAACAGAAACCAGGATGGCGCCAGCAGGAAGAACGGCTGCATGGCGTTGTGCTGATCGCTCAGCACCAGCGCGCCCTGGCCGAAGTAGTTGAGCATCAGCGAGGGCAGCACCAGGGCGTACCACGCCAGGCGGATCGGCCGCTTGCCGAAGTGGCCCATGTCGGCATACAGGGCCTCGCCGCCGGTCACCGCCAGCACCACGGCGCCCAGCACCGCGAACCCCTGCCAGCCGTTGTCGAGGAAGAAGCGGAAGCCGTAGATCGGGTTCAGCGCCGCGATCACCGCCGGCTCGCGCGCGATGCCCGCCACGCCCAGCACGGCGATGGTGATGAACCACACCACCATGACGGGCCCGAACAGCCGTCCCACCTTGTCCGTGCCGTAGCGCTGGATCAGGAAGATGCCGACGATGATCGCCAGCGACAGCGGCATCACGTACGGGCTCGAAGAGCGGCGTGGCGACCGTCAGCCCTTCCATCGCGCCGAGCACCGTGATCGCCGGCGTGATCATGCCGTCGCCATACAGCAGCGCGGCGCCGAAGATGGCCAGCAGCACGAGCACCGGGCGGCCCTCAGCCAGCCGTCCCGCCACCTGGCTGCGGCCGCGCTTTTCCGGCAGCAGCGTCGCCAGCGCGAGGATGCCGCCTTCGCCCTGGTTGTCGGCGCGCATCACGATGGCGATGTACTTGACCGACACCACAATCAGGAGCGCGTAGAGGATGAGCGACAGCACGCCCAGCACGTTGTCGTGGTTGAGGGCCACGGCGTGCGCGCCGAAGAAGCACTCGCGAATCGTGTACAGCGGGCTGGTGCCGATGTCGCCGTAGACGACGCCGATGGCCGTGAGCGTGAGGGGGAGGAGACGACTGTTCCCGGTGTTCTGGGCGCTGCTGTCGTGCAGGTCCATCCGAAGAAGGCAGATTACCACGAGTACAATTGACGTTTATGTCGGAGTATGGAACTCCACACGAGTCGGCGGCGGCGCTCGATGCGGCGGTGGACGCGGCTTTGCGCGCCTTCACGCGCGTGGACGAGGCCTCGTCGCTGGAGCCGCTGCGGCCCGGCGGCTGGTGCGCGCGTGAAACGCTGGGACACCTGATCGATTCAGCCTGCAACAACCACCGGCGCTTCGTGATCGGCCAGCCGCCAGGCGTGGAGCGCTTCGACGGCTACACGCAGGACGAGTGGGTGAGCCGCTCGCGGCATCGCGACCGGCCGTGGGAGAGCCTGGTCTCGCTGTGGAGCGCCTACAACCGCCACCTCGTGCACCTCATGAGGAGCACCAGCGCGGAGGCCGCTGCAGCGTCGGCAATCGCGCCGAACGGATCAGAGCCGATCACGCGTCGGCTACCTGATGCACGACTACGTGCGTCATCTGCAGCACCACGTCGGCCAGATCCGGGCCTGGGCGGAACGGCAGCCGCGGTCGTGGCCGACCGGGGCGCCAGCCGACATGACGCCGGCCCGCGTGCCCGAGCGCCGACCACTGTCCGGCGTTCGCCACGACCTCGAGCCGATCGATCCCGGCCGCCACGTCGCGGATCTCTTTGCCGGCAGCCACACGCCCGCGGCCGAGGGGATGTGGACCTACCTGTCGTACGGCCCGTTCGCGAACGCGGAGACGATGCGCGCGTGGCTGGATTCCTGCGCGGTGACCAGCGACCCGCTGTTCTACGCGGTGGTGGAGCGCGCCACCGGCCGCGCCGTCGGCATGTGCAGCCTGCTGCGCATCGTCCCCGACATGAAGACGCTGGAGCTGGGCCACATCTGGTACGTGCCGGCGGTGCAGGGCACCGGCGTCAACGCCGACATGGCGCTGACGCTGCTGACCGCGTGCTTCGAGCAGTGGGGCTACCGGAGGGCCGAGTGGAAGTGCGACGCGTTGAACGGCCGATCGAGGGCGGCGGCGTTGAAGCTGGGCTTCACCTTCGAGGGCGTGTTCCGCCAGCACATGGTGCGCAAGGGCCGCAACCGCGACACCGCCTGGTTCGCGATGCTCGATTCCGAGTGGCCGGCGAAGAAGGCCTCGCTGGAACGGTTGCTAGAGTGATCGGGTTCATTTCACGATGCGAAGCGTGACCTCGATCCGCACCACCTCGCCGTTCACGCGGTCGGTGGCGGCGGTGAACTGGCGGGTCTGGCCGTCGCGCAGCACCAGGGTGTTCGTGGACTTGAAGGACCGGAACACGGGCGCCTTGTCGTCCGTGCTGGGCTGCACGGCGCCGGGCACGTTCTCGTAGATCGACGAGTCCTCGATCACCAGGTTCACCTGGAACCGGCCGTCGTCCATCGTGCGGGCGAAACAGTCGATGTTCGTGCCAATGCTCTGGTACTCGACCGGCGGGAGACGGCTGGCGCCGTGGCGCCTCGCGAAACCGGCACGCGCGCACCCATCCGGATGGACGATATCGTGCGGTCGTTGGCGTTGACCGCCAGGGTGTAGGGCAGGCTGCTCACGCGCTTGTCGCCCTGATAGCGGTTGACCACCACCTGCACGTCCAGCGGCACCAGCGGACCGAGCGTGTCGCGCTGGTTGCATCGGGCTGTGGTGCCGGAGCCGGAGCCGGCGGAGTGGGCTTCGGCTCCTGTGCCTGTGCAGGCGTGCTGGCCAACACAGCACTCAGAGCAGCGATCGGCAGCCACTGTGGGCTCGGCATCCTCATTGGTGTTCTCCAGCATCGACGCGCGTTCATCTCGATCGGCGCGCTCGGCGCCGAGCAACGGCACCTCCAAGGCGGCCACCTCGAGCGGTCGATCGTGCCCGTCCGAGGACGACAACAGGTCCGCCGCGATTCCCTGCTGGGCGCTGGCCACCAGCAGGCGCACCGAGCTGGCGTCTTCGCGAGAGATCAGCGGCGCCGGCAGCGAATCGACCGGCCGTGGCCGGCTCACCAGACGTGCCCGCCGGCCGCGGCGCCTGCGCCGTCCGCGCTGTAGCGACGGCCACTGGCGCCGGGCCCTCTGTTCGCGGCTCGATACGTCCGGCACTGCTGACGTCGGTGGACCCGGCCGCCGCCGAAGCCCGCCGGCCCGCCGGCTCTTCCTCCACGCGCGGGCCAGACGCTCACGGCCAGCGATCACCACGGCGGCCGCTGCCGCCGCCGTCGGCCACGGCAAGCGCGGTGAAGGCGGCAGGCTCTGCGGCCACGCGCATGCGCACACGCGCCTGGAAGTCGGACCCGTGCTCGACGTCGAGCGCGCTCGCCAGCGCGCGGTCGAGTTCCTGGTCGGTCATCGCAGCGCCTCCTTCAGCCGCCGGCGCGCGAGGAACAGCCGCGACTTCACGGTGCCTTCGGGAATGCGCAGCAGGGCGGCGACCTCCCGCATGTCGTGCCCTTCGATGCTGGCCAGGACGATCACGACCCGCAGCTTCTCGGGCAGGGCGTCGATGGCTGCCCACAGCGCGGCGCGCTCGTCGGCAACGGCAGGCAGCGCCGCGACCGGAGCCGAGCCACGCGCGTCAGAAAGGATCCTTCGACGGCGAATTCGTGCGCGCCCCTTCGCCGGTTGGCGCGCTGCCGGTCCAGCGCCGTCCGCCAGACCGTGCGGACGAGCCAGGCCCGGAAGCGGTCGCGGTCGCGACAGGCTCGTGAAGTGCCGGTAGGCCTTCGCGAACGACTCTTGAGCCACGTCCTCGGCGTCCTGTTGATGGCGCAGGACGCTGAAGGCCACGCGAAACGCCAAGCTCGACGTCTCGACCAACCGCGCCTCGAACTCCTGCTCGAGGTGGGCGTCGGCTGTCACGAGGCCGGGAGCCAGGAGGCTGGCGCGGTCATGCATCACGCTTCACCTCGCAAGACGCCGCGGCCCGCCGCGCGGTTCAGTGCGCGCTCAGTCCACCACCGACTGGGCGACCAGGTCCTCGAACTCGCGCTGCACCTCGCCGTCGGAGGTCTGCACCATCAGCACGCCGACCAGGCCTTCCTTCGGGTCGACGAAGAAGTGCGTGCCCTGGGCGCCGGTCCAGCCGTAGGTGCCGTCGGACAGCATGGTGTTGCGCGCGGCGTGGTTGGTGACCACGCGCACGCTGAGCCCGTACCCCTGCCCGGGCGGCAGGCCCGGCAGCGTGTCGGGCGCGTGCACAGCCGCCATCATCTCCACGGTCTTGCGGCTGAGCAGCCGCTTGCCGTTCAACTCGCCGCCGTTGGCCAGCATCAGGCCCAGCGGGATGTAGTCTTCCGCCGTGCTGTAGAGCCCGCCGGAGCCGCGAAAGTAGACGTTTCGCGACATCGTGTCGTTGGGCATCACGGCCTTGGTGAGGCCGTTCGGCCCGCGGCCGTAGACAGTGGCGACGCGCGGCCATTGCGCGTCGGTCGGCCAGAAGGTGATGTCCTTCATGCCCAGCGGATCGAAGATGCGCGCGCGGAAGAAGCGATCGAGGCGCTCGCCAGACGCAATCTCGATCACGCGGCCCAGCGTCTCGAATCCGGCGCCGGGGCTGTAGGCCCATCGCGACCCCGGCTGGAACTCGAGCGCCGTGCCGCCGAGGCGCGGGATGTAGTCGGCCAGCGTCTCGCCGTCCTTGCGCGCCACCTTGTCGATGTCGCTCGTGCTCATCGGCCCGCTGCCGAGGCCGGACGTGTGCGTCAGCAGGTCCTTGATGGTGATGGCGCGCTGCGCCGGCACGGTGTAGAAGCGCGGCGCGGCCGCGCCACCCGTCGGCGCGGGGGCAGGGCCGCCCGCCGGCAGCGGCACCGCCACCTTCATGTCCTTGAACTCGGGGATGTAGCGCGCCACCGGATCGTTGAGGTGGAGCTTCCCCTCCTCGACCAGCATCATCACGGCGACGCCGATCACCGGCTTGGTCATCGAGGCGATGCGGAACATGCTGCCGGTGGCCATCGGCTGCTTCGAATCGCGGTCCATCACGCCTTGCGCCACGTGATGGGCCACCTTGCCGCGGCGGCCGACGATCGTCACCGCGCCGGCCAGCTGGCCGGCGGCGATGCGCCGTTCGATCATCTTCGTGATCCGCTGCAGCCGCTCCGACGACAGGCCCACGTCCTCGGGCTTGGCGGCGGGGGAGTTGGCGGTGATGGCCGGCAGCGTCAGCGCGACGACGAACAAGGCGCACAACACGGCAGACTCGCATGATTGCCTCCTTTCTTCCTTTCGGCTTCCGGCTCTTCGACGCCAACGACTAACGACTAACGACTACGACGCAGGCTCGAGGCGCAGCAGCACGCCGTCGTCCTCGTCGGTGACCACGTAAATCAGGCCGTCGGGCCCCTGGCGGACGTCGCGGATGCGCTGGTGCAGCTCGGATAGCAGCGTCTCGCGGCGCAGCTCCTCCAGCTTGTCGTTCAGCACCACGCGCTCGAGGCTGCCGGTGCGCGGCACCTCGCCGCGCCGGGCGCTGCCGACGAAGAGGTTGCCTTTCCACGACGGGAAGCGGTCGCCGGTGTAGAAGGTGAGGCCCGTCGGCGCGATCGACGGCACCCACAGGACGAGCGGCTGCTCGATGCCAGGGCCGAGCGGGCTCTCCGACTGGCGCGGCCCCTCGTAGGTGCGGCCGAAGCTGAAAACCGGCCAGCCGTAGTTGCGGCCGCCCTGGATGACGTTCACCTCGTCGCCGCCGTTGGGCCCGTGCTCGGCGTTGAGCACGGTGCCGGTCGCCGCGTGGACCGTCAGGCCCAGCGAATCGCGGTGGCCGTACGAGAACACCTCGGGCCGCGCACCGGCGCGCCCCACGAACGGGTTGTCGGGCGGCACCTTGCCGTCGTCGCGCAGCCGCAGCACCTTGCCGTAGACCGTGTCCAGCTTCTGCGCCTGGTCGTTGAACGGCGCGCCGGTGGTCATGTACAGCATGCCGTTGGGGCCGAACGCGATCCGCGAGCCGCTGGCGCCGTTGTTCCAGTCGCCGACCATCAGCTCCTCGACGCCGCTCAGCGCCTTGCCATCGAACTTGCCGCGCACGAGCGTCACCGCGCCCTGCCGCTGGTTGGGGGTCTGGCCCACGGCGCCGGCCTTGTTGTAGGTCAGGTAGACCAGCTGGTTGGTGGCGAACTGCGGGTGGAGCGCCACCTCGTGGAGGCCGCCGGTCCGGAACGCCGCGGTGGTGGGCACGCCGGCTATCGGGTCCGGCTGCAGCATCGCCGCGCCGCCCCGCGCGCCCGTCGCGTTCGCGATCAGCCGCAGGCCTTTGCCGCGCTCGGTCACGAGCGCATCCCCGTTGGGGAGGAACGCCAGGCTGAAGGGATGCGACAAGCCGCGAGCCACGACCACCACGCGCAGCTTGTGCTGCTCGGCAGTATCGAACATGTAGGGGCCGGCGCTGACGGCCACCGGCGCGATGCCGATTACCGGCTGATTCTGCTGGGCCCGGCCAGCCGTCACCGTCAGGGCGGCCATCGCCACCACGATTCCACAACCTGCCCAACGTGTGCGAAAAGACATGCGTCCTCCGGGATCGAGAGGCCGATTATGGCCTACAATGCCTGCGAGGCTGCGCCTCAGACAACGGAGGCTCGCCTCGCCGGCGCAGCGTCTGATTGCCGCCCTTCGGGCGGGCATAGAAGGGATGGTCCTCATGAAGCGCGTGATGTTCGTGGCGATGGCAGCATGTCTGATGGCGTCGGCGGCCCAGGCTCGCAGGCCCCGCCCCCGCCCCCGGCTCCGACCGATCAGGAGATGATCGACCGCTCCGTGCTGGCGGCGCCGGCCAACGCCCGAGCCGCGGCGATGGTGGTCAAGTGGGCGGCCGACGGCAGCCGTGTGGTTCTCAGGCCGGGCACCAACGGCCTGGTGTGCTGGGACCAGTCTGTATGGCCCCACCAGCGCCCGTTCAGCGCCCACTGCACCAGCGTGGCCAACCTGCCGCGCGTGGATCAGAACCGCGAGTTCTACATGAAGGCGCCCAACGCCAAGGAAGCCGAGGCGCTGGTGCAGGCGGCCGAGAAGGCGGGCATGCGCAAGACGCCGGAGTTCGGCTCGGGCTACTACGGTCTGGTAGGCAACGACCAGGCGACCGCGCGCGGCCACGTCACGATTGCCGTGCCGTTTGCCACGGCCGAGACCCTGAAGCTGTCGCCCAAGCCGATCGCCAGCGGCGCGTGGATCATGGATGCGGGCACCTCGGGTGCGCACATCATGGTTCCGGGCACTGAGCAATTCACAATTCACGATTCACAACGAGGAAGACCGGAACTGCAGTTCCGATCTTCTTTGTGACTTGTGAATTGTGACTGTGAATTGAGCAATCAGGGGACGAAGATCGTCCTAGGCGGAGCTCCCGGTAATCCAGGCCCGCGGCCTTGCCGAGCCTGGCGACCAGATCCGGGACCTCCGCCCGGAACCGCCACTCGTCGGCGCGGCCTCCGACCGTAGCCATCCGGGCCACGGTTTCGTCCCACCACGGCGTGATGCTTCGCGAGATCGGCTCCAGGATCAACACGCGCGAGCCCTTGGCGGCGTGCGCGACGATCTGATCCTCCACCCGCCGGCGCACCAGTTCGGGTAGCTCGTTCAGCACGTATCCGGCGACGACGGCAGTGTCGCCGCGCAGCGTGGGCAGGCGGGCGATGTCGCCGACGCGCGCATGCCCATTGACGCCAAGCTCGCGATAGGTGCGCTTGGCTTCGTCGACCGCCCAGGGGTGGCGGTCGATCCCGGTCACCGCCGCCGATGCCGGACTGGTGAGCGCCCACGCCGCGCCCACAGTGCCGGTGCCGCAGCCCAGATCCAGGACGTGTGCCGGCGTCTGCGGCCGATAGTTCCCTGACCACCTGTTGCGTGGCGATGAAATGCAGCGGCCCATAGTAAAGCGCAAAGGCCGCGCGCTTCCCCGCACTGTCGAGCGTGGATCCGCTGGCGACCTTGTGCCGCCGTTCGACATATGCCGACGACAGCGCGCGAAGAGCGCGCGTCACCTCCGCGAAGCGAAGCTCCGACAGATGGCGCGCCTCGAGAGCCGACATCCACTGTTGAGAGTGCTCGGATGAGCCGGAAGTGGACATTTGCACGCCGTGTGGTCGATGGAAAGGCGAATTGGACTCAGTCTTGCAGAACCTGCGTTGTATGCTCAGCAACGTGATGGGCGCGCTCCCCGCGCATCAGACCGTCGTGCGGAGCGTTCGACCAGTCAACGAAGTGACGTTCAGCTGCATAACGGTCTAGGAGGCGACTCTTTCATGCGAAAGTCCACGTCCATTGTCGCGATTCTGCTCATGGCTGTCACGCTTGCGCCCCGCGTTCAGGCGCAGACCGGTGTGGCATCGCAGGCCCTGCTCGACGCGGCGGTTCAGCAGCACGTGGCCACCACCGAGGCCAACCGCGCAACCGTGCTCCGCGTCCTCGATCACCCCGATGTGAAGGCCGTCGCTGGCCGCCTCGGCGTGGATCTGCGCACGGCCGCAGATGCAGTTTCGACGCTCGACGGTCAGGACTTGCAGACGCTGACCGCGCAGGCCAACCAGGTCGACGAGGCCTTGGCCGGTGGCCAGTCCAAAGTCGTAATCTCGACCACGCGTAATCATCATCGCGCTCCTGGTCCTCATCCTCCTCATTGTTGCCCTGGATTGACCATGACGAGGTCTGGAGCTACCGAGCGCACGGAGGGCGGCGACCATGTGCCGACCCAGTTTCCAGCTGGTTCCCGGCCGCGCTGACCGCACTCGCGAGCGGTTGCTCTGACCTTCGTTCCTACGCCGCGGCGCCACCGTGCGCGCCGCGGCGACTTTCGCCTGCGCGTGGCTGTTGTGTGCGCCGCCGGCTGCCTGGGCCCAGGCTTCCGCGCCGCCTGCCCCCCAGGCTCCGATCCAGATCCTCGATGTTCCGTACATTGCCCAGACCGAGGCCTTGTGCGGCGGCGCGGCGGCCGCGATGGTCCTTCGCTTCTGGGGCGAACGCGGCCTGACGGCCGAATCGTTCGCCCACCTGGTGGACCAGAGCGCCTCGGGCATCCGCACCACCACGCTCATCGACGACCTGCGCCGCCGCGGCTGGAATGCGAATGGCGTCAAGGGCAGCGACGCGGTGCTCGACCGAGAGCTCGAACGCGGGCGGCCGACGATGGTGTTGATCGAAGACCGACCCGGCAGCTTCCACTACGTGGTCGTGGTCGCCAGCCTGCCGACGACCGTGGTGCTGCACGATCCAGCGCGCGCGCCGTTCCGCGCCATGGCTCGCGACGAGTTCACGCGCCGCTGGGACGCGGCCGACCGCTGGATGGCGGTCGTGGTGCCCGACGAGAGCAGCGGCTCGCGTACGCCGGCCGTCGCGGTTCCGTCTGCCGCCGGCTTCGGCGAGCACCGCCTGCGACGGCCGTATCGCCACGGCATCGCGCCTCGCCGGCGCCGGCGAATACGCCGCGGCCGAGCGCACGCTGACCGACGCGCCGGCGTGTGCTCCGCCGGGACCACCTTCCGCGAGCTGGCGGGCGTGCGCGCCGTGCAGAAGCGCTGGTCCGAGGCGTCGGAGCTGGCGCAGGCTGCCGTGGACGCCGACCGGAGCGACGCGGACGCCTGGCGCCTGCTCGGCACCAGCCTCTTTCTCCAGGACGACCGCCGCGGCGCGTTGCAGGCGTGGAACGAGGCCGGCGAACCGCGGCTGGACACGCTGCAGATGACTGGCCTGCGTGCGGACGCGTGCACCGGTGGCGATGCGTGCGGCTCGCATCGAACCGGGGGATCGGGTCACTCCCGGGAGCGTCCTCCATGTGGAGCGGCGGCTCGACGCGATACCGTCGATCTCGCGAGCGCAGGTGGAGTACGTGCCGCGCCCCGGCGGCCTGGCGGAGATGCGGGCACGCGTAACGGATCGGACGCTCTTGCCCAAGGGGCTGGTATCGATCGGCGCGGTGGCGGCGCCGGCGATCTTCAACCGCGACGTCAATCTGCCGATCAGCTCTCCGACCGGAGGCGGCGAGCGGCTCGATCTCAGGTGGCGCTTCCAAGCCAGGCGGCCGCGGGTAACGGCCCAGTTCAACGCGCCGGCGCCGTGGGGAGGAGTCTGGGGCGTGAATGCGGACTGGGAACGGCAGCCGTTTGCGAGCCCGGTCTTCCCGACCGCGGAACGCATGGCCGCCAGGGCGGGGTGGGAAGACTGGCTGACGCCCTACTTCCAGCTGCAGGCGCGCGGTGGTGCAGAGAAATGGGTGAGTCGCGAGAGCGCGCTGGCCACGGCCGGTGTGAGGATGCTGTTCGCGACCGGCGCTGAACGGATGCGCGCGCGCGTGGACCTGGACTCGTGGATCGGTGACGGGCCGTTCAATCGCGGCCACGCGGTCCTCGATCTCGCCACGTCGACGGCTCGGGAGCGGGTGGGTGGTGACAGGCCAGGCCGGGGCCGGGATCATGGGAGATACGGCGCCGCCCGACACCTGGTTCGGCGGCGACACCAGCAGCACGAGGCCTCCTCTCCGTGCGCACCGGCTGATCGACGACGGCTACATGACCACCACGCGCATCGGCCGCACCATCGTCCACGCCAGCGTGGAGGGCCAGCACTGGTGGGCCACCAGGCGCGGCAACATCGGCGCGGCCGCTGTTCCTCGACCTGGTGTCCGTCGATCGCCGCATCATCCGTGGACGGCAGCGCGACGCCGACATCGGCGTCGGCTTCCGCTCCGGCGTCCCCGGCTCGCCGGGCAACATCCGCGTGGACGTCGGCCGCGGGCTGCGCGACGGCGCCATGCGCGTCTCCGTCGGATTCGAGCCATAGCGGAGCGCCGCCTCACCGCGTATCCTTCAGGGCGTTGTCGCTGGCGCCCTCTTCCCATCCATCCGCTTGCTCGGTCGACGGCCGGCTGTATCTGCCGGAGAACCGGCGTGTGAAGGCCTGGGGCGTGTTCCTCATGGCCCTCGCCGTGCCCGGAGGCTTCTGGTTCGAGAACCATCCGCTGGCAGATCGCTGGCTGAGCGGCACCACCCGCGACCTGGCTGATAGCCGCCGCCGTCTTCCTGGTCTCGGTGAACCTGGCGGCGGTCGGCGGGCTGGTGCTGGCCTCCGGCCTCGGCGTCATGCGGCCGTGGCGCGACCCGCGCGGCCGATGGGCAGCGGTGCTGCGTGCTTGTCGCCGTCAACTGCGCGATCCCCGTGCTGGCGTTCTCGCTGGTGCAGGAGGACGCGACCGTCAGCGGGTTGCCGGAGACGATGGGTGGTGGCCTGGTCGGCGTGGCTCTCGCTTCTCTTCGTCACCGTCATTCAAGCTGTTTCGCCGCAGCCAGCAGTGGGAGGCGTTGAGCGCCGACGAAGCGCTGCGGCGCGATCCGCGTGCGCCGGTGCTGTATCTGCGCGCGTTCACCGACGACGGGCAGATGGCGGTCCGCGGTCATCATTGGCAGGATCGCGTGTTCGGCAGGGCGGCCGGCGGCGCTGACGCTGACCAGCCCCGAACAGGAGCTGGCGTTCATCCTCCAGCGCGTGGGGCCGGTGATCGCGATCGGCAAGCCCGGCGAGCGTCTGCCCGAACTGGGCGCGGCGCGGGTTTACGTCTCGCACGACTCGTGGCAGCAGACGGTGCTCGACATGCTGGAGCGCTCTTCGTTGGTGCTGGCGCGCGTGGGCGCCTCGCCCGGCGTGCTATGGGAACTCGATCGCGTGCTGTCGCTCGCGCAGCGATCGAAGGTCGTGCATCCTGATACTCGGTTCAGCGACGGACCAGGCGGCCGGCGTTCGCGCGATCGAGTAGCGCCTCGGCGAGCCGCTGCCACTGCCATCGGCGCCGCCGTCGCCGTCGCGATTCCGACGGCTGCTGAAGCTGCTGGGCGCCGATCCGCAGCGGTCGATCGGCGTGCTGGTCGGATTCGACCGCGCGGGCGCGCCGATGGCCGACGCGCATTCCGGCGACGGCTACGGGCCGAGCGACCTCGTGCGCACGTTGATGTTGCGGCCATACGCCGGCCCGCTTCGAGCGGCGTGCCGAAAGCTGTTCGCGCCAATGGGTCACGAGTGGCGCGATCCGCCGAACCGTCTGTTCGCCGTCGTGCTGGCGCTCGTGGCCGGTGGGTTTGGCGGCCACTGGTGGTATCTCGGATCCCGCCGCCGCGCCGCCCGGCGGCTCCTGCTGCTGCCGCTCATCTGGTTGACGATCCCGTACGCCTGGTATGAGGCCTGCCGGTGGGTGATGGCCGATCGGCGGCAGTTCGAGGACGGATCGTCGCCGACAGCGCCCGCCGGCCGTGATCCCGCGTCCGGATCGGCGGCGGGCGTTGGCACGAACACTGCTTTTACCGCCGCCGTGCGGCGTTTCTCTGGGCTTGTTTGTCTCCTCGGGGTGACGGCGTGCGACGGGTCGCCCACCGGCCCGACGGTGGCCCTGGACGAGCGGTTCACGCTGGCCGTCGGCGACACCGCCACCGTCGAGCTCCGCGCGTCAGGCTGCGAGTTCGTCGAGGTGACCGGCGACTCGCGTTGTCCGACCGACGCGATCTGCATTCAGGGCGGCGACGCGGTGGTGCGGCTGCGAGCGACGGCCGGCACGACCGCCAAGCACCCTCGATCTGCACACCGGCGACGCGGCCCGGGCCTCCGCGATCTTTCAAGGGCTGCGCGTCGAGTTGAAGGAGCTGCAGCCCTATCCGTTCAGCAGCCGCACGATCGCGCAGGGCGACTACAAGGCCACCCTGACGGTGACGCAGCAGA
>CAVQMT010000043.1:0-20718 GCA_963713655.1 uncultured Acidobacteriota bacterium
GGACGCAAGGGTGGCCTGGTAGCGCGCTACATTGCGTCCCGAGATTGTCCTTACTTCGCTCTGAATGCGTGGTTGAGAGCGTAATGGGCAACCTTCCGGCCGAGATCGACGCCTGCCTCGCTGGACCCGCGGTAGTGCAAACCGGCCCAAAGTCGCGCCTCCACGATTTCGCTTCGAAGCTGTTCCGCCGAATCGAAATGTCGCACCGCATCCAGATTGCCTGCGGTGCCGGCGGCATCGAAGCCATGAATGTTCACATCGATCTGCTCCGTTCCCAGGAACTCGGTCAGGACTTCCGCCATCGCTGATGTCATGGACCCGTGGGCTGCAGGATACTCAGGGTGGTTTGGCGTTGCGATCAAGGGACGCCACCCGATCTCCTCGACGGTCCATTCATTCCCATCGTCGAGTCCAGGCACTGGCCCAAGCCCATCAGCCGTGACAGCCGTCGGATCGATTGCCGTGACGGGACGCCAGAACAGGAACTGGTATTTCGAATTCATGACGGACATCTGCGCATCCGCGCCTATCACGTTCATCATTGCGGCCAGACGGGCGGAGTCGAGCAACCCAAGACCGCGCGTGCTCACGATGTCGCGAGCGAGGCGGTTGTACTGTCGGATCACGTTGGCGGTCCAGAAACGTGCAATGGCCGTCTGTTCCGGTGTGCGTGCACTTCCCGTGTTCCGTCCATAAGACTTGATTTCGTCAAATTGGTCGACCCACTGCTGGCTGGTGAGGGGCGCCGGTGGTCGCGGCTGAAACTGTCCGGGTTTCTTCAGTATGAACGGCTGCACCCAGCCGACCCACGGGGTCTGCGGAGCGGCGAATGGAGGCGTCAGCCGCCAGATCCCTGGCGCAGGCGGCGCGGTTTCGAACGTCGAGCTCACGCCAACCGGTGTAAGCCGGCCGTCCCCCGTTCTCAGATGGATGATGCCTTCGGCGGCCGCGTTTCCGATGACTCTCCCGTCGGTCTTGGCGAGACTGTCGGGGATGAGCGCAAGGGCCTCGGAATGAAGCGCGTCGAGGTTGGCTGCTTGTGACGGAAAGTAGTTCCGGAGGGTCTGGTAGGCGGCCTCAGCGACCGCCGCGTCGAGCGATGCGCCGGGTGGCGCACTGATCGCGCTGCCGTACGGTTCGTAACCTCCCTCGATCGCGACCACCGAGTCGTACACGGCAGCAGACACATACGCCATGTAAATAAGCCCTTCGTTCTGAAAGGCACCGGAAGCAACGACAGTGTCTTCTGCGATCCTGTTCCATTGCTGCACGCTGTTTCCGGGCGGAAGCACCGCCTGCACCGTGGTGGTGCTGAACACGAGGCCCACCATGACCGCGACGGCCCCGGACACACGGGCGGCCCAGCATCGATTGTGAGATTCATTGGATGTCTCCCCTTTTCGCTTCGATGGAATTCGCACCCGTCGTCGGCACGCTCCAGGGGAGGACCATATCGTCAGGCCCGCGCACCTGCCATTTTCGGAGTCTGAGTTGTTCGTGATTTGCTAACTCGCGGCAGGTGTTCGAATTAACCGGGGATGTGAGTGATCGGTAGGGCCATCAAACGCGGCTTGATTCGCCACGCACCCGGAGCGGTCGGTCCTCTATAATCCACCGTACTTCTGAGAACGATGCAGGACGTAGTGTTCGGTCCATTTCAACTGGACCTGAAAAACGGTCAACTGCGCAAAGCCGGCGCCACGCTCAAGCTGCAGCCGCAGCCGGCACGGCTCCTGACGTTGCTGGTCTCCCGGGCGGGACAACTGGTCACCCGCGAAGAGATCCGCAGCCAGCTGTGGGGTTCGGAGACCTTCGTCGACTTCGACCAGAGCGTCAACTTCTGCATCCGCCAGATACGGGCAACGCTGCACGACGATGCCGACAGACCATGCTACGTGGAAACTGTCCCGCGGCGTGGTTATCGGTTCATCGCGCCGGTCCAGCCGGTCGTCGAGTCGAAAGCGGCACCGGCGCCGATGCCCGAGGCCGGCCGCACGCGCCCGTGTACCGGCCAGTGGCGTCCCCGCCTGAACCGGTGCCTTTCTTGCGATCGCGGCCGTCTGCTGCCATCGTGGCTCTTACGGCTGCGATCCTGTACCGGACGGAGCCGGGCACGCCGGCTGGAGAAACAGTGTGGCTCGCCGTCCTGCCGTTCGAGAGCCTCGATGGGCAGGAGTACTTCGCCGACGGGATGACCGAGGAGGTGATTACCGAACTGGCGCGGCTTCAATGCGCGCTTCGAGTGATCGAACGCGCGTCGGTGATGGCATACAAACGGACGGTGAAAACCCCTCAACAGGTCGGACGCGAGCTCGGTGTTGCATACGTGTTGCTGGGCACCGTTCGCCGATCGTCGGGACAGATGCGAATCGCGGTGCAGCTCGTCAACACGGCAGAGAACCGTCGCGTGTGGGCGCAGATTTACAATCGGCCGCTGGCCGATGCCCTCATCGTTCGGCGCGAGCTCGCGCGCACGGTGGCCGATCAGACACAGCCGACGCTGATGTCGAAGGAACACCACAGAATCGCCACGGTGCGGCCAATCGATCCCGGCGCCCACGAACAGTGTTAATGGGGCGCTACTTCCTGAGCAAGGCCAATCGCGCGGATACGATTAAGGCGATCGAATTCTTCGAAGCGGCCGTTGCCAAGGACGCGGACTACGCCGAGGCGTATGCCGGTCTCGCAGCGGCCTACAACCGTCTCGGGTCGGTGTTCATCGCCGGACGTTCGCCTGCCAATACGCGGATGCTGGCCGTCCGTGCTGCGACCCGTGCTATCGAGTTGGATCACGATTTGGCCGAAGCGTACGCGGCCTTCGGCGACACGATGTTGCATGAACTCGACTGGGTGCAGGCGGAGAAGGCACTCACACATGCCGTGCGGGTGAACCCAAGCCATGCAGGAGCCGCAGTAGTTATGCCAGCTATCTGGTCGCGCGCGGCCGCGGCGCGGAGGCCGTCGAGGAAGCGCGCCGTTCCCTTGCGCTCGACCCGGTATCGCTGGGCGCGCGGCACACGCTGGCCTGGATGCTCTACTTCAATCATGAATACGACGCTGCGATACGTGAGCTGGAAACGACTCTTCGGCATGGATCCCAGTTACGCGTTCGGCCGGTGGCGCCTGGGCCAGGTGAAAATCGTCGCGCGCCAATTCGAAGATGCTGCGCGCGAGCTCGAGCTGCAACGCACGACTCCGGGCGCGCTCCCGCTGTCCTGGGCCTGCTCGCCATGGCGTATGCAGGCCTCGGACGCCATGCTGCGGCACAGCGGCTGGTCGACGAACTAGAGGCGCGTTCCTCAACGGAGACCGTGCCTCCGGGCGCGATCGCGCTCGCCTACATCGGTGCGGGCGACACATCGCGCGCAATTGCCTCGCTGCACGAGGTGTACGACAGCCACGATAACTACGCGATCTACATGCGCGCTGACCCGTTGCTGGATTCTCTTCGCACGGACACTCGCTTCCAGCTCTTGTGCCGGCGTCTCGAATGAGGGCGCCCCGGGGTTCCGTCGGTCCAAAGCCCCCACCGGGGCTATCGGCATGTGAACAAGTTCGCGGCGGCCGAAGGTTGCCGCGGGTTGAACTAGAGCCACCCCGAATTGGCGAGTCGAGTCGGACTCGGACATCCTGGCGACAAGCGATGGACAGGACTCGCACAACCTCGCGACAGCCGAAGGCTGGCGCGGGCTTGAACTAGAGACCGGACGCCCCGACAAGACCGAACGAAGTGAGGGATTGGCGGGGTGGACGGGACTCGAACCCGCGGCCTCCGGCGTGACAGGCCGGCGTTCTAACCAACTGAACTACCACCCCAAAGTGGCCTGTGTGGTGGGCGGTACAGGACTCGAACCTGTGACACCCGGCGTGTAAAGCCGATGCTCTACCAACTGAGCTAACCGCCCGGCTCACCGGTCACGCGTCCGCGCGACCACACAAAGGATACATCATAGGGTGAAGGCAACCTTGAGCGCAAGAATCAGGAAGCCCGCCACCAATCCGCCGGCCGCCCGGTATTCGCGGTTGCGCATCGCGCGCTCGAGGCTGAACGATCGCGGCGTCCTCGGCCGCTTCCGCGCGCGCGTAGCGACCGTAGGCGTCGCCGAACTTCTGGCGCAGGTGCGCCTCCTCCGAGGTCACCGCGGCCGCGATGGTCGCGACCATATAGACCGTCGCCACCACGGCCAGCGACCGGGCTGCGAGCCGCCACCATCACGCCCGCGCGCCATGACGCTCGAGCCGACGTAGAGCGGGTGCCTCATCCACCGGTACGGCCCCGACGTCGTGACCTCGCGGCCCTTCTCGATGTGCCCGGCCGCCCACACGCGAATCGCCTCGCCAGCGCACGCCACCACCAGCCCGATCGCCCACGACGCCCAGGTGGGCCGGGCCACGATCACGGCGACGAGCGCCGCCACGAAGCCCAACGCGACCCGACGGCGCGCCAGCCGCGCGCGCAGGCCGCCCCACGCCTCATCCACGCGACGAACCCAGGCGAGTCGCGACGGCCGCCGCGACCTCGTCCACGCCAATCTCGTCGATGCACGGCGCGCCGCGGCGGCAGTGCCGTTGATACAGGCAGACGCACTGGGCCGTGCGCGCCACCACCACGTCCGCCGGCACCCACGGACCATTGCGCTCGGCGATGGTGGGACCGAAGAGCGCCACCAGGGGCGCGCCGACGGCGCCGGCGATATGCAGCGGCCCGGTGTCGCCGGACACCACCACGCGCGCCGCCTTGCGACAAGGCGAAGAGATCGGCGATGCGCGTCGGCGGCGAAAGCTCCGCGGCGCCCTGCGACGCGGCGACGACCAGCGCCGCCCGCGCCTCTTCCCCCGGTCCCCAGATCACGACCGATGGCAGTCCGTGGGCCGCACGGATGCGCCGGGCCAGCTCGCCGAACCGTTCGGCCGGCCACTGCTTGTTCGGCCACGCCCCGCCCGGATTCAGCAGCGCGAAGCCGCCGGGATGGCGCGTTGACACCTGCGCCGCCGGCGGCGACGGCGGCAGGTCCAACGGAAAGGCGGGTGGCGATGGCTCGACGCCCACGGCCGCGATCATCTTCAGGGCCTTGTGCACGACGTGCACGGCGCCGCCAAGGTCCGGCGCGTCGGTGTAGAAGAAGCCGGCGAGGCGCTCGCGCAGGTGCTGGCGCGGCAATCCGAACGTGCGCCGCGCGCCGGCCAGCCGTGTCAGCACGGCCGACTTGATCAGGCCCTGCACGTCGAACGCCGCGTCGTAGCGCGTCGCTCGCAGCGCCCGGATGGTGGCCAGCAGCTCCCGCTTTCGGCCCGCGCGGATCGATCGGGATCGCGCGATCGACGCCGCGCACCATCCGCACCACGCCGGCGTAGCGCGGATCGACCAGCCAGTCGATCTGCGCGTCGGGCGCGAAGGCCCGCAGAGCCGCGGCCGCCGGGATGGCATGGATCACGTCGCCCAGCGAGCCCAGGCGCACGAGCAAGAAACGAGGGCCCGCCCGCGTGGATCGTGGCGTCCGTCACCTCGCCTGGCCCGTCACGCGTGCGATCAGATCGCGCGTCGAGTGGTCCTTGGGATCGCCGACGATAGCCGTCCGGCCCGCCGTAGGCTTCGACGATCGCGCGTTCGGGCACGGTGTCCACTGTGTAGTCCGTCCCCTTGCAGTGCACGTCGGGCTTCAGCGCCTCGAGCAGCGGCCCGACGGTGAGTTCCGGGAACAGCACGACGTAGTCCACGCAGCGCAGCGCGGCAATCAGTTCCGCGCGGCTGGCGCCGTCCAGGATGGGTCGCCCGGCTCCCTTGAGCGTGCGCACCGAGGCGTCGTCGTTCAGCGCCACCACCAGCACGTCGGCTTCCTGCGCCGCGCCTTCCAGGTAGCGCACGTGGCCCACGTGCAGCAGATCGAAGCAGCCGTTGGCCAGGGCCACCGTGCGCCCCTGCGCGCGTGCGTCGGCCACCGCGCCGGCCAGCGCGTCGCGCGCCACACCTTACCCACCCGTACCTCTGGACCGGGGCCGCCGGCTGGTCGGTGTCGCGCCGCCGCGTGCCGCGTCGGACCTGACCGCGTCCCGCAGCTCGCGAGCCGACACCGTGGCGGTGCCGCGCTTCATCACCACCAGGCCGCCGGCGTAGTTGGCCAGGCGCGCGGCCAGTCTCGAAGCTGGCGCCGGCGGCGAGCGCCAGCGTCATCGTCGCCATCACCGTGTCGCCGGCGCCGGTCACGTCGGCAATCTCGTCGCTGCCGAAGATCGGGATGTGCAGCGTGGGCACGCCGCGCTGGAACAGCGCCATCCCGCGGCTGCCGCGGGTGATCAGCACGGCGCGGTTGCGCGTGCGCTCGAGCACGGTGCGACCGGCGCGCTCGAGCACCCGCACGTCGTCGTTGATGCGGACGCCCAGCGCCTGCTCCACCTCCGACTCGTTCGGGCGTGCACGCCGTCAGCCCGGTGTACTGCAGCAGGCCGTGCCGCGTGTCCACCAGGATCGGAGTGCCCCGGCCGGCGCGCCGAATCTCGGCGCGCAGCGCGTTCACCAGCCGCGGCGTCACCAGCCCCGACCCGTAGTCCGACACCAGCACCGCATCGGCGCGCACGCAGGCGCGCAGCGCCTGGCGCTCGAACACGGAGCGCCCGCTGGCATCGATCGCCGCGCCCACGCCCCTGTCGATCCGCACCACCTGCTGCTTGGCGGAATGCACGCCGCCGGCCAGGATCCGCGTCTTCACCGGCGTGCTGGCGCCGCGCGCGCGAACCACGAAGCGCCGATCCACCCGCGCGTGCAGGGCGGCCAGGACCCGCGCCGGTGGGGTCGTCGGTGCCCACCAGCGAGGCCAGCGTGACGTCGGCGCCCAGGGCGGCGGCGTTGTTGGCGGCGTTGCCGCCGGCGCCGGGCACCACCTCTGTGGAGTCGTACTCGAGGATGAGCACGGGGGCCTCGCGCGACACGCGGGCCACGCGCCCGTAGACGAACTCGTCGGCCACCACGTCGCCGATCACGGCGACCCGCCGGCCCTTGAGCGCGGCTACGAGCGCGACGAGTTGCGCAGAATCCACCCCACGGCCTCCATCAAATTGTTGAGGATAGCATCGGGCTGTTCCTCGACGTCCTCGGCCAGGGCCTCGCTCCTCGCCGGCGCCGAGGCCGGTGCGCACCAGGATGGCGCGCACGCCGGCCGCGTGGCCCGCATGCCACGTCCAGCCGGCGGTCGCCGATCATCACCGAGCGCGTCAGGTCGAGGCCCAGCTCGCGCGCGGCCGCGAAGGATCATGCCGGGCCGCGGCTTGCGGCACTCGCACACCTGTCGATAGGCCCCCAGCGCCTTGTCCGGATGGTGCGGGCAGTAGAAGTAGCGGTCGATGCGAGCCCCGCCGCGCGCCAGCCGGCGATCGATCTCGTCGTGCACGCCGCGCAGGAACGTCTTCGTCGATCAGGCCGCGGGCCACCGCGGACTGGTTGGTGGTGACCACCGTGCAGTAGCCCGGCGCGATTCAGCAGGCGGATGGCGTCGGCCGTCCACGGAAACAGCGTCAGCGCCTCCATCCGGTCCATGAAGCCGATCTCTTCGTTCAGCGTGCCGTCGCGGTCGAGGAACACCGCGGGCCGCAGCCCGGATCGTGGCGCCGTCACGAGGTCACCCGCAGGCCGACGGCGTGCACGGCCCGGCGCACGTCAGCCGGCTGCAGCCGCGCCATGCACCGGTGGTCGATCGGACACTCCCGCAGCATACAGGGCCGGCAGTCCACCGGCTGCGTCAACACCCGCGCCGGGCGCGCGGCGCGGGTCAACGGCGCCGTCTCGTGTTCGTTGGTGGGGCCGAAGATGGCCACCACGGGCACGCCCAGCGCGGCCGCCACGTGCATGGCGCCCGAGTCGTTCGAGACGCAGGCATCGGCCAGCGACAGCACGCCGGCCAGCGCCGTGCAGCGAGGTGGCACCGGCCAGGTCGATCACGTGGTCGCGCAGCTGCGGCGGTTGCGCGGCCCGCACCTGCGCGGTGGTGGCGGCGTCGGGGCCGCGCGCCGCCGACCAGCACGCACGTCGCGCCATCCGTGCCCACCAGCTCGCCGACCAGGGTGACGAAGTGCTCCGGCAGCCACTGCTTCGCCGTGCCGTAGGCGGCGCCAGGGGCCAGGGCGACCAGGCGCCGGCGGCCGTCCCAGCCGCGCGCGGCCAGCAGCGCGCGAGCCTCGGCCACGTCGGCAGCGCGCGGCGTCAGCACCGCCTCGAGCGGCCCATTCGGAACCCCGAGCGCCTGCACAAGCGCCTGGTAATACGCGCCCTGATGCACGCTGCCGCCGGGCCTGGCGACGGCGCGCGTCAGCAGCCACGACCGCAGGTCGCCGGCGTAGCCCCACCGCTGCGGCACACCCGGTGCGCCACACCAGCCATGCCGAGGCAAAGGAGTTCGGCAAGAGGATCGCCGTGTCGCATGCCGCGGCGCGCAGCCGCTGCGACGTCGGCGCGAAACGCGGAGCGGCTCCCGCGCTTGCCATGCCATGCCAGCGTCACCACTTCGTCTATCCCGGTGGCAAGGTCAAACACCGCAGCCACGCTGGCACGGGCCGCCACCACCAGGGACGCCAGCGGAAAGGCGCGGCGCAGGTCGGCAATCGCCGGCAGCGCCATCACGGCGTCGCCGAGCCAGTTGGGCGCCAGGATCAGCAGCCGCCGCGGCTCAGGCGTCGAGGGCATCGTCGTCCAGCTGCAGCCGTTCCTCTGCCAGTGCCGGCACCGGAGCCCTCCATCGCCGATGCATCCACAGCCACAGCTCGGGGTGGCGGCGGACGTACATCTCCAGCACGTCGGTGCACCGCTGGGTGAACTGCGTCACGGCGTCGGCGCTGTCGGACGACGGCGGGTCCACGGGATGCTCGTAGACGAAACGGTACCGTCCGCCCGGCAGCGGCAGGGCGAACACGGGCACCACCGGTGCGCCGGTCCGGAGCGCCAGCGCCGCCAGCGCCGAGGTGGTGGCCGCGGGCCGGCCGAAGTAGTCCACGTAGACCACGTCCGGCGAATGCAGATGCTGATCGATCAGGATGGCCACGCCACGATTGTTGGCCAGATCCCGCAGCACCTTGCGGATCGCCCCCTGGCGATAGATCACGGTGTTGCCGGTGCTGGTGCGGATGCGCTCCAGCCACTGGTGCAGGCTGGGATTGTCGAGCGGGCGCGCCAGCACCGACACCGGGTAGGCGACGAGGGGCTGGGCGATCGCCTGGATCTCCCAGTAGCCGAAGTGACCGGTGAAGAACAGCACGCCCTTGCCCTGCGCGTAGGCATGAGCCACGCGCTCGTCGCCCTCGAACTCGATCAGGCGCAGCAGCTCGGCCTGCGACAGCCGGCCCACCTTCAACAGCTCGAACAGGAGTGAGCCGAAGTGCGCGAACATGTCGCGCGTCAGCGCCCGCCGTTCGCTGGCGGTGCGCGAGGGAAACGCGCGCGCCAGGTTCTCCCGCGCGATGCCGCGGTGAAACCCGTCCACGGCATGGACCAGGCGGCCCACGGCCGCGCCGCACCGGCGCGCGGTGGCCATCGACATCGGGCTCACGGCGGCCGAGAGGGCCTTCACCAGGGCCGTCTCGACTCCAAACCGCGCCGTCTTCATCGACACGGCATCAGCTCCCGGCCACGTGGTGGGGGGCGCGCGCCGCCGCGATGCGTTGCCGCAGCCAGTCGCGAAACTGGCCGGCCGGCTCGATCGCCGCGTGCAGCGGCACCGCCACCCACGGGACACGCGTCGATGGCAAACCCGCCAGGCGCGCAAAGTCCTTCTCGGTCGTCAGCACCGCCGCCGCACGCGCCGCGCGCGCGGCCGCATCCACCCGCGCCAGGTCGGCGGCCGTGAACCAGTGATGGTCGGGAAACGCGATCCGGTCGGCGACGTCCCAGCCGTCGCCTGCCAGGGCCTCGAAGAATCGCTGCGGCCGCGCGATGCCCGCCACGGCGACGACGGGCTTCTCCCGCGTGACGGCCGTGGAGGCCGGCTCCTGGTTTCGGACCTGCAGGGCAAACCAGCGTCCCACGCCGAGAAGCGCGGACACGCGCTCCGCGTCTTCGGCCGAGCCCGGCACGACCAACGCATGGGCCGCCATCGCCGCGGCCAACGGTTCGCGCAAACGGCCGGCCGGCAGCACCGTCTCGTCCAGGTCGGCGGGGCTTACGAGCAGCAGGTCCACGTCGCGCGCCAGCTGCAGATGCTGGAAGCCGTCGTCGAGAATCGACACGGTGGTGCCGAACTTCCGGTGCGCCAGCTGCCCGGCCAGATACCGGTCCTCACACACGAGCACGGGTACGCCCGGCAGGGCCGTCGCCAGCATGAACGGTTCGTCGCCCGCGCGTGACGCGGGCTCCAGGACGTCGTGCCCGTCGCTGACCACCACGACGCCGTCCAGGCGCTCGCGCCGCGCGTAGCCGCGGCTCAGGATCGCCGGCCGTTCGCCGTCTTCCAGCAGGATGCGGGCGACCAGCGCGGCCACAGGCGTCTTGCCGCTGCCGCCGACGACCAGATTGCCGACGCTGACCACCGCGTGCGGCAGGCGGCGCACCGTGTGCGGGCGGCGGCTGAACCACGCGCGCCGCGCGGAGGCCACTCGCCCGTAGAGGGCGCTGAGTGCGCTCAATGGACCACGCGGAAGGGGCGCACCACGGCCGAGCGCGGCTCGATTGCCGGCAGCACGTCGGCGATGGCGGCCAGCGTCTTGTCCTTGGCGCCGCGATTGGCGACGACGAGCGCCCGCGCCGCGGCGCCCAGGCGCGCGCGACGCACGGGATCGCCCATCAGGCTCAGGAGCGCCTCCTCCAGCTCCCCTTCGCTCTGCACCCGCACGGCCGCATCGTTGGCGAGGAACGTCTCGGTGATCTCGCTGAAGTTCTCCATGTGCGGGCCGAACACGATCGCCTTGCCGTGCGCGGCCGGCTCCAGGATGTTGTGCCCGCCGGCCGGCACGATGCTGCCGCCGACGAACACCGCCGTCGCGATCTGGTAGAGGTGAGCCAGCTCGCCGATGGTGTCGAGGATCACGGCGTCCACCCGCGGCTCGTTGTCAATCGGCAGCTCGGTGCGTCGCGCGGTGGACAGCCCTTCCTGCCGGCACAGCCGCTCCACCTCGGCGAACCGCTCCGGATGCCGCGCGGCGATCACCAGCAGCGCCCCCTGCCCACCGGGAGTGGCGCGCAGCCGGTTGAAGGCGCGGACGACGGGCTCTTCCTCCCCCCTGAGGGTGCTGCCCGCCATCAAGACCGGCCGCCCCGGCCGCACGCGGAAGAATCGCAGCACGCGCTGCGGGCCGCGGCCCGGCACCGGCACCGTCTGCAGCGCATCGAACTTCAGGCTGCCGGTGATGACGACCCGTGCCGGGTCGGCGCCGAGGCCGATGAGGCGCCGGGCCGTTTCCTCGCCCTGCACGCAGAACCGATCGATGTCCGCCAGCACGCGCGAGAACCACCGCTTCACCAGGCGGTAGCGGGGAAACGACCGGCGGGAGATCCGCCCGTTCACCACCACCGTCTTCACGCCGCCCGCCCTGCACTCGCGCAGCAGATTCGGCCAGATCTCGCTTTCCACCATCACGAACAGACGCGGCCGCACGCGGCGCAGGGTGCGCCGCACGGTGAAGGTCCAGTCGAACGGCAGATAGAAGGTGCCGTCCACGTCTGCGACACTCTGCCGCGCCAGCTGCTGGCCCGTGCGGGTGGTGGTGGAGAGGAACAGCCGCAGCGAGGGGTACTGCTTGCGCAGCTCCGCGATCACCGGCCGGGCGGCCAGCACCTCGCCGACCGAAACCGCGTGGACCCAGATCGACGGCTCGGCATCGAGGTTCAACGACACGGGCAAGTAGCCCAGGCGCTGACGCAGGCTGCCGATGTACTTGCTGTGCCGCAGCGCCTGGTAGAGGAAGTACGGCGCACATGCGACCAGCACGACTGCGGTGGCGAGACTGTAGAGAAGATACACGCTGGAACCCGATGGGCAGCCTTGACGCGGTAAGTCGCGGAACCCGTGTGAATCCTTGTGTTTACGTAACGACTGCAGTATATCGGCCGCCCGGATCGGCATCAAGGCGCTATAGAATCGATGGTTTGGAGGGATCACGGGAATGGCAGTTCGCGTGGGGATCAACGGGTTCGGGCGCATCGGCCGCAACATCATGCGGGCGACGATGGCCTACGACGACATCGACTTCGTGGCCGTCAACGACCTGACCAACGCCGCCACGCTGGCCCACCTGCTCAAATACGACTCGGTGATCGGCAACCTGCAGGCTGAGGTGAAGGCCACCGCCGACGGGATCAGCGTCGACGGGGACGAGTTCAAGGTGTTCGCGCAGAAGGACCCGGCGCAGCTGCCCTGGAAAGACCTGGGCGTGGACGTGGTGTTCGAGTCCACGGGCATCTTCACGAACCGCGAAGGCGCGTCGAAACACATCGAGGCCGGTGCGAAGAAGGTGATCATCACCGCGCCCGCCAAGGGCCCCGACGTCACCGTGGTCCTGGGCGTCAACGACGACGCCTACGATCCCGCCAAGCACCAGATCATCTCGAACGCGTCCTGCACCACGAACTGCCTGGCCCCACTGGCGAAGGTGATTCACGAGCAGTTCGGAATCGTGAAGGGTTGGATGACGACTATCCACTCCTACACCAACGACCAGCAACTGCTGGACCTGCCGCACAAGGACCTGCGGCGGGCGCGGGCCGCGGCGCTGTCCATGATCCCGACCACCACGGGAGCGGCCACCGCCGTCGGCGAAGTGCTGCCGCAGCTCAAGGGGAAACTGGACGGCTTCTCGATGCGGGTGCCGACGCCGAACGTCTCGGTGGTGGACCTGAACGTGGTGGTCGGCAAGAAGACCACCGGCCAGGAGGTGAACGACGCGCTGCGCGCTGCCGCAGCCGGCCCGCTGAAGGGCATCCTCGCCATGTCGGACGAACCGCTGGTGTCGATCGACTTCAAGGGCAACCCGCACTCGTCGATCGTGGACTCCGCCTACACCAAGGTGATCGAGGGCGACCTCCTGAAGGTGCTGTCCTGGTACGACAACGAGTGGGGCTACTCCAACCGCTGCGTGGACTTGCTGCGCAAGCTGGCGGCCAAGGGCCTGTAAGCGGCCAGTCTCCGGTCTTCAGTCTTCGGTCTGCAGTCCTTCTGTGCGGAACTGAATCGTGGCCAAGACGAACGATCAAAGATCTCGATCTCAAGGGCAAGCGCGTCTTCATCCGCGTGGACTTCAACGTCCCGCTGAAGAACGGCGTCATCGGCGACGACACGCGCGTGCGCGCGTCTCTGCCCACGATCAAGTACGCCCTGGACGCGGGCGCCAGGGTGGTGGTGCTGGCGTCCCACCTGGGCCGGCCCAAGGGTAAGCCGAACGCGGAGATGAGCTTGAAGCCGGTGGCTGCGCGCCTGGCCGATCTGCTGGGCAAACCAGTGGCCTTCGCGGATGGACTGCGTCGGGCCGCCGGCGCAGGAGGCGGTGAAGGCGGGCCCCGGCCGGCGGTGTCGTCCTGCTCGAAAACCTGCGCTTCCACCCGGAAGAAGAGAAGAACGACGCCGGTTTCGCACGCGAGCTGGCAACCCTCGCCGACGTCTACGTGAACGACGCGTTCGGCGCCGCGCACCGGGCCCACGCCAGCGTGGAAGCGCTGGTGCACCTGATGCCTCAGGCGGGCGCCGGACTGCTGATGGACACGGAACTCCGCTACCTGGTCGGCGAGCTGACCGACCCCCAGCGGCCGTTCGTGGCCGTCCTGGGCGGGGCCAAGGTGTCCGACAAAATCGAAGTGATCGACAACCTGGTGCCGCGCGTGGACCGCCTGTTGATCGGCGGGGCCATGGCCTACACCTTCCTCAAGGCGATGGGCAAGCCCGTCGGCAAGTCGCTGGTCGAGGACGACAAGCTGGAGGCCGCGCGAGCGATCCTGTCGCAGGCGGCCGCACGCAAGCTGCCGCTCCTGCTTCCGACCGACCACGTCGTCGCGCCAAAGCCTGAGGCGGGCGCGCCAACCGCGACCATCAGCGTGGACGACGCCGCGATCGGCGACCGCATGGGCCTGGACATCGGGCCGGCCACGGCGCACGCCTATGCCGACGCGCTTCGGGATGCCAAGACCGTCGTCTGGAACGGCCCGATGGGCGTGTTCGAGATCGACGCGTTCGCCCAGGGCACGATGGCCGTGGCGGAGGCGGTGGCAAGCGTGCAGGGGATCAGCATCATCGGCGGCGGCGATTCGATCGCCGCGGTCAACAAGGCCGGGCTGGCCGGGCACATCTCCCACATCTCGACCGGCGGAGGGGCGTCGCTCGAGCTGCTGGGCGGCCTGACCCTCCCGGGCGTGGCCGTGCTGCCCGAGAAAACTTGACCTGAGACTCATGCAACGAGTCAAGTTTTCTCCGCCCGCGAAGCAGGGCCAAAAGACACTGCCGAGCGAGCGAGCCTCGTGCAAACTCGAGGTGCGGAGCTCGCGAGGCGTAGTAGTCGCGGCGATGCGGAAGCCGATCATCGCCGGCAACTGGAAGATGTACAAGACGGTGGGCGACGCCGTGAAGTACGTCAAGGAGTTCCGCAGCCTGGTGAAGGACATCGACGACGTGGAGATCGTGGTGGCGCCGCCGTTCACCGCCCTGCACGCCGTCGCCGAGGCCGCGCGCAACAGCAACGTCATCGTGGCGGCGCAGGACCTGCACTGGCAGCGCGAAGGGCCGTTCACGGGCGCGGTCAGCGCGCCGATGATTCGCGAAGCGGGCGCCGAGTGCGTGATCATCGGCCACTCCGAGCGCCGCACGCTGTTCGGCGAAACCGACGCCGAGGTGAACCAGAAGACGCATGCGGCGTTCGCCGCCGACCTGACGCCGATTGTGTGTGTGGGCGAATCGCTGGACCAGCGCGATCGGAACGAGACGCTGGCGGTGCTGGACCAGCAGTTGAACAAGGGGCTGGACGGGTTGAACGCCGAGCAGCTGTCGCTGCTGGTGATTGCCTACGAGCCGGTCTGGGCCATCGGCACGGGCCGCACGGCCACCCCGGAACAAGCCGGCGAGGCGCACGCGCACATCCGGCGGCGCCTGCACCAGTGGTTCGGCGCCGCCCCCGCCGAGGCCTGCCACGTCATCTACGGCGGCAGCGTCAAGCCCGAGAACATCAGGGAACTGGTGGGCCAGGCCGACGTGGACGGTGCGCTGGTGGGCGGGGCCAGCCTGGATGTGGCCCAGTTTTTCCAGATCGTTTCGCGCTGCCGCCCGGCAGCGGTATAATTCGGCTTTTGCCGGCCAGAGCCACGAGATGCTGTATTACCTAGTCGCGACGCTTTACGTCCTCGCCTGCTTCCTGCTGATCCTGGTCGTGCTGCTGCAGCAGGGCAAGGGAGGCGACATCGCCAACGCGTTCGGCGGCGGCGCCAGCCAGGCGGCGTTCGGCGCCCGCAGCGGCGCCACCGTGCTGTCGCGAGCCACCACCGTCCTCGCGTTGCTGTTCGTGGTCGGCGCGATCGTGCTGGGCATCATGGGCCAGCGCGGCCCCGGGTCGGTGCTCGGCGGACGGTCGCAGGCCGGTGCGCCGGCCCCCTCGGCGACCACCAAGCCGGCTCCGCCGCCAACGCCCGGCACCACGCCGGTTCCGGTGGCACCGGCCCGCCGGCACCAGCGACGCCAGCTCCGGCGACACCGGCGCCGACGCAGTAACGGACGCACGACAGCAGCACGACCCTCCTCGCGGAAGTGGCGGAATTGGCAGACGCACCAGCTTGAGGGGCTGGCGGTAGCAATACCGTGGGGGTTCGAGTCCCCCCTTCCGCACCAGACCAACTTCGTTGGTCTGGGTGCGTCAGGCGTTCTCAGTCAGTCCACTCAAGCCTGCGGCTTGAGTGAGACAGAGCGAGTCCCCCCTTCCGCACCGACACCAAATTATTTGAGAGAACCGGAGCGCATTCGAGGCCAGTGTCGAGGAGCGGTTCGAGGCAGTGGTCCGGCGGTTCGACGGGGTTGACAAGCGCTTCGACGCGGTTGATGTGCGCCTCGACGAGGTGCGACGCCATTTCGACGTCATTGCGGAGGCGTGGCGTGATGATTTCCGATCTCTATGATCTGTTCCAGGCGCACATGCAACGCATGGAGTCGTGTACGGACACGTTGGCGGTGGATGTGCGAGCCGAGATGAAGCTCGGTTACGACGCCTTGGATAGCCGCGTCAGTATCCTCGAGCGCCCACGCTGAGGAGTGCCAGCCGAGCGCGGGTCGGGCGACGTTCGTGGATGATGCCTATCTCTCGAGACCCGCCGTCCAGTTAAGGACCACCGTGATCGGCGACGCCGCGGGCGCTTGCCCGCCGGCGGGCACGTTCACGAGGAAACGCTGGCCGTCGGACGAGGGTGTATAGCCGGTGATATCTGCGGGCGAAGAGCGGCTGCGGCGTCCCCGGTGTGACACTCGTGCCGACGGTGATGGGCACGGCCATCAGTTTTTGATCCGTCGAGAGGTAATACAACTCTTTCCCGTCGCGCCGCCACGCGGGCTGGGTGCCGCCGGAGGTCGATACCTGGTACTTGCCGCCACTCGCGGGAATCGCCTGCACGTGGATTTGACTCTGGCCGGACTCGTTGGACTGGTACGCCATCCAACGCGGGGCGCCTGGACCTGGCCAAAACCGGGCAGCCCGCTCATCGAACTGGCGTCTGCAGGTACGGAATCGGCTTCCGGTCCCCTTTGAGCGGCACCAGCCAGAGGTCACTCAAGGTTGTCTGACCGGTCTGCCCGTACACGATCCATTCCCCGTCGAGGGACCAGTCTTCCGGGCGTCCGTTGAGACCCGCGTGCAGCAGCAACTCTTCCTTGCCGCTTCGCGCTTGCGAGTTTCTGGTAAATATCGAAGGTGCGGGTCGTGAGTGTTTGAATCGAGAGCGCCACACGGCTCCCGTCCGGGGACCAGACCGGGTTCATCTTGGTGCCGGGGCCGAATGTAAAGCGCGAGATCACATCCCGTTCCAAATCTTGCAGCCAGATGTCAGAGGCAGAGCCCGAGCCTGCGTTGATCCGCACGGCCGCGGTCCTCTGATCCGGTGAAATCGCCGGTGAACCAACCATCGCTCCCGGTTTGGTCACCACGCGAAGCCGCTTGCCCGCGCGGTCCATCCAGACGAGCTCCCGGTTGGATTCGAGACCTCCAGTGCGGTAGACAAGCGTGCCGTTCTCCGACGCAGAGAACGCTCCGAACCCGACGTGCCCACTCCCGATTGGCACCTGCTCCGCGACGGGGAACATCTCGCCCCTGAGGTTCAGCGCCTGGGGATCGAACGGCTGGGCCATCAGCGTGTCCTCGCGGCGGAACACGAGATGCCCGCTCCCACCCGGAGCAGCGGCAGCTACGTACAGGGCGTTGGTCCCGTCAGGCAGGAGGCGCGTGGCGGCGGACCCATCGAGTGAGCCCACGTACAGACCCGGAGCGTCAGGTTTGTCCGAGCCGGCGTTGTAAAGAAAGTGGACACCGTCGGGCAGGAAGACCGGGAAGCGGTGACCCGCGCTGGCGTCGCCCTCCACGAGTGTGGTCGCCGGAGCCGGAACACCCCCGGCGGCAGAGACGCGCAGGAGCGGGCTCGCGGGACCGGCAGAAAACACGATCACGCCGTCGCGATTCCACGTCCCGCCGCGGCCGTCGGCGGCATCGCACAGCGTCTGGGCTGGACCGCCCGTGGTGGCGATCTTCTTGAGCTTGCCCTGCGAAAAAAATCCCAGCGACGCGCCATCGGGCGACCAGAACGGATACGTCGCGCCGTCGGTGCCCGGCAGCGCACGGGCCTCCAAGGTATCCATCGCACGAACCCACAATTGGTTCGGGCCGCCCGTGTTGGCGACGAAGGCCAGCGAGCGGCCGTCCGCCGACAGGGTGAACATCTGGGCTGCCGATGTTCCCGGCGGTGGAATCTGAAATCGGATGCTTCGCGGGGCGGCGGAGCCGGCCTGAGATTCCAGGCGACCATGCCTGTCGCGACGCTGAGCACGAGTCCGCCGCCCAGGGCACAATCATGCGCCACGTCCGCGTGGCTGGCGCGGGAATCGCCTCGCCGCGGGTGTATGCCGGGGGCGCCAGCGCCTCGTCTATCTCGATGCGCGCGTCGGCCATATCGGGAAGACGATGTTTACGATCCTTCTGCAGGCATCGCCGCAAGAGTCGGTGGAGCGAGGGGGGCGCCGCGGCCGGCAGCGCGTTCCAGTCAGGCACTCCTTTGATGACGCTCGCGAGCACTTCGGCCACGTCGTCTCCGTCGAATGCGCGGCGGCCCGTAAGCATCTCGTACAACACGCACCCGAACGCCCAGACGTCGCTCCGCTTGTCCGCCGGCCGCCCCCTCGCCTGCTCCGGCGCCATGTAAGCGGCGGTCCCGAGGATCATCCCGACGTCCGTCATCATCGCGGGCGACGTGATCGTCGGCGACGCCGTGGCGTCAATCGCACGCACACCGCTGGCCGGTTCTGCGAGCTTGGCAAGGCCGAAGTCGAGCACCTTCACAACGCCGTCCGGCCGCAGCTTGATGTTGGCGGGCTTCAGATCGCGGTGGATGACGCCGTGCTCGTGCGCCGCTTCCAGCGCCTCCGCGATCTGGCGCGCGATCGGCAGCGCTTCATCGAGCGGTAACGGTCCCCTGTACGATGCGGTCCGCCAACGTCGGCCCTTCCACCAGTTCGAGGATGAGGGCCTGCTTGGGACGGCCGTAGTGTCCGGCTTCAGCCGGACCGTCTTCCAATCCGTAGATCGCCGCGATGTTTGGGTGATTCAGCGACGCGAGCACCTGCGCCTCGCGCTGGAACCGCGCCACGCGCTCGGCGTCGGCGGCGAAGGCCTCCGGGAGAACCTTGATCGCCACCTCGCGCCCGAGTCGCGTGTCGCGTGCGCGATACACCTCACCCATACCGCCGGCGCCGAGCGCCGAGAGTACTTCGTACGGACCGACGCGCGTCCCCAGGGTGAGAGGCATTTGTGTCGGCGTGGGGATTATACGCGGCAGCGAGACCGCGGCGTGAAATGCTTACGGCTCTCGCCAGAGCGTAAAGAGCGCCGTCAGGGCGACGATCGCCATCGCGTCGGCGCGCAGGGTGCGGCTGTCGAGCGTCACCAGCCGGCCGACCGTCGACGCCGGTTCGATCTCTTCAGGAGTGCAAGGGGAGGGCCCTGCGTCGGTAAGGGGTCGATCGAGTTTCTCTTGAGGATTTATCGCGGCGTCTGTCCCGAAGATCGCCAACTACCAGCAAGTAGTGATCTTCGGTCCCACTCTTGATTCAATCGGAGCGCATGGCACGCGCGACTCCTACTGATCGTGGTCGGATGGGACGATGGGTTCCAGCGCCGCCACGAGCCTCGGCAGGTCCTTAGTGGCGACCTCCCAGACGATGTCCTCGTCGATTCCGAGATAGTCGTGGACGACTTTGTTGCGCATCCCGATGATGTCCGCCCAGGGAATCTCAGGACAGGTGTTGGAGAACTCCCGCGACACCTGTCGAGCGGCTTCACCGATGACCTGGATAAGGTGCGTCAGCGCAAGACGAAGATTCTCGTCCGTGTCATACGCCTCACGCGAAACGCCCACCGTCTTGCTGACGGCCTTCCTCGCCATGTCGAGCATGTGCCCGACGTATACGAGGTCACGCCGCGACATACAGAGGTTCGGCGCGGTCGAGAACCTCGTCGCGAATCCGGGGGTTGAGAAACTTCGACGTGACCATGTCAACGCGCCGGCCGTGCAGGAGAGCCGACAACTCGCGCTCGATACTCACGAACTTGAGGCCGGGCACGTGGCCTGGCTGAAACTCCACCAGCACGTCGATGTCGCTCTCCGGACCAAAGTCGTCGCGAAGTATGGAACCAAAGAGCGCCAGCCGCTTGATGTGATGCCGCCGACAGAACGCCGAGACCGCATCGCGATCGATGGAGACGTGAGGACTCATGGCTCCGTTCATGATACCGCCGGATACGAAGCGCCCAGCGCCGGCCGCCGAGCTCAGCGAACAAGGGCCCAGCCCACTCTTCCAGAAGAAGCAGCGTGTGCGAATTTGTGCGAATAAAGTCGTCGCAGGCGTGCGCTGCAGCACGCTCCTGCCCAACATCCGTCCGCAGGATACGCGTCAGTTCGCGTCAGCACAGCAAATCAACCAGCTTGAGGGGCTGGCGGTAGCAATACCGTGGGGGTTCGAGTCCCCCCTTCCGCACCAAACTTCGCTCGCCTGTCAGGCCGAGCGAGCTTCGTCTCGGCAAGCCAGCAGCGAAGTCTGTCGCGCCGTAGCCCGAAGGGCGAAGGCGGACTCTCCACACATCAGAATCTGGCATCATCCCTGCGAACGAGTCGGCATGGACGAAAGACGCGCCGTGTACGATCTGAGAAGCGAGCGAGATCCGGCCCGCCACTACGTGGGTCTGACCGCCGATGTCCATTCGAGGCTCGCGGACCACAACTCGGGTGGGTCCGCACATACCGCCAGGTACCGGCCATGGCGGTTGGCAGTTTCGATCGAGTTCGAAACACAAGACCAAGCGGCCGAGTTCGAACGCTACCTCAAATCGGGCTCTGGACGAGCCTTTGCGAAGCGTCACTTTGAGAGGCGCGGGCCGGCGATCATAGCGCCGCAGGCGGCTCGCCCCTGCTCATAGGCGCCGTGCGGCGCCAAACTTTGACCAGCGCGCCTTGGCCTCACGCCCGTAAGGCGCCTCGCTCAGAGCCAACGAGATGCCATCAGTGCGGTGGAAGTTTCT
>CAVQMT010000044.1:0-72598 GCA_963713655.1 uncultured Acidobacteriota bacterium
CGCTACACTTGCGCTCGCGCATGAAGAGCCTGACGCGGCACCTCTATTTCTGGGTCCTGCTCGCCATTCTTGCCGGCGGGACGCTGGGCTACGCCGATCCGGCCACCGCCGTGAAGCTGAAGCCGCTCGGCGACGGCTTCATCGCCCTGGTGAAGATGCTGATCAGCCCGATCATCTTCTGCACCGTGGTGCTGGGCATCGCCGGCGCCGGCGACATGAAGAAGGTCGGGCCGGGTCGGCGGCAAGGCGCTGATCTACTTCGAGGTGGTCTCGACCGTCGCGCTCGTCATCGGCCTGGTGGTCATCAACGTGGTGCGGCCCGGCGCCGGCTTCAACGTCGATCCGGCCACGCTCGACGCCAAGGCGGTCGCCGACTACGCCAAGCGGGCCGAGGCGCAGAGCACGGTCGACTTCATCCTGAACATCATCCCGACCACGTTCACCGACGCGTTCACCGGCTCGGGCGACCTGCTGCAGGTGCTGTTCGTGGCGGTGCTGTTCGGCTACGCGATGACGCACATGGGCGCCAAGGGCGACACCGTGCACCAGTTCATCGAGGCGTGCTCCCACATCTTCTTCGCGATGATGAACGCGCTGATGAAGCTGGCGCCGATCGGCGCCGGCGGCGCCATGGCGTTCACCATCGGCCGCTACGGCATCGACGCGCTGCGGCCGCTGGCGGCGCTGATGGGCAGCTTCTACCTGACGTGCCTGCTGTTCGTGCTGGTGGTGCTGGGCACCATCGCGGCGTTCACCGGCTTCAGCATCCTGCGGTTCATCGCCTACATCAAGGACGAGCTGCTGACCGTGCTCGGCACCTCGTCGTCGGAGTCGGCGCTGGTGCCGCTGATGCAGAAGCTCGAGCGGCTGGGCTGCTCGCAAGTCGGTGGTGGGCCTGGTCGTGCCGGCGGGCTACTCCTTCAACCTGGACGGGACCAACATCTACCTGACCATGGCCGCGTTGTTCGTCGCCCAGGCGCTGAACATCGAGCTGACGCTGCGGCAGCAGCTGACGGTGCTGGGCGTGGCGATGCTGACGTCGAAGGGCGCGTCGGGCGTCACCGGCGCCGGGTTCATCACGCTGGCGGCCACGCTGGCGGTGGTCCCGTCGATTCCGGTCGCGGGCCTGGCGCTGATCCTCGGCATCGACCGCTTCATGTCCGAAGCGCGATCGATCACCAACTTCATCGGCAACGGCGTCGCCGCCGTGGTGGTGGCGCGGTGGGAAGGCGAGCTGGATACGGCACGGCTGACCGACGAGCTGTCGGGTCGGACCACGATGCCGCCGCCGACCAACCGGCCCCAGGCGGCCTGATGCACTGGATCGACTGGGGCATCCTCGCCAGCTTCATGGCGTGGATCGTCTACGACGGCCTGAAGCGGACCAAGGACAGCCAGGAGCTCGACGGCTACTTCCTGGCCAAGCGCAGCATCCCCTGGTGGGCGGCGGGCATCTCGGTGATGGCCACCCAGCTCAGCGCCATCACGATGATCGGCACGACCGGGCAGGGCTACAACGACGGCCTGCGCTTCATCCAGTTCTACTTCGGGTTGCCGCTGGCGATGGTGGTGCTGTCGATCACGCTGGTGCCGTTCTTCTACAACTCCGGCGTCTACACCGCCTACGAGTACCTGGAGCGGCGCTTCGACGCCAAGACGCGCGCGTTCACCAGCCTGCTGTTCCTGTTGTCGCGCGGCATGTCCGTGCGGCGCGGTGGTGGCGGCGCCGGCGGTGGTGCTGTCGCTGGTGCTCGGGCTCGATGTCACCTCCACGTCGCTGCTGATCGCGGCGCCGGCCGTCGCTCTACACGATGTTCGGCGGCGTGCAGGCGGTGACCTGGACCGACGTGAAGATCATGGTGCTGATCGTGTTCGGGCTCTTCGCGGTGATCACCGCCGCCGATCGCCGGCTTTCCCGATGGCGTCGGCCTCGCCGACGGCTTCAGCATCGCCGCGGCCACGGGGCGGCTGCGCACGTTCGATTTCAGCTTCGACCTCACCAACCAGTACACCTTCTGGTCCGGCACCATCGCCGCCTTCTTCCTGTTCTGTTCCTACTTCGGTACCGATCAGAGCCAGGTGCAGCGCTACCTGACGGCGAAGTCGGTGGACGAGGCGCGCCACTCGCTGCTGATGAGCGGCTACTGGAAGATCCCCCTCCAGGCGCTGGTGCTGGTGCTGGGCGTGCTGGTGTTCGTGTTCTACGTCTTCAACCCGCCGCCGCTGATCTTCAGCAGCACGGCCACCGAGCGCCTGAACGGCGGTGCGCGCGCGGCCTATACGGCGCTGGAGCAGGACCACACGGCCGCCCTCGAGCGGCGGCGCGAGGCGGCGACCGAGCTGGCGCGAGCCAGGCACGCGGCAGACGCGCCGCAGGAGGCCGCGGCGCGCGAACGCGTGCGGACGGAGAGCGCGGCGCTGGATCAGGTCCGCCGGAGGGCGCGCGAGCTGGTGCGGGCATCGACCGGCGACGCCGCGTTCGACGACGTCAACTACGTCATCCCGACGTTCATCCTGCAGCAGCTGCCGGTCGGCCTGGTGGGGCTGCTGATCCTGGCGATTCTGCTCGCCGCCACCGACACCATCGCCGGCGAGCTGAACTCGCTGTCCACCGCCACCGTGATCGACTTCTACCGCCGTTGGGTGCGTCCGGTCGCGCCAGACTCCCATTACCTCACGGTGTCGAAAGCGGCCACCGCGGCGTGGGGCGTGTTCGCCTGCGTGGTCGCCGTCTGGGCGGCCGAGCTCGGTTCCCTGATCGAGGTGGTGAACCGGATCGGCTCGTTCTTCTACGGTTCGCTGCTCGGTGTGTTCATCCTGGCGATTGGCTTCCGCCGCGCGACCGGGAACGGCGCCTGCGTCGGCCTGCTGGCCGGGATGGCGTCAGTGGCCGCCGCCGCCGCATTCACGCCGGTGGCCTTTCTCTGGCACAACGTCATCGGCGCCGTGGTGGTGGTCGTCGTCGGCCTCGCCGTCAGCGAGCTGCAACGCCCGGTGCGGGCGCCGGACGCCTAGCCGCTACTTGCCAACCATGAGCTGGGGGGCCTTGTTGTTCTCCTGGCACACGAACTCGATCAGGTCGGCATCGAACGCGTTGTCCACCATCAGGCGATGGTGCACACGGAGCGAGAACGGCCGCGTGTACGCCTTCGGGTCGTCGATCGTGACGTCGATCTGGATGGTGCCGTAGTTCACCCGCCGCCAGCGCTCGGTCATCTTCGCCGCGTCGGTCAGCGGGCTGCCGTCGATGTCCAGCCAGCCGCCGTCCCTGAAGTGGCTGGTCTCGACCACGAAGGTGTCGCCCTCCCAGCGGCCCACCGAGTAGCCGTACCACCACGGCTGCGCGTCCGCCGGCGGCAGCGCGCGCCCGTCGGTGAAGATCTGGCGGATGCCGGCGTTGCCTTCGTAGAGGATCACCAGGACGTCGGGCGTCTGCAGCACCTTGCGCGGCTGCGGGTGCATGTGGAACTGGATCAGCCCCATCGGCAGGCAGTGCGCGTCCGGGTTTTCCTTGCTGTGCTGCTCCTTCCGCGCGGCCTTGAGCTGCGCCGCCCACGGCTGCAGCGGCAGCGGCGCCTGGAAGTTCGCGAACACGTCGCCAAAGGTGGCCGCGGGAGGCTCGCCCGGAGGCGACACCGGCAACGGCAACACACGCCCATTCACGAACCACGCGTTCACCCACACGCCGCTGAAGTCGGGCTTGCCGTCCGGCGTGCGGGGCGCGGGCGCATCGAGGTTCACCGTGCCGTCGGCGTTCTTCGGCGCGTTGCGCTCAGGATGGGCGGGCCATTGTGCCCCGATGCTCGGCGAGAAGAGCATCGCGAGCAACACGATGGCGACGAACCGTGCTCTGTACATGCTCGTCTCGCTATCAATTCACAATTCACAATTCACAAACGGCCGCTACCGGCGGCCGAAGTAGTCCGGCTCGTTGCCGGCCTTCCACTTGATGTTGCAGCCGATGCTCGCCCGCTGCGGGCCCGTGACCGGCAGCCCCGCCAGCACCGCGTCGGCGGCCTCGCGGATGTCGCGGCCGGTCACCGGCGCGGTGCCGCTGGGACGGCTGTCGTCGAACTGGCCGCGATAGGCCAGCCGGCGGGCGCCATCGAACAGAAACAGATCGGGCGTGCACGCGGCGTGAAAGTCCTTGGCCGCCTGCTGCGTCTCATCGAAGAGATAGGGAAAGGTGTAGCCGGCCGATTCCGCCTCGCGGCGCATGCCGGCTGGATCGTCCTGCGGAAAAGCACCGACGTCGTTCGAGTTGATGCCGACGATGGCCAGCCCGCGGCCGCCGTACTCGCGCGCGAAGCTGGCAAACCCGGCGCGCACGTGGCGCACGAACGGGCAGTGCGGGCACATGAAGGCCACCAGCATCGCCGGTGCCTTGGCGAAGTCGGTGGACGACACCAGGCGCCCGTCGAAGTCGGGCAGGCGGAACGGTGGCATCGCCGTGCCGATCGCGAGCATCGTCGACGGGGTAGCGGTCATGGCTCCCGGAACAGCTGCGGCGCGAAGCGGCTCAAGTAGTCGCGCCAGTTGATCCACGTGTGGCCGCCGTCCGTCTCCTGATAGATCGGTGTGAAGCCGTAAGCCTTGAAGAGGTCCACCGTCGAGCGCGTGGTCTGCACCAGGAAGTCGTCGCGGCCGGTCGCGAACCAGAGCAGCTTCAGCCCTTTCTTTGCCTTCGCGTCGGCCAGCGCGCCGCTGTGCTCCTTCTCCCACGCGGTCGAGCCCAGCGACCATGGCGGCGCCGGCGACGCGCCGCGGCCCTGGAATCGGGAACACGCCGAACAGGCCCGAGCTGAAGACGCCCACGTAGCCGAACTTGTCGAGGTGCGACGTGGCGATGTCCAGCGTCTGGCCGCCGCCCATCGACAGGCCCGCGATGGCGGTGTTGCCGCGGTCGGTGAGGACGCGGTAGTGCTTCTCCACGTGGGGCACCACGCTGCCCAGGAAGTCCGCGGCGAAGGCGGCGTTGGCGCCCGAGGACACCGGGCTGCTGCCGGCAGCCGGTGCGGGCGTGTGGCCCGCGGGCATCACGACCACCATCTCGTGAGCCGTCTTGCCGGCGATCAGGTTGTCGAGGATGAACCGGCGCGTCCGGCCGTGCTCCACGAGTCGTCGCTGTCGCCGGCGCCGTGCAAAAGGTACAGGACCGGATAGCGCCGCGAACTGGTCTCGTAGCCGGGCGGGGTGTAGACGTGCATGCGTCGAAAGACACCGAGCGATGCCGATTTGTAGGTCACCTCGGCGACGCTTCCGCGCGGGACGTCCTTGGTGTCGAACACCGGCGAACCAGGCACGTACACCAGGCTCCACGCGTTGGTGTTCGCCTCGCTGGTCGCGGGGTTGCGTGGGTCCAGCGTCGGCACCCCGTCGACGACGAACGCATACCGATAGGCTCCGGCCGGCACCGGACCCACCGTCGCTTCCCATACGCCGGTGTCGGTCCTGGTCATCGCCGTGCCGCCCTGGAACGGCACGCCGGGAAAGTCGCTCGCGTTCAGGCGCACGGCCTCGGCCTTCGGCGCGTAGACGCGCAGCGTGACGGTGCGCGCGGGCGAGACCTCTGGCGACACGAAGACCGGCGGCGTGCTGCGTGCGTCCTGGGCCAGAGCGCGGGTCGCAGGGACCAAGGCGCTCGATGCCGCCACGAGGAGCGCGAACAGCCGCGGTGCGTGCCGGAAACTCATCATCGTCTTCCCCTCCGCGCGAAATCTTACCGCCTTCGTCGCGGTGTCGATCCAGAATACCTGCTTCACATTGAGGAGGAACGCATGAGTCGCGTACGGCTGCTGGTGGGAACCAAGAAGGGAGCGTTCGTGCTGACGTCCGATGGGGCGCGCAAGAACTGGGACGTCAGCGGGCCCTTCTTTGCTGGATGGGAGATGTACCACCTGAAAGGGTCGCCCGCGGACCCCAATCGCATCTACGCGTCCCAGACCAGCGGCTGGTTCGGCCAGGTGATGCAGCGGTCCAACGACGGCGGCGCGACCTGGGAGGCCGGTCGGCAACAAGTTCGCCTACGAAGGGGTCCCCGGCACGCACCAGTGGTACGACGGCACGCCGCATCCGTGGGAGTTCAAGCGGGTGTGGCACGTGGAGCCGTCGCTGACCGATCCCGACGTGGTCTACGCCGGCGTGGAGGACGCGGCGCTGTTTCAGTCCACCGACGGCGGCCAGAACTGGCAGGAGCTGAAGGGGCTGCGCGAACACGGGTCCGGATCCAAGTGGGCGCCGGGCGCCGGCGGCATGGGCCTCCACACGATCCTCCTGGACCCGAGCAACGCCAAGCGGATGTTCATCGCCATCTCCGCGGCGGGCGCGTTCCGCAGCGACGACGCCGGCGCATCCTGGCGGGCGATCAACCGCGGCCTGCGGTCGCAGTACATCCCGGACCCCGAAGCGGAGGTCGGCCACTGCGTGCATCGCATCGCGATGCACCCGTCGCGGCCCGAACGTGCTCTTCATGCAGAAGCACTGGGACGTGCTGCGCACCGACGACTCGGGCGACAACTGGCGCGAGGTGAGCGGGAACCTGCCGACCGACTTCGGCTTCGTGATCGACGTTCACGCGCACGAGCCCGAGACCATCTACGTGGTGCCGATCAAGAGCGACTCGGAGCACTTTCCCCTCGACGGCCAGCTGAAGGTGTTTCGCAGCCGCTCCGGAGGGGAGGAGTGGGAGCCGCTGACCAAGGGGCTGCCGCAGAAGGACTGCTACGTGAACGTGCTGCGCGACGCGATGGCCGTGGACACGCTGGACAAGTGCGGCATCTACTTCGGCACCACCGGCGGCCAGGTCTACGCGTCGTCGGATGCGGGCGACAGCTGGGCGCCCATCGTCAGCACGCTGCCCGCGGTGCTGTCGGTCGAGGTCCAGACGCTGACGTGACGTTCACCAGGTCCGCGTCGAGCTGCCGTTTCACCTCCGCACGCTCGCACGCGTGCCAGGGGAGATCACCGTGGACGTGGACGGCACCGTGACCGTCGGCGCGGTGCTCGACGCCGTGGAGCGCCGCTACCCGGTGCTCCTCGGCACCATCCGCGACCACGACACGCTGAAACGCCGGGCGTTCCTGCGCTTCTTTGCCTGTCAGGAAGACCTGTCGCTCGAGCCCGCCGACTTCGTGCTGCCCGATCGGGTTGCCAGCGGCGCCGAGCCGTTCCTGGTCGTCGGCGCCCTGGCAGGAGGCTGATCGGAGGAGTATTCTTCAGGCCGGAAGCCGAAGCCGGAAGCCAGAGGAGGAACCCCCATGACCACGCCCCCTCGTCAGGACGATGTGCTCGATCTCTATCGCCGCTACGCCCGCGGCGGCGTCTCGCGACGCGAGTTCATGAAGCACGCCACGGCGCTCGGCATTGCCGGCTCCGCCGCGTCGGCGCTCGGCGCGCTGGCCGGCAACGAGGCGGCCGCGGCGGGGTTGGCCGCGCAGGCGGCCGGCGGGCCCGGCACGCAGAAGCTGGCGCTCGACCTGTCCGAGTGGAGCTACATGTGGGTGAACGTGAAGCGGGCCGACACGGCGATGGGCAGCTTCGTCGGCGGCCAGCAGATGTACGTCGAGTACATGGTGCCGACGCGCGTGCGCAAGCCGTTTCCGATCGTGCTCGTGCACGGCGGCGGGGGACAGGGCCTGGACTGGATGGGCACGCCCGATGGCCGCCCGGGCTGGTTTCAGTACCTGGCGGCTGAGGGCTACCGGGTCTACGTCGTCGATCGGCCGGGGCACGGACGCTCGCCGCTCCATCCCTATGTGCACGGCGGCTTCCCGGCGCGCGCGAACACGATGGAGGGGCTGCAGGGCAACTTCATCCCGCCGGCGCCGAGCAACACCGACAAGTTCCGCCGCAACCACACGCAGTGGCCCGGCCCCGGCAAGGTGGGCAATCCCGAAGTCAACGCGCTTCATCGCCTCACAAGGCGGCAGCTACGTTCAGCAGCAACAGCCGGGCGGGGCGCCGGGCCGTCAGGGTGGACCGGCCGCAGGGCGGCAGGGCGGGCCGGGCGGCGCGGCCGGCGGGGCCTCCGGTGCCGGCGAATCAGCAGCCCGCGGGTGCGCCCAATCTGGCGCACGCGACCTGGCGCGAGGCAGGCGCCGAGCTGCTCGACAAGATCGGCCCCGCGATCATCATGACCCACTCGGCCGGCGGCCCGTTCGGTCTGCTGGTCGCCGAAGCACGCCCGAACCTGGTGAAGGCCACGGTGATCATCGAGGGCGCCGGCACCGCGTTCGCCGGCGGCAACCGCTGGGGCCTGTCGACGATTCCGGTGACCTACGATCCGCCGGTCGCCGATCCGTCGGAGATCAAGGTCGTGCGGGTCGAGAACCCCGAGCCCGATGTGGACGGCTACTTCCTGCAGGCCGAGCCCGCGCGCAAGCTGCCGAAGCTGAAGAACACGGCCGTGCTGACGGTCACGGCGCCGGCCTCCAACGCCGCGCCCGGCAACCCCGGTCAGGTGGCGTTCCTGAAACAGGCCGGCGTGAAGGCCGAAGAGCTGCGCATCGAACGCGATGCGGGCCTGCGCGGCAACAGCCACATGATGATGGTGGAGAAGAACAACCGCGAGGTCCTGCAGCCCATCCTGAACTGGCTGGACAAGAACGTGACCGGCAGCGCCCCCGCCTACAAGAAGCGCGGCACCGACTCCACGGCGCTGCGCCTGGCGGACATGGGCTACTTCTGGATCGGCGCCGAGCCCAGGAAGATGGACTACGGCACCATCGTCTCGGGGCAGATCTACGTCCAGTACCTGATCCCCGAGCAGATCCGCCAGCCGCTGCCGATCGTGCTCGTGCACGGCGGCGGCGGCCAGAGCACCGACTACATGGGCCTCGACGGCAACGCCAGCTGGGCGCACTACTACGTGCAGGCCGGCTACCAGGTGTACCTGGTCGATCGGCCCGGTCACGGCCGCGTGCCGAACCATCCCGATACCACCGGTCCGATTGGCGCGATGCCGACCTACGACTTCGTGTCCGGCCAACTGCGGCGCGGGGCCACCGGCACGCCGCGGCGTTGGGCGGGCACGGGCCTGCCGGGCGACCCGCTGCTCGATCAGTGGATGGCGTCGTCGAACGCGGCGCCGACCAACAACGCCGCGATGATGGAGCTGTGGAAGAGCCGGGGCGGCATGCTGCTCGACAAGATCGGCCCGGCGATCATCCAGACGCATTCGGCCGGCGGCCCGTTCGGGTGGCTGACCGCCGACGCCAGGCCCAACCTGGTCAAGGCGATCGTGTGCTTCGAGGGCGCGCCGGCACCGCTCGTCGGGCAGGGCGGGGCGGTGCAGCCGCTGGCCAACCTCAAGAACATCCCCATCCTGTACTTCGAGGCCGAGAATTCCGGCTTCACGTTCGGCCGGCAGCTGCTGCCGGCGTTGAAGCAGTCGGGCGCGGCGGCGGAGTACTTGAGCTTGAAGGACCGCGGCATCACGCGGCAACAGCCACTTCGCGATGGTGGAGACCAACCGCAAGGAGATCTTCGAGGTGCTGCGCGGCTGGATCGAGAGCAAGTTGCCCGCGCGCGGAAACACGACCGCGCGGCTGTAGGGGCTCCGGGCTCCAGGCTACAGGCTCCGGGCCCGGCAAAAGCAACGGCGGCGGCGGCCGCGGCGTCATAGTAGAGACGTATGGACGCCGCGCTTCGTGCCCTGAATCGCTTTGGCCTCGGTGCCCGCGTGGGCGAGGGCCGCCGCCTCTCGGATCCGCGCGGCTGGCTGCGCGCACAACTGCGCGGCGATGCGCCACGCCTGACACCCCCGGCGGGCGCCGAGCCCGACACCATCGGCGACGCCGTGCGGGGCTTGCGCCAGCTGGGGCAGGGCGACGAGGCCGCCCGCCGGCAGGCGCGCCGGCGTCTCCAGGAGATCGCCGCCGCGGAGCTGCGGCAGGCCCTCACGACCCGCGTCACCAGCGACCGCCCGTTCGTCGAGCGGCTGGTCGCGTTCTGGTCCAACCACCTGTGCGTGTCGATGGGCGCCAAGGTGCTGGTCGCGCCGCTGGCCGGCAGCTACGAGCGCGACGTCATCCGTCCCCACGTGCTGGGACGATTCGAGGACATGGTGCTGGCCTCGGCCAGACACCCGGCCATGCTGGCCTACCTCGACAACTTTCAATCGATCGGGCCGGCGTCGCCCGCCGCGACGTTGGGCCAGCGCGCTGGTCGTCCGCGTGCGGCTCAGCAGCCCGCTCCCGCGCGGCGCGGGCTGAACGAGAACTACGCCCGCGAGCTGCTGGAGCTGCACACGCTGGGCGTGGACGGCGGCTACACGCAGCAGGATGTCCAGGAGCTGGCCCGGATGCTGACCGGCTGGACCATCGACGGCATTGCCGGTCCGGGGGCGCGCGCCGCCGCCGCGACGCAGCGCGGGCGGGGCGGGCGGCGTGGGGGAGCCGCGCGCGCGCAGGCGGCGGCGCCGGACGGCCCGCTGCGGTTCGTCTTTCGCGAGGCGCTGCACGAGCCCGGCGCCAAGACGCTGCTCGGCACCCGGTACGGCGAGGACGGCGAGGACGAAGCGGTCCGCGCCATCAAGACCCTGTGCGCCCACCCGTCCACGGCGCGCTTCGTTGCCCGCAAGCTGGTGACGCACTTCGTCAGCGACGAGCCGCCCGCGGCGGCCGTGGACCGGGTGGCGCAGACGTTCCGCTCGAGCGGCGGCAACCTGAAGGCCGTTGCCGACGTGCTGATCGACCTGCCCGAGGCGTGGCAGGACGACCGGCGCAAGTTCCGCGCCCCGCAGGACTGGCTGGTGGCGGTGCTGCGCGCGCTCGGCCCCGCCGAGGTCCGCGAGAACGTCGGCCCGCTGCTGCGGCAATTGCGCCAGCCGCTGTGGTCGCCCGCCGCGCCCAAGGGCTACGGCGACACGATGCAGGAATGGGCCGACCCGGACTCGCTGCTCAACCGCGGCGAGCTGGCGCGCACCATCGCGCGGATGCCCGGCCTGCGGGACCTCGAACCCGGATCGTTGCTGGAGGTGGTGGACCTGCCGGCCAACGCACCCTTGCCGGCGATGCTGGCCGACGCGTCGATCGCGCGCGACGAGCGCGTGGCGCTGGCCCTGGCCGGCCCCGCGTTCCAATGGAGATAGCCGTGCGAACACCCATGCACCGCCGCGCCTTCGTCCAGCTCGATGTGCTACGGAGGGCTGGCAACCTTCGCGCTGCCGTCGGTGGCCTTCGCCCAGGTCAGCCGGCCGGGCCGCTTCGTGTTCGTGCTGTTGCGCGGCGGCTTCGACGGGCTGGCGGCAATCGTGCCGGTTGGCGATCCAGCCTATCGGAGCGTCCGCGACGCGTTCGCCTACGACGCCTCCGCGCTGGCGATGCTCGACGACACCTTCGGTCTCGCGCCCGGGCCTGGCGCCGCTGCGCCCGTTCTGGGAGCAGGGCCAGCTGGCGGTGGCGCACGCGATGGCGATCCCGCACCGCACCCGCAGCCACTTCGACGGCCAGGCGGTGCTCGAGTCGGGACTCGACAAGCCGCTGGGATCGTCGGACGGCTGGCTCAACCGGCTGCTGCAGGTGATGGCGGGCAAGCGTACCGGCATCGCCATCGCCGCCGGCATGCCGCTGTCGCTGACCGGCGCCTACGACGTGCAAAGCTGGTCGCCGACGCAGCTCGGCGTCGTGGACGACGCGTTTCGCGAGCGGCTGGCGGCGTTGTATCGCGCCGACGCCGTCCTGCACAACCGCTTCGAGGCCGCGATCGCGCAGCAGGAGATGGTGGGCGAGGAGCCGATGGCGCGCGGACGGGCGCGCCGCGACGGTGCCGTGGCGCTGATGACGGCGGCGGCCCGCATTCTCAGGCCCGAGGGCGGGCCCAACGTCGCGGCGATGGAGCTGAGCGGATGGGATACGCACGCCAACCAGGGGCTGGCCGGCGGCGCGCTCGATCGGCTGCTGGGCCAGCTGGCGGAAGGCCTGGTGGCGTTCCGCACTGAAATGGGCACGGCCTGGGATTCGACCACGATGGTCGTGATGACGGAGTTCGGCCGGACGGCGCGCCCGAACGGCACGCGCGGCACCGACCACGGCACCGCAGGTGCGGGCTTCGTGCTCGGCCCGCGCCTGGCGCGTTCAACGATTGTCGCCGACTGGCCGGGGCTGGCCGCCAGTGCCCTCTACGAGGGCCGCGATCTCAAGCCGACGCTCGACACGCGTGCGCTGCTCAAGAGCGCGGTGGCCGGCGCCTTCGACCTCACCGCGGCCCAGCTGGATCGCGTCTTTCCGAACTCCGCGGCCGCGCGCCCACTGCCGGGCTTGATGGCCTGAGACGGCCCACGCCCTCGGGCGGACGAACCTGGTCTGTCGATTGCACTCCTCCATCTCGTGCGTGGAGGAGTGGCCGCAGTCGTCGGCGTGACCTTGATCGCGACGGGCGTCTGGCTCGCCGTGGGAACCAACCACCGCTCCGACACGACCGTTACCGCGCCGACGCCCGCGGAAATCGCACGCGCCCAGCCGCGTTCGGCAGAGGAGCGCGTCGTCTCCGAGCCGGTGCGGCACGATGCGCTGACCCGCGCCCGGGTCTGGCCCGAGCCAAGCCCCCCGGTGGCGGACGACCAGTTTCGCGCCGCGACCATCGACGAGATTGCCTGCCGCTTCGTCGTCACGCGCCTCGGCGGCACGACGCCGAAGTTCGATTGCGCGCTGGCCAGCGGCGAGACGATTCGTGTCAAGTACGGCAGCGGGTCCGAGATTCCGTCCGAGGCGGCCGCCACGCGGCTGGTACGCGCGCTGGGGTTTGCCGCCGACACCATCACGCTGGTGAAGCGCCTGCGCTGTCACGGCTGTCCGATCGAGCCGTTCACGACCTTGAAAACCGCGGCTGCCGTCCACGCGGGCGAGTTGTATTCCAAGGCGATCGACTACGCCGAGCATCGACGACTTCGAGTGGGTGGCCGTCGAGCGCAAGTACGACGGCGAGCCGATCGAAACCGCGACCCAGCAGGGCTGGTCCTTCCACGAGCTCGATCAGGTCAGTGCGTCGAAGGGCGGCGCCGCCGCGGGCGCACGTGGACGCCCTGCGCCTGATGGCCGCCTTCCTGGCGCACTGGGACAACAAGGCCGACAACCAGCGGCTGGTCTGCGTCAGCCGCGAGTGGCCCGCGGGCGCGCCCTGCCCGGAGCCGATGCTGGTGCTGCAGGATCTCGGCGCGGCCTTCGGGCCGCGCAAGGTCGATCTCGACGGCTGGAGCCGAACCGGCATCTGGGGCGACCGCACGACCTGCCGCCTGAGCATGCGCGGGCTGCCGTACAGACGGGGCCACGTTCTCGGACGTCCGGATCGGCGAGCCGGGCCGCCAGCTCCTCGCGAGCCGGCTGCGGCAGGTGTCCGAGGCGCAGGCGGCGGATCTGTTCGCGGGCGCGCGCTTCGATCAGAAGCGCGGCCTGTTCAGCGACGTCCGCCCGGTGGACGACTGGGTGCGCGCCTTCAAGACGCGGGTCGCGATGATCAGCGACGGCCCGCCGTGCCCAGCGCTGTGATGCGGGCGCGCGGGCGGCCGCCGGCCCGCGCGCGAGAGCGTGCCCGCGTCGATGGTCCGCCCGCTCCGCGAGATCGCCTGGAAGTGCAGGTCGTCGCCTTCGATCTCCACCAGCATGAAGTGATAGTCGCCCGAGTAGGTACGCGCGATGTAGGACGTCGGCACGCCGTCGCCGGGCCGCAGCGAGCCCGCGCCGCCGCTGACGAAATACTGGATGCCGCTCTGCAGCGTGGACCGCTGGTAGATGTGCTCGTGCCCCGAGAACACCACGCCGACGTTGTGGCGTCACGAACAGCGCCTCGAGGCTGGCGCGCTGGACCAGCGCCGCCAGGCGGTAGCGGCCGGAGGTGTAGATCGGGTGGTGCAGGAAACAGATCTTCCACTCCGCCGCCGACGCCTTGAGCCGCTGGTCCAGCCACGTCAACTGCTCGCGGTCCAGGTAGGTCGAGTCCAAGGCGAAGAACTCCACCGGCGTCGTCACCAGCGCCAGGGTGTTCCCCGGCGGCGCGAACGAGTAGTAGCGGCGGCCCTTCATGTTGAACTGCTCGTAGTACACCTGGCGGGGATCGTCGTGGTTGCCGAGCGCGGCATAGAACTGGACGCCGCGATCGAGCAGCGCCTGGTAGGGCTGCTCGAACTTCACGCGGTAGTCCTCCGGCGTCGCGACGCCTTCGTAGAGGTTGTCGCCGAGCATGATCGTGAACGGGAACTCGAACTGCTGGTGGTAGCGCGCCATCTGATCCGCGACCTCGCGCTGCGGCTTGGTGCCGCGGCCGCTGTCGCCGATGACCGCGAACTTCACCGACGTCGGCGAGTTGGGCAGCATCAGCGTGCCGGCGGCGATGCCCTCGAGCGCCGCCTGGCGGACGGTCGCGGCCGGGCTCGGCGGCGGATCTCGTGGCCGCAGCCGCTCGTCAGCACGCCAGCCAGAGCGGCAGCCAGCACCAGCTGGGCCGTGCGCGTGGGCCGGGCCATGTCTGTGCCCGGTGCAGAAAGCGGGCCAGCGGCGGCGTCTACAATCAGCACGTTGTGGCAAGCGCGCCCGAGCACGAGATCCTGACCGTCGGCCGCCGCGAGGTCGCCGTATCGAACCCGCGAAAGGTCCTGTTCCCGCAGGCGGGCCACACCAAGCTGGATCTGGCCCTCTACTACATCGCCGTGGCGGAGGGCGCGCTGCGCGGCGCGGGCGGCCGGCCGAACATGCTGCTCCGGTTCCCGAACGGGATCGCCGAGGAGTCGTTCTACCAGAAGCGGGCACCCGACTCGCGGCCGCCGTGGATCGAAGTGGTCGAGCTGTCGTTTCCGTCCGGCCGCACGGCGAAGGAAGTGGTGCCGCGCGACGCCGCCGCGCTGGTGTGGATGGCCAACCTGGCGTGCCTCGAGCTGCATCCGCATCCGGTGCGCGCCGAAGACCTCGATCATCCCGACGAGATACGGATCGACCTCGATCCCGTGCCGGGCATCGAGTGGCCTCAGGTCCGCGAGGTGGCCGGTGTCGTGCGTGCGACCCTCGCCGATTTCGGCCTGGTGGGGTGGCCCAAGACCTCGGGCTCACGCGGCATGCACATCTACGTGCGCATCCAGCCGCGATGGGGCTTCACCGAGGTACGGCGGGCGGCCCTCGCGCTTGGCGCGCGAGGTGGAGCGGCGCGCGCCCACGCTGGCGACCAGCAAGTGGTGGAAGGAGGAGCGCCACGGCGTGTTCCTCGACTACAACCAGAACGCCAAGGACCGGACGATCGCCGCCGCCTATTCGGTGCGTCCCAAGCCCGATGCGCGCGTCTCGGCGCCGCTCGCCTGGGACGAGGTCGGCGCCTGCGAGCCAGGCGACTTCACGCTGCGGACGATGCCGGCGCGGTTCGCCGAGGTGGGTGACCGCCATCGCGAGATCGATGCGTCGGCGGGCAGCTTGGAGGCGCTGCTCGAGCTGTCGGCGCGGCAGGAGAAGGAGGGTCTCGGCGACGCGCCGTGGCCGCCGCACTACCGCAAGCAGCCGGGCGAGGCGCCCCGGGTGGCGCCGTCCAAGCGGCGCGTGCCCAAGCACCCGCTGATCGAGATCGGACGGGCCCGAAACAAGGCCGACGCGCTCGCGGGCCTCGAGCGCTGGAAGGCGCGGCATCCGGAGGCCAGCGCGCATCTCGAGCCAGCAGACGTGCTGGTCGATGCGATGCGAGGGCGGTTCACCACCTGGACGCGCATCCGCGTCAACCTGCAGCACGTGCCGGCGGCGCTGCGGCCGGCGCAGGAAGCGCTCGACCCGGACGACGATCTGAACGACTGGCCCGCGCCGCCTGGCCGGCGTTACGCCCCGCTCGCGCCGAAGATCTTCTGCAGCTCGTAAGGCGTCGTGACCTCCAGCTGGTCGTAGCGGCAGTCCTTCGGCTGGCGGTCGGGGCGCCACCGCTCGAACACGGCCGCGTGCCGGAACCGGTCGCCCTGCATGTGGTCGTATTTGACCTCGCACACGCGCTCGATCCTGAGGGGCTCCCACGACAGGTCCTTGCCGGCGCTCCACCGGCTCTGGCCTCCGGGCATGCGCGTCGAGCCGTCGCTGGCGGCCCACGCCCGCCACGGGTGGCCGTCCAGCGCTCCCGTCCGCAGCGGCTCGAGCTCCGTGGCCAGCTGCCGCCGCGCCGCCATCGTGAACGACGAGGTGACCCCGACGTGGTGCAGGTGGCCGGCATCGTCGTAGAGGCCGAGCAGCAGCGAGCCGACCAGCTCGCCGGGGCCGTTCTTGTGCCAGCGGAACCCGGCGACCACGCAGTCGGCGGTGCGCGCGTGCTTGATCTTGAGCATCGCCCGCTTGCCCGGCTGGTACTCCCCATCGGCCGGCTTGGCGATGACGCCGTCCAGGCCGGCGCCCTCGAACTGGGCCAGCCACTCGATCGCCAGCGCCCGATCGCGCGTCAGCGGTGTCAGGTGCACTGGCGGCCTGACTCCGCGCATCAGCCGCTCGAGGGCCGCCCGCCGCTCGCCTTGGCGATGCGCGCGCACGTCCCGGCCGTCGGCCGCCAGCAAGTCGAAGGCGACGAACGACGACGGCGTCTCGCGCGCCAGCTTCGCCACCCGCGACGCCGCCGGGTGGAGGCGCAGCTGCAGCGCGTCGAAGTCGAGCCCCTCGGGTGTGGCGATCACGATCTCGCCATCGACCACGCAGCCGTCGGGCAGCTGCGTGACGCAGCAGCTCGCTGAGCTCGGGGAAATAGCGGTCCAGCGGGCGCAGGTCGCGGCTCTGGATGAAGATCTCGGTGCCGCCGCCGCGGAAGACGATGGCGCGGAACCCGTCCCACTTGGGCTCGAACAGGAAGTCGCCCTCGGGGACCTCCTCGGTGAGCTTGGCGAGCATCGGCTCGACCGGGGGCTCGATGGGAAAGGCGCTCTTGGCCATGCGTCCGTACGCCGCGCGGACACTGATTATCGTCCGTCGCGGCGTCGCAGGCCCAGCCTGGCGCTACTTGCCGGCGTGCTCCTTGGCCAGCTCTTGATGAATCGTCGCCAGGTTTCGCAGCGCCTCGGCTGCCTCGCGGGAGTGCCCGGCGTAGTGCCGCGCTTCCTTCGCCAGGGCCGCCTCGGCCTTGTCGTACTGCTTCGCCAGCTCGTCGTGCACCTTGGCGTCGGCCTCGTGCTCCGCCGCGTGGGCGGTGTAGTGGGCGGCGAGTCGCCGATGCTCGTCGGCGTTGCTGTGCGACTGTGCGACTTTCCGGAAATCCGCCTCGGACAGCTTCCCGGACTGCGCCAGCAACGGCGTGCAGAGGACCAACGCTGCCAGGCAGACGAACGTGGGTCGAATAGTAATCATGTGCCCTCCTGGCCGTCAGGCAGGGCACGAAGGGTGCCATTACCCGCCGCCGTCGCCGCGCAGCGCGAATTACCGAGCGATTCAGCGTCGGTCGCCGAATTCAGCCTATCGACCCACGATACAATCCAGGCCCCAGCAGGGGGAAAAATGCGGGGACCGCGGAAATCTTCACAACCGGTGGCGGCAGGTGCGGTGCTGGCGTTCTGCCTTGGTTTGGCGTGGATGGCTACGCCCGGCGTCCAGCTCGCCGCGCAAGGGCCCAGCGCCGAGGACGTGGCCGCCGGTCTGCGCATCTTCCGCCAGAAGGCGGACTGCCAGGCCTGCCACGGCTGGGCCGGCGACGGCCGCAAGATGGACAGTCAGATGCCCGATGGCGCCAACTTGCGGACGACGAAGCTGAATCGGGACAAGCTGATCGTCGCGATCAAGTGCGGCGTGCCCGGCAAGGGGATGCCGGCGTTCGACCGCCTGGCCTACAGCGACGGGCGCTGCTACGGCATGAAGCAGGCGGATTTGGAACGCACCAACCTGACGATGCCGGATCCGGCGGCTACCCTGCAGGCGCGCGAGATCGAGCTCGTGGCCGACTTCCTGTTTGCCAAAGTCGTGGGCCAGGGGCCGATGGACCGCGCGAAATGCATCGAGTTCTGGGGATCGGACGTGGCGACGTGCGCGGAGTTTTCGAAGTAGCAGTTCCGTCATCAGTACTGCAGTCCGACTGCAGTCCCGCATAGCGGGACTGTAGCCGACTGTAGCCCGTAGCCTGATTTTGAGTATGCTGTGAACGGCACGGCGCCAGAGCCGGGCGGTCGTGAGTCGGCAGGACGCTAGCACGCCGCCTGTTCCGTTCACAGCATCCCAGGCGCGATCCTAGGGGAGGGTCGCGTACGTGCGAGTCACAAAAAACGGTCAAATCTCTCTTCGGTACCCACGTCGTGACCGAGATCGCCTTCGGACCCTTCACCATCGACCTGGCCAACTCCCGCATCTACGCGCGACGGCGTGGAAGTCCGGCTTCGCCCGCAGGCGTTTCAGGCGCTGCGCGTGCTGCTCCGGCACAACGGCCGCGCCGTCGGGCACGACCAGATGATCGCGGAGGCGTGGGACGGTACGCACGTGTCGCGCCACACCGTCGACGTGACCGTCGGCGAGGTGAAGAAGAGCCTGGGCGAATACGGGCGCTGGATCACGCACCGGCCCAAGGCGGGCTACTGCCTCGAGCTGCCGACGTCGGAGGAGCTGATTCGCAAGGGCTGGCACTTCTGGGATCGCCGCACGCGCGAGGGCGCGGAGCTGGCGATCGACTGCTTCGAAAGCGCCGCGGCCGATTGTCCCGGCGACTTCCGCGCCTACGACGGCCTGTCGCAGTGCTACCTGATGCTGGCCGTGTTCGGGATGCAGCCCCCGACCGACGTCTATCCCAAGTTCCAGGAGGCCAACGAGCGCGCGGCGGCGCTAGGCGGCTTCCGGCCCGAGCTGCGCTGCAACCGGGCGCACGGCCTGCACCTGTTCGAGCGCCGCTATGCCGAGGCCGAAGCCGAGCTGCTGCGGACGCTGGAGGAGAAGCCGTCGCTCGGCGACGCCTACGTGCGCGCGGCGCTGCTCTATGCCAACCTCGATCGGCTCGACGACGCCGTGGCGATGCTGCAGCGCGGCGCCCAAGCCGATCCCCTGAAGGCGACGCTGCCGGCTACCGAGATCCAGATCCGCGTCTACCGGCGCGAGTTCGACGTGGCGATCGCCGTCGGCGCGCAAGGCCGTCGAGCTGCACCCGTACCTCCAGATCGTGCGGGTGCACTACGGGCAGGCGCTCGAGTTCTCCGGTCGGTTCGCCGAGGCCCTGCGGCAGTATCAGATCGCGTCGGTGATGTCGCCCGACTTGCCGTGGCTGCGGGCGCTCGAAGGCACCTGCCTGGCGAAGATGGGCCGCGAAGCCGAGGCCGGCGCCATCCTGGCGGAGCTGGACGAGCTGCGGCGGTCCGAATACGTGGACGCCTACTACATGGCGGTCTTCCGCCAGCGCGCTCAATCGCACCGACGAGGCGTGGCTCGAGCTGGAGCGGTCGGTCGACGAGTACTCGGGCTTCGTCCTGGCGCTCCACGTCGATCCGAAGATGGACGTGTTCCGCCGCGATCCGCGCTTCGCCGCGCTCAGTCCTGTCGAACTACCTTCCCGCCCTTCATCACGAACCGCACACGCTGCAAAGCCGTGATGTCGGCGGTGGGGTCTCCCGGCACGGCCACGAGATCGGCGAATTTGCCCTTGGCGATCGAGCCGATCTGATCGCCCCAGCCCATCACCCGGGCGTTGACGATGGTGCCGGCCTGCAGCGCGGCCGCCGGCGTCATGCCGGTGCGCTTGACCAGCAGCTCGAACTCCAGCGCCTGGGTGCCGTGCGGAAACGGACCGCCGTCCACGCCGCTGCCGATCATGGTGCGCAAGCCCTTGGTCTTCACCGCCATCGACACCGCCTTCTCGAAGATCGGGATCATGCGGAACTTGCCGCCGGTGGCCTTGGCGTCGTTGTCGTCCATGTAGGGCGCGGTGTAGCGCGCCAGCGTCGGGTCGAAGTCCAGCTTCTTCGCCACCATCTGGTCGAGCTGCGCCTGCGTCAGGCCGTAGCCGTGCTCGATGGTGTCGCAGCCGGTGGTGATGGCGTTCTGCAGCCCTTCGCCGCCGAAGGCGTGGCACGCCGCCTTGAGGCCGAGGCGGTGGGTTTCGTCCATGATCGCCTGCAGCACCGGCAACGGGTAGGTGAGCACGTACTCGCGCGGTGCCGGTCGGCGTGAACGAATAGGCGCCGGTCGGATAGAGCTTGATCCAGTCCACGCCTCTGGCCTTGTGGTCGCGCACCGCCGCGCGGCCTTCTTCAGCCGACCGGATGACGGTGCCGGCCAGCGGATCGTCGGGCGCCGACGGGTTGGGCGGGGTGGCGGACCAGCGGATGCCGCGGCCGGCGACCTGGAACCGCGGGCCATCGAGGTCGCCCTGGTTGATCGCGTCGCGCATGGTCACGTCGGCGTAGCCGTTGGTGTGCGAGCTCATGTCGCGCGCGGCGGTGAAGCCGGCGCGCAGGTCGGCCTGCAGGTTCTGGACGGCGATGATGGTGGCGCGCTCGCGCGATGGTGCCCTTCTCGGGCGTGTTGAACATGTGCGTGTGCGCGTCGATGAGTCCGGGCAGAACCGTGGCGTCGCTGAGATCGATCACCGCGGCCCCGGCGGGCGCTTTCACGCGCGACTCGGGCCCGACGTCCAGGATGCGCTCGCCCTGCACGAGGACGACCTGTTTCGTCAGCATCGTGCCGGCTTCGCTGTCGAACAGCCGCCCGGCACGTATGGCCGTGACGCGTGTGCTGGCTGGCGGGCACTGCAGCGTGCCGCCATCCGGCGCGACGCACGGGTGTGCGCCGACGTTGCGCCACGGATCCGGGCAGCTTCTGCCGCGGCGGCGTCGCCGGCGCCTGCGCGCTCAGCAGGGCGCACGCCGTCATGAACACGGCCACCGGCAGCACGATGCGATCACGTCGGGTCATGGGGCAAGACTCCTAGTCGAGGCTGAAGGGTCCGGAACGAGAGCCACTTACCGAGCGGTGGTGGATCGTGACAGGCAGCGTGCCGCCTTGTTCGACGGGTCTGTCGGATCTGGATTCTGGCCGCGTCCCCGGGTCTCCCTGTACGCCTGGTGGCACGCGGCGCAGGCGTCGGAGAGGTCACCGGTGGCGTCCGACACGGCCTCCTGGCTCCTGGTCTGCGAGGCCTGGTAGGTTTTTCGCGCCACGGCGATCATCTCTTCGGTCAGCTTGATCCACAAGGCATCGGTGACTGGCGCCAGCCGCCCGTTCTCGCAGCGGATCCCCGGCGTCAGCATCAGGGGCGACGCGTCGGCCAACGCGATCGCGGCGTTGTCCACCAGCTGCCATCCGCCGTAGATGCCCGCTCCCCAGTCCACGAATGAGAAGCCGCCAGTCTGGCCGCCGCTGCCGCGGGGTCCGGCTTCGGAGCGGGCGCGCCGGGATCGTGTGTCTGCACCGTGAAGATCAGGTTCGAGTTCGGGAAGAAGATGCCGCGCATCAGCTGCGCCATGTTGCCGAGCGGCGGAAAGGCGCGAACCGCCGCGGCGGTTGCGGGCGCGGACGGCTGACTGGCCGGGCCGGGTGGCCAGCCGATCGCCGCAAGCGCGGCCTGCGCCGGGGCAAGCTCGGTGCGACCGGCGGGGAATCCGCCGAGCTTCAGGATGTGCGCCAGCACGTCGGACGTCTGGGCGGGCGACAGCGTCCCCTGGGCGTCGGCGGGCATCGTGTTGCGGATCTTGCCGGCGAGCGCGGAGAGCGGTTGTACGCGCCAGGTGCCGCGGAAGGCGTCGCCGACGAGCGGCGGCCCCTGCAGGCCTTCCGCCATCTTGCCGTGACACGACGCGCACTGCTTCGCATACAGCGCCTGACCGCGCGAGGCCTGGGCCTCGGTGAACACGCCGTCCTGCACGGTGCGCCGGACTGCGCCTGCACCGCGGTCAGCCATGACAGCGCTCATGGCCAGTATCTGGCCGGTCACTCGACCCGGGCTCGCGACGGACGGCAACGACCCTCATGGCCGGACTAGTTCAGCGCGAACACGAACAGGTAGCTGGAGTTCTGCAGCTTGTCAAAGTTCACCGGGTGCAGGTGGCGGCCGCTGGCCTGCACCGCGAGAAACTGCTTCGGCCCGATCGCGTAGGTGACCGGCGCGCCCTTGAGCGGCGTGCCGACGTTGAAGCGCCACAGCTCTTCCAGCGTCTCGTCGTTGTAGGCCACGACCCAGCCGTCCTGCAGCGCCGTGAACAGCAGGCCGCCGGCGGTCACGGTCGCGCCCGAGCGGATCTCGATGTCGGTGACGGCCTTGGCCACCACCTTGTGGTTCACGGTGTCGAACGCCGTCACCGCGCCGTAGTAGAGGTCGCTGTTGAACTGGCGGCGCTCGCTGTTCTTGTTGTCGATGCCGCCGTCCTTGCCCAGCGACGCCACCGCGGCGCCCGTTCTGGCGTGAAGCATCCTTCGGTGCCGACGCCGTAGGCGATGCCCTTGACCGGGTTGTAGGCCATCGGCTGATGCGCCACGCCGCCGTGCCAGGTCGGGCAGCTGCGCTTGCGGCCGTCGCCGCGCAGCGCGCGCGCCTCGGGGTTGTAGATCTGCACGTCGAGCTTGGGGTTGTAGTCGAGCGGCTTGCCGCTCTCGGGGTGGATGCCCTTGGTCCAGTTCAGGTCGTTGACGTACTTCTCGGCCTTGATGAAGCGGCCGTTGGTGCGATCCACCGAGTAGAAGAAGCCGTTGCGGGCGAAGTGGCCGACCACCTTGCGATCGATGCCCTGGATCTTCTGGTCGTAGAGCATGAACACGCCGGCCTCGTCGAAGTCCCACGAGTCGTTGGGCGTGTACTGGAAGTGCCACTTCATCTTGCCGGTGGCGACGTCGAGCGCGACCACCGAGTTGGTGTAGAGGTTGTCGCCAGGGCGGAACTGCGGGTCGTAGATCGGGAACGGGTTGCCGGTGCCGAAGATGTAGAGGTTCTGCGCCGCGTCGTAGGAGCCCGTCTGCCAGATGCCGCCGCCGCCGGTCTTCCACGCGTTGTGGTCGTCCTTCCAGGTCTCGCTGCCGGGATCGCCCGGCTTCGGCACGGTGTACCAGCGCCACAGCTCGTTGCCGGTGTTGACGTCGAGGGCCGCCACCCAGCCGCGCGTGCCGCCGTCGCCGGCGCCGTTCTGCACCAGCACCTTGCCGTCGGCGACGATGGGCGCGGTCAGGAAGCGCTCCTGGTTGCCGAACTCGTTCTTGGTCATGATCTTCTTGTCCCAGAGGATCTCGCCGTTGTCGCGGTTGATCGCGATCACGCGGCCATCGGGCAGGTTGGCCAGGACCTTGTTCTCCCACAGCGCGATGCCGCGGGTGCGCGAGGTGTTGCCTTCGTGCGCGACGCCGGGGTCGGCCACCCACACGAACGAGCCGCGCTGCGGGTTGCGCGCGTCGATCTTGTAGACCGTGCCCCAGCCGTCGCTGGTGTACATGAAGCCGTTGTCGATGAGCGGGTTGACTTCGCTCTCGGGCCCGTTCTGCCCGACGTCCTGCATGCCGCCGAGCGCCATCGCCCACACCATCCGCAGATCCTTCACGTTGGTGCGGTTGATCTGGGTCAGGCGGGAATAGCGCAGCGACCCGTAGTCGCCGTTCATCAGCAGCCAGTTCTGCGGCTCGTTCTGCGCGTTGATCAGCCGGTCCTTGTTGACCGTCAGCGAATACTGGGCGGACGTGGTGACCATCAGCGCGGTCGCCGCGACGAGAGCCGTCAGGAGGGCGGTCTTGAGGCGCATCGGTGAAATCCTCTCGGGTGGCACGCCCCATACCGTGGGCCGCACCGGCGACATAATACTGCGGTCATGAAATTCACAATTCACAATTCAGAATTCAGAAACTGCAGCCGGAACTGCTTCTCTGGCCGCCTTTTGCGGGCGAGCCTGCCCCTGGCAGCCGCCTTGTTCCTGCTGGCGTCGCCGGGGCTGGCGCAGACGTCGAACAAGGCCGCTCCGGTGGTGGTCAGCCATTTCCACCTGAACGTGACCAGCATCGACGCTCACAAGAAGTTCTGGGTCGATACCCTGGGTGGCACTGCGCTCAGGCTGAATGGTCTCGACGCCGTCCAGTTCCCCGACATCTATATCTTTCTCCGCCAGCAGGCGCCCACGGGCCCGACGCGCGGCACGGCGTTCGATCACATCGGGTTCGCCGTGCCGGACGTGCCGGCGTTGACGACTCGGGTGGTGGCCGCGGGATATCAGCTGACCACCGGCCGCGAGCCGGCGCCGGGGCAGGAGGCCGCGGCGGCGACCGGCACCCAGGCGCCGTACGGCCGCTTTTCGTATCTGCTGGGCCCTGACGGCGCGAAGGTGGAATTGGTGACGGCAGCCGGCGCCGAGCGCGCCTCCGATCGCGTATCACCACATTCACTTCATCAACAAGCAGTACGTCGAGATGCAGCAGTGGTACATGAAAGTGTTCGACGCCACGCTGCGCCCGGGTCAGACCGACTTCTTCATCGGCGCGGACCTGCCCGGCGTCGGCTACAGCCTCAACTTCTTCCGCTGGGAAGGGGATCAAGCCGTGACCCACGCCACCACGGCGGGACGAGTGATGGACCGTGCCGGGTTCGACGTGCGGAACCTCGAAGACTTCTGCAAGCGCCTGGAGGCCAAGGGCGTGGCGCTGACGGTGCCGTACCGGCGCCGTCCCGACTTCGGGAATCTGGGCACCGCCGTGATCACCGATCCGTGGGGCACCGTGATCGAGTTGACCGAAGGGCTCGCGGGCCGTTGAGCGGCTGGCGAACGGAAACGTCATCGAATTCCCGAGTATCTACAAAAAAGTATGACGTCGCGTCCGGCCTCGAACCGCGCCGTCGATTCGGCGCCGTTCGGGAATGACGGCCGGCTGTATACTCGAATCCTACAGTGTTGTTTGATTCAAGCATTCATGTTACGTGATTGTGCAGCCGATCTGCACATGACGGCGCCCGGTCAGACGGCGCTATCTGATCTCGCGCGCATATAGTTAACAGCCGATTCGAGCTCCTCGGTATTTCGGCTTACCCCTTGCACCGTCCCTCCACACTTGCGGCCAGGTGAAGCAGCGCGACAGTCGCACGCGATTCGCTGCCCGGCCACATCGAGGAGGACATTTCATGGGAGTTTCGAGTCGAGCCGTTCCGTTCACCGTCGTGCCGTCATTAGGTCAGGCCTTGCGCGCCCTGTCGGTCGTCTGCATGGGCGCCGCTTTGTTCCAGCCCGTGCCGGCGTCGGCGGGTCCCGGCGGCCCAGGAACTCCGGACGCCGGGCCCGAGCGCACCAGCGCCTGCACTGTCGCTGGCCAAGGCAGCGGACGACCCCGACCCTCAGCAGCAGCAGGTTACGGTTGGGGTTACTGATCCGTTCATAGAGTTCTTTCGTAAGACGGAGATCCTGGGGCTCGTCGACACCTACTACACCTACAACTTCAACGAGCCGCCGACCGGCACGTTCACGCCGCTCCACAGCTTCGACGTCAAGCACAACCAGTTCAGCGTCTCGCTGCTGGAGTTGGCGTTCAGCAAGGCCACGGGCACCGACGACCGGATCGGGTTCCGGTTCGACCTGCAATACGGGCAGACGGCGCAGGTCTTCAACACCGACCCGCTCGACAACAACAATCTGCTGAACGTGCAGCAGGCCTACGTCAGCTACCTGGTCCCGGGGGGCATGACCTTCGAGGTCGGCAAGTTGGTGACCCCGGTTGGCAGCGAGGCGACCGAGGCGCATCTGAACAACAACTACTCGCGCGGGCTGCTCTACCAGTACGGGCCCTTCTACCATGTCGGAACGCGGGTGTCCTTCCCGCTGCACGAGAAGTTCACCATCGGCGGCATGTTCGTGAACGGGTGGAACGCCACCGGCGACAACAACTCCGGCAAGACGTTCGGCGCCAACCTCACCTGGGTGCCGAGCTCGAAGTTCACGTTCATCCAGAACGTCCTGTGGGGCCCGGAGCAGACCGACAACGCCGACGACAAGCGCACGTTTTCGGACACCAACCTCGCGTTCAACTTTGGCGGTTTCACGACCGGCGCGAACTACATCTACGCCGTCGACGAAGTGGCGGGCGAGTCGATCGATTGGCAAGGGCTGGCGCTCTACTTCAAAGGCCAGCTCGGGCCGGTGTTTGCGATCGCGCCCCGCTTCGAGTGGTACAAGCGATCCCGACGGCTTCGTGTTCGGCGCCGGCGAGCAGACGATCAAGGAGTTCACGCTGACCTTCGAACTCAAGCACCCGCGTGGCCTGATCACACGGTTCGAGTATCGCCGTGACTGGTCCGACGTGGACTACTTCACCAAGGACGGCGACCCGACCGACAACCAGAACGTTTTCACGGTCGGCTTCATCGTGCCGTTCAGCTCGAGGGCGGTGTCGCCCTAGCGGGCTGTAGTCTCCCCCTGCTCGGCGCCGGCCGTCGCGGCCGGCGCCGGGGCTCGTCCTGTGCCGCGTTTTCCCGCCTCGGGCGGGGCACCAGAAGACTTGACTCACCTGTCAGGGTCTTTGCGAGCAAGCCTTCTGGGCGAGCGCGGCCTGGGCAAGACGCTGGTCTTGCCACAGGTCGCGTTTTTCCGTCGGCAGATCGGGCCAGCCCCGACGGCATCAGACGACGGCAGCCGTATACTCATAATCTTTCCAATGCGGAGGTATGAGATGCGGTGCCGGGTGTCTGCCGTGGCGGGCGCGGTGCTGGCGGTGGGTATCCTCGCCGCCGTGCCGGTCGGCCATGCCGAACAAGCCGCGCAGGGCGCGGGCCCTGCCGGCCGGGCCCAAGGCGCCGGGCGCGGGCCGGTGCGGCCCGAGTGCGTCAATCCGGCGCTGCCGGCCGCGGAGTGCAACATCCCGCCGGGGATCAACTGGCCCGATCCGCCGCTCGGCGCGGGGCCGTTCCTGCTCGAAACCGCGGTGCCCGCAGCACCGCAACATCCGCGTCGTGGTGGTGGCGACCGGGCTGAACCAGCCCTGGTCCATGACCTGGCTGCCCGACGGCACCATGCTCGTCACCGAGCGTGCCGGGCGGCTGCGCGTGATCCGCAACGGCGTGCTGGATCCGAACCCGGTGGCGGGCGTGCCTGAGGTGCGCGCGCAGGGTCTGCAGGGCCTGATGGACGTGGTGCTGCACCCGCGCTTCGCGGAGAACCGCTACGTCTATCTGTCCTATCACAAGCCCTTCCCGGTTCCCGGCGCCACCACCCCGCAGGGCGCACCGCTCGTCGAGGGCGAGACCGTGCATCGCGCGCGGCACCTGGAACGGCACGGCGCTCACCGACGTGCGCGACATCTTTCGATCGGGTGCCACGCGGACCGAGTCGTCGCGCATCGGCTTCGCGCGCGACGGCATGCTGCACATGACCATCAGCGCGTCGGGCACCGGTCCCGACGTGATGCGCTCCGCGGATCCCAACGACTACGCCGGCAAGACCGTGCGCCTGCGCGACGACGGCACCATCCCGCCCGACAACCCGTTCGTGGGCAAGGCCGGCTACAAGCCGGGGATCTACACGCTCGGGTCATCGCAACGGCCATTCGATGGCGCTCAACCCCGAGACGGGCGAGTTCTGGGTCACGGAGCAGGGGCCCAACGGCGGCGACGAGATCAACGTGCTGAAGCCGGGCGCGAACTACGGCTGGCCCTACGCCAGCCACGGGCGCAGCTACATGGGGCCGCGCATCTCGCCGACGCCGGGCCGCGACGGCACCGAGCAGCCGGTGGTCGTCTGGGTGCCGTCGATCGCCGCGGCCGGCGGCGACCTTTTACACCGGCGACAAGTTCCCGGGCTGGCAGCGCAACTTCTTCGTCGGCGGCCTGCGCGAGGGCGAGACGCCGCGCACCGGCCAGATGCAGCGCATCGAGTTCAACGAGCGCTGGGAGGAGATCCGGCGCGAGCCGCTGCTGCGCGAGCTGAAGCAGCGCATCCGCGACGTGCGGCAAGGACCCGATGGGCTGATCTACGCGCTGACGAGCGAGAACCCGGGTGCCGTGCTGCGCCTCGAGCCGGCAGAGGCACCGGCCGCGCGTTGACCACGACTAACGACTAACGACCAACGACCAACGAGCACCAACTATGCTGACCTTGCGCAAAGCCGACGACCGCGGTCACACCGACCTCGGGTGGCTCAGCAGCTTCCACACCTTCTCGTTCGGCGGCTATACCGACCCGAACCACATGGGCTTCCGCTCGCTGCGGGTGCTCAACGACGACCGCGTGGCGCCGGGCAAGGGCTTCGGCGCCCACGGCCACCGCGACATGGAGATCCTGTCCTACGTGATCACCGGCAAGCTGGCGCACAAGGACAGCATGGGCGAGCAGCACGAGCTGGGGCCGAACGAGGTGCAGGCGATGTCGGCCGGCACCGGCGTCATCCACAGCGAGTTCAACGGCGTGAACGACGCCGAGACGCATTTCCTGCAGATCTGGATCGTGCCCAACGCGAAGGGGCTCAAGCCGTCGTATCAGCAGTTCGAGTACGCGGAGGCCGAGAAGCGCGGCGTGCTGCGGCTGATGGCGGGGCCCGATCGCGGCACCACGCCGCCGGCGGCGTTCATCAACCAGGACGCGCGGATGTACGCCTCCGTGCTCGCGGACGGGCAGACGCTCGAGCTGCCGGTGGCGCCCGGCCGCTACGCCTGGGTGCACTGCGTGCAGGGCGCCATCGACGTCAACGGCGTCGCGATGCACGGCGGCGACGGCCTGGCCGTCAGCGACGAGCGGGCGCTGACGATTCGCGGCGGCGCCGGCGGCGGCGAGCTGCTGCTGTTCGACCTCGCGTGAGGGTCCTTAGGACCAGGCACCAAGGACCAGCCCAAGACCATGGCCGACCCCGTCAACGTCCTGGTGGTGTTCTACTCGCGCTACGGCGCGCGCCGAGCGCCTGGCGCTCGCGGTGGGCGTCGGCGCCATCGAAGCCGAGGCCAACATCCGGCTGCGCCGGCTGCCCGACGACGCCAGCGCCGAGACGATCCAGTGCCGACGCCGCGTGGCGCGAGTCGCTCGACCGCATGAACCGCGACTACGTGGCGCCGCGGCCCGCCGATCCGGTGTGGGCCGACGTGATCGTGCTGGCCACCCCCGCGGAATCCTCGCGCGAGGTAGAGGCCTACGTGGCGACGCTGCCCGGGCTGGGCGTCATGACCGGCAAGCTGGCGGCGCCGCTCACGCCGGGCGAGGACGGCGCGTGCGACGAGGTGTTCGTGGCGGCCGCCCGCGCCGGTCTGATCTCGGTTCCCGCGGACGCCCGCTTCTGACGCGACCGCCGACCCCGAAACCCTGACCCAGGCCCGCCTGCACGGCCAGCGGCTGGTGCAGCTGGCCCGCGCGATGAAGACCCCTTCGCCAGCGAATTAGCGCCTCCGCATCCGCTCGAAGGCGGCGCCAGGCCGCGATTGCACGCGCCTGCACGCGCGCCACGGCTCGACTGCCCTGAGCCGGCGAATTTCCCGTGCAGTTCTGGCGATTCACCGGCAGACGTGCGGTGCATCTCGTGCAGAAGTGCCACGGTCCGTGCCGATACGCAGCGCATGGAACCAGCACTCTCGACTCCGCGCCCGGTGGCGCCTACCGTGTTCGAAGACGGCATCGGCGAGCGCCTGTCGGCGGTTGGCGGCGCCAACGAATCGCTGGAAGTCCTCAAGGTCAGCAACGAGCTGAGTGCGGTTTCGACCTTCGAGGGCGCCCTCCGCGAGCAGACCACGCGCCTGGCCTATTTCCGTCACGAGGCGTTCGCCCGCGTCCGCGCCGTCGAGCGATTGGATTCACGCACCTCCACCGTGGTCGTCATCTCCGACCGTGTGCGCGGCGTCCGCCTGTCGGAGGTGCTGGCCACCGCCGAGCGGCAGGGCATTCCGCTCGAGCTGAACGCCGCGTTGTGCCTGATTCGCCAGCTGGTGTCGGCCGTGGCGGCCTTCCACGAGGCCGAACCCAACTCCTGCCACGGTGCGATCGCTCCCGAGCGGATCCTGATCACCCCCGAGGGCCGGCTGATCATGGTCGAGTACGTGCTGGGGCCCGCGCTCGAGGAGCTGCGCTTCTCGCAGGAGCGCTACTGGCGCGAGCTGGGGATCGCGGTGCCGCACACGTTCGGCCTGCCGCGCTTCGACCTGTTCGCCGACGTGACGCAGGTGGGGGCGGTGGCGCTGGCGCTGGTGCTCGGGCGGCGTCTCGTGGTCGATGAGTACCCCGCGAAGATCAGCGAGGTCGTCGACTCGGCGATGACGCGGCTCGAATCGGGCGAATCCGAGCCGATTCCGGTTCTGCTGCGGGCCTGGATCCGCAGCGCGCTGCAGCTCGAGCCGCGGCATTCGTTCGTCTCGGCGATTGGCGCGAAGAAGGACCTCGAGATCGCGCTGAGCCATGCCAGCCCAGACGCCGAGCGCGCGTCGCTGCGCGCGTTCCTGACCAGGTACGCAGCCGCGGTGCTGGCCGACCGCACGTCACGAGCCGCAGGCCGCGGCGCCGCCCGTGCCGATGCCGGTGGCGAGCAGCGCCCACGCCGGCGCCCTTCACGGTGTGCTACCCCGGTTCCCGTACCGGCTCCCGTTGCGGCGCCCAGTGCCTGCCGCGGTGGCACCGCCAGCGCCTGCCCCGGCGCCTGCGGCCACGGTGCCCACGCCGATCGCGATGGCCACGCCGTCGCGGTGCCCCGACGCCGGTGCCGGTGGCGCCAGTGCCGGTGACGCCGGTGCCGATGCGCGCCGGCGCCGGTACGCCCCCGTGTCCCAGCCGCCGTCACGCCGCCGCCGGCGGTTCCGCCGGCCCCGGCGTCCATCTCAACCTCGCCCGTCGCCGCACCCGCCGCGGCCGCCTCGGCCACGCCGTTCCGCGGCCGCGCCAGCGAGGCCGCCGGTGCAGGGCAGCGCGGCCCCGGCGCCGACGCCGTCGCGCGCCGCGACCTGTCTGGATGAACCCGTGGGCCGGCGCGGCCGCTGCCGCCCTGGTGATCGTGGCCACGCTCGGCTTTACGTTGACGCGTCCTGCCAGCGCCCCGCCGCCCGCGCAACCGGCAACGGCACGCTGACCGTCGGCACGAGCCCCGAGGGGGCCACGGTCCTCGTGGACGGCGTGAACCGCGGCCTGACGCCGCTGAACCTCAGCCTGTCTGCCGGCGAACACGTGCTCGAGCTGGTGACCAACGGCGAGCGCCGCCGCATCCCGGTCACGCTCACTTCGGGCGGCCAGGTCTCGCACTACTTCGACCTGCCGAAGACGTCGCCGACCGGGACCGGCAGCCTGCAGATCCGCACCGACCCGCCCAAGGCGCGGGTCACGGTGGACGGGCAGCCGTTCGGTCGCACGCCCGACCGTGGTGACTGGCCTGACGCCGGGTCCGCACCAGGTGCTGCTCGAGACCGATACCGAGCGGGTCTCCGAGCAGGTGCTGATCGAGGCCGGCGGCACCGCGTCGCTGGTGGTGCCGATGAAGAGCCAGAGCCTCCTGCCCACGGGCGGCGGGTCCGGATGGATTGCCGTCTCGGCGCCAGCCGAAGTGCAGATCTACGAGAACCAGCGCCTGCTGGGCACCAGTCGCACGGATCGAATCATGTTGCCGGCGGGCCGGCACGACCTCGAGTTCGTGAACGAGTCGCTGGGTTATCGCGGGACGCGCTCGGTGGAAGTGGCCAACGGGCTGGTGGCCGCGGTGCGGCCCGAGTGGCCGCGCGGCACCGTGGCGCTGAACGCGCTGCCGTGGGCCGAAGTGTTCGTGAACGGCGAGCGGCTGGGCGAGACGCCCATCGGCGCGGCGTCCCTGCCGATCGGCGTCCACGAGATCGTGTTCCGCCATCCCGAGCTCGGCGAGCGCAGGGCCAGCGCCATCGTGACCAGTGGAGCCCCGGCGCGGCTCAGCGTGGATATGAGGGCGAAATGAGGAACCTGCTTCGCGCGACCGTTCTGGCCGTCGTGGCGCTGAGCGCCACGACCGGCCGGGCGCAGGAGGCGAGCCTGGCGGCCGCCCGGGAGCTGTATGGGGCGGCTGAGTACGCCAGCGCCCTGAAGATGCTGACCACGCTGCCGGGCGCCGACACGTCGAAGGCCGACCTCCAGACCATCGACCTCTATCGTGCGCTGTGCCTGCTGGCGCTCGGCAACACCACCGAGGCCAACAAGGTGATCGAGTCGATGCTCATGCTCGACCCGCTCTACCGCCCCGACACCACCGACCTGCCGCCGCGCGTGCGCACTGCCTTCGCCGACGCCCGCAAGCGGATGCTGCCGGCGCTGGTCCAGCAGCGCTACCTGGTGGCGCGCGCCGCCTTCGAGGCCAAGAACTACGCGGCCGCGGCCGTCGGCTTCCAGGTCGTGCTGAGCGGCCTGTCGGACCCGGATCTCGGCATCGCCGAGCGCGCAGCCGCCGCTCTCCGATCTGAAGGTGCTGGCGTCGGGCTTCCACGATCTGGCTTCCAAGGCGAGCGCGCCCGTCGAGACGCCGGTCGAGGCGCCGCCGCCGGCGCCTCCCGTCCAGGAGCGGCCCGCCGGACCCGTCGATCTACGGCCCCGAGGATGTGAACGTGTCGCCGCCGCAGACAGTGCGGCAGATAGTGCCCGCGTTCCCGGGGCGCGTGCTGCTGACCGGGGCGGCGACGATGGACCTCATCATCAACGAGAGCGGGTCGGTGGATTCGGCCACGATCGTGACCTCGCTGAACCCGCAGTACGATCGGATGGCGTTGAACGCGGCGCGGAGCTGGCAGTACAAGCCGGCGACGCTGAACGGCACGCCGGTGAAGTACCGCAAGCGGCTCCAGTTGACGGTGGTTCCGGGCCAGACCCGGTAGAAGGGGGCGCCAGGCCCCAGGCTCCTAGGCTTTGGGCTTTGGGCCTGGGCTCGACGCGTCGAACACGCGCATCGCCGTGGCAATCATCCCCGCGACGTCGGTGACGGTCGCCGGCACGATCACCGCATTCGCCGTGCGCGCCAGGTTGCCGAACTGCGTGACGTACTGTTCGGCGACCCGCAGCTGCACCGCGTCCCGCCCGCCTTCCGACCGAATCGCGTCGGCCACCTCGCGAATGCCTTGCGCCGTCGCCGTCGCCACGGCCCGGATCGCCGACGCCTGGCCTTCGGCCTCGTTGATCTGCTGCTGGCGGCTCGCTTCCGACTGCTTGATCACCTGCTGCTTTTCGCCCTCGGCCGAGTTGATGGCGGCATCGCGCTGGCCCTCGGACGTGCAGAATCAGCGCGCGCTTCTCGCGCTCGGCGCGCATCTGCTTTTCCATCGCCGCCAGGATGTCCTGCGGCGGCTCGATGTTCTTGATCTCGTAGCGCAGCACCTTGACGCCCCAGGATTCCGACGCCTTGTCCAGCTCGCCCACCACCTCGGCGTTGATGCTGGCGCGTTCCTCGAACGTGCGGTCGAGGTCGATCTTGCCGACCTCGCTGCGCAGCGTGGTCTGGGCCAGCTGGGTGATGGCGAACAGGTAGTTCGAGATGCCGTAGGACGCGCGCTCCGGGTTCAGCACCTTCAGGTAGAGGATGCCGTCCACGCCCACCTGCACGTTGTCGCGGGTGATGCAGACCTGCGCCGGGATGTCGAGCGCCTGCTCCTTGAGCGAATGCCGGTAGCGGATGACGTCCACGAACGGCACCAGGATGTGGAAGCCGGCGTTGAGCGTGGCGTGGTAGCGGCCCAGGCGCTCGACGACGAACGCGCTCTGCTGCGGCACCACGACCGCCGTCTTGAACAGGACGAACAGGATCAGCAGGGCGACGAGAATCAGGACGACGACGGTGGCTTCCACGGTCACCTCACTCCGGTCGGATGTCGAGTTCCAGGCCGTTGACGGCGACGACGCGGCAGCGTTCGCGCGCGCCGACGGCACGCTCGCTCACGTTGCGCGCGTTCCACAACGCGCCGCGCACTTCGGCCTTGCCGCGCCCGCCCGGCTCGAGCGCGATCGCGGGCAGCGCCGCGTCGCCGACGAGCGAATCCACGCTGGCCGGTGTCGCGCGCCTGCAGCCGGGCCAGGAGCGGCTGCCGGAAGAGCCGCAGCGCCACCAGGGCGACGATGGGGAAGACCAGCCACTGCGCCCACGCCGGCTTCCAGCAGCCCGGCCACGCTGCAGCAGGCCGACCACCACCGCGCCGACGCCGAAGAAGATGATGAAGAAGCCGCCCGGCGTCGCCAGCTCGATGGCCGCGAGCACCAGGCCCAGGGCGATCCACATCCAGCCGGTCATGGCGGTTCCGGCTACGCGCCGGCGCGCGTCAGGCGTAAGGGCGCCGAGCCGGGCGCCGTCAGCTCGATCTCGGTGTCGCCGGCGCGGCCGGTGTAGACACGATCGCCGGCCTTGAGCGTGATGTCGCGCCCGTTCAGCTGCCCGGTGACCGGAACCGGCTTGCCGCCGACCGTCAGCGTGCCCGAGACCATCTGGAAGTCCTGCGTCAGGGTCAGCTCGCCGTCCGATGCGCGCCACCGGCCGCCCACCTTGGCCGGGACGATCCACAGGATCGCTTCGCACCATGCGGTGCAGTCGCCGCCAATCGTCTCGCTCTTGTCGGGATTCCACCCTTCGAAGCGGAACGTGTTCGACACGATCCGCGAGCCCGGCGCGAGGGCGAAGAACTTCGGCGCGCAGCTGCAGCATGTTGCTGGGCAGCAGGAAGATGGCCATCACCGTCGCCTTGGAGATGTCGGCCGCGAACATGTCGCCCTGCACGAACTGGGCGCGGTCGGCGACGCCGGCGCTCTTGGCCAGGCGTTCGGACAGGCCGACCATGTCGGGGTTGAACTCGACCCCGAGCGCGCGGGCGCCGCGCTTGGCGGCCGCGATGACGTTGCGGCCGTCGCCCGACCCCAGGTCGATCACGAAGTCGTTGGGCCCGACCTGGGCCATGTCCATCATCTTCTCGACCAGCGCCGGCGGCGTGGGCACCCACACCACGTCCTTGCCGGGTTGGCCGACCTCGGGTTCGAAGGGTTTCGCGCCCTGTTGGGCGTGCGACGGGGCGGGTGAAACCAGCAGGGCGATGAGCGCCAGGGCCCATGCGACGGTGTAAATGCTTCGCATGGGCCGTATGGTAGCGCGGGATGCCCGCGCGCGGCGTTCCGAACCTACCGCACGGCGTCGGACCGCGGCGGCGGTGCGGCGCTCAGCGGCGCCAGCTTGGAGGCGGCGTCCTGTGGCGAACCCGCGCCCGACTCCTGCTGCAGCATCGACACCTGGGTGGGCGCGCCGTAGGTGACTTCAACCGTCTGGCGGCGCTCGCCGAAGAGCGGATGCCGCACCAGCACTTCCCGCGTGCCCAGCGGCACCGAGATGTCGCCGAGCGGCAGCGTGCCCACGTGCTCACCCTCGACCCACACTTCGCCGCCGGGGGCACCGGCGATACGCAACTGCCCGGGAGGCAGCGTAGCCGTGTGCGTGGTCACCTGGCCGCCGGCCACGTCCAGGGTGACCTCGCCGCGGTAGTTCAAGCGCTTGTTGACCAGCTCGACGCGGCGGCGTCCGGCCGGCACCACGATCTGGCCGTCGTCGGTCGAGCCGACGCGCACGCCGTCGATGATCAGGTCGAGCGGCACGCGCGAATAGACGGTCAGGAGGCCCGACGAGGCCTTGGTCGGCGTCCACGACGGGCGTGCCGGCGGCCTGGGCGTCCCGGGCCGCGTCGCCGCGCCCGGCGCGCCGGGTGCGCGGCGCCGGGGTGGCCGGCTTCTCCGGTTCGGTGGCAGCAACTTCGGGAACGGTCTCGGGCGCCTTGGCCGGCGTGGCCGCGCGGTCCCACCACAGATAGCCGCCGGTCCCGATGATCACCACCGCGGCGGCGGCGGCAGCGGCCGCGATCCAGACCTTCCACGCCGGCGCGTCGTCGGAATCGTCCGTCGTCTCGGTGGTGCTGAAGCGTTCGCCGAAGACCGGACGCGGCGCGGGGGCCTCGACGCTTGGCGCGGCGGCGGGTTCGGCGATCGGGGCCGGGGCCTCCGGTGCCGGCTGGCGCCGCGCGGGCCGTTCCCGGTGCTCGGTGCGCAGCTTGGCCACTTCCTCCTCGAGCCGCTGGCTGTTTTCCGTGCGTGAACGCTCGCTCTCTGCCTTGAACCGGGTTTCGTTCTCCGAGCGGATGCGGGTCGCCTCGACTTCGAAGGCCTTGGCCGCCGCACGCTGGGCCGCGGCCTGGACGTCGCGCGCCGCTTGTTCGCGCGCCGCCTCGGCTTGCTGCTGCGCCTGCGTCTGCTGCCGCCTCGCCGCCTCGGCCTGCTCCCGCAGGCTGGCCAGCTCCACCTGCAGCTTCGATTCGGTTTCGGTGCGCACGCGCGCAAGCTCGGCTTCGAGCGCGCGGGTCGCGGCGGCTTCGGCGGCGAGACGCGCTTCCTGGACGGCCGCCGCGCGCGTGACTTCGGCCTCGGCGCGGGCGCGGGCCAGGTTGGCCTCGCGGTCCCGATCGGCATCGACGCGCGACTGTCCCAGGCGTTCGGACAGCTGCCGCTCCATCTGCTCGCGCGACCGTTCCAGCTCGCGCGCCAGCTGCTGCTCGGCCTCGCGTGCGCGCGCGCGCCAGCTCGCTGGCCATCGACTCGCGCGCCGCGGCTTCGGCCTGGGCGCGGGCTTCGGCCACGGCTCGCTCGCGCTCTGCCGCGGCCGCCGCTTCATGGCTTGGCCAACTCGGCCTGCCGCTGGGCGGCCGCTTCGGCCTTGATCCGTTCGACCTCCACCGCCAGCTTCGCCTTGGCGTGCGCCTCGACGAGCGCGAGCTCGGCGGCGTGCACCTCCGGATCGATGCCGTCCTGGGCGGCTGCCGGGCCCGCCTCGGCCGCTGTCGCGGCGGCTTGACGGATGTCGGGTTGCTGCTCGCCGTTCACTTCGATGGCCATCGGGTCGACACCCATCGTGTTGATCAGGGAGTCGACCTCGGCGGCCATCTGCGTGTCGTCGGCGGTGTGGGAACGGCGGGGGTGGCGTGTGCTCATGTGGTCGGGCTCGGCGGATACAGAACTGGTCGTCCGGGGATGTTGCGCGCAACGCCCGTACCAGGCGTGGCCACGACGGCAAGCGTCAGAAACAGGCCGGAACTCGCGCCCATCCGGTGCCGTGGCTCCCGCGGACGGGCGAGGGGCATTCGTGAGCACCTGCCAAATCCGTGATCGCCGGAACCCGATTTGTTACGGGGTCGGCGGCGACTGGCGCGCAGCTTTGTGCAGCCTTCCCCGGGCGTTACAATCGGCGGCGCAAGCGAGGCTCCGCCTCGCGTGCCCAGTTTTTGATTGCCAGCCCTTCGGGCGGGCGTCTAGCGTAGCGGGGAGGTAGGAACGTGCGGCAACGGAAGTACGGGTTCTGGATCCTGGCGCTGGCCCTCACCTGGTCGGCGGCGGCCCCCGGCGCGCTCCTGGCCCAACAGGCCCAGGACATCCCGGCGCAGCCCCCGAGCGCGCTGGCGCCCGACAACCTGGCGAAGCCGCGCCCGGCGGCGCCGTTCAACCTGACCGGGAACTGGTTCATCGACAACACGCCGGCGGTGCAAGGGTGGCTGTTCGGGCCCGCCGCCATCCCCAAGCTGCTGCCCGATGCCCAGAAGCACCGCGATGCCTACGTCAAGGCGACAGCGGAGGGGAAGGTCTACCGCGACGACATCGGCCAGTGCTGGCCGGCCGGCGTGCCGATCATCATGACCCGGGTGTGGCCGATCGCGATGATCCAGCTGCCGACCGCCATCTACATGGTCAGCGGCTTCATGAACAGCCTGCGCACCGTCTTCATGGACGGCCGCTCCCACACCGACCCTGATATCGTCGTGCGGACGTTCAACGGCGAGTCGATCGGGCGCTGGGAGGGCGACACGCTGGTGATCGAGACCAAGAACTTCATCGACGACGAGCACCACTGGGTGGACCAGGGGGTCCGCGCCAGCGGCGAGCTGAAGATCGTCGAGCGGGTCCGGATGATCAACAACGGCCGGACCCTCGAGATCCAGATGACGCTCACGGATCCGAAGAACTGGGAAGGCGAGTACAAGGGCACCCGCCGGTGGAACCGCGTGGACGACATCGACATCGCGGAAGTGGAGTGCCTGCCAGACCTCAACGAGCATCTGCAGAGCACGTCGTCGAAAGTGCACGTCCGCTAGGACCGCACACCAAGGAGACTGGACTGATGAGAAGGACTGTTCTGTTGCCGTGCGTGCTGGCCGCGATGGTGGCCGTGCCGGTGTTCGCGCATCACTCGCCGGCGGCGTTCGACCGCACCAAGGAGGTCACGCTGGTCGGCATCGTCAAGGAGTTCCGCTGGCAGAACCCGCACACCTGGATCGAGATGAACGTGCCCGATCCCGTCACGAAGAAGGACGTGCTGTGGGGTGTGGAGCTGACCTCTCCGACCTACCTGGTGCGCGCCGGCTGGAAATCCAACCTGATCAAGCCCGGCGACAAGGTCACCGTGGTGGTCAATCCGGTTCGCAGCGGCGAGCCCTCCGGTATCTTCCGCTCGCTGACGCTGGCCGATGGCCGCACGTTCCTCGAACGGCCGGCGCGTCTCGGCACGGCCGAGTCCAAGTAACGTGCGTGTGCCCCTGAAACGCCTGGGCCTTCACGCGCTCGCGCTGACGGCGATCGTCGCTCTGCCGCTGCTGCTACTGCCAGCGTCCTGCAGCGCGCCGCCGCTCGAAGCTCCCGCGCCGGCTGCGACAGGCGCCGGCGAGGTTTCGCCCGCCGGGGCCGAGCCCGTGAGCGCGCTGGCTCCCGCCAATCTGGCCAAGGCACGTCCGGCCGCGCCCTTCAGCGTGACCGGCAACTGGTTCATCGACGTCAGCCAGAACCCCGACGCGTGGCGGTTCGGGCCGCCGTATCCGGCCCTGAAACCGGGCGCGCAGAAACACGCCGACGCCTCCAAGAAGGCCACGGCCGAGGGCAAGGTCTATCGCGACGACATCGGGCAGTGCTGGCCGGCCGGCCTGCCGCTCATCATGACCCGCTACTGGCCGATGGCGATGATCCAGCTGCCGACGGCGATCTACATGGTCAGCGGCTTCATGAACAGCCTCCGCATCGTCTATCTGGACGGCCGCAGCCACACCCCCGAGGACATCGTCGTGCGCACGTTCAACGGCGAGTCGATCGGCCGTTGGGAAGGCGACACGCTGGTGGTGGACACCCGCCATTTCCGCGCCGACCACCACTGGATGGACCAGGGCGGCGTGTCGATTCCGGCGGGCGAGCAGCTGCGCATCGTCGAGCGCATCAAGTCGGTGAGCGACGGCAAGCAGCTCGAGATCGAGTACACGATGACCGACCCGGAAAACTGGGACGGCGAATGGAAGAGCACCAAGCGCTTCAACCGGGTGGACGACGTGGACATCCAGGAAGTGTCGTGCCTGCCCGACTTGAACGAGCACCTGCAGAGCACGACGTCGAAGACGCAGGTGCTGCAGTAGTGATCGAAGGAGGTCGTGTGATGTGTTCGCGCGCGCGGTGTGCTGCTGCTTCTGGCGGTGCTGGCCGCGTCGGGTGGCAACGCCTTCGGGCAGGTGAGCCTGGTCGGGGATTGGACGGGCCGTTACCACGAGGATCAGCCCGACCGGGTCCCCGGGATCGAGCCCAACGACTACTCGGGCCTTCCGGTCAACGAGGCGGCCCGGATGTTCGCCGACAGCTGGGATGTGGAGCGGACGACGGTGCTCGAGCACCAGTGCCAGCCCTACACCATGCCGTACCTGTTTCACGGCCCGCTGCAGTTCCGGGTGTGGGAGGAGCGGCAGCCGGACACGCAGGAGTTCCTGGCGATCAAGTTCTACATCGGTACCTATCAGCAGTGGCGCACGATCTGGATGGACGGCCGCCCGCACCCGCCGGAGTACGCGCCCCACACCTTCATGGGGTTCTCGACCGGCGAATGGAACGGCGACATCCTCACCGTCACCACTACCCATATCAAGGCGGGCTACTTCCGCCGCAGCGGCATCCCCAACAGCGATCGCACCACGCTGGTCGAGCACTTCATCCGCCACGGCAACGTGCTGTCGCACGTGACCATCGCCACCGACCCGGTGTATCTGACCGAGCCCTACATCCGCAGCCAGGAATTCGTGCTGATGGAGCGCAACAACACCAACTGGCTCTACAACTGCGAATACGTCAACGAGATCCCGCGCCCTCGACACCAGGTGCCGATGTTCCTGCCGGGGAAGAACCCATGGCTGGCCGAGGTCGGTGCCAAGTACGGGATGCCGCAGGAGGCGGTGCGCGGCGGGGCGGCGACGACGCGGCCCGAATACGCGGAGACGATTCGCTCGGGCAAGGCGGCGCGCGCGGAAGGCGTGCCGGTGCCGGCCGTGCCGGAGCAGGTGGCGCTCACAGCTGACGCGCGGCCGGGCACCGTGCCCGCCGGCGAGGTGCGCACGATGCACGTGCAAGGGAACGTGCACATGATCGTCGGCGCCGGCGCGAACGTCGCCGTACAGGTGGGGCCCGACGGCGTGGTGGTCGTGGATACCGGCGGCGCCGGGATGGGCGAGAAGGTGCTGGCCGCGATCCGGCAGCTGTCCGACAAGCCGATCCGCTGGATCATCAACACCACATTCCGCCCGGATCACATCGGCGGCAACGAGCCGATTGCCTTCGCCGGCCGCACCGTGAACGGCAACGTGGCCGCGGTGGTGTCGCACGAGAACGCCAACGCGCACATGATTGCGGCCAAGGTGCCCGACCAGGCGCGGCCCTACAACACCTACTTCGAGCCGACGCGCGATTTCCCCTACAACGGCGAGGCGGTGATGCTCTATCACGGCGGCGCCGCGTCGAGCGACGCCGACACGATGGTGTTCTTCCGGCGCTCCGACGTGATCGTGGCCGGCGACTTGTTCTCCACCGCTGCGTATCCGGTGATCGACCTGCCGAACGGCGGCAGCGTCGCCGGCTCCATCGCCGCGCTGAACCAGATCCTCGAGATGGCCGTGCCCAGCAAGTACCTGGCGGAGGGCGGCACGCTGATCATCCCGGGGCACGGTCGCATCTGCGACGAGTCCGACGTGGTCGAATACCGCGACATGCTCGTGATCGTGTCGTCGCGTGTGCGCGACATGGTGGAGCGCGGGATGACGCTGGAGCAGGTGAAGGCGGCCCGGCCGACGCTGGACTACGACGGCCGCTACGCGACGCCGTCCGGCCCCACGTCCACGGCCGGCTTCGTCGAGGCGTTGTATAACGACGCCGTCGCGGCCCGGCGCAACACGTCGGCGGGTGGCGCGCGATGAGCGTACGGACTGTCCGGATCATCCGGCTCACTGTTGGCCGCGGCCTTCGGCGCCGCCCTGGCCTGGACCGCCGCGGGTCCGATGTCGACGACGCTGGCGCAGCAGGCGCCGGCACAGGGGCCGGGCGCGGCGCGCGGCCGCGGGGCGCCGCCGGCTCCGCGCACGGGGCGGGAGCTGGCGCCCATCGACCTGACCGGCAACTGGGTGGCGATTGTGACCGAGGACTACCGCTGGCGGATGGTCACGCCGCCGAAGGGCGACGTCTCCAGCATCCCGATCAACGCCGAGGGCCGCAAGGCCGCCGAGGCATGGGATCTGGCCAAGGACAACGCCGCGAACCTGCAGTGCAAGGCGTTCGGTGTCGCCGGCATCATGCGCCAGCCGGGCCGCTTGCGGGTCTCGTGGGACGACCCGGCGACGCTGAAGCTCGAGTTCGACGCCGGCACGCAGACGCGGCTGCTGCACTTCGACGCCACGCCAGCGCCGGCGGAGCGCACCTGGCAAGGACATTCCGTTGCGGTGTGGGAAGGGCCCGGGCGTCGGCCGGGGTGGGGAAATCGCGCCCGGCAACGTCAACGCCGTGGCGCGCGGCGGCCAGGTGGTGGTGCCGGGCGGCGGCGGGCAGGGGCTCCGCGGCGGACCGCCGCCGCGTGGGCAGGCGTCGATCCTGCGCGGCGGCTCGCTGAAGGTCACCACCACGCAGTTTCGCGAGGGCTACCTGCGCAAGAACGGTGTGCCCTACAGCGAGCAGGCCACCATCACGGAGTACTTCCACCGTCTGCCGCCGCATCCCAACGGCGACGAGTGGCTCCACGTGACGACGATCGTGGACGACCCCCGCTACTTGACGCAGCCGTTCTACACCAGCACGCATTTCAAGCGGGAAGCCGACGGCACGAAATGGAACCCGGCGCCGTGCGCGACGCCGGCGCCGCTGCCAGTCGCGGAGCGGCCGCGTCCGGCCGCCCGCTGAACACTTGATCGAGTCGGTCGACGTTCGCGAAGGAGGGCCAAGGATGCGGAGTGTTGAACGGACCCTGGTCGGCAGTCTCGCGCTGCTGATGGTGGCGGCGTTGCCGATCGTGGCGCAGGCGCAGGCGTCGTTTGCGGGCACCTGGGAGCTGGACCGCTTCAAGTCGGTCTACGAGCCGGCGGCCACCCAGCCGCAGCGGCGGGTGGTGACGCTGGAGGTGAAGGGCGACGACATCGTGTCGAGGGCGCAGACGTGGCGCGGCGACGCGGTGAACGAGGTGGTGATCACCGCCAAGCTGGACGGCAAGGAGTATCCGGTGCCGAACCAGCCCGCCACGGTCACCTTCAAGCGGTCGAATCCGACCACCATCGTGCGGACGGCGATGCTCAGCGGCAAGCTGACCGAGACCCAGACCTGGGCGCTGTCGGCCGACGGCAAGGTGCTGACCATCACCTCCGACGGCACCGACGCGCAGGGCACGCCGATCAAGAGCAAGCAGCACTACGACCGCAAGAAGTAACGGTCACCTACTCGCTGCTATCCCCGGGCGGCCGCCTCCTGTGGCATTGTGTCGGTCACCGACACAACGATGAGCCGGCCACCCGACCTCGTCCAGGGCACGCTCGACGCGCTGATCCTGCGGACCCTGTCGCACGGCTCCCTGCACGGTCTGGCGGTGGCGCAGCGCCTGCGCGCTCAATCGGCCGACGTGCTCGGCGTCAGCCGCGGGTCGCTCTACCCGGCGCTCCACAAGCTCGAGCAGCAAGGCCTGCTGCGGGCGGAGTGGCGTCTGTCGGAGAGCGGCAAGCGCGCCAAGTACTACTCGCTGACGCGCGCGGGCGGCCGCCAGCTGGCGAAGGAACTCCGGGACTGGGAGCGGCTGTCCACCGCGATCTCGATGGTCCTGAAGCCGGGCTGAGGAGGACGCATGACGCGATGGCTGGGCCGATGGTCGCGCGTGCGGGACGTCTGGCGCCGCTCGCGCCTGGATCGCGACATCGACGACGAACTGCGCTTCCACATCGAGGAAGAGAGTGGAAGCCGGCCTGCGGGCGGGGCTGACGCCCGGCCAGGCGCGCCGCGCAGCGGAGGAGAGCCTGGGGGCCGGACCGCTGGTGACGCGCGAACAGATCCTCGACGCGCGGGGCGCTACGGCGCTGGACGAGTTCACGCGCGACGTTCGCCACGCGGTCAGGTTCCTGGGGCGGAATCCGGGATTCGCGGCAGTGGTCCTGGCGACGCTGGCCGTCGCCATCGGCGCGGCGGTCGCCGCCTTCAGCGTCACCGACGCGTGGCTGTTCAGGCCGCTGCGCTTTCCCGACGCGGACCGCCTGGTGGTCGCGTTCGCCGCCGCGCCCGCGCGGCCCACCGAGCCGGCGGTGTGGATGCCATACCGCGCCTACCGTGCGTGGCAGAAGGACGCACGGTCGTTCGCCTCCGTTTCGGGGGCGTTCTTTCAAGGTGCCACCTACCGCACGGCGACCGACGCGATGTCGATCGTTGGCATGCGCGTGACCCCCGAGTTCTTCGACACGTTCGCCATGCCGCCGCTGCGCGGCCGCGGGCTGACGCAGGCCGACGTGGGCGGCCCGGACGCGGTGGTCATCAGCCATGGCTTCTGGCAACGGCCTCGGCGGGTCCGAGAACGTGGTTGGGACGACGCTGACGCTGAGCGAGGTCCCGTACACCGTCGTCGGCATCATGCCGCCGGGCTTCGACGTCAGGCTGCTGGATCAGGCGGAGGGGGCGGCGTTCTGGACGCTGCTGGGCGCCAGCGATCCGGGTTACGGCCCCGACGGGATCGGCCCCGTGGCCATCGTCGCCCGAGTGAGGGCCGGCGTGACCATCGCGGCGGCGAGGGCCGAAGCGGCCGCGATCACGCGCCGCGCCGAGTCGGTCTACGCCCGCAACTTCAACCAGTTCATCGTCAACCTCAGCTCGCTGCAGGCGGACAACACGCGCTCGGTGCGCGTCACGCTCGTGACCGTGCTGGCGGCGGCGATCTGCCTGCTGCTCATCGCCGCGATCAACGTCGGCGCCTTGCTCCTGAGCCGGGGGCTGGCCCGGCGCAGCGAGGTGGCGGTCCGCCATGCGCTCGGGGCGGCCCGCGCGCGGCTGGTGCGGCAGTTCCTGACGGAAAGCTTCGTCCTGTCGGTGTGCGGCGGCGCCCTCGGCCTCGGGGTTGGCCACCGTGGCAACGCGGCTCTTCCTGGCGTGGAACCCGCTCGGCACGCTGCCGGCCAACGGCGTGCAGCTGGACTTTCGCGCGCTGGCCGCGGCGGCCATCGCGATGACGCTGACGACGGTCGTCAGCGGCCTGGTGCCGGCCCTGCAGGTCTCGTCGGGCGCGCCCGCCGAGGCGCTCCGGTCGGGTGGGCAGCCGGGCCGCTCGACCGCGCCGATTCGGCGTGCGCAGAACCTGCTGCTGGCGGCGCAGGTGGCGGTGTCGCTGGTGCTCCTGGTGTGTTCAGCCCTACTGGCACGCACGTTCGTTCAGCTTCGATCCGCGCCGCTCGGCTTCGCCTTCGATGATCTGACCGTCGCCACCGTGGTGCTGCCGCGGATGCCGTTCGATTCCAGCGCGGCCCGCAACGCCTACTTCGCCAGGCTCGAAGCCAGGCTCCTGGCCCTCCCCGGCGTGGCGAAGGTGGCCGCATCGACGACGCCGCCGCTCGACCGGCGGGGGAGTGGCCAGCGTGAACCTTACGGCGGCGGACTCTATCTCCGCGCCCCGCATCAGCCTGTCCGAGGTGACGCCGGGATTCTTCGATGCGCTGGCGGTTCCGCTGCTCGCCGGCCGGTCCTTCGATATCCAGGACAGTGCGCGCGGTGTGCCGGTGGTGGTTCTCAACGCGCGCGCCGCCACCGATCTCTTTGGCAGCCCGGCGGCCGCCGTTGGACAGCGCCTGCGGCTGAACGACGAGCCCTGGCGACAGGTGGCGGGCGTCGTGGGCAACGTGCGAACCACCTTCTTCAACACGCTCGAATGGCGCACCGACCCCGCGGTCTATCGCCCGTCGGCACAAGGGTTCTCGCAAATCGGCAGCCTGTCGGCGGCCAGCTTCTCGCTGTTCATACACATCCGCGCCAGCCGGCCGCTGCCGGCGGCCGAGATACGGCAAGCGGCCCTGGATGCGGACCCCGCGGCCGCCGTCGTCGAGGTGCGCCGGCTGCCGGCCATGGTCGCAGACGCGACCAGGCAGCCGACGTTCCGGATGACGCTGCTGCTCTGGTTCAGCGGACTCACCCTGTTGCTGGCGGCCATCGGCGTCTACGGGCTGGTGGCGCAGACGGTCAATCAGCGCCTGCGCGAGATCGCCGTCCGCATGGCGTTGGGTGCCGCGCCACGCACCGTGATGGCCGCGCTGGTCCGCGGCGCCATGACCGCGAGCCTCGCCGGGCTGGCGGCCGGCATCGTTGCGGCGCTGGGCCTGGCCCAGGCGCTCCAGGGGTTGCTCTACGGCGTGCAGCCCCGCGACGGGGCGGCGCTGCTCGGAGCGGTGGCGCTGCTCCTGGCCGTCACCGCCGCGGCGGCCTGCGTGCCGGCGTTGCGCGCCACGCGCGTCGATCCGGTGCGAGTGCTGCGTGGCGATTAGGACACGCTCTACCACCCCAGCAGGCAGCGACGCCCTGCTTGACTGTTATGTCCAGCGTGCTGATGGGCGCCGGGTAACGTCCTCATCACGTTGGGGTCGGCCTACGCCTGGACGATCGTCGGCGTGACGCTGGCCGTCGCTCTGACCGTCGCCGGCCTACCGGGAGGGCGCCCGCTTGAAGCGGCTCCGTGAGGCCGTCTCGGAGCCGGCCTTTCCCGAACTCGACGACCTGCTGCAGCACCGTGCCCGGGTCGGCGCCGCCGTGCTGCTGGCGCGGCACGATCGGCTGTCGTTCAGCCGCCTCAAGGAGCTGCTGAACGAGACCGACGGCAACCTCGGCGCCAACATGCGAAGGCTCGAGGACGCGGGCTACGTCAACGTCCGCAAGGAATTCCAGGACCGCCGGCCGGTGACTTGGTACGCGCTGACGCCGAAGGGCAGGCGGGCCCTGTCGCAGCACCTGACCGGCCTGGGACAGCTCATCGAGCGCGCGCGCGGAAAGGCACTGCCGGTGATCGACCTGAACCTCGCGTTTCTCGGCTGGCTCCACACCGTTGCGTGCGCTGGTCGCGATGGCGGCATTCGTGCCGGTGATGCTGGCGCGAAAGGGCAACCGGCGGCACCGGGTTTCGGGCCGCGTCTACGCCGTCGCCTACGTCGGCTGCTTCGCGCGCTTCTCTCGCGCAATTCTGGTATCGCCTTGGCCGGGATCTGCCGAACTGGCCGTGCCGGCGCTGGCACTGCACGGCCGAGTACGCGCGGGCACGTCTGCTGCCGACCACGCCTGATCGCCGATCGTCAACGGCCGCCGTACCGGCGTCGCGGAGCATTGCGAGCTGGCAGGCCTCGATCACTGCTGGCGTCGCCATGCGTTCATGAGCGACAGCCGTGGTCGCTACGGCGTCAGGACTGATCATTCTGGCACTCGGTGACATCGTCCTCGACTTTCTGAATTCGAGTGTCCTAGCCGGTCCGCGCGGGCTCCCAGCGCAGGCCCAGCGCGATGATGCGCTCGAGCAGCCGCTCGTAGGACGATGCCGGCCCGCTCGGCCGACTCCGCGAAGTCCTCGCCGTAGGCGAGGTTCGGGTTCGGGTTGGCGTCGAGCACGTAGGGGCGGCCGTCGCCGTCCAGGCGGATGTCGATGCGCGCGTAGCCGTTGAGGTCGAGCGCGCGGTAGGCGCGCTTGGCGAGGCGTTGGATGGTGCTCGACGACTTTGTCCGGCGAGCTCGGCGCGCTCGGTCATGATGCCGTGGCGCTTCTGGTACCGCGTGCTCCACTTCACGCGCTCGGTGGCGATGCGCCAGCGGTTGTCCGCCATGCCGGCGAACGACATCTCCCATACCGGCAACACCTCCAGCCGCTCGTTGCCGAGGACGCCGACGTAGAGCTCGCGGCCGTCGATGAACTGCTCGACGATGGCGGCCGTGCTCCAGGCTTTCGTGGACGAAGGTGACGCGCTTGGCCAGCTGCTCGTCGTTCTCGACCACCGACGCCTGCGAGATGCCGGTGGACGACTCGAAGAACAACGACTTCACGATCAGCGGAAACCCGAGCTTGCGCGGCAGCACGGGCTTGCGGCCGGGCCGCACGACCGTGAAGTCCGGCACCGGCACGCGGTGGTAGGCGAGCAGCTTCTTCGACAGCGCCTTGTCGCGCGCCAGGATCAGGCCGCGCGGGTTGCAGCCGGTGTAGGGCAGGCGCAGCAGCTCCAGGTAGCTGACGACGTTCTGATCGAAGGTGGTGACGCCGGCGAACGCCTCCAGCAGGTTGAAGACGATGTGCGGCTTGAACGACGCGACGGTGGGCGCGGATGCCGCTGCAGGTCGTCGTGGACGCCGCGCACGCGCACCTCGTGGCCCATCTCGCGCAGCGTCTCGATGACGTCGAACTCCATCTTCCACTCGGCCTCGCGCACGTCGATGCCCTTGGTGTGCGCGGGGCGGCACCAGGTGGTCGTGCACGAGCGCCAGGACGCGGCGTCTTCACAGGAACAGCCGGTGGCCGCCGCTGTGCAGGTAGTTCATCGCCTGCACGGTGAGGAGCACGGTGAACTCCTGCCGCGCGGTGTCTTCGGGAACGCGCCAGCCGCAGCCGCAGCTCGCGGCAGCGCGCCGTCATGTCCTCGAGCACCTGATCGATCGTGTACTGGTAGATGCCGGTCCAGCCGGCCACCGCCTTGCGCACCGGCCGCCGGATGCGGGCGATGAACTGCGCCGCCGTGGGGTTGGCGCTGAACTCGGGCTCGTCCGAGAAGATGCGCCGCAGGTCGCGGTCGTAGAAGTTCGGATAGTCCACGCCGTAGTGGCGACGCTTGGTGCGGTAGTGCTGGCGCAGCGTCTTCCGCAGGCTCGGCAGCGGATCGATCTCGGCCGGGTTGTCCACGCGCGGCGGCTGCGCCTTGCAGCGATGCCCATCAGCTGGTCCATGTATTCCAGCTTGCGCAGCGCCGGCCAGCCGGCGTAGCGCTGGCGCCACTCGCTGTTCGGCGTCAGCCACACCGCGAACGTCTCGGCAAAGTCCTCGTCGGGATGGCTCTGCGCGTACCACGCGTCGAGGTGCAGCACGAAGCTCTTGCTGTACGGCTTCGGCGTGTAGAACTCCGGATACGGCTCGGACGGCGAGCCGAACACCTCGCGCCGCTGCCGGCGCAGGCGGAGGCGGTAGGCGTTGTCGATGGCGTGGCCGGCCTCGTGGCGCAGGATGCGCATGCCCCACTCGTGCTCGCCGCCCTCGACCTCGAGCATCTGCGCCTCCTCGAGCTTCTCGAGCCGCGGGTGCGCCAGATAGAAGGGGACGGCGATCGGCCGTCGCGCCGTCGGGCGTGAACCACTCGTCCGACAGATAGAAGTGCAGCGGGAAGCGCGAGGCCGCGCGCTCGCCATCTCGTCGCGCAGCTGGGCGATGCGGGCGGCCAGCGTGCCTTCGATGGCGATCGGCAGGTCGGCCATCCGGACGTCGAGGAGCGCGTCGTCCGAGAGGCTTGCCCAGTCTGCGGTCAGCGGCCGGCGCGGCATCCGAACGTCCATTGTATTAGCGCATCCGTCCCGCGCCGCGCGACGCTGGTCCCACACGCTTTTGCACGGGGGACGGGCTGCTACACTAGAAGCCTGTTGTACCTCAACCGGGAGCCGCTTTCATGCACGCCCGAACCATGCGCCTGGCCCTGACCGGTGTTCTCTTTCTGGTGACTACGATGCTGCTGACGGCACAGGAACGCGACCGCGCCAAGGTGCCCGATACCTTCAAGTGGAACCTGGCGGACATCTATCCGGACCAGCCGGCGTGGCGCGCCCGGAAGGACGACAATCGCGGCCGAGCTGCCGTCGCTGCGCAAGTTCGAAGGGCAGCTCGGCTCGTCGGCCGCGAAGCTGGCCGACGCGCTGGAGCTGATGTCGCGGCTCGACAAGGAGCTGTCGCGGCTCTACGTCTACGCCAGCATGCTGTCCGACCAGGACACGCGCGTGTCCGAGCCGCAGGGCATGCAGCAGGAGATGCAGCAGCTGTACGCCAACTTCGCGCCCAGGCGGCGTTCATCGAGCCCGAGGTGCTGCGCGTCGGCAGCGACGACGATCGAGGCGTTCCTGACGTCGGAGCCGCGGCTCAAGCCCGTACGCGTTCTACCTGCGCGACATCGTGCGCCGCGCCGCCCACACGCTGAGCGATGCCGGAAGAGAAGCTCCTGGCCGACGCCGGTCCGCTGGCGGGATCGGCGTCGAACATCTACACCATCCTCGCCAACGCCGACTTCCCGTATCCGACGCATCACGCTCGGCCGACGGCAAGACCGTCAAGGTCGACCAGGCCGGCTACTCGGCGCTGCGCACCTCGCCGAACCGCGAGGATCGCAAGGCGGCGATGTCCGCGTTCTTCGGCGCGCTCGGCGGCTTCGGCCGCACCTTCGGCACGACGATGAACTCGAGCGTGCAGAAGTCGCTGTTCTACGCCCGCGCCCGGAAGTACGGCTCGAACCTCGAGGCCGCGCTCGACGGGCCCGAACATCCCGGTGTCGGTCTACATGCGCCTGATCGAGGGCGTGAACCAGCAGCCTGCCGACGTTCCACCGCTACCTGAAGCTGCGCAAGCGGATGATGGGGCTGACCGACGACCTGCACTACTACGACCTGTACGCGCCGCTCGTCGCCGACGGTGGACCTGCGATACACGCCGGAAGCAGGCGCAGGCGCTGGTCGTGTCGTCGATGGCGCCGCTCGGCGCCGACTACACGGGCGTGCTGCAGCGCGCGTTCAAGGAGCGCTGGCTCGACTGGTATCCCACCGAAGGCAAGGTGTCGGGCGCCTACTCGAACGGCGGCGCCTACGACGTGCACCCGTACATGCTGCTGAACTACCTCGGGCAGTACAACGACGTCAGCACGCTGGCCCACGAGCTGGGCCACACGATGCACAGCTACTACTCGAACAAGACGCAGCCCTACGCCACGGCGGCCTACGCGACGTTCGTCGCCGAGGTGGCGTCCACGTTCAACGAGGCGCTGCTGGTCGATCACATGCTGAAGCAGATCAAGGACACGCCGACGCGGCTGTCGCTCCTCGGCAACTATCTCGAGGGCATCAAGTCCACCGTGTTCCGCCAGACGCAGTTCGCCGAGTTCGAGCTGCGGATGCACGAGATGGCCCAGGCCGGGCAGCCGATCACCGGTGAGGCGCTGGCCAAGCTGTATCTCGACATCACGCGCCGGTACTACGGCCACGACCAGCGGCGTGTGCGTCGTGGACGACTACATCGCCCACGAGTGGAGCTACATCCCGCACTTCTACCGCGACTTCTACGTGTTCCAGTACGCCACGTCGTTCACCGCCGCCGAGGCGCTGTCGGCGAAGGTGCTGGCGGGCGACATCAAGGCGCGCGACGCGCTACCTGACGTTCCTGGGCTCGGGCGGCTCGAAGTATCCGATCGACCTGCTGAAGGACGCCGGCGTGGACATGACCACCGACGAGCCGCTGGATCTCACGATCAGGCGGATGAACGAGGTGATGGACGAGATCGAACGGCTACTGCCAAAGCAGTAGCCGCTCGATCGTCAGGCTAGAGTCCGGCCTTCGGTCGGCCCAGCGCGTCCGGCTGAAGCCTGGAGCCCTGCCGAGCCCGTAGCCCTACAAGATATTCTTCCCCAGCGCCGACAGCGCCAGCTCCGTGCCGAGCTCGGCGGTCGTGTTGCGAATGTCGAGCGTGGGGTTCACCTCCACCAGGTCCAGCGCGACCAGGAGCTTCGAGTCGGCCACCAGCTCCATCAGCAGGTGCGCCTCGCGGTAGCCCAGCCCGCCGCGCACCGGCGTGCCGACGCCCGGTGCGATCGACGGATCGCAGGCGTCGAGATCGAACGAGACGTGGATGCCGCCGGTCCCGGCTGACGCCGGCGGCGATCGCGCGCTCGGCCACGCGCGCCATCCCGTCGCGATCGATGTCCTTCATCGTGAAGACGTGCACGCCGGCGGCGCGAATCTGATCCTTCTCGCGGTCGTCCAGGTTGCGGATGCCGACGAGCACGGTGTGCTGGGCGGACACCGACGGCGCCGTTGCCGATCGCCGCGAGCTCGCGCGGCTCCTGGCCGAGCAGCGCCGCCAGCGGCATGCCGTGCACGTTGCCGCTCTCGGACGTGTCGGGGGTGTTCATGTCGCCGTGCGCGTCCACCCAGATGAGGCCGAGCGGGTAGCGCCGACCCTTGGCTCACCCAGTCGGCGCTGGCCGCGACCGAACCAGCGGCCAGGCTGTGATCGCCGCCGAGCACCACCGGGAGGGCGCCGGCGTCGAGCGCCTCGAGGCGGCAGCCGTGCACGCGGCGGCAGACCTCGGCGATGTCGTCGACGTACTTCTTGCGCTCGTCGCCCGAGGCCGCCCGACTCGCGCATGCGGCGCCGGCACGTTGCCGCGGTCCACGACGCGTGCGTCCGAGCACGCGCGATCTGTTCCGCCAGGCCGGCGATGCGGAACGCCGACGGGCCCATGTCCACGCCGCGCCGCCCGCCGCCGAGGTCCAGCGGCACGCCGATGAGATGGACCGGCTTCATGGCGCGCTCATTCTAGCGAGGCCTGGAGCCTGGAGCCCGGAGCCTGGAGCCTGATGCCGCGCCGAGCCACTCGTGGATGCGCGTGGCCGTGGCCCGGCCGTCGAGCAATGCAGTCGGGGATGCCGATGGCGCCGAATCCGCTGCCGGCGCCGAAGAGACCCGGGATGCGCCTCGAGGCGCTGCGTCGATGGCCCGCACCCGCGTGCCGATGCCCGACGACGTACTGCGGGCTCTGCCGCGTCCAGCGCGCGACGCGGGTCAGCACCGGGGCGCCCGGTGATGCCGAGCACGTCCCCCAGCTCCTGCGTCGCCAGATCTGTCAGCCCCTCGTCGTCGTGCTGGTCGAGGCGCTGGGGGTCGCGGCCGCCGCCGAAGAAGGCGCGCAGCAGCACGTGCCCGGGCGGCGCGCGGCCCGGCCACTTCGACGTGACCCATGTGGCGGCCAGCAGCGCCCGGCCTTCGGCCCGCGGGACCACGAAGCCCGTGCCCCGCATCGGGTGCGCGACCTGTTCCGCGCGATAGCCGAGGGCCACCGTGGCGGTGGACGCATAGTCCACGCCGTCGCACAGCGCCGCCAGCGGCTGGTCGAGGGCGCGAAGCAGCGCGGCGGCCTCGTAGGACGGCACCGCCAGCAGCACCGAGCCCGCGCGAACGTGCCGGCCGCCGGCGCTCCACGACGTAGCCGCCGGCGCCGCGCCGCACGCTCGTCGCACGGCAGCCCTGCACCACCGTGCCCGGCGGCAGCGCGCGCCACCAGCGCCTCCACCAGCTCGCCGACGCCGCCGGGCAGCGACACGAACGCGCCCTCGAGCCGAGGGTGTCGGCTTCAGTCGCGCGGAAGGCCCGCAGCAGGCTGCCATGCTGACGCTCCGCATCCACCAGACGCGGAAACAGCGGGCGGACCGACAGCCGATCGACGTCGCCGGCGTGGATGCCGGCGAGCAGCGGCTCGGCCAGGTAGTCCACGGCCTCGCGGCCGAACCGGCGGCCCACGAACGCCGGCGATCGACTCGTCGTCGTCCGTCGTGCCAGCGTCGCGCGCGCGGGATCAACGCTTCGGCCGCCATCCGCGCCTTGCCCAGCGGCGTGAAGAGCGACGACATCGCCAGCGCCGCGCAGCGACACGGGAAAGCCGAGGAACGAGCCCTCGGGCAGCGGATGCAGCCGGCCGTCGCGCAGCACGTAGGCCGTGCGCGGCTCGAGCGTCGACGATCAGCTGCGGCTCGAGGCCCAGCTCGCGGCAGAGCGCGATGGCGGCCGGCTTCTGCGACCAGGAACGAGTCGGGCCCGCAATCCACGACCCAGCCGTCGAAGCGTTCGGTTTGCATCACGCCGCCGGGCGTCGGCCGGCGTCGAGCACGCGCACCGTGCGGCCGCGCCGCTGCAGGTCGTAGGCAGCCGCCAGGCCGGCGATGCCGCCGCCGATGACGACGACGTCGACGGACATCGGCGCACGTCAGGCGGGACGGCAGCGGCCGAGCCGTCACGCGGTGGACGTAACTGGCCAGCATCTGCACGTGCTCGAGCGGCGTGGTCGGCAGGATGCCGTGGCCGAGGTTGAAGATGTGGCCGCGGCGGCCGCCGACGCGCTCGATGATGTCGTCCACCTGCCGGCACATGCGGGCCACGGGCCCGAGCAGCGTCGTCGGATCGAGATTGCCCTGGATGGCGCGGTCGTGGCCGATGCGATCCCAGGCTTCGTCGATCGGAATGCGCCAGTCGGCGCCAATCACGTCGCCGCCGGCTTCGCGCATGACGTCCAGCATCATCGCCGTGCCGGTGCCGAAGTGGATCGTGGGCGCCCGGCTGCCGACGATCTCGAAGATCCGGCGGGAGTGGGGCAGCGCGAACTCGCGGTAGTCGGCGGCACTGAGCGCGCCGACCCACGAGTCGAACACCTGCACCGACGTCGACGCCGGCTTCGATCTGCGCCACCAGATAGTCGCCCACCAGCTCCGCCAGCATGCCGCAGAGCCGATGCCAGGCGTCGGGGTGCCCGAACATCAGCGCCTTGGTCTTGGCGAACGAGTTGGAGTGCCCGCCTTCGATGGCGTAGGACGCGAGCGTGAACGGCGCCCCGGCGAAGCCGATCAGCGGCAGCTGGCCGTTCAGCTCCCGCTGGATCTGGCGGATGGCCTGCAGCACGAAGCCCAGCTCCTCGCGCGGCTCGAAGCGCCGCAGGGCGTCGATGTCGGCGGCCGTGGACAGCGGCCGCTCGAGCCGCGGTCCCTCGCCGCCGACGAAGTCGAACGGCAGCCCCAGCGGCGCCAGCGGAATCAGCAGATCCGAGAACAGGATCGCGGCGTCCACCTCGATGCGGCGCAGCGGCTGCAACGTCACCTCGGTGGCCAGGTCCGGCTCGCGGCAGATTTCGAGCAGCCCGTGCCGCTCGTCGCAGCGCCCGGTATTCGGCCATGTAGCGTCCGGCCTGGCGCATGAACCAGACGGGCGTGGCGTCCACCGGCTGCCGCCGGCAGGCTTGCAGGAACCGGCCGCTCACGCCGCGCTCACGAGCGACCGCGCCAGCGCCACCAGCTCGTCGAGCCAGAGCGGCTTGTAGCGCACCACCGCGCCGAGCGCGGTCAGCTCGCCGAGGGCGTCGGGTGTGGGGTGCAGGTCGCCGCTGACGATGGCGATGGGCGTCCCGGCCAGATGGGGAATCTGCCGCAGCGACCGGGCGAGCCCGAGCGCGCGCGGCATCGAGGTTCTGATGTCGACCACGATCGCGTTGGGCGCGTGGGCCTGCGCCAGCCGCACGCCGTCTTCTGCCGTGAGCGCCGCCCACACTTCGTAGCCGTCCAGCCGCAGGGCCCTGGAACAGGAGTCCGCCACGGTCGGATCGTCGTTCACGATCAGAATACGGGCAGACGAACGCCCACCGGCACCAGGAGACATCGGGCCATTGTGCTATATTTTCCGCGCCTGCGGCCGGGCTTGGCCGCCGTCTGAGGCCCTTCCCCTGTACCGGAGGTTTTATTGAGCCCCATCCTCGTGCGGCCCGTTCGCGAGCAGCTCGAGCACGATCGGGTGATCCGCCTGCTGCAGGCGAAGTACAAGAGGAAGTTCGACGTCGCCATCAATCCCGGGCACGAACAGACGGCTCCGGTCGGCCCGCCGCCGTCGCCCTGGTATCCCGACCTGGTCCTGCACTCCACCGAGCGCGGCCGCCGCCTGGCCGGCATCGTCGAGGTGGAGACCGCCGAGTCGGTGAACAACCTCGAGGCGATGTCGCAGTGGGCGGCGTTTGCCAAGCAGCGGGCGGAGTTCCACCTCTACGTTCCGGCGTCGTCGATCGACGTGACCCGGCGGCTGTGCGCCGACATCGGCATCAACGTCACCGAGATCTGGGCCTATCACGCGGTCGGCGACCAGCTGCGGTTCGTCCTGGTGCAGCGCGCCGCCGGCGCCCCGAAGCCGCCAAGCCGGCGCCCGAAGACCGCCGGCCAAGCCGGCCAAGGCCGCCGCGGCCAAGCCGGCTGCCAGCGGCGCGAAGCGGCCGGCGAGCCGCCAAGCCGCCCGCGTCAAGGTCGCAGCGGCGAAGAACGGCCCGGCGAAGAACGGTGCCGCGAAGCAGCAGCGCCGCCAAGAACAGCGGCGCCGAAGGCCGTCCGTCAAGAAAGCGGCCGCCCAAGCAGGCCGGCGCCGCAAGAAGGCGGCGCCGAAGCCCGCCGTCCAAGCCAGCCAGGCGCCGCTAGCCCCGTGCCGTTCCTGAGGGTCATCCGCGACAAGCGCGGGTACGAGACCACGTACCTGATGCACTGGTTCAGCGAGGGGGGCCGGCAGCGCTCGCGCATCCTGTACGCCTTTCGCGGCCCGTCGCTGGCACGCGTCGGACGGGTGCCGCTCGAACCTGCCGTCATGCGGCAGATCGCGGCCAGCTTTCCGGAGGTGGCGTTCGACTGGAAGGCCGTCGTCGCCGAACGTCAGGTGATCGAGTCGGCCCCCGAGATCAGGCGCCGGCGTCCACGCCGCGAGGACGAGCCCGTCCACGCCGCCGGGCCGAAGCCGCGCCGCCGCCGGTTGTGGCCGCAGCTCCTCCCCCCGAGCGGCCTCGGCAGATTCCCTCGGCGCTGCCGCCGGGCACCGACGAGGAGCGGATGGCATTTCTGGCCGAGTGGTATCCGCTGGTGCGCGAGCGGGTAGAGCGCCGCACCACCGACGAGGTGCGGCGGCAGGCGCTGCTGAGCCTGGCCGAACGCCTCGAACCCGGCGGCGTGGGGCGAGGGTGGCGCGTCGCCGGACCACTTCGCTGCGGCGGCTGAAGCGCTGGAACGCCTGGCGCGCGTGCTGACGCGCCGCCGCCGCCGCAGCAACCGGCCGCCGCAGGCGCCGAGCCCCGCGAGCTAGGAGTGCGGCACCGCGGCCGTGCGCGTGAACTCGCGCTCGATCGCGAGGAGCTTGTCGAGCCGCCGCCGGTGCCGGGCTTCGCCGGAGAACGGGCGTTCAGGAACGCCGACACGATCTCGCTGGCCAGCGCGCCGCCCACGACGCGGGCGCCGAGGCACAGCACGTTCATGTCGTCGTGCTCCACCGCCTGGTGGGCCGTATAGGTGTCGTGGCAGACGGCGGCCCGAATGCCCGGCACCTTGTTCGCCGCAATCGACACGCCGGCGCCGCTGCCGCACACGACGATGCCGCGCTCAGCGCGCCCGCGGTCAGCGCCTCGGCGACGGCGCGGGCCGAATCGGGATAGTCCACGGGGTCCGTGGAATGGGTGCCCAGATTCTCGACCGTGTGGCCCAAACCCGCCAAAAAGGCCGCCAGCTCCTCCTTCAGGTCCAACCCCGCATGATCGGACGCCAGCGCCAGGTGCATGCGGCAAGACTGCTATACTTTCGCGCCTATGCGCAACACGAACCGGTGCATCTTTGCTGGCTTGTTCGCATGCCTGCTGGCGGCGCTGATCACCACCGCCCATGGGCCGCTGGCCGCCCAGGCGCCACAGGCGCCGGCGCCGCAGCAGCCGGCGCCGGCGCCGGCCACGCCGCCGGCCGGGCAGACGCCGACGTTCCGCGTCAGCGTCGACCTGATCACCACCGATCTCATCGTCCGCGACAGCCGCGACCAGTTCATCGCCGACCTGAAGCCGGGCGAGATCGAGGTCTACGAAGACGGCGTCAAGCAGGACATCGCGTCGCTGGAGCTGATTCACGGCGGGCGCGCCTACAGCGTGCAGGCCCCGCCGCCGGCGCCGGTGCAGGAAGGCATCATCCTGCCGCGCAACCGGCCCACCAACGACACCGCCGGGCGCGTGTTCCTGCTGTTCATCGACGACCTGCACCTGGGCTTCCGCGAGACGCCGCGCACGCGCGACCTGCTGAAGCGGATGCTGAAGAGCCTGATTCACGACGGCGACATGTTCGGCATCGTGACCACGGGCACCTCGTCGATCTCGCAGCAGCTGACCTACGACCGCCAGGTGCTCGACTCGGCGATCTCGCGCATCACCGGCAACTCGCTGAAGCCGTCGGAAATCATCCAGGGCGGGCAGGGTCCGAACGGCCCGACCGAGCTGCGACACCGCGCGCACGTCGCGTTTTCGACGGCCTACGATCTGATGCGCAACCTCGAGAAGCTGCAGAACCGCCGCAAGGCCGTGCTCTACATCAGCAGCGGCTACGACTTCAATCCGTTCGAGCAGGGCCGCGTGGACGAGATGGCCAAGCGGATGCACGTGGAAAACGCCAACGAGCTGCAAAGCGATCCGTTCTTCCGCAACCAGCAGAGCCAGCAGATGCTGGCCGAATCGGATCTCGATTCGCGAGCTGGCCGAGCTGACGCGCGCCGCCAACCGCGCCAACGCCACCTTCTACACGATCGACCCGCGCGGGCTGGTGGCCGGGCAGGATCTCGACGAAGAGGTGCCGATCAAGGACTGGAACGAGTACATCCGCGAGACGCAGAACAGCCTGCGCGTGCTGGCCGAGGAAACCGGCGGCATCGCGGTGGTGAACCAGAACGACTTCGACAAGGCGCTCAAGCGCATCGACGCCGAGACCAGCGACTACTACGTCCTGGGCTACTACTCGAGCAACCCCGACCCGCTGAAGCGCACGCGCAAGATCGAGGTGAAGATCTTGAACCGGCCGAACGTCAATACGTTCTTCCGGTCGTCGTACTCGCTCCGTCCGCCTCCGCCGCCGGATCAGCGCTAGTTGGTCGTTCGTCGTTTGTAGTTGGTCGTTCGGACTGCATTACGCGACCGAATCGCGACGTCCGAGCTAACGACCCACGACTACGAGCCGCTACCAACCAGGCTTGACGGCGGCTTCCAGACGAGGCCGCAGTCCCTCCAGCACGCTCATCACTTCGCTCACCATCCGCGGCAGCCGGCTCATCTTCGGATAGACCCAGCCGGTCTGGCGGAACAGCTGTGGCCGGCGATGCGGCTGCAGGCCAGCTGCTTGCTCTTGCACGTCGGCCGCGGCGGCCTGCCACGGGATGATGCTGATGCCGAGGCCGCTGCGCACCATCGCCTTGATGATCTCGACGTTCTCGGTCTCCATCACGACGTGGGCTTCGACGCCCTGGCGGGTGAAGAACTCGTCCACCAGCCGGCGGGTGATCGATCCGGTCTCGAACAGGATGAACGGCTGCCTGGTTCAGGTCGGCGGGCGTGATCTGGCGGCGCTTGGCCAGCGGGTGGGTCGGGTAGGTCACGAGCAGCAGCTCCTCGGTGAGGATCGGCACCGACACCAGGTCGCTGGCCTCCACCGGCAGCGTGACCAGGCCCAGGTCGCCGACGCCCTGGCGCAGCATCGCAATCGAGCGCTCGGCGCTGCCGACGGTGACCTTCAGATCGAGGTTGGGGTGGATGCGCCGCAGCTCGGCGATGAGCGACGGGAAACACGTAGAGGCAGACCGTCATCCCGCCGACCAGGCGGATCGTGCCGCGCAGCGTTTCCTGCGTATCGTTGATGGCGGCCACCGTGTCCTGGAGATCCTGGAACACGCGGTGGCTCAGCTGCAGCAGTGCGGCCCCGGCCGGCGTGATCCGGACCCGCCGGCCGACGCGGTGGAAGACCGCCTCGCCGAGCTCGTCCTCGAGCAGCAGGATCTGGCGGCTGATCGCCGACTGCGAGACGTGCAGCTTGTTGCCGGCCGCGGTGAACGAGCCGGTGTCGGCGATGGCGCGGATGATCTCGAGCTGCCGGAGATCCATGCGCCAGGATACATCTCGAAACTGGATGGGTTCAAATCGACCCATGCGCCGGCGGCGTGTCGCCGTCAGGGCCGCGCGGCGATGGCGGCGGCGGTGCGGGCGATGGCTTCCTTGAGATAGGCCTCGTCCAGCTCGAAGCCCACGAAGTCCACGCCCAGCCCGACGCAGGCGAGCGCCGTCGAGCCCAGGCCCAGAAACGGATCGGCGACCAGCTTCACCCGCTCGCGCCCGTGCAGCCGGACGCACATCTCCGGCAGCTTGGCGGGAAAGGTGGCCGGGTGCGGCCGATCCTTGTCGCGGTTCTGGATGGTGTCGTAGGGGATGAACCAGGTGTTCCCCCGGCATCGGACCCCCGACCCCGCCGTCCGCCACCTCGACACGTTCGACTGATCCTGATATCGCACGCCAACCGACTCGCCGATCGAGCGGTGTCCGGCCGCCCGGCGTCAGGTGAAAGACAAATTCATGACAGTCGTGGACAAATCGTTGACTGTTGATCGGCTTGTAGTGGCCGACGGCCAGATCCTCGTCGAGCGCCGCGCGCGCGCCGGCCAGCGCCTTTTCGATGGCGATCGACTTGATCCAGTGGATCGTGTTCTGCAGCTGCAGGTGGCTCGCGCGCGGCCTGCGCCACGTCCATCGCCAGCCAGGGGTCGGTGGGCTTCGACCCGACGTTCAGGAACAGGGAACCGTCCGCGGCCAGCACGCCGGGCCAGCGCCTGCACCCACGCCGAGGTCCACTTCAGATACTCCGGCCGGGGCATCGTGTCGCGGAACGTGTTGTAGGCGATGCCCAGGTTGTAGGGCGGCGAGGTGACGGCGACGTCCACGCTGCCCGCGGGCCAGTTCGCGAGCAGATCGGTGCAGTCGCCGAGGAAAAAGCTGAACTGAGCCTTGCCCCGGCGCAGGATCTCGTAGGGGCGAGGCGGGCGGGACACCGTCGCGATTGTAGCGCCTGGCGCGCGGAGCGCGCCCAAGAGGCAAGCTGACCGACTACGACGCCCGGGCGTCGATCAGGCTGGGAGATGCGGGCGCGGCCAGATTGGCGACCGTGTGATTGCGGCGATGCGAGTGGGTCTCGCAGGTCGATCCCTTTTCCTCGACGTAGGTCAGCTCTCGACCGCTGGCCAGATCGCGGTAGCGACCGACGACGCATCCGCACGTCAGGTTCTTGAATCCCAGGAGCCGAACCAGACTCATTGCCCCGCCCTCCGTCGAGTGCACAAAGCAAATCTCGTGCCTGTGCGGCTAACGATCGGCGCGCATGCGCGTCGTGCGCGCCGCTGCCGAAACTCCGTTCCGAAAACACCAGCGGTGTGTGGATCAAGCCGCGCCCGGGAGCGGCCGGCCAGCCGCAGATCGCGGCATCGCCGAGGCCCCGTTCGTTGGATCGCGGTTCAACGCCTTGGACAGGGTCCGGTGACAGGATTTGTCGGGAGTTCTTGGATTCCAGCGAAGTCTCGCGGCCGCCGGACCGCGGTACTCACGGTTCTGTCGGCGGGTGTATCGCCTTGAACGCGTCGAGGTCGGCGCGCCGCTGGCGGCCGGCCACCATCCGCGCCCGCGCGAGCCGCAGCAGGAACGCCGCGTGCGCGGCGAAGAGCAGCACGATCTCGAGTGGCGTCGGCTGGGCCACGAAAGCCACGCCCAGGTTGACAAGAGACGCCACGGCGAAGACCACCGAGAACAACGGGTCCGCTCCGCTGCCGGGTAGCCCCGGGGAGGCGCGCATGGCGCTCGTCTCCCACGAGGCGCCGTCATCCCGACTCGTAGCTGACCTGAATGAACCGGCCGATGCGCTCGACGCCGACGTGCAAGGTCCACACAGCCTCGAATCCGCCGACCAGCACCGTCAGCGGGACCATCGCCAGCAGGGACAGGTCGCGAGTAGAGGCCCTGCATCGACGCCAGCGTCGCCCACGCCACCACGGCCGCTACGGCCACGACGACCCGGACCGTGCCTCGAGCGGCTATCGTCTGGCGCAGGGCGGCGAACTCGGCTTCGCGTATCGTCACGGAAACAACTCCTTTACGGCTTTGGCCCTGTAGAAATTGCACGCTGTGGCTTGCGGCCAAACAATTTTCGCGTCGTCCCGGGCACGCGGGTATAGATTGTCTGCTAGAATGCCGATACTCGTAACGGTCCTAGTCTCAAACATTTGCCGGTGATTTTCCCTGGGATGCAGCTTGTGGAACTGACTAATGCCCCCCGTCGGATGCTCGCAGTGGTGTTTTGTCTCGCGGCCGCGCTCGCCGTGTCGACGGAACAGGCCCTGGAAGCGGCAACTCAGGCGAAGCCGCCGAAGCCGAGCTCGAGCTCGTCCCGGCTAACCTTGTCAAAGGCGCGTGCCACCAAGGCGCGCAGCCGCCGGCCCAGTCGTGCCCGCGCCCGCGCCGCGGCCAACGCCAAGGCGGTCCGCGAGGCCCAGGAGCCGCATTTCAAGTTCGACGAGACCGGCGCGCTGGTTCCGGACATCCGCGCCGAAGCCGCCATCATCTATGACCCGCGCACCGGACAGGTGCTGTGGGAGCAGAACTCGCAGGTCGAGCGCTCGATTGCCAGCATCACGAAGGTGATGACGGCGGCGGTGGTGCTCGAGAACCCGGACGACCTCGACACCGAGGTCGTGATCCAGCGGTCGCGACGTCTATCGCGCCTCCACCACCTACATCCGTGCCGGCGACCGCGTGACCAAGGACGACCTGCTGCACCTGCTGCTGATCGGCTCCGACAACGCCGCGGCGCGCGTGCTGGCGCGCACGTCGTCGCTGGGCCCCGAAGGCTTCATCCGGCGGATGAACGAGAAGGCGGCCGAACTCGGGCTCGAGAGCACCGAGTACGTCGATCCCGCCGGGCATCTACAACGCCAACGTGTCGTCGGCCTACGACATGGCGCGGCTCATCAGCTTCGCGTCGGGCAACGAGCGCATGGCCGCGATCATGCGCACGCCGCAATACAGCATCGACGCCGGCCGGCGCCGCATCACCGTGTCATCGACCAATCAGCTGGTGAAGGCGGGCGACGTGGACGTGCAGGCGGGCAAGACCGGGTTCATCCGCAACGCCGGCTACTGCCTGGCGACGCTGCTGCGGCTGCCGCAGGGCGGTGGCGAAGTGGCGGTCGTGGTGCTGGGCGCCAAATCGAACGCGGGCCGCTTCTGGGAAACCCGTCACCTGTTCAACTGGCTGTCGGCCAAGGCCGAAGATCTGCTGGGCAGCCGGCTCGAAGCCGCCGCCCCGCCTCCGCTCGCGCAGTAGCGGTTACCCCGCCAGATACCCGCGCTGGATCGCTGCCGCGTCGAGCGGCAGCGTGGCCACGTTGTCGAAGGTCGGAAACACCGGCCGCGACGCGTGGCGCGAATCGAACGCCTTCAGGTACCGCCGGCACTGGTCGCAGCCGAACACCCGATATTGCCCGTCCGGCGTCGCGAACGACGACACGCGCGCGCGATCGTCGTTGCGGCAGAACGGGCACGCCGTGCCGTCGAACCCCCACTGCAGGTGGCAATGGCTGCACACCAGGCGGCGCGCGCTGGCCGAGACGATCACCGCGAAATCCGGTTCGGCGCCGCACAGCGGACAGTAGCCGTGTGTCCACATGCTGAGCTCGGGCCGGGGCTGAAACGCCTCGGCGCATCGGGAGAGGAACGGGCGCATCGCCAGCGCCAGCACCTGGTCCAGCGTTTCGTCTTCCGGCGTCGCGCTGGCGGCCGGCGCGCCGTTGTGGCGATCGGCGGTGCGGGCATACCAGGCGGCCGCCGCCGACAGCAGATCCTGGCTGCGGCCGAGCGCGGCGGCGCGCGCGTAATCGTCGGGGTCCAGGGCACCGCAGCGGTGCAGCACTTCGGCGGTCTGGCGGATCGTGAGCCGCAGGTCGCTGACGTCGATTGGGATCTGCTCGAAGCGCAGGACCGGACGCCCCTCGCGTACGTGCCGCGCGAAGCCCGGCCCGTCGATGTCGATCCACGGCAGCGACACGCGCAAGCGGACGCGATGCTGCAGGTCGAGCAGCGCCAGGTGCAGGTCGGCGGCGTCGGCCAATTCGGGCTGGCTGGTGCGGAGCGCCCTGAGGTGGGACAGTTCGCCCGCTTCGTTGCGGCCAGACGGGTCGGAGCGCGTGGGCACCCTCGGCATAATACAGCAGAGCTTGGAATTAATACAGCAGAGCTGGGACTGGCCCGGCCCGACCCGCGGATAATAAGGTGGATTGTCGATGCGGATCCTGATGGTGGCCTCGGAAGTCGCCCCGTTCGCGAAAACCGGGGGATTGGCCGACGTTCTGGGGGCCCTGCCGCAGGCGCTGGCGCGCCTGGGGCACGATGTCGAGGTCGTGATGCCGCGTTACCGCGGGGTCACCGCCGGCGACCGCGTCGGGCGCATCACGGTGCGATTGGGGGACCGCCAGCTGGACGCCGGCGTCTTTGCGGTCTCCGCCGCCGGCGTGCGCATCGTCTTCATCGACCAGCCCAGCTATTTCGACCGCGAGGGCATCTACGGCGAGGGCGGCCAGGACTATGCCGACAGCCCCGAGCGGTTCGCCTTTCTGGGCCATGCGGCGCTGCGCTGGTCGATGCTGACCGGCGCGCGCTACGACGTGGTGCACGGGCACGACTGGCAGGCGGGCGCGCTGGCGGCCCTCATCGGTACACCCGGCGCCGCGCACGCGCTGGCGCGCGTGCCGATGGTGTTCACCATCCACAACCTGGCGTACCAAGGGCTGTTCGACCGGTCGTGGCTGCCGGGACTGGGGTTCAGTCCGACGCTGATGAGCGTGGACGGGATGGAGTACTGGAACCAGGCCAGCTACCTCAAGGCCGGCATCATGTTCAGCCGGGTCATCACCACGGTCAGCCCGCGGTATGCGGCCGAAATCCAGACCCCGGAATACGGGTTCGGGTTCGACGGCATCCTGCGCAGCCGGGCCGACCGTCTGGTCGGCATTTTGAACGGGATCGACTACGATCAATGGAACCCCGCCAGCGACCCGCATCTGCCTGTCCCGTTCGACGCGGGAAACCTGTCGGGAAAGGTGGCCGCCAAGCGACACGCCCTGGAATCGTTCGGCATCCAACCGAATGAGGCCGCCATGGGCCGGCCGCTGGTCGGCCTGGTGTCGCGGCTGGTGGACCAGAAGGGGTTTGATCTCGTGGCGGACGCGTCCGAAGAGCTGCTGGGCCTGGATGCTACGTTCGTGCTGCTGGGGACCGGCGACGCGCGCTACGAGACCCTGTGGCACGACCTGTCAGCCGCCCACCCCGACCGTGTCGGCGCGCGCCTCGGGTTCGACGAGGGGCTGGCGCACGTCATCGAGGGCGGCAGCGACATGTTCCTGATGCCGTCGCGATTCGAGCCGTGCGGCCTCAACCAGATGTACAGCCTGCGCTACGGCACGGTGCCGGTGGTGCGGGCCACCGGCGGGCTGGCCGACACGGTGCGCGACTTCGATCCGCAGACGGGCGAGGGCACCGGATTCACCTTCGAGGAGTACTCGTCGACGGCGATGGTCGGTGCGCTGACGCGCGCGATCGACACCTATCGGCGCGCCGACGTGTGGCGCGCCATGCAGCTGGCCGGGATGCGCGAGGATCACTCGTGGACCACGTCGGCGCACAAATACGTGTCCGTCTACGAATGGGCGCAGGAACTGCAGCACCAACGCGGCGGGCCGGCAGGGAAGGCCGTGCGCGCGTAACGGAACAGGGGGAGACCACAGATGGCATCCGACAAAGTGAAGACGGTCACCGACGGCAACTTCGACAGCGAAACCAGCAAGGGCCTGGTGCTCGTGGACTTCTGGGCGCCCTGGTGCGGACCCTGCCGCCGCATGGCGCCGACGGTCGACGAGCTGGCGTCGGATTACGAAGGGCGCGCCACGGTTGCAAAAATGAACGTGGACGACAATCCGGACGTGCCGAGCCGCTACGCGATTCGCGGCATCCCGACGCTGCTGCTCTTCAAGGACGGGCAGCTGGCCGAGACGATCGTCGGGCTGCAGTCGAAGGAGGCCATCGTCGCCACGCTCGAAAGGCACCTTTGATGTCGCACGGTCGCGTCGTCATCATCGGCTCGGGGCCGGCGGGTCTGACCGCGGCGCTGTACACCGCGCGCGCCAACCTGAAGCCCACGCTGGTGGAGGGCCTCGAGGCCGGCGGGCAGCTGATGCTGACGACGATGGTGGAGAACTGGCCGGGGTTTCGCGACGGCATCATGGGGCCCGACCTCATGACCGAGATGCGGGCTCAGGCCGAGCGGTTCGGCGCCGAAATCCTGCAGAGCACCGTGACCAGGGTGGACTTGAGCCGCCGGCCGTTCACCATCGGCCTGGGTGAGAAGCGCGAGCTTCAGGCCGACGCGCTGATCATCGCCACCGGCGCGTCGGCGAGGTGGCTCGACATCGGCGCCGACCGGCGGCTGTCGGGCCACGGCGTGTCCACGTGCGCCACCTGCGACGGCTACTTCTTCCGCGGCAAGCCGATCGCGGTCGTCGGCGGCGGCGACTCGGCGATGGAGGAAGCGATCTACCTGACCCGCTTCGCCTCGTCGGTGGCGGTGATCCACCGCCGCGACTCGTTGCGGGCGTCGAAGATCATGCAGGACAAGGCGTTCGCCAACCCGAAGATCACCTTCGTGTGGGACTCGGAGGTGGCCGACATCACCGCGTCGGACAAGGGCGAGGTGACCGGACTGGTCGTCCGCAACCTGAAGACGGACGCGCAGCACACGCTGCCCGTGGACGGCGTGTTCATCGCCATTGGCCACACGCCGAACACGTCGCTGGTCGCGGGCCAGATCGAGCTCGACGCCAACGGCTACATCGTCACCCACGACGGCTCGCGGACCAGCGTGCCCGGCGTCTTCGCGGCCGGCGACGTGCAGGACCACATCTACCGGCAGGCGATCACCGCTGCCGGCTCGGGCTGCATGGCGGCAATCGACGCCGAGCGGTATCTGGAAAACCTCGCTGTTCCGTCGAGCGTGCACGAGACCGCCGATGGTGTCGGCGCCACGGGGCGCTGAGCCCTCCAGCCGTCCGTCACCAGCCGCGCCAGGCCCGCGGTTCGGGCGCCGGCGATCTGTTCCGTCTCGGTCTCGCGGTTGCCGCCGCGGGCACCATCGTCGCGGGCTCTCCGATCGTCAACACGATTCGCCAGGCGCTGCTCGTAGCCTGGCCCGCGGGCTACGTGCCGGTGCTGGCCGGCGTCGTGGCCGTGACCGGCCTGGCCCTCGTCGTCTTCACCCTGCGCTCGATGCGCGACCGGTCGTGGCCGCGGCTGGCTGCGCTGGCGATGGCTGTCGCCCTTGCCGTCGGATCCGGCGCGGCCCTGCGAACCGGCGTCGCCAACGTGGACGCGGTCGAGGCCTTTCACTTCGTCGAGTACAGCGCGCTGACGCTGCTGTTTGCCTGGGCCTTCACCCAGCCGGCCGGAGCATCGGCCTGGTTGTGGGCGGCGTATGCGGCGCTGTTCGTCGGCGCGGTGGACGAGTGGACGCAGTGGTTCGTGCCTGGCCGCACCGGTGAGATTCGCGACGTCGCCATCAACGGCATCGCGATTACCTGCGGGCTGCTGCTCGCCCGGGCGCTCGACCTGGGCGCCGGTCCGCGGCGCGAGGGCCGCCGGTGGGCCCTGGGCGCCGGTGCCGCCGCGGTCGTGCTGGTGGTGGCGGGCTTCTTCGCCAGCGCGCACCTGGGCTACGAGCTTCGCGATGATGAAGCCGGCACCTTCATGTCCTACCACTCGCGCGAGGGGCTGGCGGCCCTGTCAGCGGAGCACGCGCGGGCGTGGGGCGACCGCGGCCCTGCGCCGCAGGGGCAGTTCTCCCGCGAGGATCAATATCTCAGCGAAGCGCTGTGGCACGTGCGGCGGCGCAACGAGGCGATGGAGGACGGCGATCTCGCCGCGGCGTGGCGCGAGAACCGGATCCTGGAGAAGTACTTCGCGCCCGTGCTGCGAATCAGGCGGCCCGACCGCTCGCCCCTCCACGCCTTGTCACCCGAACAGGCGGCGGGCCTGGCGGCCGGCCGCGACGCCGCCGGCGCGGGGTCGAGCGACGCGAACCCGATTGCGATCTACACCTGGCGGCCCGCGGCGTTCTGGACGGTCGTGCTGGCTCTCGCGGCGGCCCTGGTCTTGCTGACAACACGGGTGGGAGCGGGCCTGGCCACCCGGCGAGCCCCGGAGGACGTCCATGCGTGACACGATTGCGGCACTCGAGGCCGAGTTCTGGCGTTACAAGGCACTTGGCGATTCGGCGCTGGCACAGCTGGACGACGATCTGGTGTCGCGCGTGCCGGCGGGCGAGAGCAACTCCGTGGCGGTGATCGTGTGGCACCTGGCGGGCAACTTCGAGTCCCGCTTCACCGACTTCCTGGACGCTGACGGCGAGAAGCCCTGGCGCGACCGCGACGCCGAGTTCGAGGCGCGCACCGTCACGCAGCCGGTGACGGTGGCGCGCTGGCAGCAGGGCTGGGCGGTGGTGCTACCGGCGCTGGCCGGCCTGCGCGACATCGACCTGCCGCGCCACGTCACCGTGCGGGGGCAGAAGCTGACCGTGCTCGAGGCCGTGAGCCGCGCGCTGGCGCACACGGCATATCACGTCGGACAGATCGTGTTCCTGGGGAAGATGTGGCGCGACGAGCAGTGGAAGTGCCTGAGCATTCCGCGCGGCGCGTCGAAGACCTACAACGCCAACCCCCGCAGCGAGAAGCCGTCGGCCCACGCCGCGCACCTTCAGTCGATCCAGCCGCCGCCGACGACGACGTCGTCGTCGTAGAACACGGCCGCCTGGCCCGGCGTGACCGCGGCCTGCGGCGCGTCGAACTCCACCTCGGCGCGGCCGCCGTCGAGCGCGCGCACGCGGGCCGGCGCCGCGCGGTGGCGGTGCCGGATCTGCGCCGTCACCGGCGTCCAGCCAGCGGGGCGGACGCCGCTCGTCCACGTGACGCCGGATGCCGTGAACCCGGTGCGATCCAGGGCGGCGCGTGGTCCGACGGTCACCGTGGCGCTGTCCGCCTCGATCCGCAGCACGTAGAGCGGCACCGGTGAGGCCACGCCGAGTCCCTTGCGCTGGCCGACGGTGAAGCGGTGGACGCCGCCGTGCGCGCCGAGCGTGTTCCCGGCGGTGTCGGCGATGCGGCCGGGGCGCGTGCCGTCGCCGGCCTTCGCCTCCACGAACGCCGCGTAGTCGCCGCTCGGCACGAAGCAGATCTCCTGGCTGTCGGGCTTGTCGGCCACGGCCAGGCCCAGGCGCCGCGCGTGATCGCGGACCTCGCCCTTGGTCAGGGGCCCGACAGGAAACGACGCCTGCGCCAGCTGCTCCTGCGTCAGCGAGAAGAGGAAATAGGACTGATCCTTCTCCCGGTCCGCGCCGCGGCGCAACAGCCAGCGTCCGTCCGCCGCCCGGTCCACGCGCGCGTAGTGGCCGGTGGCGACGTGGGCGGCGCCCAGCCCGGTGGCGCGCTCGAGCAGCGTCGAGAACTTGAGGTCGCTGTTGCAGTGGGCGCAGGGCAGGGGAGTGCGGCCCGATGTGTACTCCTGCACGAAATTCGACACCACCGCCTGCTCGAACTGCCGCTCGAAGTTCAGGATGTAGTGCGGGACGCCGAGGGCGGCGGCCACTCGACGGGCATCGTGCAGGTCGTCGAGGGTGCAGCAGGTGCCGAAGCTCTCGCCGTTGCGCTGATCGTAGAGCTGCATCGACACGCCCACCACGTCGTGGCCGGCCTCGGCCAGCAGGGCCGCGGCCACCGACGAGTCCACGCCGCCCGACATCGCGACCACGACGCGCATGGCTATGATCGGTACTCCGGAAATCGCGACCGCCAGCCTTTGAGGGCGCGGGAAGGGCATACTGCCGGCGCCTCCCGTATTCCGCACCCCGACTTGCCGGCGTGCTTTGCACGCTGGTCTCTCGTCCCTCCCGCCCTTCCGCTGCCACCGCAACTAGTCCGTAATTCCACCGAGAACCATCGTGACAATGCACCGTCCGGGTGGTTACCGACCGTTCGCGAGTGTCTGTCTTGCGCGCTACGCGCGCAACATCCGCAGCTGTTGACGACCAAGTCCGGCGTGTCGGGCGTCTACCTCGATAGCATTTGGGGACTTGTGAGACCGTCACCGTATCCGCCGCGTGGCCGCATTCGCCGGTGGAGTCGAGCGTTCGATGGCTCCCTCTCGTCGGACTTATGGCTCCCGCCGGAGGCTACGCTCACAACATTTGGTGAGCCATTCCTAGCCTCCGTGGCGGTCTCCGGTCCACTCGGGCCGATTCCTGCGATTTTCTGCGATTATCTCGTCCGCGTTGTCCGGCCCACCCCTTGCTGCCTTCGCAGCAAGTCCTCCGGAGAGCGGTTTTCCGCGATATCCGGGATCAGACCCGGGGGGCTGTCCACGGAACCGGCGAGATTCAGCGCGAGCCGCATCGTTATTTAAGTACTCTGGGCGAATTGCTGCTTGTAGATAATGAGAGACTGAACCAACTTGGTCAGGGAACCGCACGCTCGGTCGCGGTAAGCACAACGCGCGAGCGTCATTTCCTCGCCGGAAAAGGAACTGGGGAAGCACCATGTCGAAGAGAGAAGACGAGAGAGAAGATACCCGTGATCCGTTTGATCCCTCGGCGCAGGTGCCGTCGGTTCCGACCGGCCTGGACCGCCGAAAGTTCATCATGCGCAGCGCCGTGATCTCGGCAGCGGCAGTGATGAACGGCTGCGCGCGATCGGAGACCGAACAGAAGGCCCCGCCGCCAGTAGCCGAATCCGCAGCGGCCGATGCGCCCTCAGTCCCGTTGGCTGCCGACCTGAACGTGGTGATGAAGGCAAAGGGGCCGGTGTTGACGACCGCGGACGAGTTCTACAAGGTGGGACCTGGCCCTTCCAGTTCGCACACGATTGGTCCGATGCGCATCACCTACGATTTCTACCAGCGAGCGGCCAAACTGCCGGCCGACAAACTCGCCACGGCGACGAAGCTTCAGGTGAACTTGTTCGGAAGCCTCAGCGCGACAGGCAAGGGACACGGCACGGAACGAGCCGCGCTCGCAGGGCTCGTCGGGAAAGAACCGGCAACAGTCGACCCGAAGTTTCTGGACGGCTTGCGAGACAAGCCTGATCAGGTGTTCCCGGTGAAGCTGGGCAACAAGTCAATCAATGTGAGCCTCAAGGACGTCATCTACGATGCGACCAAGGGCGACTTCAAGCACCCGAACACGATGACGGTCAAGCTCCTCGCCGGCAACGATGTGTTGCTCGAGCAGGAGTACTACTCGGTGGGCGGCGGATTCATCGAGTGGAAGGGGTATACGCCCCCGAAGAAGAACCCGCCGAAGTACCCGTTCGCGACGATGAAGGAACTGCGGGCCCACGCCGACAACAACAAGATCACGATCGCCAAGGTCATGCTTGCCAACGAGATGTCGATCGCGGGCAGGTCGGAAGAGGAGGTCAATGCCTTCATCGACAAGATCATCAACGCGATGGTCGCGACGGTGAAATCGGGGCTGTCGATGCCGGAGGATGACGTGCTGCCCGGCCCGATCAAGCTGCACAGCAAGGCAGCGTCGGTTTACAAGCGCGCCAGGGACGACAAGTTCGAATCGGACCGCGGCATCGCCGGTCTGTCGGCGTTCGCGCTGGCGGCATCCGAAGAGAACGGGCGCGGACACCTCGTCATCACCGCTCCGACCGGCGGTTCAGCCGGTGTCATGCCGTCGCTGGTCTATGGGCTGATGGAGGTCCGAAAAGTCGACCGGCAGAAGGTCCGTGACGGCATGCTCGCGGCTGGGCGATCGGCTACCTCTGCAAGCACCATGCGACGCTGTCTGCGGCCGAGGGCGGCTGCCAGGCAGAGATCGGCGTGGCGTCGGCGATGGCTGCAGCATTGACTGCTACCGCGTACGACGCACCATCACTGGTCGTCGAGAACGCCGCCGAATCGGCGCTGGAGCATCACCTGGGCATGACCTGCGACCCGGTCGCCGGTTACGTGCAGGTGCCGTGCATCGAGCGGTGCGCATTCGGGGCGGTCAAGGCCTGGACCGCCTACGCGATCGCCAGCAACGAGATCGCGTCCAGGCACCGCATCAGTTTCGACGAGACCGTGATAGCGCTGGCCCAAACCGCGAAAGACATGAACACCAAGTACAAGGAAACAAGCGAGGCTGGCCTCGCCCAATCCGTCGTGCTCTGCTGATCATCGGGGCTCCTTGCTCGAACTTGGCTGCGGGGAGTCTACGAGGAGCCCCCATTGCCCCCGGCGAGGGCTCGCCAGGCCATGGGCCCCTGCGTGTCTTGGTGCGTGTCGCAATCCCAGCACTTCAACTAATTCGGGCTGGCTCCGAGAGGGAGTTTAACGTGCCGATCCTCCGCGCATTCATCAAGGCGTCAGTCGCATTCGCGTTGACGTCGTTCCGTTCCTCACGACTTCTGCCTTTGGACAGTCTTCTGCAGCTGAGGACCCCAAACCAACGAGCTCACAGCGAAATAGAGGCCGTGAAGGCGGAGAACGCCAACGACAGCCTGCGCGGGCGGCAACCGAGGCTTACCCGCGGCAGTGACAGATGCAGCAAGTCCCAACAGCCGGCAGCCGCTGCCGCAACACAGACAACCGGCGGTCGTTTTAATGATGGAATCATCATCGTGCAGAGTGCCGAGGGCGCCGCGTGCCTTTTCTGCTGAAGTTCAACGACGATACCCAGCTCCGATATCTCAATACGATTTCATCCGACGAAACTTTCACCGACCACCTTGGCAATGTCCGCGAGGTTCATAGACGCAACGACATCACGGTAAATCGCCAGATGTTCAACTTCTCCGGCTACGTCTTCGACCAAAGGCTGCTATACAGCCTCAAGATCTGGACCTCGGCCGGCGCCGCCTCGATCGTGATAGCCGGAAACATTGGCTGGCGATTCAACAAAGCCCTGACGCTCCTTGCAGGTTACACCGGGGTCCCGGGCAGTCGATCACTGATTGCCACCTTCCCATACTTTCAGGCGATCGATAGGACGATGGCGGACAACTTCTTCCGTCCCGGCTTCACCCAGGGGGCCTGGGCGAGTCGGAGAACCCGTCGATGGGCTGAACTATCTGGCGTTCGTCGGTAACGGTCTCAATACCTTGAACATCTCCGCAACCAAGATCGATAAGAATCTGGTGCTTTCCGGCAGTGTCTGGTGGGAACCGCTGGGCGCCTACGGCGGGCAACCAGGCAAATCACGCAACATGTACGATGATTATTTCTCCTCCGAAAAATACGCGCATTCGAATTGGCACCTCGTTTACGAGATCCCGGGAGGACCGTTTTTCAAATCTCGATCAATCGAATCCCGAGAACACCTCACTGCACAATTCCGACGGCGTGCTGACCTTCTCGACCGGAGCGTTTGCGCCGGGTGTAACGGTCGACGAGGCGTTGTATAAGATGTGGGCGATCGACGGGGGCTTCAAATGGAGGGGCTCTGCGGTCAACGGGCAATACTTCATGCGTTGGCTGGATGATTTCGTAGCCAACGGACCGATGCCGGTCACATCCACATATGACCATGGCTATGAGTTGACGGCGGGGTATTTTGTAATTCCCAAGAAGCTCCAGCTCTATGCCCGCGGGGCTCAGGTCTTTGGAGAGTTTGGCGACTCTTCCGAGTATGGCGCTGGGGCAAGGTGGTATTTCCTTCCGACCGAGCGAATGTGGCTCAACGCAGAGATGCTCCGGGTCAACAATGCTCCTTATAGCGGGGCCTTTACCCCGTATACCACAGGTCTGAACGGCTGGGTGCCGATGCTGCAGGCA
>CAVQMT010000045.1:0-26826 GCA_963713655.1 uncultured Acidobacteriota bacterium
CTCGCGAAGCTAATCGTCGACGTCGCGATCGGCAAAGCTCCCTCGAACTAGGCCGGGGGCTCGCACTCGGCGAGCCCGCCTGCGGAGCGTTCTCGTCCCGCACTGCGGATGTTAGGATTCACGCCATCAGAGAGAGGCGAATGGAACGACGTGAGCTCTTGCGGCTTTTGACGTCGCTGGGCGCCGGGACGGCCGTCTCGAGTCTTGTTCCGACGGAAAGCGCAGGCCAGACGCCCGTGCGCTATGAGATCCACGGGCGCGGCCCTGCCTTGATTCTTGGCTCACCGATCACTGCCAGCAAGAGCGGCCGGGGTGACGATCCAATCGCGGCAATCCGCCAAGGTTACCTGGACCGATTCACCGATCGCTATCAGGTGATCGTGATGGACTATCCGCCGACTGGCGCCGAGGCTGCGGCCGCCGTGACCTCGTTCGTTCCAGATCGCGTCTGTGCGGATGTCCTGGCCGTGGCGAACGCCGCCGGGGTGGAACGGTTCGCCTGGTACGGTTACTCCTGGGGCGGGCTGGTAGGCCTTCAGTTGGCGGTCAGGACGGACCGGCTGAGCGCGTTGATTTGCGGCGGTTGGCCGCCGCTGGGCGCCTCCTATCGGGACATGGCAGCTGTGTCGGAATGGCTCGCGCAACGAGCGGGTGTCGCTGAAGCGCAGTTGATGGTGACGTTCTATCGCGCATTGACCGAGTGGCGCGACGAAGAAGCGGTGGCGAAGTTCACGTGCCCGCGTATGGCCTTGGCCGGAAGCGACGACGTCATCGCGACTGCCGGGTATAGCGCACGGATTGGACCTCTTGTCGCCGAGCGTCGCGCAGACCTCGAGCGGTTGGGCTGGGCGGTCCGGTTGGTGGAGAGGGCCCGGCACGACCTGTTCACTCGGCCGGAGGTCGTCGTCCCGCTCGTGCGCGCCTTTCTGGATCCAATCTTGTTGCCGGGGTGAGGGCGAAGGCTTCGATTGCGATCAACGTTGCAGATCGTTTCCGGCGGGCAGACCGGCGCCGATCGCGCGGCTCTGGACTTCGCGCGCGCGAACGGCCTACGCGTCGGCGGCTGGGTGCCCAAGGGTCGGCTCGCTGAGGACGGGCCCATTCCCGAGGATTACCTCGGACTCCTCGAGGCCGACTCCGCCGACCCTGCCGTCCGCACCGCGCTCAATGTCCGCGATTCGGATGCCACCCTCATCGTCTCTCATGGGCCGCTGGCCGCTGGGTCGCTGCTTACGCTCCAACAGGCAACCCGGGCAGGGAAGCCGGTCCTTCACCTTGATCTCGATCAGGTTTCGACGGCTTCGGCGGCGGAACATCTGCGCCGCTGGCTCGCCGCGACTCGACCCAGGATCCTGAATGTGGCTGGCCCGCGGGCATCCGAGGACGCTCGGATTGCGTCCGCCACCGAGGCGGTGCTCCAGGCGGCCCTGCGCGGAGCACTCAACCGGTAGCGAGGTGCTTAGGCATGGAACTCGACCAACTATGGGAGGTAGCAGACCGAGCCAGGAACCGCGCGAAGGTGTCGCAGGAGGACTCCGTATTCGTTCGAAGAAAGCTTCCAGAACTGCTGTCTGACTTTCCTCACCTGAAGCTACCGAAGAGGGTTAGTCATCCTGCTGGTTTTGCGGTGACGGGCGCGTCCATTGGAACGTTCGTGCGATGTGCGTCACTAATCGCGGCAAAGCGCGTGCTCGGAGCGCGATATAAAGGTTCCGACTTCTATGAGTCGATCGAGAAGGATCTCGCCTTGAGAATCATGCGATCGCACTTTCACCTTGGCTATCCGAAGGGCACCCACTGCTGTGTGTCCTGCACACTTGCGGTGTATCCGGTGCTGGCGCTCGACGCTGTGCGGTATTTCAACGGTCCGGAACTGGCGACAGACGTACGCAAGATCATTGCAGCAAAGGCATGGAGGTTCTCTAAGCCCACGAATGCGAAATTGCTTTCGTGGTCGCTGGGCAAGGACGCCGACCGCTCTAGAGGTTGACGCCGCCAAACGAGGTGTTCATCGCAAGACGTCATGAGGAACGCTCTCAACGCAGTCCGGCGATTCCTGAATGGGCTCAGACGGCCTTCCAGAGCGACCAATCTTCGGCGGCTCCGGCAGCGAGGTGAGACTCTCCAGAGTCTGAGCGTTCGGGAAGCGGCGCGCGATGACATACCGGCGCTCGCGGAGCTGCACGTGAAGACCTGGAGCGACACCTATGGGTCCGTCGCCAATCCGCCGGCCTATCAGCTTCGCGAGCGGCAATGGCGCGAACAGTTCGACAGGACGGACGGAAGCTGGTTTTGTTTCGTGGTCGAGAATCGCGACGGGCAATTGGTCGGATTCGCCAAGGGCAAGAGCCATGCGTCCGATGAACAGCCTGGCTATTCGGGGCAACTCGACAAGATCTACCTGCTACGCGACTACCAGCGCCTTGGTCTGGGACGCCGACTCGTCGGACATGTTGCGCGTCGCTTCTTGGATCAGGGCATCAGCACGATGGTGTTGTTCGGCACGCCGCAAAACCCGTCCTGCGCCTTTCACGAAGCGCTGGGAGGGGAAAGACTCTTCGCTGAGAACGGCGAGTTTCACGGCGGATTCAAGTGGAGCGATTTGCGTAAACTCGCGTCAGCCTGCCCGATCGAACCGTTGCAACGCACCGCCTGACCATGTCTGCGCTCGACGGATGACCGAGGCCGGGTCCCCGGTCGGATGCCCACAGCTTGTCGACGTGCGGATGCTAAGATTCACGCCGTCGATGAGTCGCGGGGGTGATGATGGCGACATTCGTTCTCGTGCACGGGGCCTGGCACGGCAGCTGGTGCTGGAAGCGCGTCCGCAAGGCATTGCAAGAGCATGGGCACGACGTGTTCACGCCCACGTTGACTGGTGTTGGTGAGCGCTCGCACCTGCTGACTCCTCAGGTGAACCTGGACACCCACATCGACGACATCGTCAACCTCATTGAGCGGGAAGAGCTGACGGACGTGATTCTGTGCGGCCATTCATATGGTGGCTGCGTGATCAGTGGCGCTGCGGATCGCGTTGCTGATCGTATCGGCGCGCTGGTCTACCTGGACGCCTTCGTCCTACAGGACGGCCAGTGCTTGCACGATACGCTGCCGCCTGCCCAGAAAAAGCTGCAGCTCGAGCTCGCGCAACTACACGGCGAAGGCTGGAAGACGCCTCCGATACCCGCTGAAGTGTTCAACGTGAACGCCAGCGACCGCGAGTGGGTGGACCGCCAGTGCACGATGCAGTCGATTGCCACTTTCCAGCAGCCCATCAAACTGAGCGGGCGCCAGGTGAAGGACATCACGTTCATTCTGGCCAGTGGTTGGAATGATTCTCCGTTCCGCGTCTTTCACGAGCAGGCGAAGGCAAAGGGCTGGAAGACACTCTCGGTGGACTGCGGTCACGACGTGATGCTGGATCGGCCAGAGGAGCTGACGAACATCCTCCTTGGTGTGGCCGCGCCCCCAGCTGGTTGAGATCGGACCAATGCCAATGATGAGAGTCACGGCTGCTCGATGACGACCAGCGCGCAGGAACTGCGAGCACGGGCCGCGGCCGGTTTAGAGAACTAGAGAGAAAGAGCTAGAGCGCGACGGGGCCGGAGCTGTCGCCGAACTTCTCCGACGGCACTTCCAGCGTATTCAGCACCGATAGCAGCAGGTTGGCCATCGGCGTCTTCGTCGGGTTGACGATGTGGCGGCCGCCGGTCAGCCGGCCCGAGGCGCCGCCGGCGAGCACGATCGGCAAGTCGGTGTGGTTGTGGCCGTTGCCGTCGCTCATGCCGCTGCCGTAGAGCACCAGCGAGTGGTCCAGCAGCGTGCCGTCGCCGTCGGGCGTGGCCTTCAGCTTGTTCAGGAAGTAGGCGAACAGCCCGTAGTGATACTTGTTCAGCACCGTGAAGCGGTCGATGTTGGCCTGCACGCCGGAGTGGTGCGACAGGATGTGGAACGCGTCGCGGATCGTGCTCTTCGGGTAGACCGCGTTGCTCAGCTCCTTGCACATCAGGAACGTGGAGACGCGCGTGATCTCGGCCTGCCACGCCAGCACCTGGAGGTCGTACATCAGCTTGATGTGTTCCTCGACGTCCTTGGGGACACCGGTCGGCGCCGCGGGGATATCGAGATCCTCGTCCAGGCTGTCGCCGGCCTTCTGGATGCGCCGCTCGATCTCGCGGACATCGGTCAGGTACTGATCCAGCCGGGCACGATCGGAGGTCGGCAGCTTGCGCTGCAGCACGCCGGCTTCGGCGGCCACTGAGTCCAGCAGGCTGAGCGACTGCTTGCGCCGCGCCTTGCGCTCGGCGTCGGTGCTGCCGTCGCCGAACAGGCGCTCGAACACCACCTGCGGGTTGTTCTGCATCGGCAGCGGCGACGAGGGGCCCTGCCACGAGATCGTGTCGCGATAGGAGCAACTGAGACCGTCGCCGCAGTTGAGGCTCGGCTCCTCGATCATCAACTCGAGGGATGGCATCGGCGTGTCTTGCCCCTTGGCCCGCGCCACCACCTGATCGACCGTCACGCTCAGCTGCGCTTTGGCACCGGTCTTGGCGAACGCGCCGCTCAAGAACGCCGCCGCCGAGCGATTGTGGTTGGCCGTGGCGCCGCTGCCATAGGCCAGCGCGTGCTCGAGGCCGCTGACAACGTTGACCTGGTTGTAGAACGGCTTGAGCGGCTGCAGAATCTCCGTCAGCTCGAACCCCGCACCGGCCGTCTTCGGCGTCCACTTGTTCATGATGGCGCCGTGCGGGACGTAGATCGCGCCGAAGCGGGTGCGGGCCTTGGCCGCCGTCTGCGCCCAGGTGGTCGCGGCCGGCACCATCGCGTCCAGCAGCGGCAGGGCCAGCGTGACGCCGGCGCCGCGCAGGAAGGTCCGTCGCGACAGGTGTGTCCTGGACAAAAACGCCATGTCTTCTCCTATGCCTTCTTCACCCGCATCCGGAACGGCGCGCTTTGCGTCACCGCCACCACCAGCGCCGAGAACCGGTTGCCGTCCTGGTTCAGCCGGCGGACGATGGCCCGAACCGCGGACATATCAGTATCCACAATTGGCCGGCCCATCGCGTAGGTCACCAGCTTTTCCGTCGCCAAGGTGAGAAACGCGTCGCTGCGGCCCAAAAGGGCCTTCCGCAGGTCGGCCGGGCCCTTGAGCGGCGTGCCGTCGGCCAGCTGGCCCGAGGCGTCGATCGGGCCCGGACCGTCCATGTCGCGCCAGGTGCCCACCAGGTCGAAGTTCTCGAGCGCGAAGCCGATCGGGTCCATCACCTTGTGGCACGACGCGCACACCGGGTTGGCGCGGTGCAGCTCCAGGCGCTGCCGCAGCGTCGTCGGGGCCGCGCCCGGCGTCGGATCCAGGTTCACCTCCACGCCCGGCGGGGGCTCAGGGGGCGGCGCGCCCAGCAGGTTCTCGAGCACCCACTTGCCGCGCATCACCGGCGAGGTCCGCGTCGCCACCGACGTCACCGTCTGCATGCTGCCCTGGCCCAGGATGCCGCGGCGCGGGCTGTTCGGGTCCAGCGTCACGCGCCGGAAGTGGCTGCCGTAGACGTTGGGGATGCCGTAGTGGCGCGCCAGCCGCTCGTCCACGAACGTGTAGTCCGCGTCCAGTAGCTCCAGCAGGCTCCGATCCTCGCGCACGATGCTGCCGAAGAGCATTTCCGTCTCGCGCTTGAACGACCGGCGCAGGTTGTCGTCGAAGTTCTTCGCTTCCGTCTGCACCGTGTCGAGGTCGCGCAGGAACAGCCACTGGCCGGCGAAGTTCTGGACCAGCGCGTCTGCCTTCGGATCGGCCAGCATGCGCCGCACCTGCTTCTCGAGCACTGCCGGGTTCTTGAGTTTCCCGGCCACCGCCAGATCCAACAGCTCGTCGTCGGGGATGCTGCTCCAGAGGAAGAACGAGAGGCGCGAGGCCAGCGCCAGATCGCTGATCGCGTAGACGCTCCCGGGCGCCGTTCCCGCCGGCGGCTCCTCGGTGCGGAACAGGAAGGCCGGCGCCACCAGGATGCGCGCCAGCGCGTGCTGCAGGCCCACCTCGAAGTCGCCCTCGTCGCGGCCCTGGCGATAGAAGGTCATCAGCGTGTCAATCTCCGCGGCCGTGGCCGGGCGCCGGTAGGCACGCCGCGCCAGGCCCGAGACGATGCGCCGCGCGCAGGCGGGCTCCTCCGCGGCCGTGGACGGACGGCAGACGAAGATGCGCTTGCGGCTCGGCGTTTCGCCGATGCCGCTGGCGTCGAACGGGCCGAGGATGGTCAGCGTCTGGACGCCGCCAGGGGTGGCAAACGCTGCGTCGGTGCGATGGTCGGAGAAGGTGTCGTCCACGCCGGCGCCGCGCGCCCGATCGACCAGCGCCAGGCCGAGCGTGTGCGGGCCCGCCGTGATCCGCTGCCGGAACGTGCGCGGGTTGGCGACCTTGAGCGGCTGGCCGTCGAGCGTGATGTCGATGGTCGATCCCGCGAAGCCGCCGGGCCCGCCGCCCGCGATCGACAGCTCGTACTCCGCGTCCAGCGGAAACGTGTGCGTGACCAGCAAGCCGCCGCGCGTGCCGAGCGGCAGGCCCTCGACGTGCTTCTCGTGCACCCACTGGCCCGGCGCCGAATACGTGATCTGCGACGGCGCCGCCGTGCGGTCGCCGATCGCGCGCCGGCTGATCTTCAGCGCCGCCGCGACGTAGCCCTGGACCAGCGAGGGCGAGACCGTCAGCGCCTCGGCGATGTTGTCGAAGCCTTCGCTCGAGTCGTCGCCCGGCAGCAGCGCGCGCACGTCCACCTCCACGGCCAGCAGATCGCGGACCGCGTTGGCGTACTCGGTGCGGTTGAGGCGCTGGAAGGCCGGCGTGTCGAGGTGGCGGCCGGGCGGGTTCGCGGCGTCGAGCTGGCCCTCGAGCGCGGTGGTGAACGCCGTCATCGTCGCGGCATCCGGCCGCGGCATGCCGATTGGCGGCATCATGCCGGTGCGGAGCTTCCGCACCACCTTCTCCCACACCTCGATGTCGGTGCCGACGTGCGTCAAGCCTTCGGCTTCGAGCGACAGGCCGCCGGTCTTGGCGCGCGGGTTGTGGCAGGTGACGCAGTACTTGGCCAGGAACGCGGGGTCAGGCGTCGGCGCGGCCGATGAGCGAACGGGCTGGACAGCGGGTTTGACGGCCGGCGCGGGCGACTGGCCCGCTCCCAGCGTGGCCGAGGCGATGACGACGAGGCCGAGCGCCGCGGCCGACGCACCCCTCATGGACGGCCGGCCTGCAGAGACGTGATGAGCGCGATCGAGCTGGGCTTGGGCTGGGAGGGATGCGTCGCCAGGAACACGCCCTGGGCCCACGTCAGCGGCGTGCGGCCCTCCTTGTCCTTGACGTCCAGCCGCGCGCCTTTCTCCACCAGGAACCGGATGATGTCGTCGGAGCCGCGATTGGCGGCGCCGTGGAGCGCGGTGAGCCCCATCGAGTTGACAGCGTTCACGTCCATCCCCAGCTCGTGGCACAGCGTCACGGCGGCCAGCCGCGCCGCGGGCCCTTCGTCGAAGGTCTGATCCACCACCCAGTTGACGCCCGCCGCGGCCATCAACGCCGTGGTGCCGCCGAAGGTGGGGATGCGCGGGTCGGCGCCGTGCTTGAGCAGCAGCCGCATCACGTCGAGGTCGGCGGCCAGCGCCGCCGCCAGGAAGGCGGTCTGGCCGGTGAAGTCCACCCACGCCAGCGTGCCCGTGATCGGCAGCATGTGGCGGCGGATGGGCGGATGCTCCAGCATCCGCGCGTTCACGTCCACGCCCTTGGCCAGCAGCGCCTCGATCACCGGCAGCAGCGGCGCCCGGTCCACGCTGTTGACGAACGTGGCGTTGTCCACGTCCATGTTGCGGGCTTCGACCGCCGCCCACAGCGGCGTGCGCCCGTACCAGTCCACGGCGCGGACGTTGGCGCCGCGCTCGATCAGCAGCAGCGCCATCGCCGGGTGGTTGTTCGAGATCGCCGTCAGCAGCGGCGTGATGCCGTTGGCATCGGCGGCGTCGATGGCCGCGCCGCGCTCGAGCAGCAGCTTCGCCGACTCGATCCGGCCGTCGCGCGCCGCGTAGAGCAGCGGGGTCATCGCGCCCGGGATGGGCGGACGCGAGCCGCGCTCGGGCAGCCCGCCGCGGATGATGCCGACGCCGTGGCCGAAACCCGGCACCGAGTTGGGCAGCGTCCAGCGCGGCGTCTCGCCGGTGCGCGTGCGGGCGTTCACGTCGGCGCCCTTGTCGAGGAACAGCGTCACCAGCGGCGGGTGGTTGGCGCGAACCGCCACCATCAGCGCGGTCTGCTGGAAGGTCTTGTCCTTGGCGTCCACCACCGCGCCGGCGGCGATCAGCGCCTGCACCGCGTCCAGGCTGCCGAGGCCCGTGGCCGTCACGAGCGGCGCCTCACCCGCGGCATCCGGCGCGTTCGCGTCGGCACCGCTTTCGGCCAGCAGCCGGATCATCGCCGCGTTGGCGTTCTGCGCCGCCAGCGACAGCGGCAGCAGCCCGTAACGATTCGGGCGCTTGGGGTCGGCGCCGGCGCGAATCAGCGCCGCAGCCGTCTCCACGTCATTGATGCGCACGGCCCAATGCAGCGCGGGGGTGCCGTCCTGGCCGGGGGCGTTGACGTCGATGCCGGGCTGCTGGAGGAGCCGGCGCACCAGCGCCATGTCCCGGGCCCGCGCGGCATCGGCCAGCCGGGTGTTCGCGTCGGCCGCGGCAGCCGGCCAGGCCCCGAGCAGGGCGATGACCAGGGCGAAGACAGACCTCACCGGAGCCAGGTGCGCAGGCATGAGATTCTCCCGATTATCGGGCCAATGCCGGGCCAGGAGCCAGCCCCCTGCGCGGCTTCAGACGCAGATTTGACTAGGGAATCAGCGCTTCGGGCCTTCGACGGGCTCGATCCGCAGCAGAGCTGCCTGGTCTTCCTCCGTCAGCACGTAGATCAGCCCGTCCGGGCCCTGGCGGACGTCGCGGATGCGCTGGTGCAGGTCGCGCAGCAGGCTCTCCCGCCGCAGCTCGTCCCAGTTGTCGTTGAAGACGATGCGCTGGAGCTGGCCGGTGCGCGCGATCTCGCCCTCGCGCATGCCGCCCACGAACAGGTTGCGCTGCCAGTTCGGGAACCGGTCGCCGGTGTAGAACATCATCCCGGACACGGCAATCGACGGCACCCACAGGATGTGCGGCCGCTCCATCCCGTCGCGGTACGGCGTCGGCGACAGGTAGTGGCCGCGATAGTCGCGGCCGTCGCTGACGAAGGGCCAGCCGTAGTTCCGGCCGGGCCGCAGGATGTTCACTTCGTCGCCGCCGTTGGGGCCCTGCTCGCCGGCCCACATCTCGCCGGTGAACGGGTTGAGCGCCAGGGCCAGCTGCGTGCGGTGGCCCATCGTGAAGATCCGCGGGTGGTAGCCGGCCTTGCCGACGAAAGGATTGTCCGGCGGCACGCTGCCGTCGTCGCGCATGCGCAGGATCTTGCCGGCGTCGTCGTTGCCGTGCTGCGGGCGATCGAGGCTGGCGGGCGGCCCGGTGCCCGGGCCGCCGATGGTCATGTACAGCAGCCCGTCCCGGTCGAAGGCGATCCGCGACATCTCGGTGTCCACGTCCTCGGACACGAACACGTCGGTGACTTCGGTCAGCGCCTTGCCGTCCCACTTGCCGCGCAGGATCGAGTTGCTGGCGATGGGGAAGTCCTTGCCGCTGGCGTCCTTTCCGATCGCGATCGGCTTGTGGTACGAGATGTAGACGAACCGGTTCTGTGCGAACTGCGGGTGCAGGGCGATGTCCATCAGCCCGGCCATCGTCGACTGCGACACCACTTTCGGGATGCCGGCAACGGGGTTGGGATCCAGCACACCCTTCCGCACCAGGCGCAGCCGTCCGACGCGCTCGGTGATCAGCATGTCGCCGCCGGGGAGGAACGCCACGCTCCACGGGTGCGACAGGCCCTTGGCCACCACCGACACGCGGATGTTTCGCTGTTCGTAGGTCTCGAACAGGAACGGACCGTCGCCGAGCGGCGGGCTGTTGTAGGGCGCCACCTTCGGTCCAGGCGGAATCACGCCGCGCATGTCGCGGACGGTGGGATACGGGTACTCACGCGGCTGCTGCGCGGGCAGCAGCGCCGCCCCGGCGGCAATGCCGGCGGCCATCACGACGGCGCGCCGCCGGTGATGTGATCGACGGTGCATGTTCAGCGACTCTATCAAAACAAGCGGTTCTACGGATGAGTTTATGATTCATAATCGGCGCACCGGAATTGACCGGAGGGATGCCGCCAAAGATCCTCATCGTCGAAGATGATCTCGCCACGCGGGTTGGGCTGCAGGAGCTACTCGCCAGTGCGGGTTACATCGCCGTGGTCGCGGGCGATTTCCGGGAGGGGCGCCGCGCACTCGAACAGGAGCGCCCGGATCTGTTGATCGTCGATCTGCGGCTGCAGGGGTTCAACGGACTCCAACTGCTCCACATCAACCCTCGGCCGATTCCCACCATCGTCGTCACCGGGTTTCCCGACGACGTGCTGCAGGGCGATGCCCGCCGGCTGGGCGCCGAGTACCTGGTGAAGCCGGTCGACCCGGCAAAGCTGCTCGGGCTGGTGAGCCGGCTGCTCGATCGCGAGCCGCTGGCCCCGAGCGCCGCCGCGTGCCGCGCAAGGCCGTCACCGCGGATCTGCCAGTGGAGATCAACGCCGTTCCGGCCCGGCTGCTCGACGCCAGCCCTGCAGGCGTGCGGTTCGAAATTTACCGGCCGTCGGGGCAGGGCGTGGCGCCGAGGCTGACGCTGTATTTCCCCGTCCACGACCTGCAGGTGGATGCCGCGCTGGTGTGGTCCACGCTCGACCGCGTCGGCCGGTGGCAGTGCGGCGCCGTGATCACCTACGCCACGCCTGAGTGGGTGGCGCTGATCGAGGAGGCGGGCTAGAGGGTGTCTCGGCTCTGGAGCTTTCGGTTCTAGGCCAGAGGCGTCGTCACCGTGCCTCGGGCCGCGGCGGCATGTCCACGTTGACGCGCGCGGGTGCTCGGCCGTGACGCGCACGCGCGTCCTGCGCTCACCGAACTCGGGATGGCGGAGCAGGACCTGGTCCTGCCCGACCGGCAGCGACAGGTTGCTCACCGGTGTCTCGCCGACGCGCTCGTCGTTCACCCACACCGCGGCCCATGGCTCGGCGGTGATCGCCAGCGAGCCTCGCGGCAGCGCCGGCGTGACGGTCGTGGTCGTGCCGGACTGCACCGACACGCGCTGCCGTAAGCGTAGGCCCAGCCCCTCGTTGACGAACTCCAGACTCGTGAGTGCCCGCTGACACCGCAATCGGGCCGGCGCCGGTGGCTCCCACGAACCGGCCGCCCTCGAAGACGCGCAGGGCCGTCGGAACTGTCACGGAGATCCACCCGGGACTGCGGCCGACCGGCCGGCCGGACGGCAGAACGGCCGGCAGCAGCACGTGCAGGGTCTGTGGGCGGCCGGCGGCCACCTCGATCGATCGGCTCACCTGGCCGCTGACGCCGCGCACGGACACGGCGTGGGAGCCAGGCGTCAGGTCGGGCACCACCAATGGCGTCGCGCCGCGGATGACACCGTCTATCGCGACCTGCGCGGCGGCCGGCTCGCTGGTGATCTGGATCTCTGCGGACGCGTCCGCGCGCGACTGCGGCGGGGCCGCGAATTGCACCAGGCCATGGCTGGTTTCGCCGCGCACCACGGTCAGCGTGAGCGTCTGCGTGTGCTGCTGATGGCGCACTTCGATCGTGCGCCGCCCAGCCTCCGCTGTGATCGACAGCGGGGTCACGCCCGCCACGCTGCCGTCGATTCGCACTTCGGCGGCGGCTGGCACGCTGTCCACGAGGATCGTCCCGGTGGAGGCGCGAAAAATCCCGGACAACGAGATGCCGGCGGCGATGAGAATGACAGCCTCGAGGACGGCGATCGTCGTGACGATCCGAAACGCCCACTCGTCACGCGCCCAGTCGTTCCACACCGAGGCTTCGCCGCGAACAGGGGCCGCCGCGGCAGGATAGGGCTGCTCGCTGCTGAACTCGTCGATGCCGGCCGGCTCCGGCCGGACATGGACGACGGCGTGCTGGTCATCCTGGGGCCACGAGTGGAACCACGGTTCGGACGCTGACAGTTTCGTAATCGGCGGACGGAGGCTCACGCCTGCCATGCGAAGCGAACCGCATACCATCGGTGTGACCAGAACATCGACGGTTTCCTCTAGGAAACGTGCGCGGTGCCATGCGACGGCGGCGAGATGTCGGCGAACGGCTGACCTTCGTTCCGCAGTTCCGAGGAGCGCACCGAGGCGTGGCGGTTGAGGCCGCGTGCAGTGGCGTGCCGATCCGGACGCGGCCTATTGGGACTGGGCTCGGATGACGATCGGCACGATCAACTGCGACGCCGTCGGCTGACCGTCCCGCCTCGCGGGCGTGTATCGCCAGGCACGCGCCGCCTCGAGCAGCAGGCGATCGTAGCCGGGGTACACGCTCTCTTCGATCGCCGCGTTGGTCACACGGCCGGTGGCGTCGATCGACAACAGCAGCGAGCCGCGAAGCACGCGGGCTCTCCACGACGGGTCCGGCGGGCGCCACGGCGGCAGGGTCTGCGACAGCGCCGTCGGCCGCGACACGGGTGGCGGAGCGGCAGCGTTCGCGCTGGCTGGGACAGTGCGGGGCGAATCCGCGCCGACGCAGCGCTGTAGTCAGGGCCGCCGGCGCTGGCGCTGCCACTGCGGGCGCTGCCGCAACTGGCGCGGGCGCGACGGACGCTGCCGCGGTGGGTGCTGGCGAGGTCGCGGAAGCCGGCGGCGGCGCACTCTGCGCGCGGATCAGGTCCAGGAAGCCGGAGGCAAGGGTCTTCAAATCAGTGAGCTCGCTCTGGTTGGCCAGCGTCGGATCGTCGAGCAGGCGGACAGCGGCCTCGAATCGCTGCATCGCGCCTGCCCGATCCCCTTGCTGATACGCCAGCCGCCCGTCGGCGACGCGGCGGCGCGCCATGTCGGCAGCATCCGGCGGCGCGCCATCGGCCAGCAGCGCCGCTACACGCGGCGACACGTCCTGGCGCGCAACAGTGGCGAGCGGATCCGCTTCGATCGATCTGGCAATCGCCGCGTCGGCTTCGCCGCTGCGCCCGAGCGCCAGCAGGCACAGCGCCCGGTACAGATGCAAGTCGGCCGTGCCCCCCGGGCCGGGCGTGTCGAGCAGCGCCAGCGCGTCCTCGTAGGCGGCCTCGAGGTAGAGCGTCTTCGCGCGCTCGAAGAGCGTCTTGCGATCGCGCGATGCCGGGCATCGCCGCCAGCAATACGACGACCGCCACGACCTGAAACAAGCGTCGGGTGAACATGGATTACTGTGCTCTTGATTGGAGGTCGACGCTGACACGCAAGGGCGCGCGCGAGCGTCAGCGTCACGGTCTGCCGCCGCTCGCCGAGCTCGGGATGCCGGAGGACGATTTCGTGCCGCCCGATCGGCCGCGCCAGGTTGCCGATTGGCGTCTCGCCGATGCGCTCGCCGTCGATGAATACTTCCGCCCACGGGCGCGCGTTGATGGACAGCGTCGAAGTGGGCATCTTCAATCCTGATCGCCGTGGGCTGCCCGACGCTCACGGTGACGGTGCGGTCGGTCTCGAACCCGGTGTCGTCGTTGACGAAATGCAGCTCGTGCGTGCCCACCGGCAGCATCACGCGAGTGACGTCGCTCGTGCCCAGCAGCCGGCCTGCTTCGAGGATGCGCAGCGGAAGCGCGGTGTCCACGCTCAGCCAGCCGACGATGCTGTCGCCGGTGGCGACAGGGCTGATGAGGTGCAACGTGGTCGTGCGGTCCGCCTGCACGCGGATGCGCCGCTCCACCGTGCCGCTCGCGAACCGAGCCGACAGTACGTGCTCACCCGCGGACAGGGTCGTGGCGGGGAGGGGTGAGTTGCCGACCGCGACGCCGTCCACGACGAGCGGCACCCGTGAGGGCTCGCTGGTCACCTCGAGCGTGCCGACGGTGACAGCCTTTGCAGCCACGGGTGGGGACGGCAGCTCGATCAGCTGACGAACGTCGTCGCCCGCGTTCAGCTGGACCGACAGCACGCGCTCGTTTCCGGCGGCGCGTACCACCACTCGCGATCGTTCCGGCCGGCAACCGCAACTCGAGCGGCGTAGTGCCGCGAACGTGATCGTCTACCAGCACCTCGGCACCGGCGGGGGCGCTTTCGATCGTCAGCCGCGCCATGGACCGCGCACGCCACGTGGGGATGCCCAAGGTCCACACCAAGCCGGCCACCAGTCCCGCAGCGACCAGGACGGACACCCACTTCACGTTCACACTGGACGAACGCCACGGCGATTGGTCCGGGGATGGTGACGCGATGTAGGCGCCGCCCGTTTTCACGCCCGCCGGCTGGGCGGCGCGTCCGGTCTCGCTCGAGAACTCGTTCACGGCGCTGGCGGGCGGCCGTATGACGGCCAGTTGGACCCCGGCGCGACTTTGCGGATCGCGCGGCGGTAGCGGCTGTGCGAGCGTTTGGTTCGGATGCGGAGCCAAGATGTCACGAGCGCAGCCAGCCCTATTCAGGGCCAACAATATATCAAAGCTCGCGGCAGCTAGGAGCTCGCGGATACCTGAGCCGGGAAAGAAATCAGCCGGGGCAAGTTCGATCTGCCGCCGACTTAGTTCATCAGTTTCCGGTTATCGGACGATTTGGTTGAGCCTCGCTTCGCCGATGATTCTGACGTCGGCCAGCCGCCACCGCCCGTTGCGACGCACCCAGATCTGCGACACGCGCGAGACATGCTGCGCCGACGTGGTTGCGCCGTCGCCGTTGCGTTCGCTCATGCGCGCCGTCAGCAACGCCGTGTCCCCGCTCAACTCCAGCTCGAGCTGGTCGAGATCGCGGCGGACCCCGACCTGCCAGGCCGGAAAGCGCTCGGTGATCGACCGCTCGTCGGAAATAGTCATGTTCTCGGTGCCCGACGACGCCATGCCGTCACGATCGCGGCGCTGATAGGCGTCGAGCCACTGCTGGCCGGCCGCAATCAGGTCCGCGCGCCCGCCATTGCTCGGGGCGGCAGCCACGGCGTCAGGCGCCGCCGGCGCCGGGGGACTAGCGGGCACGGGGCGCCTGCGCCGCCGGTGTCGCCGCCCGCGACGTCTCCGCGGGGCGCGCAGCAGGGGGCACCGGAGGAAGAGCCTGCGGCGGTTCCGGCCGAGCTGCCGCGGCGATGGGGATCGCCGCAAGCGGCTCGACTGCGGGAGCCGGGGTAGTCGTCGCCACCGCCGGGACCGGCGCCGACGATCCGCCGGCGAGCGAATACTGCCTGGTCACGGCCAATCCGCCGCTGCCGAGCGGCTCGGCCGGCCGGCCGTCCACGGACACGAATACCGCGCCACCGTCGCCGGCTCGAATCGACACGCTCCTGGCGCCGACGATCTGCCGGGTCTCTCCGGCTTGATACACGCGGCTGTCTTCCTTCCCGTCCACAACGGTGCGAATCCACGCCGTCCGCCGCACCTCGATTCCAAGGCCCGCGGCCCCGGCCGCGCCAGCTGCCAGCACGTCGGTCGCGCGGTCGGCGGCCGGGGTTACTGCGGTTGCCGGCGCCGGCTCGCTGCGCTCGGTGACCGATGTGGCCAGGGCGGTGCCCGACTCGCGCAGCGTGAACCACCACACGGTGCCCACGATCGCCACGATGCCTGTCGCCGCGAACACCCCCACCCACATCCAGGCCGGGCGGGTTTTCGGCGCGTCTTCGTCGTAGTCGGCCAGGAACGTGCGGCCCTGTTCGGTCTCGCGAAGGGCCTCGGTCTCGCCGAAGTCCGACATCGGCTCCACCATCGGTTCATCGGCGGCGATGGAAGCTGCCGGCGTGCACCGGCGCTTGAACCGGCGGGACCGCGAACGACGGCACCTCCTCGAAATTGGGGATGACCAGCGTCGGTCGTCGCCACGGCCAGGTTCGTCACGGTCCCGGCGCACCCGCGGGTCGATGGCCCCGGTGCTCGTCGCGCGCAATTCCGGCGACTGGTGCCACGTCCGAGGGCGGGGCTCCCCCGCCGTCGTCGGGGCCGTCATCGTCGCGCTCGGTTTCCTTGCGGCTCATCGAGTCGATCGGCAACTGTGCCAAATCGACCCTCGGCATCGGTCCGGCGCCGGCGTGGCGTGCCGACAACGGGATCGGCGCCCAGAATCGTCTCGAGCGTCGGAATCGGCGCGTCGGACAGAGGCGCGAGGTTCCGGACGAACTCCGCGGGGATCTCCCGCAGCGGTCCATGCGCTTCCGCCGCCAGCGCCTCGATTTCTGCCCGCGCCTCGTCCAGCACCGTGCGCACTTCGCGGCGCGCGCCCAGCACCATGTCCTCGGTGGCGCCCAGCGAACGCTGGCCGGCCAGGACGTCGCCGGCCGAGTGCCCCTGCGCGTCCGCGCCCGATGCGGTGTCGGCGGCGGCCTGCAGCGACGCCTGATCCACCGATTCGATGGCCGCATGCAGCTGAGCGGTGAGCACCAGCAACTCGCGGCGCGCTTCGACCACGATCCGGCGCACGTCGCGGCGCGCGGCGGTCACGATTTCCAACGCCTCGCGCTCGGCCGCCGACCGCACTTCGTCGCGCAGGCGGACAAGCTCATCCGCCTGGGCTAGCCAGGCCTGACGCCGCTGTTTGTATTGGTCGATGAGGCGGGGGACACCAGCTGGAAGTTGTTGATCTCGTTCTGCCACGGTATTTAGTGAAAGAGGGTGCACCGATATGGCGCTCTGCGCAAGCCCAAAAGTACGGTCGCGCTCACGATGACCATTCTGCAATGTTGCTGATCAACCCTGTCTTCTCTGGCTATTTTCGGAGCGAGCAGTCGTGTGCTTTACGTCCGGCTTCACACGAAAGAAATGGCCCGATGGTGGGCGAAAACCGAACGATTAGCAGGGCGTGCCCGTTCCAGGCACGAGGGTTGCCTCCTCCATGGGCGTCAAGGAGGAACCAATGGCGACAGGAATCGTTTTCGCCGTGATTGGCGTCTTGGGCTACTGGCTTATTCGAGTCCGTCGCCAGCGCAGGACGCGGTTGGCACCACAAGCCCAGTAGGGCCTCTGGGCGAGGCGGGCAGCGGGTCCCGCCTCGTTCCTCAGAACGAAACGGCGTCCACCAGCTGACGCCAGGTGGCGGGGCTCGGCTCGGGCACCGCCGCCCCACACAGCCACCCGGTTTCCCCACTCGGCTTCTGCCAGACCACGTTGACGTCGATGGCCACGTTGGAGGTCGGCAGCGTTACGCACAGCGAGCGCGGCAGGCGCGATTCCGGCGTCTTCTCCAGCTCGAGCCGCAGGCCGCCGTAGCTGATGTCGAGGATGCGGACCGGGAAGTCCTGCACCCACGCCTTGAGCTGCCGCTTCAGCGGCTTGCGGGTCCACCGCCGCGTGGCGCTGAACAGGGCGTTGGGAGCGGTGGCATCCAGTTTCACGCGAATCAGGGACAACAGGCTGGCGGGCGAGAGCGGCTTCTCCAGGTACTCCGCCCCCATCTTGTGGGCGTCGGCTTCGAGCATCCGGTCCGGGAAGCCGGTGACGACGATGGCGGGGATAGGCCGGGCGCCCATCGCCAAGCAGCTGCAGCCCGTTGTAGCCCTGGAGCCTGACGTCGGTGATGATGAGGTCGGGCGCTTCGCGCGTCAGTGCTTCGGTGGCCTCCGGGAGCGACGCCGCCGGAATGGCTCGATAGCCGGCTTCGGTGACCAGGGCGCACAGGCCCCGGCGCGTCGCATCGTCATCGTCGACGACCAGGATTTTCCGGGGTTGGGTTGGGGACACGGTGGCCATACTCCCTCGCCACGCAACGCTCATACCGACGGCGGTCGAGGAATTTGCGCCTGTCGCAGGGGCATTCCTGGAACCGCTCAGCTAGCTTCTTACAATTGGGTAGGGGCTGCGCAACGGAACTGTCGTCCGGCTTGACGCCGGCGATTTCGGGGGCCTAGCTGCCGGCGCGGCCGGGCGGGACTTTCGGAACCCCGGCGTTCCACCGCGCCGGGTTGCCGGTGGCGAGGCGCGCGCGCAGCACCGTGCGCTGGAACGGCGAGAACTGCCAGTCCTCGCACCTGATTGCGTCGCAGTTCTTCGGCGGTCCAGATGCCGCGCATCAGGCCCGATCGCGTGTGCTCCGCGGTGCCGAGCAGCAAGTGTCCGATTTCGTGCGCGATCGCGCGACTGAGAATCGCCTCCCGATCGGTGTTCGAGCGGCGCGCCATCGCGTCCACCTGATCGACGTAGACGGTGGCAAGCCGGCCTGCCTGCAGCACCGGATCGATCAGCGAGGAGCCCACGCCGATGGCCGTCGCAGGGCTTCGCGTCATCCGGAGGATGAGCTGGTCGGGGCTGGGGGCGCGGCCGCAGCGGGCGGGGCAGTGCACCCAGCCGATCTCCACCTCCGCGCGCGCGAAGATCTCGGCGGCACGCGTCAGGCTGGTGCGGCGCACGAGGCTGGGCAGGCCGGTGTTGTCGTAGACGCGCACGACGACGTCGTTCAGGATGATCGCGGCTCCGGCCACCGGCGCCCATCCAGCCAGCGGGGCCAGCGTCACCACCAACGCTACCGGGAGCCGCCAGGCGCGCCAGGTCCGTCGCGGGACCAACCGGCTATCGGGAGTGGCCGGGCGCCATGGGGGCATGCCGAATTGTAGCGCAGGACACTCAGGGTCCGGCCTCCACCAACACGCTCCACATCTGGCGCGCGCGGGCGGTGGCGGCAGCGACGTCCTCGGGCAGCATGAAGCGGTCGCGTACCAGTGCCGCGGCGGCCCGGTCCACGCGGCTGGCGTAATCGGGCAGCCCGCGGTAGCGCTCCTCGATGGACGGGCGGTCGTCGTGCGCGGCACGCCGTTCGGACTGCGTCCGCGCGAACGGCACGAACGACCCCGTGAGGCCCGACAGGTAGCCGAGGTCACGCAGCGGCGGCTCGAGGATGTTCCAGCCCGTGAACGTCCCCAGCGGCGCCGCCACCTCCAGCATCGGCACGCCGCCGCGATCGTTGCCGTCCGCGTCCACCTGGGGGACGAGCACCCGATACGGTGCGCCGACGCGGGGCGGCTCGCGAATCACGCCAGTGGTGGCGAAATCGGAGCCGAAGTCGAGGCGCCACACCGACGGCATGTAGCCGGGCCACGTCACCGCCCCGGCGGCGGGGAATGCCACTGCCGCCCGGTCCGCCAGTTCCCCGCTTCGAGACCATCGGATAGCGCGAGGCCGGGGGAGCCTTGCCGGAGGCGAGCCACTCGTCGATCGCGATCACGAGCGCGCGCAGCGCCCAACGCTGCTGCGCGAAGTTCAGAAGGTTGCGGAAGTCGCCGCTGCCGGTGGCGCGAATCGGCGGCAGCGGGCCGCCCGCGTGCGGCGTGCCGGCCAGGAAGTAGAGCCGCGACGAATCGGCCAGCGGCACGTCGCGCGCGCCGTCGTCGGTGGTGTGCGTCAGCGATCCGGCGCGGGCCCAGTACTCGGTGGACGAGAAGGTGTAGAAGATGCGCGGCACCACGCCCGCGGTGCGTGCCCGCGCCAGCAGCCCGTCGTCGGTGAAGGGCGGGACGTCCACCGGGCGGAGAATCGACAGCACCGAGTTGCCCGCCTGCCCCGGCATCGCGAAACGGTGGTTGAAGCTGCCGCCGCCGGCGCCGGCCGATGCGATCAGCAGGCCGTCGAATGCCGCGCGGCCGCGTTCGTCGGCGTTGAAGCCGTCGCGCACGAACTCGCGCAGGAAGCGCCCGCTCTGCGAGTAGCCGAACCCGATCACGCGGCGCAGCGCCGCCGGCGACTCGCGCAGCGTCGTGATGGCGCCGCCGTGCTTCAGGTAGGAGGCGAGATCCCGCACCGCCGCCAGCCCGAGTCCCGCGACCGGCGAGCCATGCGCGGCGTACACCGCTTCGTACAGGCCGACCCGCACGGGACCGTTCACCACCACGACGCAGCCGTCGCGATCGAAGCGCCAGGCCTCCGCCGGCAGCGCCTCGCCGGACTGGTCCATCCGCTGCCGGTAGGTCATGGTTGCGGCGCCGTTCTGAGTGGCGGCGCAGTACGGCAGCGCGAAGCCGGTGGCGCGGGGGCTGGCCTCGGTGATGATCGCGCTGGCGCGCACCTGACCATCGACCGGGGCCACCGGAGCCTGGAAGGTCAGGCCCTGCGCCGGCGTGACATCGAACTGCCATCCCAGGAAGGCAACGGCGAAGCCGCGCTCGAGCAGGAAGCCGTCGCCCATGCTCCACGACTCGGGCGCGAGGCTGCGCTGCACGGCGCCGGACATCAGGCCGAGCGCTTGATCGCGGCCGCGGTTGACCACCTCGAGAAACACCGCGCCGCGCGCGCGGGCGGGATCCTTGGGCTGGAAGAAGAGCAGATCGCCGGCGTACTCGACCAGTCCGGCGGCGTTGCGGGGCGCGTCGGCGAGATCGACGATCGCGCGGTTGGCGGCGAGCCGCGGGTCGGCGGTGAAGTGGACCCGCGCGATGATGCGCTCGTGGGTGCCGGCGTCGTCGCGCCGGCGGATCTCGATCCGGGCCACTTCGGCCCAGGCCGTCGTGGCCGCGAGGATGAGGATGAGCGCCGCCTGGGCAAGCCGCTGAAGCATGCCCGGAATTTTACGCCCGGGTTATCGCTCCACGGCAGTGCGCCCGCCGCCACCGCCGCTGCCGGAGTCGCCTCCGCCGCCGCTGTCGAGCTGCCGGAAGAACTGGAGCCACCGCTGCTCGACGACGAGTCGCTGCCGCCGCGGGAAAAGCCCTGCGAGCTGACCGAGGCCCGGCCGCCGCTCGACCCGCGCGCCGAGCCCACGCTCTCGCCGTTGCTTGCCGTCTCCTCGCCGCGGGGCATGGTGCGCGTGTAGCCCAACCCGTTGATGACGCGAACGCCCGGCGTGGGCCGGTCGCTGCCGCCACCACCGCCGCCGCCGTCGACGATGATGGCGCCGCCACCGAAGTCCAGCGGATAAAAGCCCAGGAAGGGATAGCCGAAGGGCGAGTAGAGGTAACCCGAATCGAAATAGGCCCCGCCCCCGTAGAGATTGCCGTACCACCACGGGTAGTCGGGATCAGCCGGGTCCATCTCGAAGGGAAACGGCGTCGAGTCGATCGGCGCGAGCCGTGGGGCGCACCGAGAACGCCTGCGGATACGTCAGCGCCACCATCAGGTCGATCACGCTCGCCGGAACGCCGGCGTCGTCGAGCTGAATCAGGCGACGTGCGTTCAACCCGAACGTCGCCCTCGACTCCACCAGCGCGGCTTCCAACGCCGGCGCAGCCACGTGCGGACTGGCCTCGATCACGTCGTCGACGGTCAGGCGCGCGGGCGCGCCGCGCCCGACCACGGCCGGCGGCTCGTCGCGCCGGAAACGGCGCACGCGCACGCTGTTGCGCCCGCCGATCCCCACCGACTGCGCGTCGATCCAGGTGCCGTCGGGCGAGAGCAGCGAGATGCCGCTGACGGTGCGTTTCGATTCCTTCGCACACGTCAGCTCGGCGCGCGAGTACAGCCGCGCGCCGTCCTTCGACCACTCGACGCGCTGCGCGCCGGTGCAGCCGCCCTCGTCGAGCGGCTGCGAACTGCCGTCGGCGACAATCGTCTGCGCCAGCGCCGGCTTGTCAGTGACCTCGGTCGTAAGCGACGCTGCATTGCCACGCGCGGTGACGCACACCCGCGCGCGCGGTGCCTGCTGTTCCGCGAACACCGCGTCGCCGCCGCGCGTGGTGTCCACGCTGACCGTCCAGCAGCCCAGCCAGGGCGCCCACCGCGCATCCGCCGGCTCCTGCGCCGATGCCGGCGAGGCGATGAGCATGGCCCCGGTGAGCAACAACGAGTAATGCAGTGGAGCGTTCTTCATGAGCGTTCTTCCCTCGGAGGCCCGTAGCCCGAAGCCCGGAGCCCGTAGCCCTAGAACTGCCACGCCGTCCCCACCGTCACCTGCGCTCCCGACAAATCCAGCGGCTCGAAATCCACCCAGGTGTTGTTGAGATCGGCCGTGGCGCGACGATACCTGAAATCGGCGCTGACCAGCATGCGGCGCAGCACGCGGATGTCGGCGCCGCCGCCGACGTAGTAGGTCGGGGCCCAGCCAGTCGAGCGCAACAGCGCAGGGAAGACGCTGCGGTCCACGAAGTCCACGAAGTCGCCCTCCTGGCGCAGCTCGTAGTACGTGGCGCCTCCGCCGGCAGCGAGATACGGCGCGACCCGCGCCGGAATCCACGCCAGCCGGCCAATCGCACGCCCCCGATCGAGCAGGGCGTACTTGATGCCTCCGGTCGCGTGGACGACATTGAGGCGCGTGGACTGGTTGATCGGCTGCCGGTTGTTGTCCACGAAGCGCCGGTACTCGGATCCCGGGTTGGTGTGGGTGTACTCCACGCCGCCGACCGCGGTGAAACGGCCCGTCAACCACACGCCGACGTCGCTGGCCAGCGCGAACGCGTTGAAGTCGCCCTGGTCGAGCGTCAGCTGGTCGGTGACGAAGTCGTACCAATCGCTGCCGCCGCGATTGAACGACCACCCGACACGCACACCCACTTCGGCTTTGGGACGCGCGAACAGGAAGTCGCCGGGGGCCGCGGGTGTGACGGGCCGCGGGCCTGTCTGCGCCGCAGCCACCGTTGGCATGACCAGGAGGGCGACTGCCACGGCGAGACCGATCAAGCGTGCGGACGTGTCCCATCAAGAGAGCATTACGCAAAGCCTAGACCAATCGACCCGTTCGGCGACCGGCCGGAATCGACAAGGATAGAGCGCCCGTCCGCGGCCGTGTGACCTCCGCAGTGGTCGGTTCGACCCGCGCGCCGAGCCACGCTCTCGCCGTTGCTAGCGGTTTCCTCGGCGCGGGGCATGGTGCGCCTTTGCGGGACGAGCAAAGCCGCTAGGAGCAACGACGGCATTGCAGGTGAGCGTTCTTCGCCTTCCCTCAGGCCTGTAGCCCGTAGCCCGGAGCCCGGAGCCGCGTGGTCTTGAACGCTCCGCAGTTTGTGAATTGTGAATCGTGCATTGTGAATTACTCTGACCCCGTGACCACCCGTCCCGACGAGCACCTGGCCACGCAGCGTTTCACCGAGTTCACGCGCGCGGAGTGGGCGGCGCTGCGGGCGTCCACGCCCTTGCCGCTCAGCGAGGCGCAACTCAAGGGTCTGGCGGGCCTCAACGAGCCGATGTCGCTCGACGAGGTCACGGCGGTGTATCTGCCGCTGGCGCGCCTCCTGAATCTCTACATCGAGGCCTCGCAGGCGCTCGGCCGCGCCACGGCGACTTTCCTCGGCACCGAGCGCCCGCAGGTGCCGTTTGTGATCGGCCTCGCCGGCAGCGTCGCCGTGGGCAAGAGCACCACCGCCCGCGTGCTGCAGGCGCTCCTGTCGCGCTGGCCCAGCCACCCCCAGGTAGATCTGGTGACCACCGACGGCTTCCTGCTGCCGCTGCGTACGCTGGAGGCGCGCGGGATCGTCGACCGCAAGGGCTTTCCGGAAAGCTACGACCTGAAGCGGCTGGTGCAGTTCATGGCCGACGTCAAGGCGGGCGTGCCCGAAGTCGACGCCCCCGTGTATTCACACCTGCGCTACGACGTCGTGGCCGGCCAGCACCAGGTGGTGCGCAAGCCGAATATCGTGATTGTCGAGGGGCTGAACGTGCTGCACGTGGGCGCGGCCCGCGGCGAGCGTCCGCGGTCGCCGTTCGTCTCCGACTTCTTCGACTTCTCGATCTACATCGATGCCGAGGAGTCCGACATCGAACAGTGGTACGTCGAACGCTTCCTGACGCTGCGGGATACGGTCTTCACCGATCCGTCCTCGTTCTTCCACCGTTACGCGTCGCTAACCACGCCCGAGGCAATCGAGACCGCCCGCGGCATCTGGCGGTCGGTGAACGCGGTGAACCTGCGGGAGAACGTGCTGCCGTCGCGACCGCGTGCCACCGTGATCCTGGAAAAGGGCCGCGACCACGCCGTGCGGCGCGTCAAGCTGCGGACGCTGTAAGGATCGGCCGCGGCCGGTCGGCGAACTTCGTCGCCAGCATCCGCTCGGTGGCTTCGGGCGACTGCACGTCGCTGAACAGGTACCCCTGCGCGTGCGGGCAGCCCAACGCGATCAGATGCTCGGCGTGGGCCCTGCTCTCCACGCCTTCGGCGATCAGGCCCATGCCCAGGGCCCGCGCCAGGCTGACGATCGCGTCGGCCACCGCCGAGTTCTCGTTGGGCATGCCCATCCGTGCCACGAACGAGCGGTCGAGCTTCAGGGCGTCCACAGGGTAACGCTGCAGGTAGCTGAGCGACGAGTAGCCGGTGCCGAAGTCGTCCAGATACATCGACACACCTGTGGCGCGTAGCCGCTCGAAGTTCTGCTGCACGATCTCGGCGCTGTTGAGCAGCGTGCTCTCCGTGATCTCGAGCCGCAGCGTGCCAGGCTGCAGCGACGATTCCTCCATCGCCTGCTGGATCTGCTCGACGAAATCGTTGCGCCCGAACAGCCGCGACGAGATGTTCACTGACAGCCCGAGTGGCCGGCCGAAGAGGCGCTGCCAGGCGGCCCCCCGCCGGCAGGCCTCGCGAAGGACGAAGCAGGTCAGCGGCACGATCAGCCCCGTCTCCTCGGCAACCGGGATGAACTCGGACGGCGGCACGTGGCGGCCGTCGGGACGCGTCCAGCGAGCCAGTGCCTCGAGGCCCGTGATCTCCGACGACGGCAGGCTGACGATCGGCTGGTAGAACACGGAGAATTCTTCGCGCTCGATCGCCTGGCGCAGCTCGGTCTCGAGCGTCAGCCGGCGCACGGCGCTGGCGTGCATCATGGGATCGAACAACTGATAGCCGCCGCGACCGGCAGCCTTCGCGCGGTACATCGCGATGTCGGCGTCACGCAAAACGTCATCGACGGTGTGGTATTGCGGTCCGCCGAGCACGACGCCGATGCTGGCGGACGCGTACAGCTCGCGGCCGCTGAGCGAGATCGGCTCGACCATCGACCGCTGCAGGCGTTCGGCGACCAGACAGACCTCGTCGGGGGTCGCGAAGTCTTCGATCAGCAGCGCGAACTCGTCGCCGCCCAGCCGGGCCAGTGCGTCGCCGGGCCGCAGGTTGGCCTCGAGCCGCGAGGCGATCGCGACCAGGAACTGGTCGCCGACCAGGTGGCCCAGGCTGTCGTTGACCAGCTTGAAGCCGTCGAGGTCGATGAACAGCACGGAGTATTTCGGCGTCGTCGCCCGTGCGTTCTGCGCAATCGATCGCTGCAGCAGCTCGGCGAAGAGCCGCCGGTTGGGAAGACCGGTCAGGTGGTCGTGGCGCGCCGCGGTGGCGAGCGTGTCCTGCACCCGGCGCCACTCGGTCACGTCGGTCTGCGAGCCGGCCATGCGGATCGGCAGGCCGCTTTCGTCGCGCACGGCGATGCCGCGGCACAGCACCCAGCGAATCTGGCCGTCGGAATGGTGCGCCCGGTACTCGTGCTCGAAGTGGGCGGTGGCGCCGCGAATGTGGGCATCGAGCGCCGACTCGAGTCCCGCGCGATCATCGGCGTGGACGAGTGCCACCCACTGACCGATGGTCGCCACCGAGGTCTGGGGCGACAAGCCGAGCATCAGCTTCCAGCGCTCGGAGCAGTCCAGGGCACCCTCGTCGATGTCCCAGTCCCACAAGCCGTCGTTCGAGCCGGCGGCGGCCAGGGCATAGCGCTGTTCGGAGCGCCGGGCGGCACCCAGCGCGGCCACGGCGTCGTTGTGCAGCCGCATTACTTCTTGGTTGTGGCGCTGGTCCGAGGCGATGCGATCCACGTAGATTGCGTAGGACCGGAACGTCAGATAGACCGGGGCGATCACGAGCGGCAGCAGCCAGCCGCGGTCGGCGTTCCAGATCGCCACCGCGGCGACGGCGGCTCCAGCGCCGACGAAGTAACTCGGCGCCGTCCACAGGAAGTTCGCCTCCCATACCTTCCAGACACGCTCGCGCGCGGCGAGGGCGATCGCCGCCGCCACCAGCACCGTGTTCACCAGGTAGTAGGCCAGCGCGCCGGCAACCATCGGCTGGGCCAGATCGACCAGCGGCAGCGAGCGCGTTGGGCCGAACGCGCGCACCGCGGCGCCGGCTGCCTGAACCGTCAGGACCAGGGCGGCGACGTTGAAGGCGACGCGGATCGGCGGGTTCTTCTTGCTCGGCCCGTGCGGCGCAATCACCGTGGACTGGGCGAACGCGCTGGTCGCGGCCACGACCATGGTCAAATCAGTACCGATGAGGAAGAGCGAGGCGAAATCGGTGGCGTAGGACACCGACAGGGTCGACGAATTCGCCCCTAGCGGCAACCGGAGACGATGGCTGGACGCCAGCGCCGACACCAGCAGCAGGCCGACGAACAGGCCGATGTCCGGCACTGAGCGCGGGAAGCGCCACGCCAGCATGACGGCGCCCGCCGCAATCACACACGACACGTACCAGAGACCGGCCCGCGTCAGGGCAGGGGCCCCGCCGTCGGCTTTCGGCTGGTCGGCGCGAGTGAAGACACTCCTCACGCCAGAGCTTGGAGCAATGACAAAGCCAACCGGTGCAATTTCAATCCTGGTGGTTTGCTTTACGGACTTGCGCGGCAAGGCCATGCGAACGGCCGCTGCGAAACCGCGCCAGGGGCACAGAATTCTGACGTGCCCCAGAGCTTCTGACCGGACTGTCAGAGATTGTTGGTAGTTGGTAGTCGGTGGTTGGTAGTTCTGCTCACGAAGTAGCGGTACTGCTTGTACATCCCGCGCCGGAAGATCCAGCCGCCGAGCGGGCCCAGCCACTTGACCACGTGGTACATGTAGCCCAGGTCCATCAGCTCGATCAGCGTGCCATCGGGATCGCGGGCAAAGAAGAACGTGTGGCCACGCGGAGACCGTTCGGGC